>CAVXQP010000030.1:0-214876 GCA_963763955.1 uncultured Solirubrobacterales bacterium | reverse complement strand
TGATCCGACCCAACCGGCGTGGGGACGCTGCCGGCGACATGCACGGTGAGGCGTCCGCCCTCGGAGCCGGTCAGCGGAGCGATCTCCCCGCGATGTCCTCGGTGTCGCGCAGATCGCCGCTTTCCTTGGCCTGTGCGAACGGAAACCCCAGAGCCCGGCACGCGACCCGCTCGTTGCCACCCACCCGGCCGAGCCGCGCGGCGGCATCCCCGGCGCGGTCGCCTGACACCTGCAGCAGCGCCGCGTCGCAGTGCTCTAGCCGCCACACGCGCTCCACGAGCTGCCACTCACGCGCCTTCAGCATCCGCACTTCGCACGCTCCGCCCTGCGCGTGATCAACGACATGTCCCGAGGTCAGCACCAGCCCGCCACCAAGCAGATACCCGGACCCGACCATGCCCGTCGGCTTGCCCGGCGCCCACACCGCCGCCACCCTGCCGGGCTCAAACCGCACGGCCATTGCGCTAACGCGGCCGGCGCACCTGCTCGGACCCAACCACCAGCGGCCGGTCGCTATCCGCGTCGCTGCCGAGCACCGGCGTCAAGCTGATCCGCAGCGTCTGCGTGCGCCCCGACGTGCGCTCGCCCTTGCCGCCCAAAGAGACAACCCAGAACTTGATGCCGGCCTCACCACCGCCCGTGGACTCGACCTGGACCTGCAGCTCGAGCTCGATTGCGCCCAGAGCGAACTTGACCTCCTGATCCTTGCCCTCCCGCACGGACTCGACCAGCTCGCGCCGCAGCGCACGAATCGCGCCCGACAGCGGAATCAGCACGTCGTCGGTCACGGCGCCGATCTCCTGATCTCATGCACTAGTCAACAATGCACCAGTTCGCTGCTTCAACGCAAGTGCGCGGAAACGTCGCGCATAACGTCCGAGAAGGAAAACTCGGACATGACTCCTGCCGCTCGAGTCTGGAGGCGGGACATCACGGCTGCCAGCGATGCGACAACTGAATTCTACGGGTGTGTGGCCCCTTTCCGAAGGCCTGGGATTTCCTCGCTTCCTCGTTCAGCTCTAGCCCCGGGTGGTATCCGGGCCGGTGGCGCTGAGACGGTGTCCTCGACGCATTAGCTCTCGGCGGCCGCCTCGCGAGCTTTTCTGATTCTCTCGAGATCTCTCGCGTGTGGCCGCCCAGAGGTTTCCGAATAGTCGATCCTGTTGCAGAGCCGGTGCGCGAGGACTGAGTTCTCGACGGTTCTTTGGCCCCCATCTCGCTTTGGGGTTGGGAAATGCTCGTGGGTCGGATTCCAGTCGCTGTATTTGGTGAGCGATTCGAAGTGCGAGGCACCACCCAGCTCTTCGGGACAGCAGCACTTGGGCATCCCGCACTTCACCTCTGTGATGTAGCCACGCTCCGCAGCCGTGATGAGGATGCCCTTGACGCCCAGCTCTCTGAGTCTCTTGGCCACTTCCGCACCTCGCGCCGGGTCCAGCGGTGGTCTTGTCACACGGAAAGGCTATCCCCAGGAGTCGTGGCATTACGGAACGCACCAGTTAGCGCGGCGGCAAGCCTTCTTGATCGTGATCAGCACCAGCCAATTCAGTAACGGAACAACTTGCACATTGCAGGTTTCCGGCTAATCGAAGCGAACCTCGATCGGCTTGTCGGCCGACAAGACTCCCGCTAACCGGATGTCCTGGGAGCGCCGGACCTCAAGCGCGCTCGCAGGATCGGGAATGATCCGGACGACGGTCTCGTAGCCGATCTCAAGTCCGGACACGATGGCCAGGTAGAACTTTCCACGCGACTCGACGGCGCGCTGGAACTCGTTGACAGTAAGACCGACCTGATCCTTCATCGGCCCTGCGAGTGCTCTTGATTTCGAAGAATCGCTTTAGCCGATCCAACGCGTCTGCTCCCACCCCTCGCAGGTGCTGGAAATCCCTGAGATCCGAAAGTTCCCCATTGATGGCTGTGTTAAGAGCCTGTAGCGCCCGCTCTTGCAGCTCCTCGGACGAGTACGCGACGGGGGCGCTCGGCGGCGCAGGCTGACCGCCGTGAATAGGCCGGCCCTCCGGCTCATCGCCTCGCAGCCCGCGCTTGCCTCTTTGTCGCTGCGGCTTTCCGGAGCCGGAGGGCCGGTCGATAGAGACCACGGTCAGATCTTCGGGGTCTTTCAATCGTCTGGCGGCTGGCCTGGTCGCCGCCGGGGTCTTGGCGAGCAGTTCGTCGATCGTCATCCTTCTTGCGCTGCCTCTTTGGCTTCTTGGAGGTCTTCTTGGCCTGCTCGAAGAGATCCTCAACGTCGGTCTCTCGCGGGTCTCCGGCCAACCTCAGGTGCGGCCGCTCTCGATCTTCGAGCGCCTCCTCCCAAGCGCCTCCCAGGCCATCGCTGCCTCATAACGCCCCTCGGGAGGGAAGAGACTGGCGACGGCCTTGCCGCCCGGCATACCGATCGCCCAGGTCCTCGATCTCGGCGACCGACAGTCGGAGTGGCTCGCGCGACAGGTGAGCTCTGGCCGGTACTCGCACTGGCTTCCTGCTCGGAACCTTGAGCGTCAACTGGAGGCCGGATGCAACAGCGATCTCCGACTCGGCCAGATCGTCCCACCGAACTCTGATGCTGCGGCTCAGATCACGATCGTGCCGCGCCAGATCCTCCTGAAGAGTTGCAACGGCGCGAGCGAAGGTCTCGCGATACGGCTCGCCCGCCTCTATGTCCTCCTCGCCGACGAGAGCTTCGAACTCGTCGAACTCAATCAGCGTGATGCCCGAGGTGCTCCAGGAGGACCCCAAGCGAGCTCGGGACGAGCGGTGGTTGCCACATGGTCAGTTTCCCGGCCAGCGAGGCCGCAAGCTCTTCGCTATCAACGGCAAACACCGGTCGCTTGGACGTCCATCTGCTCCCCGTCCACAACGGCACCGAACCGAGTTCCACCAAGCTCGCCGGCTTCGTATCGTCGACCACAGACTCAAGGCGCCCCGAGGTATTGACCAGGATCTCCTCGGTATCCGCGTTTGATTTCTTCCTGGCGATCTTGCGCAGAACAGCAGTGCACGCAACAACCCCGGGCTCAGGGATTCCGAGCAATCGCCACAGTCGCCCCGCTCTTTGAGGCTCAGGGACAAACGGGCGCAGGTCACCGAAGATCGGCGGCCCGCGAAAGACTTCGCGTGGTCGCCGCCAGCCCTGGTCCGTAAAGACAAGCCCCGGCTTACGTGGATCGGCGCCAAAACGAGAACGTAGCTGCCGGACAGTCAGATCCCCGACGATCTCGTCTTGCCCGGCGTCGACGCGCGTCACCGCAGCATTCAGGGCGAAGTACCGCATGGCCAGCACTGCCGGGTCCGGCGGCTTACTTGACGCCCGCATCTCACCAAGCATCTCGATGATCTCACTGACCCGCGGATCAGTCTCGACTCCAAGGGCGCGAACGGCCGGTGAGGTAGCCAGTCCAGCATTCAAGTCGATGGCGAACGAGTCGTACTCCGGTCCATGAATAGCTTCGGTCGCCGGTGTCCTGACCGCGAGCTCAGCGGGCGGTCGCGGAGTGCCCTCCGAATCGTTGAGCCAGGCTGTGTCCATCGCGACCGCTAGCCAGCTGGCTGGAAGATTGGCCTGCTCTTCCCACTGGTAATACGGCGTGACTGCAGGAGCGCTGGCATGGTCGGCGAACAGCCGATCCCACTCGCGGCCCAGCGTGAGAATCAAGGCGTTCGCTCTCTGTCCTCGCCGTTGCTTGGATCGGTCCCTGACCGATGTCCTCTACGACCTTCCTAAGGTCATCCGAGGTGCGATCCCCTTCAGATGGCTTGCGTACTCGCCACCAAGCGCGTTGCGCTGCGATTCGCTCAGGAATCATGGTCAATCGGGCTGGCAAGCTCCCCGTACTTGACCGTTGAATTCTCAGCGACGTGAAGGTGCGGAGCAATCTCACAACCCAGCAAGCGGAAGAAGCGTGCGGCACCCCATTCGCGCCCCTTTGCTGAGGACTTGCGGATCACCTGCGCATATCTCGCTGCGACATAAGTCAGTCCTGGCGTTTTATTCGCCGCGGTACACCATCCGTCCGGCCTGTCTTCCAGCGTCCTCGGAAGATATGAGTCAGCGGGTCTCACCTTGCACTTCGCCTGCTTCTTGCGGACCCAGCTGAAACCGTCCACAAGACCCCAGCGCCGACCTCTGACGCGAGTTCTGCTCGTTCTTCTTCCGGGATAGTCAGAAGGGCGGTTCGCAGATCCTGCAGATCCGCATCAGAGACCTCGAGGGGTTGTCCGCCCTCGGTTCCCCGACTTGCCAATGCGCGCAGAGTCGCCCGGTCATCGGAGGCAGCCACCAAGATGTTCTCGCGCTCGAGCCATCTGCGGACTGCCGCAGCGTCAGGGTTCTTGGTCAGGTAGGCGTGGTGAATAACGCGGGCAAGCCCTAGGCGTGCCGCAAGCGAGTCTTTGCGGGTCCGTCTCACCAGCACTTCGCCCTCTGCGTCCGGCCCTGGTGGCGGCACACGGCTCCCGTTGCTGAGCACGATCGACGGGTACCACGTGAGAGCTTCACCCTCGCCAGCGCTGATCGCCGCCCGCGCAAGGCGGATGAACCAGTTGACCCCTCGCTCGCCCAGCTCTGCGTCCTTGAGATCGAGTAGCGCGAGGGCAGACTCGACACCGATTTCATAAGCTTCGCCATGCTCGCTCAGGACCAAGCGCCACCGTCCCGACCGATCTCTGTGGGTCTTGGGCAGCGGCGTACCGTCGTCATCGATGAGAGCTAGGTCCTCCGGCGACACCAAGCGGTCCGAACTCCTTGGCTTCGAAGAGCAGATCCCGAATCTGCCTGTCCGCGCCGCGGATCCGGAGGCTGAGTCCCCGCATCGTCCGCCGGAGGATTGCCTCCCCGGTCTCTTCTAACGCAGCCCGCAGCCATTCGTCTGGCACCTCTTTCGCCTCGAGCGGAAGCGGCACCGTCGCCCATCCACTGGCCGGGTCCGATGCGAAACGATGGCGGGCGACTCCGGTAACCAACTCAACGATCCGTCCGAGGAGCCACTTGTTCCAGTCACCCTTCTGGACGCCTTTACGGGGTGTGTCGATGTCGAACTGAGCATTGACGCTGAACGGCCACTCCACCGGGGTTGGCAGTGGCAGGCCGGCGAAGATTCGGCCCTTCCCAGCACCGTGATCAGGAACGGCAACAGCCAACGGCGTAACGGGACCCGTCTGCTTGTGGCGACGCTTCGGAGCACTCGCCGGGACTGGCCTCTCAACCGAGTATCGGCGCCAGGATCGCCCGTCACCTGCACGAATGATCTCCTCCGAGCAGGTGAGCTCCGTCTTTCCGAGCCTCAGATCGAACGATTTCCCAATTGACGTGTGAAGCTCCAGCTGGAAGGTCGGCTTCGAGGATTGAGCACCGGCCAACGTCAATGTCCGGACGCTGTCGAGAAAGAGCAGAAGAGACGCGTCGACACCTTGGAGCCAACTCTTAAGGTCGCTCGTCTTGAAGCCTTCATCCAACTCCAGCTCGAGCAGCGTGTCACCCGTTGCGGGGTCGAACAGTCCCTTAATCGGCTTCGCGGGCTCAAGAGCCGTAACCTCACTACCAGAGATGGAAACGGATGCGTGATAAGGGCCGCAGTACACCCGTAACGACGGCCCAAGGGCCCGCAGGGTCTTCAGTCCGATTCCAAAGCGCCCCTTAGAGAAAGCCTCTTCCCGCTTAGTGGAAACGAACGCCAGACCCATTGCGATGACGTCGTTTAGGCGCACGGGATTGCCATCGTGGACGAACAGGAGCGCTCGGCTCCGGCCGCGGGGCCGAACCGCCATGCGCAACTGGGACGCCCCGGCATCGTCGGCGTTTTGAAGAACCTCAACTACGCCGTGAAACGGCTCAACGTCAAGCTGCTCGCCGGCCATCGCAGCCCCCTCGAGCGCGTCCCGAATTATCCCTGGTGTTTCGTCGCGCTGGAGGCGGCCGAACTCCTCAATCGCAGCCCGAGCGAACCGAACGTCAAAGGGATCATCGATCTGCGCCTTCACCCCCTCACGCCACACCCTCCGTGCGGCGTCACGCCCGGCAGCGGCTAACTCCTCGGCACCCGTGGCCACCTTTCAGCTAACCGAGCCCGTGCGCGGCGTCCCAGCCGAGGTCGCCGAGGAGGTCAAAGATGTGAAGCCGGGAGGTGGTCCAATAGGGGCCAAGGGCGTCCTGGGCGGAGCCGAGGATGGCCGCGCCACGAAAGAGCCACTCCTTCTCACCCCGACGCTCGTGGCCGGCCGCGATCCGGCGCTGCTGACTCGGACTGTAGGCGCCTCGGCCTTGGCGATGAACTCGCGAAAGCGCTCGAGATCGTCGCGAAGGATCTGGCGGGCGGGCTTGTACCAAGCCGGTGTTCCGAGCGTCTCTTCGATAATCCACTCGAACTCGTGGTGGGGTGAGTCGGAGAGCTCCTCCTCGCTCAGTTCGTCGATCTCCTTACGGGCGCGGCGCAGGTGGGCCCGCCCTTGGGGCGTCAGCTTCAAGACGTAGTGCTCGAACGGGCTGCTCACGAGCCGACTCTATTCGAAGACACGTGGCGCCCTTTTCGTTTATTGCTTGCATGGGAAGCTCGCTATCCGGCCGACTGTTGCGTGCTCGGGGGTCTGGTGAAAGGGTTCTCGAATGGACGCGGTGACTTGGACGGACGAGCTGCAGACCTTCGAGCAGGTCGGCCTGAACGTAGACGCGACCCGCGCCTCGATCGGCAAGGCTCGGGCTGGCAAGGCCGCAGAGATCCGCGCCCTTGGCGAACAGGCCGAGCGGGAGGCGCACTTGGCCGAAGACCGCCTCGCTCGCGTCAGGCGCGCGTTCCAAGACAGCGAGCGCTGCAAGACCACGGTCGCCAAGGCGGCGATCGACGCCAAGGACAACAACGTCCGCGGGGGGGCGGTCCAGTCGGCGGTGGGACGGGGAGAGATCGTGGAGCTGCCGAAGGGGACGTCGAAGCTGCTCTACCCGGCGGGCGAACGTGTCAGGTGGAGCCCGATGTTTAAGCCGTCTCTGTCTGTCTCTGTACTAGAGACAGACAGAGAAAAGCAACGGGCGATCGCGAGCCTCGCGAGCTCCCCGAGCAGGTCCGCCCGTCCGTGCTTCGTGTTCATGCTGCCCGGCGGCTCCGTGAAGCCCTCGATGGTGAGGAAGAAGCGGCCGACCGTCCAGGTGATCGACGTCGCCGACTTCAGGGTCGAGAGGCTCTTAGGCGAGCATGGGCTGGACCATCACTTCACCGGATTCCCAGCCCGGACGCCGAAGACCCCACCCCGACCCGAGACGACGTCGATGACGTGGCCGTCATGGTCGAGCTCGATTCCGGTGCACTTGCCGTTCTCCGCCTTCACGAACACCTTTATCCGGTCGTCGTTCAGGTGTCCGCCGAGCTCGACACCGCCACGACGCAGGACGTACAGCGTGGACTGGGCGCTCTTGCCGTGGGCGCTCAGCCAGCCGTTGTGCCTGGTCCGGTCTTCTTCATTGCTTCGCTGCGCCATCAGTGCTCCTTTCCTCACATGTGGAAAGGAACCTACCCGACTCAAATACCACACCCATCCGGGGCGACTTCTCGCCAAGAAATGCCTGCAAATGACGCATTCGCGGCGACGCTCCCAGAATATACTTCACCTATCACCACTCCCGCTGGCAGTCGGAAGGAACGACCTGATCTCCGCACCAGGCACGGCCACGGGCTCGACGAAGCGGTCAGCGCCGTGCAGAAGGCCGCCAGGCGCTCCCACGTGGATGACGCCTGCTACTGGGCCGCTGAGCTGATGGAGGACTACCCCGCCTACCTCTGGCGCCGGTTGAAGGTGATCATGTCCGAGGACATCGGCATCGCCGAGCCGAACCTGCCCGCCACGATCCACGCCTTGTAAGAGACGTACGAGCAGCAGAAGAAGGAGAAGGGCGACGACGGGGCGATGCCGACGATGCACGCGGTCATCCTGCTCGCCAGCAGCAAGAAGTCGCGATCCGTCAACAACGCCTCGATCCACCACACCGGCTCCGTGCGCTCGGACACGTACCGCGAGGTTCCCGACGTGGCGTTGGACCGGCACACGAAGCGAGCCCGCCAGATGGGCCGGGGCGATCAGGCACTTCCACGAGGAGGCCTCGTTGCTCGCTGATCCCGCGACCGGCGAGCTCACCCGAGAAGGTTCGATTCCCGATCCCTACGGCAGAGAGGACGACAGATGACGCAAGTAGCCGGTTACTGCAGAGTCTCGACCGACGAGCAGGCCGAGGAAGGCCATTACTGCCCCGCCACTCACCCGGTCACGGCTGCGAGCGCTCGCTGATAGGCGCCCCGGATCTGCTCTAGGAGAGCCGGAGTGTCATCCAGGGCAGTTGCCTCTTCAATCGACCATTTGTGAAAGAACTGGAAGCCCGGCCTGACGTCTGCCTTGGTGCGATTCGTGTCGGTGAAGTCCTTGTCGAACGGCCTGCGCGAGCCGACCACCCCTTTCTTCTTTAGCTGGCCAAGGAGTGAATCCCAATCGTTTGGGTGGGTGCCTGGTCGATAGACAGTTCCGATGAGTTCGCTATTGGCTTGCCAAAAATTTACGTACTCCACCGTTGACATCGGTACGTCAGTCCAAGCGAACCCTGCCTGGAAGTGACCGAAGTGCAAGTTCGTCTGGAGACCCCAACCGTCTTCTTGGCCAAGAGCAAGGAGGCGATCGCACATCGCGGGGTCTCCATACAGCGCACGCGCCTGATTCGGCGTGTCGGCCGGCCAGAAGGACAAACGCAGCTGCCCAGGCACCTCATTGGGGTCCAGGTAGACGCGTCGAGCGACCTTAGTCTGATCTTCAAGCTCGACGTGGGGCCCGAGACCACGTGCCGGATCGTGGGCCTGCAGCCCAGTTGCCTCAGCGAGCAATGTGCGACAGCGTCGGAGGATGCGCTCGTGGACTCCAGCGCACCGACGCAGAGTGCTGAAGGGACCAACCTGGCGGTAGCGGTTATCCACGTAGTCGAAGAAGTCGAGAAGCAACCGTCGCTCCGCCGCTGAGGCCGAGGTCTAGATCGATCAAGGCCCAAAGCTCATCGATCAGACGCGCCCAGCGGAGATCGACTGGCACGTGCGGATCCCACGCCGGCTTGATTCCGCCGAGGTTGATCTTTCGTGCCTGAGTCGCGTCCGCGCTCCCGCGGACCTTGCTTTCAACGACCAAGATGACCGGCTGGTCCTTGCCCGGGTAGTAGATGAGCCCATCGGGGATTTGGCGGCGATTGGAATTGACGATCTTGCCCATATTCGATGGCTCCGCTCGGGTGATAAAGACTGAAATGCCGCGAACGCCCTCACTTTCCGGTTCAACCGTCGGAAGTTGACCGGTCGGAAGGTGAACGTCGGCACTCCCAGCTGAGTCAGCCCTTCGCTCGCGAGGCCCACCTCACGCAGCCAGACCTGATGCGCGGCCGGACTAAGCCGGAGGAGAACGAGGAGCGCCCGGTTAACTGATTCTCGTGATCGGCCTTTGCCGAGGAAAATACTTCAAAGGCGTTTGGGGGGAGATCGGCCATCAGCAGCTAGCCAAGCCGTTGCATTGCCCGACTAGAACGCGGCAGTCGAACTCGTGACAAACGACCTGACAACCCTACCGAGCCCAGGTCGGTCGAGCAAAGAGTCAGTGGAGAACCGTCGTTTACATCTGGCACGGGTTGCGAGCCCGGCAACCGGAGGCCGCCCAAAAGTCGGAGCCTTTGAAAGGAGGCTCACATGCAGAAATACGACGGTCGAACCCCGCTCGAAACATCCCGGACGGCGGCGCTCTGAGTCAGAGGCGTCTGAGTTAGACCGAACGCCTGCTCCACCCACTCCGGCCTCCCACGCGCCGGGAGCGTAGTCGGCGCAAATCAGCATGGTCTTGAAGTCGCGGCGCCACGGCAATGCCAAGTGGCTGTCGGGGGGAAGTCCACGCGCAGAAAAGCCCTGGAACGAATAGGGATGAGCGACCGGGTTCGATCCGGCGACCACCTGGACCACAGCTAGGCGACTGAGCGACCCCCCTACCATCCCGCGCCCCATGCCCCGCCGCTCCGACCTCCGCAACGTCGCGATCATCGCCCACGTCGACCACGGCAAGACGACGCTCGTCGACGCCATGCTCTGGCAGTCCGGGGCGTTTCGGTCCGGGCAGGACGTCGCCGAGCGGGTCATGGACTCCATGGATCTCGAGCGGGAGAAGGGGATCACGATCCTCGCCAAGAACACGGCCGTTCGGTACGGGGAGACCAAGCTCAACATCATCGACACGCCCGGGCATGCGGACTTCGGTGGGGAGGTCGAGCGCGGGCTGACGATGGTCGACGGGGTGCTGCTCCTCGTCGACGCCTCCGAGGGGCCCCTCCCCCAGACGCGCTTCGTGCTCCGCAAGGCGCTCGAGGCGAAGCTGCCGGTGATCCTGGTGGTGAACAAGGTCGATCGGCCCGATGCCCGGATCGGCGAGGTGGTCGATGAGGTCTATGAGCTCTTCCTCGACCTCGATGCCGACGAGTCGCAGATCGACTTTCCGATCGTCTACACGAACGCCCGGGCCGGCTGGGCCTCGCTGGAGGAGGGCGTCGAGGGCACCGACCTCTCCCCCCTCCTCGACCTGGTGCTGGAGCGGATCCCGGCGCCCGAGTACGAGGAGGGCGCGCCGCTGCAGGCGCACGTCACCAACCTGGACGCGTCCCCTTATGTAGGGAGGCTCGCGCTCTGCCGGGTGCGGAACGGGACGATTCGCGCCGGGCAGCGGATCGCCTGGTGCCGGGCCAACGGCGAGATCGAGCCAACGCGACGGTCAGCAACCTCTACGTGACCGAGGCGCTCGACCGGGTGGAGGCCACCGAGGCCGGCCCCGGCGAGATCATCGCCGTCGCCGGCCTGCCCGACGTGACGATCGGGGAGACGCTCGCCGATCCCGAGGACCCGCGGCCGCTGCCGGTGATCACGGTGGACGAGCCCTCGCTCTCGATCACGGTCGGGATCAACACCTCGCCGCTGGCGGGCAGGGAGGGCTCGCGCCTGACGGCGCGGCAGATCCGCGACCGCCTCGACCAGGAGCTGGTCGGGAACGTCTCGATCCGGGTCCGCGACACCGAGCGGCCCGACGTCTGGGAGGTCGAGGGGCGCGGCGAGCTGCAGCTGGTCGTGCTGCTGGAGCTGATGCGGCGCGAGGGGTTCGAGCTCACCGCCGGCCAGCCGCAGGTGCTGACCCGCGAGGTCGACGGCAAGCTCTGCGAGCCGGTCGAGCTCCTCTCGATCGACGTGCCCGAGGACTACGTCGGCGTGGTCACCCAGGCGCTCGCGGTGCGCAAGGGGCGGATGGAGCAGATGATCAACCACTCGACCGGCTGGGTTCGCCTCGAGTTCCTGGTGCCGGCGCGCGGGCTGATCGGCTTCCGGACCGAGTTCCTGACCGAGACCCGCGGCACCGGCCTGATGCACCACGTCTTCGACCGCTGGGAGCCCTGGGCCGGCGACCTGCGGATGCGGCCGACCGGCTCGCTGGTCGCCGACCGCCAGGGGAAGACCGCCGCCTTCGCGCTCTTCGGCCTGCAGGAGCGCGGCATGCTCTTCGTCGGCCCGGGCGAGGACGTCTACGAGGGGATGATCGTCGGCGAGAACTCGCGCGCCGAGGACATCGACGTCAACGCGATCAAGGAGAAGCAGCAGACCAACGTCCGGGCGGCGTCCGCCGACCAGCTGATCCGGCTGGTGCCGGCCAAGCGCCTCTCGCTCGAGGAGGCGATCGAGTTCATCCGCGCGGACGAGTGCGTCGAGATCACACCCGAGTCGGTGCGGCCGCGGAAGGTGCTGCTGGAGCGGACCGGCCGGGTGAAGGCCGCACGGCAGGCCGCCCGGGTCGGCTGAGCGCCGTTCGCGTCCTCAGTCGGCTCTAGCCTCGCTCGCTATGGCCGAGGTGCAGGAGAGGCACGTCCCCTCGCACCTCCGTCGGGAGCTCCAGGGCCTCGACCGGCGGATCAGCGATGGGGACCCGCTGTGGCCGGCGCAGCTCGCCGTCGCGGTCGCGATCGCCCTGCATCTGGGCCTCTCGGACAAGCTGGTCATCGGGCCGAGGTGGCTGATCCCGGCCGTGGAGGGGGTGCTCCTGATCACCCTGATCGTGATCGCGCCGCCGCGGGCCGACCACCTGGCGGGCCGCTACCAGCGCCCGCTCCTCTTCACGATCCTGGCGCTGGTCACCTTGACCTACCTCGTCTCGCTCGTCCTGCTGGTGCACTACCTGGTCACCGGCGGGCACACCCAGGGCCGCGCTCTGATCGGCTCCGGCGCGGTGCTCTGGGCGACGAACGTCGTGCTCTTCTCCGTCATCTACTTCGAGCTCGACGGCGGCGGCCCGCTCGCCCGCTTCAAGAAGGACCCGTGGCGGGATTTTCAGTTCCCGCAGATGGAGGATCCCGAGCTGACCCCGATGCAGCAGAAATGGCGCCCGACGTTCTTCGACTACCTCTACACCTCGCTGACCAACGCCACCGCCTTCAGCCCCACCGACACCATGCCGATCACCCAGGCGGCGAAGCTGTTGATGGGGATACAGGGCACGGCCGCGATCGTGACCATCGGGCTCGTCCTCGCCCGCGCGGTCAACATCCTCGGCTGAGGCCATCGGCGAGAACTCCCGCGCCGAGGACCTCAACGTCAACGCGATCAACGAGAAGCAGCAGACCAACGACCTCCGCAACGTCGCGATCATCGCCCACGTCGACCACGGCAAGACGACGCTCGTCGACGCCATGCTCTGGCAGTCCGGGGCGTTTCGGTCCGGGCAGGACGTCGCCGAGCGGGTCATGGACTCCATGGATCTCGAGCGGGAGAAGGGGATCACGATCCTCGCCAAGAACACGGCCGTTCGGTACGGGGAGACCAAGCTCAACATCATCGACACGCCCGGGCATGCGGACTTCGGTGGGGAGGTCGAGCGCGGGCTGACGATGGTCGACGGGGTGCTGCTCCTCGTCGACGCCTCCGAGGGGCCCCTCCCCCAGACGCGCTTCGTGCTCCGCAAGGCGCTCGAGGCGAAGCTGCCGGTGATCCTGGTGGTGAACAAGGTCGATCGGCCCGATGCCCGGATCGGCGAGGTGGTCGATGAGGTCTATGAGCTCTTCCTCGACCTCGATGCCGACGAGTCGCAGATCGACTTTCCGATCGTCTACACGAACGCCCGGGCCGGCTGGGCCTCGCTGGAGGAGGGCGTCGAGGGCACCGACCTCTCCCCCCTCCTCGACCTGGTGCTGGAGCGGATCCCGGCGCCCGAGTACGAGGAGGGCGCGCCGCTGCAGGCGCACGTCACCAACCTGGACGCGTCCCCTTATGTAGGGAGGCTCGCGCTCTGCCGGGTGCGGAACGGGACGATTCGCTCCGGGCAGCGGATCGCCTGGTGCCGGGCCAACGGCGAGATCGAGCCACGCGACGGTCAGCAACCTCTACGTGACCGAGGCGCTCGACCGGGTGGAGGCCACCGAGGCCGGGCCCGGCGAGATCATCGCCGTCGCCGGCCTGCCCGACGTGACGATCGGGGAGACGCTCGCCGATCCCGAGGACCCGCGGCCGCTGCCGGTGATCACGGTGGACGAGCCCTCGCTCTCGATCACGGTCGGGATCAACACCTCGCCGCTGGCGGGCAGGGAGGGATCGCGCCTGACGGCGCGGCAGATCCGCGACCGCCTCGACCAGGAGCTGGTCGGGAACGTCTCGATCCGGGTCCGCGACACCGAGCGGCCCGACGTCTGGGAGGTCGAGGGGCGCGGCGAGCTGCAGCTGGTCGTGCTGCTGGAGCTGATGCGGCGCGAGGGGTTCGAGCTCACCGCCGGCCAGCCGCAGGTGCTGACCCGCGAGGTCGACGGCAAGCTCTGCGAGCCGGTCGAGCTCCTCTCGATCGACGTGCCCGAGGACTTCGTCGGCGTCGTCACCCAGGCGCTCGCGGTGCGCAAGGGGCGGATGGAGCAGATGATCAACCACTCGACCGGCTGGGTTCGCCTCGAGTTCCTGGTGCCGGCGCGCGGGCTGATCGGCTTCCGGACCGAGTTCCTGACCGAGACCCGCGGCACCGGCCTGATGCACCACGTCTTCGACCGCTGGGAGCCCTGGGCCGGCGACCTGCGGATGCGGCCGACCGGCTCGCTGGTCGCCGACCGCCAGGGGAAGACCGCCGCCTTCGCGCTCTTCGGCCTGCAGGAGCGCGGCATGCTCTTCGTCGGCCCGGGCGAGGACGTCTACGAGGGGATGATCGTCGGCGAGAACTCGCGCGCCGAGGACATCGACGTCAACGCGATCAAGGAGAAGCAGCAGACCAACGTCCGGGCGGCGGCGGCCGACCAGCTGATCCGGCTGGTGCCGGCCAAGCGCCTCTCGCTCGAGGAGGCGATCGAGTTCATCCGCGCGGACGAGTGCGTCGAGATCACGCCCGAGTCGGTGCGACCGAGGAAGACGCTGCTCGAGCGCACCGGCCGGGTGAAGGCCGCCCGGCAGGCCGCCCGGGTCGGCTGAGCGCCGTTCGCGTCCTCAGTCGGCTCTAGCCTCGCTCGCTATGGCCGAGGTGCAGGAGAGGCACGTCCCCTCGCACCTCCGTCGGGAGCTCCAGGGCCTCGACCGGCGGATCAGCGACGGGGACCCGCTGTGGCCGGCGCAGCTGGCCGTGGCGGTCGCGATCGGCCTGCATCTGGGGCTCTCGGACAAGCTGGTCATCGGGCCGAGGTGGCTGATCCCGGCCGTGGAGGGGGTGCTCCTGATCACCCTGATCGTGATCGCGCCGCCGCGGGCCGACCACCTGGCGGGCCGCTACCAGCGCCCGCTCCTCTTCACGATCCTGGCGCTGGTCACCTTGACCTACCTCGTCTCGCTCGTCCTGCTGGTGCACTACCTGGTCACCGGCGGGCACACCCAGGGCCGCGCTCTGATCGGCTCCGGCGCGGTGCTCTGGGTGACGAACGTCGTGCTCTTCTCCGTCATCTACTTCGAGCTCGACGGCGGCGGCCCGCTCGCCCGCTTCAAGAAGGACCCGTGGCGAGATTTTCAATTCCCGCAGATGGAGGAGCCCGAGCTGACCCCGATGCAAGCAGAAATGGCGCCCGACGTTCTTCGACTACCTCTACACCTCGCTCACCAACGCCACCGCCTTCAGCCCCACCGACACCATGCCGATCACCCAGGCGGCGAAGCTGTTGATGGGGATACAGGGCACGGCCGCGATCGTGACCATCGGGCTCGTCCTCGCCCGCGCGGTCAACATCCTCGGCTGAGGTCATCGGCGAGAACTCGCGCGCCGAGGACATCGATGTCAACGCGATCAAGGAGAAGCAGCAGACCAACGTCCGGGCGGCGGCGGCCGACCAGCTGATCCGGCTGGTGCCGGCCAAGCGCCTCTCGCTCGAGGAGGCGATCGAGTTCATCCGCGCGGACGAGTGCGTCGAGATCACACCGGAGTCGGTCCGGCCGCGGAAGGCGCTGCTCGACCGCACCGCCCGGGTGAAGGCGGCCCGGCAGGCCGCGCGCGTCTGACGACCAACTCGACACGCTTGTGTGTCAAGCTACGCACATGCGTATACACATAAGCCTCGAGGATGAGCTCGTGGCCGAACTGGACAAGAGGGTCGGGAAGCGAAGGCGGAGCACCTTCATCGCGCAGCTCCTTCGGCGGACTCTGGACGACGAGCGCCGCTGGGACGAGATCCTGGCCGCACTCGGGACGATCCCGGCAGAGGGGCACGAGTGGGATGACGATCCGGCGGCCTGGGTGCGGGCACAGCGCCGGGCCGACCCGGACCGGGTGGGCTGAGTCGCGCTCTTCCTGGACACCACGGTCCTGGTCGATTCGCTGCGTGCTCGACCGGCCGCGCAGCGTCTCCATGACCTGAGTCGGTCGGAGGATCCGCCGCTCATCTGCGCGGTCAACGTCGAGGAGCTCTGGCGCGGGTCAAGACCGGAGGAAGAGGAGAGGATCGGCGCTCTCGTCGCAGCGCTTCGGATCGTTCCGCTCGGGGCGCGCGAGGGAGAAATGGCCGGATCCTGGCGCCGCCGGTTCGGGGCGCGCGGGGTCACACTCACCCAGGGCGACTGCCTGATCGCCGCCGCCGCAGTCAGCGCGGGGGCACGGCTCGCGACGGGCAACCCTCGCGACTTCCCGATGCCCGAGGTCGAGCTGGAGCACTGGCCGACCGGGGCGTGATCGAACCGGCTGCCAGTTCCGCTTGGTCTTGAAGAGCCCCTGCCCGTGGCCGACGACGCTGCGTCCGCCGCGGCACACTTGGAGCCGGCGAACCCTCGTGAACAGGAGACAGGTATGGACCTGAAGGAGACAATCGAGGCGGGACGCGACACGCTCACGGTGCGGCGCGTCTACGGCGAGCCCTACGAGCGCGATGGAGTGACGGTGATCCCGGCCGCGTCCGTGATGGGCGGCGTCGGAGGAGGCAGCGGCGACCAGCCCGACGGCACTACCGGCGGCGGTGGCGGCTTCGGGGTGCACGCCAGGCCCGTCGGCGCCTACGTGATCCACGGCGAGCTGGTCTTCTGGGAGCCCGCATTCGATCTCAACCGGGCGATCCTCGGCGGGCAGGTGGTTGCCCTGGTCGCCCTGCTGGTGTTGGGCTCGATCAAGCGCTCACGGCGACGCTAGGGCGCTGCCGCGAAGAGGCGCCATTCGTCCGGGATTCCCTTGAGCTGCTTCGCCCCGCGGTCGGTGAACTGAATCCCCGATCCGGCGACGAGATCCTTGACCGTGCTGGTGACGAGCACCTCCCCCGCCCCGGCCAGGGCTCCGACGCGAGCCGCGATGTGAACCGCGATCCCGCCGACGTCGTCCTCCATCACCTCGACCTCGCCGCAATGGAGGCCGATGCGCACCTCCAGACCGGTGGAGCGGGCCGCCTCCGCGATCGCGCCACCGCAGCGAATCGCCCGCGCCGGGCCGTCGAAGGTGGCGAGGCTGCCGTCGCCGAGCGTCTTCACCTCACGTCCGCCTGACCCGCTCCAGCTCCCGCCGCACCGCGGCCTGATGCGCCGCCAGCAGCTCCCGCCAGGCGGCATCCCCGAGCTCCGCCGCTCGCGCGGTCGAGCCGCAGATGTCCGTGAACATCACCGTGGCGAGCACGCGGTCGGGCTCGGCCACCGAGCGGGTGCCGGTCAGGAACTCCTCGATCTCCCCGAGCACCGCGTCCTGGTCGCCTGCCCAGGGGATGTGGTCGATCCCGGGTAGCTCGACGTAGCGGGCGCCCGGGATCTGCGCGGCGAGCTCCTCGCCCGCGCGCCAGTTGACCACCCGGTCGCCGCGCCGGTGGGTGACGAGCGTCGGGACATGGATCGTGGGCAGGATGGCTCGCACGTCGATGTCGAGGAACATCTCGAAGATCTGCTGGACCATCGCCGGGCTCGCGGACGAGCGCTCAAAACGGGCGGTGTACTCGGCCGCCTGGGGATCGCCGGCCATGCTCGGAGAGAAGAGCTCGACCATCCCCTCCGCGTCCTGCCCCCAGTTGGGGGCGATGAACTCGGCGGCGGACTCGCGAAGCGCCTCCGCGGGCGCGGCCCAGGGGTAGTCGGGCGCCTCGGTGGTGCGCCCCATGGCGCCGTGGAGCACCAGGGCCGACACGCGCTCGGGGTGGGTGGCCGCGAACAGGACGCTCATCGGGCCGCCCTCGGAGATCCCGAAGAGGGCCGCCCGCTCGGAGCCGGCGGCGTCCATCACAGCCCGGACGTCGTCGATCCGCAGCTCCAGGGTCGGCACCTCGGCGACGGGGTCGGACAGTCCGTTGCCGCGCTTGTCGAAGAGGATCAGGCGCGAGAACGAGCCGAGCCGCTCGAGGAAGCGAGCCATCGGAGGCGACTCCCACTGGAGCTCGAGGTGGGTGGTGAAGCCGAGGACGAGGACCAGGTCGATCGGCCCGTCGCCGACGACCTGGTAGGCGATCGAGGCGTCGCCGGACTTCGCGTACTGGGTCTGAGGGGTGCTCAGCGCAATCCTGAGCCGAATCGTATCCCCGGCCAGCAACGAACACCGCCAGCATTACTCGCTCGTTGACCAGGCAAGCAGGCGTGATCGCGGCGGTTGGTGGTATTACCTCTACGAGGCGAATCGGAGGTGAGGACATGAAGCTGGAGGTCGGGAATCGGATCAAGGTTGAGGCTGAGTCGACCGAGCGGTCGCCTCGGACCGGCGTCGTAGAGGAGGTGGTAAGCGAGGCACCTTCCCCTCGCTACCGCATTCGCTGGGATGACGGGCACGAGAGCATCTATGCCCCCGCGGCAGGGGCTGTGGGCCCGGCGGAGCCGACCGGGAAGCCGTAGCCGGCCGGGGCGCGTTACCAGTTCCGCTTGGTCCGGAAAAGCTCCTGCACGTATCCGACGACGCTGACCGGCGACATGAAGAGCTGGTAGAGCAGCAGGTAGCTGAGGAAGCCCTTGATGTTGCGGCGGACGTGCAGGCCGACCTCGTGGAAGGAGTCTCGGCTGAGCTTGAACATGATTCCCGAGAGGATCATGTTGAGCGGGAGGACGAGGAGCGTCAGCGGCCCGACGATCGCGTAGTTCTGGAAGCCGAGGGCGAGGATGATCCCGACCGGGAAGGCGATCGAGTAGACCACGTCGACGTAGGGGAAGACGTAGTCGACGACGATCGAGTGGGCGTAGGAGCGGCGGCCCTTGATCAGGGCGGGGCCGAACTCGCGCAGGCCCTCGATCATGCCGCGGGCCCAGCGGCGGCGCTGCTTGGCGAAGGCCTTGGCGTTCTCCGGGGCGTCGGTGAAGGCGACGGCGGTCTTCTCGTAGGTGACGCCGGCGCCCTTGTTCATCATCGCCCAGGTGAGGACGATGTCCTCGCCGATCCGGTCCGGCCAGCCGCCGACCTCCTTGACGGGCTCGGTCCTGTAGACGCTGAAGGCGCCCTGAGCGACCAGCGTGCCCTGGAAGAGGCCCTGCTGGCGCTTGATCGAGGCGATGCCGAGGAAGTAGTCCCACTCCTGCGCCTGGGTCAGCAGGTTCTTGCGGGAGTTGCGGACGAAGACGGCGCCGGCGACCGCGACGGTCGTCGGGGGCGAGACCATGAGGCGGGCGACGCATCGCTTCAGGGCCTCGGGCATCAGCAGGGTGTCGGCATCGACGGTGGCGATCAGCTGCGTGTCGACGTCGCCGAGCGCGTGGTTCAGCGTGTTGGCCTTGCCGCCGTGCGGATAGCTGCGGACCGTGATCCGCTCGTCGAGCTCGGCACAGAGGGCGGCCCGCTCGACCGTCTGGTCGGTCGAGCCGTCATCGGCGACCAGGATGCGGAGCTCGCCCGGATAGTCCTGGGTGCAGGCGTAGTCGAGCGTCTCCTCGATCACGGCCTCCTCGTTGAAGCAGGCGACGATCAGGGTGATCGCCGGGAAGTCGACGTCGAAGCGGAGCGGCGGCGCCCTGTCGATCAACAGCGAGCTGATCAGGTGCGCATTCAGGTAGCCGGGAATGATCGCGATGCCGGCGATCAGCGCCGCGGCGAGCGGGACCGTGATCGACTGCCCGAGCTCATCGATCCACGGGATCGCGAGCCAGAGAGAGAAGCCGACCCAGGCCAGGCTGCAGAGCGCGACGAAGACCAGCTTGAGCTTGAGCGGGATGTAGAAGCGGCGGTGATGCTCGGGTAGCTTCTCGGCGACCGGGAATCCGTTCCCGTTCGCCGAGAGAACCGGCAACTGCTCATCGAGCTTGGCCGGCTTCGGCAGGGTCTTGACCCCACCGTTGCCGTTGGTCGCGACCTGGCCATTCCCGCCGGTCGCAACCTTGCCGTTGCCGCTGGACGCCACCTTGCCATTGCCGTTCGAACGCGAAGGCGATTTGACATCGGGCTTTTGGCCAGAACCGAACATGGGCTATGCCGCACATCGGTCCTGGCCTGCGCTTCCCCGTCCGTAGTTTTCAGCGGATCTCTCTCTGACTAGACGGATGACCGGGAGCGGCGTGCTCGAAGCCGGGAGCCCGCGAGACTCGAAGCGCGCGATGCAGGGACACGGCTCGACCGCGGGAGAACGACCTCGATCGATCGCCCGGGAAAGCGGCGCCGCGGTGAACGGTTCAGGCTGAGAGCTCGCCCGCCAGGAGCGACGCCAGCGACTGGACCTCGCGGGACGACAGAGGCCCCGGCCGCGCCGCCTCGCCCGCGATCCGCCCGGTCCCCCAGACGGTGACGCGGGGGCCGTCGACGAGCTGGACGGATCTGGAGCCCTGCACGCTGCCCCAAGCGAGGGCGGCATTGACGTCCACGTCGGCGTAAGGGGTGTCGGCGAGCAGGTCCCGGACGCGGGCGGCATGGTCGATGACGCCCTCGACCAGGTCTGCGCGGTCGCGGTTGCCGACGAGGAGCTGACTGCTCCGGACCGTGGCCCTGCTGCGGTTGTAGTTGCGGCTGTCGACCACGGTGACGCCGGCGGGGCCGACGATGACGTGGCTGATCTTGCCGCGCTTGCCCGGAATGCGGCAGCGGTGAAGGACGACGGCGTCGGAGCCGCGCAGGTAGCGCTCCAGTCGAACGCCGGCGTCGCCGCCGATCTCATCCATCTTGGGGAGGAAGGCAGCGAGCCGTTCCCGGAGGCCCACGCGCCGGCGTGCAACTGCACTCGGATCAAAGGCTGTGGTGGCTTCCATACCAGGGCTATCGGCCTGCGAGACCCCTACACATCCGTAATTTCCACCTAAGGCGCGATATTCCTGGACGGCAGTACTAGCGCGAGCGTCGACGGCGCCTGCGGCGCCGCCCGTTCCCGCCGGAGTGCTGACGGCCGTTGCCGTTCGCACGGTGCTGCCCGTTGCCGTTCGAGTGCTGCCGGACGTCGTCGCCCGCCCCGTTGCGGTTGGCGTCGTACTCCGTGTGGAGCCCGAGGTCCGCGGCGATCTTCCGCATCTCCTGATGCTGGTCGGGCAGGACGAAGCTCGCGGCGATCCCCGACGCGCCCGCTCGGCCGGTGCGGCCGGTGCGGTGCACATAGGTGTCGCGGTCCCCGGGGGCGTCGAAGTTGATCACGTGGGTGATGTCCTCGACGTCGATCCCGCGGGAGGCGACGTCCGTGGCGACCAGCGTGTCGCAGTCGCCGCGCTCGAAGTCCGCGAGCGCGCGGCGGCGCTGGCTCTGGTTCTTGTTGCCGTGCATCGCGACCGCCTGGATCTTCTGGCGGCCAAGCCTCTTGACGAGCCGGTCGGCACCGCGCTTGGTGCGGACGAAGACCAGGGTGCGGCCGCGCTCTGTGTCGCGGAGCTCCGCGACCAGCGCGTCGACCTTGGCCTCATGAGCGAGGTGAATGAAGCGGTGCTCCACCTCGGCGTCCTTCTCGACCTTCGGCGCGTGGACGTGGCGCTTCGGATTGCGCGTATAGGCGGCGGCCAGCTTGCCGGTCGCGCCCTCGAGCGTCGCCGAGAAGAACAGCGTCTGGCGATCGCGCGGCATCTTGGCGACGATCCGGTCGATCGCCGGCTTGAAGCCGATGTCGAGCATGCGGTCGGCCTCGTCGAGGACGAGCAGCTGGATCTGCTTCAGGTTGAAGGCGCCGCGGTCGAGCAGGTCCTCGAGGCGGCCGGGGGTGGCGACGACGATGTGGGCCTGAGCGGCCTTCCTCGCCTGCGCCTGGATGCCGACCCCGCCGAAGACGGGGGCGATCTTCAAGGCTCGGGACTGCGCGATCGAGCGCAGCTCGTCGACGATCTGCTCGGCGAGCTCGCGGGTGGGAGCGAGGACGAGGGCCGCGGGGCGGCGCGAGTCGGCCTCGATGCGCTCGGCCATGGGGATGCCGAAGGCGAGCGTCTTGCCCGACCCGGTCGGCGACTGGACGAGGACGTCCTCACCTGCGAGGACGTCCGCGATGCAAAGTCTCTGCACCGCAAAAGGTTCGGAAATACCGCGCTCGGCGAGCGCGCCCAGGATTGGGCGAGACACGCCGAGATCGGCGAATGATTCGGATGACATGTAGCTAACTCCTTATGTACGCGTTGCGTTGGAGATCCTGTGACCCCAACTAACGGCGCATTCGGAGCGCAATGAGGGAGGAAACGGAACCTCTCGGGGACCCGGTTGGTCGACCCGACGCCGACCACGGTAGCAGGACCCCCGGTCCGGGCCGGGCGGGATCCGTCAGGCAGGTGCGTGCGGCTCGAGGCCGAGCCGGGCCCGCGCCTTGCGGACCGAGACGGTGGAGGTGCCGCAGGCCTTGGCGATCTGATTGTCCTGGCGCCCGGGATCGCGCCTGATCTCGAACTCGATCCTCGCCTGCGAGCGCATCTGCAGCAGCCTCTCCTTGGTGGTGTCCTCCCCGGCGCTGGCGATGCCGGCCTCCCCGGCCATCTCTCGGCGGCAGCTCAGGCAGTAGAGATCGCCGTTCTCCTGGGCCCAGGTGGTGGGCAGCCGCGGCCGCTCGACCTCGGGCGCGAAGGAGACGGTCACCTCGCAGCGGGTACAGGTCCAGGTGGTGGGACCCGCGGGCCCGAGGTTTCTCACCAACCCAGTGTAGGGACCGGCCAGGAGGGCTAGTGTGGGGGTGAATGGAATTGATCACTTGATCCGCACCCGGGTGGTGGCACTGCGCTCGACGCTCCGCCGGCACCCGACAGCGGTCAGTCTGGTGGGCGGTTCCGTGGTGGCGATTGCGCTCGTCATCGGGCTCGCGGGGCACGGGCACGAGTTCGTGGTCGCCCTCGGCTCGGCGCCCTTCTGGGTGCTGGGAGTCGCCGTCGCCCTCCACGTCCTCTGGCTCGTCGCCCGCAGCGAGGCCTGGGGCGTCTGCATCGGCGCGGCCGGCGGCAGCGTCAGCCGCCGGCGCCTCTATCGCGCCTCGAGCCTCGGCTACCTGTGCAACATCTTCAACGGCCAGTTCGGGCTTGCGGTCCGCATCGCCGCCCTGCGGCGGACGGCGCCGAGCGAGTCCCCGCGCCCTTCGATCCTGCTCACCGCCGAGCTGCCGATCGTCGTGGTCGAGATGGCCCTGGCCGCGATCTTCTCCTTCACGCTGGTGGCGCCGCTGGGCGTCCCCTGGTGGGTGCCCCTGGTCGCCTTCGCCGCGGTGGCCGCGGTGCTCTGGGGCATGCAGCGGGTGGCGCGCAACCGGCGGACGGGAATCTGGAGGGGCATCGCCGTGCTGCGCGAGACGAAGGGGAGCGGCCGGATCGTCGCTCTGGTCTGCCTCGCGGTGGTGATCCAGATCGCGCGGAACTGGCTGCTGCTCAACTGGAGCGGCGTCGATGCCTCGGTGTTCGACTCGACCGCGCTGCTCATCGGCCTTGCCGTGGTCGGGCTCTTCCCGGTCGGCCCGAGCCTGGGCGCGGCCACCGCCGTGCTCATCCTCGGCACCAACGGCGTGGCGGCCTCGGCCGCCGCCGGAGCGCTCCTCACCGCGACGGCCGCCGCGGGCGCCACTCTGCTTCGCGAGCTGGGCGCTGGTGGATCGGCTCTGGGTGCAGCCGACGCCGGCCATACCGGCGCCGGCTCCCGCCGGCTAGCTCGACTCGGCTGTCAGTCGGGCTGGAGCGCCTCGCGGGCTCGCTCCACTGCCCTGAGGAGCGCTCCGTTCTCCTGGATGGCGGACTCGGTGGTGTAGACGGGTGAGGTGCCGTCCAGGATCAGCCGATCGGCGAGGATCACGCCTCGAGGATCGACACTCGGAAGCTCCTCCAGCTCCCGGGCCAGGGTGAGGATCAGCGGCTGGTTGTCCCGGATCAGGGCACGTTGAACGCGGAGGTTCGCGTTGAAGAACGAGGCGTGTGGCCGCTGCGCCTCCTCGACGAGATCTCTGAGTGCCTCGGCGCTCTTCGCTCGGTGGCGCGGGCTGACGAGCTGCTCCCCCTCGCCTTGCCCTGCCCACTCTCAGGTGAGAGCTCCCCAGCCAGCAGGCGGTCGTCGATTGACTCCTTGCTGAAGAGATTGGTCAGCCAGCCCACGGCTCAGCTGGGGCGCCGCGACTGCATCCCGAGGCGGACGCGAGCCTGCTTCACCGCTTTGATCGAGGTGTGGCAGGCCTGGGCGATCCGGCTGTCCGCATTCTCGGGGCGGCGCTTCATCTCGAACTCGATCCGCGCGCGCGACTCGATCTGGCCACGGCGCTGGGCCGTGGTGTCCTCATCGAGCCCGACCAGTGCGGCCTCCCCGGCCCGCTCGCGGCGGCAGGCCAGGCAGTAGAGCTCTTCGCCCTCCCTGGTCCAGGTCCCCGGCAGCTCCGGGCGTTCCACGTCGGCCATCCAGCTGACAGTCACCTGGCAGCGCGCGCAGGTCCAATCGGCCGCGGGCTCAATCGTCGTCTCGGGCATCTAGCTCCACCTTCCTGACCCTCTGGACGAATTCGCGCGAGGGAAGAGGGAAGAGCCGCCGGGCGAATGCTCTCCACCAGCGTACCGCCAAACCCCTCAGCCCCAGGACGCCTCGGTGATCGGGCGGAAGCTGGTGGTGAGGATCCGCATCCGCCTCGGCCGCGTCACCGTGAACAGCACCACCTCGGCGACCTCCTCCGGAGTCAGCATGTCCTCGAGCGCGGGATCGCCCTCCTCGCGACCCGTCCCGATCGCGAAGTTCGTCTTCACGGCGCCGGGGCAGATGCAGGTGGCACGCACACCCTTCTCCCGCAGCTCGTGATCGAGCGAACGAGTGAAGCCGAGCTGGCCGAACTTCGAGGCGTTGTAGACGCTCTCGCCCGGGAGGCCCCGGAGCCCCGCCACGCTCGCGAGCGAGAGGAAGTCCCCCTCGCCACCCTCGATCAGGTGGGGCAGCGTCGCCGCCGCGGTGTAGAGAGTGCCCTTCAGGTTGATGTCGATCATCGCCTCGACCTGCTCCGGGTCGAGCTCGAGGAACGGCCCGTAGGCGCCGACGCCCGCATTGGCGACGACGATGTCGAGGCGGCCGAAGTGCTCGACCACGGCCTCCGTGGCGGCGCCGACCGCATCGCGGTAGCGGACGTCGCAGACCACCCCGAGCCCGCGATCGAGTCCGAGGTCGTCGCCACTGCGCGAGAGCAGCCCGACCGACGCTCCCGCCGCGTGCAGCCTGCGCGCCACCGCGGCGCCGATGCCGCCGCTCGCGCCGGTGATCAGCGCCACCTTCCCTTCCATCTCCATGGTGTCCTCCGTTCGACTGGTGCCGCACCAGCCTAGGCGGACCGGTGAGCGCTAGATGCCTGACCTGGCGCCGAGCTCCCGCGCCAGGCCGGTCTTGAAGACGCTGAGGTCGTCCTGCGTCATCAGCGGGCCGCGGAGGTCGTCCTGGGGCTGGAGGGCCGGGAGGACGCCGAGGTCGTGGTCCCATTCCTCGGCGTGGGCGAGGAGGTTCTCGCGGGCGGTCGAGACGAACACGGCGCCGCCGACGGCGACCGTCGATACCGAAGACACGAGCAGGCGGCCGGCGCAGAGCCGGAGCGCCCCGGGCCGAAGCCGCGTGCCGGCGTCGATCGTGGCGACCAGCGGGGACCCGACCGTGGCGAGGGCCCGGTTGAGGGTCCTCGACTTGGCGTCGGGCGGGAAATGGAGGACCGAAATGCGCAGGTCGTGCTCGGCGCTGCGGCTGGCGCGCTCGACGGTTTCGTCCGTGGAGTCTGCGTCGGCGACCACGATGCGGAGCTCGCCCGGGTAGCGCTGGCGCGTCGCCCCGTCGAGGGTCTGCTCGATCACGTCCTGGTCGTTGTGGGTGGCGATGATCAGGGTGAGCTCGGGGAAGTCGGCAACGCGACGGCGCTTCGGCGGGACGTCAAAGAGAGCGAAGGAGAGGAGGCGCGCGTTGAGGCCGACATAGACGAGCCCGATCAGCGCGAGCACCCCGGGGAACGAGAGCCACTGCGAGAGGGCCACCCAGCCGAGACAGACGACGATGAAGAAGACGAGGTCCGGACGGGGCACGACGCCGCGCCCGCTGGCGCGCCGAGGCGAAGCGATGGCCCTCTCACCGGAACCGGGCACTGCGAAACCCCTCTCCCGTCGCACCACGTCCATGCCCGAGAAATCGGCCTCTGAGCCGGCTCCTCGTCCGTGTCTGCGACTTCTGCGCGGATGTTCTAACGCGGGGGTCGGCCGGAAAAGGCCGGCTCAGGCCAGGTTCGCGCGGCGCGGGTAGACGACCTCGGGGTCGGTGAGCACGTTGACCAGGGCCGGCTTGCCCGAGGCGAAGGCTCGGTCGAGCGCCGGGCGGAGCTCGCCGGGCGAGCGGACCAGCTCGCCGTGGCCACCGAGGGCGGAGACGACCTCGTCGTACCGCGTCTCGGGCCGAAGCTCGGCGGCGAGCGAGTAGCCGTAGAGGAACTTCATCGGGTGGTGCTCGAGCGCCCAGATCCCGTTGTTGCCCATCACCGCGACGATCGGGAGGTGGTGGCGGACCATCGTGTCGAACTCCATCCCGGAGAAGCCGAAGGCGCCGTCGCCGAGCAGCAGGCAGACCTGGCGCTCGGGGTGGGCGAGCTTCGCGCCGATCGCCTGTCCGGGACCGGCGCCGAGGCAGCCGTAGGGGCCTGGGTCCATCCAGGTGCCGGGCTCCCAGGTCTCCCAGACGCGCCCGGCGAAGCTGACGAAGTCGCCGCCGTCGCCGACCACGATCGCGTCGCGGTCGAGGAAGTCGCCGAGCTCCTTGTAGATGCGCATCGGGTGCATCGGCGAGCGGTCGTCGTCGAGGAGAACCTGTTCCTCCGCGCGCTTCTCGTCCTCGATCTTCCGGAGCCTGTTGATCCAGGTCGAGGTCCGCTGGGGATCGGCCGGCACCGACTCGCGTATCGCGGTCAACGCGGCGCCGATGTCGCCTGTGAGGAGGAGATCGGGCTGGCGCGTCTTGGTCAACCGCGACGGTGCGAAGTCGAGCTGAATCAGCTTGGCGTCATCGGCGATCGATCCTCCGAAGCCGAGCCGGAAGTCGAGCGGGACGCCGATCACCAGCGCGACGTCGCAGCCCTTGAGCGCAGAGCCGCGGGCGCGCGAGAAGTAGAGCTCGTGGTCGGGCGGGAAGCAGCCACGGCCCAGGCCGTTGAGGAAGACGGGGATCCCGAGCGCCTCCGCCAGCTCGCGCAGCTCCGACTCCGCCTGGGCCCAGTAGAGGTTGGAGCCGGCCATGATCGCGGGACGTCCCGCCTCAGCCAGGAGCTTCGCCGCCTCCTCGACACCGTCGGGGATCCGCTCGCCCACGGCCGGTGGGTCCGGAACCTCGGCCTCCGCCTCGGAGAAGACGACGTCGAGCGGATAGTCGACGAAGGTCGGGCCGAATGGCGGCTCGGCGGCGGTGTCGATCGCCTCCGCGGTGGTCCGCGCGATCTTCGCCGGATCCTTCACGGTGATCGCCGACTTCACCAGAGGCTTGACGAAGGGCAGGTGGTCGATCTCCTGGAGCGAGCCCATCCCCCACCTCATCTCCGGCGCCCGGCCGCCGAGAGTGACGAGCGGCACGCCGTCGGCCTGCGCGGAGGCGATCGCGCTCATCCCGTTGGTGACGCCGCACCCCGCGGTGAGTGCGCAGATCCCCGGCTCGCGCGTCGCCTTGGCCCAGCCGATCGCGGCGAAGGCGGCGGACTGCTCGTGGCGGGTGTCGACGACCTCGATCCCCTCCTCCTTGCAGCCGTCGTAGATGGAGAAGAGGTGGCCTCCGGAGAGGCTGAAGAGCTTCGAGGCGCCGCGGCTCTTGATCGCCTGGGCGACCAACCGGCCGCCGTGGACCGCCGTCTTCTGATCGACCTGCTCCGTCGCCATCGAGGCGAGACTAGCGCTAGATCTCGTCCAGCTCGCGGCGGGCGGCACGGGCGTCGAGCTCGGCGGCGTGGACGCTCCGCTCGGCCTCCTCCACCGACTCCCGGGCGCGCTCGAGCTTGGCCCGCTCGCGGTCGAGCCGCTTCTCGGCGGCGGCGAGCTTGCGGTCGGCCTGATTGCGGCGCTTCGCCTGCTGCTGGCGGGAGCGGCGCTCGGCCGCCTCCCGGTCCTTGCCCTTCTTTCGCGTGGCCGGTGCGGCGGGCGCGGCCGAGCCGACCAGCCCGATCGACGCCGCGCGCTGCTCACGGGTGAGACGTCCGCGCCGGATCGCCTCCGCCACCTCGGGATCGCCGGCCGCCGCCCGCAGGGTCTCGCCAACCCGGGTGAGGATCTGCTCCCCCACCCCGTGCTCGCGGCCGATCGCCTCGGCGGTCCGCAGCAGCGTGTCGACCGCCTCCTGCTCGCGCCGCGCCAGATCGCGCAACCTCTCGCGGTCGGTCGAGCCGGCCAGCATCTCCTCCTGGGCCGCCCGCAGCTCCTCCCCCACCTCGAGCAGGTCGGCGACCTCGTCCGGCTTCCGCACCGCGAGCTGGTTGACGAGCCAGGCGGCCCGGCTCGGTTTCCGCAGGCCCTTGAGCTCGTCGGCCGCCGCCCCGTCACCATCGCCGCGCAGGGACTTTGCGAGCTCGTTCCGCGCCGCCGTGAACTCCTCGAGCGGCCCGTGGTAGAGCGTGTCCAGCGCGTCATCGGGTATCGCCATAGAGCTGTGATTTACCGAATTGAGGGGTAGCGAGGGGCCCCGCCGCTGACCGATAGTCATTTACGTGGTCAGGGGTATTCGGAAATAGGGGGTTCTGTGGGTCGTCGCCTCCCGGATGGGCGGCGACCCATCGATCCTCCATTCCCGGCGCGGGCGGCTAGGACCCCGGCAGGGTGTGAGTGCTGCCGAGGCCGCGGTCCTGGCTGGTACGGGCCCTGCCGACGCCCGGACCCGGGCGGGCACGGCGACCGAGGCCGTCGCCCGGCTCCGGCGCGCGGCCGAGCCCGCCGACCACCGGGTCGCCGAGCGGGTCGCTGACGTCCTCACCCGGCCCGGTGATGATGGCGATCGGGACCAGCGGCGCGAATAGCTCCACCTTCCGCTCGTAACCGCGGATCTGGCGCTCGCCCCGCGACTCCACCTCGATCGTCTCGGAGAGCTGCTCGCGGGTGGCCGCCGTGATCAGCACCGGGTCGCCGGTCTCGCGGGTCGCGGCCTCCACCCGGGAGCAGAGGTTGACGGCGTCGCCGATAACGCTGAAGTTGAGCCGCCCGGCGCCCCCGATCGCGCCCGCGACGACGCTGCCGGAGTTGACACCCACGCCCACCTCGAAGTCGCCGGGTCGCCGGCTGTTGATCGTCCGGGCGATCTCCACGGCGCACTGCACCGCGCGGTCGGCGTGCCGCGGGATGCGCTCCGGCGCCCCGAAGACGGCGAGCACTCCGTCGCCGATGAACTGGTCGATGTGACCACGGTGGCGGGCGACGATCGGGACGATGCACTCAAAGAGCTCATTGAGGCGCGCCACCACCTCGGAGGCCGAGGACTCGGCCGCCGCCGTGGTGAAGTCGCGGACGTCGCAGAACACCAGCGAGACCTCGACCTCCTCGCCGTGCGGCTCGAAGTCCTCGGTGATCAGGTGCTGGGCGACCTCCTCGTCCAGGTAGGTGCCGAAGGCCGCGCGCAGCCGCTCGCGCTCCGCCAGCCCGTCGACCATCTGGTTGAAGGCCGAGGAGAGCTCGCCGAACTCATCGGAGGTCGTCACCGGGACGTGCTCGTCGAAGCGGCCCTGGCGAATCCGCTCGGTGGCCGCCTCGAGGTCCTCGATCGGCCGCAGGATCGAGCGTGAGAGCAGCACGGTGAGCTCGAAGCTGATCGTGAAGGAGACGAAGAGGGCGATCAGCACGTTGATGCCCAGGGCGTCGGTACCGCCGCCGTTCGAGGTCAGCGCCGCGACCACGAGGCCCGTGATCACGTTGATCAGCGGCAGCGAGCCGAGCAGCTTGACGCGCAGCGGCACGACCGGGCGATCGATCCGGACCGGAACCTCGAGGCTCGAGTTGATGTCGAAGAGGACCGGCCGCAGGGCGAGCTCAAGGGCAAGGTAGTGGAGCGTCGCCCCGTAGGCGACGGTGAGCAGGGCGGCGATTGCGATCGGGAAGAAGGCCAGCCAGCTCAGGTCGAGGACCGCGACCGAGGCGATGACCGTGATCACCGTGACCAGGACGGGAACGAGGAAGTCCCGGCGGATCAACAGGATCGGCAGGTTCACCGCAGCGTGCCAGGCCTCCGCCGTCTGTTCGGAGGAGCGGGAGCCGGCGATCCAGGCGGTCAGCGGCTGCAGCCGCCTGAGCACCCGGAAGATGGTGAAGGAGATCCCGACTGCGGTGAGCCCGAGCGTGATCGCGAGGATCGTCAGGAAATCCCCGCTGGAGACGTCGTAGTAGAAGCTGAACAGGGCCACCGCCCCGGTCGCGATCAGGAAGGCCGACTGGAGCTCGACCGTGATGAAGAAGGCCGGGTAGCGGCGCCCGAGCTTCCGGTAGAGCCAGGTGAGTGGATGCGGATGAGACATGGGTTAGCCCCCCATTGTCCCGTACAGCCCGGAGATCCCTCCGTTACAGGGCTGCGACCGCCTCAGCGATGGGTGTGTCGCCGTTCATCAGGTCGCAGGCCTTGCCGATCGAATTGTCGGCGGTGAGGCACTCGGCGATCACGGCTGCTACATCGTCCCGCGTGACCTGGCCGTACTCGAGCCTCTCGCCCAGCTGGACCTTGCCCGTACCGGGGTCGTCCGTGAGGCCTCCGGGACGCAGGATCGTGTAGTCGAGGCCGCTCGCCACCAGGTACTTGTCGGCCTCGGACTTGGCCTCTTGGTAGGGACGCATCTGGTCCGACCACGCCTCCGGCCGGTTCGACCCGATCGAGCTGACCATCACGTAGCGGCTGATGTCCTCTGCTTTTGCAGCGTCAGCGAGCTTCACCGCGCCGCCGTAGTCGACGGTGCGCTTGCGGGCCGGCCCACTGCCCGGGCCTGCTCCCGCCGCAAAGACCACCGCGTCCGAGCCGGCGAGCGCGTCGGAGATGTCATCGATGTTCTCGATGTCGAGCACGATCGGCTCGGCGCCGATCGCCTCCAGGTCCGGCGCCTGCTCGGTCTTGCGGATGATCCCCCGCGGGCTGTCGCCGCGCTCGGCCAGCAGCCTGGCGAGGCGCATGCCGATCTTGCCGTGTCCTCCGACGATGACGACGTTCACCTGCCCGACGATACCCGTCGCGCGACGGCATCATGCAGCGGATGGCGACCGCCGACCTCACCGTGATCGGGCTGGGCCGCTCGGACCCGAGCGCCGGCGAGTACATCGCCGAGATCCAGCGGCGCCTCGCCGCCCAGGACAAGGTCCGCTACGAGCTGCACGCGATGGGGACCTCGCTCGAGGGATCGACCGAGGACATCCTCGCCGTGGTCGGCGAGCTGCACCGCGTGCCCTTCGAGATGGGCCTCCCCCGCGTCTACACGGTGCTGAAGCTCGACGAGCGCCGCGACAAGGAGCAGACGCTGGCCGACAAGGTGCGCTCGGTGGAGGAGCGGCTGAAGGAGGAGTAGTGCCGGGGGTGGGATTCGAACCCACATGCCCCGAAGGGCCACGGATTTTAAGTCCGCTGCCTAGACCAGTTTGGCCACCCCGGCCGGCCTGCTTCGCGCCGAGGTCCGCGCCGCGATCGAGCTCGGCCTAGATCGCCAGCGAGTGGTCCTCGAGCGCCTTGGCTAAGAGCTCGCGGAGCTGGTCGCGCTCGTCCTGGCTCAGGTTGCCGAGCACGTCGTCCTCGACGGTCTCGAGCTTCTGCTCCGCCTTCTCGAGCGCCCGGTCGCCCCTTGGGGGTGATGGCGACGATGTGGCGGCGCCGGTCCTCGGGATCGCGGGTCCTCTCGATCAGGCCCTTCTCCTCGAGGCCGTTGAGCAGGATCACGCAGTTGTTCGCGTCCAGCATCAGCGTCTTCGCGAGCTTCTGCTGGGTGGCGCGGGTGCTCTCCCGCAGGTAGGTGAGCGCGACGAACTCCTTCAGCTTCACGCCGAGCAGCTCCGGGGCAGCGCTGCGGTAGGTGACCCGCGAGAGGCGGGTCAACAGATTCATCGTCCCCGCGACTGATGGTGCTTGGGTGGTCATCTCTCCCACAATGGTAGCCCGATCATCCTTGACTCAGTGATTATCCTTGCTATAGTGATGATCCTCGTGGAGGCTACTACTCAGAGAATAGCGGCTCGCAGCGACCGCACCAGGTGGATCGCGCTCTTCGTCGTCTGTCTCGGGCAGCTGATGATCGTGCTCGACACGACGATCGTCAATGTCGCCCTCCCCTCCATCCAGCGGGACCTCCACTTCAGCCAGTCGAGCCTGACCTGGGTGATCGACGGCTACCTGATCACCTTCGGCAGCCTGCTGCTGCTCGCCGGCCGGCTCGGCGACCTCTTCGGCCGCAAGCGCATCTTCCTCATCGGCCTCGCCTCCTTCGTCGTCGCTTCGATGATCTGCGGCCTCGCCCAGAGCGAGGCGATGCTGATCGGGGCGCGCTTCGCCCAGGGCGCCGCCGCCGCACTGACCTCGGCGGTCGTCGTCGCGATCATCTCGGTCGAGTTTCCCGAGGCGGGCGACCGCGCCAAGGCGATGAGCGCCTACACCTTCGTCGTTGCGGGTGGCGCCTCGCTCGGGTTGCTGCTCGGCGGGATCCTCACCCAGGCGATCAACTGGCACTGGATCTTCTTCGTCAACCTGCCGATCGGCGCGGCGGCGTTCTTCTTCGGCCGCAGGCTGATCGTCGAGAACGAGGGCCTGGGCGTGGCCGAGGGCATCGACTGGCTGGGCTCGATCCTGGTCACCGCCGCGTCGATCATCGGGATCTATGCCCTGATCAAGATCCCCGAGTGGGGTTGGACCGGTGGCAGGACCCTCGGCGTGATCGGCGCCTCGCTCGCCCTGCTGGCCGCCTTCGTCGCCTTCGAGTCCCGCACCAGGAATCCGATCATGCCCCTTCGCATCCTCGGCGAGCGCAGCCTGGTGGCCTCGAACCTGGTTCGCGGGTTCCTGGTGACGGGCGCCTTCTCCACCTTCTTCCTCGGCGCGCTCTACCTCGAGCACGTGCGCGGCTTCGACGCGATCCAGATCGGGCTCGCCTTCATGGCGATGAGCGTCGCCCTCGCTGCGATGTCCGCCGGGATCTCGGCCCGTCTCGTGGCGCGCTTCGGTCCCAAGCGGACCCTGGTCGGCGGCATCGCCAGCGGAGTCGCCGGACTGCTGATCTTCTCGCAGGCGGGCGAGCACACCCCCTACTTCCCCGTCATGTTCGCCGGGCTGGCGCTGCTCGGAATCGGCTTCGGCGCCGCCAACCCGCCGCTGATGATGATCGCGCTGGAGGACGTCCCGGCCGCCGACGCCGGCCTGGCGTCGGGGACCATCCAGGTCTCGATCCAGCTCTCGGCCGCGGTCGGACTGGCCGCGCTCGGCACGATCGCCACCGACCGGACCAATTCCCTCGAGTCGGCGGGCGAGTCGGTCACCTCGGCGCTCAGCGGCGGCTACCACGTCGCCTTCCTGATCGCCGCCGGCGCCGCGGCGGTCGGGATCCTGATCGCCCTCTTCGTCCTGCGCTCCCCCACCGCGCAGGAGGTCGAGGCCGAGATCGAGGAGGGGGCTCCCGTCGGCGTCGAGGCCGAATCGGCCGAGCTCCAGGCCGCTTAGGGAAGCCTTAGGGCCGTCGCCCATAATCACGCTGGGTCCAGGAGAGATCCCCGCAAATAGCGGTCGAACCGCCCGCGTAATAGTGGGATTTTGTGGGCATTAAGCCCCTCGCGAGCGCAACCGCACCGCTGCTACGGTGTTTCGTTGGCAGGGAGAGAGCCGCTCCAAAGTCCCCCCGGTCTTGGAAGCCTCAACACTCACACACGCACAGCGACGCGGGCTCTTCGCCCGGCGCTCGCCCCTCCTTCGCTTCCAAGACGACGCGAACCTGGTCGCGCTGACCCGCAAGGGCCACCAGCACGCCTTCGACTCACTGGTCGAGCGCTACCAGTCGCGACTGCTGGGCTTCTGCCGCCAGATGCTGGGCTCGACCGAGGACGCCGAGGACGTGCTCCAGGAGGTCTTCGTCGCCGCCTACAACGCGATGGTCGCCGACGAGCGGCCGATCGCGGTGCGGCCATGGCTCTACCGGATCGCCCGCAACCGCTGCCTCAACCACCTTCGCAAGCCGACCGCCGACGGGCAGGACACGATGGACACCCACCCCCATATGAACGGGGTGACCACCCTGGAGCGCGTCCAGAATCGCGAGGAGTTCCGCAACCTGCTCTCCGACGTCGGCCAGCTGCCCGAGACCCAGCGCTCGGCGCTCCTGCTCCGCGAGATCGACGCGATGAGCTACGAGGAGATCGCCCAGGCGATGGACACGACCGTGCCGGGCGTGAAGAGCCTGCTGGTCCGGGCCCGCATCGCGCTCGCCGAGTCGAGCCAGTCCCGCCAGCTCACCTGCGACGAGGTCCGGCTCGAGCTCGCCGAGGCTGCCGAGGGAATCGCAAAGGTCTCGGGGCCGGCTCGCCGCCACCTCAAGGCGTGCGATCCCTGCCGCGAGTTCCGAACTCAGCTTCGCTCCGACACCAAGGCGCTCGCCGCGATCTTCCCAGCGGGCCCGCTGCTCATTCTCAAGGGCGCGCTGCTGGCCAAGCTCAGCGGCATCTTCGGCGGCGGTGGCGGCGGAGCCGCTGCCGGCGCGGGCGGCGGGGGCGGCGCTGCGGCCGGCGCGGGCGCGGGAGCCGGTGCCGGTGCGGCGGGAGCCGGGGCGGCCGGCGCTGGTGCCGGAGCGGCCGGTGCCGCGGGCGCAGCCGGTGCGGGAGCTGCCGGAGCTGGCGCTGCGGCGGCCGGGAGCACGGCCGCGATCGGCGGTGCCGCGGCAGCCGGCGGTGCGGCCGCCGGTGGCGGAGCCGCAATTGCGGGTGGTGCTGCGGCCGCGATCGGGACGAAGGCGGCTGCCGGGCTCGCCACGGCGGCGATCATCGCCGGCGGGGCCGCGGAGATCCAGAACGTCTCGGACCATCATCCGGCAAGCAAGCCGCAGCAGTCGAAGACGCGGCAGATCCACAAGACTCCACCCGCCACAGCGGCGAAGGCCGAACCCACCCAGGCGGCGACCCCGCCGGCCACACCCGCGACGACACCTCCAGTCGCCGCCACCACGCCGCCGCCCGTCACTGTCACGGTCCCTCCCCAGACGACCGATCCCATCGCGTCGACCGGCTCGCAGACCGGTGGCACCACAGCCTCCGCGACCGGCAAGCACAAGCGCCACAAGCACGCGGTGGCCAACAGCGACTCCCAGCCCACAGCTCCGGCGCAGACCGGTCCGGTCACGACCGGGGTTGAGCCGTCGACCTGCGACGCGAACGGCGACGGCATCGACGATCCGGGCGCCCCGAGCGGTTGCGTCCCGAGCGGCGGAACGGTGAGCACCGGCGTCCAGCCGGGCGAGGTGACGCCGACGCCCTACTCGGCGCCGAAGAAGCGCAAGGCTGCGCCGAAGTCCAGCTCGAAGAGCTCGCCCAAGAAGAAGGTCAGGCGGCGGTAGCGGGCACCAGCCCGATCACCTTGAGCCGGCGGTTGAGGCTCTGGGCCGCGAACGCGTGACTCTCCTCCCGACTGAAGCCGAAGTTCTCCAGGTCCTCTGACTCGTCCCAGGGCGGGTCGATCACGCCGTCGGCGATCGGCAGCGACTCGGTGAGCATGTTCTGGATCACCTCGCGGTAGCGCTCGTCCTCCTTCACGCAATCGGTCAGGAAGCGAACGCCGAAGGCGATGTGCCGGTGCTCGTCACGGGCGACGTTCGAGAAGCCCTCGACGAATCCCGGCAGTGTTCCCATTCGCTCGTTGAAGTCGATGATGTTGTGCTGCCCGGTGAGGGCGAGCATCCCCTCGATCACCATGTGGTAGAGGGTGATCGCCTCGACGAAGGCGTCGCGGTCCTCAGGGTCGCGACCCAGGCGGTCGACCCGCTCCTTCAAGAGGCCGTCGAAGAGGTCCCTGAACGCCTGATTCAGGTGCTTGTCCAGAGCCTCCAGCCGCTGTGAGAGCTCGGTCGCGTCCTCGAGCACGCCGACCTCGCTGAAGAAGCAGTCGAAGAAGCGGACGTGACGGGCCTCGTCGGCGATCTGGGTCGAGAGGAAGATCCGCTGGGCCTCCGTCGGAGCGGCCCGCATGATCGGCCCGAGCTCGTCGGCGACCTTCTGCTCGCCGATGAAGAAGCTGGAGAGCCCGTACATGCGCTGGAAGCGCTCCTTCTCGGGGATGCGCTCGTGCCAGTCGATCCGATCCTGCGAGAAGTCGAGATCCTGGGTGGCCCACTGCTGGCGCTCCCAGAGGTTGTAGAGCTGCGTGTAGTCGAGGAGCTTGATCTCGCTCCGATCGGCTGACTGCAGGGCCGGGTCGGACGTCGCCCTGAAGTCCTCGCGCTGGGTCCTGGATCGAGTGGCTTCCTTCGCCTCGGTCGGCTCCATGTCTCTCTCCTCTGCCTGTCCGGCTGCCGGTTCGGGTCGGTTCCGGGCCAGCCTACCGCACGAATTGGCTGGCTGGCCAGTTTTGCCGGGGCATCCGCCGGTGGAACCGGCGCATCCGTCGCGTTAGTGGGTCACCATCCGAATACCGAATCTTGTGCTGATCAGCACGACTGCGGGATGCGATGAGACAGCTGAGAGGACTGAGATCGATGAAGCCCTGGACCCTCGGAAACCGGATCCTTGGAGTTGATCCCGAGCTCCGCCGCCTCTGGATCGGCGGGCAGCGGCTTCACCATGGCCTCACCGGGATCGCCGTCGCCACCGCCGGACTCGCCCAGCTGGCGACGCGCCGCACCGAAGCGAGCCGCGCCATCGCCTGGACCATCGCCGGCGGCGTCCTCATGGCGCACGACTGGAAGGACCGCGCGGTCTGGTTCCGCCGCGGGCCGCAGAGCTGAAATCAATCGGGTTGCTCCTCGCTTCCCGGCGGAGCACCCTCACATCGACAAGCTCTCACCGGGCGCCAGCACCGACACTTTCGACTTCGTCTTCGACTCCACGTCGGACTTGAATGCGTCGGCATCGGTCTCGATCGTGGGGAAGGTGTTGTAGTGGATCGGGATCACGGTCTCGGCGCCGATGAAGTCGGCGGCGGTGACGGCGTCATGGCGGTCCATCGTGTAGTGCCCGCCGATCGGGATGAAGGCGACGTCGACCGGGGTGCGCTCGACGATCAGCTTCAGGTCGCCGAAGAGGGCGGTGTCCCCCAGGTGGTAGAGGGTCTTGCCGCCGAGGTTGATGACCGCGCCGGCCGCCGCGCCGATCACGGTGCCGGTCGACGGGCTGAACGGCCTCTCGCCGCCCGGCACCGTGCTGGTGTGGAAGGCCTGCACGAGCTTCACCCAGCCCCAGTCGAACTCGACCGTGCCGCCGAGGTTCGGGTCGGAGAAGTCCTCGATGCCCTGCTCGTCGAGCACGTTGGCGAGCTCGGAGATCGCCACATAGGCTGGCGCGGGTCCGCTTGCCGACCGCGATCGCGTCGGCGAAGTGGTCCTGGTGGGCGTGGGTGATGACCACGTGGGTCGGATCGACTTCGTCCGCCGAGACCTTCGCCGCGGGGTTGTTCGGGGCCAGGAACGGGTCCACCAGCACGCGCGTGTCACCGTCCACCAGCTCGACCGTGGAGTGGCCGATGTAGTTGATCTCCATCTGGGTCAGTCCTCCTTCGTCGGTTCGGATTCCTGCTGTTCCAGCTGATCGGCCAATGCCCAGCCGACAGCGACCCCAACCATCATTCCCATGCGCGCTTCCTCGGCGAGCAGCGTGCGCACTGCCATCAGCCGAGCCTCCTCCTCCGGCGTGGTCGCAGCCTTCAGCACCTCGGCGTCGTGGGACTCGCCGAACCAGCCGCCGGCCCCGAGGGCCTCGGCCAGGATCTTCTGGAGCCGGGGCGCGGCGCGGGCGACCTGGCGCTCGGTGTCGCGGAAGACCTCCGGGTCGGAGATCGCGTCGATCGCCGCGTCGATCTGCTCGTCCGTGTAGGGCCCGCGCGCCACGGGCTGCAACCCTACTCACCTCCGGCGGCTGCTCCGCTTTGCGTTCGCGCCGCCGGCGGTGGCCGTCAGGCCGCCTTCCGCCGCTCCCACATCTCGAAGCCGCCGACCTCCCTGTATCCGAGCGCCCGGTAGACGGGGAAGCCGAGCTTCGTGGAGATCAGCGTGCTCGCCGATTTCCCGCCGGCGCGCTGCTGCTCCAGGGCGAAGGCGAGGAGCCGCCTCGCCACTCCGCGACCGCGCGCCTCGGGCAGCGTTGCGACGAAGGTGATCTCCGCGTCCTCCCCGGGGGCCCAGACGAGGGTCGACCCGACGGTCTCGCCGTCGATGCTGGCCAGGTAAGCCTCGGTGCCGGGCATGGGCGCGATCGGCGGGAAGTCGCCCGGCGGGTAGCCGTAGGCCGTCTCGTTGATCTGCCGGAGCAGCTCCATGTCCATCTCCTCGCGCATCTCGAGCTCGGGATCGGGATCGGGCGTCCGCAGTGCCGAGAGCTCGAAGCCCATCGCCCGCGGCGTGGCGTCGAGGACGTGACCCGCCTCCTCCAGGCCGGCCCTCGCCCGCTCATCCGTCGCCGGCACCCAGACGGTCCAGGCGTTGACCCCCGCGCGGTCATAGGCCTCGGCGAGGCGAGGCAGGGAATCGAGCAGGCGCTCGGTGTCCCCGTAGAAGACGGAGTTGAAGAACGAGCGGTTGGGCGAGGCCGGAACGAGCGCCGCCTGGAGATCGTCGTCCGCCCAGACTCCGCCCCCGCACGCCTCCGCCATCAGCCGCCAGAGCGGCGACTGGTTGGAGAGCACCAGCTCGAACCAGCCTCGGTCGTCCGTGGGGAGGCCGCTCACCGCTTGCGGACCATGGTGATGCCATCGGCGAAGCCGAGCAGCGCCACGTCGACCCGCTCGTCCTTGGCAAGGCGGTCGTTGAGGTCGGCCGTGACCTTGGCGGCCTCGCTGTCGCCCGGATCGAGGACGGTGCCGCCGCGCAGGGTGTTGTCCACCATGATCAACCCGTTGGGACGCGTGCGGGACAGGGTCTCCTCGAAGTAGTCGATGTACTCGGTCTTGTCGGCGTCGATGAAGGCGAAGTCGAACTGCTCGGTGGGCTCCATCGCGCGCAGGCTCTCCAGCGCGGGGCCGACCCGGAACTCGACCTTCTCGTCGAGACCCGCCTTGCCGAGGTGCTCGCGGGCGCGGTCCGCATAGCCCTGGTCGAGCTCGCAGCAGACGAGCTTGCCGTCGTCCGGCAGCCCCCGGGCGATCGCGATGGCCCCGTAGCCGAGGAAGGTGCCCACCTCGAGCGCCTCCCGGGCGTCGATCGCCGCCACCAGGATGGTCATGAAGGCGGCCTGGTCACCCGCGATCTGCATCGCGGCGAGGTCGCCCATCTCCTCCCCGGCCTGCTCGACCTCGGGCACCGCGCCGTCGCGGAACGAGCTGTGCTCCACGGCGTAGCGGTGGAGCTCGGGTGTGATCGAGATGAACTTGTCGTAGGCCAAGCGAGCTGGAGCCTAGCCGGGGTGCCGCTCGCGCCGGGCGAAGGACGCCGCCAGTCCGCAGGAGGCGCCCACGAGGGCCCCGCCGAGTCCGGCGAAGACGTTGGCGTAGTCGTCGACCAGGGGCAGCATGATCAGGACGGCGGCAGCGACGGCGGCGCCGATCACCTCCACGTCCTCTCCGGGCCGGGCCCGCACCTCCGCCGCCCGCATCACGGCCCAGGCCGCGAGCAGGCCCAGTGCGATCCCGTTGCCGCCGGAGGCGAAGAGGACGTCGCGGCTGGACGCGAAGGCCGTTTCGATCCCGTCCGCGGCGAGCATGCCGAGCGCGCCGCAGGCGATGATCAGGACGACTGTCGGGATCGTGCCCAGGCGCTGCTCGACCGCGATCCCGAAGATCGCGATGCCGATCGAGGCGACGAAGAGATAGCCGACGTCCGGGTAGATGAACGGCGCGACGAGGTAGCGCCACCAGTCTCCCCCGACCGGCCCGACGATGCCGCCGAGCTGAAAGGTATCGAGCGCCGGGCTCGCCACGCGGACCAGCAGCAGGACCGCGGGGATCGCGATCGCCGCGATGACGGCGTAGGGCCTCTCGTTCAGCCTCTCCGCCCGCTGCGCCCGCGCCATCCGCCGGCGCGTGCGCCGTGACTGGCGAGGGGTGAGCTCGTCGCCGCGCAGCTCGAGCTTCGGCGCCCGCTTGCGCAGCCGCGTGCCGCAGTACGGGCACTCCGTGACGTAGGGGCTGACCTCCTCCCCGCAGCTCCGGCAGACGACGCTTAACTCAGGCGAGCTCACTCAGCGAGGATACCCCTGCGTGCTCGGCCCATCTGTTGAGGTCGTAGAGGATCCGGGCCAGCTCCCGCCCATTTCCGCTGAGCCGATAGCGCCGGCGGGGATCGCGCTCGACCACGCCGGCCCGGACGAGCTCGTCGAGGCGGGCCGAGAGGACCGAGGGGCTGATCCCGGTCCGCTCGCGGAGCTCGGAGAACGCCACGGTGCTCCGGCGGAGCTCCCAGACGAGACGAAGCGCCCACCGCCTGCCGAGCAGCTCGAGAGCGTTCTCCACGGGTTTGGCGTCGGCCATTGGTACGGAATCCGTATTGCATGCCAATAAAAGCGGGTAATTCGCTACGAAAAGCGTAGCGAATGCGCCAGATGAGGTTCGAAACCGTCCCTTACAAACCGTGCGCCGTGCGGGCCTCAGCCGTCGGGATCGGTGGCGGCAACGATCTCGCGCATGAGCCCGCCGATGTCGCCTTGATCGGAGAGCCAATCGAGCTGCCGACGAGCACCGGTCCCGTTCTCCACCAGGTCGGCGAGGCCGGCGAGCTCATCCTCGCAGCCGAGCGCGCGGGCGTTCTCGCGGAGGTCCTCGATCACCCCGAGGGTCATCTCCTCCGCCGGCACCTCGAGGCCCTTGTCGAAGTCGATCAGCCTGCCCTCGATCCCGACCAGCGCCGCGCGCACCTTGTTGTCGTCGATCAGCTCCTGGGGGTACTCGATGCTCGGCACCGCCTCCTCGTAGTCGAGTGCGAGCCGGTGGGCGAGCGCCAAAGCGAATGCGGCGAACCCGATCGTGTGCTCGACCCTCGTCTGCTGGTCGAAGACACGCAGCTCGACGGTCCCGAGGTTCGGGTGCGGCCGCACGTCCCACCAGAGATAGGTGTAGTCCGGGATCGCGCCGCCCCGCATCATCTGCTCGACGCGGTGGGAGTAGATCTCCCAGCTCCCGTAGTACGGCGGGATCCCGACGCGCGGGAAGGCGCGGAAGACCGGCGTGCGTGAGGACATCATCCCGGTGGTCCTTCCCTGCCAGAGCGGGGAATTGCTGGACATGCCGAGCAGCAACGGCAGATAGCCGCGCATGCCGTCCGCCACGTAGATCGCCTTCCCGGCGTCGTCGATGCCGACGTGGACGTGGGTGCCGAAGATCAGCTCCTGCTCCGCGATCCAGCGGAGCTCCTCGGCCAGTTGCTTGTAACGGGGGTGGTCGACGATCAGCTGGTCCTTGTAGAGCGCCGACGGGTGGGTGCCGGCTGCGCCGATCGCGAGACCGTTGCGGGCTGCGACCTCGCGCACGCAGCGGCGCAGGGCGCGAAGCTGGTCCGCCGCCTCGGTGATGTTCGCGCAGGGCCGGGTCGCGACCTCGAGCACGGATTGCATGAGCTCGTGCTTCACCTCGCCCGGGAGGTCGTCCGGCAAGTCGCCGACGATCACGTCGATCGCCTGCGCGAGCTCGAGCGTCTCGGCATCGCAGATCATCAGCTCCTCCTCGATGCCGAGCGTGAATGGGGTGCCGCCGAACTTGTGGTCCAGCACGCCGGGGACCATGACAGCAGCCGGGGATGAAGTTTGGCGATGAACGCGGTGGGCCAAAATCCCTCGGGTGGTCGCCGCGAACAGAGCCCTGTGATCGGGCATACTGGATCGGAAGGCCCAACCAGGAGGTAGTGGAGAAGATGGAAGTCAAGTCGATCACCGAGCAGAAATCACTGCTAGCAACCCTCTCGCCCGGCAAGCGCGCGCGGCTGCGCCGTCTGCTCTTCGACTACGGGCCCGGCAACGGGACATTGATGCTGCTGCCGATCGACCAGGGGATCGAGCACGGCCCCCGCGACTTCTTCCCGAACCCCGCCTCGAAGGACCCCGAGTACCAGTTCAGCCTGGCCGCCGAGGCCGGCTACTCGGCGATCGCCTGCCAGATCGGGCTCGCCACCCGCTACTTCCCCGACTACGCGGGCCAGGTGCCGCTGATCCTGAAGGTCAACGGGAAGACAGACGTTCCGCCCTCCGACGAGGCCTTCTCGCTCGACCAACGCCTCCGTTGAGGACGCGGTCAGGCTCGGCGCCGACGCGGTCGGCTACACGCTCTACGTCGGCTCTCCCCGGCAGGACGTCGACCTGCACCAGCTCAAGGGCGTCCGCGAGGACTGCGAGCGCTACGGCATGCCGCTGATGATCTGGGCGTATCCGCGCGGCCGCGACGTTGACCAGAAGGGCGGCCAGGTCTCCTTCTATGCGATCGACTACGGGGCGCGCATGGCGATGGAGATGGGCGCGGACATCGTCAAGCTCAACTTCCCCAAGTTCGATCCGGAGAAGGACAAGGACCAACCAGCCCCCTACAACGAGATGGACGTCTCCCCCGAGGAGGCCGTGCGCCAGATCGTCGAGTCGGCGGGCCGCTCGCTGGTGGTCCTCTCCGGCGGGTCGAAGACGGACGACGAGACCGTCCTCAATCACACGAAGACGATCATGGAGGCCGGCGGCTCGGGCGTGATCTTCGGCCGCAACGTCTGGCAGCGGGAGAAGAGCGAAGCGCTCGAGATCATCGGGCAGATCAAGGAAAGCCTGCTCGAGCACGTGCGGCGCATTCCGTAGGGAGCGCCGACCAAAACGGATAGTTCCGGCGTCCTGGACATCATCGAGGGGTGACCGGCCCTCACCCGATGCGCCGTGGCGCGCTGCGGGCGCCCCTATTCGTTGCCGCTGTTCTGGTTGCGGTCTCGATCTCGCGTTGCGGCACTGATGAGGGCGGCTCCGCGGATCCACCCGGCCCTGTCAGCGCCAAGGTGACCCGCGTCGTCGACGGGGACACGATCGACGTGACGATGCCGGACGGCGACGAGGACACGGTTCGCTACATCGGCATCGACACTCCGGAGACCGTGAAGCCGGGGACACCGGTGCAGTGCGGCGGGCCGAAGGCCCACGCTGTCAACGAGCGCCTGGTGGGCGGGCGCACCGTGACCCTGCGCTTCGACGCCGAGCAGCGAGACGTCTACGGGCGGCTGCTCGCCTACGTCTATCGCTCGCGCGGCCCCGGCGGGCGGCCGCTGTTCGTCAACGCCGAGCTCGCGCGCCGCGGCCTGGCCCGCCCGCTGACGATCCCTCCGAACGACTCGCACGCGCCGCTCTTCGCCCGCCTCGCCTCGCGCGCGGGCGTCAAGGGGCGCGGGTTATGGGGGCGCTGCCCCCTATAGTCGAAGGCGGCTCTCGACGCGGCTTGTGCTGCTTGGCTCTTGCAAGATCCTTTGCTAGCTTGCACGGCCGCCCCGGGGGGCCTTTGCGATGACTCAGATGCGGATGCGACAGAGCATGGCTCAGATCGAGCTGGCGTTCGAGCAGGAGATGGCGCTCGAGCAACGCCGGCGCGACCAGCTGCGCAAGCGCGCGGTCAACCGCTCGCGCGCGCGTCGCATCACACGCAACGAGTCACGCGGCAAGGTCCGGTTCAGCGTCCTCCTGGTCTGCCTGACGATCACCGTCGTCACCGTGGTCGTCGCGATGTTCGAGACGCTGGCCTGGCTGATGGGCGGCTAGCGGCCACCAGACTGGTCTCGTTCGGAGCGAAGGGCGAAGCCCGATATCCGAGGGCGCGCGACAGCGCGACCCGTTTATTGGAAGGCCGGGCAGCCGCCTGTGGCCGCGATCTGATGGCGAAGCCGGATTACGAGCGCTGACTTAGCCGCTGCAGCGCCCTGGAAACGGCGTTGTCGGTCCCTTCATCTTCGGGACCGACCTCAGTCTCGCTCTCGATCCGGTCGTAGACCTCGTTGCGGAAGATCGATACATCCTCGGGAGCGGTGATGCCCAGGCGCACCTTCTCGCCCGCCACCGAGAGCACCTGAACCTCAACGCGGTCGCCGATCATGATGCTTTGGCCCAGCTTCCGTGTCAGCACCAGCATCGCTTGCCTCCTCGTGGGATCACCTGCCTACCCCAGGCAGCGATCCCTGTCGCCTACTCAGAACTGAGTAGCGTACCGGCTTCCGTCTCGCCTGCCAAGGCACAACTTGCGAATCATCTAGAGTCCGCCGCCGTGGCCCGCCAGTCCCTGAGACCACAGCTCAACCAGATCCGAGCCTGGGTTCGTCAAGGCCGGACCGATGCGTGGATCGCGCACCAGCTTGGTGTTCCCGCGTCGCAGCTGCGTGACTTCCGCAGCCGCCACGGGCTCACCACCGAGGGCGAGGAACCGGCCAGCGACGTCGACCTCCGCGATGAGATAGAGGCCGAGATCGAGGCCGAGCTGGGAGAGCCCGAGCCCGAGGAGGAAGAGGACGCGACCGACGAGGGCGAGGATGAGAGCGATGACGATGGCGACGGCGACCAGGAGCGCACCGGCGGCAGGCGGCGCCGCCGGCGGCGCGGGCGCCGCGGCCGAGGGCGGCGCCGCCAGCTCGAGGCGACCTTCGATCAGGGCGATGAGGAGGGCTACGGCATCTGGCTCGATCCGGCCGTTAAGGACGACCCCACCTATGCCGAGCACTGGGAGGGCCACAAGGCGCTGCGGGTGACGATCGAGCCCGAGCGGATCGTGCTCGAGCGGGTCGAAGACTGACGTTTCTGCGCGGCGGGTCCTGTCGCCGGATTTGTCGCAGACGCGGAAAACAGTCGCGCCAGCGACAGAAATTCCGGCGCCACCCGCCGCAGAAGCGTCGCTTCTATTCGGCTCTGACCCGCCCGCCCGAGTAGTCCTTGGCGCCGCGCAGGTAGAGGTAGAAGGCACCGTCCACGATCGCCTGCGGGTCCAGGTCTACCGCCGCCATTGGGGCTGCTGCACGGGCGGCCTCGAGGCACCAGTCGGTGCCGCGGCCGTAGAGCTCGGCCAGCTCCTGCGCGGAGAAAGTCGGTCCGATCCGGCGGCGGAGCTCGTCGCGGATCGCGTCCACGGCGCGGGCCGCGGTGCGGGCACGCCGGGGCTCCGCCTCGAGCTCGCGGAGGCGCCTCGCGCCCTCCTCCCACTGGAAGAGGGCGTTGTCGAGGGGATAGGCCATCCCCTACTTGGTAGCAGGCGGAAGCGCCGCGCCGGGAGGAGTTCCGGCGGTGACGGCGGCGCAGGCCAGAGGATCGAGCGTGCCCGTGATCTTCCAGATGTCGACGAGGCCCGCGGAGGCGACGTGCTGCACGTTGCCGGCGTGAGAGATCCAGTCGCGCTGCGGGGGAGCGGTGTCGGCCGCCGGGTCATCCTGGTGGTAGGTCGGCGTCGTGATGACGTAGTCGTAGTCCCCGTCGTTCAGGGCCGCGATCCATTCGGGGCACTCGCGAGATCTCGTTGAAGGACCCACGCGGCCCCTTCCGGCCGATGTAGGTGACCGTGTTGCTCGAGTCCCCGCCCCAGAGGCCGTACTGGAAGAGGGCGCCCATCGTCCCGGACAGCGCGAGGCGGAGGCCGCGCGCCTCCCTCGCCCAGTCGTAGGCGGAGCCGAGTCCCTGATTGAGCTCCGTCGCGGGCTGCTCGGTCTTCGGGTAGTCGGGCGCGGTCGAGGAGTAGCGCTCGTCCAGGTAGTGGGTCTGGGCCATACGCCCGAGGACCGCGAGTGCGATCAGGGCGGCCAGGCCGATGGCCGCGATGGGCACCGGCTCCAGCCCGCGGCGGAAGAGGAAGACCAGCAGCAGCGGCAGCGCCACGACCGCCAGTGCCAGCGCCGCGGTGCCCGGGATGCGCCCAGTGTCGATGGCCCCGATCGCCCCGGCGCTGACCACGATCAGGACGGCGAAGAGCGCCAGTGTGCCGACCCGCCAGATCTGAGCGCGAGTCCCTAGTCCCCAGACTCGCTGCTCACCGGCAAAGCGCGGCGGGATCGCCAGCAGGGTCAGGGCGAGCACCAATCCCGGCGCCAGGTAGCGGATGTTGAGCCGGAAACCCACGGGCATGCCCTCCGGCCCGGAGGCGCCGAGCGGCGTCAGCAGGTAGGCGATCGCGGACGCCACGGCGACCAGCGCGAGCATGCGCTCCATCCGCCCCCCTCGCCAGAGGACGAGCAGCACCGCGATCACGGCCAGCCCGAGGTAGGCGGGCCAGAGCTCGCCGAGCCGCTCGTGCAGGGCGGGCGTGAAGTAGCGGCCCCAGACGCTCGTGTCCGTTGCGTAGTGAACGATCGAGTACGGGTGGCGCCCCTGCAGGGCCTCGGCGTGGTGGATCGGCCCGATCGACTGCCAGGGGAACGGATTGCCCGAGACGATCAGGTTGCGGACGTACCAGTAGCCGCCGCCGATCAGCATCGCGCCGAGCCACTCGGCCGACGCGCGCAGGCGGTAGCCGGCTCCGCTGATCCAGATCACGCCGACCGTCAGGGCTAGGACCGGCGGCACGACCGTCAGCTTGGTGCCCAGGGCGAGGCCGGCAGCGACTCCGGCGACGATCAGCGTCCCGGAGGGCGGCCCGCCGTCCCGGGAGCGGCCGGGCCAGCGGCTGTTGAGCAGCAGCGCGACGGCGGAGAGAAAGAGCGCGATCGCGACCACGTCGTTGTTCGCGTTGCCCGGCTGCCGGCTGAAGAGCAGGTTGGCGGCCATCACCGAGGCGACCGCCGCCATCGCGGTCGGACCGGTCCCATAGGGCCGGCCGATGCAGTAGCCGGCGAACAGGGCGAGGCCGAGCCACGCCATGTTGAGCAGCGGCGAGAGGAAGTCGTTGCCGAGGAGAAGGATCCCGCCCGCGTGGAGCAGCTCGGAGACCTGCGGGTAGAACCAGTTGAGATAGAGCGGATCGGTGTAGAGCAGCCCGGTGATCGAGTGCGTGTCGGCGATGTGGGCCGCGAGCGGCATGTGGTACCAGAGCGAGTCCCCGCCGTAGATTCCGCGGTCGAGCGCCAGGAGCGTGGGGCCCGCCCACTGGGCGGCGACGATCAGCGCCAGGATTCCCGCCACCGCCAGCTCGATGGGGCCGATGGACGGCGCCGGCAGCAGATCGGGCTCCTCGGACTTCCCCCAGTGGGCGACACGAGCGCCGGCGCGCATCAGCATCGGCTCGAGTCGCAGCGCCCCGCCTCCCACGATCAGACAGGCTGCGACCAGCAGTACGCCGTCGAGCACCCCGAACAGGCCGAGCAGCTCCGCGACCACGATCAGGATGCCGATGGCGAGGACCGAGTCGGCCAGCAGGGCCGGCGGCCCGGTCCAGCTTGGGAGGACGGCGCGGCGCGTCGTCCGGCCTGCGATCGCCATCGAGAGGACGACGGCCACCAGGCCGAGCACACCGAGTATGTAATCGCCGACGCCGCTCACCGCTTGGTCGTAGCCGATCCTCCCGGTTGAACCACGACACCACGCTGGTTCGCGGCACCGCAGCCGGCGGGCGAGAGCTCGCCCGTGATCCGGAACACGGATACGCGCCCGGAATGCACCACCTCCTCGACGGCCGGATCGTTCTTCACCCAGCCCCGCTCCGGTGAGGCGCTGGCGTTGGACGGGGTGTTGAGGTCGAGCTCGGGAGTGGTGATCAGGTAGTCGTAGTGCCCGTCGTTGACTGCCCGCCTGAAGTCGGGACAGTTCTCGATGGTGCGGAAGTCGGCCTCCGGCAGGTGGCGGCCGACGTATTGCACGTAGTTCGAGACATCGTCGCCGTAGAAGCCGTACTGGTTGTAGGCGCCGCTGGTGCCGGCCACGCCGATGCGCAGGTTCGAGGTCGGCTTCGCCCAGCGAACGGCGTCATCGAGCTGGAAGCGGAAGTCCTCGGCGCGGCTATAGCGGTGCGCGAAGTAGTCGTCCTGCTTTGCCCATCCCACGGCGCCGATCGCCAGCACCAGCACCGCGCCCGCGAGTCCCGCGAGCATCGCTCTGCGCCGAGCGAGCAGGGCGAGGCCGACCGGGGCGCCGATCAGCACGATCCCGATCAGCGCAGCCCACGGGATCGAGGCGAACATGCCCTTCCAGGCGACGTTGGCGTCCGAGTAGTGCGAGGTGAAGAAGAGCGCAATCAGGCCGCCGACGATCAGCGGGAGGCGGAGGCGACCCGGCACGATGCGCGGCTCGAGCGGCAGCAGCGCCAGACCAAGCGCCAGCCCCGGCGTCAGGTAGCGGAGGTTGATCCCGAACGCCAGCGGGTGGCCCTCGGGACCGGCCGCGGTGAGCGGCGTGAACAGATAGGCGATCGCGGCCACGATCGTGACCGCGCCGGCGAGCCGCACCGCGGGGGATCGAGGGCGCCAGACGGCGAGAACCGCGCCCCCGGCGGCGCCGCCGAGGATCAGGAACCAGAGCGGCCCGAGCAGGTTCTCGATCGGGTTGAGGAAGTAGGCGCGCCAGAGGCTCGTGCTGGGGTTGGAGAGGATGTAATGCGCGACCGTGAAGTCGTCGCGGCCCTCGAGCCCGCGGTTCGGTCCGGGCAGCTGGATCGGCCCGATGTGGCGGATCCAGGGCAGCGGGTTGCCCGAGTGGATCAGGTTCCGGAGGAACCAGAAGCCGGCCGTGGCGACGACCCCCGCCAGGAAGACGCCGAAGGCCTTGCGGCGGATGCCGGGCGGGACGATGAAGATCACGCCCACGGCCATCGCGGCCGTGGCGCCCGAGATCGTCAGCTTGCTGCCCAGTGCGATCCCCATCGCGAGGCCGGCCACGAGCAGCGCCCCGAGCGGCGACCAGGAGGGCGCGGCTCGCTGCCGAGAGCCCTCGCCATTGCCCGATCGCATCGCCCAGGCATTGATCAGGATCGCCGCGGCGGCGAGGAGCAGGGCAACCGGCACCGTGTCCGTCGCCGGCGTGCCGGCCTCCCTCGGGACCATCGGGCCGGTATCCATCGCGATCGCGACCCCGGTCAGCGAGAGGGGCGCCACCCCGTACGGGCGGCCGATGCACCAGGCGGCGAGCAGGGTGACCCCGAGCCAACCGAAGTTGACCAGCGGACTGAAGATGTCGCGGTTGAAGAGGACGATGCCCGCGGCGTGCAGCAGCTCGGAGTTCTGCGGATAGAACCAGTTCAGGTAGAGGGGATCGATGAAGTGCATCCCCCACACCGACCCGGTGTCGGCGATGCGCGCCGCGAACGGCCCGTGGTACCAGAGCGTGTCGAAGGTGAGCATCCCCCGGCCCCAGACGTCCTGCAGGCCGGTCGCCCAGTGGGCGGCGACGAAGGCTGCGGCCGCGAGCGCCAACACCGTCTGGGGAAGAGGGATAGCCGGGGCTGGCGGCCGGTCCGCGTCGATGCTTTCCGTGCGTGGCGTTTTTCCGGCGCTATGGACCGATAAAGCGTCACGCACGCCGAACCAGAGGCCGAGGCCGATCGCCAGAGACGAGACGATCAGGACGGCTGGGACGAGGATCCCGAGGGCGCCGAGCAGCTGCAGCAGGACGGTGAGCAGCGCGACGCCGAGGACCGCCTCGGCCAAGCGGGCCGGGGCTCCCTCCCACCCCGGCAGCAGCCGGCGACGCAGACGGACGGCCGCGAGGGCCATCGGGATCGCGACCGCGGCGAGCCCGACGACCCCGAAGAGGTAGTCGCCGAAGCTCACTTGCTGGTCGTCTGCGGCTGTCCCAGCCCGAGAGTCTTGTAGAGCTGGGCACCGGGCGCGATTCCCGTACTGGTACGTGGGACGCGCGCACAGCCCGCGGGATTGAGTGGACCGCTCAGCTTGAAGACGATCACGTTGTCCTTGACTTCGAGGTTCGTCGCCGCCGGGTCGGTCCCCGTCCAGAGCCCCTCGATGGGCGGTAGCGACTGCGTCCGCTGATCTGGCCCGGCGATCAGGTACCGGTAGTGGCCGTCATTGAGATCGCGGCGCCACTCCTCGCACTGCTGCACGGCGCGCGGGTCCTGCCCCTTCTGCGCGGCCTCGCTGGCGATCGGCAGATACGCCCCGTGCGGACCATGGCGGGCGACGTACTGGACGTGGTTGGAGAGGTCGTTGCCGTAGAAGACGTATTGCTTGAAGCCGGGCCGGCCGCCGACGACGGCGATGCGCGAGTCGTGCGGGTTCGCGCGGTTGAACCACGCGAGCGCGGCCTTCATGCCGACCGGGAAGTCCCTGGGAGCGGTGGAGGCCTGGTAGCGGTGCTTGACGTAGTCGTCCGACTTCGGCCAGCCGATCGCTACCACTGCGGCGAGCGCCACCACCGCGCCGGCGCCGACCAGGGCCACAGAGGCGCCCCGCTGGCGGGCCAGCACCAGTCCGACCGGGACGAGGATCAGGAAGATCCCCAGCCCGATCGCTCCGACCAGGAAGTGGCGCGTCCACAGGTGCCCGTGGAGATCCCAGACGGGCACCGCCTGCACCAGGAGCAGGACCACCAGCGCGCCGATCACCCAGGGCTGGACGCGCGGCTTCAGCAACCCGGCATCGACGCCGAGCAACATCGCCCCGAGCCCGATCGCCGGTGAGGCGTAGCGCAGGTTGGTGGTGAACGCGGTCGGGTCGCCCTGCGGACCGGCGGCGGTCAGCGGCGTGACCAGGTAGGCCAGCCCGCTGAGCAGCGCGACGATCCCGAGCATCCGGATCATCGAAGTCCGCCCCCGGAAGATCGCCAGCAGGAAGCCGCCGATCACGACGAGCAGGACGAGCGGCCAGAGGTCGCCGAAGCTCTCGTGGAGGCCGGGAATCAGGTGGTGCCTGATCACCCCGCCGTCAGGCGGCAGCAGGTAGTGGGCGACGTTGTGCGGCTCGCGGATGTTGATGTCCGCCTGGTCCGGGCCGACGAGCGGACCGGCCTTGATCCAGGGGAGCGGGTTGCCGGCGTTGATCAGGTTGCGCGCGAACCAGAAGCCCCCGGTGATCAGAGAGCTGACCACCCAGATCCCGGTTGACCGCCACCGGTATCCGGCGCTCACCGCGATCACGCCGAGCGTCAGCAGGCCGAACGGCGCGAGCAGGTTGAGTTTCGTACCCAGCGCCAGGCCCGCCGCGAGGCCGGCCACGATCAGGGCGCCGTTCGGCAGAGCCGCCGTTCCGCGGGCCGCGGGTCGGGCCTCGTGGGCCGCGTGCCGTTGCGCGTCGGCGTTGACCAGGATCGCGGCCGAGGCGAGCAGGAAGAACAGTCCCGCGACGTCGTTCTTGGCGTCGCCGGGCTGGTAGAGCAGCAGCATGTTCGCGTCGAGCACCAGGGCGATCGCGAGGACCGCGATGGGGCCGCCGCCGTATGGGCGGGCGAACGACCACGCCGCCAGCAGGCAGAGCGACATCCAGCCGATGTTGATCAGCGGCGAGAGAAAGTCGTTGCCGAGGAAGAGGACCCCGGCCGAATGGAGCAGCTCCGAGTTCTGCGGGTAGAACCAGACGGTCAGGTTGAGCGTGTCGATGTAGTGGACCGCCCCCACCTGATGGTCCTGGACGAAGCGCGCGGCGAAGGGGGCGTTGTGCCAGGTGGTGTTCGGCAGGTACATGCCGATATCGAGCCCGGTCTGGGTCGGCATCGCCCAATGCACGGCGACCAGGAAGGCGGCGGCGACCGCGACGCCGAGCGCGATCGGCGTCACCTGCGGCGCCCACAGTGGCGGCCCCTGCCGCGCCGGGCGCAAGGCGAACCCGATCCCCAGCCCGACGACCAGCGAGGCGAGCAGGACCCAGCCGGGCCGATAGAGGCCGACCACGCCGACCAGCTCGAGCGTCACGACCAGCAGCGAGAGGCCGAGGACCACCTCGGCGAGGCGCGCCGAAGCGCCCGACCAGCCGGGCAGGAAGCGGCCGCGCAGCGCCACCGCGGCGAAGCCCATGGCCGCCGCCACCGCGATCAGCTCGATCGAGCCCTGGAGGTAGTCGCCGAAGTTCATGTGCGCGCCGCGGCCCCCAGCTGGGAGCAGCTCGCCGGGTCGAGCGGCCCCGTGATCTTGTAGACCGCGGCGGGCCCGGACTGGATGATCACCCGCACGCTCTTGTCTCTGGAGGTCCAGAGGTTCTCGGGAGGCGCCACGGTCTCGTCGGCTCCGAGCTTGGGCGTGGTGACGATGTAGTCGTAGTTGCCCTTGTTGATCGCCTGGCGCCAGGCGGAGCAGCTGACGATCGGGCGGTAGGTGCCGTGGCTGAGCTGCTGGCCGATGTACTGGACGTGGTTGCTCAGGTCCGTGCCGTAGAAGAAGTACTGCCCGAAGGCGGAGGCGCGGCCCACCACCCCGATTCGCTGGTGGCTCGCCTTGCGTCCCCAGTCCTGGAGCGGCGCCCACTGCGGCGAGGCGCGAAAACCGCCGCCGAGCGGCGGCGCCGCCGCGGTCACGTAGCGGTGGTCGAGGTAGTAGTTCTCGCGCACACGCCCGAGCGCCACGGCCGTGATCAGCATGACCAGCCCGAAGGCGACGATCGCGACCTTGCTGATGCGCGCCCGCAGGCCGGCCACGATCAGTGCGGGAACGCCGACGATCAGGAAGGCCAGCCCGATCGAGGCCAGGTGGTGCGAGAACTTCCAGTTCGCCTGCGTCACCGTGCCCTGGATCAGCAGGATCGTGAACAACCCGATCAGGATCCAGGGACGGTTCCCGTGCCGGATCCAGGGGATCAGCGGCAACAGCAGGAAGCCGACGATCAGCACCGGCGCGACATAGCGCAGATTGGCGTCGAACCCGCTCGGATCACCGAGGCTGCCGGAGGCGGTCAGCGGAGTGAAGATGTAGGCGATCCCAGCGACCATCCCGGTCACGGCCAGGATCCTCATCAGGGCGCTTCCGCCCTTGAAGAACGCCCAGACCAGGGCGACGACCACAACCGCGAGGATCACCGGCCAGAGCGGCCCGAGCCGATCGTGGAGCACCGGGAAGAGCTTGTGCTGCCAGACCGTCGGATCGTTGTAGTACTCGCTCAGCGAGTGCGGCGGGCGCGGATAGAGGGCGAGCTGATCCGGGCCGGGCAGGTGGATCGGCCCGATCTTGTGGATCTGCGGGAACGGGTTGAGCGCGTAGACGAAGTTCCGCCCGTACCAGAAGCCGCAGGTGATCACCAGTCCGCCGAGCCAGACGCCGAGCGCCCGCAGCCAGTGCCGCCGGCCGCCGAGGATCGCGACTCCGATCGTGAGGAATCCGATCGTGGCCAGCAAGGTGATCTTGGTGCCGATCCCGAGGCCGGCCGCCAGGCCCGCCATGAAGAGCGGCCCCGCACCGACCGTCGCCAGTGCGCGCGGGTCCCCCTCCACCGGCACGTCCTCCACCACCCCGGGCTCGAGCTCGCCTGTGGGCGTGGCGGTGTAGCCCTCCGTCCGCCGGGCGGAGGCCGCCTCGCGCGCCGCGTGTGCGCTCGCCGCGCCGTCCACCAGGAACGCAATCGCCGCCATCAGGAAGAAGAGGCCGGCGACGTCATTCGGGGCCTGGCCGGCCTGCGAGCCGACCAGCATGTTCGAGTCGAGCACCACCGCCGCGCCCAGCACCGTGACGCCGCCGATCGCATACGGGCGCCCGACGCACCAGGCGGCGAGCAGGCACAGCGCCACCCACATCAGGTTGATCAGCGGCGAGAGAAAGTCCGTCTTCAGGAAGACGATGCCGACGCCGTGCAGCAGCTCGGAGTTCTGGGGATAGAACCAGGCCGCGAGCTTGAGCGGGTCGGTGAAGTGGAGCGGCCCGACGTGCCCCGTCTGGGCAAATCGGGCCGAGAAGGACATGTGGTACCAGGTGGTGTCCTGGTAGTACATGCCCTGGTCGATCGCCTGGCTGGCGGGATGGGCCCAGTGGATGACCACGAGCGCAGCGGCCGCGATCCCGATCCCGACCATCACCACACTCGCGCGCGCCTCGGGCATCTTGGGCGGCTGCGCCAGCCCGCGACGGCGCACGAGGACCGTGGCTCCCAGCCCGGCGGCGATATAGCCGAGCAGCAGCGGAATCTCCTTGAAGAGCCCGAGGACGCCGAGCAGCTCGGAGACCAGGATCAGCAGCGTGAGGCCGATCACGACCTCGGCGAGGCGTGCCAGCGCCCCCATCCAGGCCGGCGCGAGCAGGGCTCGCAGGTGGTAGGCGCCTAGGCCGAGAGCGGCTGCACTCACCGCGAGCTCTGCCGCGCCGATCAGGTACGTGCTCGTACTCATCGGCTCAAGTCACAAAAACGCGCACAGCCGCATGGCTTGCGCGCGAGCGCGGAATCATATCCGCGCACCCGAACTAATCGGGTTGCGCTTTCGCGCACCCTCTCTTATGTCGCTTAAGCGAAGGTCAGTCCCCGCGCAGCCCGTGCACGACGTAGGCGTGCTCGCCCGGCTTCACCATGCCCAGCCGCCGCGCTTCGCGCTCGAGCGTCGCTGGGCTGGAGGCGGCGCGCAGCTGCCCGGTCAGGTCCACCCTCTCCTGCTTGAGCTGGGCGAGCTGCGACTCGCTCGACTTCGATCCCTGCCAGGCCTCCAGCAGGTTCACCAGCGGATTCAGGTAGGAGACCATCACGCCGAACAGGACCAGGACGAGGGCGATCCGGCCGACGCGGTCCCAGCGAATGCGGCTCGGCCCGACCCGGCGTCGCGGTGCATATGCCCGTGAGGACATGCGTACGGCTTCGCCGCCCGTCCAGACATTCCTTGGCCTACGTGAATATGGACGCGCCGGGGAACTCGGCGCGATCGCCGAGCTCCTCCTCGATCCGCAGCAGGCGGTTGTACTTCGCCACCCGATCCGAGCGTGAGGGTGCGCCCGTCTTGATCTGACCGGCCCCCGTTCCCACCGCGAGGTCGGCGATCGTCGTGTCCTCGGTCTCGCCCGAGCGGTGGGAGATGACCGTGGTGTAGCCCGCGTCACGGGCGATCTGGATCGCCTCGAGCGTCTCCGACAGCGTGCCGATCTGGTTCAGCTTGATCAGGATCGAGTTGGCTACGCCGAGCTCGATCCCGCGCCGCAGCCGCTCGGGGTTGGTGACGAAGAGGTCGTCGCCGACGAGCTGGCAGAGGTCGCCGATCCTCTCGGTCAGGGCCTTCCACCCGTCCCAGTCCTCCTCGTCCATGCCGTCCTCGATCGAGACGATGGGGAAGCGCGTGCGGACGTCGTGCCAGTAGTCGGCCATCTCCGCCGGACTCAGGGTCCGCCCTTCGTGCTCGAGCACGTAGTTGCCGTCATCGAAGAGCTCGCTGGTCGCCGGGTCGAGGGCGATCATCAGGTCCACCCCCGGCGCATAGCCGGCCGACTCGATCGCGTCGATCAGGAAGTCGAGCGCGGCCTGGTTGGACTCGAGGTCCGGCGCGAAGCCGCCCTCGTCTCCCCCGCCGGTCGAGAGCCCCTTCTTGCTCAGGATCCCCTTCAGCGCGTGGTAGGTCTCGGCTCCCACCCGCAGGCACTCCGCGAAGGTCTCCGCGCCCGCCGGGACGACCATGAACTCCTGAAAGTCGACCTTGTTGTCGGCGTGGGCTCCGCCATTGAGCACGTTCATCATCGGCACCGGGAGCTGCACCGCCGGGCCCGCGTCCCGGGCGCCGGTTGCCGCGTAGAGCTCGCCGAAGTACTCGTAGAGCGGCACGCCGGCCTCGGCCGCTGCTGCCTTGGCCGCAGCCACCGAGGCGCCCAGGATCGCGTTCGCCCCCAGCCGGCCCTTGTTGGGGGTGCCGTCCAGCTCGATCATGGTCCGGTCGAGCGCCCCCTGGTCCGCCGGGTCCGCGCCCCGGAGCGCGTCCGCGATCTCGCCGTTGACGTTCGCGACGGCCCTGCCCACCGCCTTGCCGCCGTACTCATCGCCGCCGTCGCGCAGCTCCACCGCCTCGTACTCGCCAGTCGAGGCGCCCGACGGCACAGCCGCGAGGCCACGGGCGCCTGAGTCGAGCAGGACCTCGACCTCGACCGTCGGGTTGCCCCGCGAGTCGAGCACCTGCCTGCCGTGAACGCTCTCGATCGCCGCCATCGGGCCGGGAAAGCTATCGGGAGAAGGGTGGCTTCAGTCCCCAGCCTCGGCGACCCGCCGGGCGGCCTGGCGCAGCGCGAGCTCCGGGTCCACGCCCAGGCGGCGCGAGGCGGTGACGGCCTCGAGCAGCAGCGTTCCGACCAGCTGCTCGGCCTCGGCCCGCGTCGCCGGATCGGACCTCGGGCCGCCCGGCTTCTCCCCTCGTGAATCGGGTGGCTTTTCGGCTTCGCCTCCAAGCCCCCTCGCATCTCCCTCCGGGTCGACGCGGCGCAGGACCTTGCGGGCGTAGAGGAGCGCCGGCAGGTTCTCGGGCAGCTCGGCGGGCTCTCCCCCACCGCCCTCGACCTCGCGCTTGATCTCCTCCCATTGGGAGAGGACCTCGCCGGCGGTCTCGAGCTCCCGGTCCCCGTACACATGCGGGTGGCGGCGGATCAGTTTCGCGGCGCAGGACTCCGCGACCGCCGCCAGGTCCCCCTCGCCGCGCTCCTCGAGCAGCAGCGAGAGGAAGAGGACCTGGAAGAGGACGTCTCCCAGCTCGTCCACCATCGCCTCGGTGTCGTCGCGGTTCGCCGCGTCGGCCAGCTCGTAGGCCTCCTCCACGGTGTGCGGGACGATCGAGCGGGCGTCCTGTTCGCGGTCCCAAGGGCACTCACGACGTAGGCGTCGGGTGACCTCGTCGAGGTGTTCCAAAGCTCGTAAATAGGACGGCTTCGCCACCAAACGGGTTGCGCTTACGCGCACCCTCGCATCAACCGCCGGGGGTGAGCCCGGAGAGGCCGGCGGGCAGGCTGCCCGAGGACGACGTGGCCGCGCCGGCGGGGTGCGGCCCCTGCGGGGAGCCTCCGGTGGCGGTGCTGAACGGCTTGAAGGAGCCGGGCGCACCAGGCGTCGGCCCGCTGCCGGTGCACTGCAGCTGGCCGCTGGTGGGGCTCGCGCCCTGGGTCGCCTGGGCCTCCTGGCAGAGGGCGAATACCGGCGCCGGGCAGCCCTGGCCGGATTGCCCGGGCTGTGCGGGAGCGAGCTTCGTCGGATCGCAGGTGGGCGAGCCGCCGTTGAAGTTGTCGCAGCCCTGGACCACGTAGTCGCTCGCGCACTGGGTCAGGTTGGTCCAGTAATCGCGGAAGTCGGCGCCGAAGGAGCTCAGCGCCTCCTGCTGCTGCTGGGCCTTGATCTGAGACTTGATCTGATCGCTGATCTTGCCTGCGCTGGTGCCGGTGGACGCCGGGGCGGTGTCGTCGAAGCCCTGGACCTGCTCGGGGGTCGCGGAGATCACCTCGAATACGTAGCTGCCGGAGGAGGTCACCACCGGCCCCTGAACCTGGCCGGTCGGGGCCTTGAAGATGTCGTCATCGAGTGGCTGCTGGAAGGAGCCCGGCACGACATCGGTGCGGAGGCCGCCCTTGTCCTTCGACGTCGGATCGGTCGAGTACTGCGCGGCCACCTTCTTCCAGTTCGCGTCCGAGTCGTCTGCGCGAAGCGCCTGGTAGGCCGTGTCGATCTGGTGGGCGTCCTTGTTCTGGATGATCCGGATCGTCCGCTTGGCCGGCTGCTTGAACTGCGACTTGTTGGCGTCGTAGAAGGCCCTGGCGTCGCTGTCCGAGACCGAGCCGACGCTGTTCTGGATGTTGTCCTGGATCTTGGTCTGGATCAGCTGAAGCTTGGCTCGCTCGAGCACGTCCGCGTCGGTCAGCCCCGCCTGGTCGCGCGCCTTCACGTACTCGGCCTGGGTCTTGAACTGGGACTTGATCTGCTGAAGCGACTGCTGCACCTGCGTGTCGGTGAAGCTCAGGCCCTGCCTGCTCGCCTCGCCCACCAGCCAGGCGATCTGCAGATCGGTCTGCATCGTCTGGTCCTTGATCTGCTTGTACTGCGGATCGCTCGGCTGGGGAACCGTCTGCGACGCCGCTCTGCTTCGCCGTCTGGAGGAGGGAGCGGTTGAAGTTCGCCTTGCTGATGTGCCCGTTCTCGACCAGGCCCGGGACGTTGATGCTGGAGTCGTCGATCACCGCGACGTCATCGGAGGGCACGCTCGGGTGGCCGACGCCGACGGCGACCGCCACGATCACCACCATGATCACGAGCGTGGCGCCGAAGAGGATCGCCATGTTCCGCTTTGAGAAGAATCCGCGGTTCACAGGGGCGGCAGCATAGCCATCGCCGTCTAAGTCGGCGCTAAGCCCGTGGCGGGCGCCAGCGATGCGGTGGCCGCGCCGAGCCCGTCGACGAGCGCCAGCAGCGCGCCGAGGCGCGCGCCCGCCTCCTCCGGGACCGGAACGGCGATCGTGCGCTCGCGCCATTGGTAGATCGCCTCCGGGAGCCGCTCATTGAGAGCCGAGACGCGCTCGGAGTCGAGCTCGACCGGTGAGACCCGCAGGCGGCCGGCGCGGAACTCGACGTTGCGCGCCCCCGCGTCGCCCAGCGCGATGCGGACACGCTGCAGGTCGAGCAGGTTCGCGACCGAGTCAGGCAGCGGCCCGAAGCGGTCCTCGAGCTCCTCCCGGAGCGCCCGCAGCTCGCCCGGCTCCCTGGCGGCGGCCACCCGCCGGTGCACGTCGATCTTGGCCGCCTCAAAGGGGATGTAGTCCGCCGGCACGTAGGCGTCGACGTCGACGTCGATGCGCACCGGCTCCCTCGGCTCTGCGGGGAGCTCCTCTGCCCCGGCCCGGAGCTCTTCGGCGGCGTCCTCCAGCATCTGGCAGTAGAGCTCGAAGCCGACGGCGGCGACGTGGCCTGACTGCTCGTCCCCCAGCAGGTTGCCGGCGCCGCGGATCTCGAGGTCTCGCATCGCGACCCGGAAGCCCGACCCCAGCTCCGTATTGTCGGAGAGCGTGGCGAGCCGGGCCGCCGCGTCGGGGGTGAGCGCCTCGGCGGAGGGATAGAGCAGGTAGGCGAAGGCTCGCTCGCTGCTTCGGCCCACGCGGCCCCGGATCTGGTACGCCTGCGCCAGACCGAGCTGGTCGGCACGCTCGACCAGCAGCGTGTTCGCAGTGGGGATGTCGAGGCCCGACTCGATGATCGTCGTTGCGACGAGACAGTCGTGCTCGCCGCGGACGAAGGCCAGCATCGTCGCCTCCAGCTCGAGCTCGTCCATTTGCCCGTGGGCCTCGGCGAACCGCACTCCGGGGCAGAGCGCGCGCAGCCGCTCGGCGGTCTCGTGCAGGGAATCGATCCGGTTGTGGAGGAAGAAGATCTGGCCGCCCCGCTCCTTCTCTCGCATGATCGCCCGCCTCACCAGGTCCTCGTCGTAGGGACCGACGTGGGTTCGCACCGGCTGGCGCCCCTCTGGCGGGGTCTCGATCACCGATATGTCGCGGAGGCCGGCGAGCGACATCTGCAGCGTCCGCGGAATCGGAGTTGCCGAGAGCGAGAGCACGTCGACCTTGAGCTTGAGCTGGCGCAGCAGCTCCTTCTGCTTCACGCCGAAGCGCTGCTCCTCGTCGACGATCAGCAGGCCGAGGTCCTTGCCCCGAACGTCGCGAGAGAGCAGCCGGTGCGTCCCGATCAGGACGTCGACCCTGCCATCGCTGAAGCGCTCCAGGGACTCCCTGACCTCCGCCGGCTTTCGCAGGCGGGAGACCATCTCGACGTTGAACGCGGTCTCGGCGAAGCGCTCGCGGAAGGTGCCGAAGTGCTGCTGGGCGAGGATCGTGGTCGGCACGAGCATCATCACCTGCTTGCCGTCGGCCACCGCCTTGTGTGCGGCCCGCAGCGCGATCTCGGTCTTGCCGTAGCCGACGTCGCCGCAGATCAGGCGGTCCATCGGCCGCTCAGACTCCATGTCGGACTTGACCGCGTCGATCGCGTCCATCTGGTCGGGGGTCTCCCGGTACGGAAACGCCTGCTCGAAGTTGAGCTGCATCTCCCCGTCCGGGGGGAAGGTGTGACCCTTGCGGACCTGGCGCTCGGCATAGAGATTGATCAGCTCCCCGGCCATCGCGCTCGCCGCCCGCCGCGCCCGAGACTTGAGGTTCTGCCAGCGCTTGCCGCCCAGCGGGCTGAGCGCGGGCTCGTCGCCCTCCGCTCCGATGTAGCGGCTGATGCGGGCGAGCTGGTCTGTGGGGGCGAACACCCGGTCGCCGCCGCGGTACTCCAGCTCGAGGTAGTCCCGCGTGACGCCGGCGAGGGTCTTGGTGTCGAAGCCGGAGAAGCGGGCGACGCCGTGATCCTCGTGGACCACGTAGTCGCCGACTCGCAGCTCGATCGCAGCGGCCAGTCGCGCCCGGGCCGAGACCGGCGCCGCGGCGCGCCGGCGGTGCACCAGACGCCGCTGCGGGATCACCGCCAATTGCAGCTCTGGAGCCAGAAAACCCTCCCGCAGCCGGGCCTCGGCGAAGCTCACACCTGGCTCCTCGGGCACCCTTTCCCCCAGGAACGGCACGTCGATCCGATTGAGGTTGAAGCGAGCGCGCTCTGCCTCGCCGCGACCCTCGAAGGCGACCACGGTCCGGTAGCCCGAGCGAGTCAGCTTCTCCAGCTCACCCTCGGCCTCGGCCAGTGTCCGCGACGGGAACTCTGCTCTCTGAGCCCGGAACGAATGCTCCTGCCCGCTGTCGGCGCCCAGCGAGAGCCGGGCCCGGTCCTGGAGCGCCTCGGAAACGTCGACGTAGAGCCGGCGGGCGTCCTCCTCGAGCATGGATGCGGTGACGTCCTCCCAGTGGTCGTGGAGCGCTCCCGGGATCTCCTCCGCGGCCGCGATGACCACCAGCGCCTCGTCCGGCACCAGGTCGAGCGGAGCCAGGAAGCCGTCGGGATCGACTTCCCCTCGGTGTTCGGCCGAGAGCTCCGCCGCTGGCGCCAGCTCGACGCGGTCGGCTTCGCCGAGGGACCTCTGGGTGAAGACCGAGAAACGACGTATCGACTCGATCTCGTCGCCGAACAGGTCGACCCTGATCGCCTGCTCCTCGGTCGCGGGGTAGACGTCGAGGATCCCGCCACGAACGGCGAACTGGCCGCGCTCCTCGACCTGATCGGTGCGGTCGTAGCCGGCGTCGGCGAGCAGCAGGGTGACGTCGTCGAGGTCGATGCTCTCGCCTCTGTGGAGCGCGAGCGCCTCGGGCCGCAGCTTGGGGTCCGGGACCTTCTCGGCCAGCGCGATCGCGCTGGCGACGACGACCGCGCCCGGCTCGGCCATCGCGTTCATCGCCGCGATCCGCAGTCCGGCCAGGTGAGGCGGCGGGTCGAGGTGGGACTCGAACGTCGTCCCGCGCGACGGATAGACATGGACCGAGCGGGGCGCGAGGAAGGCCGTCAAATCCCCGGCGAGGTCGCGGGCGGAGCGGTCGTCGGCGGCCACCACCAGGACCGGGCCTGCCGCGCCATCGGTCTCGTTTTCCATCAGGGCGGCGAGCAGGTACGGCCGCATCGACCCCGACACGTAGGCGTCGGTCGTCGCCTGGCCGGAGGAGCGCAGCGCCTCCCGGAGCGCGGGGAGGCGCTCATTCTGCTCGGCGATCTCAATCAGCGGTCTGAGGCTCATCTGGCACGACAAACACCCGAATCGGCGATTCGGGTCTACGCGAGGTGCTCCGAAAGGAGCGACCCGTTTGATTTCGGTGCACGGGCCCGCCCTCGATTCGAGCTTAGCTACCCGACTCTCCCGGCCGCTCGAATCGCCATTGGGAGACGGAATCGGGCTCCCGCTCCAGCGCCACGGCCGCCGCGGCCCCTTGACCGACGTCGAGATCGACCAGCACCAGCCCGTCGGGGGCGTCGTCCCCTCCGAGCCCCTCTCCCCGGCACTTGAGCGCGGATTCGTGGCGCACCCAGAGCCGCAGGAACTCGGGCTCGAGCTGCGCGGAATCGAGGGCGCGAAGCCGCTCCGCCTCCTCCTGCCCGAACTCGCGCTCGGCCACCGCGAGCGGGTCGCGGACCCGCCCAGCGAGCTCGATGTCCACCCCGACCGGGTTCTCGCGGGCGAAGGCGAGCAGTGCGAGCCCGCCGGAGTGGGCCAGGTTGAACTCAACCCCGTCGCCGACCACGCTCGGCTTGCCGCGCTCGCCGGACTCGAGCTCGATCGCCCCCGGCCCGCGGCCGAGATAGCCGCCCAGGAGGTGGCGCAGGACGGCTCGGCCACGGGCCCAGCGCTCGCGACTCCGCTCCGAGCTGAAGCGGGCGGCGCGCTCGCGCTCCTCGGCCGAGAGCGCGTTGTCGCCGATCCACTCGAGGTCGTCGAGGTCCGCGCGCCAGACGTGAAGGACACCGGGGTCGAGGCGCATGGTGGCGATCAAATATGCACCAATGCCGTCGAGGCTGCCTGCCACTCCTAGACGATCAGGAATCGGTCGTCTAGCTGCGGTCGCGATACGGCAGGCCGGGCCCGGTGCGCTGCCACTCCACTTGGCCGCGACCCTCGTCGGCGGAGCGCTCGACTACCCCGTCCCAGCGATGCAGCATCGCCTTGAGACGGGCGACCGCCTCAGGCGGGTGGGCCGCCACCTCCTCGGCGAGGTCGAGGGCGGCGTCCTCGGTGCCGGCGGCCGGGGCGACCCGGTGCACCAGGCCCATCCGCAGGGCTTCGTCGGCAGTCACGTTGCGTGAGGTGAGCAGCAGGTACTTCGCGGTCGAGAGGCCGCAGAGCGTGACCAGCCGAGCCGGGCCGACCGGCACCCCGAGCTCGGCGCCCGGGAAGCGCATCCTCAGGTTCGAGCCCCCGACCCGCAGGTCGCACGCCACGGCGATCTCGGCTCCCCCGCCCACCACCGAGCCGTGGCACGCGGCGACGGTCGGCTTCGGGAAGCTCGTCAGCTCGTCGTAGAGGAGGGCGAAGAGCTCCATCCGGCGGACCCTGCCCTTCTCGTCCAGCTCCTCGCGGACGTCGGCGCCGGCGGAGAGGCCGAGGTGGTCGTTGGAGGAAATCACCAGGACGCGCGCCTCCTTGTCCTCCTTCGTCCGCGTCAGGTGGACGAGCACTTCCTCCAGCATCTCGGTGTTGATCGCGTTGCGTGCCCGCTCGCGCTCCAGGCGGATCAGCGCGACCTGCTTCTCGTTCACCGTGTAGCTCGTCAGCGGCATCAGCTCACTGGCTCCTCAGGTTCAAGCTCGACCCCCGCGATCCGGTCCACCAGCCGCTCGGTCTCGTCCGCGGCATCGTGGACCAGGCGCCGGACCTCGTCGCTCGGCTCGCGGAAGCGCGAGAGGACATAGCTCGAGACCACCTCCGGATCGGTGCTGTCGGGCCGCCCTACCCCTCCCCGCACCCGCCAGAACTCCCGGTCGCCCAGACCCTGGGCGAGGCTCTTGAGGCCGTTGTGGCCGGCCACGCCGCCGCCGAGCTTGCTGCGCACCTCGCCGAAGGGCAGGTCGATCTCGTCGTGGACCGCGATCACCTGGTCCAAGTGGATCCCGAGCTCGCCGCGGGCGGGACCGGCGGCGGAGCCGGACTCGTTCATGAAGGTCTGGGGCATCAGGATGGCGACGCGCGGACCGCCCATGCCGGCCCGACCTTCGGCGATCAGGCCGCCGTAGCGCTTGCGGGCCCTCGGTAGCTCCCAGCGACGGGCGAGCTCGGACGCCACCTCGAAGCCGAGGTTGTGCCGCGTGCCCGCGTACTGGTCCCCGGGGTTCCCGAGCGCGACGATCAAAGCATCGACCCGGCCGGCGCCGCGCTCAGCTCCGCGCTTGCGCCGTCGCAGCGACCAGCGGCTAATCGCCGCCTCCGCCACCGCCTCCGTCGCCGCCACCCCCGTCGCCGTTCTGCGAGCCGGGATCCTGCGGGCCCTGGCCGGGATCCTGCTGCCCGCTCGGCCTCCTGACCGCCGTGATGACGCGACTCGGCCTGGCCACCGCTCTGATCAACCGGGAGCGGCTGAACGTATTGGGGGGAGTCGTCGCGAGTCCACCGGCCGCCACCCGATCCGCGTCCACCCCGCCGACCGAAGAGGCGATCCAGGAGACCCACTACTCGCCGCCGCCCGTGTCCTCGCGGCCGCCCTCGCCGTCCGAGGGGGCCTCGCCCTCGGCGCCCTCGCCCTCGGGGGCCTCCTCGCCCTCGGGAGCCTCCTCGCCCTCGCCGACGAGCTCGGCCTCCTCCTCGACCTCCGGCTCCGGCTCCTCCTCGACACGCGGCGGGCTCAGGGTGGCGATGGTGATCTCCTCGGGCTCGTCGGCCATCAGCTTGACGCCGCTCGGAATGGACACCGACGCGAGGTTGATGGTGTCGCTGATCTCCATCTCGGAGACGTCCACGACGATCTGCTCCGGAATCGCGGTCGGCAGGGCCTCCACGGTGACCTCGCGGGTGACGTGCTCGAGCACGCCTCCCTCACGGACGCCCGGGGCGTTGTCGGCACCCTCGAGCTCGATCGCCACCTCCGCCTGGATCTCCTCGTCGAGGCGCACCTCGAGGCAGTCCAGATGGGTGACCTCACCCCGCACCGGGTGATGCTGCTGCTCCTTGATCACGACGGGGACCGCGGCGGAGCCGTCGACCTCGAGGTCGAGCAGTGTCTGGCCCTCCGAGAGGACCGTGCGAAGCTCGCGAGCCGGGACCTGGAAGGGGCGCGCTTCGCCGCCCTGGCCGTAGACGACACCCGGCACCAGGCCGTCCCTGCGCAGGCGGCGAGTTGCCCGCGAGCCGAATACCTCGCGAGGCGAGACCTTGAGTGTGGTTCGGTCCTGTGCCATGTGCCTTTACCAAACGGGTGGCGCTTTGCGCGCCCCCTCGCATAATCCGCCGGGGAATCCCAGGTAGCTACGCTCGGGCGCCAGGATAGAAAATGTGTGGAGGCCATGAGCAGCGACCGAGAAACCGAGCGTCCAAATGAGTCAGATCTCCCCTCCCGGGAGGACGAGGAAGAGCCCTGGGGCGTAGAGATCCTGCGCTCCGGCCTCAGCCACAGGGCCCGCACAGAGCCCCCGGAGCCCGAGGAACAGGAGACGGAGATCCCCCAGACCCGGATCCGGCGTTCCGCCAAGCTCGGGACCGCGCTCGGCACCCAGGCCACCCGCTACGCCGGCACCGCCGCTGCCAACGTGGTCCGTTCCGACGAGAAGGCCCAGGAGCGCCTCGAGACTCGGCACATCGAGACCGCGCTGAAGATGGCGTCGGTACTCGGAGAGATGAAAGGCGCCGCGATGAAGATCGGCCAGATGGCGTCCTTCATCGACGCGGACTTCCTACCCCCCGAGTACCGCGAGATCTATCAGGAGGAGCTCTCCAAACTTCGCACCCACGCCCCGGCGATGCCCTGGGAGAGGGTCCGCGAGGTGCTCGAGGAGGAGTATGACGAGAGCCCGGAGCGCGTCTTCGCCTCGATCGAGCAGGAGGCCTTCGCCGCCGCCTCGATCGGGCAGGTCCACCGGGCGAGCCTCCACGATGGGACGCCGGTGGCGGTCAAGATCCAGTACCCCGGGATCGCCGACGCCCTCGAGTCGGACATGGCCAACGCCGGCATGCTGGTCCGCCTGGCGCGTGTGCTGGCGCCGGGGCTGGACGCCAAGGCCGTCGCCTCCGAGCTCCGCGAGCGCGTGCTCGAGGAGCTCGACTACGAGTTCGAGGCGCAGAACCAGCGCAACTTCGCGCGGGCCTACGAGGGGCACCCGTTCATCTTCGTGCCGAAGGTGCACTCCCGCCTCTCCCGCCGGCGGGTGCTGGTCAGCGACTATGTCGAGGGGCGCGGCTTCGACGAGGTCAAGGGGCTGATGCAGGACGAGCGCGACATCTTCGGCGAGATCGTCTTCCGCTTCTGCTTCGGCTCGATCTACCACCTCCAGCACTTCAACGCCGATACCCATCCCGGCAACTACCTGTTGATGGATGATGGCCGGGTCGCCTTCCTCGACTTCGGTATGACCAAGCGGCTGCCCCCGCGGCAGATCCAGCTCGAGCAGCGGGCGGTGGACGCCGCGGCCCGCGACGATCCTGAGACCCTGCGGGAGGCCCTGCACGAACTCGGCTTCATCGCCGACCCGAGCAGGCTGGACGCCGAGCGCCTGATGGAGCACGTGAAGCTGGTCGGCGGCTGGTACCTCGAGGACGGCGAGGTCCAGATCACGCCGGAGCTGGTGATGAAGATGATCGAGGTGACGTCGGATCCGCGCTCGGACTTCTTCGATCTGCTGCGCAAGGAGAGCCTCCCCGCCGATGAGCTGATGGGCCGGCGGATGGAGACCGGGCTGATGGCCGTGCTGGCGCAATTGCGCGCGTCCGCCAACTGGCACCGCATCATGCGGGAGTGGGTCTACGCGGACCCGCCCTCGACGGTGCTCGGCGAGGTCGAGTGGCGCTACTTCGAGCGCCGGGGCACCAGGCAGACCCCGGGCCTGCCGACGCGCGGCTAGTCCGCTTGCTTGAGGGCGGGGTGCGGCCTGCCCTCGACCACCTCGAAGAGGCGTGGGTCGTTCGAGCAGATCCCGTCGACCCCCATCTCGAGCAGTTCCCGCATCCGTGTCACGTCGTCGACCGTCCAGGCGATCAGCTCCACGCCGATCTGGCGGGCGGCCTCGACCGCCTTCGGCGTGATGATCGGGTGGTAGACCCAGACGGCGTTGACGTCGAGCGCGGGGCCCCTCTTGGCCAGGATGCTCGGGTAGCGCCGGCGGAGCGTCGCGAGGCCCGCCTTGAGCGCCAGTGAGGCCCAGCCGTACTGGGTCCAGTCGCGCTTGGTCTTCGGGTAGGTCCAGCCGAGACGCAGGTCCGGTGACAGCTGGCGCAGCTTGTGCAGGCTCTCGATCTCCTGGGTCGAGACCATGGCCCGGGCGATCAGGCCGCGACCTTCGAGCGCGCCGGCCAGCTCGGCCTCGCGCCCGGCGAGCTTCAGGTCGCAGTCGATCTCGACCTTGTCCAGCGGGGGCTCGAGGAAGAGATCGAGCGCGTCCGCCAGCTCCATCGGCCCCCGGCGGAGTGCGTCGTCGAAGTCGTGGGCGATGATCAGCCTGCCCTCCCGCTCGCGGAGGACGTCGAGCTCGATCATGTCGACGCCGTTCTCGACCGCCACGTCGAAGCTCTCGGCGGTGTTGCCGGCGACGATCGCGTCGGCGCCCTTGTGTCCGACGCGCCGGTAGGTGAAGGTGCGCTCGGGCTCGTCCTTGGGCGCCTCTCCTCCCTCCTTGGGCTTGGACGCCATGGCGGCGCAGACTAGAGGGTTGGTCCTGATGATTGACTTTGCCCCGATGAGGCGCACCTGGACCCTCGGATTCGTGCTCGTCACCTTGATCCCCGGCTGCGGCGGCGGTGGCGGAAGCAACGAGCAGAGCGCCAGGGACGTCGCGCAGGCCTACGTCAACGCCCGCAACCAGGGCGACGCCGCCAAGGTTTGCGAGCTCTACAGCGAGCAGCTGATCCAGTCGCTCAAGACCTCCAACTGCGTCGCCTTCGTCCAGGAGCAGACCTCGGGGACCGCCACGGGCGCGAGAACGGGCAGTGGAAGATCTCGCGGTTGGGAGGCCCGGGAAACACGCCTTCGCCATGAGGTCGCGGCTGTAGCGGCCGCCCAAAGCGGGTTGATCCTGGACGACTGGACGAATGACCGAGTTCATCTTGAGTCAGTGCTCGCGTAGGGTCAGCCCGTGGCCATAGCGAAATGGACTCTCTATCACTGGCCGGAGGACACAGCGGAGAATTGGGAGCCAGTCGGAGAGCCGGTGGAGACTGATACCTGGCACGGCGCGGTCAGGAGGATCGGCCCGATCACGCCAGGTCGCTACCTGATCAGGAACGAGTCCGCCCCCAATGGCGGTCACTACTTCTTGCTTGAGCCGGACAAGACCATCATGCCGGTCGACGCCTTTTAAGAAGCCTCTCCGATGCAGGTGCGGATCCTGCTGTCGTATGCCTCAGACCCAAGGGTCAGCCACATCACGTTCTCCGAACTCGATGCGCGAGCACTGCCGCCGGCAGTTGAGGCGTGGCTCGCAGCGTCCTCCGCCGCACCGGAATCCTGCATGACGAATACGTCGACGGCGGCGTTCCCGGTCAGCGCGAACGATGTCCGCGCATCCGAGGGTTCGCCACTGAACCCGTAGAGGTGGGACACCACTCCGACCCCTCGGCCGAGGCATGTCCGAAGCTCGCCTGGGTCTGCGGTCCCCCCTCCGCCACTCACCGTCGCCAGGACCAGCACCACGATGATCCCGACGATCAGGAGAACGATCCCGACCTCGATCGGGTCCGTGTTGGGGCGGTTGATGTTGATGGTCACTGGACAAGCCCCCCTCGAAGATCATGTCTGAATGATGCAACCGAGGGCCGCGGCGGCTGACACTCCGGGAGCGATTCGCCAGCTCTCGCCCCAGCAGCTCACAGCTACCCGCCAAGAAGAAGACCCCGCGCGGGCGCTGGGCAGCCAACCTTGCTACGCCATGCTGACGCCTCTTACCGTCGGCTCGGCGCGGGGTGTCTTTGGGGTGTCGTCCAGTAAACGCGCACTCCCGCGACAAACTTGTGTTTCGACAAGCGCCCCTCCGTCGGTGAGCCCCCTGAACGTGCGAAGGCCCGTCGTGTGCCGGGCCTCCGCGCCAAGCCGACCCCGGTCAGGAACGGCTCTGAGCGGGAGGCTATTTCCGTTTCGATCAGCGGCCAGCATTCGATCTGGAGTTGGACGGATGTTCGGCGGTTTCCTGACGACCGGCTGCGACTGGTGCCTGTCGCCCGAGTTCATGAGCTTGATCGAGGCCCGGAGAGATAGCCTTCACGCCGCCATGTCGAGAAAGCAGACTGGAATGGTGGTCGTCCTCGTGGGCATTGTGGCCGCGCTGATCGCCGCGTTGGCGAATCCGCTCGGGATCGGGCACGCAGGCTTTGGCTGGAAGCAGGGTGTGCTGCTCGCCATCGGGGTCCTCCTGATCATTGGCGGAGGTGTCATGGCGCTTCGCCCGCCCAGCGGCGGAACCGGAGCTCCACCCACCCAGTAGAGGCCGCAAGGGCACGGTCGTTGGCCGCAGGTCGGTCACCGATTCCCTGCCCCCGCGACTACTGCGTGGGCGGTGTCGGAGGCTTGACAACCCCGTCACCGACGCAACCAATCGGAGCGGTCACGCTCGCTCAGACGCCGTCCAGTGGCCACCGACGATCTTGTGCTCAATCCCGCGGACACCTACGACTACAAATCCGGGACCGCCACAGCCGTCGGCGCTCTGGGGAACTACCTCCCCAGTCTCTACGGATGGATCTTGGACATCTCGGCGACGCTCGAACCCGATGCGGACAACGACGGCTACGGTGATCAGAGCCAGGACCAATGCCTGGGGCAGGCTGGGGGAGCAACGGATGCCCGGGGCCGCTACCGGCCGCTCCGTCAAGCCAGCCGGTCACCAAGAAGAAGTGCAAGAAGCACAAGCACCGCTCCGCTTCCGCCGCGAAGAAGCACTGCAAGAAGAAGTAAGAAGGTTTAGCCAGCGCATCTCGGGCCCCGCAACGCCAGGAGGGCAAAATCGTCCGGCTGGAGACAGATCTCGACCCGGATGAGGCCCTCGAAGCCGCCGGCCTGTTGGAATAGCTGCTTAAGGGCGCGGCGAAAGCTCTCCCTTTGACGGACTTTGCTCGCCGCCGGGAGCCGCCGCCGGGGCGGTGGCCTCGAGCATCTCGTGGAGTTGCTCCTCCGGCAATCCGAGAGGCAACACCAGGTCAATCGCGTCCGCCCCCGCCTCCAGCCAGGCGCTGACGGAGTCCGGCGCCTCGTCGTAGCTGCCCATAACGAACACCTCACGCGCCAGCCCCTCAGCCACCGAGGGCAGTTGCGGCGGCCCGCCGCCCTCGTTGGCCCCGAGGAACGCGTCGACCTCTTTCGCGAATCCGAAATGATCCCGGAGCATCCGCGGATACAGGGGGCCCATGCGGGTGAGGTAAGCGAGTAACCAACCAGCAGCGATCTGCCGGGCCGCCGCCTCGTCTTCACCAATCGCGAGCGGGACGCTGACCGAAACCTCGGTCGTGCTCGGATTCTCAGCGAGCGCCTCGCCCTCGGCGAGCAGGTCGCGCCCGTCCGGGAGTCGGGAACGGGCCCAGAGGAACGGCAGCCATTCGTCTGCGAGCTCACCCGCAAGACGGACCGAGGCCGGCGCGAGCGCCGCGAGGAGTATCGGTACGGGCTGTTCGGGCGGAGCGCCCAAGCGCAGCGCTCTGACTCCCTGCCGGTCGAGCGGGAGCCGAGCGCCGTCGAGCAGCGCTCTGACGGCGACGAGCGTGGTCCGCATCCGATCGACCGGACGCTGCCAGGTGAGTCCGTGCAGGCCCTCGACGAGCGGGGGGCTGCTCGCGCCGAGGCCGAGTGCGAAGCGGCCGTTGGACGCCCGCTGGAGGCCCGCCGCGGCCATCGCGATCGCCGCCGGCGTGCGGCTCCAGACCGGAAGCACGGCCGTGGCGAGGCCGATCCGCGAGGTCACTCCCGCGATCTGCGTGAGCACCACGACTGCGTCGTTAGTCCAGCCCTCGGCGGTGCCGAAGCGGGCATAACCAAGCTCTTCGGCACGCACCGCGAGCCGGATCGTCGCCTCGGCGTCGGTCTGGAATGGCGTCACACCGGCCCCGACCCTCGATGCGCCATCCGACGGTCGGCCGGTCGTCTGGGTCGCGTCGGGCGGGGTCATCGTCAGGCTTACGCGGTTGCGGGGAAGACGGATTGGACCAAAGGGCGAGTCTGCCAGCTCAGCCGACGATCAGCGGCCCGGCGGTGAACCTGCCCAGGTAGCCTCGCCCGAGCCAATGCGCATGATCGTGGTCGGAGCCGGTATTGCAGGCCTGACGGCCGCCGACGCGGCGCGCTGCGCCGGCGCCGAGGTGCTCGTTGTCGAGGCCCGCGATCGCATCGGCGGGCGGATACGCACGGTCCCCCTAGGCCCCGGCACAGTCGATCTCGGGGGCGCGTGGGTTCACTCTCCCATCGGCAACCCGGTGGCCGAAGCGCTGGCCGTGGCTGGGATCGCAACAAGGAACGACGGGGCCTATGGCGCCCCAATGGCGGTCTGGGCCGATGGCTGGGTCGAGGCCCCCGGGACCACCACGGTCACCGCTGCCCTGCAGGCGGAGTGGGACCCAGCCGAGGCGCTTGCCGCCATTCCGGAGAGCGACCGGTTCGTGGACGGGGTCGAATGGTTCCTCGCCGATCGTGGGCTCGACGGCCGGCTGGCCGAATTGGCGAGATTTGCGCTCGTGTGGATGGTTGGCGCGCTCGTGATCGCGGGGCCGCCGGATCGCATCTCGCTGGCCGGCGCCGCCGCGTACGCCGAGGGGTCAGGGGGGAATCTCGTACCTGCCGGCGGGTACGGGGCTCTGGTCGATCTGCTCGCTGCCGGCCTCGAGGTACGGCTGGGCGCCACGGTCACGCGGATAGAACACGGCGGCGCCCAGGTATCGGTCGTCACCGATTCAGGGACGTTCGAGGGTGATCACGCGATCGTCACGGTGCCCCTGGGCGTGCTGCGCGCCGGTGCCGTCACGTTCGATCCCCCGCTCCCTGGGAGTCACGCAAGCGCGGTTGAGCACCTGGCGATGGGAACGGAAGAGAAGGTGGTGTTCCGTTTCTCCGAGCGCTTCTGGCCCGACTCAGTCTGGGAGATCACCCATGTAGCGGAGGACCGGGCCTTCCCGGCGTGGTTCGATTTCAGCCGGCATGTCGGCGCCCCTGCGCTCGTCGCCCTCTACAACCCCCACTCCACTCCGGGCCTCGCGCAGATGCCCGCCGAGGATCGAGTCGACGCCGCGCTCGACGTTCTTCGAAAGATGTTCGGATCGGTGCCAGGTCCAGATGAGGCGCTCGCCACGGATTGGACGGGCGACCCGTGCTCACTTGGCTCTTACAGCTACGTACCGATCGGGGCCAGTGTCGATGACATGCGCAGTCTCGGAGAGCCGGTCTCCGAGAAGCTCGCGCTCGCGGGCGAGGTCACCGTGCCCGATTGCTACGGGACGGTGCAGGCCGCGTTCGTGTCCGGCCTTCGGGCCGCTGGCCTCGTGATGGGGACGCGACCCGAGCGACTCTCGTTTGGGATCGTTCCGCCGCACTGGTGCAGCTGAGCGCGAGCAAACTTCATTGCTCCGCGAATTGCGGTCACGAGCGTCCAAGGATCAGGGAGGGAACGACACTGCCTGCCTAGAGTTGTCGCGAAATAGCCGCTTTGCATATATAAACACAACACTAATGCACCAACACTGACGGCTCGCGAGGACTCATCGTACCGAACTGTAGCGAAGGCCCAGGCCGAAACGAGTAACGTCGCACCAACCTGCTCGAGGCGTCGATCAGCTCAGCAAGGAACTAGGAAGGGGTCCAAAAGTCATCGTTATGAAGGCGGCGATAGAGCTAGGGGCTACCTCGTATAAAGCTCCTGAGTCACGCGACGGGCTCTCGCCCTTGATAAAGTACAAGAGCAGGAATCATTTGGTGTTCTCGTTCGAAACAATATGACAGAAATTCGGGGATCGCAGAAAATATAGGCAAACGGCCTATAAATATCACCGGTGCTCGCCATCTCCGAGCGCTGATCCCAGGAGAGCGAGCGGCGAAGCTGGACAAGAATTTGGAGATACTCGCTTGAGCGCATCCGAGACCTCTCGGCTCCGGTCCCTCACGCAGGGCTACGAGCTGGCAGAGCGGGTTGGCGTCGACCAGAGTCGCGATCGCGTTCGTTCGCCTCCCGATCAGGAGAAGCGCTCCCAGAAGACGGGGACGGCGCATCTACGACCTGCGGCACGCGCTCGGAGATCATCACGATCCCGGTGAACTTGCCTGACTCTGGCGCTTTGACGACTACGAGCGAACAAACTTCTCGAGCGGCCTCCTCTCAGGTATCGAATGAACTCGCACTTGAGCGTCCCTCGGCCTACACGTAGAAGGCGCTGTAGATCGTCTCTTGGGATACCCGCATCTCCTCATTTTCTGGGTATTAGAACCTATTCAGGCCTCGATCTCCTGGTTGGAGTTGTCCTCCTTGAGGCTCTTGATCACGAGCTATCGAAGCTGCGATTGCAGCTCTAGCTTGGTCTGTCGCGGCCGTCTCGCCCTACTTGAGGCCTCGCGCTCTGGGCGCAGGCGCTGTAATGCCCTCGCCGGGCGCAGCTGTCGATCTCCCGGCTGATCGTCGTGTATGATCGCTCGAAGGTGCGGGCGATCACGCGGGCCGAGAGCCCGTGGTGGATCTCGCGCGAGATCTCCTTGCGTTCTTCCAGGCTCAAGTATCTTCCGGAGCGCCGCCGTGCTCTCGATCGGATCTTTTTGCTCTCGCCAGGTGGTGGGTTACGGTACGTCTGGCAAGGCCGAGCCTTCGTCAGATCTCGCGATCTCTCAGCTCCTTCTCTCGCAGTTATAGATCGGTCCTTGACGGTCTCGGTCAGGTAGTGGCCCTTTGGCATATCCGAACTATTCGTTCGTCAGCGAAGTCGCTGTCTCTCTCTTTTTTTTCGTCGTAGGTTTGAAACATATGTAAAGCGGCACTCCGTGGCGAGATACTGCGAGGGCGATGTCGGCGGAGAACGTGGAGGTTGTGCGCGAGATCTGGGATGCCTACTCGCGTGGCGACTTCGATCAGATCCGAGCGCACAGCGACCCCGCTGTAGTGATGATCACGGTGGAGGAGGGACCGCTGTACGGCATCGAAGCGGTGCGGAAGAACCAAGAGCGTTGGTGGGAGGCGTGGGAGGACTCCGAGACCACGGTGGAGGAAATCATCGGCGTGGGAGACCGCGTGTTTGTGATGGCTCGCTTCCGGGGCCGTGGGAAGGCGAGTGGGGCCGAAGTCGAAGGGCGCCACTTTGAGGTCTACACCCTGCGCGATGGCAAGGTTCTCCGCGTTGACGAGTACACAGACCGAGCCGAAGCCCTCGAAGCCGCCGGGCTGTCGGAGTAAGCGGCAACTACCGCTTGGACGAGAAGCGGTGCTTTGCATGGAAAGCGCCGGTTCGGCGAAGCTGTCGCCGAGCTTGCCCGCCCGCGCGGTGGGCCCGGCGAAAGCGGTCGTCAGACGCTATGGCCATCGGTAAGGCGAGGCACACTAGAGTTTCGAAACCCAGATGCTGGCCCCAATGCTTTTAGCCGTCGACGGCGATCCTGACGCGCTAGGTCGCGTCGAGCGGGAGCTGCGCGACCGCTACGCAAGCAGCTACCGCGTCGTAGGTACACGCTCGCCGGACGAGGCGCTCGCGCTCCTGACCGAGCTCGCGAATGCCGGGGAAGACGTCGCCCTAGTGCTCGCCGCGCAGTGGCTTCCGGAGATGACCGGCAGCGAGCTGCTCGAGCGAGTGCGCCGGCTCCACCCACACGCCAAGCGCGGGCTGCTCGTTAGCTGGGGGGAGTGGGGAGAACGGCAAACCGCCGAGGCAATCTTCGACTCAATGGCCCTGGGACGGATCGATTACTACGTCCTCAGGCCAGCGGCCTCTCCTGACGAGCTGTTTCACCAGGCCATCTCCAGTTTCCTGCTCGACTGGACCGAGGCTCACCTGACTGCGCCGCATACTGTCCGCGTCGTAGCCGACGCCTGGGCAGGGAGAGCGTACGAGCTGAGGGATACGCTCCAGCGCTGCGCGGTCCCGCACGCCTTCTATCTGAGCGACTCGGAGGAGGGGCGCGTCGTACTTGCCAAATCCGGCGCAGGGGCGAGGCTGCCGCTCATGGTCCTTCCCGACGGTCGGGTCCTGAGCGACCCAACGAACACAGAGATCGCGGACGCCACCGGTGGCTGGATCGACCCCGACCGGGACGAATTCGACGTGGTCATCGTCGGTTCCGGACCGGCGGGCCTTTCGGCAGCGGTGTATGGCGCTTCCGAGGGCCTGGAGACCGTCGTGGTGGACGAGGGCGGAGTCGGTGGACAGGCAAGCTCGAGTTCGCTGATCCGGAATTACCTGGGCTTCCCTCGCGGGATTAGCGGCAGGCGGCTCGCCGAGCAGGCCTACGAGCAGGCCTGGGTCTTCGGCGGGTACTTCGTCCACATGCACAGGGTGGACAGCCTCACTCGAGATGGCGACAGGCGGCAGGTGAACCTCTCCGAAGGGCGGCGGATCAGCGCCCGGGCGGTGATCCTCGCCACCGGCGCCGCCTACCGCCGGTTGGGCGTCCCCGCGCTCGAGACCCTGAGCGGCGCGGGGGTCTTCTACGGTGGTCCTGCTTCGGAGGCTCCCGCGATGGCCGGGAAGGACGCCTACATCGTCGGCGGGGCGAACTCAGCCGGGCAAGCGGCGTTGCACCTGGCACGCTACGCCCGCCAGGTCACCCTCGTTGTGCGTGCTCAGTCGCTCGGCGCGGGGATGTCCGACTATCTGGTGAAGGAAGTGGAGGCCACGCCGAACGTGGAAGTGCGCGTGGGTTGCGAGGTTGTCGGGGGTGGCGGCGACGGGAGACTCGAGTACTTGGCGCTTCGCGAAGGCGCGACCGGAGAAGAAGTGACGGTCACCGCCGATGGGCTCTTCGTGCTGATCGGGGCTCGCCCGCAGACCGATTGGCTGCCGTCAGAGATAGCGAGAGACAGGCACGGCTTCCTGCTCACGGGCCCGGATCTCCCCGACGACCACGGCTGGGCGCTCGACCGCCACCCGTTGCGGCTCGAAACGAGCATGCCGGGCGTCTTCGCGGCGGGCGATGTGCGGCATGGATCCGTCAAGCGCGTGGCCTCTGCGGTCGGAGAAGGGTCGATCGCTATTCAGCTCGTCCACAGCCTCTTCACGGCCGACCGCCTGAATAGCGGGCGCCGCCCACGGCGCTTCCCCTCACGCATCTCGTTGGGGTAGAAGGCACTAGACGGGCTCCCTTCCCCGGCTGCGCCGCGATTCGAAAGTGCCGCTTTGCATGTTTCCCCACCACCCAATCACACTTCGCTACGAACGATGAGTCGTCCACCACTCTGACCGAGGCCGTCAAGGACGCGATCTGGGAGCTGCGAGCGAAGGGGCTGAGCGATCGCGAGATCGGGCGCCGGCTCGGCCTTGCCCGGGGGACCGTGAGCCACCACCTGGCGAGAGCGGGTGGGATCCGACCGAGGGCACGGCGGCGCCCCGGGGTGCCTGAGCCTGGAAGAGCGCGAGGAGATCTCGCGCGCGATCGCCCGCGGGCACTCGGCCCGCGCGATCGCCCGCACCCTCGGGCGCTCCCACACGACGATCGGCCGGGAGATCGACCGCTGCGGAGGGCGGGGGCATTACCGCGCCCACGCCGCAGAGCGCGAGGCCTCAAGGAGGGCGCGGCGGCCGCGGCCGCCAAGCTCGAGCTGCACCCGGAGCTTCGCCGGCTCGTGATCGAGCGCCTCAAGGAGGACAACTCCCCCCAGCAGATCGCGGCTGGCTCGGCTCGAATACCCCGACAATGAGGAGATGCGGTCTCCCACGAGACGATCTACCGCGCCCTCTACGTGCAGGCGCGGGGGACGCTCAGCGCGAGCTCACCCGCCACCTGAGACGAGGCCGCTCGAGGCGCTAGCCCGCTCGCAGTCGTCAAAGCGCCAGAGCCAGGCAAGCTCACCGGATGGGATGATCTCCGAGCGCCCGCCGGAGGTGCAGACCGCGCCGTCCCCGGCCACTGGGAGGCGACCTCCTGATCGGGACGCGAACCAACGCGATCGCGACCCTGGTCGAGCGCCAAACCCGCTACTGCCAGCTCGTCGCCCTGCCCGAGGGACCGGCGCCGAAGAGGTCGCGGATGCGCTCAAGGCGAGCATCACCACCCTGCCAGTCCAGCTTCGCCGCTCGCTCACCTGGATCAGGCTCGAGATGCGGAGCACCGCGCTTCTCTCCGCCCTGCCGTCTACTTCTGCGACCCCGAGCCCTCAGCGCTCACGAGAACACCACGCCTCCGCCCAGTACTCCCCAAGGCAGAGCCTCGCCGAGTCCCAGAGCGCTTACGAGTCGCCCAACCACGCCGCCCGCGCCAGACGCTGGCTTCGACCCCGCCGAGAAGCTCGCCGACTCGACGGCTCGAGCAGCTGGCGAGCGCTACTGCCCCTACCCTCCTCACAGCGCTCAACCAGAGAACGAGCGACCGTCAGGGGTGGCATGACTGATCATGAAAGCAGCGCTTTCGGGTCACGCTCCAACCTGCGTCCCGCGACTCGCCCTTGCGCCGTCAGGACTTCCCTCAGGGGAACTTGACGCCGATGACCGTCCAGTGCCCCCGCCGGAGGTGCATCGCGACGGCGATGACCAACTTGCTCCTCACGATGGTCACCCTGACCCGCCCACCCGGCTTCGTGTTCGCGGCGAGCACCTTCATGTCCGTTTGCCCCTCGTCAACGAGGCGTTGCACGCAGCGGCGCCTGGCGAGGGCCGGTCCCGAGCCCCCCTCGCCGTAGACAGACATAACGACCTTGCCGGTCATCGCCTTGCAGACGCTGCCCGGATGGGAGTTCCAGTATTGGAGCTGCGAGATCGCCTGGTCGCTGAGGGGGGTCGCCGCCGCCGAGGAGATCGGACCCCAGAGCGCGGCGAGAACCAGCAAGCAAAGCGTCGCGTGCACGAGGCGCTTCTGGCGTCGCCCTCCCACACCCACACCGTACCGTCCGCCGCACGGAGGCGCCAGCCTCGGCAGCTGCGATCAGCGATGCCGGCGAGGCAGGGGAGACGTCATCGAAAACGCCGGTTGTACCTGACGAAATCCGGCTCAGAATCGAAGCCAGGCGGCTTCCCACGACCACTGCTTTGCATGGAAAGCAGCTGCTAGAGGCTGCTCGGCAGCGGCTGCTCCGTGATCGCCACGACCTGATTCGCGTTGACAATGACCGGCACCGCCGGGTTCGTGCCCTGCCCCTCGGTCTCGAAATCCACGAAGGGATCCTCGGGCGACAGGTTGGAGAGGCGGTTCGCGGTCTCCCCTCGGGTGCCTGACACGTTGATCACGTTGCCGCCGGACAGGTAGATGAACGCCATGACGCAAGCCTAGTCTGTCCCCACTCCGGCGTTAGTGAATCGGCCGCAAACCGCTCTGGCATGCGGGTATCCCTAGAACAGCTGGTTCTCGCCGGCGAAGATCTCGGAGACCGAGTCGTCGGTGAAGATCCGCCGGATCGAGTCGGCGAGCGTCTGGGCCGCTGAGATCACGGTGATGTTGTCCGGCGCGCCGGGCCGCTGCGGCAAGGTGTCGGTCACCACGATCCGCTCGATCGGAGAGTCGGCGAGCCGCTCGTAAGCCGGGCCGGAGAAGACGCCGTGTGTGGCGAGCGCGATCACCCGGGCGGCCCCCTCGTCCATCACGGTGCGGGCGGCGGCGGTCAGCGTGCCGGCGGTGTCGATCATGTCGTCCACCAGGACCGCGGTCTTCCCCTTGACGTCACCGACCACGTAGCCGATCTCGGCGACCTGCTGAGCCGGACGCTCCTTCTCCATGACGGCCCAGGTCACGCCCACCTTGCGGGCGAAGTTGCGGGCGGTCTTCACCCGACCGGCATCGGGCGAGACGATCACCGGCTCCTCCTTGAAGGCCTGGTCGGCGATCCACTGGGTCAGCATCGGCATCGCGGTCATGTGGTCCAGGGGAACGTGGAAGAAGCCCTGGACCTGGCCGGCGTGGAGGTCCATGGTGAGGACGCGATCGACGCCGACGCCCTCGAGGCACTTCGCCACAATCCGCGCCGAGATCGGCTCGCGCGGCGCCGACTTCTTGTCCTGGCGAGCGTAGCCGTACCAGGGCATCACCGCGATGATGCGGTGTGCCGAGGCGCCCTGAGCTGCGTCGATCATCGCGAGCAGCTCCATGAGCGCGTCGTTCGGGGTCATCCCCTCGGTCTCGTTGGCGGCGGTCGACTGGACGATGAAGACGTCGGCGCCGCGGATCGACTCCTCGTAGCGGCAGTAGACCTCGCCGTTGGAAAAGGTCTTCAGGGTGACTTCGCCGAGCTCCACCTGGATGTTGCGAGAGATGTGCGAGGCGAGCTCGCCGGAGGCTCTGCCACCGAAGACCATCAGGCGCTTGCGGTAGTCCTGGACGATCTCCGACATCGGCTGGGTCTGCTCGATCGTGCTCACGAATCTTCGCCCTCGCTCGATTCCTTCGCCTTCTTCGCCGCGTAGCCCTCGACGTTCTTCTGTTCCGCCCTCGAGATGCCCAACGCCCCGGGCGGAACGTCCTCGCTGATCACCGATCCGGCCCCAGTGTATGCGTCGTCGCCGACTTCTACGGGAGCGACGAGCGTCGTGTCAACCCCGGTCTGGACGTTCTTGCCGATCTTGGTGCGATTTTTGCTGCGCCCGTCGTAGTTCGCGGTGACGGTGCTCGCCCCGAGGTTGGTGCCCTCCCCCACGTCGGCATCGCCGATGTAGGAGAGATGGGGAACCTTCGCACCGGCGCCGATCTCGGAGTTCTTGATCTCCACGAAGCTTCCCGCCTTGGCGCCCTCGCCGATGCTGGCGTCGGGGCGCAGGTAGGTGAACGGCCCCACCTTGGCCTCGTCGGCGACCTGGCAGGCGGTCAGGTAGGAATGAATCACCGTCGCGCGGTCTCCAATTCGCGAGTCGATCAGCGTGGTCACCGGCCCGACGGTGGTTCCCGACCCGATCGAGGTGTTGCCGCGCAGAGATGTTCCCGGCAGGATGGTCGCGTCCGGCTCGATGCTGACGTCGGCGTCGATCCAGGTTGCGCCCGGATCCTCGATCGTGACGCCGGCTTGCATGTGGGCGAGCAGGATCCGCCGACGCGCCTCGTCGGTGACGCGGGCGAGGTCGGCGCGGTCGTTGACACCGAGATTCACCGCCGGGTCCGCGACCAGGTGCGCGATCACCTTTCCTCCCCCCTTGCGGATCAGCGGCAGCACGTCGGGCAGGTAGTACTCGCCCTGGGCGTTTTCGTTGGTCAGACCGTCGAGGGCTTCGGCGAGGCGTGCGGCGGAGAAGGCATAGGTGCCGGCGTTCACTTCCTTCACCTCGAGCTGATCGGCGCTGGCATCGCCGGGCTTCTTCGCCTCGACGATCCGCTCGACCTCGCCGTCCGCGGTCCGGATGACGCGGCCGAAGGTGCCGGGGTCCTCGAGCTCGGTGGTCATCATGGTCGCCGCCGCGTTCGCCTCCGCGTGTGCGGCGAGCAGGCCCTCAATGACCTCGGCACTGAGCAGCGGCGTGTCGCCGGAGAGCACCAGGACAGCGTCGGAGTCGCGAACCACGTCGGCGGCCGCGCGCAGGGCGCCGCCCGTCCCGTCGGCCACGGGCTGCACGATCGTCTCGGTCCCCTCGGGGAGGACCGGGGTGAGGTCGTGATGGGGAGAGACGATTACGCAGATCCGGTCCGCGCCGGCCTCGCGGGCAGCGAGGATGGGCCAGGCGATCATCGGTCGCCCGCAGATCTCGTGCAGGACCTTGGGCACGGCCGAATGCATGCGCGTGCCCTCGCCTGCGGCCATGATCAGAGCCGTAGGGGCCGGGGGATTCACAGCGGAATCGTAGATGCACGCGGCCCGCCGGCACGGTCGCGGCCGACCGGGCAGGCTGCTAGGCGAGAAGCGGCCTCACTCGGGCACGCCGGCCGACTCCCGGGCGACGAAGGCGGCCGTGACCAGCTCGACCACCTCCAGCGGCGCCTTCTCCGGCGCGCCGGCGTCGAGCGGCGGCTGCGGGTCGTACTCGATGCCGAGTTGGACTGCCTGGGCGATCTGCTCGCCGTTGATCTTCCGGACCAGGTGGAGGGCCATGTCGATCCCGGAGGAGACCCCCGCCGCCGTGACGATCTTGCCGTGCTCGACGACCCGGTCGGGAACGGGGTTCGCGCCGAGCTCGGCCAGACGGTCGCGGGCCAGCCAGTGGGTGGTCGCCGGGGCGCCGGCGAGGAGCCCCGCCGCGGCCAGCAGCAGCGAACCGGTGCAGACGGAGGTAGTCCAGGCGCTTGTCTCGTGCACGCTCCTGATCCAGTCGTGGAGCGGCTCGTGCTCGAGCAGCATCCGGTTGCCGAAGCCGCCGGGGACGACCACGATGTCGGGCTCGGGGACGTCGTCGAGCCTGGCGTCGGCGACCATCGAGAGGGTGTCCGACTCGTTCCGGATCGGCCCCGTGTGCTCGGCGACGAAGACCGACTCGTTGCCCGGCACCGAGTTGAGGACGTCATGCGGTCCGGTGATGTCGAGGGCGGTGAAGCGGTCGTAGAGCAGGTAGGCGATCTGCACGGTTCTTCCTCTCTGGTCGCTGGTTCAGGCCACTGGTGTCGGGTTGCGCCGGAATCGGGACCGGTACTCGGCCGGGGATGACCCGACCCGGCGGGCGAAGGCCCGGCGCATCGTCTCCGGTGTGCCGAAGCCGCACTGGGCGGCAACGAGCTCAACGGGATCCGAGGCTTCCTCGAGCAATTGACGGGCGCGCTCCACTCGAAGCACCTCGACGTAGGCCGCGGGTGTCATCCCGGTTTCGCGCCGGAAGAAGCGGGCGAAGTTGCGCGGGCTCATCGAGGCCCGCTCGGCGAGCGACTCGACTCGGAGGTCGGCATCCAGGTTGTCCGCGATCCACGACTGGAGCTCGCGGAGCGGCCTGCGCTCGGCGAGCTGCGTCTCCAGATGGGAGCTGAACTGGGCCTGGCCGCCGGGCCGCTGGAGGAAGAGCACCAGCCAGCGAGCGACCTCCATCGCGATCTTGCGCCCCAGGTCCTCCTCCACCAGCGCCAGGGAGAGGTCCATACCCGAGGTGACGCCCGCCGATGTCCAGACGTCCCCGTCGCGGACAAAGATCGGCTTGGGATCGACCTTGAGCTCCGGGTGGCGGCGCGCCAGCTCGGCGGTCGACGCCCAGTGAGTGGTGACGGTCCTGCCCTCGAGCAGACCGGCCCGCGCCAGCAGGAACGAGCCTGAGCAGACCGAGGTGACCCGCCGCGAGCGACGGGCGGCGCTGCGGATCCAGCGGATCAGGTCGGCGTCGTTCTCAGCCTCGGCGACCCCGAACCCGCCGGCAACGACCAGAGTGTCGATCGGCCCGCGGCAGCGCGCCGTGGTCGTCTTCGGCACCAGCGAGTACCCGCCCCCGCGAGTCGCGATCGGGCCGGGGTCCTTGGCGACCACCTCGACGGTGTAGGCGCCGCCGCCGGCGAGACCGTCGGCGCCGGCGAAGACCTCGGAGGGCCCGATCACGTCGAGGGGCTGGACACCGGGGAAGGCGAAGATGACTATGCGCCGTGGGTTCGACGAGGCCATGCCGTCAATCATGGCCCTCTCGGGATCTGTCCGCAATGACGGATGGCGGACGATTTCTGCCAAGGAGTCCTATGCGGCTTTGTTGCGTCGGCGGTTGGGCCACGTACTTCGCGGGATCTCCACGACGTCCGGATCTAGTCCCTCAGCCGCGGCACGTTCCCGCTCGTAGGCGCGCATCCACTTCCGAATCGCGTTGTCGGACACTCCGTACCTCCTGCCCACGGCCGAGTAACCAAGTTTTTCGATTTCCTGAAGGAGCACTTCGCGAGGAGGCCGAATTGCCCTTCGCGCGCTTGGTCTGGGCTTGCCTCTGCGGTTCCAGCGGGTTCCGCATGCACGGGAGCAGTAGAGATGGCGATGGTCTCTCGGCCTGAAGGCCTTCCCACAGCGAAGGCAGAAACGTTCGGGTTGCGGACTGCGGTTCTTCCGGCCGCAATGGGTTGACAGCGTCGCAGCGCAGTTCGGACAGACGATTCTGAGATTCTCGAGGCGGTTGTCGTCGTGAATTCCGTTGACGTGGTCGAGGATCATGGAAATCACCTCGCCGCGCCAGATCTCGCCCTGACCGCAGAGCTCGCAGATTGGTCTCTTGATCCCCGCGGCGAACAGACGACGTTTGAGGTGGGCCCGGTGATAACTGGATCTCTTCACCAGGATCTGAGCGAGCGGTATTCGAGCAGGGTGGGGATGGCCCCGCTGGGACGCATATGGATCGAAGTGGTCGGTGTTGACTCGCCAGCGGGCCGCATACTTCTGAACCGTCTTCGGGTTTCCCCCTGCCGGCCTGTACCCAAGGCGCCGGAGAGTTTCGGCCCATGAGCGCGACTCGGCAATAGCCTGCTCCAGCTCCGGCCTGGTAAACCTGACTCGTTGAGCCATTGCGAACATATGTTCGTGTGGCGCCCAGACGTAAACTGGGGCCCATTCCGGGGTGGGGTAATCGGTAGCCCGGGTCACTTTGGATGATCAGGAGGAGGTTCAAATCCTCCCCCCGGAGTCTCGGTCCCCCAGCTGATCCATGAGAGGGTCCGGAGCGAATATGGGGCAGGCACCGACCCTGGAGGAGAGATGGCCAAGGAGTACGTGTTCCTGGACGAGTGGGACGTCGACGCGCCGCAGGACGCGGTCTTCAACGCGCTCGCCGATGCCCGTACCTATCCGGACTGGTGGAAGCCGGTCTACATCGAGGTCGAGGGGAATGAGGACCCCGCCGAGGGAGTGACCACCAGTCAGCACTTCAAGGGGAAGCTGCCGTACACGCTCAGGACCACCTCGAAGATCGTCAGATACGACCCACCCAGCCATTTCCAGGTCGAGGTGGTCGGAGACCTGACCGGCACCGGCAAGTGGACCCTCGGCCCGAACGGCAGCGGCCGGGTCCATGTCCGTTTCGACTGGATCGTGCATGCCGATCGGCCGCTCCTCCGCTATCTCACTCCGATCATGCGGCCGATCTTCCGCTGGAACCACAACTGGTCCGCGGCACGCGCGAAGGAGGGGCTGCAGCCCTACGCGCGATCTCACTCCGCATAGCAAGGGGAGTCAGCGTCGCCAAATAGTCTCCCCGGCGCATGCCCTCGGTCCAGTCGCGCTTTCCGCGCATCTCCTCGTACGGATTCCTCTCGGATTGCCACACCGGCGCCCTGGTCTCACCGGAGGGCTCGGTCGAGTGGCTCTGCCTGCCCCGCTTCGACTCGGAGAGCGTCTTCGGCTCGATCCTCGACCGGAGCGCCGGCTTCTGGCGGATCGGTCCTCCCGGCCTCGTGGCCCCAGTCAGCCGCCGCTACGAGCCGGGGACCAACGTCCTGGAGACGACCTGGATGACGGGCTCGGGATGGATCATGGTCCGCGACGCCCTCACCCTCGGCGACTGGCGGCCGGACAACGACTTCGAGCCGCACCGCCGTCCCCCGCCGGACGACGAGGCCGAGCACGTCCTGATCCGCACGGTCGAATGCCTCCAGGGCGAGGTCGACGTCGAGATGATCTGCCAGCCGGCCTTCGACTACGGGGCGACAAGGCTGGAGTGGCGGCGGCGGGGCGACGGCGGCACAGACGCGGAGATGAGCCACGATGACATCCAGCTGATCCTGACCGGCGACCTGCCTCTCGGCGTGGACGGGTCCGACGCCCGCGCCCGCCACCGGATGAAGGCCGGCGAGATCCGGTTCGGCGCGCTCAGCTGGGGCCCCTCACCGCAGCCGCCGACGAGCGCGGAGGAGTGCACGAGGCGCATTGACCGAACGGTCGACTTCTGGCGGCGCTGGCTGGAGGGCGGCAGCTTCCCGGACCACCCCTGGCGCGCGCCCCTGCAGCGCTCGGCCCTGGTCCTCAAGGGCCTCACCTACGCGCCGACCGGCGCCCTGATCGCGGCGCTCACCACCTCCCTGCCGGAGACCCCCGGCGGCGAGCGCAACTGGGACTACCGCTTCACCTGGATCCGCGACGCCACCTTCACGCTCTGGGCCCTCCACACGCTGGGGCTCGACTACGAGGCCACGGACTTCATGGGCTGGCTGGCGGACATCTATCAGGAGGACCGCAGCGAGGACAAGACCGGGATGCAGATCATGTATGGCATTCGCGGCGAGCAGGATCTGACCGAGACGACCCTGGATCACCTGAGCGGATACGAGGGCGCGAAGCCCGTCCGGATCGGAAACGCCGCGTACCGCCAGCGCCAGAACGACGTCTACGGAGCGCTGCTCGACTCGGTCTACATCCACGCCAAGGTCCAGGACCATCTGCCCCACGAGCTCTGGGAGTCGCTCTGCCGTCAGGTCGAGGACGCAATCACGGCCTGGCCGGAGCCCGATCAGGGCATCTGGGAGGGGCGCGGCGAGCCCCAGCACTACGTCTCCTCCAAGCTCATGTGCTGGGTCGCCGTCGACAGGGGCAGTCGCCTCGCGGACCGCATCGGGGACGAGGATCGCCTGGGACGGTGGACGAAGGTCGCCGATGAGATCCGAAGCGACATCCTCGAGAACGGGGTCTCCGACCGCGGAGTCTTCCGCCAGCACTATGGCACCGACGCGCTCGACGCTTCGACCCTCCTGATTCCGCTGGTGCGGTTCCTCCCCCCGGACGACGAGCGGGTCGTCAACACGGTCAAGGCGATCGACGAGGAGCTCACCGAAAACGGGCTGGTCATGCGCTACCGCGTAGATCAGACCGATGACGGACTGAAGGGAGAGGAGGCGTCATTCCTGATCTGCTCCTTCTGGCTCGCCTCCGCGCTGTCGGAGATCGGCGAGCGGAAGGCCGCCCGCGACATGTGCGAGAGGCTGCTGCTGGGCGCCAGCCCGCTCGGGCTGTACGCCGAGGAGCTCGACGCCAGGACCGGGCGCCACTGGGGCAACTTCCCTCAGGCGTTCACCCACCTGGCGCTGATCAACGCCGTCAGCCACGTGATCAGCGACGACCGGGCGACGGGCGACCGTGAGCGCAGTGCCGTGCTCAGCGAGATGATCTCGCACCAGACCGGAAGCTAGGTTCGGCTTCGTCTACTCGGGGTCCGGCTCGGGCGGTGGGACCTGCCCCGCCTCGGTGCCCGGCTCGCGCGCCGGCCCGACCGGCGAGGCGATGCCGAGCACCCGCATCGCCTTCAGCCCGAGGCCGAGCTTCTCGCGGCCCTCGGTCGAGGTGACGTCGTGCCCGCAGAGCTCGCGGGCCCGCTCCAGCCGGTAGCGAATCGTGTGGCGGTGAGTGAAGAGCTGCTGGGCCGTCGCGGCCACGTTCCCGTCGTTGTCGAGATAGGTCTCGACCGTCGCCACGAGCTCGGTCTCGTACTGGTCGTCGTAGGCGACCAGCGGCTCGACCGTCTCGGAGTAAAAGCGCTCGAGCTCCGCGGGGTCCTCGCTCATCGCCGGCAGGAGCAGCCGGTAGGCGCCGGTGTCCTCGAAGGCGAGCACCCGCGCCCCCTCGGCCTCCCCCACGTTCGCCGCCAGCAGCGCCTCCTGGCCGGCGCGGTAGAGGTCGACGGAATCCAGAGCGACCCGGCTGCGCGAGACCCCGATCGAAAATCCGGTCAGGCCCGCCTCGAGCTCATTGGCGAGAGCGTCCGCCGCGCGCTCAAGCCGCTCCTCGGAGTCGGCCGGCACCACCGCAACGACCTCGGCGCCCTCACCCTCGGGGTTCCCCTCGGCGGCGAGCGCTCCGGGACTGATCGCCCGGACGGCCCGCAGCGCAATCCCCAGGACGCGCGAGCGCCACTCTCCAGTCTGCGCGACGTGCGGCACCGCGCGGGCGATCAGAACACCCGCGCCCTCAGCCAGGTCGGTGCCCAGCTCCCCAGCACGCGCCTCGATGTCACCCCGGTCCGTGATCTTCCGGTCGAGCAGCGCGCGCACGAAGTCGCCGGCCGCCTCCTCGGTCGCCCACTCGGGCGAACGCGATCGCTCCAGCTCCAGCCCGACCAGCGTCGACACCATCCGCAGCAGCGCGGCATCGGGCTCATCCTCCTCGCGCGGCCGCCAGCGGAGCTCCCCGACTGAGGTGTCGGCAACCCGCAGCTCGACCGTCTCCACCCCGGCGCCTCCGGCGAGCAGCTTCCTCTCCTCATCAGGAGAAGCGGCGGCGACGGCGAGCACGTTGCTCGCCCTGTCGATCAGGGCCACGCTCGCTCCGAGGGCACGCCCGGCGGCGCGCGCGACAGCGGGCATCCCGGCGCCGGCCTCGATGGCCGCAGAGAGCTCCTCGAGGCTGCCAGGGTCGGCGTGGCGCTCGACCCGTCTAGAGCTGGTCTCCTTCGGGCTCATATCCAGGTCGAGATCCGGTCCCAATTGAGGAAGATGACCACCCCCAGCGCCAGCCCGATCAACACGAGTGCCGCGAGCACGAACAGCGACAGGAAGCCCGCGACGAGCTTCTCCCAGGCGCGGCCGTAGGAGCCCAGCGCAGGCGCCAGGATCAGGCCGACGAAGGCGCCCAGGGAAAGAACCCCCGCGGCCGCGAAGAGGTAGTACTCAGTGCCCAGCGCCAGCACGGGCGCCAGGATCGAGCTTAGGGGCCCGTTCATGACGCCGGGAATTGTCGCGGATGTAGGCGATCACCAGCACCACGATCGCGACGGCGGAGAAGCAGGAAACGCCGAGCGCCCATCCCGAGGTCACGTCGCTGAGCCAATGGACACGCAGGTAGACGCGGGTGAGGCCGATCAGGGCGGTGAGCAGGATGCCGGCGGCGATCACGGCGCTTCGCCGCTTGATGTCGGGAACAACCCTGAGGGCCAGGGTGATCGCCAGCCAGGTATAGAGCGTCGACTGGGCGGCGTGACCGCTCGGGAAAGCGAAGCCGTGCACCGAGATGAGGTGGTCCGGTGGGCGCGGGCGGTCGGTCCAGGTCTTGATCTCGGGGACGAAGAAGGCGATCAACGCCAGGCCTATGACCAGTGCCCAGAACTCCATCCAATATCGCCGGGCCGCCAGGACGATCGCCACCAGGACGCCCAGGGGGTAGACCACCCAGCCCGAACCCAGCGTGGTGACCGCCTTCGCGCCGGCCACCAGCCAGCTCGTCTGCAGGTCCTTGGCCATGTCGTAGGCGGTCCGGTCCATGCCCGTCGGCGAGGGGTCCCCTCCGATCACCGACCAGTAGGCGATCAGGACGAACAGGCCAACGGACAGCACCGCCAGCAGGCTCGTCAGCTCGAGCCCAAGCCCTCCGGGTGTTATGCGTCGCCCGAGGAACTCGAACTGAGGACGCAGCCTGCGCCCAAACGCGACCAGTGGCCGCAGCACCCGCCGCTTCTCCATCTCGGCCGCCAGCTTCCCGCGGTTATCCGGCTCGCGCAAGAACCGGAACGCCAGATACAGGCCCACCCCAACCCCAACCACGATCGCGAAGACGAGCAGGCCTTGACCGACGACCTTCGTCACCTTGCTGAGGCTCTGCGAGAAGAAGTAGCCGAGCAGGATCAAGCCCGTTGACCAAAGCCCAGTGCCGAGGATGCTGAACGGAGCGAAGTTCCGGTAGGGCAACTTGCTGCTGCCGGCGATGAACGGCGCGAGCGCCCGGACCAGGCCGATGAAGCGCCCGATCAGGATCGTCCGGCCGCCGTATCGGGAGAAGTAGCCCTCGACCATCTTCAACCGCTCACCCGTGATCCGGAAGCGCTTGCCGTGCCTGACCAGGAACCCCCGGCCCAGCTTCGCCCCGAGCAGGAAGCTGACCGTGTCCCCGGCGAAGGCGCAGAGCCAGGTGATCGCCAGAATCACCGGCAATGAGATCTGGCCCTGACCGGCAACCGCGCCTCCGAGGATCACCGTGAACTCGCCGGGCGCGATCAGGCCGACGAAGGCGCCCGTTTCCAGAAAAGCCAGGGCACCCACCAGCAGGTAGGTCCACGCGCCGAGCCCCTTGGAAAGGTCCTGGATCGCCTTCTCGAGGTTGATGTGCGGAAGGTCGCCGCGGAAGGCGAAGAAGGCGATGATCAGGGCAATCAGCAGGCCCCGCCGGACCCACTTCCAGTTGATTCGCCGGTCTTTCACGAGACGAGCGGGGCGGTCGCCATCGCCTCGGGGAATCGCTCGCGCAGGCCCTTCGCGGCGGCGAGCGCCTCGTCGGCAGTCGGATAGAGGCCGAAGGCCGTCGGTCCAGACCCGGTCACCATCGCGTGCGCGGCGCCGGTCTCGGCCAGGGCCGCCAGCGCATCCTCGATCTCCGGCCTCAGCGAGATCGCCGCGGGCTGCAGGTCGTTGACCAGGTGCTCCCGATAGGCGATCGGCGATTTCCCCTCATCCACCGCGTCGCGCAGGCGGCGGCGGATCGCCTCGAGCTCGGACTCGCCCCGCGGGGTGCCGAGTCGGTCGGCCTCGGCGTACACCTCCGCCGTCGCCAGGCCCTCGGCCTGCGGGATCAGGACGATGCCGTGCTCGCCCGGAGGCGGCACGGGCTCGATCACCTCCCCCGCCCCCGCCACCAGGCAGGCGCGCGGCTGGAGCTGGGAGGGGACATCCGCGCCGATCCCGGCGGCGATGGCCCGCAGCCCCTCCACCCGGCCGCGGGCGAGGCGCAGGACCGCGGCGGCATCGGCGCTCCCGCCGCCCAGACCCGCCGCCACCGGCACCCGCTTGGTGACCTCGATCCGCAGAGGCGGCCCGTCCCAGCCGTGCTCCCGCAGGGCGGCGAGCGCCTTCGCGGTCAGGTCCGGGACTTCGACGCCCTCAATGACGACCTCATCCTCCGGCGCCTCGGTCAGCTTCAGCTCGTCGGCAAGCTCGAGTGGCTCGAACAGCGAGCGGATCTCATGCAGTCCGTCGTCCCGCTTCGGCCCCACGTAGAGGCAGAGGTTGAGCTTGGCCGGAGCGAGCATCGCGCCAGGCAGCTCGGTGACGCTCATGGCTTCCCCCGCTTTCTCCCCAGCAGATCGGCGAAGCGCGTGAACTCCGAGGGGCTCAGCGCCTCGGCGCGCGCGTCGACGGGCTTACCCATCTCCTCCAGCGCAATCCGAGCCGGCTCCAGGCTCCCGGCGCGCTTCAGCTCCAGCGACCGCGCAAGCGACTTACGTCGGTGCGCGAAACCGAGCCTGACCACGGCCGACTCGTCCTCCGACGCGGCTGGCCCCTTTCTGGTGAGACGGATGAGCGCGGAGGCGACCCGGGGCCGCGGTACGAACACAGCCGGATTCACCGTGCGGAGCATCTCCACTTCGCAGGCCAGCTGGACGAGGACGCTGGGTGAGCCGTATGCCTTCGTGCCGGGCCGCGCGCGCAACCGGTCGGCGATCTCGCGCTGCACCATCACCACCCAGGTCTCGAGGCTCGGCAGTTCCGCGATCGTCCGGATCAGGAGCGGGGTTGCGATCGAATAAGGCAGGTTGGAGACCATCTTGTTCGGTGGCGGCGTCAGGCGCTCCAGGTCCAGGCGCATCGCATCGCCCCAGGTCACCTCGACGTCGCCCTCCTGATCCGCGAGAGCCTCGAGCTGTCTGCGGAGGCGCTTGTCGATCTCGATCACGTGCACGCGGCTCACCTCGGGCGCGAGGCGCTCGGTCAGGGCCCCGCCTCCGCCACCCACCTCGAGCACGACGTCGGAGGGCGAGAGCGCCGCCTCGCGGGCGATCACCTCCAGCAGATTGGGGTCGGCGAGGAAGTTCTGGCCGAGCCGGCGCGGGGACCGCTCCGGCCGACTGGCGCGGCCGCTCACCACCCGAAGACTCTCGCGGCGTTCGCCTCCACGGTGCGTTCGAGCGCACCGTACGGGACGCCGCGGACCTCGGCGAGCCGCTCAGCGGTAGCGACCACGTTCGCGGGCTGATTCGGCTTTCCGCGCACCGGCTGGGGCGCGAGGAAGGGCGAATCGGTCTCGACCAGCAGCCGCTCGTCCGGGACGACCGCGGCCGCCTCGCGGATCGCCTCGGCCCGCGGATAGGTCAGGTTTCCCGCGAACGAGCAGTACCAGCCGCGCTCGGCCGCTCGCTCCGCCCAGGGCGCGCCGGCCGAGAAGCAGTGGAGGACGACAGTGACGCCGTCGCCGTCGCGGTCGAGGGTCTCGAAGGCCTCCGAGACCGCGTCCTCCGACCCATCCGCGTCGCGGAGGTGGATGACGAGCGCTTTGCCGGTCCGAGCCGCGATCGCGATCTGAGCGGAGAAGGCGCGCCGCTGCTCATCCGGCTCGGACCGGTCGCGATAGAAGTCGAGTCCGGTCTCGCCCACCGCCACGACCTCCGGCATTGCGCAGAGCGCCTCGATCGCCTCCGCCGCCGCCGGGTCGAAGCCGTCCGCGCTGTTGGGGTGGCGTCCGACCGAGGCAAACACTCCCTCGTTCGCCTGCGCCGACCCCACCGCCACTGGGTTCGAGTCCTCCCCCAGACCGACGGTCAGGATCCGGCTGACACCGGCTTCCCGGGCCGAGGCGATCAGCTCCCCATCGGCCGGTTCGCAGAGCCCGAGGTGCGCGTGGGTATCGACCATCGGGCGAGTCTAAGCCGCCACCAGGCCGGCCCATTTTGAGCGAGGGGCGAAGCCCCGAGCGGTTGTGCGGGCCGGCCGCTTGTGGCGGCGATCTGATGGCGAAGCCGTCCTAGGGCGCGATATTCCCCTCGATGAAGTCCCGGAACGTGAAGGCCCGGGTGTGCAGCGACGGGTACCCCTTGAGCCCGCAGAAGACGAAGTAGAACGGGTTCCTCTTGGAGACCGGAGCGGTGCTCGCCTCGGTGATCCCGATCAGCCGCGGACCAGCCGGCGTGAATGCCACCAGGGGGCCACCGCTGTCGCCGGAGCAGATCGTTCGCAGCACGCGGCGGCGCTTGACCTCCCTCTTTCCTTTCTTCTTCAGCTTGACGAAGGCGGTGCCGGCGCGGGTGCCGGCGTCGCAGATCAGGAACTGCGGGATGGCGCAGAGCTTCGGGGAGACGTCCGCTGCGGTCAGCAGCCCGATCTGCTGCTTGCGGCCGGCGATCGGGTTGCGGTTCCCGAAACCGGCGACCGCGAGGCCGGCGCCGGGCTGCCCGTACGCGGCGTCCTCCGCGGCCGTAGCCGGCTGGATCGCGGGGGCCGAGGTCGGGGTCTTGAGCGTCAGGATGGCGAGATCGTTCTCGATCCCACGGGCGTATCCGGGCGCGAACGTGGCCGATGTGACGGCGCTCGCCTCACCGCCGCTGAAGGCAAGGGTCGAGTTGGTCCTCACCAGCATCGTCAGAGGGTTGCCGGCGCAGTGCGCCGCGGTCAGCACCTGCGTCGATGAGATGACGGTGCCCGAGCAGAGCTCCGTCGAGGTCGTCACGGCCGCGGTGAACCCCCACTGCTGCAGGCTCGCCGGCGTGCCCCCGATCACGCTCTTGTGCGCCAGCGGCTTCGCCGTCGCCGCGGATGCGGAGAGCAGCCCGACCAGGCCGGTCAGGCAGAGGGCCGCCGCTCCCGCCCTGGCGATACGAGAGAGCACGGACGCAGCGTAGGCGTTCCGGCCTACCTCTTCAGCTTGAACGTGTGGGCGATCGCGTCGGTCGCGCCGGTCGTCGGATCCGTCGCGGTTATCGAGCTGACGACCTTGAACGCACCCGGATGGGCCTTCATCAGCTTCAGCAGGGGACCGTTCGGCTCGAAGAAGGGGCCGCCGACCACTCCGGCCTGCAGCGCGCCGCTGAGCTGGAAGGTCTGGTGGTACCCCTTGGCCTTGATCGTGGTCGTCGTCTTCAAGTTGCAGTTGACCGAGCAGACGACTGCGACCAGGATCTTCTTCGAGACCTTGAGCTTGCCGGTGCTGACGTAGTTGATCAGGGCGCCAGACTTGGTCGCGACGCGATCCTTTGCGACTGCGGTCGAGGCGGGCACCAGCAAGGCGCAAGCAACCGCGGCCAGCGTCACAATCCTTCCGATACGAGACGTCCTGCTCATCGAATTCCTCCCTGTGATCGCCTTCCGAAGTGCGCGGGCCACGCTACCAAAGGCGATTTGGGCCTCTGGGATCAGGCAGGCGCGAGCTTCGGGAACAGCGGAGCGAGCTCGCCCAGGGCCTGCCCTCCCCCTCGGGAGCCGAACTCGGCCAGCTCCCGGCCGGACTCGCCCAGCGCGTCGAGCAGCCGCCCGGTCGTCTCGGGCATGTACGCGTGTAGGAGAAGCGTGGTCACCCTGAGCCCCTCGGCGAGGCCGTAGAGCACCGCGTCCAGGCGCGCCGCAGACGATTCGTCCTTCGCCAGCTCCCAGGGCCTCGCCTCCTCGACGTAGCCGTTGAGCCGGCGCACCAGCTTCCAGATCTGCTCGAGGGCCAGCGTCAGCTCGGCATCGTCGAGCAGGGCCCGAACCCGGCCCGGCGCTCCCTCCAGATCCTCGGCGAGCGTCGCCTCGGCCTCCGCCTCGGGCACCGTCCCATCGCGGTAGCGGCCGATCATCGAGAGCACGCGATTGGCGAGGTTCCCGTACTGGTCGGCGAGCTCGGTCTCGTAGCGCGACTCGAAGCCGGCGGGTGAGATCTGGCCGTCCTGGCCGAAGGAGACGTCCCGGAAACAGTAGAAGCGCAGCGGATCCGCGCCGAACTTCGCGATCACCTCGTCGGGGTCGAGCACGTTGCCGAGCGACTTGGACATCTTGTGCCCCTCCATCAGCAGGAAGCCGTGGATGAACATCCGCTCCGGCAGCTCGATCTCCGCCGCCATCAGGAAGGCGGGCCAGTAGACCGCGTGGAACTTGAGGATGTCCTTGGCGAGGATGTGGAAGGGCGGCCAGAACTCCTCGGTCACGTCCTTGCCGTCGACCGCGTAGCCGAGCGCCGTGTAGTAGTTGAGCAGGGCGTCGAACCAGACGTAGATCACCTGGTCCGGGTCCCAGGGCACCGGTACCCCCCACTTCAGCGTCGGCCGGGACAGCGAGACGTCCTGCAGTCCCTGCCTGATGAAGGAGAGAGCCTCGTTGCGCCGGAAGTCGGGAATGACGAAATCGGGACGCTCGGCGTAGAGCCGCTCGAGGTCGTCCTGGAACGAGGAAAGCTTGAAGAACCAGTTGTCCTGCTTCTCGCGGATCAGGGGGATCTGGTGGATCGGGCAGGTGTTATCGGGGCCGATCTCCGACTCGGTCTTGAAGTCCGCGCAGCGCGGGCAGTACCAGCCCTCGTAGACGCCCTCGTAGACGTGCCCGTTGTCGTAGACGCGCTGGACGATCTCCTGCACGCGCTCCGTGTGGCCCTCGTCGGTGGTCCGGATGAAGAAGTCGTTGGACGCGTTGATCTTGGCCGCCATCTCCCTGAACCGTGGTGCTAGCCGGTCGCCGAGCTCGCGGGGGGTGATCCCCTCCGCCTCTGCCTGCTGCGTGACGGGCTCACCGTGCTCGTCCGTGCCGGTGAGGAAGAACACGTCCTCGCCGCGCTGGCGGTGGTGCCGGGCGAGGATGTCCGCGGCGATCGTCGAGTAGGCGTGCCCCAGATGGGGCTCGCCGTTGACGTAGTAGATCGGGGTGGTGACGTAGAAGCTCATCGAATTCGGCGGCCACAAACACCGCAGCGGCATCTGAGCCTAGAGGAGCTTTTCCTGGCCCTTCGCGCCCGAGCGTCTCCGCCGGGGAATCCCGGCGGCCTCGGTGAGCGCCGCCTCGACGTCGGCTAGGATCGCGCGCTCGGATCGGGAGGCGACGATGGGCTCGGCGAGGTCGTCGACATGGACGTAGGTCCGGCGGCCCTCGCCCCGGTCCTTGGGATCGAGCGGCACCAGGGCATAGATCCGGTCGGCCCGGGCGAACTTCCCGTATCCCAGCGACACCATGCGTGCCTCTCGCTTCGCCATTGGTTAGCTCCAGCTTAGACGGGGGAATTACACCGAACTTCGATGGGCATCTGGACCGAACATCGGGCCGCGACGATCGCGAGCATGATCGGCTTCGTCGCGATCGTCGGCGTGGGCGGCTGGCTTCTGTTGCGCTCGCCGAGCAACGCGAGCCAGCCGAGCACGACGACCTCGACCACGTCGGCGAGCCACCCGGCGCCACAGACGACCGACTGGCCGACCTATGGCCTCGATGCGGCACGGACCCGGTACCTGCCGAGCGACCGGGTGCAGCCCCCATACAAGCTCGCCTGGAGCTACGACGCCAGACACCTGATGGAGTACTCGCCGATCGTCGTCGGCGAGACGCTCTATGGGATCGACAACAACGGTGAGGCATTCGCGCTCAACACGCGAAACGGCAAGCCACGCTGGCGCCGCGACGTCGCCACGCTGAATGCGTCGGCCCCCACCTACGGCAGCCGCCGGCTCTACGTCTCGAACCTGGAGCCGGGCCAGGTGCAGGCGCTCAACGCACAGAGCGGCAAGGTGGTCTGGCGCCATCCGCTCCCGGGCCGGACTGAGTCCAGCCCGCTGGTCGTGGGCAACGAGGTGATCGCAGGCTGCGAGTGCGGCTCGGTCTACGCACTCGACGCCCGAACCGGCAAGGAGCGCTGGAGCACCGCCGTGGGCGGCGCGGTCAAGGCGTCACCCGCCTATGACCGCGGGACGGTCTTCGTAGGCGACTACAGCGGCCAGATGACCGCCCTGCGGGCGAGCAACGGCAGCGTGGTCTGGCGGGCGAGCGCCGGCAACAGCATCTACGGGACGGCCGCCGTCGCCTTCGGCCGGGTCTACGCCGGCGACCTCGGCGGCGGCTTTCACGCCTGGGACGAGTCGAGCGGAAGCTCGGAGTGGAGCACCTCGACCAGCGGCTACGTCTACAGCGCCGCGGCGGCCGCGAAGACACCCGATACGCCGCCGAGCGTCTACTTCGGCTCCTACGACGGCACGGTCTACGCGCTCAATGCGCGAACCGGGGCGACGCGCTGGACCGAATCCGCGTCGGGGCCGGTCTCGGGGGCGGGAAGCATGATCGGCGACGTTTTCTACGCCGGCGACCTGAAGACGACCCAGACCTGGGGCTTCCGGGCCACGGACGGCAAGCCGGTGCTCCAGTCGCGCGACGGCGCCTACAACCCGGTCATATCCGACGGCCGCCTCCTCTACATGACCGGCTACCGGGTGATCTACGCACTGCGGCCGGACCACGGTCCGTCGGTCAACGGCTTCGTCAAGAAGTCGAGAAACCTTGCGGGGTGAGCTAGCGGCGCGGATCGCGCCCGGTGATCCCCTTGTACAGGTCGTTCGCGGGCACGCCGGTGAGCGCCGAGACGACGCTGGCCGCGGCACGCGGGCGGGCGCCGGCCCGGATCAGCCCGCGGAGCGCGTCGGTGGCGAAGCCGATGTCGGCCGTACCGCGCTCGGCAGCGGGGCCGATCACGACCACGATCTCGCCGCGGGCCTCGTCCCGGAACCGGCGGGAGAGCTCGCCGAGGGTGCCGCGCGCGATCTCCTCATGGAGTTTGGTGAGCTCGCGGCAGACCGCGGCGGGCCGGTCGGGGGCGAGCTGGGCGAGCGCCCGCAGCGACTCCGGCAGGCGCCGCGGGGACTCGAAGGCGATCAGCGTCTCCGTCGCCTGGAGCACTCGCTCGAGCTCGCCGGTCCGACGCGGGAGAAAGCCCTGGAAGCGGAAGCGGTGCGGCGGCAGACCGGAGGCAACCAGCGCGGTGACGATCGACGAGGGCCCTGGCAGCACCTCGAGGTCGAGGTCGCGGTCGATGCAGGCTCGGATCAGTCGAAACCCGGGATCGGAAATCGCGGGCGTGCCGGCGTCGGAGACGAGGGCGACGTTGTCGCCGCGCTCGATCCGCTGGGCCAAATCCCGCGCGCGCTCCGCCTCGTTCCCCTCGTGGTAGGAGACCAGCCGCAGCGCCTGGATCTCAAGGCGCTCCAGTAGGAGGCCGGTCCTCCGGGTGTCCTCGCAGGCGATCACGTCCGCCTCATAGAGCGCACGTCGCGCTCGCAGCGTGATGTCCTCGAGGTTCCCGATCGGAGTCGGGCAGACGGTGAGCTTGCCCGGCACCGGGTCTCAGCTCTCCTTGTCGAGCTCGATCAGCGCCATCGCCGCGGCCCCGATCATCCCCGCGTCGGCCCCCAGCTCGGCCAGCTTCACCAGCGTCTTGTTCATCGGGTCGAGCGCGCGCGAGCGGAGCTCCTCCCGTGCCGGCTCGAGCAGCAGGTCGCCGACCACGGACACACCACCGCCGATCACGATCACGTCGGGATCGAAGATGTTGGCCAGGCTCGCCATCGCGACGCCGAGGTGGCGGCCCGCCTCGGCCACGACCTCACGGGCGAGCTTGTCGCCCTTGATCGCCAGCTCAGTCACGGTCTTACCGGCGATGGGCCCCTCGCCGAGGGCCCTGCCGAGCGCCGAATCGGGCTCCCGCTCGGCGACGGCCTTGCCCTCCCGTGCCAGCGCGGTGCCCGAGGCGTAGGTCTCGACGCAGCCGTGGTTCGGGCAGTTCCCCTGGCACGGCAATCCGTCCTCCACGATCACGACGTGGCCGAGCTCGGCCGCTCCCCCGGTCGAGCCACGGTAGATCTCGCCGCCCAGGATGAGCCCGCCCCCGATGCCGGTTCCGATGGTCAGCATGACCACGTTCCGAGCCCCCCGACCGGCGCCGTAGAGGTGCTCCGCGAGCGCGGCGACGTTGGCGTCGTTGTCCAGATAGACGGGCAGGCCGATCCGCTCGCGCATCAGGTCTCGCACGGGCACGTCCGAGATCTCCAGGTTGACCGCCTGGATCGCCACGCCGCGGTCGTGGTCGATGGTCGCCGGGATTCCAAGGCCAGCCGCCACGACGTCGGGGCGCGCCTGCTTCGCTTCCTCGAGCTCCCGTCCCAGGTCTTCGACCAGCCGCTCCTCGCTCAGCCCGGTCGAGGACTCCATGCCCTCGTACCGGGTGTGCTGCTCGGAGTCGACGACCCCGACCAGCATCTTGGTCCCGCCCAGGTCGACGCCGATCGTCTCGCGGGGGGTCAACGGCAGGAAGGGTCCGGCGGCATGCGTAAGTATTGATATCCCATGTCTCCGGCAGGAGATGATCGGCCGCCCAAGCGGCCCGGGGGATCCGAGGGCCGAGGCAAGCCCGACGAGCCCAAGAAGCCCGGCGGGTCGGGGGGGTCAGGCGAGGGCGAAGGCGGCAAGAAACCCGAGTACACGGTCTATGGCCGCAGCGGCCGGGGCGGTCAGAAGCGCTCGGCCCAACCGCGTAAGAAGCCCGCAGCAGAGAAGGAAGGGAAGCAGCCGAGGGAGAAGCCGCCCTACCGGGTCTATCGCTCCCGCCCCAGCCTGCGGGACCGGATCCGCAAGCCGAGCCTCGACAGCATCCGCAGCGGCGGCGACCGGGGCGGTATCCGCGGCTTCTTCTCGAGGCTCACCGGCGGCAAGCGCCCCTGGCTCCGCTGGATCCTGATCATCGCCATCGGCTGGCTGCTGCTCAGCTTCATCACCTTCGCGATCTCGGCGCAGATCCAGAAGGGCAAGCTCCCGCAGTCGGCGAAGGACGCGCTCAAGGGCGGCCCCGCGGTGCTGGCCGGGCAGAACATCCTCATTCTGGGGGGCGACCGCCGCGGCAAGACCCAGCACAACGCCAACGGAACCGAGGGCCAGGGGCCCCCGCGCGCCGACACCATCATGGTGCTGCACGCCTCGCTCACCTCCTTCCGCAAGCTCTCCATCCCCCGCGACAGCTACGCGGCGATCCCGAACTGCGGCGAGCAGAAGATCAACGCCTCCCTCGCCTGCAACACCCGCAGCACGAACGGAAATCCCGCGGAGACCATCAAGACCGTCGAGAACTTCCTCGGCATCGACATCAACCACATCGTGATCGTCGACTTCGACGGCTTCGCCAGCTTCATCAACACGCTCGGCGGGGTGACGATCGACGTGCCCGACACGAACGGCAAGAAGAACGGCCCCGTGGTCTGCGGGGACGTCGACGGCGGCAAGAAGCAGGGCGGCGTCTCCCTGAAGCTGCCCCCCGGCGAGATCACCCTGCAGGGTGACAAGGCGCTCGCCTATGCGCGGATCAGGCACAACAACTGCAACCCGGCGGAGGACGACCGTAACCGCGCCGCCCGCCAGCAGCAGGTCCTCGACGGGATCAAGGGGCGTCTCACCAGCATCACCCGCTTCCCCTACAACTTCATCAAGGGGCCGTTCATCGGCTGGGACGCCCCCAAGGCGTTCATCAGCGACATGGGCGGCTTCACTCTCCCGCAGGTGGCGATCGCGGCGATCCTGGGCGGCAACGGAGCGACGAACGTGCTCGGCGGCACCGGCGCCCACAGCCAGGCGAGCAGCGGCCCGGGCGGCAGCCTCTTCATCCCGCAGGGCGCCTGCGAGGACGCCGTCAAGAAGCTGATCGGGGGCGACCCCCCGCATCGCCCCGCCTGCTCACCGGGGTCCTAGTCGGAGCTGGACTTGGTCGTGGCCTTATCCGACCCGCTCGAATCGGACTTCTTCGAGCTCGACTCGGAGCCGGACGAGTCGGTGCTCGAGCTCCCGGAATCGCCCGAGGCGCCGTCGCCGTCCTTCGATGCATCGGCCTTGGGCTTGCTCTTGTAGTCCGTGGAGTAGAAGCCGGAGCCCTTGAAGTGGACCGCGACCGGATGGAAGACGCGCTCGACCGGAGCGCCGCACACCTCGCAGGTCTCGACGGGGTCGTCGGACATACTCTGGATGACCTCGAAGTTATGACCGTTGAGGCAGCGGTACTCGTAGATCGGCATCGGAGGCAAGAGGGTAGTGGGCGGCGTCTACGGGCACCGCACGCGAGCCGCCGCTGCGCTAGTGGGCCCTGACCCGCTCGCAGCCCCGCACCCGATCCGATCGCGCTCTGACCAGACAGAGGTCTCGGCCCGGCCCGCCCTTGAGCAGGTTCTCGCCCGCCCCGCCCCGGAGGATGTCGGCTCCCTTGCCTCCGCAGATCAGGTCATCGCCGGCCTTGCCGACCAGCTTGTCCTTCCCACCCAGTCCCGCGATCACGTCATCGCCAGCAGTTCCGATCAGCGTGTCTGCCCTCTCAGTGCCAACGATCGTGACGTGGGTGCCCCCGCAGACCGCACGTGCCCCGCATTCACCGAGCACAGGAGGAAGAGAGCCGAGTGGGCTCACGTACCTCGCCTCCAATCGGAGGTCGGTCGCGGCCTTGATGTTGTGGGCGACCGCCCCGCCGTCCGACCACGAATCGAACCCATACGTCGCGCCGCACATGCTCGCCTGGGGCGGCGCGGCCACCGAGTGGGCGGACCCCTCGATCACCGGCTCGGTGAACGGAGTGATCGCCGTTCCCTGGTCTATCCCGATCTTGACCCCCGGTGGGGATGAGTCGAGGGTGAGCTGAACCGTGCGCGGGTAGATCGTCACGGCGTCCGTGCCGCTCAGCCCGCCGCTGTCGGTCACCGTCAACGTGACCGTGAGGGAGGACGGGTAATCGTGGTCCGGGGCGGGGACCGATCCGCTGGTGACCCCCGGGAAGGATTGATAGGGGTGGACATGACAGGCGCTCGGACAATGGTTGATCGTGACGCTCCAGCTGTACGCGGAAGCCGGCAGGGTCTCCTGGGCGTCCGAGGCACTCCCGGAGAAGTTGACGTCGTCGCCCACTGCATAGGTGAAGCTGCCCGTCGGGGCGTCGATCTGCGCCGTCGGGGGCGTGTTCCCCGGCTGGATCTGGACCGAATCGGTGTCCGAGGCTCCGTCGGGGTCGGTCACCTTGAGCCCCACGTCGTACGTCCCCGGCGAGCTATAGGTACGCGACGGCTTTGCCTGAGTCGAATCGTCGAACTGTCCGTCGCCGTCCAGGTCCCATGCATAGGAGAGGGCGTCGCCGTTGGGATCGCTGGACCCGGTCCCATCGAAGTTGACAGCGAGCGGCACGGCGCCGAAGGTCGGATTCGCCGCCGCGACCGCAACCGGCGGGGAGTTCCCCTGGGGATGGGTGATCCGCTGAATACTGCCGCTCGCGGTTCCCGGCTCCCCCAGGTTGACGTAGTAGAGATCGCCCCCAGGGCCAACCGTCAGCTTGACCGGGATGAGTGCAGACTGGTCGAAGACGCTTACCTTGGACGGGTCCGGGAGCCCATTCGCGCCCGGGAGCATCACCCAGATGCAGGCGCGAGCGTAGTCCGAGAAGAAGAGAGCGCCGTTGTAGGAGCTCGGGAAGGGACCACCCGGATAGAAGGTGAGACCGGTGATAGCCGAACCGTTGCCGAGAGGGCAGCCGTCGCCGGTCACGACCTCTTGATCGTGGTTGTAGCTGAAGTACGGATTCGCCGCTGAGCCGGCGGTGTAGAGGCCCTGGCAGAGGTTGAGGTTGGCCGCGTCGAAGCTCGGCTGCCGGCTGGGCCCCTCGTAGCAGGGCCAGCCGAAGTCCGCCACTGGCGAACCGGTCGGGTTCGCGAGCCTGTCGATCTCCTCCGTGTAGCCCGAGCCTACGTCCCCGATCCAGAGCTCACCCGTACCCGGGCGGAACGTGAAGCGGAACGGATTGCGGAAACCGTAGGCGATGATCCGCCGCTGGTTCGCGTCGCTGCTCGACCCGAACGGGTTTCCAGCCATCGCCTGTCCGGTGTCGGGATCGAGTCGCAGCAGCGCGCCGTCCAGGCCCGTTGGATCGGAGGTCGTCCGGGCGTCCTGGCTCCTCAGCGCTCCGCCTTCCGACGCCGGCGGAGAGAGGGCCGTCCCAACGCCGCCTGGCGGGTCGCCGCACGGATTCTTCGGGCTGCCGGCCTGGCCCCAGTCAGCGAAGGTGAAGCTCGCCCCGTCCCCTCCGCTTGCGTACAGGGCCCCGTCCGGGCCGAACGCCAGCTCGCCGATCGAATGGCTGGGGTACTGCTGGCACCAGTCCGTAATCAGGTTGGTTTGGCTCGAGACGGTGTTGCCGCTCAACGTCAGGCGGACGAGGCGGCCAGTAGCGACGCAGCCGTCGGTCTCCCCGCCGGGAGGGTCGGGGCAGAAATCGTACGTGTCATCGGGAAAGCCCCACTGCGGGGCGTTGCCGCCCGGGAGCGCATCCCGCGTGTAGAGCACGTACATGTACGGGCGAGTCGGGAATTGCGGATCGAGAACCATGCCAAGCAACCCTCGATCCTGGTAGTTGTAAACCTCGGTGCGCAGGTCCGCGACGATGGTGGCGCTCGTGTCGCTGAGGCTGTCGAACTCCTTGATCACCCCGCCCTTCTCGGACACGAACACGCGACCGTCCGGAGCGAAGGCGACATTCGTGGGCTCGGTGAGACCCGAGATGACCGTGTCCTCCTGGAAACCATTTGGCACCGCCGCCGCGGCGCGGGCAGGCATGAAGCAGAGCAGAGCCGAGGCGATGGCGGCGATCGCGAACGCGGGGAGACGGCCATGGCGAAGCCGATCGAGCGATGTACGAATGTATGAGTCCAATCCGAGGTCAAAGCTAGCCGCAAACGGACGGACAAACCTGGCGAATTTTGGGCGCATTTGGTGGCAGCCCACGCGAGCCGCCGTTTACGCTCCCGCCCATGGCTGACCTGCGGCTCGAAGAGATCGTCGCTCTCTGCAAGCGGCGCGGCTTCATCTTCCCGGCGTCGGAGATATACGGCGGCTTCGCCAACACCTACGACTACGGGCACTACGGCGTACTGCTCAAGAACAACGTCAAGAACGAGTGGTGGCGCGCGATGATCCAGGAGCGCGACGACATCGTCGCGCTCGACTCGGCGATCATCCAGAACCCCAAGGTCTGGGAGGCGTCGGGCCACCTCGCCGGCTTCACCGATCCGCTCGTCCAGTGCCTGGGGGAGTGCAAGAGGCGCTGGCGCGAAGACGATCTGCGCGAGGAGCAGCTCGGCGCCGAGGACGCGGAGGGCGAGATCCGCTGCCCTGACTGCGGCGGCGAGCTCTCCGAGCCGCGCCAGTTCAACCTGATGTTCGAGACGTACGTCGGTCCCGTGCAAGACGAGTCTCACAAGGCCTACCTGCGGCCCGAAACCGCCCAGGGGATCTTCATCAACTTCAAGAACGTCCTGCAGTTCTCGCGCAAGAGGCCGCCCTTCGGCATCGCCCAGATCGGCAAGTCCTTCCGGAACGAGATCACCCCCGGCAACTTCACCTTCCGGACTCTCGAGTTCGAGCAGATGGAGATGGAGTTCTTCGTCCCTCCTGCCGACGCCCCCGAGTGGCACGAGCGCTGGATGGAGGAGCGGGTGCGCTGGTACACCGACCTCGGCATCCGGCCCGATCAGCTCCGGCTGCGGGCCCACGGGCAGGACGAGCTCTCGCATTACTCCAGCGCCACCTCGGACATCGAGTACCTCTTCCCGATGGGCTGGTCGGAGCTCGAGGGGATCGCCAACCGCGGCGACTTCGACCTCACCCAGCACGCGAAGTTCTCTGGCGAGAAGCTCGAGTACGTCGACTCGGCCACCGGCGACCGCTTCGTCCCGTACGTGATCGAGCCGGCGGCCGGGGTCGACCGGGCGGTGCTCTCCTTCATGGTCGACGCCTACGACACCGAGGAGGTGGAGGGGCGCCAGCGCACGGTCCTGAAGCTCCATCCCCGGCTCGCCCCAGTGAAGGTCGCGGTGCTTCCCTTGGTCAACAAGGACGAGCAACCCGAGAAGGCGCGAGAGATCTACGAGCAGCTGCGCGAGCTGATGTCGGCCGAGTACGACACCGGCGGCTCGATCGGCAAGCGCTACCGTCGCCAGGATGAGATCGGCACGCCCTGGGGCGTGACGGTCGACCACCAGACCATGGACGACGACACCGTCACCCTCCGCGACCGCGATTCACTCGACCAGTCTCGAATTGCGATCTCGGAGCTGGCCGAAGAGCTCAGCCGCCGCCTGGGTGAGCCGTGGACGTCGCCGAAGCTCGGCGCCGCGGCCTAGAGCGGCGCCTCCGCCGCGAACGACCGATCAGCTCGAGGTCTCGAGCGCGGCCCGTAGACCACTGAGGTCGGGCGCCCCCAGGACCAACCGATTCTGAGTGGCGACGTACACCAGATCGAGGTTGACTCCAGCTCGAGCGATCTTGCGAGTCAGGTCGGCCAAAACGCCGGGGCGGTCCTCGACATCGACCACCACTACTTCCCGCTCCCGTGTCACCGCGACATGCGAGATCGCCAGTGCATGCTTCGCCGCCTCGGCATGCGGAACCAGGATGTGGAGCTCGGCCCGCTCGGCTGGGCCGACGCATGTGGCGGCTGCAATGTTCACGCCGGCATCGCTGATCGCGGCCGCCACCTGCGCGAGCGCCCCGGGAGTGTTCTCGATGTCAATGACCAGGTCGACCGCCATTGTTCGTGCAGTCAGCCTAACTTGAGCTCTCGGCCCGGTTCACGGGCACGGCATGACGAGGCCCGCGGCTCACTCGTAGTGGGGCTTGTACCCGCGCAGCCGGCCGAAGGCCGCGAGCAGCGGCAGCGAGGCCTTTTGCACCGCGATCGGCGGTGAGCCCGCCCAGGACCGCCCGTTCGTCGCCTTCGAGGTGACGAAGATCTGGAGCAACGGCATCTCATCCTGGTCATCGAGCCGGCCGGTCTCGGTGAGGTGATGGACATAGGCCTCCGCGTACGCCTCGATGAAGTCGTTGATGGGCTCGAAGATCCCGCGAGCATGGAGCTCGGCGGAGTTCGTGTTCCAGGGGTCGCGGTGGATCGTGCCGGGAGGGATCGCCACCCGATCCCCCGTCCGGAACTCCCGTTCCTCCCCGTCGACCTCGATCATCCCCTCGCCGGAGAGGACCTCCCAGGTCTGGGTGAGGTCCTGATGGAGATGCGGATCGGCTCGGCCGGTCCCGGAGGCGAAGGATCGCTCGAACTTCATGTTCCCATCGGCCCGCTCGGTCACCTCCAGCCAGGTCCCGGTCCGCGGGCTGGTGTAGCGCTTGCCCACCTCGAGCATGAGGCGAGCCTATCGGCCGGGTCGGGTCCGCGCGGGCGGATTGACCGTCACTTACGGCTCCCAGCGCTGCCCCTGGCTGATCCGCTCCTGGCCGATCCAGGCGAAGTCCATTGCCGCCTGGACCACCTCCTCCTTCGGCACCTTCCGGTGGAGGTCCCACCAGTCCGCCAGCGACTGCATCGCGCCCACCATCTGCTGGGCGATCATCTCGACCATCTGCGGCAGCTTCGGGAAGTCGAGCCCCTTCCTCTCAGCCTCCTCGCTCATCAGCTGGGCGATCGCTGCCGCGACCTCGTCGCGCAGTCGGTCGAGCCGGACAGCGACGTCCGGGTCACCCGCGTTGCGGAACATGATCCGCCAGGCGCCGCGCCGCTCCTCGACGAAGCCGAAGAAGGCCTCGAGGCCGGCCCGCATCCTCGGCTCTCCCGGCCGCGCGCCGGCGACGGCGCTCGCGATCCGCTCGACGAGCTCGTGGACGTGCATCTCGAGCATCGCCACATAGAGCTCGCGCTTGGAGGAGAAGTGCTCGTAGAGAAGCGCTTTGGAGACCCCCGCCCGCTCCGCGACCGCGTCGAGCGAGGTCTCGTGGTAGCCGGTGTCGGCGAAGGCGGTGCGCGCCGCGTCGAGGATCACCTCACGGCGGTCGGCGGCGCTCATCCGCGACCGCGTGCCGGGCTCCCTCTGTCTCTGTGTGATCGACATCACAGTACTAACTGACTGGTCAGTCAGTTACTATACGGGAAGCCCGAGCGGCAGCAAAACGAGAGGACGGAGGCACCGATGTCGGTCGCGCAGCAGAACATCGCCGGTCAGATCACGTACGACGACCTCTACCGCCGCTGGGAGGAGGGGAACTGGAAGGCGACCGAGCTCGACTTCTCCCAGGACAAGGAGGGCTGGAGGTCGCTCTCGGAGATTCAGCGGAAGTCCGCCATGTGGGTCTACTCGATGTTCTTCTACGGCGAGGATGCGGTCGCCGACGGCCTCTCCCCCTACATCGAAGCTGCTCCCAAGGAGGAGCAGAAGTACTTCCTCGCGACCCAGCAGGTCGATGAGGCCCGCCACGCAGTCTTCTTCTACCGCTTCTTCAACGAGGTCATCGGGATCGAGGGCGACATTGCCACCGGTCTCGAGGCCACCCTGCCCGAGCTCGGCTGGGGCTACCGCAACGTCTTCGGACGGCTGGAGCGGATGGTGGAGGAGCTGCACACCGACCGCTCGCTGCCGAAGTTCGCCCAGGCGATCACGCTCTACCACATGGTCATCGAGGCGACGATGGCGCAGCCGACCCAGCACTTCATCGAGGACTTCTTCGTCAAGGCCGGGACCATGCCCGGGTTCAGCGCGGGCATGGAGAAGGTCTCGCGGGACGAGCAGCGCCACATCGGCTTCGGCGTCAAGGTCCTGTCGGAGCTCTTCGCCGAGTCCGACGAGTGCAAGGCCGCCGCTTCCGAGATTCTCAGGGAGGTCCTGCCCTACGTGACCGGGATCTTCGTACCGCCCAACTGGGACGAGCGCTACACGACCGAGTACGGCTTCACCATGGCCGAGCTCTACGCCTGGGGCATGCGCTCGGTCGAGCAGAAGTGGAGGGCGACCGGATATCCACTCGCCGAGCACCCGCCCGGCATCTACCCATTCGACCCGGAGATGGGCTACGACGAGCGCGCCGAGAGGCAGATCAAGCTGCTTCGAGCCGGCGTGCTCGGCGCGCCCAATGGCAAGCCGCAGGCGAACCATGAGGTCGAGGAGATCCTCTTCGACGTGATTGCGCGGTCGGCCCACACCGATGCCGTCGACCGGCCGGTCACCATCCAGTGGCGCTTCGAGGACGCCGAGCCCTGGCACGTGCGGATCGACAACGGCTCGACCAGCTCGGCTCCGGGCCTCGCGCCGAAGCCCGACGTCACCCTGCGAACGACCTGGGCCGACTGGATCGACGTCTCGATCCGCGGCCAGGACGCGCGCAGGGCGATGCTGCGCCGGAAGCTGAAGCCGCGCGGATCACTGCGGCAGCTGGCGCGAATGCCGAAGATCTTCCCGCCCAGGCCGTCGCCGGTCGAATAGCTACTCGTCCAGCAACTTCTTCTTCTGGGCCTCGAACTCGGCGTCGGTGATCCTGCCGGCGTCCCGCTGCTGGTCCAGATAGGCGATCTGGTCGAGGGGATCCTGCTTCGGCGGCGAGATGCCACCGCCGAAGCCCCCCGCGTTCGGGACGCGCATCACCCGCCCGAGGATGCCGGCGATCTTCTCCTGCAGCCCCGGAACGCTCGCCGCGTTGATCGTCTGGCCCTTCTTGTCCGGGTCGATGCCTGAGTCCCGGAGGGCCTCCTCGATCTGCTCACGAGCGCCGGTCTCTCTCAGGTCGATCGTCTGACTCGACTGCTCGACCTGCGCCTGCGATGGGTCGATCCCGAGCTCGCGTAGGGCGTCGTCCGCCGAGTCCGGGTTGGTCCAGCCGGCCTCCCCCATCGAGACGCTCTGCGCGTCGGGGAGCGCCGTGCCCTGGACGGCGGCCTCGAACTCCGGCGTGCCCGGCTCCGGGATCGCCCGTTCGTCCTTCTTCCTCAGGAAGCCGAAGAGGCCCATGGGCCGACTGTATCGCTAGGAACCCGGGTCGTCTTCGGGATCGGAGGAGCCCGAGCCGAGCTCGACGCCGACCAGGTTGGCGGGCCGGCCCGGCAGGTACATCGACGAGCCCGTGGCCAGTGCGACCTGCTTGCCGGCAGCGTTCGTGATCTCCGCCGCGGCGATCACCAGGGTCCGCCCCTGATGGAGGATCCGCGCTCTGGCGGTCAGGTCCCGCCCGTCGGGAAAGACCGGCCTCAGGTAGTTGACCTTGAAGTCGAGCGCCGCGACGGCGGTGTGGGGCGGCGCGGCGCTGAAGGCCGCCGAGGTCATTGCGAACTCAGCGAGCATCGCGGTGAATCCTCCCTGCACCGTGCCGGCGGAGGTCGAGAGCCACTTGCTGCAGGGCAGTACGCCGACCGTCTCTCCCTCTGCCGCCTCAGTGAGTCCGAGACCGGTCAGGTGGTGGATGGGCGGCCTGGGGAGCTCGCCCGCGATCACGTCGCGGATGATTTCCAGGCCGGAGCGCCGCTCGAATTCCTCCTGAGGGAGGGACTCGCCCTCGACCGGACGTCGCAGAGGGTCGTCGCCCGCGCTTCCCGGCAGCGCCTGATCGATGGGCGGTGAGTCCGGATCGGGCGGATCGGGGATCGGCTCCACCGGCGGGAAGACGCTGCAGCGGGTCGTTCCGTGAGAGATGAGCTGGTCCTCGTCATCGAAGAGAAAGGCCTCGGAGATCCCCATGGTCCGGCCGCGGTGGATCAGCTGTCCAGAGCCGGTGACGGTCGTGCCCGGCTTCGGGACGACGGGCCGCAGGAACGACATCGAGAGCTCGGCGGTCGTCATGCCCTGACCCGCCTCCACGTCGGAGTGCACGACCGACCCGAGCGCGGCGTCGCCGATCAGGGCCAGGACGCCGGAGGAGATCAGCCCGGAGGAGTTGGAGAACCAGGGCGAGGCCGGCATCGAGAAGGTCGAATGGCCGCGCGAGGCCCCGGTCAGATCGAGCTCGGTCAGATAGCTCATTGGGGAGAACGGGATCAGGCCGCGGCGACCCGCGCCCATCCTGTCCATGCCGGGCAGCCCCAGGAACGAGGGGTCCGGGTATCCGCCCTTCGCGGGCTCCTGCCAGATCATTCCGCCGTTAGCCGGTCAGCAGATGGCGAGCCGCCTCCGTCCCGGCGGCGATCACGTCCTTGTGATCCCGCTCGGGGTCGGAGAGCAGCTGCAGCGCGATGCCGTCGGCGAGCGCGAACAGCAGCGCGACGACGGCCCCCACCTCGAAGCGGGGCTGGATCACGCCCTCGGCCTGCTTGGCGCGCAGGATCTCGGCGACGTGCGCTCGGGTGCGGTTGAAGAGCTCCGCCACCTCGCGCTGGATCTCGGGGTTGCGGCGACCGGCGGTGAACAGGTCAAAGAGCAGGACCCAGAATCCGGGGTCGTTCTGTATCGAGTCCTCGAGGTCCGCAACCAGGATCTCGAGCAGCTCGTCGGCCGACGCAGCATTGCCGAGCGGCTCGTCCATCCGCGCGATCCGGTGCTCGGTGTCGCGCCTCACCACCTCGACCAGCAGGGCCTCCTTGGTGCCGAAGTAGTAGTGGAGCAACCCCCGGCTGACGCCCGCCTCGCGGGCGACGTGCTCGAAGGTCGACCCTGAGATGCCGCGGCGGGCGACGCTCGAGCGCATCGCCTCGACGATGCGCTGGGCCTTGTCCCCACTCAGCTCCCTCGTCTTCGTCGCTTCCACGGCCGGAACTCTAGGACTTTGGCTGGCTGGACAGCCTGCCCGCGCCGTGCCTCAGCGCAGCTTGACCGGCGGGTTGTGGCCGGGGATGACCATGGCCGGATCGAGGTCGCGGATCCGCTTCCACTGCCGCAGGAGCTCATCGCGCTCCGGCCCGAAGTCCTCGGGAAGCTCCATCCGCTCGAAGTACTCCGGCAGCGGCCCGACGCAGTCGGAGGCGATCACCACGAGGCCTTCGTCGGTGTCGACGAGCAGCGAGATCAGCCCGTCGGAATGCCCCGGGGTGAGGATCCAGCGGAGACCGGGCTCGATCTCCCCATCCTCTCCCTCCAGGATCTCGAGATTCGCCATCTCCAACACCCCGGAGACGAGCTGGGCGTACGGGGCCTCGGTCTCGATCCGGTGGACGTAGGTCCGCCGCATCGGCCATCCCGCCAGGCCCTCGGCGTGGTCGAAGTGGAGGTGGGTGAGGATCACGTCCCCGACCTCGTTGGGTTCGACCTGCAGCTCCTCCATCGCCCCGATCACCGGCGCGCCCTGCATGATCAGGCCGGGGTCGACCAGGTAGTCGCGCTCGGCGCGGATCAGGAGCGTGTTGGGAAAGGCGACCATGCCGGTCGTTCGCCCTCCCTGCTGCAGCGACTTGTAACGCTCGAACCCCTCGGCGGAGCTGTCGATCGTGGCCGCCTCGGCCTCGCCGTTCGAGACAGCGAAGACGTAGCGCTGAGCCGGAACGAGTACGTGGACACTCGCCATGTGCGCAGACTAGTAGTCCTCCAAGCGGCCGTAGACAGAACGAGGGCGCCCGAGTCGGACGCCCTCGATGAACCGGTGATGCGCCGGGTCAGGCGCTCGGGACGGTCTCAGTGTCCGGGGCCGGGGTGGTGGTCGAGGTGTACTCGAACTCCTCCTCCGCGCCGAACAGCTTGTCCAGCACCGCGTTGCGCGCGTCCTCACTCAGGATGAGAATCAGGGCCGCGCCGAGGATGCCCACGAGCAGGGCCTTTCCAAGCCCAAACCGGCGGCGGGTGCTCCGTCCGCGCAGCTGCTGTGAAGCATCCCGAAGCGACTCGGCCGCCGTGCGCAGATCACGCTGAACCTTCTTGTCGTCCATCAGGGCCTTAGCGGGGCCCTTGCCATTCGACATCCGTGCGTACGCGCCCTTCGCAGCCTCGAACGCGACGCGGATGTTCTCGCGCAGCTCGTCATCCTCGATGAGCCGCCGCACATATGGATTGGACGCGACCGACCGGGCAGCATCTCCGGCTTTCGCGCTTCTGCTTTGTGCCCCCATGGGTCTCCTCAGATCGTTTTCCAGGGTGCAGGGGGAGACTACCCCCTCCGCGCTTTTCGATCCGGCTCCAGCGCCGTCTCCAGCACATCGCCGATGTCATCCGCGTAGACGAACTCGAGTCCCTCCCGCTCCTGCACCGAGATCTCCTCGACGTCTCCCTGGTTGCGATCCGGCACGATCACCAGCTTGATCCCGGCCCGCTGGGCGGCGAGCGACTTCTCCTTCAGACCTCCGATCGGCAGGACCTGACCGGTCAGGGTGATCTCGCCGGTCATCGCCACGTCGTTACGCACCGGCCGGTTGCTGATCAGAGAGGCGAGCGCTGTGGTCATCGCGACGCCTGCCGAGGGGCCATCCTTGGGCACCGCTCCGGCGGGGACGTGGACATGGATGTCGTGCTTTGCGAACCAGTCGTCCGGGAGGTCGGGGGCGGTCTCCTGGGCATGCCGCCTCACCCAGGTGAGAGCGGCCTGGGCCGACTCGCGCATCACGTCACCGAGCTGCCCGGTGATCGTCAGGTTCCCCGAGCCCGGGACGGCCGTCGCCTCGACGAAGAGCACCTCGCCGCCGACCGGCGTCCACGCCAGTCCGGTGGCGACGCCTGGGTCCTTGGTGCGCCTGCGCTGCTCGGAGAAGAAACGGCGCTTGCCGAGCAGCTCGCGGGCCCGCTTGGCCGAGATCCGCATCTTCCCCTTGGCCTTGCCCTCGGCGACCTGGCGGGCGACCTTGCGGCAGATCGTGCCGATCTCGCGCTCGAGGTTGCGCACCCCCGCCTCGCGGCTGTACTCGTCGATGATTGCGGTGACCGCCGGATCGGAGAACTCGATCTGCGAGGACTTCAGGCCGTTCGCGGCGAGCTGGCGCGGGACCAGATAGCGCTTGGCGATGTGGAGCTTCTCCTCGATCGTGTATCCGGCCAGCTGGATGACCTCCATCCGGTCCTGGAGCGGCAGCGGGACCGTGTCGAGGATGTTGGCCGTCGCGATGAAGAGGACCTCTGAGAGGTCGAAGGGCAGGTCGAGATAGTGGTCGCGGAATGTCGAGTTCTGCGCCGGGTCCAGCACCTCGAGCATCGCGCTGGAAGGATCGCCGCGGAAGTCCGCGCCCATCTTGTCGATCTCATCGATCATGAAGACGGGGTTCCTGGTGCCGGCGTCGCGGAGCGCGCGAATGATCGTGCCCGGCAGCGCGCCGATGTAGGTGCGGCGGTGCCCGCGGATCTCGGCCTCGTCCCGGACGCCCCCAACCGAGATGCGCTCGAACTCGCGGCCGAGCGCCTTGGCGATGGAGCGGCCCAGGCTGGTCTTGCCCACTCCCGGCGGGCCGACGAAGCAGAGGATGGGTCCCGGCGAGTCGGGGTTGAGCTTGCGGACCGCCAGGTACTCGAGGATCCGGTCCTTCACCTCCTCAAGGTCGTAGTGGTCCTCGTCGAGGACCTCCCGCGCGTGGGCGATATCGAGATTGTCCTCGGTCTCCTTCGACCAGGGCAGGTCGACCAGCCACTCGAGGTAGGTGCGGATCACGCCGTACTCGGCGGCGACCGGCGGCAGCTTCTCCAGGCGAGAGAGCTCGCGGTCGGCCGCCTTCTTCGCCTCCTCGGGGAGGCCCGCCTGCTCGATTCGCTCGCGCAGCTCGTTGATCTCCGCCTGTTGCTCGTCCGCCTCCCCGAGCTCATCCTGGATCGCCTTCATCTGCTGGCGGAGGAAGTACTCGCGCTGGCCCTTGTCGATCTCGGACTCGACCTGTGACTGGATCTTCGATCCGAGCTGGACGACCTCGAGCTCGCGCGTGAGGATCTCCGAGAGGCGGCGTAGCCGCTTGGTCACGTCGACCGTCTCGAGCAGCTCCTGCTTCTCCTCGGTGGAGATGCGCAGGGCTCCGGCGATCAGATGGGAGAGTGCCGAGGGCTCGTCGAGGTTCGCGACCGCGAGCTGGAGCTCCTCGGGCAGGTACGGGATCGCCTCGATGATCTCGCTGAAGGTGGCCTGCACGTTGCGGGTCAGGGCCTCGAGCTCGGTGGAGGCCTCGATCACATCCGGCATCTCCTCGATCCGCGCCACCAGATAGGGCTGCTCGCTGACGTAGTCGAGGATCCGGATCCGCGTGCTCCCCTGGGCCAGGATCCGGAGCGTCCCATCGGGGATCTTCATCATCCGCGCAACCGTCCCGACCACGCCGACCCGATAGAGATCATCGGGGCCTGGGGCGTCGAGCTCCGGGTCCTTGGACGCGACCATCGCCAGCATCCGGTCGCCGGAGAGGACATCGTTGACCAGCTTGATCGAGCGCTCCTGCCCCACGGCCAGCGGGGTGAGCGTGTCCGGATAGGTGACGGTCTCCCTCAGCGGCAGGATCGGGAGGGCGTCGGGCAACGGCTCGGTCCCGCGAACCGCCTCCTCCACGTCAGGGAGCTCCACCACCTCCAACTGCGGCGTCTCCACGTCGGCCATGTCGGGTTCCCTTCCCGGCGCGGACGCCCGCTACTCGGCGCGCTCGATCGGGACGTGGCGGGTGGCCTGCGGGAGGCGCGTGGGAAGCTCGACGCGGAGGATCCCGTCCTCATAGGTGGCCTGGGCCTGTTCGGCGTTGACGTCGACCGAGAGCTCGACGACGCGGCGGAAGGGGCCCGAGGGAAGCTCGACCTGCTGGTAGGTCCGGCCCTCGGTGTCGCGCACCGGCCGCTCGCCGCTGATCACCAGGGTGCGGCCGCGAACCTCGAGGTGCACGGCCTCGAGCTCGATGCCCGGCAGCTCCACCTTGACCACCGCCTTCTGCGGCGCATCCTCCCCGCAGTAGTAGACGTCGACCCGCGGCACGAACGCCGCGACCTGCCGCCTCTGGCGGTAGCCGGCCTGGTCCCAGAAGTCGCCGAGCAGCTCGTCCATCTCGCGGCGCATCCGGGCGAAGTCAGCGAACGGGTCTCGCTGGCTGGTCATCGTCAAACAGGGTAGCTAGCGCCTAGACCTCATAGGTGGCGCCCTCCTGCGCGACCTCCACCGGCCCGCCGAAGCCGGTCTCGGCCTGCTCGCGCGCCCACTGCTCGCCGAGCTCGTCCGAGATGTGCGTGATCACGACGTGCTTCACCCCCGCTCGCTTGGCATGCTCGCCCGCCTCCTCGGGGGTGAGATGGCCGCGCAGCCCCGTCCGCTCTGGCCGCGGCAGAGTTCCCTCGATGATCAGCAGGTCGGCGTCGCGGGCGGCGTCCACGATCTCCTCGCCGGGGCGGGTGTCGGCGCTGTAGGCGATCTCACCGCCCCCCTCCGCGCCGATCCGCACGGCGAAGGTCTCGACGAAGTGTGGAACCGGATGGAAGCTCGCGTGGACATCGCCCACCTCGACCCGGTCGCCGGCCGAGTATTCCTCGATGCGGAAGGCGCTCTCGATCAGGTCGTCATTGCCCCACGCCCCGACCACCCGGCGGAAGGTCTCCTCGGCGCCAGGCGGGGCGATCAGCCGTGGCCGGGCGGGATCGTCGGTGCCCTCCCAGGTGTGGACGGGAACGGGCTGCTGCCTCGGCGCATAGATCAGCGCGTAGGAGTACGGGACGAGGTCGAGGAAATGATCGGCGTGGAGGTGGGAGATGATGACCGCGTCAACCTCGGTGTAATCGACCCGCTCGCGGAGCTTGCCGAACACCCCGTTGCCGCAATCGAGCAGGACCGTGGTGGAGTCGGTCTCGATCAGGTACCCGCTGCAGGCTCCCCCGGCGTCCTGCCAGGAGGGCGACTTGCCGAGCACGGTGATCTTCAACGCCAGAGCCCCATTGCCCCGGGCGGGACTGTAGCCGGGTTAGTGCCCGGCATCAGCGCCACATAGCCGCGGCTGCGAACGGCCTGGCAGCCGCCATATAGCCGCGGCTGCGAACGGCCGCCCCGCGCTTGATCAGACGGGTCGCGCTATCGCGTGCCCTCCCATAACGGCCTGGGGCCTCCGCTCCGGGAGCGAGCGGCCTGGCAGCCGCTCAAGCAGCGCGGGTTGCCGGGGCGGAACCAGGCCCTCGGGAGTGTCGGGCCTGAAGGTGGGACAAGGGGAGTCGAGCCCGAGGGCGCAGAGCCCGCGGCGACGGAAGAAGCATTGCTCGCAAGTCACCGCAGCAGTACCTGCTCGACCCTCGGCCAAGTTCGCCCCATCCCCTCTCTCGTCTGGATTGAGTGGCGGCGACCTTGCCGCCAGCTGATCTTCCGCCCCGGGCGCTGTACCCGCGACTTGGCTTCATCATGCCATTTCCCCGGGGGTTTGTTTGGGGCGTTCCCGCAAATGGCGCGCTTCTTTTTTCACCGTCTGGTCACGAGTTCCGCTAGCACCGGAAACGTCGGACTCCCGGTTGCCTCTCGCTAAGATCAGCCCCGATGGCTCACGAGCGGACATCCGAGCTGTCGGCCTCGCCGCCGATGTTCGAGAGCAGGTTCCTGGACTTCTTCTCGCGCGTCCACCCCGCCGTGCCGGCGATCGTCTTCATCCCCGTTGTGGTAGCCGGGATCTGGCTCGGGATCGACCGCGGGCTCGCCGTCGGCACCACCATCCTGCTCTTCGGCGTCGGTGTCGCGATCTGGACCCTGACCGAGTACTGGCTCCACCGGCTTGTCTTCCACTGGCAGCCGAAGTTCGCCGGCGGCGACCGCCTCCACTTCATCATCCACGGCGTCCACCACGACCACCCGAACGACGCGATGCGGCTGGTCATGCCCCCGGCGGTCAGCATTCCGCTCGCCGCCCTCTTCTTCGGGCTCTACGTCCTGCTCTTCGGGACGACCGAAGCCCTGCCGGCCTTCTCCGGGTTCATCGCCGGGTACCTCACCTACGACTACACCCACTACCACCTCCATCACCACGTCCCGAAGACGAAGTTCGGGAAGAGGCTGCGGCAGCACCACATGCGCCACCACTTCCAGGACCACCGCTTCGGCTTCGGGGTCTCGTCCCCACTCTGGGACGCGATCATGGGAACTCTTCCACGGGGTCGGAAGACGGCTTCGCCATCAGATCGCAGCCACGAGCGGCCGCCCAGAACAAGTCGCGCCGGCTGAGCCGGCGCTCCGAAGTGCTGCGGCCTGGTGGCCGCTAGGCCACGCGGCTCGGCGGGCTCCCACCCTCCAGCACCGCGATCACGTTGTCGGCGAGCGCCCTCGCCATCCCATCGCGCGCCGGCACCGTCGCCGAGCCGATGTGCGGGAGGAGCACGCAGCGCGGCGCCTGCAGCAGCCGCGGTGAGACCTCGGGCTCGTTCTCGTAGACGTCCAGGCCGGCCGCGCCCAGCGTCCCGCCTTCGAGCGCCGCGGCGACGGCCTCCGAGTCCACCAGAGGTCCCCGTGAGGTGTTGACCAGTACCCCGTGTGGGCCGATCAGCTCCAGCTCGGCGGCGCCGATCAACCCCCTCGTCTCGGGAATCGCCGGTGCGTGCAGGCTGACGATGTCGGCGGCCTCGAGCAGTTCCGCCAGGTCGACGCGGCGGGCGCCCAGCTCGCTCTCCGCTTCGGGCTTCGCGTTCGGGCCCGCGTAGGCGATAACGGCGCCGAGGCCGTGAGCCAGCCCGGCATAGCGATGGCCGATCCTGCCCATCCCGACGACGCCCACCGTCGACCCACTGATCTCGATCCCGCGATAGGCCGCCGGGTCCCAGCCGCGCCAGTGGCCCGCCCGCAGGTCGCGCTCGGCGTCGCTCATCCTGCGCGCGGCGGCGAGGGTCAACGCCATCGCCAGCTCCGCGGTGGCCTCGGTGAGGACGTCCGGGGTGTTCGTCACCACCACCCCGCGCTGACGACAGGCCTCGAGGTCGATGTTGTCGTAGCCGACGGCGAAGTTCGCGACGACGCGCAGCCCCTCGCCACCCGCATCGAGAACGTCGGCGTCGATGGCGACGCTGGGATCGGCGACCAAAGCGCTGGCGCCCGGAACCATTGCCAGGAGATCCTCGCGAGTCGCGTCGAGACCGCCCTCCCGCAGCTCGTAGCGATCGGCGAGACGATCCCGGCCCGCCGGCAGCAGGACACGAGCCACGACGACGATCTGACGTTCTGTATTCATGTGCAGTTGAAACTAACCGTTACAGTCATGTAACTGTCACTCTTACGCAGGGAGGATTCGAAAGGCATGCCAAGGGTTTCGAACACAGTCGATCAGGCCAGGACGCTGCTCGAGCGGCGGCTCCGGGAGCTCGATGACGAGCGGCGTCAGGTCCAGGCCGCCCTCGCCGGCCTCGGCAAGAGCGCCCGGCGCGGCCCGGGCCGCCCCCGCAGGACCAACCGGCGGCGCCGGCGCGGCAGCACGCGTGCCGACCAGGCGGTGAAGATCATCAGCGACAACCCGGGGATCAAGGTCTCCGAGCTCGGCAAGAAGATGAAGCTCAACCACCCGAACTATCTCTACCGGGTGCTTCCCAGCCTCGAAAAGGAAGGCCGTGTCAAGAGACGCGGCCAGGGATACCACGCTTCATAAAACGAGTTGCCCCAACATCAAACGGCTCGCTGCTGACGGAGCGCCCTCGCATCACCCGCGCACCTAGATCAGGCCGAGGTCCTTGACCGCGTCGCGCTCCTCCTTGAGCTCGGCGACGGTTGCATCGATTCGCCCTCGCGAAAAGTCGGTGATCTCGAGGCCCTCGACGCGCTTCCACTCCCCGCCGGCGCACTCGCAGGCGGCGCCCGAGATCAGGTCCTCCTCGACTCCGTAGGAGCCGTCGGAGGGGATGGCCATCGAGACCCAGTCGCCGTCCGGCGTGCCGAGGACCCAGTCGCGTGTGTGGTCGATTGCCGCGTTGGCGGCCGAAGCGGCGCTGGAGGCGCCGCGGGCCTCGATGATCGCTGCGCCTCGCTTGCCGACCGTAGGAATGAACTCGTCGGCGATCCAGGCCTCGTCGTCGACCTGGGGCCAGGCGGGGCTGCCGTCGACCAGGGCGTTGACCAAATCGGGGTATTGGGTCGGCGAGTGGTTCCCCCAGACGGTCATCCGCTTGATGTCGGTGACGGGGCGCTCCAGCTTGTTGGCGAGCTGGGCGGTGGCGCGGTTGTGGTCGAGGCGCATCATCGCCGTGAACCGCTCCTCGGGAACGTCAGGGGCGTGCGACTTGGCGATCAGGCAGTTCGTGTTGGCCGGGTTGCCGACGACCAGGACCTTGACGTCGTCGGCCGCCCCCTCGTTGATCGCCTCGCCCTGTGGCTTGAAGATGCCGCCGTTCGCTTCCAGCAGGTCAGCGCGCTCCATCCCCTTCGACCGAGGCCGCGCACCGACCAGGAGTGCGATGTTCGTGCCGTCGAAGGCCTCCTTCGGGTCGTCCGAGATGTCGATGCCACGGAGCAGCCGGAAGGCGCAGTCGTCGAGCTCCATGGCGGTTCCCTCGGCGGCCTTGATCGCATCGGGGATCTCCAGCAGGCGCAGATTCACCTCGGTGTCCGGGCCGAGCATCTCGCCGGCGGCGATGCGGAAGAGGATCGCGTAGCCGATCTGGCCGGCCGCTCCGGTGACTGTGACGTTGACGGGGGAATCGCTCACTTCTGTGTCTCCTAAGTCTCTCGGGGGGCTAAGGCCGCGTGCTTGGCGCTTTACCCGTGATATGGACCGGAAAAGCGTCAATCACGCCCGCATCGGGGTGATCACGGCGCTGGCCGAACGCCAGCACGGCGTGATCGCAGCGCCGCAACTCTATTCACTCGGCCTCTCCGAGACCCAGGTGAGGACGCGCGCAGCGAACGGCTTGCTCCACCGGGTTCATCGCGGGGTCTACGCGATGGGCACGCGCGCTTGACGCCCAAGGGACGCTGGATGGCGGCGGTGCTTGCGTGCTGGAGAGAACGCGGTCCTCAGCCATCAAGCCGCCGGAGAGCTCTGGCATTGCGCCTGCTGACGCTGCTCGGAGGAGAGCGCCAATCGACGTCACTGTCTGTGGCGGGCGCGGCGCTCGCCGCCGACCAGGCATCGTGGTGCATCGCAGCCTCACCATTCTCAATGAAGAGGTCACGACCAGGGACGGGATTCCGGTGACGACCGCGGCCCGCACTCTCCTCGACCTGGCGGCCGTCCTGCCCCGCCGCCAGCTCGAGCGGTCTGTTGACCAGGCCGAGCGACTGAAAATCTGCAGTCAAGGCGACCTCGACAAGATCGTTGCCGAGCACTTCGGCCGGCCGGGCGCGGGTGCCCTGGGCGCGGTCCTTCGGGAGCATCAGATCGGCTCCACCGCGACCCGCAACGCCTTCGGAGAGAGTTTCCTCGCCCTCTGCCGCCGTTACCGCCTTCCCCAGCCCGGTGTGAACGTCCCGCTGCTCGACTACGTCGTCGACTTCCTCTGGGCCGCATGCTCCCTCGATCGTCGAGCTGGACGGCCAGGAAGCCATCGGCACCCGGCGAGCCTTCCAGGCAGACCGCGACCGGGACGGCCGCCTCGCCGTGGCCGGCTATCGCGTGCTGCGCTTCACCTGGTGGGACGTCACGCGCCGCCCTGCCGTGGTCGCCGACCGCGTCCGCCGCCTGCTCTCCGCGGCGGCCTGAGCTCGCAGCCGGCGCGCACGTCGGCGCTCCGGCTGCCCGGAATGCGCTGCTCGCTGACAGTTGGCGAATTGCCGGTCATATAGACCGATAAGCGCCGAGCACCGCCTCAGCCCACCGCGGCCCGCAGGTTCTCGTCGATGGAGCCGAGGAATTCCTCCGTCGTCTGGAAGTCCTGGTCCGGGCCGATCAGCAGGGCCAGATCCTTCGTCATCTTCCCGCTCTCCACCGTCTCGATGCAGACGCGCTCGAGGGTCTCGGCGAACCCCGTGACCTCGGGCGTCTCGTCCATGCGGCCGCGGGCGGCGAGGCCTCGCGTCCAGGCGAAGATCGAGGCGATCGGATTGGTCGAGGTCGGATTGCCCTGCTGGTGCTGCCGGTAGTGGCGGGTGACGGTGCCATGGGCCGCCTCGGCCTCCACGGTCTTGCCGTCGGCCGTCATCAGGACGCTGGTCATCAGGCCGAGTGAGCCGAAGCCCTGCGCGACCGTGTCGGACTGCACGTCCCCGTCGTAGTTCTTACAGGCCCAGACGTAGCCGCCCTCCCACTTGAGCGCGGCCGCGACCATGTCGTCGATCAGTCGGTGCTCGTAGGTCAGGTCGTTCGCCTCGAACTCGTCCTTGAATTCAGTGTCGTAGACCTCCTGGAAGAGGTCCTTGAAGCGGCCGTCGTACCGCTTCAGGATCGTGTTCTTGGTCGACATGTAGACCGGGTATCCGCGGTCGAGGCCGTAGCGCAGCGAGGCGCGAGCGAAGTCCCGGATCGAGTCGTCGAGGTTGTACATCGCGAGCGCCACACCACCGCCTGGGAAGTCGTAGACGTCGAGCTCGATCGGCTCACTGCCATCCCTAGGCGTATAGGTGAGGGTCAGCTCGCCCTCGCCCGGGACCACCAGGTCGGTGGCGCGGTACTGATCGCCGAAGGCGTGACGGCCGATCACGATCGGCTTGGTCCAGCCGGGCACGAGCCGCGGCACGTTCGAGATCACGATCGGCTCGCGGAAGATCACCCCGCCGAGGATGTTCCGGATCGTCCCGTTGGGCGAGCGGTACATCTCCTTGAGGCCGAACTCCTCCACCCGTGCCTCGTCCGGCGTGATCGTGGCGCACTTGACGCCGACCCCGTACTCCTTGATCGCGTTGGCGGCATCGACCGTGATCTGGTCCTCGGTCTCGTCGCGCTTCTCGATGGAGAGGTCGAAGTAGCGGAGGTCCACATCGAGGTAGGGCAGGATCAGCTGCTCCTTGATGAAGGCCCAGAGGATGCGGGTCATCTCGTCGCCGTCGAGCTCGACGACCGGGTTCTTCACCTTGATCTTCGCCATGTCCGGCGCGCGATGGTATGCCAATCCGGCTGGGGCCGAGCGCCGTTATCTTCATCGTATGAGCAGCATTGGAGGAGAGCGGAAGATCGCGACGATGCTGTTCGCCGATCTGGTCGGCTCGACCGAGCTCGCGACCGAGCTCGATCCCGAGGATCTCCGCGGCCGGCTCGAGCCCTTCTTCGAGGCCGCCCGCTCCGCCCTGGAGCAGCACGGCGGCACCGTCGAGAAGTACATCGGCGACGCGGTGATGGCCGTCTTCGGCGCGCCGGTCGCGCACGGCGACGACCCCGATAGGGCGATCGCCGCAGGCCTCACCGTGGTCGACAAGGTCTCGGCGATCGACGGCAACCTGGCAGTGCGCGTGGGGATCGAGACGGGCGAGGTCCTGGCCGTCCCCGAGAGCGGCGATCTGCGCGTCACCGGCGAGGCCGTGAACGCCGCCGCCAGGCTGCAGCAGGCGGCGTCGCCCGGCGAGGTCCTCGTCGGGGAGCGGACCGCGCGCGCCTGCCGGCGCGCGCAGCTCGAGCGCGATGGCCACGTCGACGCCAAGGGCATGGAGAACCCCCTGTCCGCGTTCCGGGCGGTGGCGATCTGCGACGAGGACGAGCTTTCACAGGTGCCGCTCGTCGGCCGGGAGGACGATCTCGAGATGCTCCGTCTGATTGCCCGACGGGCGGCCAGGGAGCGGGTCCCCCAGCTCGTCACCGTGATCGGCGAGGCCGGGGTCGGCAAGACGCGGATCTCGGGCGAGCTCTTCGACGAGCTCCGCTCGCAGGGCTGGCGCACCGTGGTCGGCCGGAGCCCGCCCTACGGCCACGGCATCGCCTTCTGGGCCCTCGGGGAGATCCTGCACGACACCGCCGGGGCCTCTGACCAACGCCCGCGCCGACGAGGTCGAGCCGGCGCTGCGCCGTGTGCTCGAGGAGGTCGGCGCCGATGACTCCGCCGAGCTCGCGGCCGCCTTGGTGGTGGCGATGCGAGGGGCCGACGAGGGCGCCGACGCCGCGGACGAGCTGAAGCGCGCCTGGCGGCGGTTCGTCGCGCTGCTGGCCGCCGACCGGCCACTCGCGATCGGCGTCGACGACGCGCACTGGGCGGACGAGGGCACCCTCAACCTGCTCGAGGAGGCGGCCTTCGGCCTCTCGGAGGCTCCGGTCATGATCCTCTGCACCTGCCGGCCCGAGCTCGCCGAGCGACTGCCCGATTTCGGCCGCACCGCACGCAACCACACGCAGATCGAGCTCCTGCCGCTGGATGGCCCCTCCGCCACCCGTCTGGCGGAGCTCCTCCTGCCCGATGACCGGCGCGTGATCGCGGGCCGAATCGCCGATGCCGCGGGCGGCAACCCCTTCTTCACGGAGGAGGTCTCGCGCGCCATCCGGGAGGACCGAGAGGAGACCGTTCCCGAGCGTCTCCCCGACACCGTGCAGGCCGCGATTGCCGCTCGCATCGACCTGCTGCCGCCGGAGGAGAAGCGCACCCTCCAGATCGCCGCTGTGCTCGGGCACACCTTCGCGCAGGGCCCGCTCGAGGACCTGCTCGTCGAGGACCCCGCCGATCAGCTTTGGTCGCTGCGCCGACGGGCGCTGGTCGAGGAGCGCACCACCTCCGACGCGGGCAGCTACGCCTTCCGCCACCAGCTGATCCGCGATGTCGCCTACAGCTCGCTGCCGCGCGTCGAGCGGGCCACCCTCCACGAGCAGGCAGCCACGGCCCTGATCTCGCACGAGCCTTTCGCCGAGCGGGCGGAGCTCGTCGCCTACCACCTCGACCACGCGAACGAGCTCCAGCCCACGCCCGAACGGCGGAATGCGGCCTGCACCGCCCTCGCCGAGGCGGCCGCCAGCGCCGTGCGTCGCGGGGCCGTCGCCAGGGGGCAGGCGCTCTACGAGGAGGCAGCCGATCTGTCGGAGGGCTCCGAGCAGGTGGATTGGCTGATCGCCGCCGGCGAGGTGGCGCTCCGCCGCTGGCGCGGCGACTACGCGATCAGGCTCTACCGCGACATCGGTGAGACCGCCGAGCGCATCGGCGACCCCCGTGCCGCGGGCGGGTACGCCCGCGCGGTCGAGATCGGCACCCGGATGAGCGGAATCAGCGGCAACCCCGACGCCGACCAGCTCCGCCCGATGCTCGAGCGCGGCCGATCCCTGGTCACGGACGACGATACCGTCACCAAGGCGAGGCTCCTGCTCGACGAGGCCTGGATCGCCTGGAAGAACGATCAGACCCTCGAGATGGAGCGTCCCGCCCTGGGAGGACTGGAGCTGGCCCGCGAGGCCGGAGACCTCACCGTCCTGCAGTCCGCGCTCGATGCGGTCACGGCGAGCGACTGGCAGCAGGGCCGGCATCGCGCTGCGGTCGAGCACACGAGGGAAAGGCTGGAGCTGCTGCGCGACGCTCCGCGAACGGGGACCCTCGACGTCGAGCGCAGCGACGCGCTCCACATGATGATCGAGTGCCTCCTGCAGACCGGCGACTTCCACGAAGCCGAGTCCTACGCAAAGGAGGCACGGGACCTCGACCTCTCGCGCGGAATCATCTACTCCGCCTGGCAGCGCGGGCTGCTGCCCGCCTTCTTCCTGGGCCGCTGGGACGAGGCGCTCGACATGGCGAACCACGTCCGTGACGCCTGGGTCGCCGCCGAGCGCCCACCGCTCGGCGCCTTCGCCACCTCGATCGCCTGCGCGGGAGCGATCATGGGGATCCGCGGCGCCGACGCCCGGTCCGACTGGTTCGAGATCGCCGACGAGCTCTCGCAGGGCGCCCTCGGCAACAAGGCCGGCGTGATCGTGATGCGGGCCGACATCGAGCTGCACCAGGGCGAGGTCCAGTGCGCCGCCGACCGCTTCGTCTCGGACATCTCCACGACCTGGTTCCGCTCTCCCTATCTCGCCGGTCGCGCCGAGGCGTTCGCACGGCTCGGCCGCAAGGACGCGGACGACGCGATCGCGGCGGCCGAGGAGGGGATCGGCGAGCACCGCTACGGGCTCGGCATCCTGCTTCGCGCCAAAGGAATTCGCGCAGGCGACGAGGACACCCTGCGGCAATCATTCGATCTCTTCAAGGAGATCGACTGCCCGTACCAGACGGCGCGTACCGGCTGGCTGATCGGCGGCGAGAACCGCGAGGAGGCGAAGCGGATCCTCGAGCGGCTCGGCGCGACCCTGCCGGCGGACTAACCCGCGTGCCTCTGCTCGGCGTCGCGCAGCCGGGACGCCAGGGTCTCCAGCATCGGCCAGGCGACCTCCGGATGCTGCTCGATGAAAGGCCTGAACTCCCAGGCCGTGATCCCCTGGCAGCGCAGATCCGTGCTGGCGACGATCGTCGCCGAGCGCGGGCCGCTGTCGATCAGCGCGATCTCGCCGAAGTACTCGCCCGGGCCCAGCGTGCGAACGATCTTGCCGTCGATGCTGACGGACGCGTTGCCGTCCTCGATCACGAAGAAGCCGATCCCGCTCTTCCCCTGGGTGGTGATCGCGTCCCCCTCGTCGAAGGTGCGCTCCTGCATGCGATCGGCGAGCTTCTTCAGCTCCTTCGGCTTCACGCCCTGGAAGAGAGGGACGCCGCCCAGCGTCTCCACCACGTCCGCCACGGACACAGCATATTCCGGCTTCGCCATCAGAACGCGGCCACGGGCGGCCGCCCCACATGAGTCGCTACGGGCTTCGCCCTTCGCTCCGGAGTGGAGCGGCCTGGTGGCCGCTCGGGTTGACGCAAAGAGTGAATCGTGGTTCACTTCTTGGCGTGCCCTATCGGACCACCGAGCGGACGAAGGCGCGCCGGGCAGAGATCCGCGCACGGATCGTCACTGGGGCCCGCGAGCTGATCGCCGAGGGCGGCTATGTGGCCGCGCAGATCGCGCCGGTCGCCGACCGCGCCGGGGTCGCCGTCGGCACGGTTTATCGCCATTTCCCCTCAAAGGCCGATCTCTTTGCCGAGGTCTTCCGGGAGGCTTCGCAGCACGAGGTGGACGCGATGGCCGACGCGGTCCATGCGTCCAACGGACCCGCCGCCGAGCGGATCGCCGCAGGGGTCGAGGTCTTCGCACGTCGCGCCCTGGCGGGGCGCCGCCTGGCTTGGGCGCTGCTCGCCGAGCCGGTCGACCCGGCCGTCGAGGCCGAGCGACTGCATTTCCGCCACAGCTACCGCGACCTGATGGCCGAGGTGATCGCCGAGGGGATCGAGGACGGTGAGGTGCCCGCCCAGGACGTAGACGTCACCGCAGCCGCGCTGATCGGGGCGATCGGGGAGACCATGCTCGGGCCCCTCTCCCCCACCCACTCAGATAACGGGTCGTTCCACCATCAAACGGGTCGCTCCTCTCGGAGCGCCCTCGCATTACGCCCTCGCACAACAGACCCCGAAGCGCTGATCGCTTCCCTGACCAGCTTCTGTACTCGCGCAATCGGAGAGGAGCTCGCTCGTGTCAACAGTTGAAAAGCCAACCGGACTTCGTACCCACGAGGTCACCAACCAGCCGCCCCCGCTGGTGGACTACAACGTCTTCGAGTCCGATCAGGTCATGAAGGAGGCCGTGCGCCGGGAGGGCGCCGAGTGGGCGATCGAGAAGATCTCCGAGGTCGGCGAGATCGCCGGCCGCGGGGACGTGATCGAGCTGGGGCGGCTCGCCAACGAGAACCCGCCGAAGCTGCGCACCCACGACCGCTACGGCAATCGGGTCGACATTCCCGAGTTCCACCCCGCCTGGCACGACCTGATGAGGCTCGGTATCTCCCACGAGCTCCACTCGATGCCCTGGCGCGAGCCGCAGCCGGGCGCGCACGTCGCACGCGCGGCCGCCTTCATGTGCTTCTCCCAGGCCGAGGCCGGGGTCGGCTGTCCGATCTCGATGACGTACTCGGTCGTGCCGGCGCTGCGGACGCAGCCGGAGCTTGCCGAGGAGTGGGAGCCGCGCATCCTCTCCAACGTCTACGACCCGCGCCAGATCGCAGCCTCCGAGAAGGAGGGCTCGCTCTTCGGCATGGGGATGACCGAGAAGCAGGGCGGCTCGGACGTCCGGGCCAATACGACGGTCGGGCGGCCGATCAACGGCGGCGGACCCGGCGCCGAATATGAGATCACCGGCCACAAGTGGTTCTTCTCCGCGCCCCAGTGCGACGCGTTCCTGGTGCTCGCTCAGGCGGACGGCGGCGTCTCCTGCTTCCTGATGCCGCGCCGGCTGCCGGACGGGGAGCTCAACCGCTTCCGCCTGCAGCGCCTGAAGGACAAGCTCGGGAACCGCTCCAACGCCTCCTCGGAGATCGAGTTCGACGGGGCGTGGACGCGCCTGGTCGGCGAGGAGGGCGCCGGCGTCCGGACGATCATCGAGATGGTCAACCACACTCGACTCGACTGCGCGACCGGCAGCGCCACCGGGATGCGAGCCGGCGTCGCCCAGGCGATCAATCACGCTTCGCACCGCGTCACCTTCGGCAAGCTGCTGGTCGAGCAGCCCCTGATGCAGAACGTCCTGGCCGACCTCGCCGTCGAGTCGGAAGCGGCCACGATCAGCTCGCTGCGCCTTGCGCGAGCCTACGACGAGGCGATCGCCGGCGACGACGAGGCGCAGGCGTTCAAGCGGATCGCCAACGCCGTGCTCAAGTACTGGATCTCGAAGCGCGGACCCAGCCACGCGGTCGAGTGCCTCGAGAGCCTGGGCGGGAACGGCTATGTCGAGGAGTCCGGGATGCCCCGGCTGTACCGGGAGGCTCCGCTCGCGTCGATCTGGGAGGGGTCGGGGAACGTCCAGTGCCTCGACGTGCTGCGCGCGATGGTCAAGAACCCCGACTCGGTAGAGGCCTTCTTCGCTGAGGTCGGCGAAGGCGCCGGAGAGCCGCGGCTCGACGCCTACGTGTCCGAGCTGCGCAGCGACCTTGCCGACATGGCCGGGATCGAGTCACGCGCCAGGCAACTGGTCGAGCGGATGGCTCTGGCGCTGCAGGGCTCGCTCCTCCTGCGCTTTGGAGACGAGGCCGCTGTCGACGCCTTCTGCGCATCCCGTCTCGCCGGCGACTGGGGGCATGCCTTCGGGACGCTGCCCGCCGGCACCGACTTCACCAGGATCATCGACCGCCATCGCGCGGTCGCCTAGGCACTCCAAAGGAGAGGACATGGACTACGAGACCCTGCGCCACGAGCGCGACGGGCACGTCACCGTGCTCACCTACGACCGGCCGAACCACCGCAACGCCGTCAGCCGGCAGATGAACCGGGAGCTCCATGACGCCTGGCAGCGCTTCCGCGACGCCGAGGACGAGTTCGTTCTGGTCATCACCGGCGAGGGCGACGCCTTCTGTGCCGGCTGGGATCTCGAGGACGCCGCCGAGCTCGGCGAGGGCGGCCGGCCGGACTGGGACCAGTTCAAGACGAGCGTCTACAACACGCCCGGCGAGTGCGGCTACACGAGGCGGGTGGACGTCTTCAAGCCGGTGATCGCCGCGGTCAACGGCTGGGCGGTCGCGGCCGGGCTGGAGAACGCTCTGCTCGCCGACATCCGGATCGCCGCGGAGAACGCTGTCTTCGGTGCGCTCGAGCGGCGCTGGAACATCGTCGGCGGCGACGGCATGAACGTCCGCCTCACGCTGGCGGTGGGCTACGGCCGCGCGATGGAAATGATCATCACCGGACGGTCGGTGGACGCCGAGGAGGCGCTGCGGATCGGACTGGCGAACGAGGTGGTGCCGGAGGGGAAGGCGCTGGAGCGGGCCGTCGAGCTGGCGCACCAGATCGCCGAGCTGCCACAGGGCGCGATCCGCTCGGACAAGGAGACGATGGTCCGTAACGTCGGGCGGACCTACGAGGAGCAGCTGCGCCAGGAGGCCGAGAACACGATCTCGATGTTCGCCCGGCGTGACTCCCACGCGATCGGGGCGCGCGCCTTCAAGGAGAAACGGACCCCGGAGTGGCCCCACCACGGCCTCTAGCCGTGGTGGGTGGAACTCATCGGTGCGCGGCGGCTGGTTACGCTGGGGTCATGTGCAGAAACATCAGACAACTCCATAACTTCGAGCCCCCCGCCAGCGAGGAGGAGGTCCACGACGCGGCCCTTCAGTTCGTCCGCAAGGTCAGCGGATCGAACAAGCCGTCGAAGGCGAACGCCGAGGCGTTCGAGCGCGCCGTCGAAGAGGTCGCCGCCTCGACCCGGAAGCTGCTCGACTCGCTGGTCACCAACGCGCCTCCCAAGAACCGGGAGGAGGAGGCCGACAAGCGGCGGGCGAAGTACGAAGAGCGCTTCGCGGCCTAGGGACGACGCCAGCCGCTGACGTGCTCGGGGACCGGCGGGTCTCCGTTCAAATCTGGGGCTGGAATCGGGTCTCCCGTCGCGAGCGTGAGCGGCAGCTGCCCGGCCCAATGGGGCAGGTCCATGTCGTCCTGCTCGTCGACCGGTGGCCCGGTGCGGACCTTCGCCGAGGCCTCCTCGATCGGCATCGAGAGAACTCTGGTCGACCTCAGGTCCGTGGCGTCCGGTCCGCGGATCTCATCGGGACGGCCCGAAGCGATGTGATCGACCACCGCCCGGAGCGCCCTGGCCTTTTCGCCCGCGTCCATCACCTCCCTCGTCGTGCCGAGCACCATCACCGACCGGTAGTTGAGGGAGTGGTGAAGCGCCGCCCGCGCGAGCACCAGCTCGTCGACCAGCGTCGCGGTCAGGCAGCAGGCAATCCCGGCGGACAGCGCCCCCAGGGTGCGGTTGCCGCGGGCTCCGTGCAGGTAGAGGGTCTCCCCCACTCTGGCGTGGATCGTGGGAATGACGTAGGGCTGGCCCTCCTGGACGAAGCCCACGTGGCAGACCAGCGCCTCATCGAGGATCGAGTGGACCAGGTCGCGGTCGTGGCTCCCCCGGCCCGGCTTGCGGTAGACGCGAGTGCGTTCGGTCTGTTCGTAGTCGGACATCTGCCGATGGTAGGTGCGACTCCGTTCACGGCGGAGAGAAACTCGCTGTCGTCCGTGCGCCACTCCGGAGTACGGGGCGCCGGCTCAGCCGCCCACCCAGCGCTCGTCCAGTTTGCGGATGACGGCCTCGGAGAGCCGAATTGCATCGGCGACCGTGTCGTAGTTGACGTTCTCCGGCGTGTCCGTCTTCCAGTGGTAGTTCGACGGGTTCTTCCACTGGTTGCAGGAGGCCACCGAGGCACACTGGTAGCCGGCGGCGAGCGGGAAGACCCCGTCCGTGGCGTTGCGAAGCCGCAGGTTGGGCATCAGCTCGATGCCGAGCTGCTCCGCGACCGAGTCCAGCAGCTCGAGCGAGTCGGCCGGGTACTCGCGCAGCTTCAGCATGCCCTCGCCGCGCAGCACGAGCAGGTTCGGCGACCCCACCGTGTCGAGGCAGAGGAAGAAGGTCCGCTCGGGCGGCAGCTCGTGGGCGTGGCGCTCCATGAACAGCCCCATGCCCTCGCAGAGCGCCTCCTCGGACGTGGAGAGGAACAGGATCCGCGTCTTCTCGGGCGGCCTCTCGGAGAACGCGCGGGCGAGGGCGAGTGCCGCGACGCAGCCGGTGCCGTTGTCGTTGGCGCCAGGCACGACCTGGCCCGCACCGATGTGCGCCATGAACGCGGCGCTGCCGGCCGAGACGAAGGTCCCGAGGCCGGTGAGGCCGCGACTGCCGAGCACGGCGCCGGCCGCGACGATCGCAGGGCCGGCCACCACCGGCCACATGAGCGGGGGGCTGGTGTCGTTGTTCTCGAAGATCCAGGGGGCGTTCTGGCCGACCGCCTCGGTGATCGCCGGGTTGAAGAAGAAGGCCGTATGCGCGGCGTCGTGATGGGACATGACCACGATCGTCCGCTCGGCGTCGGCGGGCCCGATCTCCGCCAGGACGTGATGGGCGCTCCTCTGCGGGAGCAGCTTCCTGAAGGTGCGCGCTCCGGGGGGCATCTCGTCGGCGATCAGCGCGGACGCCGCCGTCCCGGTGAGAGCGGCGAGCGCGCGCCTCAGCCTCCCGCCACGACGGGCGGCCAGGCCCGCCAGCGCGCCGACGCCTGCCAGCAGGCCGATCGGCCACCAGAAGGTCCCGTTGGCCATCGGCTCCTCCTCGACGCGCACCTCCTGGGCGCCGGCGTCGCGCAGCGAGCCCGCCAGCCACTCCGCCGCGCGTCGTTCCCCTTCGGTGACGGAGCCGCGCTCATACGCGCAGAGCTCCTCGAGGCGTTTCCGCATCCAGGCAGCGTCGGGCGGGGCCGAGATTCCCTGGGCAGCCTCCGTGGCCATGCCGGAAAACTAGCTCCCCCTCCCTAACATCAGACGCATGGCCGGCGGTGGCGTCACACTGTTTCGCGTCCGGGGCATCAGGATCGCGGTGGACTACTCCTGGTTCGTGGTCCTCTTCCTGATCATCTTCTGGCTCACCGGCTTCTACCGCGACGTCCTCAACTCCCCCTCGGGTGACTCCGCGCCCTATCTGCTCGCGGTCGCGAGCGCCGTGCTCTTCTTCGGCTCGATCCTGCTCCACGAGCTCGGCCACGCCTTCGTGGCCAGGCGCCACAACATCGGCGTCTCCGCGATCACGCTGTGGTTGTTCGGCGGCTTCGCCCGGCTCGAGAAGGACTCGGACACCCCCGGGACCGAGTTCAAGATCGCGATCGCCGGGCCGCTGGTCACTGCTGCGATAGTCGTCGCCTGCGCGATCGCCGGCCTGGCGCTCGCCGGAAGCCACGAGTTCAAGCACGCGGTCCTCACCCAGGGCGATACCCGCACCTCCGGGATCGCCGCGCTGATCAGCTGGCTGGGGAGCATCAACCTCCTGGTCCTGATCTTCAACCTGGTGCCGGCCTTCCCGCTCGACGGCGGCCGCATCGCGCGCTCGATCGCCTGGTGGCGCTCCGGCAGCCGCAACACCGGCACCCGGTTCGCGGCGACGCTCGGCGAGTGGTTCGGGCTGCTCCTGATCCTCGGGGGCCTCGGCTACTTCCTCGTCTACCTCGGGGACTTCCTCGGCGGGATCTGGCTCGCATTCGTCGGCTTCATCCTCCGCGGCGCCGCCAAGGCCGCGCTGGCGCAGACCGAGGTGGCGAGCCGGATCGAGGGGATCTCGGTCGCCGACGTGATGGAGCGAGACCCGGTCGCGATCCCGGAGGCGGCCTCGATCGAGCAGGCGCTGGACGAGTACTTCCTCCGCTACCGGTCTCCGTGGTTCCCGGTGGTGGACGCCGCTCAGCGGTTCATCGGACTGGTCGACCGGGGTGCCGCCGACAACGTGCACGCCGTAGAACGAACCTCCACGATGGTCAGCGACGTCCTCGCCCGCGACAGCGGCACCCTGACCGTCAGCGAGGACGATCCGCTCGAATCCGTCCTCGGCAACGAGGCACTGCGCCGTCTCGGGGCCCTGATCGCCACCGACGCGGACGGCCACATCCGCGGGGTGCTGACGATCGACGCGATCGGAAAAGCCCTGCGTCCCATGGCGCCGGGCAGCGCCGACACGAGTCTCTAGCGGCCACGAGGCCGGGACCTGATGACGAAGCCTTTGAATAGGATCGGCTCATATGCCTGACCATGACGTCTTGGTGATCGGGGCTGGCCTCGCGGGTCAGAGGGCCGCGCTCGCGGCTGCCGAGCAGGGCGTTTCGGTGGGGATCATGAGCAAGGTCCACCCGGTCCGCTCGCATTCGAACGCCGCCCAGGGCGGGATCAACGCGGCGCTGCAGGAGGACGACAGCTGGGAGTCGCACGCCTTCGACACCATCAAGGGCTCGGACTACCTGGCCGACCAGGACGCGGTCGAGATCATGTGCAAGGCGGCGCCGGACGAGTTGCTCCACCTCGAGCACCTTGGGGTGACCTTCCATCGCAACGAGGAGGGCAAGCTCGGCACCCGCGCCTTCGGCGGGGCCTCGGCCGCGCGCACCTACTACGTCGCGGACATCACGGGCCAGGCGATCATGCATGTCCTCTACGAGCAGCTCATGAAGTTCTCCGAGGACGTCGCCCGCTACGAGGAGTGGTTCACGACCGGCCTCGCCCTCGACGACGACGGCAACTGCATCGGCGCGATCTGCAGGAACGTCCGCGACGGCTCGATGGAGCACTTCGGGGCGAAGGCGGTGATCCTGGCGACCGGGGGCAACGGCCAGATCTGGCATCCGACCACGAACGCCCTGATCTGCACCGGTGACGGAATCGCCCAGGCCTACCGCGTCGGGGCGAAGCTGATGGACATGGAGATGATCCAGTACCACCCGACGACCCTGGCGGGCAAGGGCTTCCTGATCACGGAGGGAGCACGCGGCGAGGGCGCGCATCTCCTCAACGCCGACGGCGAGCGCTTCATGGAGCGCTACGCGCCCAACAAAATGGAGCTCGCCTCGCGCGACGTCGTCTCCCGCGCCGAGCAGACGGAGATCCAGGAGGGCCGCGGCTTCCCGGACGGCACGGTCGCGCTCGACATCACCGTGGTGCCGAGAAAGCGCATCCACGAGGCGCTCCGCGAGATCGTCCTGGTGGGCCGCGACTTCGCCGGGGTGGACATCACCAAGGAGCCGATCCACATCAAGCCCGGCAACCACTACACGATGGGCGGCGTCAGGACCGACACCGAGGGCCGCACCAACGTCCCCGGGCTCTACGCGGCCGGTGAGGTTGCCTGCGTCTCGGTCCATGGCGGCAACCGGCTGGGCGCCAACTCCCTCCTCGACACCCTGATCTTCGGCCGCCGCTCGGGCGTCGACGCGGCCGATCGCGCCAAGGGCCGGGAGCAGACGCACGTTCCGCACACAGCTCTCAACGAGGAGGAGGCGCGGATCGCCGAGATCGTCGGCCGTGAGAACGGGTCGGGACGGCGCGTCTCCGAGATTCGCAGGGAGCTGGGCGACACCATGGACAGGCACGTCGCGGTCTTCCGCGACGCCGAGGGGCTCAACACCGCCCTGGAGACGGTGAAGCGCCTCGAGGAGGAGTGGAAGAGCTGCTACATCGACGACAAGGGCTCGGTGTTCAACCAGGACATCCTCGGGGCGGTCGAGCTCGGCTACATGCTCGACTGCGCCGAAGCGACCTGCGTCGGCGCGATCCACCGCACCGAGAGCCGCGGCGCGCAGTTCCGCACCGACTTCCCCGAGCGCAACGACGAGGAATGGCTCAAGCACATCGACCTGACCCGGGCGGACGACGGCCCCGAGATCAGCTACTCCGACGTGACCATCACCCAGTGGGAACCGCAGGAACGGACCTACTGATAGCGCCGCCTCCTCCGCTTCGCGTCCGGGGGCGGCGGATGGGTAGGGTGAAGAGAGATGGCTGAGTTCACGCTCAAGGTGAGGCGCTTCCAGCCCGAGGAGCGCGAGGGCCCCTACTGGGAGACCTTCGACGTCGACCTCGATCCGACGCTCTCCGTCCTTGACGGCATCCTGCAGGCCAAGGACAACGAGGACGGCTCCCTGGCCGTTCGCTGCTCGTGCCGCGCCGCGATCTGCGGCTCCTGCGGGATGAAGATCAACGGCCAATCGACGCTCGCGTGCAAGACGATGATCGGCGAGGCGAGCGAGTTCGCCAACCGGCAAAACGGAGGGTCCGAGCCGATCGTCGTCGAGCCGATGGGCAACATGCCGGTGATCAAGGACCTCGTCACGGACATGGAGTCGACCCACTGGACCAAGATCCGCCGGGTCACACCGTGGCTGCTCCCGGAGGGCGACCCGCCCGAGCGCGAGTACATCGTCCCGCCGGAGTCGATGATCGACATCACCCAGTCGATGGCCTGCATCCAGTGCGGCGCCTGCGTCTCCTCCTGCCTGTCCATGGAGGCCGACCCCGACTTCATCGGACCCGCCGCCCTCGCCAAGGCCTATCGCTTCGTCGGCGACCCGCGCGACGCCGAGACCAAGGAACGCCTTCACGACCTCGCCCAGGACCCGCACGGCATCTACGACTGCACCCACTGCTTCTCGTGCATCGACGCCTGCCCGAAGGACGTCGCGCCGATGGACCAGATCATGCGGCTCCGCCGGGCCGCGAGCGATGAGGGAATCGTCGACCAGAACCATGGTCACAGCCACGAGGAGGCCTTCACCAAGATCATCGAGAAGAAGGGAACGCTCGATGAGGCACTGCTCCTTCAGGAGTCGCTCGCGCCCGGGATCAAGGGGAAGCTGATGCCGAAGCACGGCGCAATCAAGGGTCTGCTCGAAAGCATCCCCACTGCGATCCGCGGCATCCGCACCGGCAAGATGCGCTCGCTGCCGAAGTTGATCCCAGGCGTTCATCCCAAGCTGCCGGGCGACGCGCAGGACCAGGTCAAGCGGATCTACGCCCACACCGAGGACCACAGCGTGGAGCTCAATCTCTACATCCGCGGCGAGGAGGCCGACGATGACGAATCGGTCCCGGAGGCCCAGGCGGTGGCAGAGCAAGCGATTGAGCCCGAGCCCGACGAGAGGGGAGATCAGTGAAGGTCGCCTACTGGCCGGGGTGCGTCAGCCGTGGCTTCACGGCTGAGCTGCACGGGTCAATGGGCCTGGTCGCGGAGCGGCTCGGAATCGAGCTCGTCGAGCTCGATCGCGCGAACTGCTGCGGCGCCGGCGTGATCGCCGAGCACAATCAGGAGCTAGCCGACACCCTCAACGCGCGCACCTTCGCGCTCGCCCAGCAGACGGGCCTGCCGATGATGAATATCTGCTCCACCTGCCAGGGGGCGCAGTCGGAGTGCCAGCAGCGGTTGCGCGACTCCGAGTACCGCTCCCACGTCAACGAGACATTGGCCGAGGAGGGCCTCTCCTACGACCCCGAGGGGTTCTCCAACAAGAACTTTCTCTGGGTCTTGGTCGAGGACTATGGACTGGATCGACTGAAGGAGCAGGTCCAGCGCCCGCTCGGCGGGCTCCGGGTTGGCCCGTTCTACGGCTGCTACGTCCTGCGCCCGAAGCACCGGCTCGGCTACGAGGAGCATCCCGAGCGCGATCTCTACCTCGACCGGCTGATCGAGGCGCTCGGCGGCGAGGTCGTCGAGTACGACGGCGCACGTAAGTGCTGCGGCTTCCCGATCATCACGATGGCGCGCGAGGTCTCGCTGCGGCAGGCGGGCACCCACGTCGGCGACGCGCTGGACGCGGGTGCCGACTGCCTGGTCACTCCCTGCCCTCTCTGCCACCTCAACCTCGACATGCAGCAGCCTGAGGCCGCCAAGGCCGTCAACCGCGACCTCGGTCTTGCGGTCCTGCACCTCCCCCAGCTCGTCGGCCTCGCCCTCGGCTTCGAGCCCAAGCAGCTCGGCATGCAGAAGCACATCGCCTCGACCAAGTGGGTCGAGGAACGATTGAGCGACCGCGAGGCCGCTGAGCCGGCCGCAGCCTGAGGCGGACCCTGTGGCCGACTCGCTGCAGCAGCACGTGGCCGCAATGGAGGAGCGGCTCACCCTGATCGAGGCTCGCCTCGAGCAGCTCTTCGATCACCTCGACCTGAGCCCTGGCGGCGCTTCGGGCGGCGAGGTCGACCCCGCGAGCCATCCCGAGATCCAGGACCTGCTCACCAAGGGCAACACCGCGCAGGCGACCAAGCGCTACCAGGAGCTCACGGGCGCCAGCCCCGAGGCGGCGAGGGAGGCCATCGACCGCGCCCAGGCGTAGGGTCTCGGAGGCGGATGGCGTCGACCGAACCGCCAGAGACGCGGCACCGGATCCAGGTCCGCGTCCTCGTCATCCTCGCCTCGATCCTCGCCTTCCTGGCGATCTTCACGAGCTGGGTCGACCGGCAGGCACTCGACACCAACCAATGGGTCGACACCAGCGGCAAGCTGCTGCAGGACAAGGAGATCTCGGACGCTCTCGCCATCTACTCCGTGGACCAGCTCTACGCGAGCGTCGACGTAGCGCGGATCCTGAAGAAACAGCTACCGCCTGACCTCCAACCCGTCTCCTCTCCGCTCGCCGCCGGCGTCCGCGAATTCGCCACGCGGGCCGCCCAGCAGGCGTTCCAGTCGCCGCGAGTGCAGACGCTCTGGGCGGACGCCAACCGCGTCGCCCACACCCAGCTGGTCGCGATCCTCGAGGGCAAGAACGAGGAGATCACGACGCAGAACGGAAAGGTCATCCTCGACCTGCGCCCGATCGTCCTCCAGCTCGCCAACCGGATCGGCCTCAAGAAGCAGGCCCAGCAGGCAATCAAGAAGGGCGAGGCCCAGGGCGTCCTCAAGCCGAGCTTCGGGCGGCTCCAGGTCGCCGACTCGCAGCAGCTCGACACCGCGCGAACCGTTACCAAGCTCATCAACGGCCTCGCCTGGTTCTTCACCGTAGGCACGCTCGCGCTGTTCGCTCTGGCGGCGTGGCTGGCCGGCCGGGGGCGACGCTGGATCGTGGTGCTGGGCTACGGGCTCGGCCTGATCGCGGCCGGCCTGGCGGCGATCGCGGTGCGCGCCGCGCTCAAAGGGCCCTTCGTCGACAGCCTCGCCCCGACGCAGGATGCGCGGATCCCCGCTGGGCACGCCTGGGACATCGGGACCTCACTGCTGCAGAGCATCGCGACCAGCGTGGTCATCTTCGGCATCGGCTTCGTGATCGCCTCATTCCTCGCTTCGCCGGCGAGCGCGGCGGTCGGCATTCGCAGGGCGGCAGCACCGACACTGCGCGACCGGCCGGGAATCGTCTGGTCGACCTTCGCGGCGCTTGTGCTGCTCGTCGTGATCATCTGGCCCCCCAGCGGGCCGCGCCAGCTGGTGCTCACGCTGCTGCTCATCGTCCTGGCCGCGGTGTGGCTCGAGGAGGTCCGCCGCAAGACCGCCCGGGAGTTCCCCGGCGCCAAGAAGGGGGACTGGATGAGATCGATGCGAGAGCGGGCGCGCAGGACCAGCAGAGAGACCGGACGCCGGATCGGCTCCGCCGTCCGCGACCTGACCGACGACGACGGCAAGGATCCAGACGACGCCAAGCTCGAGCGGCTCGAGAAGCTCGGCGAGCTGAAGGAGAATGGCGTCCTCACCGAGGCCGAGTTCCGCGAAGAGAAGAAGAAGATCCTCAGCGGCTAGCCGCCGGAGACCCGCCGCTCGATCCAGCGTGCCCCCACCGTGTCGGTGAGTCCATGGATCACGATCGACGCCAGGATCACGAAGGCGGCCGTCTCGAAGATCGCCTTGGCATCGCCGACGTCCGAGTTGAGGACAAGCTCGGCGAAGAGGATCCCGGCCACCCCCTTGGGCCCGAACCACGCGATGAAGGCCCGCTGCGATGCCGGCAGGCCGACCCGGACGAAGGAGAGGCCGATTGCGATGGGACGCGCGACCAGCAGCGCGAACGCGATGAAGGCGATCAGCAGCGGAACGCTGGCGTGGTACCCCGTCGCGACGATCAGCGCACCAAAGGCGAAGAAGGTGAGCACCTGCAGGATCGAGCTGACGTTCTCGCTGAAGACCACGAAGTCGTCGGCGATCGCGTGATCGGCGGCCGCCAGCGAGATCCCGCAGACGAAGGCGGCGATCAGGCCGTTGCCGAAGGTGACGTCGGCCACCCCGTAGGCGAGCAGTCCGACGCCCAGAGCGTAGATCCCCTCATAGCGGCGGACGATCCCCCCACCCGGCAGATGGTGGGTGAGCCGGCCCGCGCTCTGGCCCAGGACAATCCCGATCACGGCTCCGAAGGCTGCCTCCCCAACGAGCTTCGCCGCCTCTGAGCCCGCGTCACCCCCAGGCGACGCGAGGATGATGAAGAAGAGGACGAACGGCAGGGCCAGCCCATCGTTGAGCCCGGACTCGAGGTTGAGCGCGTGTCTGACCGACGCGGGCACTCGCTGCGAGGTGACGACGGCCGATGTGAGCACCGGGTCCGTGGCGGACAGGATTGCGCCGAGGAGGAATGCCTCTGCCCAGCTCAATTCGGAGAAGAGCAGCTTGGCCGCCAGCGCCAACAGCGCGAGCGTGAGCGGCATCGCGATCAGCAGCGCGCGCACCACGGGTCCCCAGTGCACGACCAGCAGCTCCCGCTCGACGAAGAGCCCGTCGGAGAACAGCGTGACGATCAGGGCGAGCAGGAAGAGGTGGACCACCGCGCTGTCCGAGCCGTCGACGTGGATCGCCCCCGCCTCGGCCAGGATCAGTCCCGAGGTGACGGAGAGGACCGCAATCGAGAGCACGGTCCCGCGCATCAGCCCCGAGAGCGCGGCGGCCAGCGCCAGCAGGGCGCCGCTGATCAGAAGCGCCTCGCCGAAGCCGACGTCCATGCGGGGCTTATACAGACGCAGGCGGAGGCCCGACCGCCGCTACCGGACTACATCCGCTCGCTAGCTCAGACTGGCGCCGGCTGGCACGCGCACGAGGTCGCGCTGGTGCAGCAGCTCGGCGACCTGCACCGCGTTGGTGGCCGCGCCCTTGCGGAGGTTGTCGCCGACCACCCAGAGATTGAGACAACGCTCGTGCGAGGGGTCGCGGCGGATTCTCCCTACCAGGACCTCGTCCCGGCCGGCGGCCGCGATCGGCAGCGGATAGATGCCGGCGCCGGGATCGTCGAGCACGATCAGGCCCGGAGCCTCGGAGAGCAGCTCACGGCACTCTTCCGGGGAGAGCTCACGCTCGGTCTGCACGTTCACCGACTCGGAGTGGCCTGTGATCACCGGCACGCGCGCACAGGTCGCCGAGATCCCGACGGCCTCGGAGAGGCCGAGGATCTTCCGCGTCTCGGACATCACCTTGCGTTCCTCGGTCGTGTAGTCGTCGCCGTCCTTGAAGTTCTCGACCTGCGGCAGCACGTTGAAGGCGACCTGGTGCGGGTACACCTGCGGCGTCTCGATCGGCTTGCCCTGCAGAACCGCCTCGGATTCGTCGCGCAGCTCCTTGATCGCGTTGCGCCCAGTGCCGGAGACCGACTGGTAGGTGGAAACGATCAGCCGCTCGACCCCGGCCGCGTCGAGGATCGGCTTGAGCGCGACCATCAGCTGCATCGTGGTGCAGTTCGGGTTGGCGACCAGCCCGTTGTGGTCCGCGGCGGCGTCATCGTTGACGCCCGCCACCACCAGCGGCACGTCCTCGTGCATCCGCCAAAAGCTCGTGTTGTCGACGACCACTGCTCCCGCGTCGATCCATTTCTGGGCCCAGGCAGAGCTCACCTTGCCCCCGGCCGAGGAGAGGACCAGGTCGAGCCCCTGGATCGAGTCGTCGGTCAGCTCATGGACCTCGAGCTCGCTCCCGGCGAAGGGGACCTTGCTGCCGGCCGAGCGGGCCGACGCCAGCGGCCGCACCTCCGCCGCCGGGAACTTCCGCTCGGCGAGCACCTCGAGGATCGTGGAACCGACGGCGCCCGTGGCACCGGCGACTCCGACCCGGTATTCGCGGCTGGGCATTCGCAAAGAGTACGGGGCGGCTGGGCCGGTCAGCCGGAAACGGTCGGGCGATGCTCCGTGCCGGTCGGCTCCTCCTTGCGGATGGCGTCGGCCCCGAGCTCGAACGCGTCGTGCAGGGCCTCCACCGCCTGCGGCACCTGATCGGCCCGGATCACGCAGGAGATCTTGATCGGCGAGGTGGAGATCATCTCGATGTTGATCTTGTTCTCGCCGAGCACGCGGAAGACCTTGGCGGCGACACCCGGATGGCTGCGCATCCCCGCGCCGACGATGGACACCTTGCCCATCGCCTCGTCCGTCTCTATGCCGATCTCGGAGTCCTCCAGCCGGATTGCCTCGACCGCGCTTTCGAGGTCATCGGACTCCACCGTGAACGAGAGATCCGCTCCGCCATCGTGGGAGACGGGCTCGTTCTGGATGATCATGTCGACGTTGATGTTGGCGTCGGCGAGCGCGCCGAAGATTCGGCCCGCGACGCCGGGCTCGTCCGGCACGCCGGTGAGCGTGACGCGGGCCTCGTCGGTCGAATGGGTGACTGCTGTTACGAGTGGTCGTTCCAAGGTCTCCTGCTCCGAGAGGACGAGGGTACCGGTGCCCTCATCGGCCGAGCTGCGGCAGTGGATGCGAACACCGTGGTTCCGGCCGTACTCGACCGCACGGAGCTGCAGCACCTTCGCGCCCGAGGACGCCATCTCGAGCATCTCCTCGTAGGAGACGACGGGGAGCTTGCGCGCGTCGGAGACGATCCTGGGGTCCGCGCTGAAGACGCCCGCGACGTCGGTGTAGATCTCGCACTCCTCGGCGCCGAGCGCGGCCGCCAGCGCGACCGCGGTCGTATCGGACCCTCCCCGCCCCAGCGTGGTGACGTCACGGCTGTCGGTCGAGACGCCCTGGAACCCGGCGACCAGCACGATCGAGTCCTCCTCGAGGGCGCTGCGGATGCGGTCGGCGCGAACGTCGATGATCCGCGCCTTGGTGTGGGAGGAGTCGGTCACGATCCCAGCCTGCGAGCCGGTCAGGGAGATCGCGCGGTGGCCGAGGTCGTTGATCGCCATCGCACAGAGGGCGCACGACTCGCGCTCTCCGATCGACAGCAGCATGTCCATCTCGCGGGGATCGGGCCGCGGTGAGATCTCACGCGCCGCCTCGAGCAGCCGGTCGGTCGTCCGGCCGCGCGCGGAGAGCACCGCGACCACCTGCTTGCCCCGGTCGCGGGCGGCGACGATCCGCCGGGCGGCGCGCTTGAGCTCCTCGGTGCCCGCCACCGAGGTGCCGCCGAATTTCATCACCACGATCCCGTCTGTGCGGGTTGCGCTCATCCGCGTGAGGATAGGCGGCGCCCCCCCTTTAAGGCACGCTTTCAACTCTTTGGAAAGATGAGCGTTCGGTGAGCGGATCTACACAGGGGGTGTTGCCCCGTCGCCCGGTCGGCCCGGGCACGTCCACGCCTGCGATCTCCGTTCGGGGCCTCCGCAAGACCTACGGCGAGAACGAGGCCGTGCGAGGCATCGACTTCGAGGTCGCGCCCGGCGAAGTCTTCGGCTTCCTCGGCCCCAACGGGGCGGGCAAGACGACCACCATCGAGATCCTCGAGGGATACCGGGAGCGCACGGCCGGCGAGGTCACGGTGCTCGGCATCGATCCGGGACACGCAACCCGTGATTGGCGTACCCGCATCGGACTCGTCCTGCAGGAGTGTGAGCTCAATCCGCTGCTCACCGTGCGCGAGACGATGCGCCTCTATTCGAGCTTCTTCCCCAACGCGCGCCCGGCGGACGAGACTCTCGACCTGGTCGGACTCGCCGGCAAGCGCGACGCGCGGGTCGGCTCGCTCTCTGGCGGGCAGCAGCGCCGGCTGGACGTGGGCGTCGGGATCATCGGGAATCCCGAGCTCCTCTTCCTCGACGAACCCACGACGGGCTTCGATCCGTCGGCGCGACGCGACGCGTGGAACATGATCGAGGGCCTCAAGGAGCTTGGTACCACCATCGTCCTCACCACCCACTACATGGACGAGGCCCAGCACCTGGCTGACCGGGTCGTGATCATGCGTGAGGGAGGAATCGTCGCCGAGGGCGCCCCTGAGACGCTCGGCGAGCAGCTCGGCCGGGAGACGATGATCCGGTTCCGGACCCTCGACGGCGTCGCCGATCGTGCCTCCGCTGCGCTCGGCATCAAGGCGGTGGTCTCGGGCAACCAGGCGACGGTACCCAGCACCGATCCGCAACGAGACCTCTACCGACTGCTGAGCTGGGCCGAGGAGGAGGGGATCACGCTGCCCGACCTCGAGGTCAGGCGGCCAAGCCTCGAGGACGTTTTCCTCGAGGTCACCTCCAACCCGCAGGAGAACGGGCGATGACCGACCTGAGGCTGGTCCTCATCCAGACGAAGTACGCGGTTCTGGCGACGCTCCGCACACCGCGTGCGATGTTGTTCGGGGCGCTTTTCCCGATCATCTTCCTCCTCCTCTTCAACTCACTCTTCACCAAAGGCGGGTCTCAGACGACGACGGTCGCGGGCCACACCATCGACGTACACGCCTACTTCACGGCGGGCCTGATCGCCTACGCCCTGGCTCTTTCCTGCTTCAGCACGCCGCTGATGGCGCTGGTGTCCCAGCGCGAGCGCGGTCAGCTCAAGCGCCAGCGCGGCATGCCCCCACCCACCTGGACCTTCGTCACCGCACAGGTGCTGCGCTCGGTGGTATTCGCCCTGACGGTCGGCGGAATCATGATCGCGATCGGGATCATCGCCTATGGCGTGGACCTGCCGGCGCAGACGGTCCCCGGGTTCATCATCTACCTGTTCCTCGGCACGGCCACACTCTCGGCGTTGGGAATCGCCGCGACCGCGCTGGCAAAGAGCGAGGACAGCGCGCAGCCGATCGGTGCATTCACGATCGTGATGCTCTCCTTCGTCTCGGGGATCTTCATCCCGCTCGACACCCTCCCAAGCTTCCTGCAGGAGGTCGGCCGGCTCTTCCCCCTCTATCACGTGGCCCAGGGTCTCCAGTCCACGGTCGCGGAGCACCCGAGCGGGATCGGTCTATCGGGCAGTGACGTCGCCGCCCTGGTCATCTGGGGGCTGGCCGGAATCTGGATCGCCGCCCGACGGTTCAAGTGGGAGCCGCAGGGGCGCACCGCGGAAGCGGCGTGACGCACGTCACAGACAGCTGATATATCGGATTGATATATCTCCTGTGGATGGAGCTGAACGCCACAGGCAAGGTGATTCTGGGAATGCTGGCCGCCAGGCCGCGCTCCGGCTACGAGATCAAGCAGCTCGTCGACAGCTCGGCCCGATTCTTCTGGGCGGCGAGCTACGGGCAGATCTATCCCGAGCTGCGGCGCCTGGAGGAGGCCGGTCTGATCGCGGGCGCGGATTCATCCCAGGGCGCCCGCCAGCGCACCGTCTACAGGCTGACGGCTGCGGGCAGGAGGGCCGCTCGGGCCTGGATCGCAAGGCCCCCGGAGGTCTTCGAGATGCGGGACGAGGGGCTGCTCGAGCTCTTCTTCGCCGGCTCGATCGAGCCGGCTCGCATCGCGGAGATCGCGCGCGAGCGCGCTGCCACCTCGCGCGCCAAGGCAGCGGAGCTTCGCTCGATCGCTGAGGCGGTCGAGGAGACCGGGCGGCCGGACGGCCCCGAGGCGGAGCCGGATGGTGGCTCGCTGATGGTGCTCCGCTACGGCATCGAGATGAGTGAATGGACGGCCGAGTGGTTCGAGCGGGCCGCCGATGACTTGGAGAATCAAACCGCCGACCGCCGGGTCGGCTCAGCACGGGGGTAGACATGTTCAACGCACTCGCATCGCTCGCGCAGCGTCACGGCAAGCGCACGGTGATCTTCGCGGCGGTCTTCTTCGTCATCGCCGGCGCGCTCGGCGGCGGGGTCGCCAGCAAGCTGGCTCCGTACGGCGACGACGACCCGGCGACCGAGAGCGTCAAGGCGGCCGATCGCCTGGAGGCGGACGGCTACCGCGATCCGAGCGTGATCGTTCTCTTCCAGAACACCTCGCCCACCTCGAGCTCGGGTCAACAGAGGATCCGGGGAGTCGAGCGCCAGCTGCGGTCGGACCCGGACGTCTCGCGGGTCACCGGCTACCTGGAGACGCGATCCCCCGACTTCGTCTCACACAGCGGCACCGCGACGTACCTCGCGGTCAGCCTGAAGCCGACCGACGACAAGGAACAGCAGGACGCCGCCAAGAGGATCGCCGACGACCTCTCCGGTCAGCCGGGCGTCACCGTGGGCGGAATCGCCCTCGCCCAGCAGCAGGTGAACAAGCAGGTCGAGAAGGACCTGCGAATGGCCGAGATGCTCGCCTTCCCGATCCTCTTCCTGCTCTCGCTGCTCTTCTTCCGCAGCGCCGTCGCCGCGCTGCTTCCGCTGATGATCGGCGGGCTGGCCATCGTCGGCACCTTCCTCCTGCTCCGGATCGCCAACGAGTTCGTCCACGTCTCGATCTTCGCCCTCAACCTGACCACCGGGCTCGGGCTGGGGCTGGCGATCGACTACAGCCTCTTCGTGGTCTCCCGCTACCGCGAGGAGATGGCGAAGGCCGGGCCCGGCCCGGTGGCGATGAAGCGAACCCTCAACACTGCCGGGCGAACGGTGCTGTTCTCCTCGCTCACCGTCGCCGTGGCGCTCGCATCGCTGATGGTCTTCCCCCAGCGCTTCCTCTATTCGATGGGCCTCGGCGGAGCGATGGTCGCGCTGCTCGCCTCGGCGATCGCGCTGACGGTCCTGCCGGCGGTGCTGGCGCTGCTCGGTCACCGGGTGAACGCGTGGGCGCCGAGCTTCCTGCAGCGGCGCGCCGAGCGTGACGCCACGGTCACCCAGGAGGGCTTCTGGTACCGGCTCTCGCGTTTCGTCATGCGCCGACCTGTCGGGATCGCGACCGTGACCGCCGCCATCCTGATCGTGCTCGGGCTCCCGTTCTGGAACCTCAAGTTCACCTCGGTCGACGCGCAGGTGCTGCCCGAGAGCGCCAGCGCCAGGCAGGTCGACAACGTGATGCGGGCCCAGTTCCCGCCCTTCCACGACACCCCGAACCTGCTGCTGGTTGAGAACGCGACCCCGTCGTCGCTCGGCGCGATCCACCAAGAGGTCTCGCGGGTGAAGGGCATCGCGGAGGTGGGGCCGCCCCAGCCGCTGGCCAACGGCGACGCCGTCCTCCAGGCCTACTCCGACGACAGCTACATCTCCGACACCAGCCGCAACGCGGCGAAGGAGATTCGCGACCTACCGGTCCCCGGTGGCTCCGAGCTGCTGGTGGGAGGCGCCGCGGCGCATTTCGTCGATTTGCAGCACAGCCTCGAGACGCATGCGCCGATCGCCCTGGCGATCGTGATCGTCGCGACCCTGATCGTCCTCTTCCTGATGACCGGATCGGTCGTGCTCCCGGTCAAGCAGCTGGTGATGAACGCCCTCAACCTGAGCGCGGTCTTCGGCATCCTGGTCTTCGTCTTCCAGGATGGGCGCCTGGAGGGCCTGCTCGACTACCGGAGCCAGGGGGCGCTCGAGCAGACCATGCCGATCCTCCTGTTCGCGGTCGTCTTCGGCCTCTCCACGGACTACGGCGTCTTCCTGCTCTCGCGAATCAAGGAGGCGCACGACTCGGGAATCCCAAGTTCGGAGGCGGTTGCGGTGGGCCTGGAGCGGACCGGGCGCATCGTGACGGCGGCCGCGCTGCTCTTCGCGATCGCCATCGGCGCCTTCGCGACCTCGCAGATCATCTTCATCAAGGAGAACGGTGTCGGCACCGCCCTCGCCGTGCTGATCGACGCGAGCCTGATCCGCGCCCTGCTCGTCCCCTCGCTGATGGAGCTCCTCGGCGACTGGAACTGGTGGGCGCCGAAGCCGCTGCGCCGTCTACACCGGCGGATCGGGCTGAGCGACACGGGTCCCGAACCGGTCACCGGGTGAAGGCGCTCGGTTAGCGGCCAGGCCCACGGGTATCCTGGCGACCCTTGACCATCGCCACGGCCATATTCCTGATCGCGATCGGCGCAATCCTGCGCTACGCGATCAACGTCACGAGCGACGTGATCAACATACAGACCGTCGGATTGATCCTGATGATCGCCGGCGGGGCCGGCCTGGCGCTCTCGCTGCTCTACGAGCTGGTCCAGCAGGGCGGCTCGCCCAAGGACGAGGACGAGTACCCGCAGCGGCGGGGCGGGTACGACGACCCGACCCGCCGGATGTAACCGACTTCAGGCCTGCGGACTAGACCCGATTAGGGGGCCGGGCAAGTGAACGTGTTCAGGGCAGGGGTCCCGCCGCTGTATCGGGCGTTGAATCCCTCCTCGCCGGTCTGCGAGTCGGTGTGGTGTGCTCCGTCGGCGGTCACGTAGTCAATGGAGTAGGTGACCGGGTTCGATCCACCGTCCTGGTAGCAAACACCGAACTGGAAGGCGCGGTGCTGACCGAAGTTGAGGTCGGTGAATGTCTCAGTTCCCGACGGACCGACGGCGTTCGGTGAGAACGCGCTGCTCGGTATCGGATTCGAGGCCGCCCTTCCGAAGCTTCCGCTCGGGTCGAAAATGTAGAGGTCGTAGTTCGTGTTGTCGGCGCCGCCCGACCAGGTCAGCGTCGCCCGAACAAGTGAGACCGGGGCCGCCTTCTTCTTCTTGCACTTCTTCTTCTTGGCCGACGCCGCGTGATTCTTCTTCTTTTTGCACTTCTTCTTCGCCGCGACGGCGTTGCCGCCGGAGGCGCTCGCGGTCGCCCCGACGGTGGCGCTGATCGTCAGCGCCAGCAGGGCAAGCAACGCCAAGACGACCAGTCCCTGGTTCCTTCGCATGAGAAGTCCTCTCCCCGGTCGATTGAGTTGGTGGGACCGTATCTCACACGGACTTCGGTATCTACCCGAGGGATTGGCGGCCCGCCAGGGCCTTGCCGAGCGTCACCTCGTCGGCGTGCTCGAGATCCGCGCCGACGGGCAGGCCACTGGCGAGGCGCGTGATGGCGGCGCGGCCACGCAGCTCCTCGGCGATATGCAACGCCGTCGCTTCCCCGGTGGTCGTCGGGTTGGTGGCGAGCACGACCTCCTTGACCTCGCCGTTGACCCGATCGATCAGCTCGGCGATCCGCAGATCCTCGGGGTCGATCCCGTCGATCGGTGAGAGGGCGCCCCCGAGCACGTGGTAGACGCCGCGGTACTCGCCGGTCCGCTCGATCGGGATCACGTCCGCGGGTTCCTCGACCACGCAGATCAGCGACTGGTCTCGGCGGGCGTCCTCGCAGATGCGGCAGCGGGGCCCTTCCGCGAGGTTGAAGCAGACCTCGCAGAGGCCCACCTTCTCCTTGACCTCGCGGATCGCGTCGGCGAGGCCGAGCGCGTCGGCGTCGTCCGCCCGCAGGATGTGGAAGGCGAGCCGCTGGGCGGTGCGCTGCCCGATCCCCGGCAGCTTCGAGAGCTCCGCGATCAGCTGGCTGATCGGTCCGGCGTACATATGGCGACAAGCCTAGGGGAGCGGTCGGCACCGCCGCCGGATCTACATCCCGGGCAGACCGGGGAGCCCGCCGCCGCCCAGGCCCGCGATACCGCCCATCCGGTTCGCCGCCAGCTCCTGGGCCGAGCGGAGCGCCTCATTGACAGCCGCGGCGACCATGTCCTGGAGCATCTCGGCGTCCTCCGGATCGATCGCCTCGGGATCGATCTTGATCTCGCGCAGCTGCATGTCTCCGGTCATCGTCACCTTGACCATGCCGCCGCCGGCGCTGGCCTCGACGGTCTCGTTCTTGAGCTGCTCCTGGGCCTTCGCCATCTCAGCCTGCATCTGCTGGGCCTGCTTGAGCAACTGATTCATGTTGGGACCCTGGGGCATCAGCCGGTCTCGCTCTCTCGCGCCTCGTCCGGAGGGACCTCGCTGGCGTCGAAGTTGTCCTTGATCAGGTCGATCAGATCCTCCTCGCTCATCTCGGCCGAACTCTCGGAATCGGCCGCCTGACTCTCGTCCGCGATCAGCTCGTACGCGGGCCGCAGCCGGGTACCGACGATCGCGCCCACCGCCTCCGTCATCCGCTCCAGGTTGGCAGAGGACTCCGCCTTCTTCTTGTTGAACTTCGCCGAGGGCGGAAAGCCGATACGGAGCATCGACCGCTCCTCATCGATGCCGAGCGGCCTCGCCTCGTCGAAGAGGGTGGAGAGCATCGCCGACCCGGAGGCGCGCAGGTGGTCCACGACCGCGGGCCAGAGTTCGACGACCCGGTCGATCTCCACAGTCGTGGTTGCTTCCGGCACGGCTTCGTCCTCGGGCGGTCCCGGTGTTTCCGGCTTGGCTGCCTGCTCCGGCGCGGCAGGCTGCTTAGGGTTTTCAGGCGCCGCTGCCCCCTCGCCGCTCAAGCGAGCCTCGAGCGACTCGATACGGCGCAGGAGAGCCTCCCGTGATGAGTCGAGACTCGGCGTCGCCACCTTCAGCAAGGCGACCTCGAGGGTGAGTCTTGGGTCGTCGCCCTCCCGCATCGCCGCGACCGCGCCGCTGAGGGCATCGATCGCGCCGACCAGCTTGGCGTCGTCGATCGCCTTCGCCTGCCCGGCGAGCCGCTCAGGCTGCGCGACGGTCACCGTGAAGGACTCGGGCACCTCCCCGGTGGCGCGGGCAACCAGCAGCTGGCGCAGGTGCGCGATCAGGTCGCGGGCGAACTGACCGGGATCGCGGCCGGAGCGCGAGAGGCGCTCGACCGCTTCGAGGGCGACCCGGGCGTCCCCGGAGGCGAGGGCGTCGGTGGTGTCGAAGAGGAGATCCGCATCGGCCGCTCCGAGCAGCTCGACCACCTCATCGGTCGAGACCCGATCGCCGCCGAAGGCGACCTGCTGGTCGAGGGTGCCGAGCGCATCGCGAAAGCTGCCGGTCGCCGAGCGGGCGATCAGCGCCACCGCGCCATCCTCGATCTCGATCCCCTCGGCCTTCGAGACCCGTCGCACCACCTCGGCGATCTGCTCGAGCGAAGGGCGCTGGAAGTCAAAGCGCTGGCAGCGGTCGACGATCGTGGCCATCACCTTCTGCGGCTCGGTCGTCGCCAGGACGAAGGCTGTGTTCGGCGGCGGCTCCTCGAGGGTCTTCAGGAAGGCGTTCCAGGCCTCCTTGGTGAGCATGTGCGCCTCGTCGAGGATGTAGACCTTCCAGCGGCCGGCCGCGGGAGCGAAGCCGACCCGCTCGCGCAGCTCCCGGATGTCGTCCACCGATCGGTTCGAGGCGGCGTCCATCTCGATCACGTCCAGCGACGTGCCCGCGGCGATGGTCACGCAGGGCTCGCACTCGCCGCACGGGGTCAGGGTCGGTCCGTCGACGCAGTTGAGCGAGCGCGCGAGGATCTTGGCCATCGAGGTCTTGCCCGTTCCTCGCGAGCCGACGAAGAGGTAGGCGTGATGGACCCGCCCCTTCTCGACGGCGTTGGAGAGGGTGCGGACGATGTGCTCCTGGCCAACGACCTCCCCGAAGCTCTGGGGGCGGTGGCGACGATATAGAGAGGCGGATTCGGTCACGATTCGAGTCTATCCACCGCCTTCCGTGACTCGCGCGCGCGACGACCGTCCTCCCGGAAACTCCGAGTTAGCCTTTCGGTATGGCCTACGACGAGGCACTCGCAGATCGCGTCCGGGAGCTGGTTTCCGCTCGCGCCGACGTCTCGGAGCGAAAGATGTTCGGCGGGATCGCCTTCATGGTCGGCGGCAACATGGCGTGTGGCGTGATGGGTGGCGACCTGATCGTGAGGCTCGGCGATCAGGAAGCCGAGAAGGCGCTGGCCGAGGATGGCGTTCGCCCATTCGACTTCACGGGCCGGCCGATGAAGACGACCGTCTACGTCTCGCCCGAGCGCACAGCCGACGATGAAGGGCTTTCCGAATGGGTTGACGCCGGCGCGGACTTCGCGTCCACCCTGCCGGCCAAGCGCTGACCTAGGTGCACTTGATTAGTCGGTCGGCGTGCCGAACGAGAAATGGACCGTGCACCCGTCCTCGAGACGAGGCTCCCGGGCGTGTCCACCGTGTTTGGCTCGAGCCAGGCTTGCCTGCATCACATGTCGGCTACCGCTTAAGGCTGCTTCCTTCCGGACCTGACCTGGTTCGCAGGCCGACACTGCGCAGGACCTGGCCGTCAACGCCGCCCGCAGCGGCCCGGCCCCGAGGGCCGGTCCCTCGTTCGGGAATTCAGCTCCGCTTGAGCGGGTTGCGGATTACAGGGCACCGCTAATTCCCCGCCTAGCACGGTCCATTGGGGAGTCTAGGCCGACTTCACCTTTTCGGCGCTCCGGCCGATAAAGGGAGGCGTGGCCGAAGCACACAAGACACCCACCGCCGAAAGGGGACCGATGCCCGGCCTCACCCCTCCCTCTGGCGCAAAGGATCCGCGACGGCGTCTCGGCGACGTCGTCGTCGAAATGGGCTTCGCCGATCGTGAGCTCGTCGAGCAGGTGATGGTGCGAGAGCGGCAGTCCCACCAACAGATGGGGACGTTGCTGGTCGAGAGCGGGATCATCGACTCCAGCCAGCTCGCCCGCGCGCTCGCCGAGCGCAACTCCCTCGACTACGTGGACCTCAACGCCTTCCAGGTGGATGCTGGGGCGGCCAACCTGATCGAGGGAGCCGAGGCGCGCCGCTGTCGGGCGATCCCGGTCGCGTTCCTGGGCGACGGATCACTGCTCGTCGTCACCCCCGATCCCTCGAACGTGCTCGGCGCCGACGACATTGCGATCTCCACGGGATACGAGGTTCGGAGGGCGATCGCGACTCCGGAAGGGGTGGAGGCAGTGATCGGGCGCTTGGCGAAGCTGAGCGGCTCGGTCCAGCAGATCGAGGCCGAAGTCGACCGGGCCCAGCCGGATGGCAGCGATGTGCTGCACCTGCGTGCCTCGGCGGAGGAGGCGCCGGTCGTCAAGCTCGTCCATTCGGTGATCGCTGACGCAGCCAGCCGCGGTGCGTCGGACATCCACTTCGATCCGTACCGGGGCGACATGCGTGTCCGATATCGCGTGGACGGTGTCATGGTCGACTCAACGACCGTGGCGAGCGATCTGATTGCCGGACTCGTCTCGCGCGTCAAGATCATGGCCGACCTCGACATCGCAGAACGCCGTCTTCCGCAGGACGGCCGGGTCGCACTCGAGGTGGACGACCGCGAGATCGACATCAGGATCTCCACGCTGCCCGTGATCCGCGGCGAGTCCGTCGTCATGCGCATCCTCGACAAGGGCCGTGTGGTCCTCGACCTCGAGGCGCTGGGAATGCGCGCAGAGGACCGTGAACTGATCCTCGGCGGCCTCAGTCAGGTTCAGGGGGCGGTCTTGGCTACCGGGCCGACCGGCACCGGGAAGACCACGACGCTCTACGCGATGCTGAATGCCGTCAACACCCCGGATAAGACACTGATCAGCATCGAGGATCCCGTGGAGTACGAGGTCGACGGGATCAAGCAGATTCACGTCAACACCGCCACCGGTATGACCTTCGCATCCGGCCTGCGCTCGATGGTCCGCTCCGACCCCGACACCCTCGTCGTAGGCGAAATCCGGGATCGGGAAACGGCGCAGGTCGCGATGGAGGCGGCGCTGACCGGCCACCTGGTCCTCTCGACCCTGCATACGAACGACGCGGCGATCGCAGCGGCCCGGATGGTCGAGATGGGCGTCGAACCCTTCCTGATCGCCTCCGGGATCCAGTGCGTGATCAACCAGCGGCTGGCCAGGCGTCTCTGTGACCAGTGCAAGCGGCCGGCGACGCTGCCTGAGCCGAGCTCCGTCGGCCTGGCCGACGCGGACGGAAGCCCTGAGATGTACGAGCCGGTCGGCTGCGTCAGTTGCGGCGGCACCGGGTACCTGGGCCGGATCGGGCTCTATGAGGTGCTCGTCCTCACGGATGAGGTCCGAGCGCTGATTCTGGACAAGGCGTCCAGCAAGGAGATCGAGGCCGTCGCGGTCGACGCCGGCATGCACAGGCTCCGTGACGACGGCCTCGAGAAGGTCCGGCGCGGCATCACCTCGATGCCCGAGGTGGTCCGGGTGCTCGGCACCTCGGCCTAGGCCGTCACGGCGAGCTGCTCGATCAGCTCGGCTGCCCGCTCAGCGCCGGGACTCGCCTGGAGCCGCTTCGAGACATCCGCGAGGCTGGCGCGGAGCTCACGGTCTGTGAGCAGCCGATCGATCGCCGCGGGCAGGTCACTCTCCCCGAGCGAGTAGGTCGTCAATCGGATCCCGAATCCGGTCTCGTCGATCCGCTGCGCGTTGTCGTGCTGGTCCCAGAAGATCGGCAACACGACCATCGGCTTGCCGAAGTGGAGGCACTCCGTCGTCGTGTTGTTGCCGCCGTGGGTGATAACCAGGTCGACCTGCGGCAGGACCGAGACCTGCGGCAGGAACTCATCACCCACCATGTTGTCGGCGAGCTCGTACTCGGTGTGCTGGGGCCCCTTCGAGACCACGTAGCGGTGCGGCGTCTTCGCCAGCGCCGCGACCAGGTCCTTCATCAGCGGGACGTCGCCCGAGCCGAGGGAGCCGAGGCTGACGTAGATCAGCGATCCATCCCCGTCGGCCAGCTCCGCGGGCACACTCCATTCGGCATCCGTCGTGCGGACGCTCGACTCCAGGTTGTGCCAGGTTCCCTCCAGAGGCCGCAAGCGCGGGTAGTCCACCTCCCGCGGGTAGAGATAGAGGTTGAGCCAGGGCGACTCGTGGATCATCTCCCCGTCGGGAAGCGGGGGGGCACCGCGCTCGGTGCAGAACTCGCTGAAGCTCGCCTGCAGATCGCCGGTGACTCGCCGGTACTCGTCGCGGTATTCGCCCCAGCTCGAGCGGTCGTCGATCGACAGCCCTGTGTATGGCGGCGGCAGCTCGGGGCCCTTGAGCTCGAGCGGGTTGCAGGAGGCGATCCGCACCCAGGGCCTGCCACTGGCGGGCATCGCCGGGAAGGCGCAGACGTTGTCTTCGACGATCGCGTCGGGCTGGAGCTCGTCGAAGATCTCGACGAGCCGGTCGTCGACGTACCGTGCCCCGTCCAGCAGGGCCTCCCAGGTCGGGGCGATGAACTCCCCGAGCTGATCAAAGGTCGACCTCCTGAAGACGGGCGCCGTCTCGCGGATGAAGTCCTTCCAGAACTGCCCGGGTTCCTCCTCCACCTCGGGCGGCGCGGCGAGCCGCATGAGGCGCTCCTCGAAGCCCTTCTCCTCCAGGGTCCCGGCGAAGGACTCCTCGATGACGAAGACGACCCGGTGGCCGCGACGCCGCAGCACCTCCCCGATGCCGACGCAGTTGTTGGTCGGCCCGAAGGCGCCCTCCGGGAAGAAGACGATCGTCTTTCCCCGGGCTTGAGCCATCCTCGCGAGTCTATGTCCGAGCAATGGACCATCTGTCGATCTGGGCCACCGCGGTTCGTCGTTAGGGTGAAGCGGCGAACCACGCCGCCGGAGAGAAGGAGACTGAGATGAAGTACGCATTCACGATCTACGGAGACGAGGGCCAGCGGGCAGCCGCGAGCGAGGAGGACCAGCAGGCCATGAGCCAGGCTTACGGCGCTGTCACCCAGGAGATGGAGGAGAAGGGCGTGCTGGTCGCCGGGGAGGGCCTCTACCCCACCCAGACCGCGACCACCGTGCGCGTGCGCGACAGCGAGCGCGAGGTCACCGACGGGCCCTTCGCCGAGACCAAGGAGCAGCTGGGCGGCTTCTACGTGCTCGACTGCAAGGACCTCGACGAGGCGATCGAATGGGCGGCGAAGATCCCGGGCGCCCAGTTCGGGTCGATCGAGATTCGCCCGGTGATGGTCTTCGACGAAGCCGGGAACCTGGTCGAGGAAGCGACTGCCTAGAGAGGCCTCGCCGGAGCTGGTCGATCGCCTGTTCCGGCACGAGTCGGGGCGGGCGACGGCCTCACTGATCCGCGTACTCGGCGACTTCGACCTCGCCGAGGACGCGGTTCAGGAGGCCTTCCTCGTCGCCATGCAGGTCTGGCCGGAGCGTGGCATTCCGGAGAACCCGGGCGCCTGGATCACCACCACCGCCCGCAACAAAGCGATCGACCGGCTCCGGCGCGAGCGCCGCGGCAACGAGAAGCTGGAGGAGCTGCGGGCGCTGGAGCCTCCGACCGCGACCGATGACGAGGAGCCCGAGGAGCAGCACGTGATCTCCGACGACCGCCTCCGGCTGATCTTCACCTGCTGCCACCCGGCGCTGGCGCCCGAGGCCCGCGTGGCACTCACCCTGCGAACACTCGGCGGCCTGGCGACTCCCGAGATCGCGCGGGCATTCCTCGTCTCCGAGCCCGCGATGGCCCAGCGCCTCGTGCGGGCGAAGCGCAAGATCAAGACGGCCAACATTCCCTACCAGGTGCCGGCGGACCACGATCTGCCGGACCGGCTCAAGTCGGTTCTCACCTCGCTCTACCTGATCTTCAACGAGGGCTACTCGGCGACCTCGGACGAGGCCCTGGTCCGGAGAGAGCTCAGCGGCGAGGCGATCCGCCTGGCCGGGACCCTGGCGCGGCTGATGCCTGACGAGTCGGAGGCGCTGGGCCTGCTGGCGCTGATGCTGCTCCAGGACTCCCGGCGCGACGCGAGGCTCGGCCCGGGCGGCCAGCTGATCCTGCTGGAGGAACAGGACCGCTCCCTCTGGCACCGCCGGGAGATCGAGACCGGACTCGCACTGTTGGAGCGAGCCGTCAAGCTCGAGCCGCTGGGGCCGTACGTCCTGCAGGCCGCGATCGCCGGCGAGCACGCCCGCGCGTCGACTCCGGCCGACACCGACTGGGACCGGATCTCTTCTCTCTACGGGCTCCTGGCAATGGCTCAGCCCTCGCCTGTGATCCGGCTCAATCGGGCGGTCGCGGTCGCGATGGCCGAGGGACCCGAGCGCGGCCTCGACCTTCTCGATGACCCGGAGCTGGCGGCGCCGCTCTCCGACTACCAGTGGTTCTGGTCCGCGCGGGCCGACCTGCTGCGTCGGACGGGGAGGGATGCGGATGCAAGGGACGCCTACCGGCGGGCGCTCAACCTGGCGACGAATCCGGTCGAGCGCCGGTTCATCGAGCGCCGGCTGTCGCAGCTGGACTAGGTAGCGGCAATTCCTCGCCAGCTGATCTCCAGCGAAGCGGCCACCGGCTCGCTGGGATCCAACCCGATAGTGGCCGCCTGCGCCCCGATCAAGGCGGCTCCGGCGATGATGGTCAAAGCGCCGACCGGCGTGTCCAGATCGCGCCGGACCTCGCCGCGCCTCTGGCCCTCGGCGAGCACCTCCTCGAGCAGGACCGTGACCGGTGGGGAGGGCCCCTCGCCCACCAGGGCGGCGAACCTGTCCGGGTGGGAGAAGATCTCGAGCAATGCCGCCCCGTGAAGGGAGTGAGGTAGGTCGGCCGGCTGCAGGAGACTGACGAGCAACCGCCGGACGACGGTGCTCATGTTCAGCCGACGGTCCGCGAGCGAGGCCTCGGCCGACGGCCGCACGTGATCGCGAAAGTGGCGCGCCGCGGCCTCAATCAGGACATCCTCCTTCCGGGGGAAGTAACGGAAGAACGTCCCCCAGCTGACACCGGCGTCCGCAATCACGTCATCGACCTTGGTCGCCGCGAATCCGTCGACGCGAAAACGCGCGATTGCGGCCTGATAGATGCTGTCGCGCTTCTCGAAGCCACGAGCTTGAGTCGGCGGGGCCGGCATCCGAGCAGCAGGAGCGTCGTCGGCTGCATATCCGACAAGCGCCTGGTCGATGAGCTGTCGTCTGTTTGACGAATCTATATGGAATATGGTAGCGTGCCGAAACCATATGGGATACAGATATTCGGACTTGCTAGGGAGCCAGGCGCTGAAGAACCCAGCCGTCCGGGTGGCGGCTGTAAGCGAAGCGGTCGTGCATGCGGCTGTCCCGCCCCTGCCAGAACTCGATCTCGTCGGGCCTGACCAGATAGCCGCCCCAGTGCTCGGGGCGGGGCGGACCGTCGTCTCCCGCCTCGGCGTCGAGCTCGGCGAAGCGCCGTTCGAGCTCGTCCCGCTCGATCCGGCGGCTCTGCGGCGAGATGGCCGCGGCGACCCGGCTCTCGCGGGGCCTACTGGCGAAGTAGGCGTCCGAATCCCCGGCCGGAAGTCGCTCGACCTCTCCCCTGACGCGAACCTGACGGTCGAGCTCGCGCCAGTAGATGACCAGGGCCGCCCGCGGGCTCGCCGCAAGCTCCTCGCCCTTGGCGCTCTCGTAGTTGGTGAAGAAGCGAAAACCGTCCGGCCCGAAGCCCTTGAGCAGCACCATGCGCGCATTGGGCGCCCCATCGGCGTCGACCGTCGCCAGGGTCATCGCCTCCGCCAGGGGCACAACGGCCTGTGCCTCCTCGAACCACTGCGCGAACTGCTCGAGCGGATCATTCGCAAGCTGCTCGCGGTCAAGGGGCGGGTTATCGGGGCGACGTGGGCTCATCTACCTCTTGATTCGCGAGAAAACACCGGATTTCAGACCAACGGAACTGAGAGGATGCCGGGCGTGCCGGTCGGCGCGCCCCTTTAAGCGAGGACCGCGATGAAGGGAGAAGGTCGGCAATGAGCGCCCTGATGCACAAGGTTGGCGGCTTCGCAGCCCGGAGGGCCCCCTGGGTCGTGGCCGCCTGGATTGTGATCGCGATCGGGCTTGTCGTCGTTGCGAACTCTGTCGGCAGGCCTGAGATCGACAACACGACGCTCCCGGGAACGGGCTCCCAGTCCGCAACGGACCTGCTGAACAACAAGCTGCCCGAGCAGGCCAACGGCAGCGTGCCGGTCGTCCTGCAGTCGGACACCTCGCTCGCGCAGGGGCAGAACATGCAGGCTGTCGAGTCGACGGCGAAGTCCCTGTCCGACAACCAGTACGTGCAATCGGTGGTCAGCCCCTTCGACCCGCAGGGCGCCGCACAGATCACCAAGGACGGAAAGATCGCCTACATCGCGGTGGCGCTGAAGGTCTCATCCGGCGACCTCGACGACGACGAGGCGAACAGCGTCTTCGATGCGGCCCAGCCTGCCCGCGACGCGGGCATCAAGGTCTCCGCTGGCGGGTACCTCGGCCAGCAGCTCTCCAGCCCGAGCACCGGACTGAGCGAGATCATCGGCGTTCTCGCCGCCCTGATCATCCTGCTGTTCGCCTTCCGCACCTTCGTCGCCGCACCGCTGCCGGTGACAACTGCGATCGTCGCCCTGGCCTGCGGCCTGGCCATCGTCGGGCTGGCGGGAAACGCGATCGACGTCCCGTCCATTGCCCCAACCCTGGGGATCATGCTCGGGCTCGCGGTGGGAACCGACTACTCCCTGTTCATCATCAGCCGGCATCTGCGGTTCCTTGAGGAGGGGGTGGAACCCGACGAATCGATAGCCCGCTCCATCGGCACCTCGGGCTCGGCCGTCGTCTTCGCGGGGAGCACGGTGATCATCGCCCTGCTTTGCCTCTACTTCAGCGGCATCCCCCTGGTCCGCTCGCTGGGGTACACGACGGCCATCGTCGTCGCCACGGCCGTCCTCGCCGCGATCACGTTCCTTCCCGCGGTTCTCGGCCTGCTCGGCAGGCGGATCCTCAAACTGCCGTTCCGATTCGGCAAGCGCAAGCACGTTGCGGACCACCAGGGAGGCTGGTTCAAGTGGGCCGGCGCGATCCGCAATCACCCCGTCGTCGCTGCCGTAACCGGGATCGTGGTGCTTGGCTTGCTCGCGGTTCCCGCGCTCGATCTCCGACTGGGCGCGGAAGACTTCGGTCAGCTGCCCACGGACACCACTGAGCGCCAGGCCTACGACGCTCTAAGCGAGGGGTTCGGCGTGGGCACCAACGGTCCGCTGCTGATCGCAGTGAACGTCACCGGCCAGCCTCTGACAACGCCCTCCCCGCAGGACGCGCAGAGCGAAGAGGCACAGGGCGTGCCGGCGCAGGTGGCCACCACGCCGGCGGGCGATACCCGCCTGGTCCACCTCGAGCAGGAGATCTCGAAGCAGGGCAACGTCCAGTCGGTCACTCCCGCCGTGACCGACAAGAGCGGCACCGCTGCGGTCTTCTCGGTCACCCCCAAGACCTCGCCCTCTGCCTACGCGACCCAGGATCTGGTCAACCACCTCCGCGACAAGACGATCCCGGATGCCACCCAGGGTGCCGGGCTGACCGCCTATGTAGGCGGAACCACAGCGAGCAACATCGACCTGGCGACCAAGATCGGCGACAAGCTCTTCCTGGTGATCGGGATCGTGGTGCTGCTCAGCTTCGTCCTGCTCACCCTCGCCTTCCGCACGGTGCTCGTGCCGCTGGTCTCTGCGCTGATCAACCTGCTCGCGGTCGCCGCTGCCTACGGGATCCTGACCGCGGTATTCGAGAAGGGGTTCGCGCTGTCGCTGATCGGCGTGGACAACGAGATGCCGGTGGTCAGCTACGTGCCGCTGATGATGTTCGCGATCCTCTTCGGCCTCTCGATGGACTATCAGGTGTTCCTGGTCTCGCGGATCACCGAGCGCCATCAAGGCGGCGCGGACAACAGCGAGGCTGTCAGGGCGGGCCTCGTCAACGCGGGCCGGGTGATCGCCGCGGCGGCGACGATCATGTTCGCCGTCTTCTTCAGCTTCGTGCTCAACGGCGACCCGGTCGTCAAGCAGTTCGGCATCGGACTGGCGGTGGCCGTTGCGATCGACGCGCTCGTCGTCCTGCTGATCATGCCCGGCCTGCTGGAGTTGACAGGCGAGCGGAACTGGTACTTGCCGCGCTGGCTCAATCGGGCGCTGCCCGATCTGAAGGTCGAGGGCGACCCGGAGATGGAGGCCGAGACGCCCACCGCCCAGGCCTCCGCCTGAGCCACCGGAAAACGAGTGGCTCCTGGCCTTCGCCTGCGGGGGCCCTCGCACCTATCATCACCTTCCCCGGGCGCGTAGCTCAGCGGGAGAGCGCTCCCCTCACACGGGAGAGGTCGCTGGTTCGATCCCAGCCGCGCCCATCCGGTGCCGGCCGCGCATCGGGACGCTTATTTCACCTGCGCCCAACTTGGGCAAAGCGTAAATAATCTGTAGTGTTCCCAGCGCATGGAGGCGAGGACGGCATCCAAGCAGAGCGCGGCACCGAAGCGGCTGCCGCCCGCGGAGCGCCGCGAGCAGCTGATCGACGCCGCCCTCTCGATCGCGGCGCGCGAGGGCTACGAGAACCTCGCCTTCGAGAAAGTCGCGAACCGCGCCGGAGTGACCCGCAACCTCGTCTACCACTACTTCCCGGGCGGCCGCCAGGAACTGCTCGAGGCGGCGGCCCACCGCGCCGGCGAGCAGCTCACCAGCCAGTTGGTCACCGACCCGGCCGTCCCCCTGCCCGAGCGGCTCGCCACCAACCTGAGCCAGATGATGGACCACGCCGAGGAACCGACCGAGGCCTGGCTGCTCTACCGCCAGGGCCGCGGCTCCGTCGATCAGAAGCTGCTCGAGATCATGGCGGTCTACCGCGAGAAGATCATCGCCACCATCTCGCTCAATCAGCTGGGCACAACCACCCCACCCCCGGTGGTGCGGATCGCGCTGGACGGCTTCATCGCGTATGTCGAGACGGTGCTCGAGGCCGCCTTCGTCGAGGGCCTGCCGCGTGAGCTGGTGATCGAGCTGGTTGGCGGCACCCTGGCGGCGACCATCGAGGGCGCTGTCAACGCCGATGTCCGATCGGCGACGTCGGCCGGCGCCGGGGCGACGGAGCAGGGGAAGAAGTACGGGTGAGCCGGCGGGCGGGCAAGTCCCTCCGGCTCGCGGGGCTGCTGCTGCTGGCCGCGTTGGCGACGGCGCCCGCTGCAAGCGCCGCCGTTCCCACCGGCTACAACCCATCCAACCTGCCGACGGCCAGCTGCTTCTGGACCGGGCCGTTCACCAACGTCGACCCGAGGACGAACCAGGGTTTCCCCGGCCAGGAGATCACCTATTGGGGCGCGAAGTTCGCGACGCCGCCGGGCGCCTCGGTGATCCTGCACGGCAAGTTCACGCACGCGCGCTTCCAGTCGCTGACGGCTTACGTCAACAACGGGACCGGCACGAACACGGTCTCCGACTACCTGACGCGTCCGGACAAGGGCTCGACCAACCCGTTCATCAAGGGGCACCGCCGCGACCTGCGGAAGCGGAATTACACGGTCTCGGTGCTGGGCTCCAAGGTCCCGCCGAACCCGGCGCGCAACACGCTCTACGCCGAGCCCGACCCCAACTACAACTCCTACCAGGACATCCTCTACCGGGTCTACGTCCCGGACAAGGGAAGGGGCCGCGCCGGGGGCGAACCACTCCCCGCGCCCGAGCTGCGGCTCGCCGACGGCAGCGTCCTCAAGGGCCAGGCGATGTGCGACGCCCTCAACTCGAACCACGCGTACACATCCCAGAACCTGCCGCTGCCGATCTACCAGAGCTACGTCAACTGGCCGGGTAAGGACCCAGCCACCAATCCGGCCAACCCCGTCTTCTCCTTCGAGAAGTTCTTCAGCCTCTCCTACTCGCTGAGCTCCTACAAGAGCCCGGCCGAGCACGCCGCGGCGGACTACACGCCGGTCGGAACCTTCTACAACAACCTCGACGCCCGCTACATGGTCGGCAACTACGCCTTCGCCTACGGGCAGGTCCTGGTCCTCCGCGGCACGTTGCCCGCCACGCCCCGAACCCATGCCGGCGAGAAGAAGATGGGCGGCGGCCAGTTGCGCGAGTGGGACATGTGCGTGGAGGAATCCCTGGCGGTCACGGGGACCTACAGGTGCCTCTACGACGAGCAGCTGCCGCTGCTCTCGAAGCGCCGCTACGTGATCGTCGTCGCCCACGCGCCGCTTCGTCCCAAGAATGCAAGAAAGAAATGCGGCGTCGCCTGGCTGCCCGCCGACCCACTCGGCGACGCGGCGGGGCGCCCCGACGTCGGCAGCCTGGTCTCGCGAAACGTGATCCCCTCCCCGCGCTTCCAGCGGAGCTCCTGGCAGGTGACCCAACCGAACACGGCCGCCCAGGTGATGGGCCGGTACTACCCGACCGGGAGCTACATGAGCAGGGCACAGTTCGAGGCGAAGGGCTGCCCGTTCGGTCAGAAGCACAAGGGATAGCCACGGCGGCGAAGCCCCCGAACCTCGTCCTGCTGATCACCGACCAGCAGCGATATCCGTGCCACTGGCCCGAGATCCCGGGCTGGCTGCGCGACCTCACCCCGAACCAGCACGCCCTGCAGGAGACCGGGCTCACCTTCCATCGGGCCTTCACCAACACGTCCATGTGCTCCCCCAGCCGCGCCACGCTGCTGACCGGCCGCTTCCCGGCCCAGCACGGCGTGACGCTCACCCACACACAGGCCGACCTCAGGCCCGACATCGGGAACACGCCCGCCGTGCTCGGCGAGCTCGCCGGAATGCTGCGCGGGCCGAACGCCCCGCGCAGGCGCGCGCTCCGCAACTTCGGTCGCGGCCTGGTCCAGGCCGGGCCGAAGTCGGGCGGCGAGCCGGAGCTTCGCCCGGAAACGCCGAGCCTCGCTCATCTCCTGAGAGCGCGCGGCTACGAGGTCGCCTACAAGGGCAAGTGGCACCTCACCCATCCATCGGGCGGCGGGGAGATGCTCGCCGGCTGGACCCCCGCGGACGCAGAGCGCATCCGCAACGACTACGGCTTCGCCGCCTGGGAGCCGCCCGACGCCGGCGAGAACGCCAAGGCAGAGCACTTCGGCGCAGGCAACGCGGGTCCCCTCGGGCAGGGCTGGGACGAGGTCTACACCCGCCAGGTCGAGGAGTGGCTCGGCCGGCAGGACCTCCCCGAGCCGTTCTGCCTGGTGGTCTCGCTGGTCAACCCGCACGACGTGCTCGGCTATCCGGCCCAGTATGTCCGGGGCGGGTACAGCGAAGACGGGTACCGGGATCTCGGGGTGACGCTTCCCCCGACGCTGGACGAGAACCTGCGCGACAAGCCCTCGGTCCACGAGCTGATGAAGATGGGGATGGCCGCCTACCTCGGGCCGCTGCGGAACGAGGACGAGAAGCTCGAATACGTCAACTTCTACGCCCACCTGCACCGGGTGATCGACGAGCAGATCGGCAGGGTCATTGGGGCGCTCGGGGACCCCTCGGACCCGGCCTCGCTGCGCTCGCGCACGGTGGTCTTCCGCTGCGCGGATCACGGCGAGATGGGCCTCTCCCACGGCGGCCTCCGCCAGAAGGCCTTCAACGCCTACGAGGAGACGATCCACATCCCGCTCGTGGTCTCCAACCCGGTCCTGTTCCCGAAGGCGGTGCACAGTGACGCGCTTGTCTCCCTGGTCGACTTCCTGCCGACGGTCGGCGCACTGGCCGGGGCCCGCCTCGACGGGCAGGCGAAGGGGCGAGACCTGACGCCGATCCTGGCGCGCAGGGCCGACCCCGAGCGTGGCCGGCTGGGCCGAACCGAGGTCGACCTCCGACCGATCACCGCCCACCCCTCCCCCGCCGACTCCGTCCAGGACGAAATCCACTTCACCTACGACGACCACCAGGCCGCGACCGCCTTGCAAGACGTCCCGGGCCAGCCGAATCGCATCCGCGCGGTGCGGACGGAGGGGGCCAAGTTCGCCCTCTACTTCGACCCCGCGGGCAAGCGGCCACCGGAATACGAGATGTACGACCTCGAGCGGGATCCCAACGAGAGCCGCAACCTCGTCGACCGGCGGACGGGACAGTCCCTGAGCTCCACGGATCTGCCGATCCGCTCGGAGCTCGGTCAGCGGCTCGACCGGCTGATGGCCGTCAACGGGACCGCGCCGGGCTGATGGCCTTCGTCAGCGACCTGGCTTCAGGGTGAGCGCGTAGGCAAGGTGGGAACCGCCGGGCCCAGTCGCTCCGACCAGGAAGGCGCTGCGCGGGCGGACCGCGATGGCTGAGCCGCCGACCAGGGTGACAGGCAGCCGGCCACCCGGGGCCACGGCGTCCGCCCACGGGTCGAAGCGGAAGATTGACCCGCTGGGCGCCGCGCCCATGTTGCCGCCCAGCACATAGACGAAGCCGTCCAGGGTGACCGCGCTGGCGCTGGAGACGGCTCTGGGCAGCCGGGCCGCGATCACGGAGTGCTCGGTGGCGACGTCGTACTCCTGCACTTCATTCGAGGGCTTCCCGTTGGCCATCAGACCGCCGACCGCGTACAGCCGGTCGCCAACGGCCACCGCCGCAGCATCGGTCACCGGCGTCGGCAGCTTGGCGACACGGGTCCTCTGTGTCGGCCCGTCGATCCTGAGGACCGTCCCGACCGGGACCCTGCCGCCGTGCGCGGTCCTCTCGGTGCCGCCGAGCAGATAGATCGCGCCTCCGGCCTGCACCGCGGCGGCGCCGCGCTTGCTCGGCAGCGCGCGCAGCCGTTGGCCCACCACCGACGGAACCGCTCCCCGGACTGGGACCGCCAGAATGGTCCCCGGCTGCCCGTGGGCGGTGGCGTGGCTGGTGGAAGCGTCCGAACCACCGGTCGTCTTGATCCCCAGAACCACCAGCCCGGCGATCGAGACGAGCAGGATTGCGAGGCGGACTGGGCCGCCCTGGCCGGAATCGCCCATGCGGCCAGGGTGCCCCCGGGGCCTGAAGCGCAACTAAGCGTCAGATCAAGCCGGCGTTGACCAGAAACGGGAGACTTGCCACGTGAGCGCTGTAACCACCCGGGGCCCGGCGTGACTGAGCACCATGACCACGAGCTCGTGGAGAGACTGCGCGAGGGCGACGAGTCCGCCTTCGCGGAGCTGATCAACATGTATGGGGCGACCATGCTGCGGGTCGCGCAGATGTACGTGCGCGACCGCGCCACCGCGGAGGAAGTCGTGCAGGAGACCTGGCTGGCCGTGCTCAACGGGATCGACCGCTTCGAGGAGCGCTCGAGCCTGAAGACCTGGCTCTTCCGGATCCTCACCAACCGGGCGAAGACCAGGGGTGCGCGGGACGGGCGCATGATTCCCTTCTCCTCCCTGGCCGGGGCCGGCGAGGAGGACGAGCCCTCCGTCGATCCGGATCGCTTCCTTGGCCCGGACTCCCCCACCCCCGGGGCCTGGGCCGCGCCGCCGAGGGCCTGGCCGCAGGAGCGGCTGCTGGAGCTGGAGACGCTCGCTGTGATCCAGATGGCGATTGCGGAGTTGCCGGAGGCCCAGCGAGAGGTGATCCGCCTGCGCGACGTCGAGGGGTGGAGCCCGATGGAGGTCGCGGACGCGCTCGAGATCACCGATGGCAACCAGCGAGTGCTGCTGCACCGCGCTCGGTCCAAGGTTCGGGCTGCCCTCGAGCGCTATCTCGACCCGGACATCGGGATGGCCGCGCCATGAGCATCTTCACCAGGGAGATGCCGTGTCAGGAGCTGGTCGAGCTGGTGACCGCCTACTTCGACGGAGGCCTGTCGCGCCGCGAACGGCGGCGCTTCCGCGCCCACATCCGCGGCTGCGAGAACTGCACCGCCTACGTCGAGCAGATGCGCGTGATGATCGAGGCGACGGGCCGGCTCACCGAGGACGACATCGACCCGGCCGCGCGCGAGGAGCTGATGGACGCCTTCCGCGACTGGAAGGAATCCGCCTGATGCGAGGGCGCGCCGCCAGGCGCGACACGTTTATCGCTGGTCGAGCAACCCCTGCAGCAGGCTCATGTACTGCGTCAGGCTGCGGGTGCCGAGGTACTCGTCGAGGACCCGCTGGCGCGCGGCCGCGCCGACCTTCGCCGCGCTCTCGGGATCGGCGATGAAGCCGTCCACCGCCCGGGCGACGGCCGCCAGATCGGTGGGGTCGTCGATCAGTACGCCGGAGACGCCGTCCTCGATCTGATCCTGGATCCCGCCGACCCGGCTGGCCACCAGCGGCCTGGCCTTCCACATCCCCTCGGCGACCGTCAGGCCGAAGCCCTCGGCGAGGCTCTTCTGGAGGATCACGTTCGAGCGGCGCTGGATCGCATTCACCATTGCGGCGTTCTCCTCGACGTCGTCCATCGGCAGGGAGGCGAGATGGATCCGCGTGCGCTTCTCCGGTGGCAGCCCGTCGCGCTGCTCGCGTACCTCGGCCAGCACCTGGGCGCCCTCTGGATCGTCTGAGACTTCGGCGACTGCCGGGCCGGCGAGCAGGAGATGCGCCTCGACCTCGCAATAGTCGGCGACCGTGTGCAGCACCCCGACCGGGTCCTTGAGCCGGTCCCAGCGCGAGATCTGGGTGATCAGGAGCGCGTCGGGTGGCACGGGGCCGTCCTGGTCAAGCTGGGCGGCACGACCGACGCGCGCGCTGCTCCCGTCGAATCGGTGGAAGAGAGCGCGACTGAAGTGATCCCCCTGCTGGATGCCGGCAACGTCCAGGATGGCGGCGACCGCATCCGGCTCGAGGTCCTGGTTCTTCGGGGAGAACGCGTCGATCGACGGAGGGACGATCCAGACTCGTGCGGTCTCAATGCCGTCCCAGACGAACGCCTTCCGGGAGAAGACGTATGCGTCCGCCTCGCCACGTACGGGTGGAGGAATTCCCAGGCCTCGTGCGCGAGCTTCCCTGGCCGGTCCACCCCGACGTGGCAGCGCCAGATCGTGCTGATGTCCTTGTCCTCGAGGTGGGGGAGGAGCCCCGCCGGCTGCGGATCGTGGATGTATACGACGTCCCCTGGCCGAACGAGCTCGAACAACTCGCCGGCGGCCTCGGCCAGCGCGTCCTCGTAGATCCGGCGCTCCTCGGGACCCAGGCGCCCTCCGTCTCCGGCGGACTCGTGCAGGTGGTTGTGGAGGCGCTTCGTGAGGCTGAAGAACTCGGGGTTCCCGGAGATGGTCAGCCAGCGCACATCGACGCCGGCGCCGCGGGCATAGGCGAGCAGCGACTGGAGCAGCTCGGCGACCCCGCCTCCCTTCGCCGTCGAGTTGACATGCCAGATCACCCTGCCGCTGAGGACCTCCCGGGCGGTGGCGATTGCATCTTCGACCTTCTCGTATCGATCGCCGAGCAACGACCGGAAGCGCTCCGGCGACATTGCGGGGACGGTTACCTCCTCCAGTGCGTCCATCAGGCGAGACCTTATTATCGGGCGCTCGGCCGGATCTGAGCTGTCATTCGAGTTCGGATAGCTAGGAGGGAACTTGGAAGCCTGGACGCGCCGGGTGATCCGCCACCGCAAGAAGATCATCGTCCTCTGGCTGGCCCTGCTCGTCTTCGGCATCTATGGGATCTCCCACATCGGCAGCCTGCTGAGCAACCGCTTCAGCGTGCCCGGCTCGGATGCGGAGAACGGCCTCAACCTGGTCAAGGACCGCCTGCACGAGCGGAGCGACGGCGCCTTCACGCTGGTTGCGCAAACGGACAAGCCGGTCGCCTCCAGCCCCGCCTTCGACCAGCAGCTGACAGCCGCCGCGACCCAGGGCGCCAAGGTCCTCGCGGACGGCGAGCCCGGCCGCGTGCTGGTCGCCGATCCCCACCTCGCCTATGTCCAGATCAACACCTCGCTCGAGAACGCCGACGCGTCGGACAAGACCCCGGCCGTGCGCAGGGCGATCCCCGACATCCCGGGGGCGACGACCTATGTGTCGGGCTTTCCGGCGATCAACCACGACACGCAGAAGATCTACAACAGCGACCTCGGCAAGGGGGAGTCGATCGCGATCCCAATCGCCCTGATCGTGCTCGCCTTCATGTTCGGCACTCTGGCCGCGATCGGGGTCCCGCTCGCCTTCGCCGCGGTCAGCATCCCGACCACCATCGGGATCGTCTGGATCTTCGCCCACTACATGGACATGGCCGTCTACGTGACGAACATCGTCTCCCTGATCGGCTTCGCGATCGCAATCGACTACTCGATGCTCGTGGTCTACAGATTCCGGGAGGAGCTCGAGACCCATGAGTCCGCTCAGGACGCGCTGATCATGACCATGCGGACCGCGGGCCGGGCGACCCTGTTCTCGGGCGGGACGGTCGCGATCGGGTTGGCGCTGCTCGTCTTCATGCCGCTGCCCTTCATGCGCTCGATGGGGGTCGGCGGCCTGCTGGTCCCGCTGGTCTCGATCGCCGCCTCGGCGACCTTCCTGCCCGCGCTGCTCTCCATCCTCGGGCGCAGGATCAACCGCTTCCGGGTGATCCCAAAGAGCCTGCTGCAGAAGCGGGCCGAGGGCCACACCGGCTTCTGGACCCGGCTCTCGCGCTCGATCATGCGCCGCCCGGTCGCCTACCTCGTCGGGGCGACCGGCGTGATGCTCGTCCTGGCGCTGCCGGCCCTTCAGCTTCACCTCACGGGCGGCGACAACCGCGGCGTGCCTCTCACCACCGAGTCCACCAAGGGACTGAAGCTGCTCGAGGACTCGCTCGGGCCGGGCGCGCTGGCCCCGAACCAGATCGTCATCGACACGGGCAGGCCGAACGGCGCCCTGGACCCGGCCAACATCGCGGCCGAGTGCCGCCTGATCTCGAAGCTGAGCGCCGATCCCGAGATCCAGGCCAGCACCATCCAGGCGCCGGTACCGACCAACGGCTGCGCGAACGAGCTCGCCGCGCAGCCCACACCCGCCCAGATCGCCGCCGCGAAGCAGGCGCGGCTGATCGACTCGGATGCGCAGCTGGTCCAGATCCGGGCGGCCGGCAAGAGCGACTCCGGCACGGATGCGGCCGTCAACCTGGTTCACCGGATCCGCGACGACTACATCCCGCAGTCGAACTTCCCGCCCGATTCCAACGTGCTGGTCACCGGCGCGCCCGCCTTCGGCGTCGACTTCGTCGACACGGCGTACGGGGCCTTCCCGTGGCTGGTGCTGGCCGTCCTGGTCCTCTCCTACCTGCTCCTTCTGCGCGCCTTCCGCTCGGTCTTCCTGCCTCTCAAGGCCGTGCTGCTCAACGTGCTCTCCGTGAGCGCGACCTACGGCGTACTGGTGCTGACCTTCCAGCACGGATTCCACTCCGTGCTCGGCCTCCAGGGCTCGGCCCAGATCGAGGCGTGGATCCCGATCTTCCTGTTCGCGATGCTGTTCGGCCTCTCGATGGACTACGAGGTCTTCCTGCTCTCGCGCATGAGGGAAGAGTGGGACAAAACCCACGACAACGACCACTCCGTCGCCTATGGCCTCGAGCACACCGGCCGGATCATCACGGCGGCGGCGATCATCATGATCGCGGCCTTCGCCGGATTCACCGCGGGCTCCTTCGTCGGCCTTCAGGAGTTCGGCGTCGGGCTCTCGGTCGCAGTCCTGCTCGACGCCACCATCGTCCGAGCGCTGCTCGTCCCGGCCCTGATGAAGATCCTGGGCGACTGGAACTGGTTCCTGCCGGAGCGCATGCGGCGGGCCTTCCGGATCTCGCCCGCCAAGCCGATCACCGAGATCCGCGGAGGATCGGAGTGATACGAGGGTGCGCAGTATCCGCTCAAGGTGAGCGCGGCTAGGCCCGATACCTCCCCCATGGGCGCCGAGATCAGGCGGGAGCGCGTCGTGCTCGAGACCGAGCGGTACACGATCGTCGGCAATGTCACGCTGCCCGCCGAGGGCTTCCACAGCCGCCTCTCCGACCTGCTGAACAGGGAGGGCGTTGAGTTCATCCCGCTCATCGACGCGACTATCAGCGGCCGGAACGGCGAGGCGCCAATGCACCGCCCCTTCATCGCCGTGGCCCGGGATCACGTGCAGCTCGCCTACGAGGCCGATTAATTGACCGACGGGTCGGGCGGCATGCGCGCCAGCAGCGCATACTCGCCGCCCTTACGGGCCAGTACGTGGGCCCAGAGGTCCGCACCGCCGAAGGGGTCGTCGGGGTTGGCCTCGTCGACGATCCAGGCCTCCTGCTCGAGCTCGCCATCGAGCTGACCGGCGCCCCAGCCCGCGTAGCCGGCGAAGACCCGGAGCCGGGAGAGCTCTGGCGGGTCGTCAAGATCCACCATTCCCACCGACCCGATGATCAGCTTCGTGGCAGTGGCCGGATCCTGATGCTCTCCGATCGCTGTCACGGCGTTGGGCTGAACCGGCCCCCCGACATGCAGAAGATGGTCGTCGCCGATCAGCTCGGCGAGCTCGGGGGAGGCCTCACCGACGGTGGTCTCAGAGGGCCGGTTCAGGACCAGGCCGAAGGCGCCGTCGGGGGAGTGCTCGACCATCAGGATCACCGTCCTGTGGAAGTAGTCGGCCATGCTCGGCGACGCGATCAGCAGCTTCCCGTTGAGGCTCTCGCCCATGTCCTGAAGTCTGAACGAGGGCGAGAGCCGGTCGCCGTCAATAGGCTGCGTTCATGGGGATCACCCTGTACGGCACGAAGCCGTCTCCTCCCTCCCACTCGGTCCGCCTCATGCTGGAGTCCAAGGGGCTGGATCACAGGGAGGTCTGGTTGCTGCCGGGGCTGCATCCGGCTCTCGTCCGGACCCGTGGCTTCCGCGGTGGGACCGTCCCGGCGATCAAGATCGACGGCCGCAAGCTCCAGCAGTCCAGGGCGATCTCGCGGGCGCTCGAGGAGCTGAAGCCCGAGCCGGCACTCTTCCCAGCCGATCCGGAGCAGCGGCTCGCCGTGGAGGAGGCGGAGCGCTGGGGCGACGAGATCCTGCAGGACGTGCCGCGGCGGATCGTCCGCTGGCTCTCGGTGCACCGACCCGAGACGCGCACGATGATCGCCCGCGAGATCGGCGTCCCATTGCCCCGCTTCGCCGCCTGGATCAACGCCCCCTCCGCCCGCTACATGGCGAACAAGGTGGACAGCGAAGCGGAGATCGGGAATGCGATCGCCCAGGTGCCGACTGTGCTCGACCACGTCGACGAGCTGATCGGAAACGGGGTGATCGGCGGGGACGAGCCGAACGCCGCCGACTTCCAGATCGCCACCTCCGTGCGGGCGCTGCTGACCGTTCAGGACCTGAAGCCGGCGTTCGAGGGGCGGCCGGCGACCGACTTTGCAATGCGGCTGGTGCCCGAGTTCGGCAACGACTTCCCGGCCGGCCTGCTGCCGGCGGAATGGGTCAGTTCCCAGTCGGGGGGGCGGTCAACCTCCGGGTGATCTCAGCCCATATATCTGGCTCGACGAGCCAGCGCGAGATCAGCAGGAAACCAACCCCGGCGACGATCAGGATCGTTCCCAGTGTGAGCCCTTCCAGCCAGACGGAGATCACGGCGATCAACAGATAGAAGGCAGACTCCCACGGTGCCGATCTGCGGCGCCTCGCCTCGAACTCTCGCCAACGGGATATCTCCTCCGACGCTGTCTGTTCGCGTGGTTCGCCAGAGCGCTTCCGTAGCGCGACCGCGAGTGCGATGAGCAGTGCAAGGACGGCTCCCGTCCCCGCGAGGAGCAGGATCACAGTACGGGGGCTGGTGATGACGCTGAGACCGGCGACGATCAGACCGACGCCCAGCGGCGTGGGTAGATACCTGAGCATCTGCAACGTCCCTAAGGGGTGAGGACGATCTTCAGGGCCTCGCGGTTGTCGTAGATCCGGTAGGCATCGGGCGCCTCATCGAGCTTCATGTGGTGGGTGACCAGCGGGGCCGGGTCCAGCTTGCCGCCGGCCAGTAGTTCGAGCACCGGGTCAAGGTGCTTGATCACGTTGGCGTGGCCGCTCGTCAGCGTGATGGCCTTGATCCAGAGGACTCCCATGTGGACCTCGGCACGCTCGGCGTAGACGCCCGTCACCGAGACCGTTCCGGCCTTCCGGGCCAGGCGCAGCGCCAGGTCGAGAGCCTCCGGATGCCCAACGGCCTCGACTGCCAGGTCCACGCCGCGGCCCTCGGTCAGCCTCTTCACCTCGCCGCGTGGGTCCTGCTCGGTGAGGTGGACCGGCGTTGCGCCGAAGGACTCCGCCATCCGGAGCCGGTCCTCGACCGTGTCGATGGCGACGATCTGTGACGCGCCCGCCGCCTTGGCCGCCTGGACCGCACAGAGCCCCACCGGCCCCAGGCCCAGGATCGCGGCGGTCTCCCCCTCTGCCAGCGGCCGCGAGTGGATTGCGTGGTACCCCGTCCCCATCACGTCGCCGGCGAACAGCGCCACGTCGTCGGAGAGGCCATCCGGGACCTTGCGAAGCCCGAGGTTCGCATGCGGCACGAGCAGCAGCTCAGCCTGTGCTCCCCGCAGGTCCCCGAGGGCCTTGCCGTGGCCGAAGACACGCGCCTCGTCGCACTTGTGGAACTCCTCCCGCCGGCAGAAGAAGCACTTCCCGCAGGCCGTGCCATAGGTGCCGAGCACGCGGTCGCCGACCGCGACGCGAGTCACGTCGTCCCCGGTGGCGACCACCTCCCCGACGAACTCGTGGCCGATCACGAACCCGGCCTCTATCTGCACCCGCCCGTGGTAGATGTGGAGGTCCGAGCCGCAGATGCCGCTCGCGTCGACGCGAATGATCGCGTCGTCGGGTTGCAGCAGCTCGGGCTCCCCGACGTCGTCGACCTGGACCTCGCCGGGGGCCTGGAAAGTCACCGCGCGCACCGCTGGAGCCTACGGCAGACCTGGCGCCGACCGCCTCGTTTTGAGAGGGTTAGCCGGCTTCGACGAAAGGAAGGGTGCTATGGGGATCGAGAAGACGCGGCCGGTGCTGATCACGGGCTGCTCCACTGGAATCGGCAGGGCGACGGCGGAACGGCTCGCCGAGGACGGCTGGAACGTCCACGCCACCGCCCGGCGCGCCGAGGCGATCGAGGATCTGTCGAAGAAGGGCTGCAAGATCCAAGCCCTCGACGTCACCGACGAGGGCTCGATGGAGAGCGCCGTCGCGGAGGCGGAGAAGGACGGTCCGATCGGCGCCCTGGTCAACAACGCCGGCTACAGCCAGAGTGGGGCAATCGAGACGATCCCCATGGATAGCGTCCGCAGGCAGTTCGAGACCAACGTCTTCGGCCTGATGCGGATGTGCCAGCTCGTCCTCCCGGGCATGCGCAGGGCCGGGTCCGGCCGGATCGTCAACCTGAGCTCGATGGGGGGCAAGCTCACCTTCCCAGGTGGCGGGGTCTACCACGCGACCAAGCATGCGGTCGAGGCGCTCTCCGATGCGCTGCGCTTCGAGGTCAAGGGTTTCGGGGTCGACGTGGTGGTGATCGAGCCCGGCCTGATCATCACGGACTTCGGGGAGACCGCGGCCGGGAGCCTCGGCGAGGTGGAGGAGCACGGTCCTTATGCCAAGTTCAACGCAGACGTCGGCCGGGTCACAGCGAACGCCTACACGGGCGGCATGGCGCGCTTCGGCGCCGGGCCAGAGGCGGTGGCAGGGAAGATCTCGAAGGCCCTCACTGCCCCGCGACCCCGGACGCGCTACAAGGTCACGCCCTCGGCCAGGATGGTGATGGGAATGCGCGGGTTGATGACGGACCGGATGTGGGACCGCTTCGTCCGCTCACAGTACCCGCCGCCGAAGCCCGAGGCCTGACCCTTCGCGGAGTCCGAAACCGAAACGGAGACCGAGGACGACGCAGTGACGGAGGTCGACCTCGACGCTCAGCTCTGGTACGGCCCTTGGCGCGCGAGGCAGGACGCAGCCGCCTCGGCGGCGAGCTCGAGCGAGGAGTCGATTGCCTCTCCAGCGGCGAGTCCGTAGGTCAGCGCCCCCGCGAAGGTGTCGCCGGACCCGTATGTGTCCGCGAGGGGTCCGGGGAGCGGCGCCGCGGCCCAGGTGCCGGTCCGTCCGTCGGAGGTCTCGTAGCGCCCGCCGTCGGCGCCGCTCGTAGCGACCAGGAGCCTGGGTCGCGGCTCCACCGCCGCAGCGAAGCCCGATTCGACGTCATCGGCTGCCGAGTAGACGAGCGCGTCCAGCTCCACTCCCGCCTCCGCGAGAACCTGACCGGCCCGGGGCGTCGCCACCAGGACCCGGGCCGCCCGCGCCGCCCGTAGGGCTCCCTCGTCGCCCGCCGTGAAGTAGACGCCGTCCGCCCCCTCGAGAGCGCTCCAATCGAGCGGGTCACGGCCGCGCGGCGCCAGCCGATCACCGATGGTGATGATCGTCCGCTCGCCTCGGGAGTCGAGCATCGTCAGGCCCCGACGCGTCGGTTCATCCCGGATCGCCGCGTCGACCGCCACCCCCAGCTCGCCAAGCCGGCCGCGCGAACGATCAGCGATCTCGTCCTCGCCCAGCGCGGTGATCAGCGAGGCACTTCCCGCCATCCGGGCGAGCTGCACGGCGGCGACCGCCCCGCCACCCGCCGGCTCCTCGAAGCCGTCGGTGGAGTTGACGATCTCGCCCGCCGCGGGAACATGGTCCACGTGGACGAACTCAACCCACTCGAGATGTCCCACCACCGCTAGGCCCACGGCGGCGCACTGAGACTGCGATAGAGCGACATCCAACGCTCGGCCACGGCCGCCGGCGTCAGCTCATGTGCGCGCTCGCGCGCTCCGGCAGCCACCCGCCTGCGCAGCTCGGCGTCCTCGGACGCCCGCCGCAGCACCTGTGCCAAACCGTGGATATCGCCGGGACGATGGAGCAGCCCTTCCCTGCCGTCGCGGAGGTATTCCACATGCCCGCCCGCGTCCGTGGCCACCACGGGAACTCCGGCGGCCATCCCCTCCAGGACGACGGTGCTGAGCGGATCGGCGAGAACCGAGGCGTGTACGAGCAGGTCGGCGCGCTCGTGCTCGCCGGAGACGTCAGGAACGAAGCCGACGAAATCGACACGGTTGGCGATGCCGAGACGATTCGCCCGCTCCCGGAGCTTGCGCTCGTAGTCGGCCTCTCCGAAGGTGGCCGCTCCGACGAGGCGCGCGCGCACCGGACGATCGGGGAAGGCCCTCGCGAACGCCTCGAGGAAGACATGCTGGCCCTTCCACCAGGTGAGGCGCCCGATCATGGTCACGGTCTCGACCTCATCGCGCACCTCGACTGCCCGCTCCGGATAGGGCACCGCATTCGGCAGAGCAGCGACGACCATTCCCCGCCGGAATCGTCTGCCGACCGTCTCGAGGGTGAATCGAGACGGCGCGACCAGAGCGCTGGGGGCAGTGGCGGCGAGCAGCCGCATCGGCGGAACGACGGCACTCGGCAGGTAGTCGCGGGCGAGCCGGTCATGAAGATGCCAGAGGACGGGCAGGCCAGCGGCCCGAGCGGCGACCATCCCGTAGACGGACGCCTTCAGCGAGGTCGTGTGGACCAGGTCGGGCCGCAGGTCGCGCAGGCGCCGCCGGAGGCGGCCGGTGTAGCGGGCGACCTCGGCGGTGCCGTATGCCTGCCGAAGCCCCGGGCGAATCTCCCTGCGACTCATCCCGCGGACCTCCTCGGCCAAGGGCAACACCTCGACCCTGGCACCGGCAGCGCCCAGCCGCTCGACGAGCTCGCCGTTCTCGGCCAGGATCACGGTCGCCTCCAGCTCGGGACCGACCGCCTCGATCAGCCGGACCAGCGCGATCTCAGCGCCGGAGACCCGCCCGACGTGATCGAGATAGGTCACGCGCAAGGGGCGCCCGCCGCTCACGCGATGGCTCCGCGAGTCTTCTCAGGCTCCGCGCCGAAGGAGCACGTTCCAGGCGGTCTTCGCGACAAGCTTCATATCCAGCCACAGAGACCAACGCTCGATATAGCGGCAATCGAGGTCCGCCATCTCGTCGATGGGGATCGGCTTCGCACCGCCCGCCTGCCAGGGTCCGGTCAGGCCCGGTCGCACCGCCAGCCGGCCACGTGCGTCGCCCTCGATCTGGGCGTCCTCGTCCGGCACCAGCGGCCGTGGCCCGACGAGGCTCATCTTTCCCGTCACGACCTGCATGACCTGGGGCAGCTCGTCCATCCAGGTGGAGCGGAGCCAGCGCCCGACACCCGTCACCCGTGGGTCGTCGTAGATCTTGAACAGCCCGTCACCCGCCTGATTCATGTGCAGGAGCCCGGGCTTCCTCGAGTCGGCGCCGTCGACCATCGTCCGGAACTTGAGCATCGCGAAGTGCCGGCCGTTCCGGCCGACCCGTCGCTGGCGGAAGAAGACCGGCCCCGGAGAATCGGCCTTGATCATCAGGGCAATGGCGACCCAAAGTGGCGTCGTCAAAACGATGATCAGCAATGCTCCGACGAAATCGAAGGCGCGCTTGATCCACCGTGCAGGCACACTGAGCTCGGCGCCTTGGACCCAGTGGCGTTCCAGGGACTCACGCGTCTCGAGGGCGCCAGCCGCGGCCCCCGCCTCTGCCTGCGCCGACTCGAAACGCCGGGTGCCCTTGCGCGGGCCTATGTCGACTTGCTCGGCCGGCTGCGACGCGTGCAGGCGATTCGGCTGGAGCGCATCTGCCTGCCCTTCTAGCGGTACGACCTCTTGTCGCCTTTCGGCCGCCAAGGCGCCCTAACCTAGCGCTTTTCGCCGAGATACGAGCCTTTTCTTCTAGCTCACCGGCAGGCGCGAACAGCGCGTCAGCTGGGAGGTGCGCCCTTCTCGCTCTCCGGGCCGCCCTGCTCGTCACCGGCGCCGGAGGGAACACCTGCATCGCCATCGGTCCGGCGCAGCCACCTCCGAGGGGGCTTTGCATCTCCTGATTCGCCGCCGCCATTGGCTGACACAGCCGACTCGTAGAGGTATCCATAGCGGGTCCGCCAGTGGTCGACCGAATTGACGACCAGGCCGAGCGTCGGAGCGTTGAGGTTGTCGAGCTGCTCCCGGAGCTTGCGTGCGGTGTCCCGCATGGTCACACCCAGCCGGGCGACGACGATGACTCCACTCACCTGGTTGACCAGGGGCACGGCATCGGGCACGACGAAGGTTGGCGGGGTGTCGATCACGACCAGGTCGTAGTCCCGCTCCGCTTCCTGGATCAGCATCCGCATGCGCTGCGACTCGAGGAGATCGGCCGGGTTCGGGGGCACCGGCCCGGCCAGGATGACATCAAGCGACGCCAGCGGACGCCCTTCCTTGGTGGACTCCAACGGGACCCGCGTCACACCACTGTGGAGGTCGAGATCGCGGGCGATTATCTCGCCCAGGCCCGGGATCCGGTCAGGGACGTCGCTGATGTGCTTACGCAAAGCCGGGTGGCGGAGATCGGCCTCGAGCAGCAGGACCTTCGCCCCGCCCGCCGCGGCCGTGCAGGCCAGGTTCAAGCTGACCGTCGTCTTCCCCTCCTTCGGCGCCGCTGAGGTGACGAGCAGCGAGCGGAGGTTCTTGTCGACGTTGAAGTAGAGGAGGGTCGTCCGCAGCATCCGGAAGGCCTCGGCGATCGGCCCTCTGAGCTGCGGCCCCGCGTCCTCCTTGCGGAGGCTTCCACTCTCCGGCACGTAGCCGACGATTGGGAGGTCGAAGATGTCCTCGAGCTCGTCCGGCTCGCGCACCCGACGGTCCACCCGGTCGAGGATCAGCGCGAGGGCGAGGGCGAGCAACACTCCGATCGAGGCCGCCGATGACCGTGTTGCGCACGATCTTCGGGGACGAGGGCGATGTCGGAACGTCGGCGGGCTGCACCACCTCGGCGTTGCCGGTCTGCAGATCGGCCAGGGTCTGGAGCGCGGTGAGCCGGTTCTCGAGGAGGCTCCGGCGGATGTCGCCCCCACCTCCGGGCGGCAGCTCGTTGATCCGGTTCTGAACGAGGGTGGTTGCCTGGTCGATCTTGGCCACGATCCGCGTCCCGGCGGAAGGCGATGAACTTCGCTCCGAAGACGTTCGCGATAGTGGCAGCCCGCCGGGCGCTGGAGTCGGTCGCGGAGACCGTGACGATGTTCGAGTTCCCCTGCGCCTGCACGTTGATCTTGCCGCGGACGTCGCCCTGACTGAGTCCCAGCTGCCCGCCGACCAGCCGGTCGACCGTGTCGAGGTCGACGAGCCTGAGGTTCGTCGCCGCCTCTTGGTCAGCGTCGATCGGAGGGAAGAGGATGTTGCCGTGGCCGAGAATCGCCTGGTCGAATCCGGGATTACGGAAGAGAATGGCGATCGTCGCGGTGTACTGCTTCTGCTGGGCCAGCGACAGACCCAGCGCCGCAAGCGGGACCAGGACGATGCAGAGCACGACGAGGCCGACGCGCCGCCTGAGAGCCTCGATGACTCTGTAGACGTCCCACCCATCCGTGTGCTCGCTGGAGCGCTCGCTCGGCATTTGAAGACGTGTAGGTGTAGCAGGAATCCTCGACCGCCGATCCGGGTCTACCGGATGCGACGCCCTCGATCTGCATCCCCCCGACCCGAGAATTGGTAGCAGGAATCGAGCCGCGGTGCCGAAGCGATAAAACGCCGGTCGATGCGAGTGGCCATCTTCTCAGCGGCACTTCCGAGCGGGGGGAGAGTGGACTCGATGCTCAGCTCTGGTACGGGCCGCGGCGCTTGAGGCAGGCGGCGGCGGCCTCGGCAGCCAGCCGCAGCGAGGAGTCAACGGCCTCGCCGGCGGCCAGCCCGTAGGTCAGCGCCCCGGCGAAGGTGTCGCCGGACCCGTAGGCGTCCGCGATCGGGCCCGGTGGCTCGGCGGCTGACCAAACTCCGCCCAGTGCATCGGAGGTCTCGTACTGGCCGCCCTCCGGGCCCTCCGTCGCGACCAGCAACGCCGGGCGTGGCTCCACCGCGCGCGCGAAGTCGGCCTCGAGCTCGTCGTTCGCGGAGTAGACGAGAGAATCCAGGGCGACCCTGGCTCCGGCGAGGACCTCCCCCGCCCTGGGAGTCGCGACCAGGATGCGGGCCGCCCCGGGCCGCTGGTAGGGCGCCCTGGTCGCCGGCGGTGAAGTAGACGCCGTCGGCCCCGTCGAGGCTCGCCCCGTCGACCGGGTCGTCACCACGCGGCGCGAGCCGGTCCCCGATCTGATGAGCATCCTCTCCCCGTGCCTGTCCAGGATCGTCTGGGCGCGCCTGGTCGACTCCTCGCGAGTCGTCGCCTCCATCTGCACGCCGAGTTCGGCGAGCCTCCGCCGGGAACGCCCGGCGACCTCGTCATCCCCCAGCGCGGTGATCAGCGTGGCGCTTCCCGCCATCCGCGCCAGCTGCGCGGCCGCACTGCCCCGCCGCCCGCGGGCTCCTCGAAGCCGTCGGTGGCGTGCACGATCTCGCCGGCCGCAGGGACGTGATCGCCCCGGACGAACTCGACCCACTCGACGTATCCCACCACGGCTGCGCGCCCCGCGGGAATCGTCAGCGCCTGACCCCCACGACCGCAATGCACAGGTAGCGGTAGCCGACCAGTCTGGTGAGCAGGTGGTCGAATGGCTGGAGCAGGCGGAGCGGCAGCGTGAGCAGCCAACCGAGGTGGGGATACACCTCGTCGAGGCGCACCATCCAGCGGGTCAGGAGCTGCGCGACGACCCCGCTGATCCTTTCCTGGTCGACGACGTCGATGCCCGCGCCGGCGAGCAGCTCCCGCAGGCCCTCCTCGGTGTAGCCCCAGCGAACGTGCGAGCCATCCTCCACCTCGCTCACCACCTCTCGGTAGAGCGGGGCACGATCCGATCTCGGTGTGGTCAAGATGAGACACGCTCCCGCGCGCATGATGCCGGCGAGGTCGCGGACCAGGTGCTCGTCGTCCAGGACGTGCTCGATCGTCTCAAAGCAGATGATCTGGTCGAAGCGCCCGAGCTCGTCCGAGGCCTCACTGAGGTGTCGCAGGTCTCCCACGAGGAATCTCGTGCGCGTCAGCCCCGTCAACGCGGCGCGCCGGGCCGCGTTGCGCTGTTCCTCGGCGCTGAAGGAGAGGGCGGTGACGTCGTTCCCGAGACTCGCCGCGTACAAGGAGGCGAAGCCGTTGCCGCTGCCTGCGTCGAGCGTCCTCAGCGGGCCGCGCCCCAGATGCCGGCGCAGGTATCGCCAGCGGTCCGTCACTGTCGGATCCGCCTGCAGCACCATCGCCCGCCAGCCCAAGGCCCGCACCAGCGGATCCGGGCGCGCATGGCCGGACTGCTCGCCCCCAGCGCACACCGGTGTGTACGTGAGCCCTTCCAAGCGAGCCGCGATGCTAGCCCATTCTCCGACCTCCCGACAATGCCCGGTACATTTCATGGCTCCAGCGTTGAGCGATGGGCGCGGGCGCCAGCTCACGAGCGCGCTCACGCGCTCCGGCGGCGATCCGCCCCTGGAGATGCGGGCCGCCGGCAGCCCGCCTCAGCACCCCAGCCAGCGCACGGGTGTCGCCCGGCACGATGGAGCACCCCCTCCCGGCCGTCACTCATGTACTCGACGTGAGCCCCGTGTCCGTCGCGACCACCGGGACGCCGGCTCCGATTCCCTCGAGGACTGACGTATTGAGGGGATCGGAGAGAACCGATGCGTGGACCAGGAGGTCGGCGCGCTCCAGCTCGCCGAGGACATCCGGGTTGAACCCGACGAAATCGACGCGACGCTCCCGCAGGCGGCGACCAAGGCGTTGGATGTAGCGGGCCACGTCTGCCGGCTGTCGCGCGCCTGCCGCCCCGGCCGGGGGCACCTCGTCGCGCTTCATCTCGACGGGCACCTGCCCGGCGGGGCTCGAAGGGCCCGCCGCGGCCCGACCCGGGCCGACAATTCGCCCACCGTTCGCAGGTCACCGTCCGTCGAGCACCTGGCCCAGCCGGCGAGGAAGCGGACCGACGCGTTCTCTGCACCGGATAGACGCGCCATTTCACCGAGGTAGGTCGTGCGCAGCGGGCGCTCGCCGATCACGCCCCGAGCTCCTCGTACAGCTGCTCGAATCGGTCGACCACCCGCTCCCAGTCGAAGCGGCGTGCCGCCTCGCGGCTCGCGCTTCCCAGGGCCTCGAGCCGGGCGGGGTCCGCGGCCAGCTCCCGCAGGCGCTCCGCGATCTGCTCCGCTGCGGGTGGCACGAACCAGCCGTTGATTCCCTCCTGGACCAGCTCTTCCGCACCGTTGATCCGGGGGACGAGCAAGGGAAGGCCTGCCGCGGCCGCCTCGAGCATGACGAGCGAGAAGGCTTCGTAGCTCGATGGAAGGAGCAGCGCGTCGGCCGCCGCGTACCAGCCGTGGGGCCGCCCGCGGCCGATGAACTCGACCAGGTTGCCCGCCCCCACCTGGGACGCGAAACGGCGAGCGCCTTCGACATCGCCCTCCCCGAGGACGGCGAGCCTCCAGCCCGGCGCCCCGGCGACTCCCGCGATCGCCTGCCGGAGGCCCTTGCGCCGCCAATCCCCGCCCACGAAGAGCGCCAGCAGCTGCCCGTTCCCGACTCCGAGGCGGGAGCGGTGGGCCGAGCGCTCCTCGGCGGGACGCTGGACTCCTGCCACTCGATGCCATTCGGGATGGCAATGACCTCGTCGGCCACGGCCGGGTAGTAGCCGGCGATCTCGGGTGCCAGTCCCCGCGAGTCCTCGATCAGGGCAGGGCGGGGGCGGTAGGACGCAGCTTCGGCGGCACGATCGCGGAGGCGAGCCACGAGTTGAGACGGAAGGCGAGCGTCGGGCGGCTCGACCGGGAGATGCCGACCCGTTCCCGGAAGGCCCGCTCCGAGAAATGCGCATGCACCACGTCCACCCGGTTCGCGAGCACGGGGTTGTTCGTCTGCAGCAAGCCGCGCCGGTGCCGCAACGCAAGCAGGGAGCCGTGGACCCAGCTCGCGGCGAGCGCCACGCTGACCGGCCGGGAGGGCGCCTGGATTGAACGAACGACATGCGAGGCCCGGCCGGGAATGTGACGAGCGGGCAATGATGGTCAGGTCCCAGCCGCGCTCGAGCAGGCGGGCGCAGAGCTCGAGGGCGACCCGTTCCATTCCGCCGACCGGAGCGACGTCCGAGGCGACCAGTGTCAGGGCCTTCTCAGGCATCGCCGCCAACTTACTCGCCGGAGTCCCAGCGCCGTCAGGCGGGAACGCGGACCACGCCCGCGGGTCGTGAGCGCGCCGGGACTTCTCCTCGGCGCCGCGACGCAGAGCACGTTCCATGCGGTATGGCGGTCAGCTTCACATCCAGCCAACGACAAGCTCGTTTCAATCGAGCTGCTCTGGTCGGCCGTCGGGCGCAAGAGCGGACTAGCCGAGCGGGCGCAGGGTGGACTCGATCTCGGCCAGCCGCTGGGCGCCCTTTCTGCGCAAGCGGCGGTCCAGGGCGAAAGTCTCCCTCGAGACGGGGTTCCGCTGCACGGACGGGATCGCGCGGAATCCCTCGATCAGACCGCGGATCATCCGGCGCAGCCGGCGAACTCGGACCCCCACCCAGATCCCCTTGACGACGTATCCCGCGATGTAGACGAGATGCCACGGCGCCGGAAAGGAGCGCCAGGACCAGACGATCTCGTTCCGGCGCCCGAGGACGTCCTGCCGCACCAGGGATCGGACCGCCGAAACAAGGTGATCAGCGGGTTCCGCGCGACCCATTCGGGTCACGAATCCCTCCGACAGAAGCCGTAGGGAGAGATCCCTCTCCTCGCCGTACATCCAGTATTCCCGGTCGTAGCCCCCGACTTGGGTGAAGATGTCCGTCCGCGCCGCGTAGGCGGCACCCGTGTACGTCGCCAGGACCCAGACGTCGTCGTCGGGGGCCCTTCGGTTGCGCTCCGTGTGCCGGCCGCTCTCCACGTCGTTGAACGGCATCGCGACGATGGCGACCCGCGGATGGTCGAAGTCCGCCACGGTCTGGGTGATCGTCGCCCTCGAGGTGAAGCGGGCGTCATCGTCGAGGTGGACCACGATGTTGTTGCCGGCCAGGCTCGTGATGCGATTGCGGCTGAGCGTCGTGCCGAGCGCCTGCTCGTGGCGATGAAGGCTCACCGCGGGGAATTCCTCCCGAACCATCTCGCTGGTCCCGTCGGTCGACGCGTCGTCGAGGACGATGATCTCCGGGTCCCCGTCCTGTTCAAGCACCGAGCGGAGCGCACCCCGCAGCTCGGTTTTGCGGTTCCGGGTGACCAGAGCAACTGTCACCGGGAGGTTGCCGTCGTCCCCAGGCATGGCTGGGCAGAGTACCCGGGGAAGGAAGCACGCCCGGGGGCCCGGTGCCCTGGTCCGACCTCGCCGCGAAATCCTCCAACGTGCAACGCTTCCTGCTGCGCGTGGCCCGCCACCACAGGGCCGCGGGGGAACGTCGCTCAAAAGACCCATGGTCGGGACGAGAGCACATCCGCCGATCCGAGTGGCTGCTAGCGGTGGCGCTGTCGCTGCTCGCGGCGGCGGCCCTCGTCTACGGCGTGGCAGTCGGCGTGCGCATGCCCGCGGGAATCGCCGCGCTCATCCTGGCCCTCCTCAGCATCCTGATCTCCTCCCGCTCCCTGGGGGCGTGCCGCGCCAGGCTGAGCGCGGGCGGCGGCTTTTCGAGGCTGGGCTCGGCCATCTTCGGCGCCGGCATCCTGATCGCCGTGATCCTGCCCGGGGTCCAGCTCGCCCTCAACACCCGGAAATCGCGGCCGGAGGAGAACGGCTTCCCGACGCAGGACGTCGGTCACGACCTCGCCCTCGCCTTCCTGATCTTCACGATGGCGCTCGTCGCGTTCTGGGCCGGCGAGCTGCTCGCGGAGGCCATCGCCATGCGAAGGGGCCGGGAGCAGGTCGTCCCGTCACGACCGATCGGCCGGCCCTGGGAGACGCGTGCGACCTACTGGTTCCTGGTGGTCGTAGGGGTCCTCCTGATCATCGCCAGCATCGGCAGCGACTTCTCGCAGCGAGGGACGGTCACGGGCCAAGGCGCGATCCAGCTGTTCGGCTATTCGGCCCCCCTGGCAATCGCCGTCGGCATCCTCAATCGACACTGGGGCTCGCGATTCCTCGCGGCCGTGAGTCTGGGACTGATGGCATTCCTGATCGCCGAGGGCATCCGCACGCCGCTTCTGATCATCGCGGCGGCGGCCGGCGTCCGCTACCTCTACAGCACCAGGAAACAGGCGCTTCGGCCTGCGTGAGATCGTCGTGATCGCCCTGGCGATCTACGTCGGCTCCGTCATGTTGGTGTCTCTCTCGGCCTGGCGCGGGCAGAAGAACACCGGCGGCACCCTGGGCCTCCCGGAGATCGTGGTCCTGGCGGCCCAGGATCCCTTCGTGCACCTCCAGCAGCAGGGGCTCGACACCGTCGACGGCCTGATCCTCGCGACGAAGGTCGACCGCAAATTGACCGGCGCCAAGGCGACCGACCCGCTCAAGACCGTAACGGGTTCATCCCCCACCAGATCTGGCCCTCCAAGCCGCCCTGGCTGTCTTCCCAGGTTACGCAGCTGTACACCAACTTCGGCGCGAGCGGGGGGATCTTCTTATCGGGACCCGGATACATTCTGATCGTCTTCGGCACAGCCGCGGCGGTGCCGATCGCGTTCCTGCTGCTCGGCTTCTTCTCAGAACGCATCTTCCGCCGCATGGCGGAGCCGTCGATCTGGACCGCCCTGCTCGGGTACTTCCTCGTCCGCTTCTTCTTCGCCGGCGATGCGTTCGATGCCTTCCATGTGCTCGGGCTCTGCCTCGTCGTCCTGACCGCTCGCGGCTTCAGCGCCCTGACGGAGCTGCAGGCACCGGCCTCCGGTGATCGAGCGGCGCCCTCAGCGAGAGGCGTACGCCCGCTCCACCGCGGCCTGAAGCTCCGACCGGAACCGGTCCTTCGAGAAGCGGGCAGCGTGACCCGCGATCCGCTCCGGCTCGAAGCGGCTGAAATCGGTGTACCGCAGCACCTCCGCCATCGCGTCCACGTCGCCGGGCGGCACGAGGACGCCCGTCTCGCCGGGAAGAACGGTCTCCTGGGGACCGCCCGCATCGGCAGCGAGGACCGGGCGGCCGGCCGCCTGCGCCTCCACCGCGGCGACGCCGAACTCCTCCACGTTGGGAACGAGAAGAGCGAGCGCTCGCGGCAGGAGATCGGCGACCTCGGCGTCCGAAGCCCGGCCCAGAAACTCGGCGGTACCGGCAAAACGCTCGCGAAGCTGCTCCAATTCGGGCCCGGCGCCAAGCACCTTGACCTGCTGGCCGGCCCTCTCCGCGGCGGCGAGCGCAATGTCCACGCGCTTGTGCCTCACGAGCTCTGCGACGACGACGAAGAAGTCCTCCGGCTCCCGGATCGTAAAGCGCTCGACGCCGACGGGAGGGTGCACGACGGTGGCGTCGCGACCATAGGCGTCGTTGATCCGGCGACGGGTGAGCTCCGAGTTCGCGACGTAGTGGGTGACTCGCTCGGAGGCGCGCCGGTCCCATCGCCGTATTGCCGCGAGCGTGAGGGCCAGTGCTCCCCGCATTGCCTTCGGCGCCTCATCGAGCGCGCGGTCGCGCTCGAACCAGGCGTAGCGGAAGGGCGAGTGGCAGTAGCAGACATGCACGGCGGCGGGACCGGGATGGACGCCGTGGGCGAACGCGCTGCTACTGGAGACGACGAGGTCGTGCCGGGCGACCGGGAGCCGCTCGACAGCCGACGGGAAAAGCGGCAAGAGGCGGCGGAACCCGGCCTGACCGACGTGCAGCCGGCGAAGTCCGGAGACCGTGACGCTACGGCCCGCGAGGTCCGTGCCGAAGGCATCGCGGTCATAGAGAAGCGTGTAGACGGGCGCCCCCGGCCAGCAGGCTGCGATCTCGCAGAAGGTCCGCTCGGCGCCGCGCTTGACCAGCAGGTAGTCGTGCACAAGGCCGACCGACCGCGGCTCACTCATTCCAGCTTTCCGATCATTCGTTGGACGCGGGAGGCCGCCCGGGCTCAGCCGGCCGGCGCGGATCGCCGTAGCGCCGGCAGCACCTCGCCCTCCGCCGCGTCGAGGGCCTGGCGCATGCAGTCGTCCATGTCGATGTAGAGATAGTTCGAAAGGCGGCCGGCGAAGAAGACGCGATCGGCGCCGATCTGTTCGCGCAGGTAGTTCTGGTAGCGATCGTTCAGCCCCCTGTTGCGTTCGGTTTCGATCGGGTAGTAGCGCGTCGGCGCGTTCGTGAATTCGATCCCAAGCACGGTCCCCTCGCACTTCTGTCCCGAGGCGTGCTTGGTCTCGTGGATGCGGATGAATGGGTATTCGAAGCCAGGGTAGTTCACGACCATCGCACCCTGCGCGTATTCGACGTGGGGCAGGTGGAAGCTCCGCACCACGATTCCACGCCACTCGAGCTCGCCGAAGCATTGACCGGCGAAGACGTCGAGGGGGCAGGTGAGGACGATCGCGTCCGCGTCCACCTCGCCCGCGTGCGCGTCGAGGTTCTCGAGCGTCACGTCGACCCCGGTGCGCAGCTCCACGAGCTCGCCCTCGAGCAGGCCGTCGATCAGGTCGGTGTACCCGTTCGGCCCACCGGGCCAGCCCTGGTAGGGATCCGGGAAGAGATAGGGATCGTTGTCCCAGCGCACGCTCACCCGGCGCGGCGCCCACTGTGCGGCGAGCTCGCGAGCCGGGCGTCCCCACTGCTTCTCGGTGTAGGGCTTGATGTAGCGCTCATAGAGGATCGGCCCCATCAGGTCGAGGCACCACTCCTCGAAGTTCGCCGCCTGCGCGCGCTGCTCGGCGTCCAGGCCCTTCCGCTCCTCCAACTCACGCAGGATCTCGTCGCTGCGCGATTGCGCTTCGATGTCCGAGAGGAGGATCGGCCAGTTCAGGACCTTGCCCTCCACCACGATGTCGACCCGGTGCCGGTAATCGTTGAAGGGCGTCATCGCGTTCGCGAGCTCCCAGACCTCACGGTCCTCGGTGTGGAAGATGTGCGAGCCGTGCGGCTCGTAGAGCACGCCCTCGATCTGCTCCGACCGGATCAGGCCACCCGGGACCAGGGCCCGTTCGAGCAGCACCGACTCGACACCGTCGCGCGCGAGGCGGTGGGCGAGGGTGCAGCCGGTCAATCCGGCCCCCACGATCAGGACTCGGCTCACGCTCGGAACGCTACCGGCCATGCTCGGCGACCGCACGAGGTGCTGTCCGCCACAATGACGCTGTGAAGCGCAGCCTGAGGCGACCGCTCCTCCGGGTAGTCGGCCGGACCGTCACCTGCGAGCTCTGCGGGGAGCCGCTCTTCCGGACCAGCCCATTCGTCCGACGCGGGCGAGTCAAGCTCCCGGGCGCCGATGAGGCGCTGGTTGAAGTGGACTTCGACTCCGCCAATGCCCTGGTCTTCCGACACGTCCAGGCCGATCGCTGCCCGGCGCTGCGCGCCGAGCGGTGAATCAGCTCAACGCCGTCATCACGCATCTGCCGGCCGCCGAGGCGGAGCAGGACCTGCGAGCGCTCCGCGAGCTGGCCCCGGACTCCCGGTTCGTCGCCTGTTACACGGGCCCACGCGCCGAGTTCGAGAACCTCGAGGACGCGATCTTCCTCGATGACGGCGGGCTCGCCGGCGCGCCGCGTTCGTACCAGTCCTACCACGGGGTCTTCGCGGCCCTGGCGGAGCACTCCTTCGACGCGCTCTATCTGATCGAGTACGACCATCTGGTCCTCGACCCCGGGTTCGAGGGCGCGCTGATCGACCTCGCCGAGCGAACCGGCGCCGACTTCATGGGGAAGAACTGCGTTCCCCGAAACCACACCAACTGGCCCCACTACGCGCGCTTTCGCCGCGATCCCGACCTTCTGGAGCATCTTCGGCGGATCTCGACCCGCCATGACCCGACGGTTCTGTTCGGGACACTGGGTTGCGGGATGTGGCTGTCTCGGCGAGCGCTCGACTCATACCTCTCGCTCGATGCCCACCCACGCTGCTACGGCGAGCTCTACGTGCCGACCGTGCTCCATCACCTCGGTCACCGCCTGGTCGATATCGACGCAGTCAGCGACCTCTACCGGCACGTGCGCTGGCAGCCCGAGTACGACCTGGCGGACGTCTCGGCTCTGAAGCGGAGCGGCACGACCTTCGTGCACCCGGTGAAGTCGGCAGCGGTCAGGCGCGCAGCGTCGACAGCCCGCTGACGCCACGTCAGCCGCCGTTCACCAGGGTTCTTCGAAAGAAATCCAGGATTCGCCCCAACACCCCCGGGCCCTGCGGGCCGGCGAAGGGGTCATGTCCGCCGTCCCACCACATGAGCTCACTCCCCTCCCCTGCCGCTCGCTCGAAAAGCCTGCTGGGAGGCCCGAGGGATGACCTCGTCATGGAGTCCGTTGGCGATCAGCACCGGACGAGGCGCGATGCGCGCCACCCAGGCCTGGAGCGCATAGGGGCTCAGTGCGCTGAGCTGACTCCGGTCCACCGGAGCCTCTTGGGTGTCCGCCGGAAAGTCGACGGACTGAGCCCGGGACAAGATGGTCGCCCAGCCCGCTCCGCCCGAAAGCAGCACCGCGCTGTGGACCCGGGTATCCGAGCCTGCCAGCATCGCGCCGGTCAACGCCCCGAAGCTGAACCCGATGAACCCGAGGCGATGCGGATCGCACTCCGGCCGGCTGGCAAGAAGGTCCAGACCGCGTCGCAGGTCGATCGTCGTCTGCCGAAGCATCGCCGCCATGGCGGGCGGGTCCTGGACGATGTGCTGGAGCTCGGCCGGTCCCTGCGAGCGGGCGCCGTGGTAGGGCGCGTCGATCGCGAGCAGTCCGATGCCTTCGCCCGCAAGCGGCCCCACCAGGCCCGCTGCATCCTCCTTCGAGCGCGTCAACCCGTGCATGTAGATCACGCAGGGGCCTGAGCGCTCGCCGGGAGGAAACGCCAGAAAGGCGGGCACGCGATCGTGAGCGCCGCTGTAGGTGCCCAATTCGACCTGGTCGCCGGCGTAGGTCGGCTGCGCTGCGAACTGTGCGTCCAGCGGTGCCCGGTGGTCATAGTCGAACAGCCCGGCGCCGGCCTCGTCGCCACCTCCACCGCACCCGGCGACCGGGGCCGCCACCGAGACGCAGAGCAGCAGAGCGACGACGAGACGCCCGCCGCCGGCCCGGTTCGCCCGGACCCTCGTCATGTGCGCTCGCCGACCACCTCTGCGCCGCTCTCACCGGCTTCCCGGCCACTGGCCGGGAGAAGCCCGCCCCTGATCGCGAAGGTCACCGCCATTGCCAAGACAGCGAATTCGGCGCAGACGACGGAGACCGCCATGCCGTCTATCCCTGCGAGATGAACGAGCAATGGCGCAAGCGCGACGTTGAGGATGCCGCCGGCAAGCGTGATCTTCATGATGCGGGCGTCCTGTCGCTTCACCATCAGCCAGATTCCAGCCGCGTAGGACATCGTCGTGATCGGGAGGAGCGCCGACATCACCCGCAGGACCCCCGCCGCGTCCGCGAACTGCGCGCCGTACACCAACCGGATGATCAGGGGAGCGAGCACGAACATCAGCGCCGCCCCGATCAAGGCGATCGACAGCACGAGCCCCGATCCGATGAGCAGTAGACGAAGGCCCCGCCGCGGATTGCCGGAGGACTCGAGAAAGGTGATGCGGGGATAGGCGGCTGTCGTGATCGGCTGGAGGAGCTGGATCGCGGCTCGGATGACCCGCTCGGCGGCGCTGAAGTGCGCCACCTCGGCGCGCGTCCCGAGAAAGCCCAGGAGGACGACGTTCATGGCCGTGTAGAGGCTGAGCCCCGCGATCCCGGCGAACAGCGCGGCCCCCGCGCGGATCGCGGAGAGTGCCGGACGGACGGTGGGGCGCCGCAGGTCCACCCTCCGGAAGAGCATTCCGGTCGTGATCAGCGCGCCGACGACGGCGGATCCGGTGAACAGCGCCATCACAATCCACGCGTCCCCCGAGTTCTGCACGAGCACGAAAGTGAGCGCCGCGGCCACCACGCGAACCCCCAGGGCGACCGAGGAGGGCTTCCGCAGGCGCTCCACTCCGAGGAAGAACCAGACCGGCGTGAAACCCGTGGCCACTGCCGCCAACCACGCCATGGCGATGAACTCCGGGCTGCCGCTGGTCGTGTTCGAGGTGAGATAGACGGCCGCGGCGATGAGGAGGGCGACCGCCGAGAGCATCAGCCGGGCGCCCACGATCTGCGCGGTGAGGGCGCTGAGGTCGCCCGGGTCGTCGCGCTTCACCGCCGCCTCACGGCTCGCCCATTGGTCGAACCCCCAGCCGATCACCAAGCCGAGCAGGAACGAGAGGCTTTGAGAGAACGCCACGAGGCCGAAGCCGTTGCTACCCAGGACCCGCGAGACGTAGGGGAGCGTGACCAGCGGCACGACCAGGTTGCCGAGCTGCACGAGGTGCAGCGCCAGGGCGTTCTGCGAGACCGGGTGCCTCAGGGCCTCCAAGCCGCGCCGCAGCAGGCTCACGTCACTCCGTTCCGGGCCGTCAGCGCCTGAGCAGCTTGCCCAGTCGTCCGCGGCGGGCGCCCGGGTCCGCGGCGCCGAGCCAGTCCTCGATGGCACGACCGGACGCATCGGCCTCCTCCTCGAGGATGGTCAGATGGTCGGCGGCGACTTCGACGGTGGCGTCGCGGTGAGGCCAGGTGACACCGTTTGCCCCGGTGGCTCCCGTGAGGTGCTGCGCGGCCGTGACGAGGAGGGTCGGGGCGACGGGGGCCGGGGATCCCATTCGCGCAGCATTCCCAGGTAGGCGACCATCGCCGTCAGGGTCTCGTCGGTCATCTCCGGCTGCGCCCGGCCGGCTTCGAGCATCCGGTCGAGGACCGGTACCGTCAGCCGGTGCATCGCCTCGGCGGCGTAGGTGTCGACGAGCACCACCGCGGCGGGCCCCACGCCGTCGCGCGCGCACTGGTCCGCGGCGGCGTAGGCCAGCAGGCCCCCGGTCGAATAGCCGACGAGTACGAAGGGCCGCCCGGCGGCGTGGCGCTCGATTGCGACCGCCTGGGTCGCCGCCGCCGCCTCGAGCGTGCTGGGCAGGAGGTCACCTTGCGCGTAACCGGGATTGGAGACGGCGGCGACCTCTCGCCGTCCCTCGAACCCCCGCGCGAAGCGGGTGAACTCGTGGGGGCCGGCGGTCGCGATCACCGACGGCAGACAGATGAGAATCGGCTCCTCCGAGCCCTCGGAGAGAGGAAGGACCGTCGGCGCTTGTGCCTCGGCGTGGCTGAGGCCGAACCTGGGGCGAAGCCTCGCCGCGGCCTCCACCAGGGCGACGCCGTCCTCGAGCCGGCCGAGCCGGTGCGCCCGCCGGAACATGGTCGACAGCGGCTGTGCTGCCCCATGCGGCGCGGCGCCGCCGCCGTTACGGCCGGCGCTGTCATCGGGATCCTTTGCGCCGCCCTTCGCCCCGTCGACCGAAACGCTCACCTGGAGGTGGCTGATCAAAGCGGCGGGGGTCGGATGGTCGAAGACGAGCGTGGTCGGCAGATCTAGACCGGTCAGTGTCTGGAGCTGGTTGCGAAGCTCGAGGGCGACGAGGGAATCGACGCCCAGCTCGATGAAGGAGATCTGCGAATCGAGCCTCGCCGGCGAGTCATACCCGAGAGATCTCGCCACCGCCGCGCGGATGGCATCGGGTAGGGACGCGCCGCGATCGGGGGCGATCTCGGGCTCCTCCGGCTGATCAGCCCACGGCACGAGCTCGCTCAGAATCGGCTGGAGGGCACCCGACCGGGCACGGCGCTGCAGCCCCGCGGGATCGAGGAGCATCGGGGCGAGCATCGGCCGCTCGGCGCTCCGCGCGGCGTCGATCAGGTCGAGCCCGAGATCGTCGGAGATCGGAAGCAGGTCCACCGGCCCAACTCGCTTTCCGTCGGCGGTGCTCAGGCTCTCGGTCAGGCCCGTGACCATCTCCCAGAACCCGAATTCCAGCGAGAGCGCGGGCAGCCCCTCGGCGTGCCGGGCATATGCCAGGGCATCGAGGAAGGCGTTCGCTGCCGCGTAGTTGGCCTGGCCCGGATTGCCGAGCCTGGAGGCCGCCGACGAGAACAGAATGAACTCCGAAAGCTCGAGGTCACGGGTCAACTCGTGGAGATGGACGGCGCCGTCGAGCTTCGGCCCGAACACGCGGCCGAGCCGCTCGCCGTCGAGGGCTGTGATGACACCGTCGTCGAGCGCGGCGGCGGCGTGGGCGACTGCGATCAGCGGCCGCTCCGGCGGGATCGAGTCGATCAGCCGCGCGAGCGACTCTCGATCCGAGACGTCGCACGCCTCGACCTCAGGCTCACAACCAAGCTCACGGAGCGCTTCGATCAGCTCCGCCGCACCCGGCGCCGCGGCTCCGCGGCGGCTGACCAGCAGCAGGTGGCGGGCACCGTGGCGCTCCGCCAGCCGTCGCGCCATGAGCGCGCCGACCCCGGTGGTGCCGCCGGTGACGAGGACGGTGCCGTCGTCAAGGGATGAGCCGCCGGATCGGGGCGGGGCCCCGGTGAGGAAAGGACGGAACCGGGGGGCCACGATGACGCCGTCCCTGAGCGCGAGCTCCGGTTCGCCCGAGGCGAGGGCGGCCGCGAGCTGGTCGGGGGAGAGCTCGCCGTCATCCGTGTCGATGAGGGTGAAGCGACCTGGATGCTCGGAGTTGGCGGTGCGCACGAGGCCCGGGACCGGTGCCGCCGACAGCTCGGGATGCTCGCCGTCAGCGGTCGCCAGGGCTCTCCGGGTGGTGACCACAAGGCGGGCACCCGCCAGCGACTCAGTCGCGAGCCAGGCCTTGATCAGCTCGAGGGCACGGTCGGCGGTCGCGGCGGCGGCCTCGGGAAGCGGGGTCTCCTGATCAGGCTCGATCGCCGTGAGCACGTCCTCGGGAGCGGCGGAACCGGCTTCGACGGCCTCGATCAGCGCCGGGAGGTCGGCGTACCGCTCGACGGAGGGACCGACGGCGGACGGCAGTGCGCCGTCTCCGAGGACGGCCAGCCGCCCCCCCTGTCCGTTCGCCGTCCCCGGGAGCGGGCTCCAGTCGACTTCGAAGAGCTGGCCGTCCCGGTGGGCGCCGACCTCGCCGCCCTGCATGTCCCGTGCGGCAGGGGTGGGTGGCAACCAATAGCGCTCGCGCTGGAAGGCGTAGGTGGGCAGCGCGACGCGCCCGGCGCCCGCGAAGAGTGATTCCCAGTCGATCCGGACTCCGCATGTGTGCGCCTCGGCGAGCGATGTCAGGAATCGCTCCCAGCCGCCCTCGTCGCGGCGTAGGGAGCCGATCGTTGCGACCGTGCCGCCGTTCTCGATCGAGTCGAGCGTCTGCGAGGCGGGCGAGAGCAGGATCGGATGGGGTCCGACCTCGATCAGGGCGTCGATACCCGCCTTGACCATCCCCCTGATCGCCGGCTCGAAGAGCACCGTCCGGCGCAGGTTGTCGAACCAGTGCTCGGCGTCCATCAGGGCTGTGTCGGCGGGCTCGCCGGTGACGGTGGAGTAGAGGGGGAGCTCGCTGGGGCGTGGCTCGATCCCGGCGAGGGCCGAGAGCAGCTGCTCGCGGGCCGCCTCGACCTGGGGGGAATGGCTCGCGTAGCTCACCCGGATCCGGCCGGCGCGCACCCCGTCGGCCTCGCAGGAGCGCTCGAGCTCTTCGAGGGCCTCGGGATCGCCGGAGGCGACCACCGAGGCGGGGCCGTTCACCGCCGCCAGCGTGACCCGCTCGCCGAGTCCGCGGGCGCGCTCCTCGAACTGCTCGGGGGTGAGGGCCAGCGCCAGCATGCCGCCCTTGCCCTCGATCGTCGCCAGGGCGCGGCTGCGGGCGGCGACGATCAGGGCCGCGTCGGAGAGCGAGAGGCCGCCCGCAACGTGGGCGGCGGCGATCTCGCCCTGGGAGTGGCCGACCACCGCGGACGGCTCGACCCCGAAGGAGCGCCACAGCCGTGCCAGCGAGACCATCACCGCGAAGAGGGCGGGCTGGACGACGTCGACGGCCTCGAGGGCCGGGGCGCCCGGCACGCCGCGCAAGACGTCCACCACCGGAAAGTCCAGGTGCGGGCTGAGCGCCGCGTCGCACGCCTTCATGCTCTCCGCGAAGACGGGCGAGCGATCGAGCAGCTCGAGCGCCATCCCGGGCCACTGGCCGCCCTGGCCGGGGAAGACGAAGGCGACGCGCCGCTCGCCTCGGGCGAGACCCTCGATCACGCCCTGCTTCGGCTCAGCGGCCGAGAGCGCGCGGAGTCGCGCGATCAGCTGGTCGCGATCATCGGCGAGCACCGCGGCGCGATGCGAGAGCTGGGCGCGGCCGAGCGCCAGCGTCGCCGCCGTCGCGTCGAGCTCGAGCTCGGACCGGTGCTCCAGGTGGGAGACGAGGCTCTCCGCCTGGGCCCGAAGCGCCCGCTCGCTCGAGCCGGAAACCAGGAAGGGCAGGGACGGGGCATCATGCACAGCGCCGTCGCGCGCCGGACCATGGTCGTCCGCATCGTCCCGCGCGGGAACGGGCGCCTCCTCCAGGATCATGTGCGCATTCGTTCCGGAGATCCCGAACGATGAGACGGCGGCCCGCCGTCTGCGCTCGCCGGCCGGCCAGCTCATCGCCTCGCTGAGGAGCTTCACCTCGCCGTCGCCCCACTCGACATATGGGGATGGCTCCTCTGCATAGAGCGTCCGTGGCAGCGTCTCGTGTCGGAGCCCCATGATCATCTTGATCAAGCCGGCCACTCCCGCCGCCGCCTGAGCGTGGCCGATGTTGCTCTTCACCGAGCCGAGCCAGATCGGCCCGTCGGTCCGGTTGCGCCCATAGGCCTCGATCAGCGCCTGCGCCTCGATCGGGTCCCCGAGCTCGGTACCGGTCCCGTGCCCCTCGACAGCGTCGACATCGGCCGGCTCGAGCCCGGCACTCGCCAGGGCCTGGCGGATAACTCGCTCCTGGGAGAGCCCGGACGGCGCTGTCAGGCCGTTCGACGCTCCGTCCTGGTTCATTGCGCTCCCGGGGATCACGGCCAGCACACTGTGCCCTCCGGCCTGCGCGACGGAAAGCGGCGCGAGCACCAGCAGGCCCACGCCCTCGGAGAACCCGGTGCCGTCGGCGCCGGCACCGTAGGCGCGGCAGCGACCGTCGGGGGACAGGCCGCCCTGCCGGGAGAAGTCGACGAAGATGCCGGGGCTCCCCATCACGCTCACCCCGCCGGCGAGCGCGAGCGTGCACTCGCCCTGGCGCAGCGCCTGAGCGGCCAGGTGGATCGAGACCAGCGAGCTCGAGCAGGCGGTATCGACGGACACGGCCGGCCCCTCGAACCCGAGTGCGAAGGCGACGCGACCGGAGACGACGCTGAGTGACGTGCCGGTCAGGGAGTAACCCTGCGTCGCGACGTTGCCCTGCTCAATGCGGGGTCCGTAGTCGTGGCCATAGACGCCGGCGAATACTCCGGTCAGGCTGCCGCCCAGGCTCAGCGGATCGATGCTGGCGTCCTCCAGCGCCTCCCAGGCACATTCCAGCAACAGCCTCTGCTGTGGATCCATGGCCAGCGCCTCGCGCGGCGAGATCGAGAAGTGCGCGGCGTCGAACTCGGGGGCGTCGTAGATGAACCCGCCATGGCGGACGTGGCTCGTGCCCGGCCCACGTCCCTCCGGATCGACGTGCCGATCCAGCTCCCAGCCGCGATCGGTCGGGAACTCCCCGATCGCGTCCTCACCGGCCGCGACCAGGCGCCAGAGATCCTCCGCGGAACGCACCCCGCCGGGATAGCGGCAGCCGATCCCGATGATCGCGATCGGCTCGTCCACGATGCGCTCGGCTGCTTGGGCCTGCGCGTCGAGAGCCGGCCCACCCGTCGCCTTGGCCAGCAGCATGTCGGCCAGCCGGGCCGGGGTCGGGTGATCGAAGACCAGGCTGGCGCCAAGCCGAAGCCCAGTGGACGCCACGAGCCTGTTGCGCAGCTCCACCGTGGCCGGCGAGTCGAAGCCAAGCTCCTTGAACGTCCGGTTCGGATCGATGGCTTCGGTGGAACTGTGCCCGAGCACGACCGCGGCTTGCGACAGGACCTCATCCAGCACCGCGTTGCGGCGATCCTGCTCGGGCAGGGCTGCGATCCGGCCGGCGAACGAGTCGTCCGCCGGCTCCACCGCGGACTCGAGTTCGTCGGCGAGCGCAGGCTCGACTTTCGTCTCGGGCGCCACCACGGGCGCCTCGCCTGCGTCGGTGGGATCTATCCAGTGACGCTCGCGCTGGAAGGCGTAAGTGGGGAGGCGAACCCGGCGCGGCTCCGCATCGGCGAACGCCGCCTCCCAGTCCACCTCCGTGCCCCGCACGTACGCCTCCGCCAGCGAGGTCAGGAAGCGAGCGGGGCCGCCCTCGCCCCGCTCAAGGGTCGGGATTACGGCCGCCCGCTCGAACTCTCCCAAGACGGCCTCGGTGATCTGCTCGATGCCGAACGTGAGGACCGGGTGGGGACTGACCTCGACGAAGGTCCGCCTCCCCTCCCGCAGGAGTTGCTCGATCGCCGGCTCGAAGAGCACCGTCCGGCGCAGGTTGTCGAACCAGTGCTCGGCGTCCATCAGGGCTGTGTCGGCGGGCTCGCCGGTGACGGTGGAGTAGAGGGGGAGCTCGCTGGGGCGTGGCTCGATCCCGGCGAGGGCCGAGAGCAGCTGCTCGCGGGCCGCCTCGACCTGGGGGGAATGGCTCGCGTAGCTCACCCGGATCCGGCCGGCGCGCACCCCGTCGGCCTCGCAGGAGCGCTCGAGCTCTTCGAGGGCCTCGGGATCGCCGGAGGCGACCACCGAGGCGGGGCCGTTCACCGCCGCCAGCGTGACACGCTCGCCGAGTCCGCGGGCGCGCTCCTCGAACTGCTCGGGGGTGAGGGCCAGCGCCAGCATGCCGCCCTTGCCCTCGATCGTCGCCAGGGCGCGGCTGCGGGCGGCGACGATCAGGGCCGCGTCGGAGAGCGAGAGGCCGCCCGCAACGTGGGCGGCGGCGATCTCGCCCTGGGAGTGGCCGACCACCGCGGACGGCTCGACCCCGAAGGAGCGCCACAGCCGTGCCAGCGAGACCATCACCGCGAAGAGGGCGGGCTGGACGACGTCGACGGCCTCGAGGGCCGGGGCGCCCGGCACGCCGCGCAAGACGTCCACCACCGGAAAGTCCAGGTGCGGGCTGAGCGCCGCGTCGCACGCCTTCATGCTCTCCGCGAAGACGGGCGAGCGATCGAGCAGCTCGAGCGCCATCCCGGGCCACTGGCCGCCCTGGCCGGGGAAGACGAACACCGGCGCGCCTCCACCGCCCTCCCCCACGACCCCTTCGACGAGGTGAGGCGAGGGCCGGCCCTCCGCCAGGCTCGCGAGGCCCTCTAGGCGCTGATCGCCGCTCTCCCCGATCACGACGGCTCGTTGCTCGAGAGCGGCGCGGGTGGTCGCCAATGACCAGCCGACGTCCGCCGCGCGCAACCCGACCTGCTCCTCGAGCAGGTCCATCAGCCGTGCGGCCCCCTCGCGGAGCGCCGGGGCGCCCTTGGCGGAGAGAACGAAGGGAACCGGTCGCGAATCCGGACTCGGCGGTTCGGCGTCCAGGTGCCGTGCCTCGGCGCCCGCCTGCGGCGCCGCCTCGACCACCATGTGGCAGTTGGTCCCACCGAGGCCGAAGGAGCTGACCCCTGCAACCCGCGGCGACACCTCGGGCCACGGCTCACTGGCGGTCTGGACCCGGAGCCCTAGCTCGTCGAGCGGGATCTGCGGGTTGGGCTGCTCGAAATTGAGGCTCGGGGGGATCTCGCCGCGATCGAGCGAGAGGACCGCCTTGATCAGGCCCGCGGTTCCGGCCGCGGCCTCCAGGTGCCCGATGTTCGTCTTCGCGGAGCCGACCCGGAGCATGGACCCCTCACGGCTGTCCCCGAGCACGCTTCCCAGCGCCGTCCCCTCGACCCGGTCACCGAGCGGCGTGCCGGTGCCGTGCAGCTCCACGTAGGAGACCTGGTCCGCGCGGACCCCTGCGTTCTCATAGGCCGTCCGGAGCAGCCGCTTCTGCGCGTCTGGATCGGGCGCGGTGAGCGCATCCCCACCACCGTCGTTGTTGACGGCGCTGCCTCGGATGACGCCGAGAATCCGATCGCCGCCGGCGACGGCAGCGTCCAGCGGCTTGAGCACCACCAGGCCGCCTCCCTCTCCGCGCACGAAGCCGTTCGCCCGCGTGTCGAAGGTGAAGCAGCGGCCATCCGGCGAGAGCGCTCCGAGCGCAGCCAGCTCGAGGGCGGTGTCCGGCCCGACGTTGAGATTGACCCCGCCCGCCAGCGCCACCGTCGATTCGCCGGTGAGCAGGCTCTCGCAGGCCATGTGGATGGAGACGAGGCCCGAGGACTGCCCGGTGTCGACGGTCAGGCTCGGTCCGCGCGCGCCAAGGAAGTACGAGACTCGGTTGGCGATCATGCTCCTCTGGTTGCCCGTGATCATCTGCCGCGCGACGGCGATCCTCGCGCGCCGCAGCAGGCCGGCGTAGTCGCTCGAGATCGCGCCAATGAACACGCCCGTCTCATCACCCTCGAGCCGGTCGCGCGGGATGCCCGCATCCTCGAGCGCCTGCCAGGCGAGCTCCAGCATGAGGCGCTGCTGCGGGTCCATGGAGGCGGCCTCTCGCGGGGCGATGCCGAAGAAGCCGGCGTCGAATTGGTCGACGCGGTCCAGGTATCCCCCGTACTCCAGGCCCTGCGTGGACTCGTCGGCCTCGGCGAGCCCGTACAGCGACCGCCGCTCGGGCGGGGTCTTGATGATCGCGTCGCGGCCTTCGCGCAGCAGCTGCCAGAACGCGTCGGGGTTGGGCGCGCCGGGCAAGCGGCACGACATCCCGATTACGGCGATGGCACCGCGCTGGCCTGTCCCTGGCCCCGATCCCTGGTGAGGCATCGCTCAATTATGTAGCGCCCGAAAGAGATCCGGGGTTTTGGGGCGACCTGGCGGCGGGTCAGGCGATTCCGGGCTCGCCCTGGGTTGGGACGAGCACGGCCGTGACGACGACATCGCCATCCGCGGCCCAGCGGCCGGCGAGGTCCCTGAGCGGCGCGCCGGAGACCTCCGGTCCCGGGACGAGCAGGCGAGCGGTGAACGCGCCGGAGCTGTCGATCCTGACCTCGGCGTCACCGAACCCGAGCCAGCGGCGGGCCAGCGGATACCAGGCTTTGAAGATCGCCTCCTTGGCGCTGAACAGCGTGGCGTCCAGGTGGTATCCGCCTCCGGCGTCCGCGCCTCGGAGCTGACGCTCACGTCCGTGGGCCACCTCCTCCCAGACTCCCTCTCGAAGTGGGGCGTTCCGCTCGGCGTCGATCCCGAGCATGAGCGCCGAGCTCGAGCGAGCTATCGCGCACGCCCGGTAGCCCTCGCAATGCGTGATGCTGCCGACGACTCCCGGAGGCCAGAGCGGTTCGCCCTTCGTCCCGCTGCCGAGCGGCGAGGGCGGAAGGCCCAGTCCCGCGAGCGCCTCGCGTGCGCACGCGCGCCCGGTGACGAACTCGCGGCGGCGCTTCTCGACCGCGTCTCCCAAGGCGAGCTCCTCTTCGGGGAAGAGCTCGACGTCGAGCCGGTCCTCGCGCGTCTCGACGGCGCTCACGAATGGCGGAAGCAAGTCGGCGAGCAGTCTCATCGAGCTCGGCGCCGACGCGCCGTGAAGCACGCCCCCGCAAGCCGGCGCCGGTCGCGCCTTCGCGGCTCGTGCGCGGGAAATCGCACGGCAACGGAGACGAACATAGGGAGCTTCACGGCGACCGAACCAGAGGGACCTCGGCGGGCGGGATCTCGGTGACGAGCGGCGAGGGGAACCAAGGTAGCTCCACCGACTCGGGGTGCGCGAGCACCTCGGGCTCGAACGCCCCAGCAATCGCCGCGCGCAGCGACCGCGGATCTTCATGGTCCGCCGGGTCGATGAGTGAAAGCAAACGAAGGTCGATCCGCGTGCCCTGGCGCTGCGGAATCGCCGGGATCACCGGTGACTTCGTACGGAAGGCGAGCGTGGCCGGCCCGCCGGCGAGAGCGACCGACCTGCCCAGGAACGGGGTCGCGGCGGAGCCGGCGACGTCGAAGGCGATCAGGAGTGAATTGCCCGCCTCGAGCAGACGAAGGGGGCGCTCCGGGGGCCCATCGCTCAGGATGATTCTCGACCCTCCCAGACGCTTCTCGAGATATTCACGGCGCAGGTGGAGCTTCGCCAGCCCCCTGTAGCCAGGCGGCATCGGCTCCCAGTGATGCGGGTGTGAGACCGCATAGTGCTCGACTCCGTGCCGCAGCAGGATCGTCGACACGGACCAGTGGCCGCCGATGTGCCCCGAGACGAAGAGGCAGCCGCGATCACGCTGCCGTGCGAGATCCCAGCTCTCGCGGCCCAGGAGCCGCGAGCGCTCCAGCAACCAGGGGCGCCAGAGGAGCTCGCCGAGCTTCGACTTCTCGACCAGCCAGCGCTCAGCAAGCTCGTCTGCCTCCGCGGCGCGCGGGGTGTGGAGGAGTAGGTCTGCCATGAAGCGCTGTCCGTCTCGCCGCTCGGCCGAGTTGCGACGGTGACGCACGGCGGGGCCGATCCAGCCGGCGAGGCTGAGGGCCGGGCCAGCGGGCAGTAGACGATGGGTGTATGGGGACGCGTAGACCCTGGCGGGCAGGCTCACGTCCGCTACGTGGTCGTTCTGAGGAGTCGGGGCGTCCAGCCGTTCGTGCATTGGATAAGACTAGGTTCCTTCCATGTAGGCCACACCGTCGTCGTCGTTTGCCTGCCGAACGTGGTGCCGCACAACCAGCACCACCGCTCCGGAAGGGACAACGCCGTCGAATAAAGTCAGGACGGATGGCGCGGAGCGAGCGGCTTACGGCACGCCAAAGGATCAACCGCTACCTGGTCCCACTGTTACCGCATGGGATCGTGCGGCGGCACAGCCGACGGGTTCAGCGCGAGCGGCACAGGCTGCTGCACGAGGCGACTGGGTCACCCGCCGCTCGCTCGAGCGAGTTCACGGTGCCCAAGGCGATCGAGTTTCTCGTGGCGCGCGGGCTCCCGGAGGACGAGGTGCGATGGGGCAGCGTCCCTGAACCCTCGCTGCAATGGTCGGCGGAACTGCTCCGGAGCCGGCTGGATCGCGAGCGGCCGCTGCTTGCGCTGCACGTCGGCAACTTCGTTGGCGTCTCACTCGGCTTCTATACGGCCTTGATGATCGAGCACCATCCGGATTCGATCGTCGTCTCGATCGATCCCGACAGCCCGCATCGCGGCATCGTTCACCCGCAGCGACACGCCATTGCGCTTCTCGGCCAGTTCGGCCTGCTGTCCAACAGCATCATCATCCCGGGCTACTCGCTCGAACAGAATCTCGGGGACACGCCCGCAGAGCACGCCACCGAGACAGTGCTGGCAGAACGCGCCTGTGAGGACGTCTTACGTTCGCTCGATACGGCGGATATCGGTCCCTTCGATCTCGCGGTCGTGGATGGGAACCATGAGGGCGCCTACCTGTCACGGGAGCTCGGCTGGCTCGCGCGGTGTCTCAGAACCGGAGGACTGCTCGTCGTCGACGACGTCGAGGTGGGGCCGTGGGACGACGTTGTCGACGCCTTCGAGGCCGCCACGTCCGCTGGAACGCTGCGCGAGATCGGGCGGGACGGCCGCATGGGCGTGCTCCAGGTCGCGACCAGCGCTGACACCGTTTCCAGCGGTTCGAGCACGAGACAAGACTGAGTTCCCTCCATGACCGGGCGCAGGGTCGTAGTCGTGAGCATGCCGAACGTGGTGCCCCACAACCAGCTGGTGTACCTGCGGCTTGCCGAGTTGGGTTGGGACGTGAACTACGTGGTCCCCAATCGATGGCGCGATGAATACAGCCCGGAGGGCTTCACGCCCCAGCCGCTGGAGGGAATCGTCGGCACGTTCGCGCGCCTACGCGTAGCCTTGCCGGGCCAGGTGCAGCGGCATTTCTACGTGACGCGGCCGGCGGGTTGGATCCGCCGCTGGCGCCCCGACGCGATGTTCGTCGAGCTGGAGCCGTTCTCCGTGCCCACTCTGCAGTGGGGCCTGGCGGCGGAGCGCCTCCGGATCCCCTGGGGCGTGCAGGGCGACGAGAACCTGGACCGGCGCCTGCCGTGGCCGGCTCGCCTGATCCGGGACTGGTCGATGCCGCGCATCGACTTCTTCGCGGCCCGCTCACCGGGCGGCGAGCAGATGCTCCGACGTTGGGGCGCCCGTGCGGAGATCGGCATCGTGCCCCACACGATCCCGGAGTGGGAGCCTCCCGAGCGAATTCGGTCGGACGACGAGCTCTTCACGATCGGCTTCGCCGGACGCCTGACCGAGGCGAAGGGGATCCGCGACCTGCTGGCCGCCGCTCGCCGGCTGGACTTCCGGTTCCGCCTCCTCGTCGTGGGGGACGGCCCGCTGCGGAGGGAGATCGAGGCCACGGACCTCGGAGATGGCGTGCTCGAGCTTCACACGGGGGTTCGGAGCGGCGCGATGCCCCCGCTCTACGCCCGCATGGATCTGCTCGCTCTGCCTTCTCGGACGACGGCGACCTGGGCCGAGCAGTTCGGCAAGGTGCTCTGCGAGGCCCTGCTCTGCGGCACTCCCGTGATCGGCTCCTCCTCCGGTGAGATCCCCTGGGTGATCGAGTCCACTCGCGGCGGGCTCGTCTTCCCCGAGGGGGACGACGAGTCCCTGGCCCGGGCGATCTCCGACCTGCGCTCGGACCCCGCCGAGCGCGAGCGCCTCGCCCAAGAGGGTCGCGCGGGGGTCGAGCGTCATTTCGCGCCCAGAGTGGCGGCCCGAGAGCTGGACCGGCTTCTGCGCGGTGCCCTTGTCAACGAAGCTCGGCCTCGACCTCCTCGACCAGCTTCTCGTGCAGCTGGAGATAGCCGCGCAGGAAGCGGGTGACCAGGCGAAGGTACTTCTCGCGGTGAGGAAGGTCGGCCGCGCGGGCGATCTCACGCGAACTCAACGAAAGCCGAATCGAGCTCTGAAGCGGAGGGGGTGGGATTCGAACCCACGAGGGACCCGAAGGCCCCTAACGGTTTTCGAGACCGCCCCGTTCAACCACTCCGGCACCCCTCCGGGGCGGAGATTAGGCTAGCCCGTCGGGAGCTGCGGCCCGTCAGGCCGAGCCCGAGGGCAGCCTTCCCTCGAGCACGTAGCGCAGGACGTCGACCACCTGCTCCGGCGTCTCGGATGTGGCCATCGCGGCACGGTCGATCTCCTTCAGAGCGTGGGTCGTGTCCGGGTCGTGCACGGTGATGATGGGCTTGCCGAGTGCGGCCGCGAATCCCGCGTCAAAGGCGGCGTTCCACTGCTTGTAGCGGTCACCGAAGCGCACCACAACCACGTCGGCCTGCCTGATCAGCGTCTGGGTGCGGATCGCGTTCACTCCGGCACCCTTGTGGTCCTTCCAGAAGCCGTCGGACTCCCCGCCGAGGATCGCGACGCCGACGTTGTCGGAGGCGTCATGGTCGGTGACCGGCGACGTGAAGCCGACGTCGAGTCCCGCCTGCTTGGCACCCTCCGCGATCCGCTCGCGCCAGTCCGAGTGAATCTCGCCGGCGAGGTACACGTTCCATGCCATGGCGCGATCTTATTGACCGTCTGCTCCCTTTTAGACTCCTCTGCACCCGGAGAGGTGTCCGAGTGGCTTAAGGAGCTCGCTTGGAAAGCGAGTGGGCGGGTTAAACCGCCTCGTGGGTTCGAATCCCACCCTCTCCGCTCCGTGTAAGGACGTGCCATAGGCTTCGCCCTCCATGGCGCAGGTACAGACGGTGACCGGGCCGATCGAGGCGGAGGAGCTCGGCACGACCCTGATCCACGAGCACCTGCGCAACGCCGACGAGGCGGTCCACAACCAGTGGCCGCAGGCCGGCGCCGCCAAGGAGGAACCTCCACATGAAGTCGCGCCGGGCGAGGACTACGACATCGCCGTGCGAGAGGCGAAGGCCGCCGTCGATCTGGGCATCAAGACGATCGGGGAGCCCACCGCGATGTTCCTGGGACGCGACGTCAACTTCATGAGGCGCGTCTCCGAGGAGACCGGGCTACAGGTCGTCCCCTGCACCGGGATCTACACCTACGACTATCTCCCCCAGTTCTTCCTCAATCGCGACCCCGACCAGATCGCCGAGCTCTTCGTTGCCGACATCGAGCAGGGAATCCAGGGGACCGACATCAGGGCCGCCTTCATCAAGTGCGCGGCGGACGAGCCAGGCGTCAACGAGAACATCGAGAAGATCCACCGCGCGGCCGCCCGCGCGAGCGTCAAGACGGGAGCGCCGATCATGGCCCACTCCCGACCAGCCAGCAACACCGGGCCTCGGCAGATCGAGATCTTCCTCGAGGAGGGCGTGGAGGCCTCGAAGATCCAGATGGCCCACACCGGCGACAGCGACGACCTCGACTACATCGAGGGCCTGCTCGAGAAGGGCGTCTGGATCGGGCTGGACCGCTACGGCCTCGACATCTTCCTGCCCTACGAGAAGCGGCAGGCGACGGCGGAGGCGCTGCTCGAGCGCGGCTACGCCGATCGCATCTTCCTCTCGGCCGACTCGGTCGCCACCACCGACTGGTTTCCCTCCAACGTGATCGAGCAGCTGATCGCCTCGGGGGCCGCGAACGAGTGGACTATCCGCATCGTTCCCGAGAGGGTCCTCCCCGAGCTCCGCGAATCCGGCATGACCGATCAGCAGGAGCGGACGATGACGGTCGACAACGCGGTCCGCTGGCTCACCGGCTAGACGGCCGCCGCGGCGCAAGAGGCCGCCCGCGCCTGAGGCGAGCTAGCGCCGCTCAGTGAAGAAGGACTCGAGCAGGACGGCCGAGCGGTCGGCGAGCAGGCCTCCTTCTACCGATGGCCGGTGGTTGACCACCGGCTCGGCGAACAGGTCGATCACGCTTCCCACGGCGCCGCCCTTCGGGTCGGCGGTGCCATAGACGAGTCGCGGGACCCGCGCCAGGGTGATGGCGCCCGCGCACATCGGGCAGGGCTCGAGCGTGACGTAGATGGTGGTCTCGAGCAGTCGCCAGCCACCCAGCCGCTCTGACGCCTGGCGCAGGGCGAGCACCTCGGCGTGGGCGGTCGGATCGCCGCGCAGCTCTCGCTCGTTTCCAGCCGACCCCAGAACGTCGTCGCCGCGCGCCACCACGGCGCCGATGGGGACGTCACCGTGCGTCGCGGCCCGCTCGGCCAGCTGCAGGGCCGTTTGCATGTGGCGCCGATCGGCCTCTGTGAAGTCCGCCGGCATCATCGCTAGGGCAGTATGGAGACGGCAGTAGACCCCCGCCTTCCAGGAACTTTTCCCGCCAGGCGGTGTTCCGAGGACGATGCGAAAGCTGATCCCCACAACCGCGTTTGTCCTCGTCACCGCCCTCGTCCCCGCCGTAGGAGCGTCCGCAGCCGATGCGCCAAGCCACGCCTCCTACGTCCCCGGGCAGCTGCTCGTCCGCTTCGACGGCGGCCGGGAGCAGGTCCTCGACTTGCCCCAGGGCGCCAGCCTCCCCGCCGCCGAGCAGGCGCTGGAGACCAATCCCGCGGTCGACTACGCGGTGCCCAACTACGTCGCCCATGCTTCCGGGATCCCGAACGACCCCGGTCCCGCGGGGATCCCCGGCGGCTGGCAGCGGACGCAGTGGAACTTCCTGCCGTGCGGCTCGCTCTGCGGTGAGCCTGCGGCCCAGTACCAGGAGAGGGGCGGCCTCAACGCCCCGGAGGCCTGGGACATCCTCAAGCAGCGCGGCGCGGCCGGCGGTAAGGGGGCGCGCGTCGCGGTTCTCGACACGGGGATCGCGTACATGACCAAGAAACCCCAGTTCCGCATGAGCCCGGACTTCTCCCGCCACCAGTTCGTGCCCGGTTACGACTTCGTCGACAAGGACAAGGTCCCCCTCGATGAGGATGGTCACGGCACCCACGTCGCGGGGACGATCGCCGAGAAAGACAACAACGGGATCGGACTCACCGGCCTGGCGCCGCGGGCGAAGATCATGCCCGTCCGCGTTCTGGACTCCGAAGGGTTCGGCACCGCCCGCGACATCGCCAAGGGGATCCGCTTTGCCGCCTCTCACAGGGCCCAGGTCATCAACATGAGCTTCGAGTTCTCCCTCGGAGTCAACAGCTGCGCGAAGATCAAGGGGATCTGCTCCGCCGTCAAGTACGCATTCAAGAAGGGCGCGCTGGTGGTCGGGGCGGCCGGAAATGAGAACGGCGAACCCGTCGCCTACCCGGCCGCCGCACCCCACGTCCTCGGTGTCGGCCGGACCACCAAGGACGCCTGCCTGGCGAGCGACTCCCGGACGGGCGCCGGCCTCGACCTGGTGGCCCCGGGCGGCGGCTTCCCGCTGCTCAACACGTGCGGCAGCGACGACTCCCTGTTCACCCGTGGCGTGCCGATCTTCCAGCTCACCTTCTCCGGGCCCGGCTTCACCAACTTCGGCTACCCAGGCGGCTACGAGGGCACTTCGATGGCGGCCGCCCACGTCTCCGGCGTCGCCGCGATGGTGATCGCCAGCAGGGTGGTCGGCAGCTCGCCCGCGGCCGTGGCGTGCCAGCTCGAGGGCACCGCCCGCCACACCGATTCACAGCTCGGGCAACCCTATGACCCGAGGCTCTTCGGGGCGGGCCTGGTCGACGCCGCGGCGGCGGTGAGAGCGAGAGCGCCTGGCTGTTGACTACGGCAGATCGCGCGAGGCGAGCGGGAAGACGTCGAGGATCACGTAGGCGCGAACCGTGGCCGGAAGCGGGGTGCCGGCCGGCAGCGCGAGCCGGATCTGCCTGAGGTTGCCGCGCGGGTCCGTCCCGGTCGTCGTCTCGCTTCGGTAGTCGAGTGGCACGACCTCACCATCCGGGCCGCTGAGCAGGATCGAGCCGACGTGGCGAGCCGCCGGGTAGCGAGCGCGGCCCGAGACGCGGATCGTCGCCAGGACGGCACCGGACGCCCCGGCCGTCGGCCTGGTGAGCTGGAGAGAGGCGAGACGGACGCCCCTCGGCTTGCGCGTTGAGGCGCGGTCGCCGTAGGGCCGTGTGAGGAGCGTCCCACTGGCGGCGAGCGTGTCCTGCTCGTTGCAGACACCGGCGAAGCGCAGCTGGACGCTGTAGTTGGGAACGTCGGCGCAGGTCGTCTCCGAGTACAGGCCGGTCCCGGGGAGCATGGCCAGATCCGGAGCGATCTGTCCGCGGACGTCGAAGACGCGGAGCGGGACCGAGCCGAAGCTGAACTGCAGGCTGAGGCCGGACGAGCTCAGGGCAAGCGCGTCGTGGCGGTAGGCGCCCGCGAGGGGGAACTGGAAGTTGCCCGAGGGATCCGGCTGCAGGACGCCATGACGATCCCGGCGGGCACCGATCACCCAGAGCAGCAGGCGGCCATCCCGACGCAGTCTCGCCTTCGTCCGCGAGATCGTCCCCGCAATCATGTCGTAGCTGTCGAAGCCGATCTGGTTCACACTCGGCAAGAGAGGCGGCAACGGGATTGCCAGCCTGCTGATCGAGAACGCGGTGGTGCGCTTCCGCCGCACCCGCAGGGGCAGCTTGCCGCGCGATTGGGCGGTTCGGAAGCCGAGGGTCGTGTCCACCGTGCCGGTGTCGGAACTCGGCGCGGAGCCGACCCGCCAGTCGCCGCGGATGCGAACCCGGTATCGCGTGTGCGGGCGCAGCAGGCCTGATGGGCGAATGAACAGGTAGTGGCCGTCACCGGAAAGCTCTGTGGCGAAGTCGAAGCGCGGCTTGACGCTCACCAGCTGTTCCGGGGGGCCGGCTGGCTGCAGGGCGGCGTCCTCGGTCAATCCACCCTTCCGCACGATCAATCGCGTGGCGATCACCGTGCCGGAGGGAATCTCGAGCCTCTTGCGAGTGCCGACGGTAGTGCCACCGGGAGTGACGAAGAACATCCGATCCAGGTTCTTGCCGAAGTCCTGACCGGGCTTGCGGCTGCAGCGTGGGTCGCTGTTGTGCAGGCAGTAGTCGTAGGGAACGAACCAGACCCGGCCGTGCTCTCCTCCGATGTAGAGACCGCGTCGGCCCAGCGCCGGCGAGCCGTTCAGATCGTTGCGGTCGTGGAGCGCCGGATTCCTCGGAGTCGTGTCGTAGGACCATCGGCGCCTGCCGCTCGCCGCATCGAGTGCGTAGAGCTTTCCGTTGGAGGAGCCCACGTAGAGGATGCGGCCGCCGCCGCGCGGCTTTTTTCCCAGCACGGGGGATGAGCGCACCGGGTCGCCCGTGTCATAGCGCCAGAGCAGGTGCCCGGATGGGTCCAACGCGTAAACCGACCCGTCCGCCGAGGCGATGTAGATCTCGCGGGTGCGGCCGTCCGAGCCGTCTGCAAGCGCCGGCGAGCTGTAGATGTGCGCGTCGGTGGCGAAGCTCCACCTGACCTGTCCAGTGTCCGGGTCGAGCGCGTAGAGCTTGTGGTCGAAGGAACCGACGTAGACCGTCCCGTCGGAGCCGAGCGCGGGCGACGAGGTGACGTAGCCGGGGGTGAAGGTCTGCCAGCGCGAGTGCCCGGCCTGATCGAGCGAGAAGGCATAGAGGTCCACGGACCCCCAGAAGGTGTTGCCCGCTTCCGCGCCCTGGCCGAAAGCCGGGGTGGTCCAAACCGACTGTCCCCTCGGCGCCGCCCAGCGCAGCGTCCCGTCCGGGTTGATGGCATAGGCGGCGCCACCGGTATTGCCGGCGTAAATCGTGCCTCCCGGCCCGATCGCGACATTTCCCTCCCACCAGCTCACCTGCTGTCCCCCAACGGGCGGCAGGGTCGGCGCGAAGGCCCAGACGATCCGCCGCTTGCGGGAGAGATGCCGATTCGTGCGCAGCCGGTAGAGGCGCTCGTCGCCCGACCCGATCGTCACGGGCGCGCTGCGCAGCGCCTTCTCGTAGCGGCCGATCGCGCCGGCCGCGTCGATGATCCCGCCTGTTCGGAACCTCCACGCGAGGGTTCCGTCGGGTCGCAGCGCATAGAAGTTCCGGTCGGCCGACCCGACGTAAATCGTGTCGTCGCCGCCGATCACCGGCGTGCTGAAGATCCCGCGCTTCGTCGCAAACGCCCAGGGCCGCCCGCCCCGGTAACGCCCCCGGACCGGGCTCGAAGCAGTGTTGCGGCTGTCCCGCCGCATCTCCGGCCAGGGGGACCGGGCCTGCACCGGGACGTCGTAGGAGAAGGCCCTCGCCTGCTGCTGGCCCGGCCACGGGGCAAGCGCAACGGCCAGCGCCAGGAAGGTGAGCGCGACCGGCGGGCGGGGCATAGGTCCGCCTCGCTAGGTCGTCTTGACGATCCACACGTCGCAGGGCGCGTGGTGGGAGATCTTGTTCGGGACGCTTCCCAACAGGAAGCGCCGCGCGCCGGTCATGCCCTTGTTCCCGACCAGGACCAGGTCCGCGTTGTTCTCCTCGGCGACGTCGAGGATCGCATCTGCTGGATCGCCCTCCCGAGGGTGCGTGATCACGTCGACCTTCGCCTTCTTCGCCACGGCCGCGGCGTTGCCGAGCACGAGCTCCACGTCCTCCCGGGGGTTGATCGCATGCGCCACGTCGCCCGAGATGCCCTCCCCCTCATCGCGCAGCCGCTGCTGGGGCACGGGCTCGTAGGCGCTGACGATCTCAAGCTTCGCCTTGGTGAGCTTGGCCAGCTCAACGGCGGTCCGCACCGCCTCCGTGGCGGTCTCCGAGCCGTCGGTTCCAACCACTATGCGGTCGAACATCACCCCTCCTCGCCCAACATTTAACGGGTCCGCGCCGTCGCGCGCCCTCACATTTGCGCGCCGATACTACCCCGCGAGGCCCGACGGGCGTGGCATCTGGGGCCTCAGCTGAGCTTGACGATCGCGATCACCATCGACGCCAGCAGGCAGATGACGAGGACGACCAGGGTGGCTACCCAGAGGCGCGGCACGGGCCGATCCTATTGTGCAAGGGCGCGACAGCGCGACCCGCTCAATCGTCCTGGATCGGCTGAGCGTGCGGGGCGACCACCCCCTGCAGCGCGCTCGGCGGTGTGCCCGGCGCCACGGCATACCAGTCGACATAGCGGCCGCACGCCTGCTTCAACGGGACGGTCTCGCGCGCCGGGTCCGTGCGCGTCGCCGCCAACCCGCTCAGATAGGCCTTGCTCTCAGTGTGCAGCAGGCGGCCGATCAGCGGCGGATCGGCGACGTCGACGTTGAACACGACATTGCCCGCCCGATTCACCTCGAGCGAGCCGACCGGGTAATAGGGCGAGGGCCCGCGGAAGAGCAGGTTGGTGCGGAGCCGGGAGCTGAACGGCGCGGCCAGCCCGGGGCCGCCGGCGGTGACGTGGAGCGCCTGCGTGCTCGCGTACTGGATCGAGAGATCCCAGCGCCCGGGCGTCAGGAAGAGCCTCATGTGCGCGGGCCTGGTCTGGGTCAGCTCGGGACTCGGGCTCCAGACCTTGCCGACGACCGGCTGGACCGTGAAGACCGTCGCCGTGCCGTTCAGTTTCTGCCAGAGCGGCGCCTGGCCGGGGTCGTTGCAGTCGAGTGGGGCACCGGGGTTGAGCGGCTCGTACAGCGTGCGCCTCTGACCGACCGGGTGGTCGCGATGCCAGAGGATGAAGTCGCCGGTCCGCAGGCGGGGCGTGAAGCCGGGCGGCGCCTGGCTCTGCATCGCCGCGCTCGTCGTCACCACCCAGTTGAACCTGTTCATGACGAACCGCGGGAGGTTGTCCCAGTCGAACTTGGCGTTCAGGTCGGTGGCCCGGTAGAGGGAGTGGGTCTCCTCGACGTCGTAGTGGTTGGTGATCGGCGCGTAGACCTCTGAACCGATCAGCTCCCAGGAGACGAAGTTGTCGCGGCCGAGGAAGAGCACGTTCTGGCCGTCGACGATCGGACGCATGCGGAGCATCTCCTGGAGGTGGTAGTCGGGCCCCACCGCCGCCTGCCGCAGGGGAAGCAGCGTCGAGAACGCGGCCGCGGCGACGAAGGCGAGCGTCAGCAGGGGGACCGCGAACCCGGTCAGCGGCCGCATCTGTCGAGGCGGCCACCAGCTCGCCCCTCCCCCCTCCGGGACGTCGGCCTCCTCGCCCGGCAGAGAGTCCGCCGCCAGCAGGCCGCGCAGGGCGATCACCATGATCAGCGGAGCGGCGATCGCCAACGCCTTCGCCTGCGTGTAGGGGGTGCCCAGGGCCAGCGAGCCGAGATAGAGGAGCGTCGCGGCGAGCAGCGCGGAGGGCAGTGCCGACTCCCGGCGCGAGAGGGCACGGCCGAGGCCCCACGCGAAGGCGACGAGCGCCAGCAGGGCTCCGAGATAGAAGGCGATCTCAGGGGTGGTCGAGTTCGCCGGGGTGATCCGGAACTCTCCCGAGGGCCAGATCCCGAATGCCTCCAGCGGGTTGAGCGGCTGGCGGAGGTTGCCGAAGCCGACCGTTGGGCCGGTGCCCGACGGGTTGAAGGCCTTGAAGCTCGAGAAGCTCGCCAGCCGGAAGATCTCCGGCAGCGCCGCCACGACCGGGATCCCGATCCCCAGCGCGATGGCTGCTCTGGCTCCGCGGAGCCGCTCGCGCAGGCGAAGCCCGGCAATGAAGGAGCGCGTCGCGTCGCGCTCCCGGATCGCGATGACGAGCATCCAGATGATCGCCGCGCCCAGGAGCCAGGCGAGGCCCGGGAAGCTGTAGTTGTAGATCGTGCCCGCGGCGATCACCCCGAGCGGGATCGCTGCCCTCGCCCCAGACGGGTCGCCCGCGCTATCGGATTGGTAGCCGCCGCTACTGGCTTTGTTGGACCATGCCGGGCGCACGGCCGGCAGCGCCAGCGCGAAGCCGAGCACGGCCAGGGCGAGCATCGGCTCCTTGAAGGCGCCCTGTGCGAGGTAGGCGGCGGCCAGGTAGGGGCTCGCCGCAAGCACGGCGGCAGGCACCCGCAGCCAGCCGCGGATGCCGCTCAGGGCCCCGTAAGCAGTCAGGGCGAGGAGGACCGCGATCGCCCCGGTCAGTCCCGCGAAGCCCTCGATCAGGCTGGCGCCGCTCACCTTGGCGGTCGCGGCGACGATCGCGTGCGGGCCGAGCGGGTAGCCGTCCTTGATCAGGTCGGGTGTCGGCCCGGCGTGGGAGCTGATCCACTCGGTGAAGAGCAGGTGCGATGCCATGTCGTCGTTGACCAGGCCCTGCCCGAGGATGCCGACCCGTCCGCTGGTCGCGAATGGGATCGCCACCACCAGCGCCGCGCCCACCACGGCGACGATCGCGCCGATTCGGAAGCTGCCGGCCGGCGCCGTCGTGCGGCCGAAGACGATGAAGCAACCGACCAGCGCCACGCCGACCACCACCGCGGCGGTCACCGCGTGACCGGGAAGCTTGACCGCCACTCCACAGACGACGAGCAGCGCCGAGAGCCCTGCCGCCGGCGCGACCGGCGAATGTCGCGGCAGGCCGGCGACCGCCATGACCGCCGAGCCGAGCAGCAACGAGGCGACGACGATCAGCGCGCCCGCCAGCAGAGCCGAAAGCATCGCGGAAGCCTAGAGTGCGCCCGTCAAATCCAAATCCCGCCCGAAAGCTCTGGTCAGAGGCCCGGGACGTGCCGGGCGACGAACCCGCTCGGGTATGCGTCGTAGGGATGCCAACGGGGGCCCGAGCCGCGCGCGTCCCCCACGGTGTCCCAGCGCAGACCCGCGATCACGGCGTAGACGTGGCTGGGGCTCGCGTAGATCGTCAGCCACTGCCCGGGGCCGGGCGCGCCGTAACCCATGAACTGACCTGACGCCAGCGGGGCCTGAAGCAATCCCGCTCCGGCGAGGGCGTAGCTGACCGCCCCCGAGCAGTCGTATCCCTTCGACTGGAACGACCCGTGGCCGCCGCCCCACCGGTAGGGCTGACCGACGATCAGGTTGGCGGCGCTGATCATCGCCCTGATCGGGTCCGGCGCCGAGGGCGGAGCGAGCGCGGTGCGATTGAGAAGCAGCGCGGAGTCATTTCCACCGACCGGGTGCGTCGCCGTGTAGACGCGCTTTCTCTCCGCCGGCGAAGGCGGCGTGAAGGAGCCGTTCGTACCGGCTGAGGCAGCCGGCATGCCGGTCTTGGGGTCGATCGGCGCCGGTGCCGGCTTCGGCTGCGGCTTGGGGGCGGGTGACTGAGCGGTGGCATTGGCCGGGTCGTATCGCGGATCGGCCGCCCAAGGCTCGGGCGCGAGCTTGGTGTCGGCGAGCTTGTCGGGCGCGGCTTTATCGCCACCTCCGCTCAGCTTCGGAATCGCGAAAAGCGCGGCGCCCGCCGCGCCGATGACCACGAGCGGGACAACCGCGAGCGCAGCCCGGTTGTGATGGCGAATTCGTGAAAGCACGTCCCGGCCTCAGGCTGAGTATGCCTCAGGGCATCCGGATGCGATGCACGTTGACCACGCCCCTGGATCTGGTCTCGACCGACCACCGGGCCCTCGCTTGCTCGAGGAATGCGTCACCGGCCGGGCGGCCGGGCTCGGCGACCCAGGCCTCTGCGGCTAGGCGCGGCAGCAGCTCGAGAAGCAGAGCCACGCTGGGGCGCTCGTAGAGGATGTCGCTGGCGAGCACCAGGTCGAACGGGCCACGCTCGACGAGCTCGTCCGGATCGGCCCAATCGACCGCCGCAGTCTCGAGCTCGACACCGTTCGCCTCGGCGTTGCGTGCGACGAGACCCAGCGCGTCGATATCGCCATCCGTCGCGATCACCTTCGCCCCCCCGCGCGCCGCCGCGATGCTCGGCACCGCAAGGCCGCAACCGAGCTCGACCACCCGCCGACCGTCCAGCTCCTGATCGTCGAGCTCGCGGGCCAGGGCCACCCCGCTTCGCCAGAGCACGGACCAGTAGGGAGCGAGTGGCGCCCACTCGACCTGGTGATCGTCCGGGATCTCCGCCGCGTCCCCGGGCTGGAGCAGCGTCAGCTCACCGCTCGGCAGCTCGATCGTGTGGGTGACGAATTCCTCGGGCACCCGCCGACTCTATGTCCCGATTAGTGAGCGGGGGCACCGGGCGCTCCATGTACCAGGTCGAAGCGCCGCCCGGGATCGTCGTCTCGCCGATCACCTCATAGCCGTGCGAGCGGTAGTACGGCAGGTTGTCGGGGTTGGCAGTCCAGAGATAGGCGGGGACCTCGGCGGCGTCGGCTCTGGCCAGTGCCTCCCTCATCAGGCGCCGGCCGAGGCCGCTGCGCTGCTTCGCCGGGCTGACGGCGAACATCCAGACCAGGAAATGGTCGTACTTCGGGTGAGCCTTCTCGAAGGTGAGCTCGGCGCGGAGCGAGCGCGCCAGCACCGCCGGTCCCGCGAGGACCGGCCCCGGCGACAGCCGGAGCAAGGTACGCAGCTCCGGCGGCGGCCAGATCCCCGGCGCGCAGCCGGTCAGGACCGCCACCGGCTCGCCGTCCTCGGTGACGCACCACGACGGCCCGCACCAGCGCTCCCCGACGCGGATCGCCGCCAGGCAGGTCCGATAGATGTACTTCCAGCGCTTCCCGGGCCGCTTCGGTCCCACCGAGACCCAACCGGGATCGTCGAGGAACGCGTCCGCCAGGACCCGCGCCGCCCCCTCGTGCTGGACCGGTGTGAGCGGTTCCGGATCGTTCATCTCAGGCAAGCGATGCCGCGTCCGACTCCGCCCACTCGGCGCGGAAGACGAGGTGGCTACCCGCCAGCCCCTTGAGCTCGAGCTCCCGCCCGTCGTCGAAGCACAGGCCGTTGCCGTTGCCACTCGAAGCGGCCGCGCGCAGCTCCTCCGAGACCAGGATCTCGCCGCCCACGGCCTGCGCCGCGATTCGCGCCGCCAGGATCACGTTCTTGCCGAAGTAGTCGCCCTCCTCGGAGATCACCTCGCCCGTGTGGAGTCCGATCCGAACGCGGAGCGCCTCTCCCGACCCGTCGCGCTCGCGCTCCGCGAACGCGCGCTGGACCTCGATCGCGCACTCGAGCGCCTCGCACGGATCGGGGAAGGCGAGCATGAAGCCGTCGCCCTGGCTCTTCACCTCGTAGCCCTCGTGGCGCGAGATCTGCTCCCTGAAGATCGCGTTGTGCTCACGCAGCACCCGCAACCACTCCTCGTCGCCGAGCTTCTCGGTGAGAACGGTCGAGTCCTCGATGTCGCTGAACAGGATCGCGACCGTCCCATCGGGCGCGGCGTGCGCGCGCATGTCGGGCCGCTCCTCCTCCAGCGCCGAGACCATCTCGTCGATCGAGGTCGTCACGTCGACGCCCGTGAGCCCCTGGGCGTCGAGGCGGTCGCGCAGCGCTCGATCGACGATCCAGCGCGCACCCATCTCACGAGCCGTGCTGAGCACCGTCGAGAGCATCTCCAGTGCGAGTTCGCGGTCGTTGGCCTCGTCACGGGCGAGGAGCAACTCGGCGAAGGCGAACCCGCAGAGCGCCATGCCGGGCCGGTCGCCCATCCGGGTCGCGATCTCGACGGCATTGCCGAGGTGCCGCTCGGCATCGTCGAGCCGGCCCATCGTCTGCGCGAGGAGCCCGAGCACACGATCGACGGGGCCGTTGCACCCGATTGCTCTGGCTACGACGATGACCAGACCCTCGTACGGGAGCAGCTCGTCGTAGGCGCGCTGAGCGCGGTCGACGTCGCCGATCAGGGCGATCGCCTCGCCCAGCAGGCTCATCGCCGCGGACCAGTTGACATCCCTCGGAATTGCGGAGAAATCGTCGCCGGCGAAGCGCTCCAGTTCCCGGCGCGCCAGCTCGACGTCTCCGGACCGAGCGGCGAGCGTGATCACCCCTCCGCGCCAGGCGGGAATCCCCGGGAACTGCTCGGCGAGCTCGCGAACGGCCGGAAGCAGCTCCGCGGCACGCCCCTGCAGGCTGCGGATCTGGGTCATCTGGATCCCGTAGAACTGCTCCGCGACCGGCTGCTCGGCTCGCTGGCCCGCCCGCCTCGCTTCGCCGGCCAAGCGCTCCGCTCCGTCGATGTCGCCGTCGAGCAGGGTGCGCATCCCGCGCAGAGCGATGGTCAGCCAGCTGTGCTCGGGCATGCGCAGCTCGTCCGCCAACCGGGCATAGAGGGAAAGCTCACGATCGACAGCCTCCATGTCGGCCAGCTCGAGGAACTGCCAGAGCCGGTAGCCGTGCGCGCGCAGGATCGCCTCGCGGTTGCCCGTGGCCTTCCCGAGCTCGAGTATTTCGTCGGCGAGTCGGAGCCGCTCGCGCGGGGCATTCGGTCCAGCGGGGATGAAGATCTTCCGCTGCAGCGCGGCGGCCAGACTGGCCGGGGCGTCGACCTCACGCGCGATCTCGATCGCCTCGTCGACCAGCCTCGTCGACTCGGTGAGGTCGTTGTCGACCCAGTACATCTCCGCCGACTTCGCGCTGAGCAGCGCGGCGCGGCGGGCGGTGCGCTCCGGCCCAATCCACTCGAGGGACTCGTCGAGCAGGGCGAGCAGCTTCTCGTCGAGGCGGCCGGCGTCGCTCATCATCGCGATCCCGATGGCTGCCCCGACGAGGCTGTCCGCGTCGTCGAGGCGACGGGCGGAATCCGCCGCCCGCTCGAATGCGTCGCGCGCATCCGCGACGCGGGCGGACTTGGCTTCGGCCCCGCCGAGCGAGAGCAAGAGGCTGCAGCGCAGCGCCTCGTCCGGTTCGTCCATCAGCTCGAGCACCTCGAGCGCGCGCCCATAGACGTCGACGGCGTCCTCGTAGGCGAGCTGCTCCATGTCCTGCTCCCCTGCGCGCTGGGCGTAGTCGATCGCCTTGGCGAGGTCGCCGCGCGGGGCCGCCTCCAGGAAGTGATGGGCGAGCTCCCCGAGCCGCTCTTCGACGTTCCCGCCGCAGATCTCCTCGATCGCGAGGCCGGTGCGCTCGTGGACTGCGGAGCGCTTCGGCGGGCTGAGCTCCTCGTAGAGCGTGTCGCGCACCAGGGCGTGGGCGAATGAGTAGTGCCCGTCGCTCAGATCGGTGACGAGTCGCTCGGCGATCGCCTCGGTCGCGGCGGTCATGAGCTGCTCGGGCTGCATGTCCGCGACCCGCCAGACCAGCTCCTCGTCGAAGTCACGGCCGATCACCGCCGCAACGCGCAGCGTCGCGTTCGTCTCATCGCTGAGGCGGTCGAGACGCCGGCCGATCACCTCGCGGACGCCCTGTGGGATCTGCAGCTCCGCCGCGCTGCCGCCGCTGGTCAGATTGCCCTCGCTCGCGAGAAGCCTGACGACCTCACCAACGAAGAACGGGTTGCCGTCCGTCCGCTCCTGGACGGCCTCGGCCAGTCCCACCGGCGCCGGGACGCCCGCGGTCATCTCGAGGTAGCGCTCGACGGCGCCGACCGACAGCCCCTTCAGCGGAATGCGCCGACTCCCCTCGATGCCGGAGATCTCGCCGAGCATCCGGGCGAGCGGATGGTGGCGCCCAAGCTCGACGTCGCGGTAGGTGCCCAGGATCAGCAGGCCACTCGAGGCGAGCTCGCGCGCCGCGAAGCGGAGCAGGAGCAGCGACGGCTCATCCGCCCAGTGCAGATCGTCGAGCACGAGCACGATGGGCCGATCGCGGGCCGCCCCGAGCATCAGGGTGGTGACCGAGTCGAAGAGCCTGAAGCGGGCCTCCTCGCTGTCGGAGCCCTTGGCGGGCTCGACGTCGAGCTTCTCGGCAACCTCGGGGATCAGCTGGGCGACCTCCGCGGCTCCGGCGCCGAGCTGCCAGGCGAGCGCGACCGGGTCGGCGTCGCGGGCGTAGGAGCGGATCGCCTGTACCCAGGGCCAGTAGGCGGGGGCGCCCTCGTCCTCGCGGCAGCGGCCCCAGTAGACCCGCGCGCCGCTCACCCGCGCGTAGGTCGCCAGTTCCTCGGCCGCACGCGTCTTGCCGATCCCCGGCTCGCCGACCAGCAGCTGGAGGGATCCGCGCCCGGCGAGGGCTCCATCCACCGCCTCGCGGAGCCGCTCGAGCTCGCGCTCGCGCCCGACGAAGACACCGCCGGCGAGGCTCTCCAGGGGGTTCGCGCGTGGCTGGTCCGCGACCTCGGCCGGCTTCTCCTCGAGCGCCGCGAGCATCCGCTCCCGAGCTTCGGCGGCGTTGGCGGGGCGTTCCTCGGGACGTTTGGCGAGCAGGGCCAGCACGACCCGGTCGAGCGCCTCGGGCACCTCCGGGTTATGACGGGAGGGCGTGACCGGGTCGGCGTGCAGGTGCTGGGAGATGATCGAGACGGCGTCGTCGCCCGGGAACGGCGGCTGCCCGCTGAGCATCTCGTAGAGCAGCGCCCCGAGCGAGTAGAGGTCGCTCTGGGGGCCCGAGGCCTCTCCCAGCGCCTGTTCGGGCGGCAGGTAGGCAACCGTCCCGACCAGGGTCCCCCCACTGACCCGCGAGCGCGCCTCGGTGGTCGCCAGGCCGAAGTCGCCCAGGCGGGCGTGGCCGTCGTCGTCGATCCAGACGTTCGCGGGCTTCAGGTCGCGATGGACGACGCCGCGGGCATGAGTGTGCTCGAGCGCCCGGGTGACGTCGGCCGCGATCTCGACCGCGCGCTGCACCTCGAGGCGCCCGCCCGCGGCTGCGAGCAGGCCCTCGACGTCGCCGCCCGGCATGTAGCGGCTGACGATGAAGGGGTTGCCGTCCTCCTCGCCTGTGTCCAGGACGGTGACCACCTGCGGGTGATCACCGAGCTTGCGCATCGCCTCGGCCTCGCGGCGGGTCCTGGCCTGGATCGCGGCGCCGACACCCTCCGTGTCGAAGAGGGCGAGGGCCACCTCGGTGCCGGTCGCGGTGTCGTCGGAGAGATATACGCGCTTGCGCCCGCCCTGGCCGAGGAAGCGCTTGACGCGATAGCGGCCGGCGATCTCGGTCGGGACGTCGGCGGGGAGGGGTTCCTGCAGAGGATCCGCGGCGGCCGGCTCGGCGGTCAGCTCGCTACCGCACGAGTCACAGAATCGTGCGCCCTCACGATTCTCATTGCCGCAGGACGGACACCGCATGCCCACCGATTATCCCAGCCACCACCAGTCGGCCTATTGGGAAAGCCCCCTAGCCGACCCCAAGCGAGATGTACCT
>CAVXQP010000029.1:0-7044 GCA_963763955.1 uncultured Solirubrobacterales bacterium | reverse complement strand
TCCGGCGTCTTGCCGAAGGCGAGCGCCTCGGGCTGGGCGAAGACGTTGGACATGAGCAGGTCGTGGTGCTCTCCGAGTGGATTGAGCGACTGGTAGAAGCCGATGAAGTCGCAGGGGATCAGGCGCGTCCCCTGGTGGATCAATTGGTAGAAGGAATGCTGCCCGTTGGTCCCCGGCTCGCCCCAGTAGATCGCGCCGGTGTCGTAGTCGACTCGGGCGCCGTCGAGGGTGACGTGCTTGCCGTTCGACTCCATGGTCAGCTGCTGGAGATACGCCGGGAAGCGGTGCAGGTATTGGTCGTAGGGGAGCACCGCCACGGTCTGGGCGCCGAAGAAGTCCCCGTACCAGACGGCCAGCAGACCCATGATCGAGGGCAGGCTCTGACCGATCGGCCGCTCGGTGAAGTGCTCGTCGACGGCGTGGAAGCCCGCCAGCATCTCGCGGAAGGCATCGGGGCCGATCGCGAGCATCGTCGAGAGGCCGATCGCCGAGTCCATCGAGTAGCGGCCGCCGACCCAGTCCCAGAAGCCGAACATGTTGTCGGTGTCGATCCCGAACTCGCTGACACCCTCGGCGTTGGTGGAGACGGCGACGAAGTGCTTGGCGATCGCGTCCTCGGACCCCAGCTTCGCCAGCGCCCATTGACGCGCAGTCTGAGCGTTGGTCATCGTCTCCAGCGTGGTGAAGGTCTTCGAGGAGACGATGAAGAGGGTCTGCTCCGGGTCGAGGCCCCTGGTCTTCTCGGCGAAGTCGGTCCCGTCCACGTTGGAGACGAAGCCGAAGGTCATCTCCCGCCGCGAGTAGTGCCGCAGTGCCTCGTAGGCCATCACCGGGCCGAGGTCGGAGCCGCCGATCCCGATGTTGATCACGTTCCGGATCGCCTTTCCGGTGTGGCCCTTCCAGTCGCCCGAGCGGATCCGCTCGGCGAAGGCCGACATCCGATCGAGCACCTCATGCACCTGCTTGACGACGTCCTCCCCGTCGACGACCAGCGATCGGTCCTTCGGCATCCGCAGCGCGACGTGGAGGACCGCGCGGTCCTCGGAGACGTTGATGTGCTCACCGCGGAACATCGCGTCCCGGCGCTCGGCGACCCCACACTCGTCGGCGAGCTGCGTCAGCAGCTGCAGCGTCTCGTCGGTGACCCGGTTCTTCGAATAGTCGAGGAAGAGCCCGGCTCCTTCGGCGACCAGTCGCTCGCCGCGGTCCGGATCGTCGGCGAACAGCTGACGGAGGTGACGCTCCCCGATCTCGGCGTGGTGCTTCTCCAGGGCCTTCCAGGCCTCGAGCTCTCGCAGCTCCGGTGCCGTCGCCACGGCGGCAGCCTATCCGCAGGCTGGCGAGTTCAAGCGTGCTCTTGCAGCAGTGCGATCGCCTCCTGGCGATCTCGCACTCCGAGCTTGCGGACGGCTTCGGCGCTGTGCCGGCGAATGGTGACCGGCGAAAGCTTCAGCCGCTCGGCGATATTGCGCCCGCTGAGACCGTCGCACATCAGCTGGAGGACCTCCCACTGGCGCCCGGTCAACGTCGCGCGGCCGCGACCGCCCGCGACGACGCGGTGTCGACCAAGCATCTGCAGGTCCTGCACCAGTTCGGCCACCAGGAGCCGCGGGATCGCCGCCTCGCCTGCGAGCGCGCAGCGAAGTGCCTGGCCGATCCGGTCCGGGTCCATGCCCTTGACCAGATAGCCGGAGGCGCCAGCCCGGATCGCGTCGATCATGTCGTCGCGATCCGCGGAAGCGGTCAACACCACCACCGCCGTCTCCGGGAGCCGCTGGGAAACCTCTCGAACGACCCGGATCCCGCCTCCTGAGATGAAGAGATCGACGAGGCACAGCCGCGGCCGCTCGCGGAGGGTCACCTCGATTGCGGTCTCCTCGTCGCCGGCCTCCGCCCTGACGTCGAAACCGGCGTCCTCGAGCAGGCGGCGCAGCGAAGCCCGCGTCATCGGCTCGTCCGCGACCAGGACGATCCCTGGCGGGAACCCCGCCTCTTCTCCCCGATTCATCACTTGAGTTTCATCGGGTGCCCATGGAATGTCAATCCCGGTATTTGCAGGAAATTCACCTGCTTTTTCGGGCTTCGTGACAGGGCTCCTCTTGCCCCAGCCGGGCCCCCGGGTCAGCCGCGATTGAGGCCCCGGCGATAGACTGGTCCCCGAGTAAAGAAGAACGGGTTCCCGAGTGGACTCGGCAGGGGGTTAACCGTCAACTCGAGGCTTGAAATTGCCCGTATCGATCATCGCCCTGCTTTTGACGCTGACTGCCTTCGTTGCGACCGCCGACCCGGCCGCTGCGGGCGGCAGACACCGCATGACCCTCGCTCCCGTGGATGGGGGATCTGGCTACTACGCGAGGTTCCACAACGAGCTCCCGGCCGGTGCCTCGTACTTCCCGACCGGCGTCTGGTTCGAGAGCGTGGTGTCCCAGGCCGACGTGAATCAGGACAGGGCTGCCGGGCTCAACCTCTATGTCGTCCTCACCGCGAACTCGAATCTCTCGCTGGTGCATGCCAACGGCATGCGGACCCTTCTCCAGCAGGACGAATGGGGAAACAACGCCCCCGCCCGAGCGAGCCCCGCGGTGTCCGGATGGGTGCTGGGAGACGAGATCGACATGCAGCTGTCCCCCGCGGCCGGTTACGCCTCGATCAACCAGATCCGCGGCTCGCTGCCGGCCGACAGGCGGCTGCGCTACAGCAACTACGGGAAGGGGGTCTCCTTCTGGCTGACCGACGCCGAGGCGGCTCGTTACGTCAGCGATTTCCAGGACGTCGTCTCCGACGACAACTACTGGTTCACTGACGAGAACATCTGCGCCGGGACCGAGGGCGGCCAGCTCGTCGCGGGCGGGGCTGACCTGAGCCCGGCGGAATGCCACCGGGCGGCGAACTATGGCGCCACCGTCAGAAGGCTGCGAGGCCTCGAGAGCCCTGCGGCATCGAAGCCGGTCTGGGCATTCGTTGAGCTCGGCCACCCGGCCAGCGAGAACGACTGGCCGACGATCACGCCCGCACAGGTCCGCGCGGCGGTCTGGCAGAGCGTGATCGCGGGAGCGCGCGGCATCGTCTACTTCAACCACTCGTTCGGCGGGCCCCATCAAACCCAGCACATCCTCAGAGAGGGCACGAGCGCCGGCTCCCCCTACGCGCCGATCCGGTCGGTGGTCACGGCCACCGACAGGCAGATCAAGGATCTGGCTCGATGTTCTCAACTCTCCCACCGTCACCTCGGGCTGGTCGCAGGGACCGGGAACTACGGCGATGGTGAAGTGGAACAGGGGCCACAAGCGGTGCGCGTCCAAGAGGAAGAGGAGGCGGTGCAAGAAGACGAGGGGGCACCTGTACGTATTCGCCGGCTCGGCGGGGTCGTCCGTCACGGGAAGGTTCTCGCTGCCTTGTGTCGGCCGGGCCAAGGCCGTGGTCGTGGGCGAGAATCGGGCCATCCTGGTTCGCAGGGGAAGCTTCAGCGACGGCTTCGCCAACGGAAACGCGATTCACATCTACCGGATCAAGGGCGGATCGACCTGCGGCCTGCAGCGCAAGGGCAAGCGGAGCGCCGGCTGAGGCCGGCTCAGGCTCTGCTCGCCGCTCTGCGGGCGCGGCGTGACAGCTTGTCGTGCCCAGAGTTGTTCATCGTCGAGTTGTTCGTAGCGGCGCCCTGGAGCGGGCCTTCGATGTCCGGTTCCTCAGACGGCTCTCGCTTGGTCCACTCCGCCCGCAGCGTGGCCAGGCCCTCCGCGGCGGAGATGACGATGAACAGCAGGACCACTCCCAGCACCAGGACGCCGATCAGGCTCCGGAGCTTGCCGGACACCTTCTGGCTTGCGGTATCCGGGGCATCGATGAGCTCCGCCTTGATCCGGTATCGGGGCGCGACACCCCGAGACGCCTGCAGGTTCTCGAGCTCGCCATTGAGCGCAGCCCCCACGAGCTCCGCCGTTCGAATGGCCTGCGGTCCAGAAGTCCCCACGCCCGTGACCCCCAGCATCAGGCTCGAGTAGCCGTAGGTCGATTGGACGGGTGCCACCGTGTAGCGGGAGTCCGCGCCCTCCTTGGTCAAGGCCCGGCGCTCCACATCGTTGCTCAGGACGCTCGACAGCAGGCCGACGACGACCGACTGGTCAGAGAAGCGAGTGAACGGGTTGTCCGGGTCGATGCGCCCCAGAGCGGGCTTCTGGGCGATCTCCTCCGGCGTCGGAGGTGAGGGAGGGTTGATCAGGATGTAGCTGGACGACGCCTCGTACACCGGGGGCTTCAGCACGAACACGTAGATCGCGCCGAGAAGGGTGAGGGCGATCACCGGCAACGTCACGATCCGATAGCGCCAGATCTTCCTCGCGATCAACAACAGATCCATGATCAGCCTCCTGTCCAGAAAAGTGGTCGGGCGCCCGAGGCCGGCGAGGTGAACACCCAGCCGGCGTCAGCACGGGCGGTCGAGGGCCGCGCAGCGACGGCGAGCCGCCATGCGGCCCCGATCAGGCCGATCACGAGGGCCTCGACGTTGGCGAACATCGGAAACGACAGCGAATCGAACGTGAACGAGCAGGCGGCCCCCGCCAGCGCGGCGCCGGCCAGCGCGGCGCAGAGCAGGCGCAGCTCGGGGTCGCCGCTCCTTCGGCGCGCGCCGAGAGCCACGATCACCGGCACGACGAAGAAGATCGTCAGGGCGACAACGCCGACGAAGCCGAGCTCGATCGCAGCCTTCAGAAACTGGTTGTCGAGGATGTCGATCGCGTTGTCGGCGAAGTAGGTTCCGCCGCCGCGGCCGAACAAGGGTGCCTTCTGGACGAACGTCTCGACCAGCGGGTAGTCGCTCACCCGGGTGGCCACCGACGGATCGCTGGTACCTGCCGCGAAGAAGGACGTCAGCGTCCCGATCACACCCGGGGCGGACATGAAGACCGCCACCAGGCCGAGCGGCAGGGTGCACAAAGCGACCAGCCGCTGGCGGACGGGCATCAGAACCACGAGCACCGAGAGCGCCAGGCCGACCGAGATGATGGCTGACCGAGACACCGAGGTCGGAATCGCGAGCGCGATCAGGCCCACTGTCGCCCACCGCCGACGCGGACTCCGCTCCACGTCGTAGACCGCCATGTAGATGGCAAGAGGGAGCAGCATCCCGGCCACCACCCCGAGCTCGATCGGGTAGATGGCTGTCCCGGAGACCCGGTTGAGCCCGTCACGGACCAGGATCCCGGCGTTGTCGTAATTGAGCGAGAACCCGGGCAGGTCACGCAGGTAGACCGCCAGGTCCAGGTTGACCCAGAATTGCAGCGCCGCGATCACACCGGCGAACGCCCCTCCCCAGCAGAGCGCCCTGAGCACCCGGCGTATGTCACTCAGGGAGTTGAGCAACTCCGCGGCGACCAGCGCCGCGCCGGAGATCACCGCGACCTGCATCAGCAAGCGGTCGGCACTTGCCAGTTCCGGCACCGTCAGGATGCTCCGATCCATCAGCACATAGGACGCGAGCACGGACACCCACAGAAGACAGATGACCAGACGGATCGGGTTTCGGTGCTCCGCGAGGCTGTGGACGCCGAGCATGATCGCGGCGAGATACGCGGCGAACGCGCTCATCCCGACCAGGGCGGCGGCGTAACCGCCGGCACCGATCGCCTTGATCACCGCGTCCGATGGAATCAGCATCACCGTCAACGCAAACAGCTGCAGCAACACGACGACCTGCGAACGGGAGGCGACTGAACGAGCCTCCCCGAAGGTCGCGCTGGATCGGTGGACGGCGCTCGTCACGTCAAGCCGCCCTCGAGCTCTCGTCGCGCTCCCATGGCCCGCCGCCAAGCGAGGGTGCGGTCGGGTGAGGCAGCGCCAAGGCGAGCCGCGCCCCCGCGCTGAACGCTGCGTAGGTCGCCGCATCGCGCGCCGCCGCTGGGCCGGTCAGGCCCGTCCCTGCGAGGTCCCGCAGCGTCGAGCCGACGGTCTCCGGAGCCCGATCGCGACGATCGGGGGCGAGCGCGGACTCCCTCTTCCCCCGATAGGCACGGCGGAGCACCCGCAGCAGGTCGCTGCTGCGGCGGGGTACCGGGACCACCACTGGCGCGCTGTCGACGATCTCCACCTCCTCCGCCGCGAACAGCCGATCCACCCAGAGGTCGTCGGCAACCACGTCTGGGAACACGCCGAATCGGCCGCGCCCGACCTCGGACAGCCCGTAGGCGCCCGCGCCCCAGAGCGAGCCCAGGACGGCCGGCACGTGGGATCGCGCGCGGTAGTAGCTGCGCACCAACGGCGACGCGCCGCTGGTCTCGTATCGGATCGGCGGTCTGGCGGCGAGCACTCCGAACCGCAGGCGCTCGAACACCAGCCGGGCGGCGGACCCGGGCATCAGGACGTCGGCGTCCAGATACAACCGAGGGAAAGTGCTCGCCGCCGCATCTCCGCTGCGCAGTGCGGCGGGCTTGGACGCGGCCGCGAGCTCGAGGACCCGGACCGGATGCCCGCAGGCCCGCGCGAGGAGTGCGGTGTCGTCCGTGCAGCCGTTGCAGACGACGACGACGTCCAGTTCATTCGGCTCGAAGCCTTTGAACAGAGCGTCCAGAGAGCGTCGGATCACTCGGGCCTCGTCGCATGCCGGGATCACGACCGAGCCCAGCGGTTCCGGGGTATGGGCGAAGTTCATTCGATCTTTCCTCGCCCGATGAACGAATCATCGGGCCAGGATCTTCTGCGCATCGTCAACCTCATGAGCGACGCTTGAGCGAACGCCGGAGAGCGCCCTTCGCCGGACGTCAGGCAGAGTGTCCGACTGCGCGGAGATCATCACCGCCACATCTTCCGGCTGTAGAGCGCGAACGAACTCTGCAACGTCCCCCGGGGCCATCGGCTCAGGGCCCCAATGACAGTGGACCAGCGTCGACTCCGCGGCGATGACCGACGCGGACGACCCCAGCACCTCGTCCACGAACACTCCGTAGAGGATGAACTCGGAGATGTGGAGCTGGGACGCGATTGCATCCAGCCAGGGCCGGCCCTTGACCTGTTCGATCCGGTCCCGCAGGGCGAGCACGACCTGGTTCT
>CAVXQP010000028.1:0-80882 GCA_963763955.1 uncultured Solirubrobacterales bacterium | reverse complement strand
CGTTCACTCCGCCGCTGACGTAATCGGGCAGCGGCGGCGACCCGGCCGGCTGCAGGCCGAGGAGCCGATGGGCGGCCTCGTGCCAGCGCAGATGACGGGGCAACTGCTCATCCACGGCGCCGTCGCTCCGGTAGAAACGCACCAACTCGCCCCTCCTCAAGGTTTCAATCGTCAAAGGTCGGACGAGGACCACGTCCGAATCAGCCAAGACCAGCAACTCCGTGTCGAGCTTCGTGACGGCGGCGAACTTGACGATCTGCTGCATCACCCAACCCCGGACCGGCGGGTAGGGGCGGCGCGGATCGAGCCACGCATTGAAGATCCGCACGGGCAGCATCCGGCGTGGCAGGAGCTGCTCGACCGTCCATACGTGTGTGCGTGGTCCGCGGAGCCGCGCGAACAGCTCCCGGTCCCACCGCGGGACCACGAGATGGTGGTCCACGTTGGGCGCCGTCCACTCGAGCACGGAGCGGTTCAGCTCGCGGCACAACTGGAAATCCGGCGCATAGCTGGGCGTGAGGACGGCGAAGCTGCTCATCATTGGCTCAAGAGATGAACGCGTGGACGAGCGAGGATCTTCTGCCGAGCTCTCGCCTGCGCCGATCGCCGCCGAGGCGGCGAAAAACTGCGCTGCCGCCGCTCGTTGGTGCAGCGAGGTGAATAGCGCGTGACACCAGCGGTCGAGGGCATCGCCCCGCTCGGAGATCCGGGCGTTGCAACGACCACCCCCGTGACGGTCGACGCCGTGATCGTGGCGTACAACAGCCGCGACACCCTCCGCGCCTGTGTCGAACCCCTCGCCGCGCTCCCGTGGGTCAAGGTGACGGTCGTCGACAACGCGTCGCCCGACGACTCGGCTGCGGTCGTCGCCGATCTCCCGATTCACACCATCAAGGCACCGAGAAACGGCGGCTTCGCCTACGGCTGCAACCTCGGTACCGCCGCCGGCACAGCGGAGTTCGTGCTCTTCCTGAACCCGGACGCTGGGATCGATCCGGTGAGCCTGAGGACGCTCGTGAACGCCCTTCGGGCGGATCCGGAACTTGGCGGTGTGGGACCACGGACGGTTGGCGATGGCGGGCAGCTCGTTTGGACCCAGCGTCGCTTTCCGCGTCTTCGTTCCACCTATTCCCAGGCGCTGGGCCTGCACCATCTCCTGCCGCACGCGAGCTGGGCCGACGAGGTGATCAGGGGCGTGGGCACATACGAGCGGCCGAGCATGCCCGACTGGTTGTCGGGTGGCTGCGTGCTGATGCGCCGGGCGGCGCTCGAAGACGCCGGCGGCTTGGACGAGGGCTTCTTCCTTTACTCGGAGGAAACGGATCTGTTTCGCCGCATGCGGGGCCGAGGCTGGCGAGTGCGCTTCGAGCCGCGAGCCACCGCCTACCACAAGTGCCACGGATCGGCACCACCCGAGAAGACCGCCCCGATCCTGGCCTCGAGTCGCGTACGTTACGCACGCAAGCATCACGGCGGGCTCGTGGCCCTTCTTGAGGCGATCGGCGTGGCGATCGACGCCCTTGCGCGTGCCGTCGCGTGGACCCACCGTCCGGGGCGCCGCAGGGGGCATCTCGCTTCCGCACGAGCGGCGCTGACCGCGGTCCACCGCTCTGGCGGAGCACCGTGAGGATGCCGGCTCACGCGGAGGCGCCCCTGCGACTCGGCGAGCCCGAACTCGGGCGGGCATCAGAAGCGCTGGCGGATCTTTGCCAGGCCCTGTCTCCGGTGCCCACCGGGACATTTGCACCTCTCGAGGATGCGCTCTCCGACTGGCGCCAGCCTCGCACCATCGGCAACCTCGGAGTGCGATTTCCCGCGCTCCTGCGTGCTGCGCAAGCAGATCTTGAAAGCGACATCGAGCGCAACGCGTTCAACCGAGCCCTCGTCGCCCACCTTGCCTCGCGCCTGCGCTTCCGGCTGACCGAGCTTGCGCTCCCGGCCGACGTCCTGGAGCGGGTGCCGTCTGCCCTCGATCGCCTCCACGGGTTTCTGAGCGACGCCCCCAAGTGCTATGACCTCGGCGACGACTACTTCCTCAAGGACGTGCGTTTCGCAGCCGGTTGGACGGTCCCCTGCGGGGCGAAGGTGGTCGACCTTCGGAGCTGGCTGAGCCTTCCGATCAGCCTGCTCACGGCCTTGCGGGGACGCGCGCCCGGTCTTGCCCTGCGAACGCTGAGACCGAGGCGGCGCCCGCCTTGGTTCGAGCATCACACCGAGTCGCGATATCTCGACGAGTTCAACGAGGCCGGGATGGATTGCACCTACCGGTGTGTCGCCTCGATGCTACGCAGGCACACCGAAGTTGCGGGTCTCACCGCCTACGGCTGGCTCTACGATCCCCAGCTCGCTGAAATCAGTCCGCGGCTGAGCTACCTGCGCCAGCGCCCACTCGAGCGCGGCGCCATCTCCGTACGCGGGGACACGTCCGACTTCGATATCAGAAACGCGACCGCAAAGTCGCAAACTCGGAAGCGGCTCTACGAGGCCGGCGAATACGTGCCGGTCGCCCACAGGATCCTGTGGCTCAGGTGCGACATTCTGCGCTGGGACGATCGGACCCGGGACGCCTCCAGCTGATCCTTCAGGCTATCTGGGCCGTCTCACGCAACCAGTCCCGCCCGCCGCGCAGGGCCGGCATCAATTCGAGCTCGGCCCCGATCCGCCAGGTCGCGTAGCCGTCCAACCTGACCCGGTTCCAAAGTCGGCCCGAGCTCCCCGTCGGATGGTGTCGCGACTCGGCCAGGAAGGACGCGTCATGCCCGGATTCGCGCAGCACTCGTTCGATCATCGGAGTGGCGTCCTCGCGGCGGCCATAGGGGTAGCTGAAGGCCCGAACGCGCTGGCCGCTCAGCGACTCGAGCCAGCGGGCGTTCTCGACTATCTCGTCGTGGGCAGCCTCCTCGTCGGGGATCGCCCTGCAAAAGAGGTGCGTACGAGTGTGATTCGCGACCTCACAGCCGCCATCAGCCAATCCCGCCAGATCCTGTGGATCGAGGAACAGCCCGCTTTCGGCTCGCAGCGCCGCCTGGTCGACCTCGAAACGCGCCGCCAGCTCAGCGCCGAGCCCCAGGCTGCGGCTGTAGGGCATCGCCGCGACCAGATCAAGAAGCTGCAGGAACGTGCGCGGCGGGCGCGCGTGCGGATTGAGCGCTGCCGCCAGCCGCTCGAGGCCGACGCTCGCACACAGGTACGAGAGCAGGTTGTCGAGCGGCAGGACGCACGGGTCGAGGCATGCCCCGGTGAGGAACAAGACGCTGGGGAGGCCGAGCCGTCGCAGGACGGGGAGCGTCGTTTCGACGAACGATCGGTATCCGTCGTCGAAGGTGAGCAGCAGCGCTCGATGTGGCAGGTTCCCGGAGAGGACGGCGTCCAGGCCGACGACCTCGTAGTCGTGCGCCATCCTCCGAATGTGGGCCTCGAAGAGCGCCGGCGTGGTGCTCACGGCAAGACGATCGACCAGCGAGGAGAGCCGGCTGCTGATGTTGTGGTAGAGGACGACGCGCAGAGGCGGTCGCCCGTGGGGGCGAGAGGGCGCGAATCTCATCGACCCGGGAATGAGATGAGGGTTTTCACTCTTCCCTTACAACGGCTGGCGCGGGCAGAGCTTCCGGGGTGATCGTGATTCGGCACGCGAGAATCGCCCCTTCCCAGACGTTTGTCAATGGATGTCGGCAACGTCACCCAAGCTCCCGGAGCTCAGTGAAAACGAGATCCAACGCCTGCCGAGTGGGTTCCGCCCGGCGTTCAGGCGCGAGCAGGCATCGGTCATGGGCCTGCCGCTGGACAGGGTCGATCAGGGCGACCTCGTCCAGCTCTTCTTGGAGGGCGTCCGTGCCGGAAAGGGTGGATGGATCGTTACGCCGAATCTCGACGTCCTTCGGCAGTTCACGGCAGATGCCGGGAGCCGAGAGCTCGTCCTGGCTGCCAGCCATCGGGTGGCGGATGGCCAGCCGATCGTCTGGGCCTCGCGGCTGGCCGGTACACCGGTGCCGGAGAGGGTTCCCGGCAGCGACCTCGCCCTCAGCCTGCCGGAGGCCGCCGCCCGCGCCGGGGTACGCGTCTTCCTGCTCGGTGGAAACCCCGGCGTGGCCGCGGACGCTGCTCGCCGGCTCCAGGCACTGAATCCGGAGCTTCAACACGTTGGCTCATACTGTCCGCCCTTCGGATTCGAGGACGATCCGGGGGCGCTGGACAGGATCAAGGACGTACTGCGGGCGGCGCGCCCGACGCTGGTCCTGATCGGCCTTGGCTTTCCGAAGCAGGAGCGGCTGATCCAGACCCTCAGGCCCGAGTTCCCAGAGGCGTGGTTCGCCGGCGTCGGAATCTCGCTCAGCTTCCTGACAGGAGACCAGTCGCGTGCGCCGACCATGTTGCAACGCCTCGGGCTCGAGTGGATGCACCGCCTTTTGCACGAACCTCGTCGCCTCTTCAGGCGCTACGTGGTGCGCGGGCTCCCCTTCAGCCTCAGGCTGTTCGGCTGGGCGCTGGCACATCGGCTTTGGGGACACTGAGATCAGCGGTCGGGCGAACGGCTATCTCGAGACCGACGAGGGCCTCGTCGTGGTCATCGCCGGAACCTCGTGGGACGGGATCTGGCAATCGGAGCGTCACGTCGCGATGCACCTGGCCGAGCGCCAGCCGGTGCTCTGGGTCGACCCGCAGATCTCGCACCTGAGCCCGCTGCGCAATCCCACGGCCACCAGGGCTCTGCGCGGCGACCGGCTGCGCCCCGTGGCTCCGAACATCATCCGGCTCACGCCGGTGACGGTCCCCGGTGTGACACGGCCCTTGCTGCGCGATCTCGCGACCCGCCAGGCGCGGCGTGCGGTACGCCGGGCCGTCAAGGCGATCGGGGCGAGCGTTCACACCACCCTGGTCTCCTCGCTCAACGACATGCTCGATGTCGTTCCCTCGGCGCAGAGCGTGTTCTACGGGACCGATGACTACGCCGCCGGAGCCGGCCTGACCGGAACCGATGCCCGCTGGCTGCGGCGATGCACCCGGCGCCAGCTGCGGAGCGCGGACGTCGTCCTTGCGACCTCGCCGGTGCTGCAGAGCAAATGGTCGGCGTTCCGGCCGGACATCGAGATGATTCCGAACGGCTGTGAGGCCGAGCACTTCGCCACGGCGGATCGCGCCCCTCCTCCCCAGGACGTTCATCTGGAGAGTCCCGTCGCCGGCTTCATCGGGCATATGTCGGAGCGAATGGATCTGCCGATGCTCGAGGCCGTCGCGTCGTCCGGGGTCTCGCTACTGCTGGTCGGTCCACGCCAGAAAACCTTCGAGATCACAAAGCTGGACCGTCTGCTCGCCATGCCCAATGTCCAATGGGTCGGCCCCAAGGAATTCCAAGAGCTGCCGTCCTACCTACGGGTGATCGACGTCGGGCTGACGCCCTACTCGCAGTCGGACTTCAATCGAGCGAGCTTTCCCCTGAAGACGCTCGAGTACCTGGCCGCAGGCCGCCCAGTCGTCGCCAGCGACCTGCCTGCAAACCGATGGCTCGACACGCCACACGTGAGCATCGCCGGGACGCCGCGTGAGTTCGCCGAGCGGACCGTTTCACTGCTGAGAGCCGGGCGATCTGAGCGGGAGGCGAGCGCTCGACGGGCTCTCGGTGCGCGTCACTCTTGGGCCGCGCGAACAGAGGAGATCCGCCGGCTGCTCGGCTTGAGCGGCGAGGCTCCGGCTTCGCGGCGGTCGCCGAGGAGCCTGCAGCCGCAGAAGAGCTGACCCGGCTCAGACGTTCTCTCCACGTACGCACTTTCACCCACCGGCGTTGGCGTGGTCAGCGCAGTCCCAGGAGGCCCCTTTGCGCGTTCTAGTCACAGGTCACAACGGCTACATCGGCTCGGTGCTGGTTCCAGCGCTACAGCGGGCCGGGCATCAGGTCACGGGGCTCGACTCCGACCTGTTCGCCGCCTGCACCTTCGGTCCCGAGCCGGCTGAGGTCGACTCCCTCGAGATGGACGTCCGCGACGTCGAGATCGAGCACCTGGTCGGCTTCGACGCGGTGATCCATCTCGCCGCTGTCTGCAACGACCCGGTCGGCGACCTGAACCCCAAGGCGACCTACGACATCAACCACATCGCCTCTGTGCGGGTGGCGGAGATGGCCAAGGCGGCAGGGGTATCGCGCTTCCTGTTCTCGTCCTCATGCAGCCTCTACGGCAAGGCCGGCGATGAGATGCTCGACGAGCAGGCAGCGTTCGCACCGGTGACCCCATACGGGCACTCCAAGGTGCTCGCCGAACGGGACATCTCGCGTCTTGCGGACGACTCCTTCAGCCCGACCTACCTGCGCAATGCCACGGCCTACGGGCTATCGCCCAGATTGCGCGTCGACGTGGTGGTCAACAACCTCGTCGGATTCGCCCGCACGACCGGCAAGGTCCTGATCCAGAGTGACGGGACGCCGTGGCGCCCGCTCGTCCACGTCGAGGACATCGCGAGCGCCTTCCTCTCCGTCCTGGACGCTCCGCGCAGGCTCGTCCACGACGAGGCCTTCAACGTCGGCTCGAGTGAGGAGAACTACCGCATCTGGGAGGTGGCCGAGATCGTGGAGGACATCGTCCCCGACGCGAGGGCGACTTTCGCCGCAGAGGGTGGGCCAGACAAGCGCTCGTATCAGGTCGACTGCTCCAAGATCGCGCGCGTGCTGGCCACTTTCGAGCCGCGCTGGACGGTGCGTCGCGGGGTCGAGCAGCTGTCCGAGGCATATGAGCGGAACGACCTGAGCTTCGAGCAGTTCACCGGCACCCGATACCTGCGGATCAACCGTGTCCGCGAGCTTCAGGAGTCCGGCCGACTCGATGACGACCTGCGCTGGCGGGTACCCGTCGGCGCGAGTTGACCCCGCTCGGATCACAACGACCCTGGGCGCCGAGTCGATGATCTTCTCCCCCACTCGGCTGGAGGACGCCTTCCTGATCGACGTTGAGCGTCAGGGCGATGAACGCGGCTTCCTGGCGCGGACGTTCTGCGAGCGGGAGTTCGCCGAGCGCGGCCTGCCGATGCGAATCGTGCAGAGCAGCACGATCTACAGCCCGAAGCGCCACACCCTGCGTGGCCTCCATTTCCAGGAGGCGCCTCATCGCGAGATCAAGCTGGTGCGCTGCACGCGTGGCGCGATCTTCCTCGTCATGGTCGACCTGCGACCCGGATCGCAGACTCAAAACGAGTGGCTCGGCGTCGTGCTCAGCTCGGAGTCCGAGCGCCTCGCCTACGTTCCCGAGGGATTCGCCCAGGGCTACCAGACCCTCGAGGACGACACCGAGGTCCTCTACCAGATGTCACATCACTACGTGCCGGAGGCGGCTCGCGGCGTGCGCTGGGACGATCCGGTGCTGAGCATTGACTGGCCCCCCACGGGGGAGCGCATCATCTCGGAGCGCGATCGAGGATGGCCCGGCCTCCCCGCCTGATGGTCGCGCTGCGGTCCGGGCGAGTCCGGACCTCTCAGCGCGCCTTGGTCGCGCAGCCCCTGACGGACGTCGCGTCGCAGGACATCGGACGCTCGCTGAAGCGGGGTGCCGTCTGGGCTATCGGCTCGCAGCTGGTGGTCCAGGTCGTCCGGCTCGCGGGGGTGGTCGTCCTCGCCCGGCTGCTGACGCCGGCCGACTACGGCGTCGCTGCTCTCGCCGTCACGCTGGCGTCGTTCTCCATGACCCTCGGTGACTTCGGCTTCGGCACGGCGCTCGTACAGGCCGAGACCGCATCCCAGCGCTGGGCGTCGACGGCTTGGTGGGCGGCGCTCGGAGCGGGCGCGGTCGGATCGGGACTCGCCGCGCTGGCCGCATACCCGGCGGCGCTGGCTCTCGGCGAACCGGAGGTGGCACCCCTGCTGATCGCGGGCGGGGTGACGCTCCTCCTGGTCGCGCTCGGTTCCGCCAGCAATGCCTTCCTGACGCGATCGATGAGCTTCGGCGTGATCCAGGGCGCGACGGTGACCGCCGCGCTGGTCGCGATGGCCTGCGCGGTGGGCGCCGCCTATGTCGGCGCCGGCGCCTGGGCGCTCGTTCTGCAGCAGGTTGTCCTGGCGGGAATGATGTCCGCCTTCTTCATCGTGGCGGCACGCTGGCGGCCTTCCCTCGAGTTCTCCCGCACCGCCTTCAGATCCCTCGCGCGGTTCGCCATGCCGCTGACCGGGGCCGCCGTCCTCTTCGCGCTTCAAGCACTGGTCACCGCGCTCCTCGTCGGATCTCTCGTCGGGATAGCCGCGCTCGGCATCTGGAACTTCTCGATGGCGATCGTGGTGCTCCCCGCGGTCTTGCTCTCGGCCCCCCTCGCGCGAGTGATCTACGCGGCGTTCGCGCGAATGCGCGGTGAGCGCGAGCGCGTAGCGGAGGTCTGGCTCAACGGGCTGATGCTGGTGGCCGGGGTGGTGCTCCCCGTGTTGATCATCCTGATTGCGATCGCACCGGACCTGATTCCCATGGCCTTCGGTTCCAAATGGAGGCCGGCGGTGCCGGTCGTACAGATCCTGGCCGTCTTCTTCATGTCTCGGGCCCTGCAGATGTGGAACAGCTCGGTAATGGACGCGGCCGGCAAGCCGCATGTGGGAATGATCCTGAACGCACTCGTATTGGTTGCCCTGCCGCCGAGCATCTGGCTGGGGAGCGAGTTCGGTGTCCAGGGTGTCGCGGTCGCCTACAGCCTCGCCGCGCTGCTCTTCGGCGAGATCCCGTCGTTCGTGCTGACGACGCGCGAGCTCTCCCTGACGCAGCTGAGCGTGCTCAGGCGTCTGCGGGAGATCGCGCTCTCAGCGGTCATCGCGGGCGTCGCCGTCGTCTGCGTGCGCCACCTGTTGGAAGCCGATGGGATCCAGCTCGAGCCTCGCATCGCACTCTCGGTCGCCGCCGGGGCCGCTTTCTATGTCTCCAGCCTGGCGCTGATTGCACCGGCTGTCGCGCGCCGGCTCCTCGGGATGGTTCGTGGTCTGGGGCCGGCGATGCGGCCGCAGGGCTGATCAGGCGGAGGGAACCTCAGCGGTCGATGCGCCGCCGGGTTGCACTTGCCGCCGGAGCGCATCGCGGAGGCGACGGGCGCCCAGCTGGCCGATGACGAACCGACCTGTCATGGGATCGAGCCCAAGGCGACGATCGCGGCGGATCTCCTTGGCGAGAGCCCTGAAGATCGTCAGCTGACCATCTCCCGTCGTCGCGCGCGTGGAGAGGCAGCCGAGCACGTCCCGCCGATACGTCTTCTCGGCGATCCGAGCGAGTCGTCCCACCTCAGCGTCCGGAAGATCGGCCTCGTCGAGAAACTGGCGCCTGCGGTCGTAAAGCATGTCGGGCAGGGAGCGTGAGAGCCGAAACCCGTTCGGCGTGAAGGAGCCGAGCGACGACGAGGAGGCGTCAGAGTGCGCCGTGACTGCGACCAGGGGGAGGTTGAGGTAGGCCAGGTCCCAGTCGGTCGCGATCCGCATGAGCAGCGGAATGTCGTCGATGGTGCCGTCCTCCGGCCGCAGGCCTCCTCCGCCGATCAAGGCCTCCCGGCGGAAGGTGGCCGAGGGGAAGCAGACCGTCCAGCCCGACCTCATGCTCCGCTCCAGGAACTTCGCCCCGGATTCCACCAGGGCCGGGCGCCGGGTCTCGATGAGCCGATGGTGCGAGACCAGGTGGGAGCCCGAGATGTCGACGATCGTGCAGCCGGTGTGGACCAGCCCGGCTGTCGGGCGGCGCTTGAGCGCTTCGACCGTGCGGGAGAGATGCTCGGGATGGAGCTGATCGTCATCTCCCATCAGCACCACGAACGGGGTCTCGGCTAGGTCGATCAACCTGTTGAAGTTCGCGGCCCTGCCGATGTTGCGCTCGAGCGGCCGGTAGACGAGCCGCGGATCGCGAAAGGAGGCCACGACGCTCGCGGTGTCGTCGTCCGATGCGTTGTCCGACACCACCAGCCTGAAACCTCGGTAGCTCTGCCGCAGAACGCTGGCGATCGCCCTGATCAGCAACTCCGATCTGTTGTAGGTCGGGATGCCGACGGTGACGTCGATGGGCATCGAATCTGACGCCGCCCATGCGGTCATGGCGCGCACGAGACCACGTCAGCGCGTGGCGTGCGGGGTGCTTTCGGCTGACGACCCGCCGTTGACGGCAGCGTCGGCACCATCCACCGGGCGAAGCCAGGCTTCACGCCAATACGGATAGATCGCCCGGGGACAGAGCCAACGCCCTGTGCTGCATTCTCCGCCACAGACGACGCCGTCCAGGATCAGGCAATCGCTCGAGATCTCGATCATCTCGCCCGTTCGCTCGTCGATGAGCCGCTCGACGCGGTCCTTGACCCGATAGCGGCCTCCGCAGTAGGGGATCATCTCCCAGTCGAACCAGAGCCCGCGGGTCCGGCCGGTTTCGTCGATGCTGGGCGCGATCTCCTCCGGCGAGCGTACCTCCACCAGATCGCCGGATTGCAGGTTGAGCTCACCCTTTGGCGGGACGGGCCCCTCCTGGTGACGGAGGGGAAGCCGGCCGATCAGCCGGAGGCGGCGCCGGAGCGCGGTGCTGATGGCGCGCCACGCGACGCGAAGCAAGCGCAGCATGCCCACGTTCCCGGAGGTGAGCTCGCGCACGTACTGTCGTACGTCGTAGCTCTTCAGCGGCTCGCTCGCGCGCACGGCCTCGGTCGCCTGACAGCGGTAGGTCTCCACCGACGTGCCATCGGCCCCATGCGCCGCCACCGTCGCCTCCCGCGCCAGCGCTTCGAGCCGGGCGAGGGCATCGGCGTGATCATCACCGCTCTCGCTGCCGTCGCTCTCGCTGGCGGGATCGACCCGCCGAAGCCACTCCTCCTTCCAGTAGAGCCGGCACCCGGCCTGGCAACCTCCGTGGGCGGAGCCCTCACACCGCAGGTCGTCGAGCAGGACCGTGTCCTGCATTCTCAGGCTCCTCGGGGCCTCTCCGCTGACCGTGTCGCAGATCTTCTCGACCCGGCTGGAGACCCTGAACCGCTTGCCCGCGTACTGCAGCATCTCGGGCATGAACGGCATCGCGTCCACAGACGCCTCGCCGTCGAGCGTGGACAGGATCTCGGCGGGCGCACGCACCTCGACCACGTCCCCCGGCCTCAATCTTCGATCGCTCATGTCCATCTAACGGTTGCGAGGCGCCCAGGCTTCCGATCAGGATCGCCCGCTGAGCACCGGCAGGCCGGAGGGCTCGCCGGGGCTCCCGGCGAGCAGGTCGGCCCGCTCCAATCGCTCGGCGGCCCGCGCGATCACGGCAAAGCTCAGTCCCGAGCGACTCGCGATCTCGAGCAAGCTCGTATGTCCATCGCTCTGGTTGAGCACCCAGAGCAGTGCCCGTTCGTCGTCAGGCGTGGCCACCGCGCCGCCGGCGGATCTGTAGAGGCCGCGTCTCCCGAGTTGCGGCTCCCCCTGAGGGCTCAGGTTCGTGCAGCGGCGGTTCGTCTCGAGCACCTCGATGATGGCGAGGCAGGCGCTGACCGCCTCAGAGAGCGATTCGGGCAGGATCCCGTCCAGGCCATCCGCGGAGGTGTGGTACCCGTCGAACTCGCCGTGCGGCGTCCGCATCAGCGAGCCGACCGGCAGGTCGAATCCCGGCGAGCAGAACTGCCGTTCATCGCCGCCCCAAGGCTCCCAGTCGAGCAGGCGGTGCGCCGCTCCGAGGTCGCGCAGGACCGTTTCCGCGGCGAGATCCACCTCGGCATCGCCCCGTCTGCTGCGCTTGTACGTGAGGTTCCCCGCGTCGCCGATGCAGGACAGCGTCAGGCCGTGCGTGACCCGATCGAGCCCGTCGCGGTTCTGGTGCAGCCAGGCGAGCGGCCCGATCGTCCCGGGGGCGAAGAGGAAGCGGTACGAGTTCTCGAGGCGCCTGCCGGTGAGCTGCTTCGCGAGCATCGCCGCGACCACGATCCCCGAGAGGTTGTCATTGGCGAGCGCCGGGTGGCAGACGTAGGTCGAGATCAGTACCTCCTCCTCTCCAGCCCCCTCGACCAGGTGCTCGGCGTAGGTGAGGTGGCCCGGCTCCAGGGTCGAGTCGATGACGACCTCGTAGTCACCCGGCTCGAGCTCGAGCAGCCGGCGGTGGGAGAGGCAGAAGCCCCAAGTCCGGTCGTAGTAGGAGGTTCGATAGGGGATCAGATCGGGCCGGTCGGGCAGCGTGTGCAGGCGCTCGCGCAGCGCGTCGAGTGGCAACCGGGTCCGCACCGGCTCGCTGTACGAGACGACGTGCAGCGGGGAGCGGCGGAAATCGACCACCCTGGTGCCGTCCGGGGCGGCGATGTACGCGTCGCGGATGTTCCATTCGTCCGGCACGGTCCAGTCGAACACCTCGGTCCCGCTGGGGATCTCCGTGCGCCGGATCGGGACGTGCTCCTCGAGCAGATCGAAGGTGGCTCGCACCCCGCCACCGGTCAGGCTCCTGCAAAGCGGGAAGAGGCGTCGCGCGAGCTCATGGGCTTCGCGCCCGACATCGCTCGTGGCGGCGCCGATCACAGGGCCCCCACCAAGAACGTCCGTCCGTTCAGAGCCTCCGGCTCGCGGCGGGCGAGCTCGCAGACTGCCGCCGCGACCTCCTCGGGGCTGCGGCTGGTGCCTTCCTCGTAAGCACGGACGAACCGCTCGCGGTCCGGGAAATCGAGCGTGCGGACCTCCTCCTGCATGGCGGTCTCGGTGATCCCCGGGTCCAGGGCGCAGACCGCGCAGCCGTTGTCGCCGAGGTCGGCCGCCGCCGAGCGGACGAGGTGCTCCGCCCCGGCCTTCGAGACGGCGTAGGCGCTCCAATATGGCTTGGCTCTGCTGGCCGCCCCGGTCGTGATGTGAATGGCCCGGCCCCCGTTCGACGCCAACCCGCCGGCGAAGCCGGCCCGAAGGACGTTGTAGGTCCCGATCAGGTTGACCTCGACGGCTCGCCGCCATTCGTCCGGATCGCTCTCCAGCAAGGGCCCCACCGGGCTGATCGTGCCGGCGCTGTGCACCAGCAGCTCGAGGTGCGGAACGGCCCTGAAGGCTTCCTCCAGGCGGTCGAGACGGGTGATGTCGAGCTCCAGCGAGACGCTCGCCTCGTCGCTCGGTCGGCGCGCCACCCCGGCCACGTGCCAGCCGTTTTCGCGCAGCTTCCGGCAGGTGGCAGCGCCGATGCCGCTGCTCGCACCTGTCACCAGGGCCTCGGGCTTGCCTGTCGACTCCGCGGTCACGCGAGCACGGACTTACGGCAGAAGAAGGACTCGGCGTGGGAGCTCGCCGAGTTGCACTCCATGCCGCGGAGCCGCAGGATGCTCCTGAACAGGTCCTCCTGGAACCAGTGCTTCGATCGCTGGGAGGCGAAGTGGTCCATCAGGTGGCCGATCTTGCGCTCGGCGAGGCTCTCCGAGAGCGGGACGAACGTGTTCGGAGCGCCCATGTCGCCGTCGTACTTGGGCACCTCGTACTCGAGAATCAGGTGGTCGCGGAACGTGTTCCAGGTCAGCTCGCAGGTGAGGCGGTGATCCTGGTGCAGGTCATTGCGCTGATGAGTGAAGACCACGTCGGGCGCGAAATCGACCTTGAGCTCCTCGAAGAACTCCTTGATCCTCCTGCCTTCGTACGGAAAGAAACCGTCGAGGAAGTCACAGATCATCGACCTCGCTGCCCGGCACCCGCTCGAGGATCGTCTCGGCGCTTCGGCGAGCCTCCTGCGAGCGCTCGCCCTCCCCGCTCAGCACCACCCAGCGGACCTCGGAGATCGCCGACTCCTCGATCAGCTTCATGATCGTCCCCCCGCAACCGATCTCGACGTCGTCCGGGTGGGCGCCGATCGCGAGCGCGCGCACCGCCGAGGCCCCGGGCCGACCGAGCAGCAGGGGAAGCATCAGGCCGAGCTCGCCTGCTCGAGCACCTGAGGTGCGGTCGGGCTCGGGTCCCACAACTGCCAGGGGGCCTGGCCGTCCTCGTGCAGGCTCTCCAGCCACTGCTGATCCTTCAGGGTGTCCATCGGGGCCCAGAATCCTTCGTGTCGCTGCGCGAGCACCTTCCCGGCACCGAACAGCCTGCTGAGGGGCTCCTCGACGAGCTCCTCACCGGGACGCAGTTGGTCCAGGAAGTCCCGACGGAGGACGAAGTAGCCGCCGTTGATCCAGATGTCGGAGCGCGTCACGTCACGCATCTCCCTGACGCGGTCGTCGGTGTCCATCGAGACCACGTGGAAGCTGTAGTTCGGACGCACGGCGAGGAAGCTCGCCATCACCTGCTCGTCCCTGGCGCGATCGATCATCGTCGGCAGGTCGGCGTCGGTCAGCGTGTCCCCGTAGTTGGCGAGCACGAACTCGTCTTCGCGGAGCAGGTGGCGAACGGCGTGCAGCCGCTCGCCGATCGACGCCCGCAGCCCGGTGTCGACGAACGTGATGTTCCAGTCGTGGATGTCGGTCCTCAGCAGGTGGACTTCCGCGCCGCCGTTGCTGAGCACGAAGTCATTGGCCATCGCCTCGTTGTAGGTGAGGAAGAACCGCTTGATCGCCTCGGCCTTGTAGCCCAGGCAGAGCACGAAGTCGGTGAAGCCGAAGTGCGCGTAGTACTTCATCACGTGCCAGAGGACCGGTCGGGGGCCGATCGGGACCATCGGCTTGGGCACGGTTTCGGACACCTCCCGCATCCGCAGTCCCTGGCCGCCGCAGAAGATCACCACCTTCACAGGACCCGCACCTCCGGGATCGCGACGACGAAGCGGCCGCCCCACTCGCGCACGTCGGAGAGCTGGGCGACGATCTCGTCGGTCAGGTTCCAGGGAAGGATCAAGATGAAATCCGGGCGTGCCTGCTCGAGTGCCTCGGGATGGCGGATGGGAATCCGCGTCCCGGGCAGAAACTGGCCCTGCTTGTAGGGGTTGCGATCGACCGTGAACTCGAGCAGGTCGGTGCGGATGCCGCAGTAGTTGAGCAGCGTGTTTCCCTTGCCCGGGGCTCCGTAGCCGGCCACCCGCTTGCCCGCGCGGCGACATTCGATCAGGAACTCGAGCAGCCTCCACTTGGTTTCTACGACCCGCTGCGCGAACGGCTCATATCCCTCGAGCCGGTCCAGGTCGAGCTGCCGCTCGCGTTGCGCCAGGTCAGTCACCCTGTCGCTGACGGGGCGGCCACCGGATTCATCCTGCTGTGCGTAGACCCGCAGTGAGCCGCCATGGCTTGCCAGCTCGTCGACGTCGAAGACCTCGAGGCCATGGGCGGCGAGCACGCTCCGGGCGGTGAGGAAGGAGAAGTACGAGAAGTGCTCGTGGTAGATGGTGTCGAACTGGTTCTGCTCGATCAGGCGGGCGATGTGGGGAAACTCGATCGTCACCACGCCCTGTGGCGCCAGTAGCAGCTTCATGCCGGCGGTGAAGTCGTTGAGGTCGGGAACGTGAGCGAAGACGTTGTTGGCGACCAGCAGGTCCGCTTGGCGGCCCTCGCGTACCAGCCGTGACGCGAGCTCCCGGCCGAAGAACTCGACCACCGTCTCGATTCCCCGCTCCCGCGCCGTTTCGGCCACGTTCGCGGCAGGCTCCACCCCGAGCGCCGGTATTCCCCGCTCGACGACATGCTGGAGCAAGTAGCCGTCGTTGCTGGCCAGTTCGATCACCTGGCTCTTTCCGTCGAGCTCGAAGCGCTCCACCACGGACTCGACGTAGTCGTGCGCATGAGCCACCCAAGAGTCCGAGTAGGAAGAGAAGTACGCGTACTCGGTGAAGATCTCCTCCGGCGCCACCAGCTCCTCGAGCTGCACCAGCAGGCACTGCTCGCAGATCCGGACGTGCAGGGGATAGAAGGGCTCCATCCCCCCAAGCCGCTCCGCGGGAACGTAGCTCTCGCAAAGTGGCGACATGCCGAGATCGACGAACGTCTGGCGCAAAGGGGCCGAGCAGAACCTGCAGCCGGGCAGGTCGGTCGGGAGCGACCGCTGGTTGATCTGATCTCGAACCCGGACGTGCATGACCCTCGGCACATCAACGGCGAAGGAGCCACGATTCTCGCGCGCAAATCTGCAGCGATCACGAAGCGGTTCCAATTACGTTGGATCTTGGCCCCGGGCGCGCCTCGTCCTGCCTACCGGAGGCGTTGTCCCAGTGGGTGAGGATGGTCGAAAAACAACTACAACTCGACCCGACGATCGAGGAGGAGGACCACGGAGGTCCGTCTTCTCCGTCGTCGCCTTTTTCCTCGCTCACGAATCTCCGCTTCGGCACCGGAGGTTCACGAGCGCCAGGGCATGCGGCGCAGCAGGAGATCCCCAAGGGGCATCTGAGGGCGACCACCTATCGCCGCGATGCGATCTACCGCCGCGCCCTTGCGCTGGCGGACGTCGCCTCCGCTGCGATCGCCGTCCTGGTCGGCGTGCCGATCCTGGGCGACGACGCCCTCAATCCCCTTGCCCTGCTCGCCCTGCCCCTGGTGCTCGTCGTAGGAATGGTTGCGGGGCTCTATGACCGCGACGAGCACTTGGTCAGAAGGACGACGCTTGACGAGGTTCCCACGCTCTTCTGGGCCGCAACGCTGTACGCGTTCCTGATCTGGCTCGGTGGCAACCTGATCGTCGTCGGGCAGTTCGGCCGGGACCAGGCGATCGGCGTCTGGGCGCTGTTCTTTCTCAGCATGGTCAGCATCCGCGCTCTGGCCCGATACGTAGCTGGAACCGTGTCCGGCGAGGTGCAGTGCTTGGTGCTCGGCGACGCCGAGACTGCCAGTTGGATCACCCGCCGGTTCGACGAAACATCGGGCCTGAGGGCGCGAGTGGTGGGGCGTGCGCCGCTGGCGCCGGGGTCCCCAATGAATGGCAACTCCGACCACAACGGCAACGGGGCGAACGGCAACGGGGCGAACGGCAACGGCGCGAACGGCAACGGCGCCAACGGCAACGGGGCGAACCTGAAACGGCTGCTCGCAACCGAGCAGATCGAGCGAGCAATCATGGCGCCGCGCGGCGAGCTCTCCGACGACCTCTTGAACACGACCCGGAGCCTGACGTCGATGGGGCTGAGAGTGAGCGTGCTCCCTCGACTGCCCGAGGTGGTGGGCTCGTCGGTCGAGCTGGACGAAGTGGACGGCGTCACCCTGCTGGGGATGCGGCGTTTCGGGCTCAATCGCTCATCGCGAGCGATCAAGCGATGCTTCGACCTCGTTGGGGCCGGCCTGGGCTTGCTGTTGGTCTCGCCGTTCCTGGCAGCGATCGCGATCGCGATCAAGGTCGACTCCAGCGGTCCCGTCTTCTTCAGGCAGCGACGCATGGGCCGGAACGGGGTGCACTTCGAGATGCTCAAGTTTCGGACCATGGTGGACGGGGCCGAGGCGCAGAAGGGGGCACTCGGGGCCCGTAATGAGGCGGGCGGCGGCCTGTTCAAGATCAAGGACGATCCGCGGGTCACCCGCGTCGGCAAGCGACTGCGGCAGATCTCGCTCGATGAGCTGCCCCAACTGCTCAACGTGCTGCGCGGTGACATGGCTCTGGTCGGGCCTCGGCCGCTGGTGCTCGACGAGGACAGGATGATCGAGGGCTGGCGGCGTTCGAGGCTCGAGCTCACGCCGGGGATGACCGGTCCGTGGCAGGTGTTCGGCTCCGCTCGGATTCCGCTCGACGAGATGGTCAAGATCGACTATCTCTACGGCGCCAACTGGTCGCTCTGGCTTGACATGAAGACCCTCTTGAGGACGGTCCCATTCGTTCTGGGGCGGCGAGGGCTGTGATCGGGCCCGGCCGGTCAGACGTGGTCTCGACGCGAAGCTCCGAGCCGCGAAAGTCCGGCTGACGGCGGAGCGTTCGTGACCTATATGGCCACATCCAACGCCAACGGCAACGGCAATCGCCTGGGGGTTGCGCTCTTTGGGAAAGAACCCTCCTTTCGCGAGCAAGTCTCCGCCGCGCTCGTATCTGGTGGCCATTCCGTCCTGGCGAGATCGCCGACCGGCGAAGATCTGCCGGTCTCCTGGAACGGCAAGGTGCCGGCTTGCATCGTGGTGGCAGCGGAGCGACCGGACCGATCGACTCTTGACCTGGTGCGCCTGCTTCGCTCTAGGCTCGGGGAGGTGTCGGCGGTTCTGGTCTGCCGGCGTGCGGTCATCGCCGACGTGCGGCGTGCGCTCGAGCTCGGAATCGAGGGAATCGTTCTCAAGGACGATGCCGACGAAGCGTTGGCACCCGTCGTAGCCGCTGTCTGCGCCGGCCAGGTGTCGGCGCCGAGCGGGCAACGGAGGGCCGTGCGGGCGCGGGCGCTGACGACTCGCGAGAAGCAGATCCTGACACTGATGGTCACCGGGCGAACCAACTCCGAGATCGCGGCTCAGCTGTTCCTCGCCGAGAGCACGGTGAAGAGCCATCTGTCGTCGGCCTTCGGCAAGCTCTGCGTCTCGTCCCGGAGCGAAGCTGCGGCCCTGATACTCGATCCCGAGCGCGGTCGCGGGCTCGGGATCGTCAAGGTCTGATCCTCTCATCGGTCCCGCCGGCAGCCAGCGGTCTCAGCTTCGATGGGTCGAGGTTCGACCGGTCCGATTTCGGATGGATCGCCGCAGCGAGCGGGAAATGGGGTCTCCGTCCGCCGTTTTCTATTTGTGATGGCACGGCGGACCCGGCAGCGAAGCCTGACTAGACTGGCCCAATCTCGAGCGTCACGATGAAACTAGAGATCGCGATCACCTTCGATGAGTTCGGCTGGGCCCTCCTGGACGAGGAAGCGAGTGCAGAGGGGCTCGAGCTCAGCCGACTGCTGGTGCAGGCGTGCAATCAATACGCGGCGGACGTCGCCGCCGAACGGGCGGCGACGATGGTTCCCGGCTTCGACAAGCCGGCGTCAGAGCGCGAGACACGCGAGCTGACGCTGGAGCTGGATCCCGAGTGCCTGGGTCGGCTGGAGCGGGAGGCAAAGCGCCAGGACGTTGGGCTGGGCCGCCTGTGTGAGCATGCTGCGCTTCTCTATGTCGCCGACCGGAACAACCCGGGGAGCTCCGGACGTCCCGGCGGCGGCCGGTTCATGACGCTCTGAGGCGGCAGCCGAAAGCTCCGGAGTAAGTGGGTCAGCTTGCGGGTCGGCCGGGATGCGCGCCGTTGCGGCGTCCTTCGGCGTCGAGCGCCGAGAGGGCGACCACCGGCGCCACACCCTGTTCGCGCAGCGCGGCCTTGAGAGCTGCCCGCCCCCTGTGGTGCAGCCCCTGAACCGATGCCTCGGTCTTTCCCAGCCGATCGGCGATCTCGTTCGGTGAGAGCCCGCCGATATGTCGCAGGACGAGCACCTCTCTCTGTGCTTCCGGCAGCGTGGCCAGCGCCTCGCGGAGGGCATGCGTGTACTCGAACGTCGTCTGCTCCTGGCCGTCTTCGCTGACCCGGACCTCCTCAACAGGGATCTGCCGCCTCGAACGGATGTGATCGAGCGCGGCGTTGCGCGCCACCCTCAGGATCCAGGCGGCGAACGGGACCTCCCGCTCCTCGTACTTCTGAATGGCCCGCATCAGCTTCACGAAGACGTCCTGCGTGACGTCCTCGGCGTCGTGGCGGTTGCGGACGATGCTCTGAGTGAACCGCAGCACGTCATCCGCGTGGCGCGCATAGAGATAGTGCAATCCATCCCAACTGCCTGCTTTTGCCGCGGCGATCGCTCGACGCTCCACGTCGCGCCCGAGGTCCTCCTCAGTCGCGCCGGGGAGCTGTTCGACCCCACCGGTGTCAGATCCCATTGCGTAAGACTGCTCGTTTCCGAAGCTGCTGTGAATGACCCGGATGCGCGATCTTTGCGTTCATCTTGTTGAACGCCCAATTTGGTGGAGTCCGTGCCAGAGTTCCCACGCAGACTCCGGGACCCCCGGCAGGGGGCTGATGGACACAGACAAGACCAGATCGGATGCACCGAAACGCTCCGGCACTTCCGCGCTCGAGCAGGAGGTGATGGGAGTGCTCCTTGACCCGTCCGAGCGAAGCACGGACGAGATCGACGAGCTGATCACACGTTGTGCAGCGGAGGCCCTGCGCCTCCGAGGGTCAATTCGCCCGATCGAGGCCGAGCGACAGCGGCTCTACGAATTGGCGGCCGAGCTTCGGGCGCGGCGCGAAGGAGCGAAGTAGTGAGGGTCCCGGGTCGAAGGCCCGCCCGGATCAGACGAGCCCTGCCCGAACGGCCGTGACGGCCGCCTGGGCCCGGTTGTCGGCCTCCAGCTTCTCGAGGATGCTGGAGACATGGGTCTTGACGGTCTCCGGGCTGATCACCAGCGCCGCCGCGATCTCGTTGTTCTCCCTTCCCTCGGCGATCAGGCCCAGGACCTCGCGCTCCCGCTCGGTCAGCCTGGGGAGCTCGCCGCTGCGCGTGGCCGGCGGCGGCGGCTCACGCTCCCGGATCAGCCGGATGAGGGCCGACGCTATCCGAGGGGACAGCGGGGTCTCACCGCTGTGGGCAGCGGCGATCGCGGCCAGGATCTGATCGCCGCCTGCATCCTTGAGCAGGTAACCGGAGGCGCCCGCCATGATCGCCTCGGCGATCACCACGTCCTCGGTATGGATCGTCAACATCAGCACCTGTGTGCCCGGGACTGCCTCCAGCAGCCTCCTCGTCGCGTCGATGCCAGACCCGCCAGGCATGCGAATGTCCATCAGGACCACCTCGGGCATGGTCTCGGTGGCCACCGCCACCGCTCCTTCAGCGTCGTGGGCCTCCCCGACGACATCGACGCCGTTTGCCTCGAGGTGCTCGCGCAGCGCCCGACGGAAGAGCTCGTGGTCATCGACGATCAAAACCCGGATGCCGGACGCCGAAGGCTGCTCGGGAATCGCGTTCCTCTCCCGCGGCCTTTCCGGGTCGGGGTCTCCCGCTTCAGTGCTCGCTGCGGCCAAGCTTTGCTCCCTCAGTTGTGGCGTTCGGCCGAGAGACCCCCCTGCCGACCGAACACCCGAAGAGGATACGGCGCAGTGAATCGCGTGCGCAAGGGGTGGTCATGAGGCCGGGAACCCCTTGCCTTCGCGGAGGCGCGTGGCTGGGGCTTCGGACTACTTCCGCTTCTTGCACTTCTTCGCGGCGGCGGCCCCGTGCTTGCGCTTCTTGCACTTCTTCTTCTTCTTCGCCGGGACTTGACTCGGCCCGGCGGCGGGTGGCTGGACGACCTGCGGCACACAGCCGTCCACGCCGCTGCCCATGACGGTCGGGCAGGCGTCGAGGAAGTCGACGATCCCGTCGCCGTCGCCGTCGCAGAGCGTGTAGGTCTCAGCGGGGGCCGGCCCATCGACCGAGCCCGAGTCCGGCCCGCCACCCTCGCAGTCGATCGCGTCCACGACACCGTCGTTGGCGGTGATCACGTCGGCGCCGGCGCCCAGGAAGAACGCATCGGCGCCGGGACCGCCCGTGATGTTGTCCCCTCCGTTGAGCCCGGAGAGCACGTTGGGATTGCCGTCGCCGGTAAGCGTGTCGTTCTGGAGCGACCCCGTCAGATTCTCGATGCTGGTCAGCGTGTCCGTTCCCTGTCCCGTCGCTATGCCGGTGGCCAGGTTCGCGTCGACCGCCGTGGACAACCCCGCAAAGCTCGCCGTATCGCTGCCGCCTGCGCCTCCATTGAGGTGGTCGGCTCCGCCCATTCCGTCGAAAACGTTGTTCTCGGTACCGCCCGTGATGTTGTCGTCCGCCGCCGAGCCGATCAGGTTCTCGACCCCAAATACAGTGTCATTCCCGCCAGGGAGCGGTGACGTTGCCGCTCATTCCGCTGCTCAGATCGGCCGTCACCACCGGGCCGGCTTCGTTGGCATAGGTGACCGTGTCGGTCCCGCCCTCCCCGCCGACTTGGTCGGTCCCACCGAGGGGTTCGAGCAGGTCGTTGCCACCCATCCCCTCCAACTCGTTTCCGATTCCGTCCCCGGTCAATTGATCGTCGAAGTCCGATCCCTCGATCGCGCGCACGTCGATCAGCGTGTCCGTGCCCACGCCCTGCCCGGTGACCGTGTGCATGCCCGCGCCGACTGCTCCGATCACCGGGCCGGTGGCATCGTCGTAGATCGCCGCGCCGAGGTCCACAGGAAAGGACTGATCGACCAGCGTGTCGTTGCCGCCCCCGCCGCGGAAGCCATCGGCCGCGTCCAGCCCGGTGAGCACATTCGGGCCCGAGTCCCCGGTCAGAACGTCGAAGGTGTTCGTGCCCGTCAGGTTCTCGAAGTTGCCGAGTGCAGTCGGTCTCCCCATTGGCCGTGGCGACACCCGTCAGCGAGATTCGCGGTCAGCTGGGAAGTCGTCCCAAGATAGGTCACGGTGTCGCCGGTCGTCGTGTTGGCGCCGCCGTCGAGCTGGTCGTTGTTCGCCTGCCCGTTGATCGTGTCGTCACCCGCTTCGCCGCAGATCTTGTCCGCGCCGCCGCCGCCGTTGACGGTGTCGTTGCCGTCCCCGGCCTCGATCACGTCGTCCCCTGCGGTTCCCGTAATGGTGTCCGGACCGGAGGTACCCATCATCGTGGCCGCGGAGCCGAAGCACAGTGCGCTGGCGGTAGCCGGCACGGCGAGGAAGAGGAGAACCAGGGCTGCTGACAGAACGAGCAACCGACGACCGCTCATGCGTCCCTCCATGGACAAGACCTGAAACGGACCGCTACATGATCCCTCCGGCGCGGCAGGCGCGCAAGCCAGGCCTCTCCACCCGGCAAGATTCATTGCACCTTGCCGCGTGTTCTACGCCGCCAGGCGAGCCGACTCTGACTTGATCGTCTCGAGCAGCTCGTTCCAGGACTTGACGAAGGCGTCCGCCCCGTCCTTCTGGAGCTTCAACCCGAGCGCGTCGGTGTCGATGCCGGCGTCCTGGTGCGCCTTGAAGACCTCCTCGCAGTCGCCGCCGTCGGCCGGCAGCGGATCGCCGACCTTGCCGTGGTCGGCGAAGGCCTTGAGGGTCTTGTCGGGCATCGTGTTGATCGTGTCCGGGGCTGCGAACGCCTCGATGTAGAGGGTGTCCGAGGCCTCGGGGTCCTTGGTTCCGGTGCTGGCGAAGAGCAGCCGCTGCAGCCGGCGCCCTTGTCCGCCAACCCCTTCCAGCGGTCCGAGTCGAGCATCTCGCGCCAGGCCTTGTAGGTCGCCTTGCCGACCGCGACTCCGAGCGTGTTCTTCAACTCGTCGGGCACGTCGTCGTGGACGGCGACGTCCCAGCGGCTGATGAACAGCGAGAGCACCGAAGGCACGTCAGGATCGAGATCCGACTCTATGCGGCGCTCGATGCCCTTCATGTAGGCCTCGGCCGCCGCCATCGTCTGGTCGGTCGACATCAGCAGGGTGACGTTGATCGGCACGCCGGCGAAGATCGACTCCTCGATCGCCGGCAGGCCTTCGGGCGTCCCGGGGATCTTGATGAAGTTGTTCTCCTCCGCGCGGCCATGGAGTTCTGCGGCCTGCCGGATCGTCGCCTGGGTGTCGTAGGCGAGCTTCGGGGAGACCTCGAGGGAGACCCAGCCGTCCATCCGATCGGTCTCCCTGTAGATCCCCTCGAACATCTTGGCCGCGCGCGTGACGTCGGCCAACGCCAGCTCGAAGAAGAGCTCCTCCCCGTCCAGGCCCTTCTCACGCAATTCCGCGATCTGCTCGTCGTATGCGTCGCCGCTGCTGATCGCCTTGTCGAAGATCGTGGGGTTCGACGTCTGCCCGGTGACCGAGAACTCGTCGATGTATCCCTGCTCGGTCCCGTCGTCGAGCATCGTGCGGGTGATGTTGTCGAGCCAGAGGCTCTGCCCCAGGTCGTGGAGCTGCTGGGTGGGCTTCATCGTCCGAGTACCTCCTTGGCTGTCTCAGCCACTTTGTCCGGGGTGAAACCGAACTTGGTCTGAACGTCCTTCAGCGGCGCGGATGAGCCGAAGGTGTGCATGCCGATCTTCGCTCCCTCCGGTCCGACGAACCGGTCCCAACCGAGGGTAGAGGCCTCCTCGATCGAAACCCTCTTCTGGATCCCGGGCGGCAGGACCCCGTCCTGGTAGCTCTGCTCCTGGCGCTCGAACAGCTCCCAGCAGGGCAGGCTGACGACGCGGGAGCGCACTCCGTCGGTGATCAGCTGCTCGTGCGCCCCGAGGGCAAGCGCAACCTCGCTGCCGGTGGCGATCAGGATCACCTCGGGGTCTCCCCCATCCGGATCGGCGATCACATAGCCGCCCCGGCGCAGACCGTCGGCCGCCGCGTACTTGGAGCGGTCGATGATCGGCACGTCCTGGCGGGTCAGCACCAGCGCCACGGGCTGGTGGTGGCGGTCCATTGCGGCTCGCCACGCCTCGGTGACCTCGTTCGCGTCGGCCGGGCGGATCACGTCGAGGCCCGGGATCGCGCGCAGCGAGGCGAGTTGCTCGACCGGCTGGTGGGTCGGTCCGTCCTCGCCCAGCCCGATCGAGTCGTGGGTGAAGAGGTGAATCACCGGCAGCTCCATCAGCGCTGAGAGCCGGATCGCGGGACGGGCATAGTCGGAGAAGGTCAGGTAGGTCGACCAGAGCGGGCGCAGCTTCGAGAGGGAGAGGCCGTTCGATATCGCCGCCGACTCGTGCTCGCGGATCCCGTAGTGGAGCTGGCGGCCGTTACGGCTGTCGGGCTCGAACGACTCGGTGTCGTCGAGCGCGACCGCGTTGGATCCGGTGAGGTCGGCGGCGCCGACCAGCAGCCAGGGGACCTTCACGGCGACCGCGTTCTCGACCTTGTTGGAGGCCTTGCGCGTCGCCAGGCCCTTCTCGTCCGGCTCGAAGCTCGGCAGCTCCGAGTCCCAGCTTTCCGGCAGCTCGCGGCGCTGCATCGCCTCGATGTGCGCCGCGTTCTCCGGCTCGCCGGACTTGTAGGCCTCGAACAGCCGGTCCCATTGGGAGCGCAGCTCGGCGCCGCGCTTGCCCATCACCTCGGCGAAGCGGTCCTGGACTCCGTCGGGGACGAGAAACTCCGCGTCCTCCGGCCATCCGTAGAAGCGCTTGGTCTCCCGGACCTCCTCGTCGCCGAGCGGGTCGCCGTGCGCCTCGGCCGTGTCCTGCTTGTGCGGCGAGCCATAGCCGATGTGGGAGTCGACGATGATCAACGTCGGCCGCTCCGGCTCATCCTTGAAGTTGTCGAAGGCGCGGCCGATCATGCCGAGGTCGTTCGCGTCCTCGACACGGGTGACGTTCCACTGATAGCCCTGGAAGCGAGCCTCGACGTCATCGGAATAGGTGATCGAGGTGTGGCCGTCGATCGAGATGTGGTTGTTGTCGTAGACCCAGCACAGGTTGGAGAGCCTCTGGTGACCGGCGAAGGAGGCGGCCTCGTTGGAGACGCCCTCCATCAGGCAGCCGTCTCCGGCGATCGCGTAGACGTTGAAATCGAAGAGCTCCGCCCCGTCGCGGTTGAAGTGCGCCGCCTGCCAGACCGAGGCGACCGCCATGCCGACGCTGGTCGCGATCCCCTGGCCGAGCGGGCCGGTGGTCGCCTCCACGCCCGACGTCCAGCGGTACTCAGGATGCCCCGGGCACTTGGAATCGAGCTGGCGGAACGCCTTGATGTCGTCGAGGCTCACCGCCGGCTGCCCGACGATCTCGTAGTCGGGATCGACCGCCTTCACCCTGGCTAGGAAGAGAAGGGAATAGAGCAGCATCGAGGCGTGGCCCGCGGAGAGGACGAACCGGTCCCGGTTGGGCCAGATCGGATCCTCCGGATCGAAGCGCAGGTAGCGCTGCCAGAGCGTGTAGGCCAGGGGCGCCAGCGCCATCGGGGTCCCGGGGTGCCCGGAGTTGGCCTTCTGGATGGCGTCCATCGAGAGCGTCCGGATCGTGTTGATGCAGAGCTCGTCGATGTCGGTCTGACGCTCGGCTGTCGCTGCCATCTCCACGATCCTACGACTAGATTCCAGCGGGTGAGCGGCCCAAACCTCGATAGGGAGAAGAAGATCGCCGCCGAGGCCGCCGCGGAGCTCGTCTCCGATGGGATGAAGGTGGGCCTGGGGACCGGGTCGACGGTGGCCCACCTCCTCCCCCCGCTCGCCGCGCGGGGGCTCAGCGATCTTCGTTGCGTCGCTACCTCGGTCGCCACCGAGCGGCACGCCGCGGAGCTCGGCATCCCGGTGGAGCCCTTCGACAAGCTCGATCGGCTCGACATCGCGATCGACGGCGCCGACCAGGTCGCTCCGGACCACTGGCTGGTCAAGGGCGGCGGCGGCGCCCACACGCGCGAGAAGATCGTCGCCGCCGCGGCGGAGAGCTTCGTCGTGATCGCCGACTCCTCGAAGACGGTGGACCGGATCAAGGCCCCGATCCCGCTGGAGCTTCGCGCCTTCGGCCTCGCCTCCACGCTGGCCCGCATCGCGGAGGAGCTCGGCGAGGTCGCGCTGCGTCCCGACACTCCCGCCAGCCCCGATGACGGCGTGATCGCCGACTTCCACGGCAAGGTCCACCAGCCCGGCGAGCTCGCTGCCCGCCTCTCCGTCATGCCCGGCGTGGTCGATCACGGCCTCTTCCCCTCCGGGATGGTCAGCGCCGTCCTGATCGGGCGGGGCGACGAAGTCGAGCGTGCCTGACCCGCTCGAAAAGCTCGAGACCCTCTACGAGGAGTGGGCACGCGGCGACTACTCCCGAACGGACCTCTTTGCTCCAGACATGAAGCTGGAGTCGTCCGGGATGGGCGACCCCATCGAGGCCGACAGCTACGACGGCTTCGTCGAGGTGATGCGAGATTGGCTCGGGGCGTGGGAGCGCCCGATCACGATCGAGGCCGAGGAGTTCATTCCGGCGGGCGACCGGATCCTGGTCTTCGTCCGCTGGTTGGGTCGCGGCAAGGGCAGCGGCGCTCAGATCCAGGCGGAGGGCGCCCACCTCTGGACCTTCCGGGATGGGCTCGTGGTCCATTACGGCGTCTACCGCGACCGCGACGAGGCGCGGGCCGCGCTCGAGGCCGGCTAGGCGATCAGGACCTGGGAGACGTCCCAGAGCCGCTCGGCGGTGACCGGGTCGAGAGCGTACGGGGCGACGCCCGCGATCGTGTGCGGTTCGCGCCGGTGGATGACCTCGGCCTCGTTGCAGTCCTCGAAATAGCGCCCGCCGACTCCTTCCAGCTCCGGGTAGGTCGCAAGCAGGACCGAGGTAGCGGCGCCCTGCTCGGGATCCTTGAGCCTCACCCCTGACCTATCGAACCGCTTCACCGCCTCCTTCATGTATTCAGGACCGCCGACGTGGCGTTGCAGGTTCGTCGCGATTCCGCCCGGCATCAGCGCATTGGCCGTGATCCCCTTGTCCGCCCAGCGCCTGGTTGCCTCGACCGCGAAGAGGACATTCGCGGTCTTCGACTGACCGTACGCACCGAACGGGTCGTAGTCGCGAAACGAGTAGTTGAGATCGTCGAAGACAACCGGCGAGCGCAGGTGGCCGCTGGAGCTGACCGAGACGATTCGGGCGTTTCCGGCCGCCGCCAGGGCGTCCTGCAGACCGAGAGCCAGCGCGAAGTGCCCCAGGTGATTGGTCGCGAACTGCATCTCCTGGCCGCGCTCGCTCAGGGTGAGCTCCTGGATCGCCATCACCCCAGCGTTGTTGATCAGGATGTCCAACGGCTCCTCCCAATCGGCGGCGAACGCATCCACCCCTGCCAGGTCGGTGAGCTCGAGCGGAGCGACCGAGACCTCGTCGTTGCCGGTCGTGGAACGGATGTCCGCGGCGACCTGATCGCCCTGGGCTGAATTGCGCACGGCGAGAGTGACCGCGGCCCCGGCGCCGGCCAGAGCACGGGCGGCCTCGACGCCGATCCCGGAGGCGGCGCCGGTGACGATCGCACGCTTGCCCGCGAGGTCGATCCCCTCGACCACCTCGGCGGCGGTCGACTCTGCGCCGAAGGGCGTCGTTATTCGCCGGGTCTTGGTGGCCCCGGCCACTAGAGATTCACCGCCGCCATGCCGACCTCCTCGTAGCGCTCGCCCGACACCTCGGGCAGCTCCGCGTCGATCCGGGCCAGGTCGTCGTCGGTGAGCTCGATGTCGGCCGCGGCCGCGTTCTCCTCGAGGTAGGTGCGCCGCTTGGTGCCGGGGATCGGGACGATGTCGTCGCCCTGGGCGAGGACCCACGCCAGCGCCAGCTGTGCCGGGGTGATGCCCTTCTCCTCGGCGATCTCGCGAAGCTTCGCGACGATCCTCATGTTCGCCTCCAGGTTCTCGCCCTGGAAGCGCGGCTGGCTGCGCCGGAAGTCGTCCTCGGCGAGCTCGTCGGGATTGGAGAAGCGCCCCGACAGGAAGCCTCGCCCGAGCGGCGAGTAGGCGACGAACCCGATCCCCAGCTCGCGACAGGTCGGAATGATCTCCGCCTCCGGTTCACGCGCGAACACCGAGTACTCGGTCTGCAGCGCGGTGATCGGGTGGACAGCGTGGGCGCGGCGAATCGTCTCCGGGGCGGCCTCGCTCAGCCCCAGGTGGCGGACCTTCCCGGCCTCGACCAGCTCGGCCATCGCGCCGACCGTCTCCTCGATCTCGACGTTCGGATCGACGCGGTGCTGGTAGTAGAGGTCGATGTGGTCGGTTCCGAGCCGCTGAAGGGATCCGTCGACCGTCTTGCGGACGTTCCCTGCCGAGCCGTCGATGTTGCCGAGGGTCGACATGTCGCCGGGGACCGTGTTGTCGAGGTCCCGCTGGAACTTGGTCGCGATCACGTACTGGTCGCGCTTGCCCTTGACCGCCTTCCCGACCAGCTGCTCGTTGGTGAGCGGGCCGTAGATCTGCGCGGTGTCGAGGAAGTCGATGCCGAGCTCGAGAGCGCGCTTGATCGTCGCCTCCGACTCGTCGATGTCGGTCTTGCCGTAGAAGGCGGACATGCCCATGCAGCCGAGCCCGAGCTCCGAGACTTCCAGGTCACCAAGATTGCGCTTTTTCATCTCTTTCCAAGCCTTTCGCGATAGAGGTCGATCTTCCAATCGATCAGATCGAGGTGGCCGGCCGTCTCCTCGAGGCGGGCCTGGACGGCCTCGCGGTGCGCCTCGAGCAGCGCCAGGCGCTCCTCGTTGGTGTCGTCTCCCCCGTTGAGCAGCTCCGCATACCTGCGGACCAGTAGCGGAGGGTGTGGGCGCTGATGCCGGACTGCTGGGCCGCGTCCGAGATCGTGAGGGTGGCTTCCACTCGAATCACGATACGACTTAGAGTGCGCTCTAAGTCAAGCGCCGCGTCCTCACTGCATCGACATCGAGTCCATCGCGTGCATCGCCGACGCCGAGTCCGGAACCGTCAGCCCCGGAACCTGATCGGGAAAGAAAGCGACCCCGATCGCCAGGGCCAGCAGCACCACGACGGTCACACGCTCGGCTGTCTCGCGCCACGGCAGCACCTTCTCGAGCACGATCAGCGCGGCGATCACCACCATCCACGTGATGCTCATCACCCCAAGCGCGAACAGGGCCGCCATCAGCGCCCACGAGGAGCCAACGCAGAAGGCGCCCTGGTCCAGGCCCATGCGGAGCGCCCCGGCCCCGCCCTCTCGCCAGTCGGCGACCAGCAGCTCGCGGTCGCGGCAGTGGCGCAGGCAGGTCCTCTTCAGCGGCGTGAACTCGTAGAGGGCGGCGCCGGCGATAACGGCTCCAGCGATATACCGGCCGCCGCCGTCCCAGGCGAGGAACGAGAGATCGAGTGAGCGCACGCCCTCGAACACAACCCACGCCACCAGCCCGACCAGCACCCAGGCCAGCAGATAGCCGGCCGTGAACAGGGTGGTACGGAGCAGGGACTGCGGCGTCACGTCCGTGGAGCCGCCACGCGCCTGCCTCGCGTAGGCGCCGGCCATCGGCACCAGCGAGGGGAGCATCATCGCCGCCATCATCACCGCCCAGACGCCGGCGAACCAGCCGAAGGAGCCCAGGTCCGTCCCGGGGCCCGCGTCCATCCCCTCCATCCGGTCAACCGTCACGACCCAGGCGATCGCCGCCGCACCCAAGAGGAAGACGGCGGTTACTCGTAGTTCAGTTGTTCGTCCCAATCGGGTCTCCCTTCTCGGGTCAGGTCAAAGAGGTTCCAGAGCGGCTCCAGGGTCCCGACGTGCCGCGGGTCCTGGCCCGGGTCCCACGGCCCGTAGAAGAGCTCCGAGCCCCAGAAGTGGCGAATGGTGTCGCCGTCGCGATGAAAGACGTTCAACATCGGCCGCTGTGCGCCCTCCGGCGTCTCCGCCAGGTAGTCCGGGTTGTACGAGTTGTCCGCCGAGGAGAGCAGGCGCAGATGGCGCCAGCCGCGCTCGCTTGCCCAGGTCAGGACCCGCGGCAGGGGCGACCGTGCGACGACGGCGAAGTTCATGATCTGGGAGGAGTGCTCGACCATCCCGTCGAGCTGGTCGAGGAGCGCGACACAGGAGGGACAGGGCCCCTCGTGGAGCGGCAGCTTCGCGATCTCCTTCTCCCTCATCGGCCCGGGGCGGTCGTCCTCCGGGTCCCGGGGGAACATGAAGCTGTAGATGGCGAGCGAGTCCCTGCCCGGCGCGAACAGCTCCGAAAGCCGCACGTCGGTCGGCTTGCCGTCGGGCCCCTCGCCCTGGAAGACGTAGTCCTCCGGCACCTCGCCGCCAGCCGGCAGCTCGCGGCGCGCCGCGGCGACAGCCTCCATCTGGCGGCGGAGCTCGATCTCCTTGGTGAGCAACTCATTCCGCGCCGCCCTGTACTCGGTGCTCTCTCCTGGAAAGGTGGCGTCCATGTTCGGCTCTTCTACTTAGACGCCAGAAGTCGCCCGATCTCATCGAAGCACGTCCGCCAGCCCTCATCTTGGGCCTCACGCCGCTCCTCCGAGATGTCGCTGTTGACGAACAGCACCGTGGTGACGCCGTCCCGCTCGGTGAACTCCAGCTCGATCATCTGCTGATTGGAGGGGGCATCATCGAAGGTCCAGGTGAAGGCGAGCAGGTGTGGACGCTCGATCAGCGTGTACTCGCCACCCGCTGCGACAGGCTCGCCGTCGGGATCGCGCATCACGACCCGGACCCTCCCGCCGACCCGCAGGTCCACTTCGGCGCTCGCCTCTTGCCAGCCCTCCCTCGGCTTGAACCAGCGGCCGATCACCTCGGGGCTGGTCCAGGCGTCGAAGACGTCCTCGGCCGGGGCGTCGAAGGTCCGCTCGATCCGCACCACCTGTGTCGCGTCCTCCGTCACCCTCACTCCTTTCTCTCCTCGAGATACGCGTCGACGACGTCGAAGAGCCGCTCCCAGCGAGCCCGCTGGATGTCTATCCAATCCGAGGCGTCGGCAAGCGTCTCGGGCCGCAGGGCGAGCCGATGGGTGCGCCCGTCGATCACCCGGTTCACGACGCCGGCCTCCTCGAGCATCTTCAGATGGCGTGAGATGGTGGGCTTGGAGACCCCGAGATCCCGGGTAGCCTCACCGACAGTCGCGGTACCCCCGCTGAGTCGCTCGACGATGTCCCGCCGGATCGGGTGAGCAAGTGCCTTGAAAGCATCGTTAGCCATTCTGCTAACTATATAGTCTGCGACGACGTTGATTCGAACCAAAGGAGGAAGTCATGCCGGAGCACAGAGTCGCAACCCAGGAGGAGTGGCAGGCCGAACGAGACAAGCTGCTGGCGGAGGAGAAGAAGCTCACTCGCCGCGGCGACGAGCTCACGAAGATGCGGCAGGATCTCCCGTGGATCCCGGTCGAGAAGGACTACGTCTTCGAAACCGATGAGGGCGAAAAGTCCCTGGCCGATCTCTTCAACGGCCGCTCGCAGCTGTTGATCTACCACTTCATGTTCGGTCCCCCCTACGAAGCGGGCTGCACCGTCTGCAGCTCGATCGCGGACAACCTCACCCCGAACGCGGTCCACCTCGCGGCTCACGACACCACCCTGATGTTCGTCTCCCGGGCGCCACTCGAGAAGCTCCAGGCCTACAAGCAGCGGATGGGCTGGGACATCGACTGGGCCTCAACCGCGGGCAACGACTTCAACCGGGACATCGGCTTCACCAGCACAGAGGAGGAGCTCAAGCCCTTCCTCGAAGGAGAGATTCCTCCGGTCGTTGAGGAGATGGCGGAGAGATCCGGAACGACCCCTGGGGGATACGTCGCCGAGGCGCCCGGCCTGAGCGCGTACACGCTCGAGGACGGCGTCGTCTACCGCACCTACGTTTCCACGTCGCGGGGACTCGAGCCCACCATGGGCTACTACTTCCTGCTCGACCGCACCCCGGTCGGGCGCGATGAGGGCCGCCCGGGGGAGTTCTGGCTCCACCGCCACGACGAGTACGGACGGGACTAGGCGTCCGGCGCGGCGGCTCGGTCCGCCAGGATCAGCGACTCGCCGCCCGGCTGGACCCGGCCCGAGGGTGTGGACGGATCCTGCGCGATCAGCTTCCGGAGCGCGTCGACCTTCTCCTCGCCCGTCACGACCCAGAGCAGGCTTCGTGTGCGGTGGAGCTCCGGGTAGGTGAGGGTCATCCGGCGCGCACCCTGGTACTCGCCCGCCGTCACCGCCACCCGCTTGTCGGTGACCTCGAGCACCGGGTCGCCCGGCACGAGAGAGGCTGTGTGGCCGTCGGGCCCGATGCCGAGGTGGGCAAGGTCGATCGCCTCGGGAAGAGAGGCCGCGTAGCGATCGGCGGCGGCGTCGAGGTCGTCGTCGGTGACCGGCATCGGCCGGATACTGCCCTGCGCGCCGATCGAGAGGCTTTCGATCAGGTGGGTGAGGTTGCGCTCGTCGGAGCCCGGCGGCGCCACGCGCTCGTCCACCTGGAAGATCTCGGTCTTCGGCCCACGGCAGGTCTCCGTCCTCCAATTGGGAGAACATCGGCCAAGGGTCGCTTCCCGCCACTTACAGCGAGCGCAAAGATGCCGATCGCTCGTTATAGGCAACCCGTCGCGGCTTGCTCGCGCGATCAGCTCGGCGCCGCGCCGGTGGACCGCCTCCGGGTCGTCGAGAACCTCGAGCTGATGGACGCCCACTACTCCTTCTTCTCCCGATGGCCGCCGAACTGGTAGCGCATCGCCGAGAGCACGCGGTTCGCGAAGTCGTCGAGGTCACGCGAGGCGAAGCGCTCGTACAGCGCCGTGGTCAGCACGCCCGCCGGCACGCCCTCTTCGATGGCGGCGATCGAGGTCCAGCGTCCCTCACCGGAGTCGGAGACCCTGCCCTCGAAGTCCGATAGGTCGCCCGACTTCTGAAGCGACGCAGCGGTCAGGTCGAGCAGCCAGGAGCCGACCACGCTGCCGCGCCGCCACACCTCGGCCACCTGCGGGATATCCAGGTCGTACTGGTAGTACTCGGGGTGCTCGAGCGGGGCGGTCTCGGCGTCCATCTCGCGCTTCACCTTGCCGGCGTTGGCGTTCTTGAGGATGTTGAGCCCCTCGGCGTAGGCGGCCATCATCCCGTACTCGATCCCGTTGTGGACCATCTTGACGAAGTGGCCCGCCCCGTTCGGTCCGCAGTGGAGGTATCCGTTCTCGGCCGCGTTGGGCTCGCCGCTGCGCCCCGGGGTGCGCTCGGCGGACTCGACACCGGGGGAGAGGGTCTTGAAGATCGGATCGAGTCGCTCCACCGCCGCGTCCGGCCCTCCGATCATCAGGCAGTAGCCGCGGTCGAGGCCGAAGACGCCGCCGCTGGTGCCGCAGTCGATGTAGTCGATCCCCTTCTCCCCCACCTCGGCGGCGCGGCGGATGTCGTCGCGGTAGTAGGAGTTGCCGCCGTCGATGACGGCGTCGCCCTCCTCCAGCACCTCGGCGATGTCGTGCACGACCTGCTCCGTGATGTCTCCGGCGGGGACCATCGCCCAGACGGATCTCGGCGGGGTGAGCTTCGAGGCCAGATCCGCGAGCGACTCGCTGCCCACGGCCCCCTCACCGGCGATCTGCTTGACGTGTTCCTGGGTGTGGTCGTAGACGACGCACTCATGGCCGGCGCGCATCAGCCGTCGGACCATGTTCGCGCCCATCCTGCCGAGGCCGACCATTCCGAGCTGTGCCATCGAGACTCCTTCCTGGGGTTCCGGCTGGTCAAGAGATCCTATGCCGAGGTCGCCGATGCCTTAGGTTGCCCCGCGTGAGCCCCGCAACGCCCCTTCAGACAGCGCCGCCGCCCCCGGCCGATGCTCTCGTGATCTTCGGGATCACCGGCGACCTGGCAAGGAAGATGACGATCAAGGCGCTCTACGACCTGACCGAGAACGGCACGCTGACGGTCCCGGTCTACGGCGTCGGGCGAAACGACTGGGGCGACAAGGACCTCCATCAACACGCCCGTGAGGCGATCGAGGCGCGGGTCGAGGCGAAGGAGGAAGTGTTCAACGAGCACGTCTTCAAGAAGTTCACGGACAACCTGCACTACGTCCACGGGAACTACAACGACTTCGACACCTATCGGAGGCTCAAGCAGGCGATCTCGGGGGCGAAGAACCCGGTGTTCTACCTGGAGATTCCCCCAGCCCTCTTCGCCGGCGTCATCCAGCGCCTCGGCAGCGCCGGCCTGACGAACGGCGCACGGGTTGTGATCGAGAAGCCGTTTGGGCACGACCTCGAGTCGGCCATCGAGCTCAACGACCAGATCCACGAGATCCTGACCGAGGAGCAGATCTACCGAATCGACCACTTCCTCGGGAAGGAGCCGGTGCAGGACATCACCTACCTGCGGTTCGCGAACTCCATGTTCGAGCCGATCTGGAATCGGCGCTACGTCGAATCGGTGCAGATCACGATGGCCGAGAACTTCGGAGTGGAGGACCGCGGCAGCTTCTACGACCCGGTGGGGTGCCTGCGCGACGTCGTCCAGAACCATCTGCTGCAGACGCTCGCCCTCGTGGCGATGGAGCCCCCATCGGCCGGCGCCGATACCGACGCGATCCGCGACTCGAAGCTCGACCTGTTCAAGGCGATCCCCGGGGCGGACCCTAAGCGCTACGTGCGCGGCCAGTACGAGGGCTACCGCGACATCGAGGGCGTCGACCCGAAATCCAATACGGAGACCTTCGTCGCGCTGAGGCTCGAGACCAAGAACTGGCGCTGGTTCGGCGTCCCCTTCTTCATCCGGGCGGGCAAGTGGATGGCCGAGAAGATCACCGAGGTCAGGGTGGTCCTGCAGAGCCCGCCGCAGGTGGGGCTCGGCGGCGGGCCGATCCCGGCGACTGACGAGATCGTCCTTCGCATCGACCCCGACGGGGGGGCCAGGATCCTGCTCGAGGCGAAGCAGACGGGCGAGGAGAAGCTGCGCCAGGTCCACCTCGACCTGCTCTTCAAGCAGCAGTTCGGCAATCAGCCCGGCCCCTATGAGCGCCTATTGGCCGACGCGCTCGCCGGGAACCAGCAGCGGTTCGCCCGCGAGGACAGCGTGATCGAGACCTGGCGGATCGTGCAGCCGCTGATCGACGAGCCCTGCGAGCTCGAGCCCTACCGCAAGGGGAGCTGGGGGCCGGAGGGCGCTTCCAACCTGATGCACGGGTACGGGGGCTGGCGCCGGCCGTGGCTGCCGGAGAAGGCATCCGAGCCCGTCGCCGCCGGCTAGCGGCCGCTTGCTGCCGCGATCCTGATGGCGAAGCCGTCCTCTCTGTAGGGTCTGGATCTGTGTCCGAGGCGACCCTGCAGACCAACGCCGGCCCAATCACCGTCCGCTTCTTCGACGAGGATGCGCCGAAGACGGTCGATAACTTCCGCAAGCTGGCGGACGACGGCTTCTACGACGGGCTCATCTTCCACCGCGTGATCAAGGACTTCATGATCCAGGGCGGTTGCCCGGAGGGAACCGGGACCGGCGGTCCCGGCTATCAGTTCGAAGACGAGATCAACGATCACAAGATCGTCCGCGGAGCACTGGCGATGGCGAACGCCGGCCCGAACACGAACGGCTCCCAGTTCTTCATCGTCACCACGGACGCTGCGCCCTGGCTGGACGGCAAGCACACCGTCTTCGGGGAGGTCACCGACGGCATGGAAGCGGTCGACGCAATCGAGGGGACCGAGACCGGCCCCGGGGACCAGCCGAGCGAGCCGCAGGTGATCGAGAGGATCGAGCTGAGCGACTAGCCGGCTGCGCCGGGGGAAGGGAACGAAGATGAGCGAGGACCGCACGATCGTGATCACCGGGGCGACGGACGGCCTCGGCAAGGGCCTCGCGACGGAACTTGCGCCTGGCGGCGGGCGCCTCATCCTCCACGGCCGCAACGAGGAGAAGGGTCGGGCCCTGATCGAGGAACTGCGGCCACGGGCGACCGGCGAGCTGGAGTGGAGGCGCGCCGACCTAGGCTCGCTCGACGAGGTCCGCGACCTCGCCGACTCGCTCACCGGCGAGGAGCGAATCGACGTACTGGTCAACAACGCCGGCATCGGCACTGCCAGGCCGGGCGACGGCGACCGGCTGGAGAGCGCCGACGGGTACGAGCTGCGCTTCGCGGTCAACTACCTCGCGCCGTTCCTGCTGACGCGGCGGCTGTTGGCCCTGCTCGAGCGCTCGGCGCCGGCGCGGATCGTCAACGTGAGCTCGGCCGGGCAGGCCCCGATCGACTTCGACGACGTCATGCTCGAGCGCGCCTACAGCGGCATCCAGGCCTATTGCCAGAGCAAGCTCGCCCTGGTGATGTTCACCTTCGACCTCGCCGAGGAGCTGGAGGGCAGCGGGGTCACCGCCAACTGCCTGCACCCCGGCACCTACATGCCGACCAACATGGTCCGGGGCGCCGGGGTCGAGCCCGTCACGCCCCTCGAGGACGGCGTCGCCGCGACCATGCGCCTGATCACCTCGCCGGAGCTCGATGGGGTGAACGGCCACTACTTCGACGGCACCAGCGAGTCCGCGCCGCACCCGCAGGCCGAGGATCCTGAGGCCCGCCGCCGGCTGCGCGAGCTCTCCGAGGAGCTCACGGGCATCCACTCCGCCGCCTAGGCTACGGCCGATGGGTCTGGGAGACAGGTTCCGCGAGCTCTTCGGCGTCGGCGAGAACTCGCTCCACCCCGACGGCCTCTCCGAGCTCAAGATCGGGGATGCGAGTTACGACGACTGGGACGTCGTCCGCGACTTCGAGGACCTGGAGACGGCCCGCGCCTGGCGCCAGCAACTCACCGACGGGGGCCTCGACGCCGTGATCACCTCTGATCACCCGCTCAACGAATACGGCCGCGGCGACATCGCGCTTCGGGTTCCGCCGGGCAACTGGAGTGAGGCGAACGAGCTGCTCGACGAGCCTGGCTAGACGAGCTCCTTGTCGAGCTCCGGGTCGGCGTAACAGACGACCGTGTGGGCTCGGCGATCGGGCCAGCCGCGGCGCTCGCGCTCATAGAGCACTCCCCAGAAACCGAGGAACAGCGGCAGCGCCGAGATCGGCAGCCAAATCGCGCGTCGAATCGCCTGGCCCGGCCTGACCGGCTCGCCGTCCTCGGCGAGCATCCGGATCGCTACGAAAGACATGCCGGGCGTCCGCCCCGCCCCCGACCAGAAGATCACCAGATAGGTCAGCGCGATCAGTGACCAGGTGAAGAAGCCGAAGGCGATCACGACTGTCCCGGCGTGCTCGTCGCCCTTCGTGAACGCCCCGATCAGGGCGGCGATCGCCGCCGAGATCAGCAGCAGCGACCCGTAGACGATCCCCGCGTCGAGCGCCAGTGCGAGCGCACGGCTGAAGGCACCGGCGAAGATCGGGCGGGACGGGCGCCTCGTCCGGCGGAGCACCCGGCGAGCGCCATTCTCCAAGACGGTGTCGATCCGGCGTGAGGCCCGGCGCACCCCGCGACGCAGATCCTCGAGCAGGCCGATGCCCTGACTGGTGATCGCCGCCCGAACCTCGGGCGCGTCGGCCACCCGCTCGACCAGCTTCTGCGCCTCGTCGCTCTCCAGGACCGTGTCCCAGACGCGGTTCGCCGTGTCGCTGTTGAGCAGTCGTTCGGTGGCCTTGGCGGCTGCCTCGCTGTCGAGCGCCCGATCGACGTTCCGCGTCCACGGCACGATCGAGGCCCAGACGCCGCGCCACGCCCCGGGCGCCGCGCCAACCGGCGCGCGCCGCCGGCGCGACAGCGAGCCGCCGTGCCTGGAAGGCGGATCCACCCGCGGCGAGGGGTCCGGAGGCTCGTCCGGGGTGTCCGACTCCGAAGCGGGGTCATGGCTCCATGCCGGGAACAAACCTCAGAGTAGTGTCGCGCCCGTGACCGAGAGAGAAGCATCTCAGCGAGCGGTGATGCTCCGGCGGGCGCGCTTCATCAGCCAGCCGGCCCCCGATCACAAATCCCGGACGGGCCGATGGATCCGGTCGATGCGAAGTACCTGATCGAGGAGGAGTTGTTCCTGGACGGCGACCCCGAGCGGAATCTCGCCACCTTCGTGACCACCTGGATGGGCCCGGACGTCACGGAGCTGATCGGCCAGAACCTCTACCGAAACTTCATCGACCACGCCGAGTACCCGCAGACGGCGGAGATCGAGCAGCGCTGCATCAGGATGCTCGCCGACCTCTTTCAAGCCCCCGGCGAGACGATTGGCGCTCGCACCCAGGGCTCCTCCGAGGCGATCATGCTCGGCGCTCTGGCGATGAAGTGGAAGTGGCGGGGTCGCCGAGAAGCGGCGAAGGAGGACACGAGCAAGCCCAACCTGATCTTCGGCGGCGACGTGCACGTCGTCTGGGAGAAGTTCTGCCGCTACTTCGACGTCGAGCCCCGGATCGTGCCGCTGCAGGACGACAAGATCGTGATCGGGCCGGAGGACGTCGAGCCGCACGTCGACGAGAACACGATCGGCGTCGCGGCCGTCCTGGGGACCACCTTCACTGGCCACGCCGATGACATCGTCGGCATCAATGACCTCCTGGTGAAGGTCAAGAACGACAAGGGCATGGACATCCCACTGCACGTGGACGGTGCCAGCGGCGCCTTCGTCTGGCCCTTCCTCTACCCGCATTCGGAGTGGGACTTCCGACTCGAGCAGGTCGCTTCGATCAACGCCTCGGGACACAAATTCGGCCTCGTCTACCCCGGTATCGGCTGGCTGATCTTCCGCAGTACCGACTCCCTGCCCGAGGACCTGATCTTCTACGAGGATTACCTGGGCAAGCGCGATGCGACCTTCACGCTCAATTTCTCGACCGGATCCGCGATGGTCCTCGCTCAGTACTTCAACTTCATCCGCTTCGGGCGCTCGGGCTACGAGCACCTGATGAAGCTGATGCAGAAGAACGCCGGCGGAGCTTGCCAAGGGCGATCGCTGGAGGTCGGGCCCTTCGAGCTGATCGGCGAGGGCGAGCAGCTGCCGCTCGTCGCCTGGAAGCTGACCGGGGACCAGCCCTACGACGTGTTCGACGTGGCGTCACAGTTGGCCGCCGAGCGCGGCTGGATGGTCCCCGCCTACCACCTGCCGCCCAACGCGCAGGACGTGAAGCTGATGCGGGCACTGGTCAAGCTGACCCTCGGCTACTCGCAGGCCGAGAAGCTGGTCGAGGACCTCAAGACCGCCTGCAAGACGCTCAAGGAGAAGGGCGGCGTCCACGCCCACGAGCGCAAGCGGGTCCACACGGCGACGGGGTTCTGAGCGGCTTCGCCCCTGGTTACGCCGGCAGCCAGGTGAAGCGGACGCTCTGGCCGCTCTGGGCGCAGGTGACGAAGCGGGCATCGGAGTGGATATCCCGCTTTGCCGTGCAGCTGAATCCCTCCACCGAGCAGGTCCGCTGTGGGCCGATCGGCGACTCGGGGTTGTCGACGGTGTTGCAGGTCTTGCCGTTCTGGTCCCAGGCCTGCGCCACCGCAACCGCCGCAGAGCAGTCGAGGCCCGTGTACCTGAAGTCCTGGTAGGCGTCGGGGATCGTGCAGCTTGCCGGGGCGCTCGAGGTGGTGGTCGTCTGCGTCTTCTTCTTCCCGCCGCCCGGGGCGGGAGCGGCGGTCGTCGTGGTCGGGATCGGCGAGGTCGGCGTCGGGATCGACACCTGGGTGGGAGCGGACGGGGTGCTCTCCCCGCTCGAGTCCGAGCCGCAGCCCGCTCCGAGACAGAGCGCCGCCGCGGTTCCGAGCACAACGATTGATCTCCCTACCCGCACAGGCCCGCAATGTAGCTAGATGTAGCTCCTAAGAACGTTGTTCATCCGGGCCTCCTTGGAGGCTGGGAGGTGTCGAAACCACCAGCACCAAGGAGGACACCGGATGAACCTTCACGCTAACGCCACCACCTGCCCGAACTCGCGCGAGCTGCTTGCCAGGCGGGTGGTCGAGGAGGGCTGGAGCCACGCCCGCGCCGCCGAGGCCGCCGGAGTGAGCAAGAGAACCGTGGCCAAGTGGGTGGCCCGCCGGCGCCGGGGAGAGTCGATGGCCGACCGCTCCTCGGCTCCCAGGCGGGTGCCCTCGAGGACCCCCGCCCAAAGGGTCGAGGCGATCGAGCGCCTTCGCCGCCTCCGGATGACCGCCGCCGAGATCGCCGAGATCCTCGGCATGGCTCTATCGACCGTCTCGCTTTGGCTTCGGCGGATCGGCCTCGGCAAGCGCTCGCGTCTGCAGCCGCCCGAGCCGCCGAACCGCTACGAGCGCTCAAGGCCAGGCGAGCTGATCCACGTCGACGTCAAGAAGCTCGGGCGCTTCCGGGCCGCCGGCAAGCGGGTCCTCACCACCCGCTACCGCAGCCAGGGCGCCGGCTGGGAGTGCTGCCACGTGGCGATCGACGACGCCACCCGGCTCGCCTACGTCGAGGTTCTCCCAGACGAGCGGGGCCCCACTGCGGCTGGCTTCCTTCGCCGCGCGGTCGCCTGGTTCGGGGAGCGCGGCATCGCGGTTGAGCGGGTGATGACCGACAACGGCTCCCCCTACATCTCGACGATCCACGCCGAGACCTGCGAGGAGCTCGGGCTCAGACACCTTCGCACCCGTCCCTACCGGCCTCAGACCAACGGCAAGGCCGAGCGCTTCATCCAGACGATGTTGCGTGAATGGGCTTATGGGAGGGTGTTCAGCTCCTCGGGGGAGCGCAGAGAGGCTTTGCCCTTCTGGCTCGACCACTACAACTACCGGAGACGACATGGCTCCCTCGGCCACCGGCCGCCCGGTTCTCGGCTCGCCGAGCTCCAGGAACAACCTGGGTAGGAACTACAGCTAGATCGCCGCCAGTCGCTCCGCAAGGCGCTTCATCGCCTTTCTATTCACCCGCTTCACGTAAGCGCGATTGAGCGGGCCCATCAGCCGCTCCCCGGGCGGGAGCTCGACGAACTCGAGCTCGAAGTTGATCCTGGTCCCCCCGCCAGGCAGCGGCTCGAGCATATAGGTGCCTCGCGTGCGCCTCTTGGCGCTCGGTCCGCCGGTCGTCTCCTCGACCAGCCGCCGGCCGGAGTCCGCCTCGACGATCTCGACGTCGGTCCAGTCCTTCTCGGCGGTGGCCCTCACGCGGACGTTCGCCATGGCGCCCACGCCTTTCTTCGGCCCCGAGAGCTGCCAGTCGACCATGAAGTGGTCCGTGAACTGCTCGTGATTGCCGAGCACCTCGAGGAACTCGTAGACCCGCTGGGGCGAGGTCGGAACCTCGATCGAGACGCTGACCGGCTTCACGCCAGCAAAATACGGGTTGCTCCTCGGCTACGCCTCGGAGCACCGTCGCATGTAGAGGCCTAGGGGAGCGGCTCGAGGCCCTCGTCCAGCTCGACGCCGAAGCTGTTCAGCGCGCCGGCGAGCATCTGGTAGTGGCCCACGACCATCGTCGCTTCCATCAGCTTCTCGGGGTCATAGCTCTCCGCCAGCGCCGTCCAGGTCTCGTCCGAGATCCGAGAGTCCCGGTGGAGCTCGTCGGCTGCCCGCAGCAGGGCCGCCTCGTGAGCGCTCCAACCCTCGGCGTCGGGTCCCTCGAGCACTCGGTCGACGACCTCCCGCTCGAAGCCTCCAGCGAGCGAGATGCGGACGTGCTGCCCCCATTCGTAGGACGACCGGCAGTTGGCCGCTGTCCGCAGAATGAGCAGCTCGCGGTCGCGCCCGGGCAGCTTGCCGGAGGTGAGCAGATATCCGCCGAAGCGAAGCCAGGCGCGGAAGAGGTCCGCATGCTGCGCGAGGGTCGGAAAGATGTTGTTGTCGCCCAGGCGGTTCTCGACCCCGCCGGGGACCGCATCGAGGATCTTCTTGTTCTCTCCGCTCCACTCCTCCGGCGGCAGCGGCGGGATGCGTGGGTCGTCCGCCATCAGCCCGCCCTCGGGCCGATGCTTAGGCCGCCGTCGACGATCAGGGGCTGTCCGGTCATGTAGCTCGACTCGTTCGAGAGCAGGAAGAGGGCGCCGTATGCGATCTCCCATCCGCTCCCCTGTCGGCCCGCCGGAATCCGCACCTGATCTCGAAGGGGGCTCGCCGGGAGGCCAGCCGCCCGAGTGAGGTGTCGATCAATCCGGGATGAAGAGGTTCGTCCGGATCTTCGGAGCACCTTCCACGGCGGACTGGCGGCAAAGCGATTCGAGCGCGGCCTTCGATGCGGCGTAGGCGGGACAGGGCATCACCTCCCGCGACGCGATCGAGCCGAGCAGGACGATCGCACCGCCCTCCTTCATCGCCGCCAAGCGCGTTCTTGCAGCCGAGGAAGTGCGAGCGGACGTTGACCGCCATGACGCGATCCCACTCCTCCGCGCTGGTCCCGCGGATCGCGAAGCCCGCCCCGATGCCGAGGTTCATGACGACGCCGTCGAGACCGCCCAAGGCCTTGACGCCCCCTCGAACATTGCGGCCGACGCCGACTCGTCGGCCGCGTCCGCGACCAGCACCTCGGCGGTGGCCCCCTCCGCGCGGACCATCTCGGCAGTCTTCTCCGCGCTCGCTTCGTTCAGGTCGGCTACCGCGACAGAGGCACCCTCACGCCCGAACAGCACCGACATCGCCCGGCCGTTCCCGATCGGCGGGTCCTCGAGGCCGTGCTCCTCCTGGCCGCCGCCCACGACCAGGATCCGGCGGCCCTCGAGCCGGCCGCGTCCGGGGGCGTCGCCGCTTGCCTCTCCGGCAGGGACGTCCGCTGATCTCTTCGCGTTCACGGCGGGCGACCTTACAGGGAGTAGCCTCCCGCCAGTAGGTGTGGAGGGCCCCTCATGGCTGCTCTGGTGTCCGCGGTCGCCGCCCTCGCGGGGACTGCGCCGGCAGCCTCGGCGGACCACGGCATCACGCTGCTCGCCTCGCAGCGCCTCGACTCGCGGCTGCTCGACCTCACGCTCTCGACGCCGGCGCTCGGCACGCCGACCCACGTCAGGGTCCTGCTGCCCGCCCGCTATCGCGAGCAGAAGCCCCGGCGCTACCCGGTGCTCTACCTACTCCATGGCTCCTTCGACGACTATCGCTCCTGGACAGACAAGGGCGCCGTCGAGAGCATCACCGGACATCGCAAGCTGATCGTGGTGATGCCGGACGGCGGCCAGGGCGGCTGGTACACGAACTGGGTCAATCGCGGTCAGGGCGGTCCCCCGGAGTGGGAGACCTTCCACATCCAGCAACTGATCCCGTCGATCGACGACCGTTACCGAGCCGACCGGAGCCGCGGAGCCCGTGGATCGCGGGGCTCTCGATGGGCGGCTTCGGGGCGATGACCTACGCGGCCCGCCATCCCGATCTGTTCTCCTGGGCCGGCAGCTTCTCCGGGGCGGTCGACATCGTCAACTACGCGCCTGTCGCCGTGGTCATCAACATCGAGGCGCCGTTCGATGGCGGCCTCCCGGGCGACCAGTTCGGCGACCGGACCCTGGACGAGGCCAACTGGCGCGCGCACAATCCTTGGGACCTCGCCGCCAACCTCAGGGGAATGCGGCTAGTCATCGACACCGGCAACGGCCAGCCGGGTCCGCTCGACTCGCCCGGCAGGCCCTTCGATCCCATTGAGAACGGCGTCGAGACGATGAGCGTCTCGCTCCACCAGCGCCTGCTCTCCCTCGGAATCCCTCACACCTGGGACGACTACGGCCCGGGCATCCACAGCTGGCCCTACTGGCAGCGGGACCTGATCGAGGCGCTTCCCTCGGTGATGCGGACATTCAACGCGAACCGCAAGGCGAAACGCCGACATCCGTAGAAAAGCTGGCCAGCCAGCCCCTAAGGTGCCCAGGTGAGATCCGTCGCGAACGTGATCGGCCCTGCGCGGCTCAGCCGGATCAAGCGGCGCCTCCGGTCCCTGCCGGCGGCCTCCCGGCTCGTCGACCGCGCCGATCGCCGCCGCTCGGAGCGGGTGGTGCGCGCGAGCGACGCCCCCGAGCTGGCGAAGTCCCGCTGGCGCGCCACGGCACCCGGGCCCGAGCTGACGTGGGGCAAGAAGCTGACGGGCGACGCATTCGTAGACCGTGCGGTGGCGCATCACGGCTTCGGGCCCGACCGCACGGTGCTCGAGGTCGGGCCGGGATACGGGCGAATCCTCCGAGCCTGTCTGGAGCGATCGGTTCCATTCCGCCGCTGGGTGGGCCTGGACCTCTCCGCGGAAAACGTCCGGTACCTGAGCCGGGAGTTCCCGGACCCCAGGATCGAGTTCGTCGAGGGGGACGCCGAATCCGCGCGACTGGACACCCCGGTCGACACGGTGATCTCCTCGCTCACGTTCAAGCACCTCTATCCGTCGTTCGAGCTCGCGCTTAGGAATCTCGCCGGGCAATTGTCCCAGCGAGGCCTCGTGCTGTTCGACCTCATCGAAGGCAGCGGGCGGCACTTCGAGCGGGACGAGATCACCTACCTTCGCGAGTACTCCCGTGAGGAGGTCGGCGAGCTGCTCGCGCGCGTGCCGCTCGAGCTCGTCGGCTTCGACACCGTCGCGCACGACCGTGAGCACGTGCGGCTGCTGGTGGTCGCCGCCGCGACGAGCGATCACATGGATCGTGACCCGTCGGGGTAATCTCGGCGGCATGGAAGCGGGCTCGAGGCTCAATCTCCCGTGGTTCGAATCGCCGTTCTTCTCCCGTGAGCTGGAGAACGCCGACCTCGACGACGTGATGCGGGATCGCGTTCAGGCGTTTGCCGATCGCGGATACGTCGTCTTCGACCTCGACCGTGCGGACTTCGACAACCTCGCCGACGAGATCGACGAGACGCTCGAGGACGAGTACGACGCAGGAGGCAATCGCGTCCAGGACGCCTGGACCTTCGTTCCGGCCGTGCGCAAGCTCGCCACCGACGAGACCGTCCTCGCGACCCTACAGGCGCTCTACCGCCGCCGCCCGGTCCCTTTCCAGACCCTGAACTTCCGCCGGGGGACGCAACAGCCGACTCACAGCGACCTCCTGCACTTCAACTCACTGCCACCCAGGTACATGGCGGGCGTCTGGATCGCCCTCGAGGACGTTCGCCCGCAGAGCGGGCCGCTCCACTACTACCCGGCGAGCCACAAGCTCCCCGTGTTCGAGCTCCACGATCTCGATCTTGCCGGCAGCACGTACTCGAACCGCGACGAGCAATACGACGTCTACAACAGGTTCGTCCGGGAACTGCTCGACGAGGCGGGCCTGGAGAAAGAGACAGTGTCGCTGCGGCGCGGCCAGGCGCTGATCTGGGCGGCGAACCTCCTCCACGGCGGCGACCCCATAGGCGACCCGGCGAGCACGCGCAAGTCTCAGGTCACCCACTGCTACTTCGAGAACAGCCGCTACTACTCGCCCCTCTACTCCGATCCGCCGCTTGGGCACTACTCGTGGCGGCGGGTGGTGGACATCTCGACCGGGCGCGTCCAACCGCACTTCTATGCGGGCCGCGAGGTGCGCCTGCCGCTCCGGACGTCCCTTCGCTACCGGTTCGAGAACCGCCTGCGGCGCTCGGCCAAGGGACGCGAGCGCCTGCGGGCGCTTCGCCGCCGCCTCGGGCGCGCCTCTTAGCCTCGCTACTGGCTGATCAGCCAGTATTGTGCGGAGCGGTGAGCAAACCGCCCGATCAGCAGCTGGCCAACGGCGATCTGAGCGACCTCGAGGCCCTGGACGTCACCGACCGCGAGCACTGGGAGGACGGCCCCCCGTACGAAGTCTTCAAGGAGTTGCGCGGGCGTTGCCCCGTCCACTGGTCGGAGATCAACGAGTACCCCGACGAGAAGGGATTCTGGTCGGTCACCAACGCCGCGGACATCCGCGAGGTCAGCCTCGACCACGAGACCTATTCCTCCGAGCGTGGCGGCGTCACCGGGCTGGACCATGCCATCCCTATCGAGCTCGCCCGCGGCATGTTCATCGCCCAGGACCCGCCCAAGCACGACCGACTCAAGATGCTGTTCCAGAAGGGCTTTACGCCGAAGCGGATCGCCGAGCACGAGGGCCGGATCCGCGGCATCACCGAAGGCGTCCTCGACGGGGTCGCCGGCCGCGGCGGCTGCGACCTGGTCACCGACGTGGCCCAGCCGGTCGTCTCCCGGGTGATCGGCAGCTTCATGGGCATCGATCCGGAGGACGACGCGATCTGGGCCCGCTTGATGAACTCCGCGCTGGGTCTCGGGGACGAAGACCTCAACCCTGGCGGCCTCGACGAGATCCTCGAGAAGGACATCCCGGAGATCTTCGAGCGCTGCCGCCTGCTGATCGCCGAACGGCGGGAGAACCCCACCGACGACCTGACGAGCGTCCTCGTCCACGCCGAAATCGAGGGAGAGAAGCTCGAGGAGCACGAGATCGTCATGGGCTTCTTCCTGCTGATGGCCGCCGGCAACGACTCGACCAAGGCGACCTACACGAGCGGCATGAGGGCGCTGCTCGAGCACCCCGAGCAGATGGAGATGCTCGTCGACGACCCGGGCCTGATCCCGGGCGCCGTTGAGGAATGCCTGCGTATGTACCCGGCCTTCGCACACTTCCGCCGCACCGCGACCCGCGACGCCGAGATCGCCGGCTGCCCGGTCAAGGAGGGTGAGAAGGTGATCATGTGGTACGTCTCGTCCAACCGGGACGAGGACCGCTATGAGGATCCCGACCGCTTCGACGTCCAGCGCAACCCCGAGCACCAGGCGTTCGGCGCGGGCGGGCGACACTTCTGTCTCGGCGCCGCCCTGGCCCGGCTCGAGCTGCGGATCCTCTTTGAGGAGACTTTGCGCCGTTTCCCGCAGATGGAGCTGGCGGGCAGGCCCGAGCCCGCCATCTCGGCCTTCCTCAACCAGCTGAAGACGCTGCCGGTCCGCTGGTAGGCGGCCACCGCCCCTTCCACCGGGCCCGCTGAGCGGCTTAGATTCCCTGGGATGCGACAAACCAGTCAGGGAAGCCGAGGCCGGCCCGCGGCCGCCAGCCGCGATGACGTGATCGACGCCGGGCTCCACCATTACCTGCGGGGCCGCCGGATCGACGTCCAGGCGATCGCCGCGGAGCTCGGCCTGGGCAGGGCGACGATCTACCGCTGGTTCGGCTCGCGGGAGAAGCTGATCGGCGAGGTGATCATCCGCGCCACCGAGCCGGTGCTCGCCGAGGCGCGCTCCGGGCTGAGGGGCAAGGGCGGCCCCGGACTGCTCGACACCTTCGACCGGTTCAACCGGGCGCTCGCCGACGCTCCGGCCCTCCGCGCCTTCGTCGAGCAGGAGCGCGAGGCCGCGCTGCGGATCATCGCCTCGGGGGCGGGGCTGGTGCAGCCGCGGATGGTCGAGCTGATCGCCGGCCTGATCTCGGAGGAGGCGGAGGCCGGCACCTACGAGCCACGGGTCGATCCGGCAACGCTCGGCTACGCCATCGTCCGGCTCGCCGAAGCCTTCCTCTTCAACGACGCCGTGGCCGGGATCCGCGGGGACGTCGACCGTCTCCGCGAGGTGGAGGCGGCGCTGCTCGGCGTCCCGGCGTAGTCCTCATCTGAAAAAAATGTGAAGAACCGGTGAAAGTTTTCGCCTAGGGTTTCGGCATGAGCGACACGGCGGTCGCCGAGGCCAGGGCACCTCAGCCGGCCGAGGGAGACCGGAAAGAGGGGAGATGGCGGTCCCATTGGGCCGCCCGCATCGGCCTGCCCGCGGCCTACCTGCTGGCGACGGCGGTCGCGATCGACCGGATCGGCCTCCCCTACTCCCAGGACTGGATCTTCGTCTGGATCGTCGGGCTGCTGCTGGTCTTCTCGATCGCGGACGGACAGCACACCGTCCGACGCCTGGTCAAGCACTGGCTGCCGATCATCGTCGCGCTGCTCGCCTACGACCTCCTGCGCGGAGTGGCGGACGGCAACCTCGTCGCGATCCACTGGAGTGCCCCCGTCCATGCAGACAAGGTCCTCGGGCTCGGACAGGTTCCGACGATCCGGCTCCAGGACGCCCTCTACACCCCGGGCCACCTGCATTTCTGGGACTACGCCGCCTTCTCCTTCTGGTTCTCGCACTTCTTCGCGACCCTGCTGGTGGCGGTCGGGATCTGGCTCTACGCGTATCAGTGGTTCCACCGCTTCGCGGCCTGCATCGTGGTGCTGGCGGCGATGGGTCTGGTCACCTACGTGATCTTCCCGGCCGCGCCGCCCTGGCTCGCCGGCGATCACGGTTACATCGACCACACCTATCGGATCACCCACGCCGTGGTGAACAACCTGCCGGTGCCGAAGGCTGGGGCGATGTTCCAGAAGGGAACGGACTGGGGCAACGATGTGGCGGCGGTGCCGTCGCTGCACGCCGGCTACACCATGCTGGTCTGCCTCTTCCTCTGGCCGCGGCTTGACCGGCGCTGGCGGTTGCTGCTGGTCGCGTATCCGATCGGGATGGCGCTCTCCCTGATCTACCTGGGCGAGCACTACCTGATTGACATCCTGCTCGGCTGGGCCTACGCCGCCGCGACGATCCTGATCGTCAACTGGGGCGCCGCGCGGTGGGCGGAGCGCCGCACGCAGCGAATCGTGGGCACCCCGCAGCCGGCCGCTGCCGGCGCCAACGGTCGGGGCCGCACCCCGCTGAGCTAGAGCCACGCGCCAACCCTCGCTAGCGTCCTGGCCGTGCCACGTCCGCTGCTCGCCGTCGATGCCCCCTCAATGCTCTTCCGAGCCTTCTATGCCCTGCCGAAGTCGATCAAGGGGCCGGACGGCAAACCGGTGAACGCGCTGCTCGGCACCGCCAACCTGATCCTGCGCGAGGTGGAGAAGCACGAGCCGCGGGCCGTCGTGCTCTGCTTCGGGCCGGACGCAGCCGAGTACCGGGTGGAGCTGTTCCCGGATTACCACTCCGATCGCGAGGCGGCCTTCCCCCCGGAGCTCGGGCCGCAGTGGGAGGACTCCGCCGACTTCTTCGGCGCCTTCGGCTGGACAGTGACGGCCTCGAAGACGCTCGAGGCCGACGACGTCCTGCACAGCTACGCCGAGAAGGAGCGGAAGGCAGGCGGGCGGACCCTGCTGATGACCGGGGACCGCGACATGTTCCAGTGCGCCAGCGGCTCGACCAAGGTGCTCTATGTCAGCACTGGGAAGCAGGGAGGACAGCCGATGGGCCCGGCCGAGGTCAAGGAGCGCTACGGGATCGCACCCAGGCTCGTGCCGGACCTGATCGCGCTGCGCGGCGATCCCTCCGACGGGATCCCGGGCGCCAAGGGGGTCGGCGAGAAGACCGCGGTCGAGCTGCTCCGCAAGCACGGCTCGCTGGAGAAGGTCCTCAGCGCGGCGATCCGGGAGCCGCGGCCGGCGCTGCGAACCGCCCTGATCGGCGACCGTGACCGGCTGGTCGCCTTCAAGGACATCGCGACGCTGCGGACCGAGAAGGTCGGGCGCCCGCGGGACAAGCGCACCGACTACCGCGGAGCCGCCAGGGCGGCGCGGGAGCGCGGCATGAACCGGCTGGCTGAGCGGCTCGAGGAAGCGGCGCGGAGCTAGACGGGCTGGCCGTTGGCGGTCAGGACCATCTCGATGTTGCCCCGCGTCGCGTTGGAGTACGGGCAGACCTTGTGGGCGGCCCTGACGACCTCCGCGGCGGCCTCCGCGTCATCGATCGACGGCAGGCTGACGCCGAGCTCCACGGCGATGTCGAATCCCTTCGTCTCCGGGTTCGGGACCAGGCTGACCTTCGAATCGATCACCGCGTCGTCCGCGTCGACCTTCTGCCGCCGTGCGACGGTCGACAGGGCGCCCTCGAAGCAAGCCGCGAAGCCGACCGCGAACAGCTCCTCGGGGTTGGTGCCACCGCCCTCTCCTCCCAGCTCCTTGGGAATCCGCAGATCGACCTCGAGCTCGCCGTCCGTCGTCTTCCCGTGACCCTTCAGGCGGCCGCCGGTGACGCTCGCCTCGGCCGTGTAGATCGCTTTCGCCATTTCGCTCCTTCGAGTTGGAAGCCGGACAAACCTAGCGGGCGGACTCCACACCGGCCGGATCGATGCTCTCGCCCGGCTCGAGCACACGGAACTCGCAGGAGCTCCCGCTCGCGGCCGCTTCGAAGCGGGAAAGCGACCCGCCGACCGGCCGATACCACGGATCGATCGCAAAGCCGTCGTAATGGATCGGGATCAGGGTCCGGGCACCGAGCAATTCGCCGGCGAGGGTCGCCTGCTCGGGCTCCATCGCCGCGGCGAGTGGGCTCGGCGGCTGCAGGTGAGGGAAGTCGACCACCGCTCCGTTGATCGGCGCGAGGAGGATGTCGAAGGGACCGTGGCGGCGAGCCATCCGCCACCAATAGCCGTGGAAGATCGTGTCCGCCAGATGGAGGATGCGCTGCCCGTCGGCTTCGACCAGCCAGGACACCTGGGGGTCGCCGAGCCCGTCCACGGCCGGCAGCGCGGTGACCGTGAACGGCCCCACCTCTGCCCGCTCCCAGACCTCGGCCACCGTTCGCCCGAGGCCCATCCGCTCGAGCTCGGCGTTGGCCTGTGCCAGGGCGAGGTTCTCCGCGTCGCCCCCACCGGGCCAGACCGGCTCGTGTACAACGGCGTCGGGTGCGAGGGCCTCGGCCAGCGCTCCGGCATCGGTGTGGTCGCGATGCAGATGACTGACCAGTCCGGCGACGGCGGTTCCCGAGGACTCGGGCGCGACGACGGCGGGCAGCTCGACTCTGCTGAGCACGTCCTCCCCGAGGGCGGCGAAGGTGGCGCCGGGATCGGCGAGGGGGTCGATCACCAGCGCCGCCCCATCAGCCTGGACCTCCACCCCGGCCCAACCGAGCCACCTGATCCTCATCTGGTCCTCCTCTCTCGTCTTTCGTTTATCGGACGAGCGTACGGTATATCATTCAACACATGCCCCGCCGTTCGCAGGCCGCAGTCGCCGAGACCCGCGCCACGGTGACCCAGGCCGCGGTCGATCGCGCCTCGGTCGACGGGCTCGAGGGCCTCACCATCGGTGGCCTCGCAGGGGAGGTGGAGATGCGGAAGAGCAGCGTCTTCAGCCTGTTCGGCAGCAAGGAAGACCTGCAGCTCGCGACCTTGGAGTCAGCGATCGAGCAGTTCAAGTACGAGGTCTGGGGACCGGTCGCGAATGAGCGACGGGGGCTTGCCCGGTTGCTCGCTCTCTGCGACAGCTGGCTCGGCTACCACGAGCGCGAGGTCATGCCGGGCGGATGTTTCCTCACGACGGCAACGGTGGAGTTCGACGCCAGGCCCGGCCCGCTCCGCGACGCGGTCGCCCGGACGATCGGCAGCTGGCTGGATCTCCTCGGGCGCGAGGTTGACACGGCGATCGAGGCCGGCGAGCTCCCGGCAGACACGGAGCCCGGCGACCTCGCGTTCCAGCTCAACGCGCTGGCCGCGGCGGCGAGCTACGGCTTTCAGCTGTCGCGCGACCGCAAGGTGTTCGACCGGGCGCGTCGCTCGATGCGACGGGCTCTCGGCGTGCAGCGCGAGCAGACCGACGGATCCTAGACCTGGTCACCGCATCCCGAGGCGACGGCTGACCGCGGCCGCCGGGCGCCGGGGACCGAGCTAGGGCGCCGCCCTCCACTGAGCCCGCCACTCAGGTGCCTCGAAGCCCTCGGTCACATAGATCGACTCGCGCGCGATCTTGCCCTCGTGAAGCTCGATGACACTGACCCCATGGTTCTCCGGGCCCTTGTCGTAGGTGACGGTCAGCTCCGCGACCCAAACGTCCCCCGCGCCGCGAACTTCTCGGAAGGTGAAGTCAGTGTTCGCCGGGTAGTTGCTCCTCCACTCGCGGAAGTTATCGACCCCCTCGAAGCGCTCCCCGGACTGAGGAAACTCGAGCACGGCGTCGTCGCTGTACATCGCGTGTGCCTTCTCGGGGTCGCTGCGCGCGTTGTCGAAGTGCTGCTGGAGCATCGCCTGGACCGTCTCGGCATCCACTAGAGACAGCATGCCCGATTCGCTGCCCCGATCGCGATCTCGGTCAATAGGTCCGGGACCCTCTCTACGGTGGCTTGCAGGGGGAGCGTCACGCAGCGTCACCACAGCGGAAAGGAATGGCTCCGATGTTCGCCTCGATTCGCTCGCGCCTGAGCTTCTCGAATGTGGTCGCGGTGGCGGCTCTGTTGCTCGCCACAGGCGGCGTCTCCTACGCCGCGTCCACCCTGGCTCCGGGCAGCGTTGGGACTCCCCAGCTCCAGGGTCGTTCGGTGACCGCCAAGAAGCTCGCCGATCGCAGCGTTCACCGCCGCGCCCTTTCCAAGAAGGTGCGTCGCCAGCTGGACCTGGCCCGGAGTCAGCCCGCCGTCGCCAGCCCCGATGCGAAGTCCATCCACTTCTTCGCCAAGGCCGACGCCAGCCCGACTCCCGCGACCATCCTCGACTTCGGGGGCCTGCGCTTCACTGCGTCCTGCACCGCCAGCGGCGGCACGACCAACGTGAACCTGTCGGCGCTCTCCACGGCCGAGGCGACGCTCCAGGACAACTTCAACGTCGATAACGGGACCGATCCCCACACCCCCGGCGTTCCCACCTCGGGCAACATCGAGCTCGACCTGCCCGCCGGCGTCGACACTCCCCTCGGTGGTCCCGGCGCCACGGCCCCCGACTACGCCCGCGTGATCGCCGTCGCGATCATCAGCACCCAGGGCCGCGCGATGACCATCACCATCACCGAGTTCATCGACGGCGCCGCCGGGACCTGCGCAGTGGACGGCACGATCCTGGCTCCCTAGGGCCAGCGAACCCGACAGGATTCGACTCTGTCCGGGATCGCTTAGATCCCGTCCCGTCTGGCGGGAGCTTGCGACCTCTTGACGTAGCGGATGCACTGCCGGCGATTCCGGAATCCGAACTGGGCCCAGCCGCCGTGCCGGCAGTCGCTCTTGGCGGCCGGCGGAGGCGGAGAGTCGAAGACCTCGGCCCGGCCGATCAGCGGCCCGCCGAAGTCCGTCGGAATGGGGTTGGCTCGACAGTCGAGGTACTGGGAGTTCTCGGAGGGGATGGGGAAGTACTGAAAGCGATCCAGCCCGGAGCCGCCGTTGTCGACCACCTTGACCGTGAATGCGGGGAAGTTCGGGAAGGACGCGAACGGGCCGGCGACGGTCATCACCGCCGTGTTCCCGCTGACCTCGAGGCATGTCACCGGACCTGTGACCGGCCCGACGCCGAAGATCGGGTTGAAGCCGAAGCTCACATGCCCGCCGGGGTCTTCGCCCGAGGGGCCACTGGACGCGTCGACGTGGATATCGACGACGCTGAAATCGTCGAGGACCAAGTTGTCGCCGGTCGCCGTCGCAGTGTCGAGGAAGGTGGGCGGAGGGAAAGGCTTTGCCACGACGACCCCCGGTGCCACCGCCAGGCTCGCGAGGGCGAGGGCGAGGGCGAGGGCGAAGGTGAGGAGCGGACGAGACAGACGCGGAAACACCGACCCCGACTCTAGCGCCCGGATCAGGCGCGACCTAGCCGGGTGCCGCCGCCATTTCGTCAGCCTCTTTCCTCGCAAGGGCGGCGTCGAGCACCGCGTACTCGGCTTCGTCGATCGCGGCAGACGCATAGTCAACCGCGAACGACGCGTCAGCTTCGGCCTGATCGGCGTACTCCTGAGCCCGCTCGGTGTCGTGCTCTGCCCTCCTGCGATCGAAGTCCTCACGAATTGCGGCGAGGTGTTCGTTCCACGACCGCTGCACCTCGTGCCACCAGGCGGAGATCCTGCCCTTGCCCGCGTCGGCTGACTCTTGCAGGCTGTCAGCCTGGGCCTGAGCTGTTGCTCTCGCGTTCTCCACGTCCTGCTGCAGGTCGTCCGTGGCCTTGGCCTGTGCGGCTGTCGCCCGGTCTTCTGCTTCCTTGGCCCGAGCTGCCAACTTGCTCAATTGGTCTGATACGGCCATTTCATCCGCTCCATTTCTCCTACCCGTGCTCGGACCATACTCTTCAGCGGGGGTCGTTCGAGACCGGCGAGCGGCCGGCCCCGTCGCCGGGGCCGGCAAGAGCGCGGACCTCCTTCGTCAGCGCCAGGATCTGCTTCGAGAGGTCGAGCAGCTCGTCGTTCTGCTTGTCCTCCTCCTGAACCGTCTTCCACTGCTGATCGGCGATCACCTGCCGTCTGGCGTCCGCGCGGTTCTGGCTGATCATCACGAAGGTCGAGAGGAAGATCGCCTCCAGGGAGACGATCATCGTCAGCAGGCCGAACGGGTACTTCTCGACCCCGAAGCCGATCCAGCAGCCGAACCAGATGATGTGGATGTAGACGAACAGCATCGAGCCCGAGAAGGCGGTGATCTTGTCGGCAATCCGGTTCTGGGCCACCTCGGCGCGCGCCTGCTCGCGCTTCAGCAGAGCAGGATTGATCGGGGGCTCCAGCTTGGGGACCGGCAAGAGGAAGCGGTGTAGCCGGCTGCCGAGCGTCTTATGGCCGTTGTGAGTCGGGTCGGCCACGGCGTGTGATGGATGATCGGTGGGCATCGGGACTCCTTCCGGGTGGGGCTCAGAGCCTAAGCGGCCTTGCCGGACCTCCGGGGCAATCGCGCGCCGGCACAGCCGCTTGACGCTCAGGCTGGCTGCTGTGAGGCGGCGTCATCCGCGGCGATTCGCGCTCGCCTCCTCGCCGTCGCCTGGTCCAGGACGATCTCGGTCGCGGCCGCGATCGGTACGCCGATGATGGCGCCGATGATCCCGAAGAGCGAGCCGAACACAAGGACGCTGACGATCACGGTGAAGCCTGAGACGTCGGTCGCCTTGCCGATGATCGTCGGCTGCAGGATGTAGTTCCTGACCTGCTGGTAGACGAGAATCACGATCACGAAGGCGATCAGGGCTCCCAGGCTCACTGAGAGCGCCACGATCCCGATGATGATGCCCGCGATCAGCGAGCCGATGTTCGGGATGACGTCGAGGATCCCTGCGATCAGAGCGAGTGCGAGCGCGTAGGGCAGGCCCAGGATCACCGCCGTGACCCCGTAGACAACGGCGCAGATCACGGAGATGGCCAGGTTGCCCAGCATGTAGCGCGAGGTGGTGAGGATGATCCGGTCGGTGACCCGCTCGTAGCGCTTCCGCTTCTCGTGGTAGAGCAGACCGCCGATCGAGGATCGGACGCGGGGAAGATCGATCAGCCCGAACAGCGTCAGGAACGTCACCGAGACCACCAGCGTGACCAGGCCGAAAGCGGAGACCCCGACGTGTGCGAATCCCCCCGAGACCTTGCCCACTCCGCCGGCGATGTCGTTGGCGTGGCTCTTCAGCGTGTCGAGACTGTTGCTGCCGCCGTTGATGAATCCGCCGAGGTCGCTGTGACGGGCCTCGTCCTCGAGCCGCGGCAGGCTGTCGTTGAAGTTGCGCACGGCATCCACGATGGGCTGAAGCAGAATCGCCAGGGCGACGCCGGTGATGACGACGATTCCCAGGACCAGCACCGTGCAACAGAGCCGGCGGCTCCATGGCAGGCGCCGGCTCATCGCGTCCACCACCGGCGAGAGAACGGCGGTGGTGAACACGGGCGGCGAGGATTATCAGCAGCACATGGCCGATCCAGGCCAACGCCCAAGCCAGGGCTACCACGACGACGACGAGCAGGATCGTCCGGATGGAGATGAAGACCGCCAGCTCGCGCCGGCCCAGATCATCCCGAGAGGGAGAGACAGCGGCGCCGCTCATTGCTGCTGTTCACGGCGGGGGCGCCGGACGCAGGCGACAGGAATTGGGCTGTTCTACAACAGCTTGGTCCGCAGCGCGATGGCGTCGCTGGCCGCAGCTACTGCGACAGCCCTATCTCGCGGAGGCGACGACGGCTCCGGCAGCTACGTCCCTCAGGTCGAGGGCGGCCCGCCCGGAGTGTCGGGCACCTGACGGCGCTCGCTGCTGGAGACGCGGCGCCGCATCACCCAGCCCGCAACGAGGAGAACGATGACCACGCCGATCAACGCGCTCAGGATGCCGCCCCAGTCGAACACGTCTTCGTCGCCGATCCCCAGTCCGGCCGTGAAGATCAGCCAACCCAGGGCAGCGCCGACCAGGCCCAGCACTATCGACACGAGCCAGGACTTCGGCCCTCTCATGCCCGCGAATACGTCGTTCGGGACGAGCGCCCGGCCAATGAACCCGGCGACCAATCCGAAGAGTAGTGCTCCGACCACTTCTCACCTCCTGTCAATGCACCTGCACGGGATGCACTCGTTACTCGATTACCAAATCTACGAGGTTGATGATGCCGTTGATCCCCCACTCCACTGCTGTTTTCCATGCAAAGAGGAGGGGCGGCCCGAAGGCCGCCCCTCTCGCGGATTCAGCTGAAGGAGTTGCTTACTTCTTCGGCTTGCACTTCTGGACCGACTGGGAGCCTCTGGTTGAACCGTCGGCGAACCGGGTCACCGCCGAGTTGACCCACTTCTTGTGGCACCTGGCCATGACGAAGTAGGTCGTCTTGCCCTTCTTCTTGCCCGACTTGACCTTGTTGATCGTCGCGTCGAAATGCGTGATCGAGGTGCCCGTGGGCGGAATCGCGACGGTGAGCGTGTTTGTGTGGAGATTCAGGACGCCGGTCAACGTCGTGCTGAATGCGTACGACCCGGCAGGAGTGAACACGTCAACGTGCAGATAGACCGAGGGACTGCTTCCCGACGGCGTGCCGTTGTAGGCGGCCACCTTTCCGGTCAGCGCTCCGCCGTTGATGACGGCGCTGCCCTGTCCGATCCGGCTGGCGCCGCAGGCGGCGTTGGCCTGAGCCTCGGGCACCGAGTTGATCTGACTCAAATTGCACCTGGCGACGTTGCCGGGGGTGAACTTGAGGTCCGTGCTGAAGACGAGGGCGGTCTCGGTCGGCGTCGGCAGAAATCCGCCGGTGTAGAACGTCTCGATGTTGTTGCTGATCGACGCGGGGCCGAACGTCTTGTTCGATTGCTTCTTAGGCGACACCGTGGACGTGTAGCTGATGCCAGTGACGGCCGCCGAGGCAGTCCCGCTCATCAACAGAGCACCTACGACGCCTAGCGACGCTGCGAGCACATACTTGCGCTTCCTCATGCCTCTCCTCTTTTCTTGTCTTGCCGAACCGGCGACTTCCTGCATCCCAATAAGGAACACGCCAAAGCAAGGGATGTAGCGAGTCTGACACCGAAAGCACACTGCTTCGTCGGGGGCTCTCGGCGGAACTCGCCTACGCTTCCCATGCGAAGCCGCTTTCCTCCATGCGGTACGTCAGAGCTACTCCGACAGCCCGGCGACTTCGAAGGCCTCATCTCGGTCATCGACCGCACCCTCGACCGCCCGGTGGTCGATGTCGTCCGTCTAGTACTCAGCTCACGTATCCAGGTCGCCACGGTTGAAGCCGCAGTCGTGTCCAGGACAGTCTTGATGTTCTCTTGCGACATGCCCGCGCGCAGTATCTCGCCTGGGGGGGTTCTCGCTACCGCGAACAGCTCGCCGCCAGAATTTCAAGACCGGGTGTAACTCGATTGCGTTCGGGGCCGCTCAGTCGGCGTGAACCAGGACGACGGGGCACGAGGCGTGCTTCGCAACTGCGTTTGAGGTACTGCCCTCCAACCTTGCCCGAAGCCCGCTCAGTCCCCGGGAGCCGACGACGATCGCAGCCACGTCTCGTTTGCCGGCCAGCTCGACAATCGCGTCGGCCACGTTGCCCTCATCGGCCACGGCAAGCGCCTCGGCCTGAAGTCCCAGGGACTTCGCCAGCGCAGCCCCATCCTCTGCGACGCGATCGGCACGAGCCTGAGACGCGTCGTCAACCTCCTGCGCGGCCACGGGATCCACCGGTTCGGGGCCGAGGCCCGTGGGGTCAGCTGTCATCGCGCTGACCTGGTACGCAAGACCGGGCTCCCACACCGTGACCACCAGTGCTCGGCGGGAGCCGAAGAGCTCGGCGGCTTCGTGGACAGCCCGACGCGCCGTGTCTGAGCCGTCGTAACCGATGAGGATTGGCGCGGCAGTGGTCATCAGTGTGAACAGCTCGATGCCAAGAACTTCAGGACTGGATGCAGCTCTATCGCGTTCGGCGCAAGGCCGATCTGCCCGTGCGGGATATCGAAGAACCCGACCCCCGTGATGTTCGCCCTGCCACCAAGGTTCGTGAAGTGGCTGGAGGAGGGCTGACCGCAGGCCGCGATGATCGCGGAGCGGGCGCTCGCCATCTTCCCCTTCTTCGGTGAGCTCGAGGCGCCGTTGCAGCTCGTGTCGGGGAACTCCACGATCATCGTCTTGGCCGGCGCGCTCGGTACCGCGATAACCAGCTGGATGTCGCGGTCGTCCGCGAGCTTCATCTCGACCAGGCGGGCCGCCACCCGGTAGTTGGTCGTCTCCACTCCCTCGATCCGCTTGGTGTTTGGCCCGACGTGCGGATGCGGCTTCTTCCGAAGCCGGCCGATCGAGCTGTCGTGCGGCTTGTAGTTGACCAGCTTCTCCCGCGGGTCCGAGAGTGTCTTGACAGGCCAGCGCTGATCGCCGCAGGTCGTCCTTGCACCGGCCGCGAGCGGCTGGGTCCCGCCTGGTCCGCGAATAACCAGCAGCCCGACCACAATGGCCGCGCCGATGAGAATGGACGTACGCCGCCGCACGATCGCGACCTTACCGCGATGAATGTTCCTGCCTAGGTCGCTTCTCGTCCTCTTGGGTGTGAATCCCCACTCCGACAGCCCGGCAGCTTCGAGGGCCCTAGCCGGAGGCTCCCGTCGTATAGCTCCAGGTAACCGGATTGGCGAGCGGGTTGCCTCCCAGGTCCTTGGCGGCGGTCGAGATGCTCGCCGTGTATTGCGTCCCGGGTGCCAGGTCGGCGTCGGGCTTGAAGATCAGCACGCCGGGGCCGTACCAGCCGAAGCTGCCGCTCACCGGCGCCCCGTCGCTGCTTCGCTTCAGCGAGAAGGCGGCCTCGGCGGAGGACTTGTCCATCGCCTTGTTGAAGACGGCATAGGTCACCCCACTGCGAGCAACGTCGGTCGCGCCGTCGGCCGGAGAGACGTAGGTGACGACCGGAGGATTCACCGTCGTGAACTGCCAGGTCTTCGCGGCCGCCAGCGGGTTCCCGGCGAGATCCTTGGCGGCGGTCGAGATGCTCGCCGTGTATTGCGTCCCGGGTGCCAGGTCGGCGTCGGGCTTGAAGATCAGCACGCCGGGGCCGTACCAGCCGAAGCTGCCGCTCACCGGCGCCCCGTCGCTGCTTCGCTTCAGCGAGAAGGCGGCCTCGGCGGAGGGCTTGTCCATCGCCTTGTTGAAGACGGCATAGGTCACCCCACTGCGGGAAACGTCGGTCGCGCCGTCGGCCGGAGAGACGTAGGTGACGCTCGGAGGGTTCGCCGTCGTGAACTGCCAGGTCTTCGCGGCCGCCAGCGGGTTCCCGGCGAGGTCCTTGGCGGCGGTCGAGACGCTTGCCGTGTATTGCGTCCCGGGTGCCAGGTCGGCGTCGGGCTTGAAGATCAGCACGCTCGGGCCGTACCAGCCGAAGCTTCCGCTCACCGGCGCCCCGTCGCTGCTTCGCTTCAGCGAGAAGGCGGCCTCGGCGGAGGACTTGTCCATCGCCCTGTTGAAGATCGCGTAGGCCACCGAACTGGGAGAAACGCCGGTCGCGCCGTCGGCCGGGTAGACGCTGGTGACTGTGGGTGGTGTGTCAACCCGCACCATCCTCGCCACCGAGGGCACGCCGTCCGCGCCGATCACGAAGAGCATGTAGACGCCTGGCGGAGCGACGTTGGGGTTGGCCGGGGCGGTGGCGTTGACTGTTCCGCTGTCGGCGGTGAACGAGAGCGGTACGTAGCGTTGCTCCATATTCACCGAGTGCGTGACCGCACCCAGCCGGACTAGCGCCACCTTGCTGATGGAGGCCGCGTCCGGCGTTGAGATTGCAAACGGCGCGTTGTAGCTCACGTGGTCGGGGGCGGAGCTGATCTGGGGACGTGGGGCGAGCTCGCCTGATCCGTCCTTCTTGAACAGGTAGGGCGGGGAGAACACCTCGGCGTTCTTCGCCAGATAGCCCACCGAGTCACAGGTGCCGCAGATGCCACCGCCTGCAGACAGCACGCGCCCGTCGGGCAGCAGGAGCGCCGTGGAGTGGTACTGGCGCGTCACCTGCATCGCAGCGAGCGTCTGCCACATCCCGGTGGCTGGGTTCCACAGCTCGGCCGGGTAGACGCCGTTGTTCAGGTCCACGAGCGCGGCCCCGGACGAGTTGCCGCCGGTGGCGAGCACGGTGCCGTCCGCCAGCACGGTGAGGTTGTGTTGCCGGCGGCCGTACGCCATCGGCGCCGTAGCCGATACCTGCGGCGTTCCCCCGTTGACGTCGATGACGCGGGCATCATTGCTCGAGGACCCTCCGCCCGCGACGAGGATCTTGCCCACGTCATAGAGGGCATGGCTGCCGTAGTCGCGGTACAGGGTGTCGCGCTGGCCGAAGCCCTGCCACGAGCCTCCTCCGGCTGTGTCGAGGCTCCGCATCGTCGGGTCGGGACCGGAGTAGAAGGCACGGCCATCGGGCGCTACGTCCAACCACGGATACAGCGGCAGGTTGAGCGAGGCCGTGTTGAGCGCGCGCAGGCCACCGTCGATCTTGCGCACCTCCGGCATGTCCGGTCCGCCCGAGGTGATCAGCGTCTCCCCGTTGGACAGGGGGGTGACGCTCGGGTACCAGCGTCCAGCCGCCATGTTCGGCCCAAGGCTCCACGTATTGGTGTTCGGGTCGAAGAAGTGCGTCTGGACGAGGCCGTCGAACTGGGGGTCCTTGGTCCCACCGGCGACGAACAGGGATCCATCCATGAGGTGGGCCAGGCCGCTGCAAAAGATGTTGTAGCCCGTGGTCACGTTCACCGGCGTCTGCGCGCCGGTGGCGGGGTCCCACACCGTGGCGCGGGTGTGGTCTTGGACCGGGTAGCTCTCGGTTGCGTTGTCGCCCATCGAGTCATACGCGAGCACCTTTCCGTTCGGGAGCAGCGCCATGTGCACGGCCACCACCGGCCAGTCGACAACAGGGCCCCACTGGCCAACCTGGCCCGCATCGTCGGTGACCGTTGCTGCCGCCGCCGCGGCGTCCGGCGCGCTGGCCGCCGCGGTGTGCTGCTCGTACTGCCGCTGCGTAGCCGGGTCGAGCGGCGGAACGGAGTCCTCCTCAATGTGGCCCAGCAGGGTGCTCGTGTCGTGAGCACGCGCGGCCGGTACGGCTCCTGGGATAAAGATCGAGGCCGCGAGGACGACAGAGAAGACGAACACGGACACGGGTAGCAACGCGAGCGCCACCCCACGTAGCCGAGGCATGCTCCCAGTCTCTCCCCTATTCGCTGCCGCTGTCAACCCCACCCGAAGAAAGGTGTTCGGTGGAGCTCGTCTGAGCTCAGGATCGGGATCGACTCCCGACCGATCGGCTGAGCGCCGGGTCGTCCGGCCGGCTCAGTGCGGGTGCCGGCCGGCCAGCAGCTCCAGGGCGTGCGGAAGGGCCGTCGCGATCGCCTCTCCCGCCTCGCCGATGCTGCGCGGGCTCCCGGGGAAGTTGATGATCAGGGTGCTGCCCCGGATCCCGGCGACCCCGCGCGAGAGCATCCAGTGGCGGGTGTGCAGGCGTGATGCAGCCCGCATCGCCTCCGGAATCCCGGGCGCCTCACGCTCGATCACCGCGCGGGTCGCCTCTGGGGTCAGGTCGTTCGGGCTGAAACCCGTCCCCCCCGTGGTCAACACCAGATCGCAACCCTCTCGGTCGGCCCAACGGACCAGGCGCTGCGAGATCAGGTCCCGGTCGTCGGGGATCACCTCCCGGCCGGCAATCTCGGCCCCCAGAGCGGCCGCGTACTCGGCGAGTGCATCACCGCCCTCGTCGGCGCCCTCGCCCGCTGCCCGCGACGTCGAGACGGTGAGGATCGCCGCGCGCAAGACTCACTGCCCGCCCGAGGGCTCGGCGTCCCGGCTGGTCTCGCTCCGCCACTCCCCGCTCTGCCCTCCGGACTTCTCCAGCAGCGCGATCCGCTCGATCTCGACGCCGCGTTCGATCCCCTTGACCATGTCGTAGACCGTCAGTGCAGCGACGGCGCAGGCCGTCATCGCTTCCATCTCGACACCGGTCTGTCCCACCGTGCGAGCCTCGGAGGCCAAGGCGACGAGTCCCCGCTCCTCGTCGATCCGCACCTCGACCCCGACGTAGGTGAGCGCCAGGGGATGGGCCAGCGGGATCAGCTCACTCGTTCGCTTCGCCGCCTGGATGCCGGCCAGCCGCGCCGTCCCCACGACGTCGCCCTTCCGGGAGTCCCCCCGTGCGACCGCCCGCGCGGTCTCGGGTGACATCCGGAGAACGGCCTCGGCACGGGCATATCTCTCGGTCGAGTCCTTCGCCCCGACGTCGACCATCCGCGCAGCCCCCTCGTCGTCGAGATGGGGCAGCTCGCTCAAAGCGTCGGACCGCTGTCGCCCACGCCGGTGGAGGGTGCGGCACCCTCCACCCAGCGGCTTGCCTCGCCGTCATCGGTCACCTCGACCTCACGCTTCCAGATCGGCGCCTCGGCCTTGATTCGGTCGATCGCCTCGCGGGCACCCGAGAAGGCCTGATCGCGATGGGCTGCCGAGACGGAGACGATCACGCTCGACTCCCCCGAGGGGACGGGACCGATCCGGTGCTCCGCGGCCGCCGCCGCGAGCCCGTGGCGCTCCACGCACTCCCGCAGGATCTCGGCCATCCTCCGCTCGGCCATCTCACGGTATGCCTCGTAATCGAGCCTGGCCACCTCTCTCGGGGTCCCCTGAAAGCTCACGATGGCGCCGGCCTCCGGGCGGGAGACGGCGGCGGAGACGGACTCCACCGACAGCGGCCGATCGGTGATCCGAACGTGCACCGGTGCGTCGTCCCCGCCGCTCACGGGGGGCACCAGGGCCAGCTCGTCGCCTGAGGTCAGCTGCGTCCCGGGATCGGCGTAGTCGCGGTTCACGGCCATCCGAACTGGCATCCGGCTGAGCAGCTCCTCGAGCTCGGGCCGGGCGGAGAGCTGATCGAGGACCTCGGCGACCGTCGCTCCCTCCTCGAGCTCGACCTCGATCGAATCCCTGCCGGCGCGCTCGCGTAGGACTGCGAACAATCGCACCGTGACCGTCATCGGAGCGATGCTAGACCCCAGTCCGCCGGAAGCAGCATGAGCTCGACCGTGTCCCCGGCCCTGGGCGGATCCGAATCCGCGGTCACGATGGCCAGCGCCTCCGCGTCCAGCATCGAAGTCAGGACATGAGAGTCCTGGTCGCCGGTCGGCCGGGCGTGCCAGCCGTCGTCGCGCGCCTCGAGGCGACAGCGGACCGCATGGGCGCGCCCGGGCGCCCCGGGAAGATCCCGATCGAGCGTCGCCTGGACCCGCTCCTCCCTGGCCTCGGCGGCGGACATACGCGTGATCGCCGGGCGGACGAAGAGGAGGAAGGTGACCATGGCGGAGACGGGGTTGCCCGGCAGCCCGAAGACCAGCGCACCGTGTTGGGCGACACCGAACCAGGTGGGCTTGCCGGGCTTCAGCGCCACCCGCCAGAAGACCCGCTCGACTCCCAGGGAGGCAAACGCCTGCTTGACGTGGTCATGCCCGCCCACCGAGACGCCGCCGCAGACGACGACCAGCTCGGCATCGAGCATTCGCTCGATTGCGGCACTGGTGAGGTCGGGATCGTCCCTCACCGTCTCCGTTGCCACCAGCTCAGCCCCCGCGCTCAGGGCGAGCGCCGGGATCGTGTAGGCGTTGGAGTTCCGAACGCCACCGGGCTTCCCCGGCGCACCGGGTTCGAGCAGCTCGTCGCCCGTGGTCAGCACCGCCAGACGCGGGCGCCGGATGCAGCTGACCGAGGCAGCCCCCACGGACGCGAGCACACCGAGCTCCGCCGCGCCGATCCGAACCCCGTGCCTGAGCACCGTGGCTCCGGGCTCGATGTCATCTCCGGCGTGCCGCACATTGGTCCCCGGCTTCACCTCGGCCTCGATCTCGACACGCCCGTCGCGAACGCTGGTGTCCTCGATCCGGACGACAGAGTCGGCTCCGTCTGGAATCACCGCGCCGGTCGAGATCCCGATCGCCTCCCCTCGGTGCAGCGGCGACAGTGCGGGCCGACCCGCCCGGGACTCATCCGCGACCGTGAGAATCACCGGCCCGCCCGGCGCGGCGCCCCGCGTGTCCTCCGCCCGCACGGCGAAGCCGTCCATCGAGGAGTTGTCGAAGCCGGGAACCGGGTCGGCGCTCTCCACGTCGACGGCGAGAATCCGTCCGAGCGCCTCGCGCAACGGGACCGGCTCCGCGCCCAGCGGGCTGACCCGCTCGAAGACGAGACGCCTGGCGTCGCCGAGGGCGATCGGCTTGTCCGCCGGCGCTGCCGTCAGGGCGCCCTCACTCGACTCCCAGCATCACGTCGCTCGCCTTGATCAGGGCGGTCACGTCCTTCCCCGGCTCTATGCCGAGCTCACGAACGGCCTCCACGGTCACCGATGCAACCAGCCTCATGCCGCCGACCTCGAGCTCCACGTTCGCAATCGCCTCGCCGGCGTTGATGTTCGTGACCTTGCCCGGAAGCTTGTTTCTGGCGCTGATCTGCATCGACTCCTCCTCTGGCCGCGGTGGTCTTCGTCTCGCGACGAGGCTAGAACATCCGCCCCAGGCGACCGGCCCGGAGGCGCTTGCATAGGCAGATGCGCTCGCTGCCATACTGACCGTGATGACGGACCTCAGCATGGGCGAGGCCGCGCGGGCGATCGGCGTCAGCGTCGACACGCTGCGCCGCTGGGACGGTGCGGGGAAGCTCCGCACCACCCGGGACTCGCGCAACCGCCGACAGGTGCCGGCGAGCGAGGTGGAGCGGCTTCGGCGTGCGCCGGCCCGCCACCGAACCGACGATTCGTTCTCGGCGCGAAACAGGTTCCCCGGCACGGTCACCTCCGTGGAGGTCACCGGGGTCATGGCGCTGGTGGAGATCCGGGCGGGACCGCACCTGATCACGGCCGCGATCACCCGGGACTCGGTCGAGGAGCTGGGACTCGTGGAGGGCACTCGGGCCACCGCCACGGTGAAGGCGACCTCGGTGATGATCGACCGAGAGGGCTGAGACTCCTACCTATGTAGTGCATATGTAATGATCGGCGCGAATGGGCCCCGTCGAATCAAGAGCCAAGCGCCGCCTCGCCCTGCTCGCCGTTGCGGCCGCCTGCCTGGTGGGCATCACGGGCTGCGGCGGCGGCGACAACTCGGATCAGTTGGTCGTCTCGGCCGCGGCGTCTCTCGATACGGCCTTCAACGACTACGTGCACGCCGCCGGCATCGACGCCAAGATGTCATTCGCCGGATCGGATGAGCTCGCCGCCCAGATCCGCCAGGGGGTCAAGCCCGACGTCTACGCCGCGGCAAATACGTCCCTGCCCGACGACCTCCACAAGGAGGGTCTCGTCGGCGAGCCGACGGTGTTCGCGACCAACACGCTGGTGCTGGCGGTCCCGCAGGACTCGCAGATCGACTCCCTCGACGACCTGACCAAACCGGGCACCTCGATCGTGATGGGTGACCCGACGGTTCCGGTCGGTTCCTACACGCGTGAGGTGCTCGATCATCTTCCCGCGGACCAGCGCAAGGCGATCTACGACAACGTGCGCTCCGAGGAACCCGACGTGAGCAGCATCTCGGGCAAGCTCACCCAGGGAGCGGCCGACGCGGGCTTCATCTACATCACCGACGTGACCGCGAGCAGCGGTCAGCTGAAGGCGATCCAGCTGCCGGCGGACCTGCAGCCCAACGTGGCCTACGGGGCCGCGGTGGTGACCGGCGCGAAGAACCCCGACGGCGCCCGCGCCTTCATCGAGGGTCTGCTCAGCGGGGACGGGGCCACGGCGCTCAAGGAGGCCGGCTTCAAGCCTCCGCCGGGCTGATGCGCAGAGCTGCGTTTGCCGTTGGGCTCTTCCTCGCCCTGTTCCTGGTACTGGCGTTCCTGACGCTGCCGATCGTCGCGATCTTCGTTCACACCTCCCCGGGTGATCTGATCAGCAGCCTCGGAGAACAGGATGCCCGGGACGCGCTCTGGCTCAGCCTGAAGACGTCCCTTGCGGCGCTCGCGATCATCGTCATCGTCGGAACACCCGCCGCCTATCTGCTCGCCACACGGGAGTTCCGCGGCCGCTCGGTGGTGGTGACGTTGATCGAGCTCCCGCTGGTGCTCCCGCCGGCCGTCGCCGGCATCGCCCTGCTCGCCTCCTTCGGTCCCGAGGGCCTGTTCGGCAGCGCGCTCGATGACGCGGGAATCCAGCTGGTGCTGCAGACGGCGGGGGTGATCGTCGCGCTCACCTTCGTCGCGGCTCCCTTCTACCTGCGTCAGGCGCAGGAGGCCTTCGCTGCTGTGGATCGCAACCTGCTCGACGCCGCGCGCACGCTGGGGGCGAGCGAGGCACGCGCCTTCATCCGGATCGCCGTGCCATCGGCGGGCCAGGGCATCGCATCGGGGATCGCTCTGGCCTGGGGGCGGGCCCTGGGCGAGTTCGGAGCGACGCTGATGTTCGCCGGTTCGTTCCCGGGAATCACCCAGACGGTGCCGCTCGCCATCTTCGCCCGCTTCAGTGACGATTTCACCGCCGCCTTGGCGCTTTCGGGCGTGCTCGTCATCGTCTCCGCCGCCCTGCTCCTCTCGGTCAAGGTCCTGGGACGGTCGCCGATTCTCGGTGGTCGCGCACCATGAGCGGCCTCGAGGTCCGAGCACGCGATCGGCTTCGGGAATTGGAGCTTGACGTCGAGCTGCAGGTCGATGGGGACGGCTGCGCAGCGATCGTCGGACCGTCCGGCGCAGGCAAGTCGACCGTGCTTCGCATCATCGCCGGGCTGCGGCACCCCGATCCCGGACGGGTCGTGATGAGAGAGGAGGTCTGGCTCGACTCGGGCCACGGGATCAATCTCCGCCCGGAGGAGCGCACCTGCGGACTCATGTTCCAGGACTACGCCCTGTTCCCGCATCTGAGTGCCTGGCGGAACGTCGCCTTCGGAATGCCCGGCCCGCGCCAGGATCGCCGCGGGCGCGCCCTGGAGCAGCTCCGGCGCTTCGGTGTCGAGGAGCTGGCCGACGCCCGCCCCGCTTCCCTGTCGGGAGGCGAACGCCAGCGGGTTGCGCTGGCGCGATCGCTGGCACGCGACCCGAGCGTCCTGCTCCTCGACGAACCCCTGGCCGCGCTCGACACCCGCACCCGCGCGCACGCCGGCCGCGAGCTCGTCCACGCGCTGAGAGGGACTCCTGCGCTCGCGATCGTGGTCACCCACGACTTCTCGGAGGCGGCCATGCTGGCCGACGAGATCTTCGTCATGGACGAGGGACGCTTCGTCCAGCGCGGGACCGCCGCGGAGCTCTCGGCGCGACCGGCGAGCGCCTTCGTCGCCGACTTCGCGGGCTCGGTGGTGCTCAACGGCACGGCACGGCCGGACACGGGCGGGCTGACACGGGTCGACCTGGATGGCGGAGGCGTCCTGCACAGCACCGACCTGATCCGCGGTCCGGTCGCCGCCCTGGTATTTCCGTGGGAGATCAGCCTCGAGCCGGGTGAGGCCGCCCATGAGAGCTCGGCTCTCAACCGCCTCGCGGTCGAAGTCATCTCGGTGACCGAGATCGGGAACCGCGCCCGGATCGGATTGTCATCTCCGCAACCGCTGGTGGCGGAGGTGACCGTCGAATCGATCCGCTCGCTGGCCCTGCGCCCGGGGGCCAGAGTCACCGCGACCTGGAAGGCGACCGCTACCCGGCTCGTCGAGCGGTAGCTAGCCGCCGATCTGGCTCATCGACCGCGGTGGCCGGCGGAACCCCGGCTCGTTGACGCGGTGTTTGAGCTCCTTGCGCCAGACGGCGTCGCGTACGATCTTCTCGAGCCCGGCGTCGCCGACCCCGGCCCGTATGGGATCGCGCAGATCGGTTTCGTCGACGGAGAACAGACAGGTGCGAAGCTTGCCGTCGGAGGTGAGGCGTATCCGGTTGCAGTCCGCGCAGAAGGGCTCCGAGACCGGGTTGATGAAGCCGATCTCACCCGCGCCGTCGGCGAAGCGATACACGCGCGCGGTCGCGTGGGGCTCGCGGGGCACCTCCTCGAGCTCGTAGACCGACTCGGCGATCTCCCTGATCTCCGCCCCGGTCAGCACCGCGTCCGGCGTCCAGGCCCGATCCGCGTCGAGCGGCATGAACTCGATGAAGCGCACCTGGTAGTCCGTCGAGCGCGCCAGCTCGCAGAAGCGCAGCACCTCGTGCTCGGTGAAGTCGCGCATGGCGATCGCGTTCACCTTGATCGGCCCCACCTCGGGGAAGGCGGCAATTGCCTCGAGTCCGCGCATCACCTGTGCGAGCGCGTCGCGGCGGGTGATCTTGAAGAAGGCGTCTCGCGCAAGTGAGTCCACCGAGACGTTGAACCTGTCCACCCCTGCTCCCACCAGGGCCTCGGCGTCGCGCTCGAGCAGATAGCCGTTGGTGGTGACCGAGATGTCGCGCAGCCCCTGGATTGGGCGCAGCATCGAGACCAGCTTGGGGAACTCCCTGCGGACCAGTGGCTCGCCGCCCGTCAACCTCAGGTCGCCCACGCCCATCGAGGCGAAGAGGCCCACCAGCCGCTGGATCTCCTCGAAGGTCAGGATCTCGGAGCGATCGAGCCAGGGCAGGCCATCCGCGGGCATGCAGTACTGGCAGCGGAAGTTGCAACGGTCGACGACGGAAAGACGCAGGTCGCCGATCACCCGGCCGTGCCCGTCGCGAAGGGGCTCCCGCCGCGTCATCCGGGGCGGCTCCTGCGTCCGGCGCCCTTCTCTCCGGTCGAGCGCCAACGGAGCCGGCGCCGAAGCCACTCGGTTGCGAGGCGTGCGCCGACGGCCCCGACGGCGAGCACGCCAGGCAGCGTCTCCTCGACCGGGAGACCGGCAACGTGTCCGAGCAGTGGCGTGAAGACAGCAAAGATGTCCATCACCCTGCCGGCGCCGCCTCGCGATCGGAGACCGCGTCGTGGATTCGGCCCTTGACGGTCTTCAGCCGCCCGCCCTCGCGTCCCCGGCGGACGGCCGTGATCTCGCCCATGATCGAAATCGCGGTCTCGGCCGCCGAGAGGGCGCCGATGTCGAGTCCGATCGGAGCCGCCAGGCGCCCGAGCTCCTCATCGGTCAGGCCCTCGGCGAGCAGGCGCTCGCGACGCTTCTCCTGGGCGCGTCGGCTGCCCATGGCCCCGATGTACTGGGCGTCGGAGCGGAGGGCGATCTTGAGCACCGCGTCGTCGAGCTTGGGGTCGTGGGTGAGTACCGCGATCGAGGTGGCCCGGTCGATTCCGCCGAGATCGTCCAGGGCCTTGTCGGGCCATGCCGCGATCACCCGCTCGGCCTCCGGGAAGCGGTCGGCGGTCGCGAAACGCTTGCGCGGATCGACCACGAAGGCGCGCCAGCCGGCCAGCTTCGCCGCGGCGGCCAGCTGGGCGGCGAAGTCAACCGCGCCGAAGATGATCAACCGGGGCGGTGGCGCGACCACATCGACGAACAGGGTCTGCCCATCGTGCTCGTAGAGCTCGCTGCGCTCGGACCACATCGCGGACGCCGCCCTGGCCGATGGCGGCCTCCTCCAGCTCGGGGTCCCCGAGGGAACCGTCGCGCGTCCCATCCTCCAGCAGCAGCAGCTTCGCGCCCACGTTCTCGCCCTCGAGGACGGTGGTCAGGGCTCCACGCCCGCCCTGGAGACCCAGCTCCCTGAAACGACCGTCCAGACCGCCGTCGTCATAGGTCTCCACCCAGATCGAGATCTCGCCGCCGCAGGGCAGCCCGACGTCCCAGGCGTCCTCGTCGGCGATCCCGTACTCGAGGAGCTGCGGCGGGCCGCCCCTCAGGATGCCCTCGGCCACCTGGACGACCTGGCCCTCCACGCATCCACCGGAGACCGCCCCCGCCATCCTGCCGGCCTCGTTGATCGCCATCTTCGTTCCGGGCGGCTGCGGCGCGGACTTCTTCGTGTCCACGACCGTCGCCAGCGCCACCGGATCGCCGGCACCGACCCAGTCCCCGACGACCTCCATCACGTCCTTCATCCGCGTCCAGCCTCCTCAGGCATCCGTGCCCACCAGCCGATCGAGTCCCTGCTCCGAGACCTGCTCCTGATCGTCACGGTACTTGAGCACCGAGCCCAGAGTCCGCTCGGCGGCGGAAGCGTCTAGGTGGTCCACCCCGAGCAGCTCGAGGGCCGCGACCCAGTCGATCGTCTCAGCGATCCCCGGGCGGCTTCTGGACGTCGCTCGAGCGCAGGCGGCGAACCGCCTCCGCCGCCTCGGTCGCGAGCTCCTCCGCCGTCCCCGGCACGCGGCGCCGGACGATCTCGACCTCGCGCTCCGGGCTCGGGTAGTCGATCCAGTGGTACAGGCAGCGGCGCTTGAGCGCGTCGTGCAGGTCCCGCGTGCGATTCGAGGTCAGGATCACGGCCGGCGGATGGGTCGCGTGGATCGTGCCGATCTCGGGGATCGTGACGCTCGACTCCGCGAGCATCTCGAAGAGGAAGGCCTCGAAGTCGTCGTCGGCTCGATCGAGCTCGTCAACGAGAAGGACGGCGGGCAACGGCCCCTCGTGCTCGATCGCCTGCAGCAGTGGGCGCGGCGTCAGGAATCCCTGTGCCGAAGAGCTCCTCCTCGGCGAACTCAGCACCGCCGGTCGCCTCCGACGAGCGGATCCTGAGCAGCTGGCGCGGGTAGTTCCACTCATAGAGCGCCTCCGAGGAGTCGATCCCCTCGTAGCACTGCAGGCGGATCAGCTCGGTGTCGAGCGCCGCCGCAAGCGCCTTTGCAGCCTCCGTCTTGCCGACACCCGCCTCGCCCTCGAGCAGGAGCGGCTGGGGCAACCGCAGCGAGAGGAAAAGCGCCGTGGCGAGCCCGTCGTCGGCCAGGTAGTCGACGGTATCGAGACGCTGCTTGAGGGACTCGATGTCGGGAACGGCTGCGCTCACGGAGGTCTCGGCCCCCGGGCGGGCGGCGTGGCTCATGCGGAGCTCCCGGACTCTGCCAGGACGGCCTCGTAGTCCGCCCGCGTATCGACGTCCCGCGGGATCGGGCCGGGGACCCTCGCCTCGACCACCTCGCCGGACCGGTGCTCCATCAGCTTCCAGACCGCCTTGTCGCCGTGCAGCTCCCGCAGGTCTCCGAACAGCGGCTTGCCGAACGCGAGGGGATGGCCGCGCCCGTCGTCGTAGAGACACGCGGCCAGCGCGGTGTCCTCGTCGCAGGCCGCGATCAGGGCGCGGACGTTGGCGGGGATCACGCCGGGCTGATCACCCAGCATCAGGACCATCAGCTCCGAGCGCGGATCGATGGCGCTCAGTGCCGCGGCGATCGACGAGGAGCAGCCCTCTCCGAAGTCCGGATTCTCCACCACGTCGGCTCCCGACAGATCGACCCTGCGCCGAACCTCTCCCGAGCTGCCTCCGAGCGCCACGATCAGCTGATCGAGCGCGCTGGCCCGCGCGGTCTCCAGAGCGTGATCGAGCAGCGTGCCGGAGCCATAGGGGAGCAACTGCTTGGGCTCGCCGAGCCGCCGCGAGCCCCCGGCGGCGAGCACGAGCCCGGTGACGAACCGCTCAGTGTGCCGCGCCATCGGGAACGCCGTGGGCGCTGAAGGTGTCGCGGCACCCCTCGGAGCAGAAGTAGTAGAGATCGCCATCCCGCTCGAGTTGGATGCTCGCCTCGCTGACAGCCACCTCCATGCCGCAGACCGGGTCGATGGCGGTCTCGGTTGAGAGGGCGACCGGCGCCGGCTTGGGGGATGTCGGCTCGGGGGCCTCGCTCCGGGGCGCCTCCATGCCGATTGTGCTCAGCCTCGGAACTTGGCCCGGCTCGCCTTCGGGCCGCAGCGAGACGATCTCCGCGAGGATCGCCAGCGCGATCTCCTCCGGGGTCTCCGCGCCGATCTCGAGGCCGGCCGGCGTCTGCAGCCGAGCGCGCTGCTCATCCGTGAGACCGAGCGATTCGCGCACGGCCTGCCCGCGGATCTCGCTGGCGACCAGGGCCACGTACGGAACCCCCGATCGGAGCGCCTCGGTGAGCACCCGCTCCTCATCGTGACCATGAGACGCCACGACGACCGCGGCGTCATCGGGCCTGGTCCGGGCCTGCTCTGCCGGGCCGGACTCGACGGCATATCCCATCCGCTGCGCCAGGTCCGTCAGGGCGGCCGCGATCGGCGCGACACCGACGACTCGCATGGTGGGCGGCGGGAGATGCGGTTCCAGGAAGATCTCGAGCGCGCCGCCGCTGAGGCAGGGGTTCTTGACTGTCACCGCTCCCTCACCGGCCTCCGGTTCCCCCTCCGCGGCGGCAGGCAGGATCCGAAGCAGCAGGGGGTCGCCGGATTCCATCGCGCGAAGCGAGTAGAGGCGGACCGAGGCCTCCGCGCAGGTGCCCCCGACGAAGCCCTCGATCGCGCCGTCGGGACGCACGATCGCCGAGTCACCGGCCCGGACGCTGGTCGGGCTCTGCGCCCGCACCACCGTCGCCGCTACGAAAGGGGCCTCCATATTCCTCGGAGCAAGGGTACTCCGGCAACTCTCCCGGGCTGGGCCTATCCGGCCGCCTGCACGGCCCCGGCCCGGTAGGTCGTCTGGGCGTCCAGCGAGCCCTCGATCCCCTCCGGAAGCTCGAAGCCCCCGAAGGTGTGGAGCGCTACCTCCTGGATCCTGACCCCCTCGGAATCGCCCCCCTGCACCCCCCAGTGGCCGTTGTCGAAGCTGAGGGAGTCGGGTGAGGCGCCGAGCATCGAGCCGGCAACGATCTGGGCCTTGTCACGGAGCTTCCGGGCGGTGAGGGCGACGTTTTCGCCGACGGCATCGCTCGGTTCGCGGTTGAAGCTGTTTCCCTCCCCGAAGCGGTCCGTATCCTCGTGCACGACCTTGACGTCCTCCGGAGGAATGCCGAGCTCGCCGGCAGCGATCCCGGCGAGCGTCGCCTCCTCGCCCTGCGATGCCTCGCTCAGGCTGAGGACGGCCTTGCCGGTGGGATGCATTCGCAGGAACACCGCTCGGTAGGTGGCGCCGTCAGCCATCTCCGCTCCTTTGATCGGGTTTGCTCAACTCGTCGTCCTTCCGCGCTTGGGCCCGTAGCCGCTGGGCATGGGCACCGGCCGCTGCGCCTCGGTCGGCTCGGCGCTCGGCCATGACGGCTCGGGATCCGCGGAGGGCTTAGGTAGGCCAGCCCGGACCGTCTGCCGGGAGGAACCATCGCCCTCAATCGCCTCGGCGACCTCGTACATGGCCTCGAGCGAGTGGCCGCTCACCATCGCGTCGCAGTGGGGTAGCGCGGCGGCCATCCCGCCCGTACCGGGCGAGAAGCCGGCGGCACCGGCACGCGGGTTGACCCAGACGATCCGACGGGCCATCAGCCGAAGCCGCTCCATCTCCCTCCCGACCAGGGCGGGGTCCGCGCGCTCCCAGCCGTCCGAGAGGATCACCACGACCGCGCCTCTCGCCATGCCCCGGCGCCCGTAGCGGTCATTGAAGTCGCGCAGCGCCTCGCCGATGCGCGTGCCGCTCGACCAGTCGGGCGCCGCGGCGACGGCCCGCTGGATGGCCGCCTCGGGGTTGCGCCCTCCCAGCGCGCGCGTCAGCCGGGTCAGCCGGGTCGCGAAGACGAACGCCTCGGCCGGCGCGCCGCTGGCGACCGCCGAAGTGAGCAGGTGGAGGTACGCCCGGGCGTACGGCTCCATCGACCCCGAGATGTCGCAGAGCAGGACGAGCCGCCGGGGCGGGTCCGTCGGGTGCGGCGGGCAAGCGTCATCGGGTCGCCGCCGGTGCGCAGGCTTCCCCGCAGCGTGCCTCGCAGATCGAGGTGCTCTCCGCGCCTGGCGCGGCGCCTCCGCCTCGAGCGGCGCCGCGGGGCGGCGAGCTCCAGCACCGCCATCATGCGATGGATCCGCTCGAGCTCCTCGGGCTCGAGGGCCTCGAAGCTCTTCCTCCGCAGCCGCTCCGCCTCGCTGGCGGTGGCCAGCGGGACCTCGATCTCCCGCTCGGCCTCCTCTTCGGAGGGAGGTGAGGCGGTCCCGCGCATTCCGCCCGCGGACTCCTCCAGTGCCTCGCCCTCGACCGAGCGGGCCTCCGGAGGGGGTGGGCGATCGCTGGCCCGCGAACCGCTCAGCGGCGGCGAGTACGGGTCACCCCGTTCCTCATCCGGCTCCAAGGCGGGGTCGAACACCGCCGCGAACACCCGATCGAACGTCGGCAGCTGGGTCTGCGAGGAGACGAAGACCGACCGCGCCGTCCAGTAGAGCTCCGATCGCCTGACCGGCCCGACGAGCGCCACCGCCTCGGCGAAGCGCGAGGCGCGTTCCGGCGTGGTCGGCACCCCGGCAGCCCGCAGTCGCTGGGCCAGCGCAGTGGCCAGGGCGGGGAGGTCGATTGCGCCGAGCTCAGGCACGGCCGCTCACTGCGGAGGCTCGGCCCTGCCCTGCATCGCCGCCCAGACGCGGGCCGGGTTCAGCGGCATGTCGATGTGCGCAACCCCGTGGCTCTGGTACAGCGCATCGCAGACGGCGTTGACGATCGCGGGCGGCGAGCCGTTGGTGGCGGACTCCCCCACCCCCTTCGCACCGATCGGGTGGTGCGGCGATGGGGTGACGGTGGCGCCCAGCTCCCAGTCCGGGCACTCGAGGGCCGTCGGGATCAGGTAGTCCATCAGCGACCCGTTCAGGCAGTTGCCCTGCTCGTCGAAGCTGATCAGCTCCATCAGGGCGATGCCGACCCCCTCGGCGAGGCCGCCCATGATCTGGCCGTCGACGATCATCGGGTTGATCCGGGTGCCGCAGTCGTCGACCGCGATGAACCGCCTGATCTTCACCTCGGCGGTGTCGGGATCCACGTCGACGACGCAGATGTAGGCGCCACAGGGGTAGGTCAGGTTGGGCGGGTCGTAGACGGACTGACCGTCCAAGCCGCCCTCGACCCCATCGGGCAGCGGCGCCTCGCCGTAGGCGGCCTCGGCGATCTGGTCGATCGTTGCGCCCTTCTCGGGATCCCCCCTGACCGACCAGCGGCCCTTCTCCCACACGAGGTCGTCGGGTGTGGTCTCGAGCATCCCGGCCGCGATCAGCCGCGCCTTGTCCCGGACCCTGCGCGCGGCGACAGCGGCGGCCGCACCGGAGACCGGGGTCGAGCGGCTTCCGTAAGTCCCGAGGCCGTATGGGGTGCGGTCGGTGTCGCCGTGGCGGACCTGGATGTCGTCCGGCGAGATGCCGAGCTCCTCGGCAACGATCTGGGCGAAGGTCGTCTCGTGACCCTGGCCCTGGGTCTGGGCGCTGATGCTGATCGTCGCCTTGCCGGTGCCGTGGACGCGCAGGTCGCAGCCGTCGGCCATGCCCTGTCCGACGATGTCCATGTGCTTCTTCGGCCCGGCGCCGACCACCTCGGTGAAGAAGGAGACGCCGATGCCCATCAGCTCGCCGCGCTCGCGCTTCTCGGCCTGCTCCCTGCGGAGGTCGTCGTAGCCGGCGATCCGCATCGCCTCGCGCATGGTCTTCTCGTACTCGCCGGAGTCGTAGGTCCAGCCGGTCTTGTTCTCGTATGGGAACTGCTCGGGCTGGATGAAGCTCTTCATCCGCAGCTCGGTGGGGTCGACGTCCATCTCGAGCGCGAGCTCGCCGACGAGGCGCTCGATCAGGAAGATGGCCTCGGTGACCCGGAACGAGCAGCGGTAGGCCACGCCGCCAGGCGCCTTGTTCGTGTAGACGGCCTTGACGCTGCAGTGCGCAGCCTCGAGGTCGTAGGAGCCGGCGAACACGTGGAAGAACCCCGCGGGGAATTTCGAGGGCTGCGCCGTGCTGTCGAAGGCGCCGTGGTCGGCGATCACGTCGACCTGCGCGCCCGTGATCCTCCCGTCCTTGGCGCAGATCCGGCCGCTCATGATGTAGTCGCGCGCGAAACCGGTGGACATCAGGTTCTCGGAGCGGTCCTCGACCCACTTGACGGGCTTGCCGGTGACGATCGAGCCGACGATCGCGCAGACGTAGCCGGGATAGACGGGCACCTTGTTCCCGAAGCCGCCCCCGATGTCGTTGGTCATGATCCGGATCATCTGCTCGGGCAGCCCGGCGACCTGCGCATAGACCGTCCGGTGGAGGTTCGGCGCCTGATTGCCGTTGTAGATGTCGAGCTGACCCGTCTCCGGGTTCATGTCGGCGATCATCCCGCAGGTCTCGAGCGGGGCCGGATGGCAGCGCGGGTAGATCATGTCCCGTTCGACGACGACGTCCGCGTCCGCGAAGACGCGCTCGCACTCCTCGGCGTCGCCGGCCTCCCAGAGGGGCGTAGCCAGGTTGTCGGCCTGGTCCGGCTTGTCGTCCCGGATCACCGGCGCGTCCGGGTCGAGCGCCTTGCGTGCGTTGACGACCGCGGGCAGCGGGTCGTACTCGACGTCGATCAGGGGCAGCGCGTCACGCGCCGAGTAGCGGTCCTCGGCGATCACGAACGCGACCTCCTGGCCCTGGAACCGGACCTTGTCCCCGGCCAAGACGGCCTGCGAGTCGTAGGAGAGCGTCGGCATCCAGGCGAGGCCGAGCGTCTCGAGGTCCTTGGCGGTGATCACCCGGTGCACCTTCGGGTGGGCGAGGGCGCGGGAGGTGTCGATCGAGACGATCCGCGCGTGCGCGTAGGGGCTGCGCAGCACGGCGCCGTGGAGCATCCCAGGAAGGACGATGTCGTCGAGGTACTTCCCCTTGCCCCTGATGAAGCGCGCGTCCTCCTTGCGCTTCATGTTGCCGTAGCCGATCGGCGTCTCCTTGGCGGCGGTCGTCGCCATTCTCATCTCCTCGCTTCCACGGACTCGTGCTCTGCGGCCCAGCGCACGGCTCTGACGATGTTGGCATAGCCGGTGCACCGGCAGATCGCGCCCGAGATCGCGGTCCGGATCTCGGCCTCGGACGGGTCCGGGTTCTCGTCCAGCAGCGCCCTGGCGGTCATGATCATGCCGGGCGTGCAGAAGCCGCACTGGAGGCCGTGCTCCTCGTGGAAGCCCTGCTGGACCGGATCGAGCCGGCCGTCCACCTCCATCGACTCGATCGTGCGGACTTCGTGCCCGTCGCAGCTCGCCGCGAGGGTGGTGCAGGACTTGACCGGCCGCCCGTCGAGGTGCACCACGCAGGCCCCGCAGTTGGAGGTGTCGCAGCCCCAGTGCGTGCCCGTCAGGCCGAGCGTGTCGCGGAGGAAGTGGACGAGGAGCAGGGCGGGCTCGATGTCCCGCGTGACCCGCTCGCCGTTGACCGTGACGGTGATCTCCATTCAGCCCTCCTGGTTGGATGCACGTTCCGCGGCCCGGCTCAGAGCGCGCCCGGTGAGCACGCCCGCGAGGTGACGCTTGTAGTCGACGGGGCCGCGCCCGTCGGCGATCGGCGAGCTATCCTCCGAGGCCAGCCTGCCCGCCTCGGCGAACAGCTCCTCGGTGGACTCCTCGCCACGCAGGAGCTCCTCGGAGCGCGTCGCGTGGATCGTGGTCGCGCCCGCAGCGCTGAGCGCCACCCCCGCGTCGGCGATGCTCCCGCCCTCCAGCCAGAGCGCGGCGGAGACGGCGACTATCGCAAAGTCCCCCGCCCTGCGCTCGACCTTCTCGTGGGCGCTGCCGCTCCGCGGCCTCACCGGGAGCCGGACCTCGGTGAGGACCTGGCCGTCCTGGATCGCGGTCATGAAGGGGCCAACGTGGAAGTCATCCATCGAAACCACGCGCTCGCCGTCCGAGCCGACGATCACGACGCTCGCCTTCAGCGCCGAGCAGACCGCGGACAGGTCCTCGGCGGCATCGGCCTGGGCCAGCGAGCCGCCGATCGTCCCGCGGTTTCTCACCGGAGGATCGGCGATCATCTCCTCCGCGTCGATGAAGAGCGGGAACTGCCGGGCGAGGAGCTCGGACTCGAGCAGCTCACGGTGGCGCGTCATGGCCCCGATCCGGACCTCTCCCTCCACCTCCCTGATGTAGGAGAGCTCGTCGAGGTCGTTGATGTCGATCAGGCGCTCGGGATTGGCGAGCCGCAGCTTCATCATCGGCAGCAGGCTGTGGCCGCCGGCCAGGATGCGGGTCTCGGGCCCGTATTTCTCCAGGAGCTCGATCGCGTTCTGGACGCTCGTCGCCCGCTCGTACTGGATCGGCCCGGGTGTCTGCACTTACAGGATCCCCCGCCCTCTACTCACCCATCCGACGGCTTGGCCTCATCGGACGCTGGACCACCGTCGGCGCCGGCCTCCGTGCCGATCACGGGGGACCTGGGCCGATGCTTTGGCCCTCCCGGCTCGTCGGCGACCGGGCCGCTGGGATTCGTGTAGATCGATCGCGCCGCCGCACTCGAGTAGGTCGCATCCCTGAGGGCGGCGCCGGACATCGCACCGACTCCGAGCGGGCTCTCACGACCCAGGCGCGCCAGCTGCACCGCGCCCCTGGTGTAGACCTCGTCGATGTTCTTGACCTCGCCGCCTCTGCCCTGGCGGGCCAGGACCGCGGCGCCCGTTCCGGGGTAGACCGACTCGATAAGCCCGGCCGCGTCGTCCTGGCCCGCCTTCTTGTCGAGCAAGCCCTCGAGCAGATCCGTTCCCGCCGAAAGATCCTTGTTGATCGTCTCGACCACACCGTTCACGGGCTCGCTCTTTTGGAGGATGCCGCCGACCGACTCGATCACCGCGTCGAGCCCGGCCGTGATCTTCCGCAGCTCCAGGATCACCGCGACCAGGTAGACGACCAGGGCGAGGATCACCAGAACCACCGCGATCAGGGTGACTGCGGCGGCGGGCTCCATATCAGGCGTCCTCGAGGATGGTGTCGAGCGAACCACCGTAGTTCGCGACCACGGTGACCGTCTGGCTCACCTGTTCCTGGGTCGTATTGAGCAGTTCGACGGCGTCCAGATCCTTGGAGGCGGCTTCGGCGACGGGCCGGAGCCCGTCGACGGCCCGGGTGGTCTCCTTGGCCGCGGTGAGCACGCCCCTCAGCAGGATCACCACGACCGGCACGATCACGAGCAGCAGCACGGCGTTTCCGATCCACCAGAGCGTCATCGCTTCTCCGCGTGCTCGGCGATGATCGCGGCCTTCGCGGCGACCGATGGCATCAGGCCGATGATCCCGTCGAACTGGGCATTGATCGCCTCCACCGCCGGGCGGAGCGGCCGCAGGTGCTCCCCCTCCACGGTGGTCAGGGCTTCGCCGAGGTCGCTCAGGTCGCTGGCGATCGAGGAGAGCCGGCGGCGGATCTCGATCAGCGCCAGAGCCAAGACGACCACGAGGACGACGGCCTCGGCGACGCTCAGCACGATCAGCAGCGAGGTGCTCATTCCGGCTCCCCGTAACCCTGCGAGAGCGCGTTCATATAGCCGTCTTGCACCACGCCCTCCGCGGCAATCTGCTCGAGGACGGGCGCGGTGGCCTCGAGTTGCGGGATGTTCGAGGTGTTCTCGGCGACCTTCCCGGCGGAGCCGAGCAGGCCGGTGACCGCGGCCTGGATCCGCCCGAGCAGGCCGAGCAGCGTGATCAGCATCCCCGCCACCACCAGGGCCACCACCAGCCCCACCGCGAGCGTCACGTACCAGAGGGTGCGCTCGGAGCTGGCCAGGGCGACCATGACGTCCATCAGTGCCCGACGGCAGCCTTTCTGAGCGCCCGGGCCGCGTGCAGGATGCGGACGCCTGAATCGTTGATCTTGGCGATGCCGCTGAGCCCGTCGGTCTGCGACCGGAGGGTCGCGACCGCCTCGTTCGCAGTCTCCGCCTGCCCTGCGATCCGGTTGGCGAGGACCAGGATCGTGCCGACGATGATCACGGCCACCACCACGACGATCGCGCCAAGTCCCAGCCCTATGTACCAGGAGGTGGTGTCAGCGCCGATCAGCATTCCGTTGCCTCCACGCCAGCAGTACCGGCCATGTCGCGAGAGTATTACAACCGGACTCAAGCATCCAGGGAATGTCGGGGACGCTCAGAGGCTGGCCAGGTTCTCTGCGAACTCCTTGATCATCCCCTCGGTCACGGCGACGATCACGCCTTCTCCCATCTGCGCGGCCTTGCCCGTCACGTTGATCTGGGAATGAAGCGCGACCTCCGTCGCGTCGCCCGAACCCTTCAGCTCCATCGTGACCCTGGCGTCGGCGTTGCCCTGCCCCCCCGCCTCCTTCGCGCGGGCATTCATCACCGCCCGCTGCTCGGAGTCATCCTGCTCCACGATCTCCGCCGGCCCCGAGTAGTTCATGTTCATGGCGCCGAGCTTGATCTTCACCTCGGCGTTCACGGCCCGGTCGCCGGTCTTCTCGATCACCCTCGCTCCGGGAACGCATGGCACGACCCGCTCGAGGTCGACCATCGTGCTCCAGACCTCGTCGATCGGCTTCTGGACCGTGAACGAATTGTCAAACTCCATCGGGATCTCCTCTCCCCCCGGATAGCGTGTGGCCATGCCGATCATGCCAGGCATCCACGAGCTGGGACCAGAGAATGCCAGCCTTCGCGTCAAGACCAAGCGAGGGGGTGCCGCCGCCAAGGCGGGACACGATCTGCTGATCGAGGTCACCTCCTGGCTGGGGAGGCTGGAGGTCGGCGACGGTCTGGGCCAAAGCAGCCTCACGCTCAGCGCGGAGAGCGGGTCCATGGAAGTGATCGAGGGAACAGGCGGGATCATGGCGCTGACCGATGAGGACAAGGTCGAGGTCAAGAAGACCCTCGAGGCCGAGGTGCTTAAGCCCGGACGGGTCGAGTTCAAGTCGACCCAGGTCACCCCCACGGATGATGTGCAGCGTCTCAAGGTCACGGGCGAGCTCAGCCTGAACGGCAACGTTCACCCCCTCGACTTCGAGCTGGAGTTCGGGCCGAACGGAGCCGTATCCGCTCGGGCCACAGTGGAGCAGTCGACCTGGGACATCGAGCCTTACTCCGGCCTGTTCGGCACCCTGAAGGTAAGGGATGAGGTCGAGGTGCTCGGTGAGGCCGCCCTTTCGTAGC
>CAVXQP010000027.1:0-7690 GCA_963763955.1 uncultured Solirubrobacterales bacterium | reverse complement strand
CGACTCGGGCGAAGGGCAGCGCCACGCCTCTGTCACCGGCACCGACGGCTCCGCCGAGCCGGCCAAGGCCGCGAGCTAGCCGCGCAGGACAACTTCCGTCGCCCTGACAACGAAGACTCGGGCGAGCGTCGCCGGGGCCAGGCCATGGTCGCGGGCAGCCTGCTTCAACTTTGAGTGCTCTTCATCCGTCAGCTTCACATTCACCTGGCGCCCGCGCGGGCGGGGGTTCCCTGAGCGGCGCTCCACGGGCTCCGGGTGAGAGAAGACGACCTCCTCGAGGTCCAGACCCTCAAGGTCTCGGGGCTTCCGCCCCATGACCCGATCTCCCATCGCAATCTCCTCGGCCAGCGCCTCGGCCAGTGATGAATAACCCTCTCGCTGCCACCACGGCAGCTCTCGTGAAAGAGCCGCCGTCGCCTTCTCCCGAGGCTCTGCCTTCGATGCATTCGATGACGGGTACTCGCCGGTACCGTCCGGGTACTCGCCTGTACCGTCCGGGTACTCGCCGGTACCGCCTGGGTACTCCCGAGTACCGCCCTCCACACCCGCACTGATCGGCCCCGCGCCGGATCTCTCTTCCTTGCTCGGCATTGCGCCAGGCTCGCAACGGAATGGCAACCTATTTGCGCCCAAGCTCGCGAGACCCAGACGGCTAGCAAACAGTTCAGCCGCCGCTGTCCGACAAGCCGCCGAGGATTGAAGTGGCGCGGGCGAGCACCTCCTGATCCTCCTTCGGGAGCTTCTCGATCGCCGAGACGAGCCATCCGACTCGCCGGCTCCGGTCGGCCTCGAGCGTCTTGCGGCCCGCGCCGGTCAGCTCGACAATCGCCCTGCGGCCGTCCTTGGGGTCCGGGCTCCGCTTGACCAGCCCGTCTGACTCGAGCTCGCCGACGGTCTGGGCCATCGACTGGGGGCGTACCTTCTCCGCGCCGGCAAGGTCGCTGACGCTCGCGGGACCCTCGCGATCGAGGCGGCCGAGGACCGCACCGTGATGGAGCGGGAAACGGTGCTCGGCTCGGAGCCGGCGCAGCAGCTGTCCGAGCACGACACGGAGCTCACTCGCGGTGCGGGCAGTGTCGTTCCGGGTCTTCGCCGTGGTCGCCATGGGCTGAGTATACGATCGAAATAGGCAGGTAACTTGAACAGGTCGCCTGTATAGTCGACGGGCATGCAGGACCGCTACAAGTGGATCGCGCTCTCGAATTGCACCCTCGCGGTCCTCCTGGCAACCCTCGACGCCTCGATCACGCTGATCGCGATGCCGGACATCTTCCGCGGCATCCACCTCGATCCGCTCGTCCCCTCGAACAGCTTCTACCTGCTCTGGATGATCCTCGGGTATCTGATCATCTCGAGCGTGCTGATCGTCAGCCTCGGCCGGCTCGGCGACATGTACGGGCGAGTGAGGATCTACAACCTCGGCTTCGTCATCTACACGGTCGCTTCCCTGCTGCTCGCCGTCGACTGGATGACCGGCGAGCCGGGCGCCCTCTATCTGATCGTCTTCCGAATCGTCCAGGGAGTGGGCGGCGCCTGCCTGCTCGCCAACGCTGCGGCGATCATCACCGACGCCTTCCCCGCCAACCAGCGTGGTATGGCCCTCGGGATCAACAACATCGTCGGGGTCAGCGGCCTCTTCATCGGCCTCCTGCTCGGAGGCCTGCTGGCGCCGATCGACTGGCGCCTGGTCTTCCTGATCTCGGTTCCGGTCGGTCTCTTCGGAACTGTCTGGGCCTATCTCAAGCTCGAGGAGCGCAGCAAGCCGCGCCGGGGCTCCATCGACTGGTGGGGGAACCTCACCTTCGCGCTCGGCCTGGTCCTCATGATGGTCGCGATCACCTACGGGATCCGTCCCTACGGCGGCTCTCCGACAGGCTGGGGAAGCCCGAGGGTCTTGGTCCTCCTCGCCTGCGCAGTGGCCTCGCTCGTCGCCTTCGTGATGATCGAGCTGCGCGTTGCGGAGCCGATGTTCCGGCTGGCACTCTTCCGCATCCGCGCCTTCACCTTCGGCACCCTCTCCACGTTCCTGGCTGCGGTCGCCCGCGGCGGCCTCATGTTCATGCTGATCATCTGGCTCCAGGGAATCTGGCTGCCCCTGCACGGCTACGACTTCACCGAGGCGCCCCTCTGGGCCGGCATCTACATGCTCCCCCTGACTGTGGGGATGCTGATCGCCGGACCCACTTCCGGATATCTCTCCGACCGCTTCGGAGCTCGGCCGTTCGCCACCGGCGGCATGCTCGGCACCGCGCTCAGCTTCGGGCTGCTGCTGATGCTGCCGATCGACTTCCCCTACCCGGCCTTCGCGGCGATCCTCTTTCTCACCGGCATCTCAATGGGGTTGTTCGCCTCGCCCAACCGCGCGGCCGTGATGAACAGCCTCCCGGCCGGCGAGCGCGGCGCCGGCGGCGGCATGAACCAGACCTTCCAGAACTCGGCCCAGGTGATGTCGGTGGGGATCTTCTTCACGCTCCTGGTGGTGGGCCTCTCCTCGAGCCTGCCCTCGACGCTGAGCAGCGGCCTGCAGGCCCACGGGGTGTCGGCGGCCGCCGCCCACCACGCCGGAAACACGCCACCGATCTCGGTTCTGTTCGCCGCCTTCCTCGGCTACAACCCGATCCAGCACCTGGTGGGTCCCGGAGCGCTTTCGGCGCTATCGCCGCATGCGCACGCGGTGGTCACTGGCTCCTCCTTCTTTCCGCACCTGATCTCCGGCCCGTTCAGCGACGGCCTCGATGCCGCCTTCGTGTTCGCGATCGTCGCCTGCCTCGTCGCCGCATTCGCGTCCCTGCTCCGCGGGGGCCGCTACCACCACGCCGATGCGCCGGCCGGCGACCAGGGCGCTCTCCCGCACATCCAGAAACTGGAGGAACAACATGCACGTTGAGTGGTACGGCCAGTCCGCCTTTGCCCTGACCAGCAATGGGACGAAGGTCTTCATCGATCCGTTCGCCGACATGTCCGGACTTGCGGATCGCGGCATCGAATTCGGCTATCCGCCCATCGAGGAGGACGACGTCGACCTCCTGTTGATCACACATGAGCACGTCGACCACAACGGGGCCGAGGCGATCGCGGGCGAGCCGGCCATCCTGCGCGCCACCGCGGGCAAGCTGGAGTCGCCTATCGGCGAGGTGACGGCGGTCGCCTCGGAGCACGATGCCTCAGCCGGCACCGAGCGCGGTCCGAACACGATCTTCGCCTTCGACCTCGACGGCGTCCGCGTCGTCCACTTCGGCGACTTCGGCCAGCGCGAGCTGCGGCCCGAGCAGGCCGCCGCCCTCGAGGGCGCGGAGCTGCTCCTGCTCCCCGTCGGCGGCGGCCCCACGATCGGCGGAAGCGCCGCCGCGGACATCGTCGAGGCGCTCGAGCCGCGCTGGGTGGTGCCGATGCACTACCGCACGCCGCGAATCGGGTTCCTGGAGACCGAGGAGGAGTTCGTCGAACGGATGCCGCGAGTCGAGAGGCTCCAGGGGAGCGGCTTCGACACCACCGAGCTGCCTGAGGCGGAGGGTACGCTCGCGGTCGTCCCGGCCGCGCCCTGAGCTCGCGCTACGGCAGGCGGCTCGCGGCCTCGTCGGCCGCCTCCGCCAGGCGCTCGACGACCTTGGCGAACGCCTCGAACCCCTCGTCGGTCTTGCCGTACTGGCCGGAGGCATAGCGGGCGTAGACGCCCTCGAGAATGATCGCCAGCTTCCAGAAGCCGAGGGCGATGAAGAAGTCGATCTGGCTCAGGTCCCGGCCCGACCGCTCGGCATAACGCTCTCTGACGTCGTCGCGCTTGGGGAATCCCGGCGCGATGGTGGCCGGGGCGAACAGGGGCATGAAGTCGTCGCCGGCCTGGGACCAGTAGACGAGCAGCATTCCGACGTCGGCCAGCGGGTCCCCCAGCGTGCAGAGCTCCCAGTCGACGACGGCGGCGACGTCTCCGGCGGGCGACAGGATCATGTTGTCGAGCCGGTAGTCGCCGTGGACGATGGTCGCCGGTCCCTGCTCCGGGATGCGAGAGGAGAGGCGATCGTGGACGTCGTCCACCACTGCAAGCTCGCGGGTCTTCGACTTCTCCCACTGGCCTTGCCAGCGCTTCAGCTGGCGCTCGACGTAGGCCTCCTTGCGGCCCAGTTCCCCCAGGCCGATCTCGTCCGGGTCGACGTCGTGGATGGCCACGAGGGTGTCGACCACGCGATCGCCGATCGCGTGGCGCTCGGCCTCCTCGAAGATGCTCGCCTCCTCGGCCGAGCGCAGGATTGGTCCCTCGACGAAGCCCATCACGTAGAACGGCGCACCATTCACCGCCTCGTCCTCGCAGAGCCCGATCACGGGCGGGACGGGGACCGGCGTGTCTTGGAGGGCCGCGATCACGCGGTGCTCGCGCCCCATGTCATGCGCGGACCCGAGCCGCTTGCCGAGCGGCGGTCGCCGGAGGGCCCATGCGTGGCCGCCGGAGTCGCGAACTCCAAAGGTCATGTTCGAACGCCCCCCGGAGATTCGCTCGAAGCTCAGCGGCAGCTCGACGTCGGGAACGTTGGCCTCGAACCACCCCTCGACCCCCGCGCGATTGATCCCGTCGGGGGCCTCCGCCGTGGTGGCCTCGTTAGCCTGCTGATCCATGCCGGACCCAGCATATGCGGCGGCGGTCTTCGATTTCGGCGGGGTGCTGACCACGCCCGTCTGGGACAGCTTTGCCGCCTTCTCCCGCACGGAGGGCCTCGAGCCGGGCGCGATCAAGAAGCTCTTCAAGGCCGACCCGGCGGCACTCGAGGACCTGCGGAAGCTCGAGGTGGGCGAGATGAGCGAGAACGATTTCGAGGCGGTCTTCGGCAAACGCCTCGGTCTGGCCCACCCCGCCGGCCTGATCGACAGCATGTTCGCCGGCATGGAGCCGGAGCCCGAGATGGTCGAGGCGGTCCGCCAGCTCCGTGGCAGCGGGCTGAAGGCGGGGCTCCTGTCGAATTCTTGGAGCACCGATCACTACGACCGCAAGCTGCTCGCCGAGCTGTTCGACGCGGTCGTGCTCTCGGCCGACGTCGGCATGCACAAGCCGCAACCCGAGATCTACCGGCTGGCCGCCGAGCGGCTCGGCGTCGCGCCGGAGGAATGCCTGTTCGTGGACGACCTGAGGGAGAACTGCGAGGGGGCCGAGGCGGTGGGGATGACGGCAATCTGGCATCGCAGCCCGCGGGAGACGATCGCCCGGCTCAGCGAGCTCACGGGCATCGCGCTGACCCCGGCCTAAGCCTGACCGGAGTGGGCCAGCTCCTCTGAGAGCCGGACGATCATCGCGTCGACCCGTGGATCCTCGGGCTGCCAGTCGGCGACCAGGTACTCGAGGCTCCGCTGGCGGGCGCTCATCAGGCTGCCGCGGATCTCCTGCCCGGAAGCCGTCAGGCGCGCTGGTGGGTCGGAGCTCTCCACCAGCCCCCTGGTCCTCAGTTGCCCGAGCGCCTGCCGCAGAATCACGCCGTCGGCGGGATCGCGCGTCTTCAGAGCGTCTGCAGCGATCGTTCCGGCTTCGGCGCGCCCGAGTAGCCATCCTTCGGCCGCGGTCAGATCGACGTGCGCATCCGCGATCACGCCCTCGATGAAACGGCGCGTCCGCTCGCGGCCCACATGGCGGCTCAGCTCGCGTGTGATCTCTCGAAGCGAGTCGGTGTCCTGGGGCGGCGGGAAGGCGTCACCGACGTCGCGGTCCTCGATCGTCTTGCGCAGGGGGCGCTCCTCCAGGGCCCAGGCCAGCAGGAAGGCGACGGCGACCACGGCCGCGGCGATCATGAACACGGTCGAGAGGGAATCGGTGAACGCCGTGACGAAGCCGTCGTGGAGCGCGGGAGGCAGCGAAGAGACCTGAGCCGGATTGACCTGGCCGGAGGTGAGGCTCGATGTCTCAGCTGAGCCCGCCGGCAGGTGGGAGGCAAGCTCGTGCGCGAGCCGGTTGCTGAAGATCGCGCCCAGGATCGCCGTTCCCAGCGAGCCGCCGATCGAGCGGAACAGTGTGGCTGACGAAGTGGCGATGCCGAGCTGCGAGTAGGGAACCGCGTTCTGGACCGCGAGGATCAGAACCTGCATCACGAATCCCAGTCCCAGGCCGAGCACGAGCATGTAGGACGCCGCCTCGAGGGACCCGGTCTGCGGATCCAGCCCCGAGAGCAGGTACAGCCCGACCGCGCTGATCGCGGTGCCGATGATGGGAAAGACCTTGTAGCGCCCCCTCCGCGAGATCAGCTGCCCGGAGCCGATCGAGCTCGCGAGCAGCCCGGCCATCAGCGGGACGAGCTGCAGGCCTGAGGCAGTCGGACTGAGGCCGCGGACGACCTGTTGAAAGAGGGGCAGGTAGGTGAGAGCCCCGAACAGGGCGAATCCGACCACGAAACCCATCAGGCCCGTGACGACGAAGACCCGGTTGCGAAAGAGGTCGAGCGGGAGAACGGGCTCGGGCGCCCGGTGCTCGACGAACACGAAGGCGGCCAGAGCCAGGGCCGCCAGGACACCCAGCCCGACGACGAAGCCGGAGTCCCAGGCATAGGTCGTGCCGCCGAGGGTCGTGAGCAGCACCAGGGAGGCGAGGCAGACGCCGAGCAGGACCGTGCCGAGGTAGTCGACGCGGTGCCGCTTGCGTTCACCCACGCTGGGCAGCGCCACGGCGAGCACCGCGAACGCCACCACCCCCAGGGGGATGTTGATGTAGAAGATCCACCGCCAGCTCGCGTTGCTGGTGAAGAACCCGCCGATCAGAGGCCCCGCGACGCTGGCCACTCCGAAGACGGCGCCGAACAGCCCCAGGTAGCGACCGCGCTCCCGTGGCGAGACTACGTCCCCGACCGCCGCCTGGGCGCTTACCAGCAAGCCGCCGCCGCCCAGACCCTGAATCGCCCGGAAGGCGATCAGCTCGGTCATTCCCTGGGCCTGCCCGCACAGCCCCGAGCCGACCAGAAAGAGGATCAGAGCCCCCTGGAGGACGACCTTGCGGCCGTAGAGATCGCCGAGCTTCCCATACAGCGGGGTGACGATCGTGATCGCCAGGAGGTAGGAGGTGACGACCCAGGAGATGTGGTTGAGCCCTCCGAGGTCGCCGACGATCGTCGGCAGCGCGGTCGAGACGATCGTCTGATCGAGCGCCGCCAACAGCATCGTCAGCATCAGCGCCCCGATGACGATCAGCACGCGGCGCCTCGGTGGCGCTTCCGGGGCCTTTGGAGAAGCAGCCACCCGGAAGAGCGTACGGAAAGGCCCTAGCTGCCCGCCGCGATCAGTGCGACTCCCAGCAGGGCGAGGACGACGCCCGCCCACTGGATGCGGGCCAGCCGCTCGCCGAGCACCGAGTGCGCAAGGGCGATGGTGAAAGCCGGGTACATCGAGGCGCCCACAGCGACCACGGGGAGGACCCCCTTGGTGGATGCCACCGCGAAGAGCGCGTTCGCGAGGGCGTCGAAGACCCCGATCGTGAGGAGGACCGCAACGGAGCCCGTGATAGCGGCGAGCCGCGGTCGTGAGGTGAGCAGGGCGATCGCAACCGTGGCCACGCCGCCCACGCGGACGGCCAGGACCGCCCACCCCGGCCGGTCGGCGGCCGCCAGGTCCAACCCCGTGAAGAAGATCCCGAAGCTGAGAGCCGCGAGGATCGCCAGCACGATGGAGCGCCGGGCGACGCCGGCGTGCGCTGGATTCTCCTCATAGCTCAGGATCACCACTC
>CAVXQP010000026.1:0-68166 GCA_963763955.1 uncultured Solirubrobacterales bacterium | reverse complement strand
CGAAAGTACTGGCATCGCCAGGTGGGTGGCCGCGTCCAGTGCGATGTGTGTCCGCGGGCGTGCAGGTTGCCAGGGGCAGCGCGCTATGTGTTCGGTGCGTGCGCGTAGGGCGATGCGATCGTTCTAACGACGTCAGAGCCCTATGCCGCGTCAGATCGCGGCCGTACGGCGCTCCTTCGCGGCGCTCTACACCGTGATCGACGGCAAGATCGTCCACTCACCCATTCCAGCTACTCCCTCCGCACCACTTGAACCAGAAACCCCGCTCCAGCGGGGTTCCCCGGAGCGCGCCCGACAGGATTCGAACCTGTGACCTTCGGTTTCGTAGGGCGTAGGTCTGCGTAGAGCCTCCGGGCGTCGCCGATACAAATCCCCTGGTGCCGAACCGGTTTCGTTAGACCGCCTTAGACCGGCTTGGCCCTTATTTCACCCCACTACTAAGGGCTGGACAAGGGCCGGACAAGGGCCGGGCCGAAGGCAGGAGCAGCCAAGGTTCAGAGAGAACACCACTACTGCTAGCGGGATTGGTCTCGTCCGTTGGGCTCGGGCAGGGCGCTCAATGTGGATCAGCGAACCGGGTAGAGCCAATGTCTCAGAAGGCGCGTCACCCGGGGCATCAGGATCCAGGTCATCACGGGGACGGCTATCCCGGTGGTGATCGCCAACCTCGGGACCAGAGGGATCCGGGCGAGCGTGGGCCCAAGGAAGTAGACGATTGCCGTGATCAAGGGGAAGATCAGCGCCCAGGTGACCAGCGCCATCTTGTAGGGCGCCGGTGGCGGCGCGCCCGGCAAGGACGCCGCGGGCGGATGCGAGCGCAGGCGCTCGATCTGAAGCCCACGCGTCGCGCGGCCAAAGCTTCGCCCGCCTGGCCTCTTCGCGCTTCGACTGCCGCCATGCGGCGACCGAGCGCCGCTCGGGGCGTCCGGCGTCGCCAGCGATCAGCCGGCGCCCTGACCCGCCAGAGCCACGACCGCCTCCCCGAAGGCGTCCGTGTGCTGGTCGACGTCGGCCTCGGTCGTCGCCGGGCACATCAGCGCCATCTTGTGGAAGGGTGTCAGCAGGATCCCGCGGTTGAGCGCGTGCAGGTGCATGTAGCGGCTGAGCATCGCGTCGTCGGCCGCCATGGCCTCGGAGCCGTTGCGCGGCGGAGAGGAGCGAAAGTGGTATTCGACGCGGCAGCCGAGCCGGGTGGCGTGCCAGGGCATGCCGTGGGCGGCGATCACCTCGTTGACGCCTGCCTCGAAGCGCTCCGCGACGCCGATCATGTGGTCGAACGCCGCGTCCGTCAGCACCTCCTCCAGCGTCGCGCGGGTGGCCGCGAGCGAGAGCGCGTTCCCCGCCAGCGTGCCTCCGATGCCGCCGACGTCGGATGTCTCCAGCGTCCGGTGGTGGGCCATGACCCGATCGGCCACCTCCTCGGTCATCCCGTAGGCGGCGGCCGGGATCCCGCCGGCGATCGCCTTCCCGATCGTGAGCAGGTCGGGCTCAAGCCCGCCCGCAGCCGTGTAGCCTCCCGGGCCGGCGCAGAAGGTGTGCGTCTCGTCGATCACGAGCAGGGCCCCGTGCTCGCGGCTGAGCTGGCGAAGCGCCTCGTGGTAGCCGGCGTCGGGAAGGACGATCCCGGCATTGGTCATCGCGGGTTCCGCCAGCACGCAGGCGACGTCACCGGGAGCGAGCGCGCGTTCCAGGGCGCCGACGTCGTTCCACTCGACTGCCCGCGTGGTCAGGGCCGGGTCGACGGGAGGGCCGATGTTGTCTGGACGGGAGCGCGTCTCGCCCTCGATCTCGATCGCAAGGCTCTCGTCAACGGACCCGTGGTAGCACCAGGCGTAGACCAGGACCTTCGGCCGGCCGGTGACCGCCCTCGCCAGGCGTAGCGCGAATCGGTTGGCGTCCGTCGCGGTCAGGGCGAATTGCCAGCGCGGCAGGCCAAACCGCCGTGTCAGCTCCTCGCCGACCCGGCTCGCGTCCTCGGTCGGCAGCATCAGCGTGATCCCGCGGGAGGCGCGCTGGGCCACCGCGGCAACCGTCGCCGGAGGCGAATGCCCGGTCATCGCCCCGGTGTCGCCGAGGCAGAGGTCGACGTAGTCGTTGCCGTCGACGTCGGTTAATCGGGCGCCCTCCGCGCTCTCTGCGAACACCGGAAACGGGCTCGCCCACTCGGTCATCCACGGCATCGGCACGCCAGCGAGCAGAGCCCCTCGCCCGCTCTCGAACAGCTCGCGCGAGCGCGGGTGCTCCTCCACGAAGCGCCGCTCCTCCCTCTCGATCAGGCCGGCGAGCCGGTCCCCGTCGAGCGGCCTGTCCAGCGCCTGAGGCATCGCGACTAGGCTAGCCGCCGGCCTACTCAACCCTCGGGAGCCAACTGCGCGGGACCGGGCGGCTCCGAGCTCCCGCGACCGCCGAGCGCCGACAGGCCCACGCGCCCGGCTACGAGACGGAAGTCTCGGTTTCGAAGGAGTTCCTTCCCCTTCATCGTGGCGCAGTATCGCGTCCCACCGCCAACCAGTGTTACCGGGGTTTCCTGAAGCGCGCCCGACAGGATTCGAACCTGTGACCTTCGGTTTCGTAGACCGACGCTCTATCCAACTGAGCTACGGGCGCGTGCGGGCAACAGCGTAGCGGCGCCGCTCGGGGCTCAGACTCGCTCCCGGTCGGCCGCTTCGGCACGGCGCCGAGCGGCACCCTCCTCGCGCTCGGCGAGCTTGCGTTCGTACTTTTCCAGCGTCTCCGCGGGGTTTCGGCCCGCGTCGACGGGTGGAGCGAGTGCGCGAAGCTCGTCCAGAAGCCGCTGCGAGAGCCCGGCTGCCGTCTCTGCGGGGTCGGTCTGACCCGAGGCCGGATCGAAGAAGCGGACCCGTACGCGCGGACGTTTCGGGAAGCGAGCGAGGTCCGGGGCCCCCTCGACGGTCGCGCACACCAGGCGAGCCTCCGGAACCTCGAGCGCGAGGCGACCTATGCCGCTGCGCGCCCGCAACCGACGGCCAACCGAGATCGTCCCCTCTGGGAAGACGCCGATGCAGGAGCCCCGGCGCAGTGCCGCGACGGCGTTCACGAGAGCATCGGCGTCGCCCGCCGCGCGCTCGATCGGAATCTGGCCCATTCCGTCGAGGATGCGGCCGAGTCCCGGCTTGTCCCACAGGCTCCTTTTCGCGAGGGCGCGGATCTGGCGACGGTGGCGCGCCGCGACACCGATCGCCAGCGGATCGGTCTGGGAATCGTGATTGGCGACCAGCAGCACGGGGCCACTCCTGGGAAGAACCTCTACGCCCTTGACCTCGAGCCGCCCCCAGAGGCTCACCATCGGGACGCAGACGACCATCGCGATCCGATAAGTCAGCGTGAACGGCTCGGGGGGCGCTGCGCTCATGCAAGCTCTGGAATGTGGCGCTCCAGGTGCTCCGCGATCGTCTCGCGGACCCAGCGCTTCTCTTCGGAGTCAGCCATCCGGTAGCGCCCGATCAGCATCTTCTGGTCGTCGAGCGGCAGCCCCGCGATCTCCCAGCGCACCACGAGTCGCTCGAAGAGCAGCTCCTGTCGGCGGGCCCAGACGTCGTCGGCCGAAGCGGCGTCGCGGCGCGGCGGCTCGCCGATCTTCTTGATCGTCCTCGGGCTCAGCGACTGACGGAGCGTCAGCACGTTGCCGTCGGGATCGGTGTAGTCCACCGTCTCAACCGGCTCGCGTTCGCGTCTTCGCCTCGGCATCGAGACGAAAGGATCTCAGCCCGGCACCTCCGGCGAGGCGCCGGGCTGAGCCAGGACTAGGCGGTCGCCGCTCCGACGCGCTGGTACATCAAGATGCTGGCGACGATGATCCAGATGCCCGTCAGGCCGAAGCCGAGGAAACCGACCGGGGTGAAGAAGAAGATCCCCAGCACGATCCCGACCCAGGCCATCCATTTCGGCAGCGCAGCTCCTCCCTTCAGGACGGCCCCCGCGGCCCCGAACAGCATGATCGCGAGCGGTACCGAGAACGCGATGAAATTGTCGTTGTCGAGCGCGTTCAGGGCCACCATGGCGTCGGGGCTCAGTGTCCTGTTGTGGCTGAGATTGGCCCCGTCGACCAGGGCGAAGTGCATGCTCGCAGCGACGAAGAGCCCCGCCACAGCGATCGCCGCACCGACCAGGGCAACGGTGGGCCAGAACTCGCCGCCACCGCTGTCCCTGAGGTAATCGCGGATCGCGACGGCGAACAAGGCCAGGAACAGCGCCGCCAAAGCCACGACGACGATCGCAAGGATCTCCTTGGTCTGGTGATCGTCGTAGAAGCTGATGATCTTCGCTGCCGAGGCGTCTGTGTCCGGTGTATTGCCTCCGAGCGGGATAAAGCCGATGACGAGCAGCACTACGAAGATCGCTCCCGTCAGCGGCGCGAATCGTGGGGATTTCATCTGCGTCTCCTCTCCGCCTAGGTGACCCCCCGTGCGTTTCCGACCCTATCCCGTCGGGCGGACTCTGAATAGCCTTCTCGCGTCTCCGATCCGGTCAACATCGCCGATCTCGAGCGGCTCGCGGCAGAGAGGCTCGAGCCGGGCACCCACGGCTACTTCGCCGGCGGCGCCGGCGACGAGCGAACCCTGCGGCGGAACGCCGAGGCCTACGAGAACTGGGAGCTCCTGTCTCGGGTCCTGGTCGACGTCTCCGGCGTCTCGACCAGGGCGACGGTCCTCGGCGCCGAGCTGGAGATGCCGATCCTGGTGGGACCGGTCGCCTTCCAGCTGCTGGCCCACGCCGACGGCGAGGCAGGCATGGCGCGCGCCGCCAAGGACGCCGGGACGGTGATGTGCCTTTCGAGCCTGACCAGCACCCGGCCCGCCGAGGTGGCCGAGGCGGCCCCCGGAGGCAGGCTCTGGATGCAGGTCTACCTCTTTCGCGACCGCGGAGTGACCCGTGCGATGGTCGAGGAGGCCGCCGAAGCGGGATACGAGGCCCTGCTCCTCACGGTGGACGCGCCATATGCCGGGCGGCGGGAGCGCGACCTCCGCACCGGCTTCCAGGTCCCGGCCGAGATCCGGGCGCCCGCGATCGAGGCGGCGGTCGGGCACAGGAGCCTCACCACGGCCGAGGTATTCGGGCTCGTCGATCCCTCGATCACCTGGAACGACCTCGAGCAGCTCTGCGGCGAGTTCGATCTGCCGATCCTGGTCAAGGGCCTGATCACCGGGGAGGACGCCGCCCTGGCAGTGGAACACGGCGCCGCCGGGGTGGTGGTCTCCAATCACGGCGGGCGCCAGCTCGACAATGCCCCGGCGACGATCGACGCCCTGCCAGAGGTGGTCGAGGCGGTCGCCGGGCGCATCCCCGTGGTGATCGACGGCGGCATCCGCCGCGGGACGGATGTCGCAGTTGCCCTGGCGATCGGAGCGGAGGCGGTGTTGATCGGGCGGCCCGCGCTCTGGGGTCTCGCCGTGGACGGGGAGGCCGGCGCCGGACGCGCGCTGGGGATGCTGGCCGACGAGCTCCGACTCGCGCTGGCGCTGCTAGGCGCCCCCAGCCCATCCGCACTTGGCCCGGATCACGTTCAGCGCCGCGTCTGACGCTCGCCAGGGTCGCCCGCTCGTCCGCGGTCCTAGGCGCGGATGAAGACCGGCGTGCCCAGCGGAACGCGCGCGAACAGCGCGATCATGTCCGGGTCCGAGGCGCGCAGGCAGCCGTGCGAGTCGGCGCCGCCCACCGAACCGGGCGTCCCGTGAATCGCGATGCGATTGCCGCCGATCCACCCCGAGGGCAGCTGCGCCTGGTGGCCGGAGAGCGCGAGGACGCAGCATCCGTACCAGGGGCCGAGCCCGCGCCCGACGAGCCCGTCCGTCACCGCGTAGTTGCCGAGCGGGGTCGGTGAGCTGCTGGAGCCGACGGTCACTCGCATGCGCTGGAGCATCCGATTGCCGTAGCGGAGCTCGAGTGCTCGCCGGGAGAGGTCCGCGGTGATCCAGAATCGTGTCTGGGTGAGATCGAGGGCAATGCGGTCGTCCTTGATCCAGGCGAGCTGCCCGTTCGGCAGGTCCGGCGTGGGAACCCCGAACCAGGCTCCGCTCACCCGCTCGATCCAGAAGACGCGCATGGAGCCGAACTCGGTCTTGTCGCCGACCCGCTGCAGCACCCTCCCGCCCGGCGAGGCGTGCAGGGCGATTCTCTGGCCCGTCCTGACGGTCGCGAGCGCGAAGCTCCGTCCCTTCTGCGCGGACGGCGGCGGGTTTATGTGCACGTCGGGGACCGGCACGCTGGCACGGAGCGCGTCGACCGCGGCGTTCCCCGTCGGGGCCGGGGCCGTGATCGTGGGCACGGTCACTCCGGCAGTTCCGCCCGCGGAGGCAGAAGGCTGCTCGTTGTCCTTGCCGCTGTCGATGATCAGGAACGCGAGCAGCGCGACGACAACCGCCCCCGCCGCGATCCAGCCGAGGTGCTTCATGAGCGGAGAGGGAGGGATTCGAACCCTCGAGGGAGCTATCAGCCCCCTACTCGCTTAGCAGGCGAGTGCCTTCAGCCGCTCGGCCACCTCTCCGGGGGCGTCGGTCGCCGGGGGCGACCCCGCGGCCCGATTGTAGGCTGGATCGCCATGGCTGCTCCAGAAAAGAGCCCGACGACGGAGACCGACCCCGCGGTCGCGGAGCCCACCGCGAACGGCCACGCGCCGCCCAAGGACGAGGAAACCCGCCCGGTCTCGGCGATCGATACCCCCACGCCGCTGCCGCTGCCGACGCCGCTCGAGGACTACGAGCGCTTCGAGACGGTCTTCGACGGGGTGCAGGCGCCCTTCGCCTTCCTCGACCTGGATGCGCTCTGGGCGAACGCCGCCGACATGCTGCGTCGGTCGCGGGGCAAGCCCATCCGCATCGCCAGCTTTGCCATCCGCTCCCGGCCCGTGCTCGAGCGCCTCCTCGATCTCGATCCCGGGTTCCAGGGTGCCCTCACCTACACGCTCCCGGAGACGCTCTGGCTCTGGGAGCGAGGGGTGCGCGACCTCGTGCTCGCATATCCGACCACCGAGCGCGCCTGCCTCACCCGCCTCGCGCGGGTCACTTCGGAGGACCCGGAGGAGGCACCGGTGTTGATGGTCGACTGCACCGAGCATCTCGATCTGATCGAGGAGGCCGCTAGCTCATTCATCGCGCCGATCCGCGTCGCGATCGACATCGACCTCTCCTGGCGGCCCTTCGGCGGCATCGTCAAGATCGGTCCGAAGCGCTCGCCGATCAGGACCGCGGAGGCGGCCGTCACCCTCGCTCAGGAGATCGAGCAGCGCGAGCGGACGAAGCTGGTCGGAATGATGGGCTACGAGGGCCAGATCGCCGGGATCGGGGACAACGTGCCCGGCAAGGCGATCAGCAACCTCATGGTCCGCGCGATGAAGTCCGCCTCCGCAAGGGACGTATCGGAGCGGCGCGCCGAGATCGTCACCGCCCTCTCCGAGGTCTCCCAGCTCGAGTTCGTCAACGGGGGCGGCACGGGATCGATCGAGCTGACGGCCGCCGAATGGGCCGTCACCGAGCTGGCGGCCGGATCTGGCTTCTACGCTCCGGTCCCCTTCGACCACTACCAGGCCTTCCGGCCCCGGCCCGCGGCGATGTTCGCCCTGCCGGTGGTGCGGGGGTCGGGCGTTGCCCCCAGTGTGGCCTGGCGTGCGCGCCCAGCGCTTCCCGGCGGCGGCGCGAACAGGCTCCGGATCGGAGATCGGCTCTACTTCCGTGACCTCGAGGCGGGTGAGCTCTGCGAGCGATTCAACCGGCTCTTCCTCGTCACCGGGACGACGATCCGGGACGAACTTCGGACATACAGAGGCGAGGGCAAGGGCTTCATTTGAGTCCTGCAGCCAAATCTCGCTAGTACGAGCGTCTAGGTACCGAATAGAGGCCTTTCCTGGCGGCTGATCGCCGATTACCGTCGCTCGATTGCAGGGGAAGAACCCACTTCCTAATCCGGGTCGAGAGGGGGACTTCGGAGAAGGAGCCGAGAGTGAGCCATCGCGCAGTCGCCGATAGCGGTCGCCCGGACGACCCTCGCTGGTCCCGCGCGATCGGCCTGGACATGAACCCGGGGCGGTTCTTCGAAGGCGTGGATGTCAGCCGGCGGATCGCACCCTTCGTCCTCGCCGGCCTCCTGCCGTTCGCGTTGCTTCCCATGGCAGGGGTCCCGGTCTCCGATCCACGGGTGCTGGTCGCCGCGGCCCTCCTCGCGGTCGTGGTCGCGCTCGCGCTCTGGGTGCCTTGGTCCCGATTGCCCGCCTGGCCCCAGGCGATCCTCCCGCTCTCCTACTTCCTCATCATCGCGCTGCTCCGAGACGCGAGCGGCGACTCCCCGAGCGTCTTCGGCCCGCTGGTGATCCTCCCCGTGACGTGGTTCGCGCTCTATGGGACAGGGAGAGAGCTGGCGGTCTCCATCCTCGTCATGGGGATCACGCTGTTCCTCCCGATCGCCGTGATCGGGGGATCGACCTACGACACCAACGAACTCCAGCGCGGCGTGGTGGGGTTCGTGCTCGCCTGCAGTCTCGGGTCGGCCGTGCATCTGCTCGTCGTCGCGTTGCGGCGGATGACCCACAACCTCGGGGGAGCCGAGGAGCGCTTCCGCAGGGCCTTCGACGACAGCCGGGTTGGGATGGCGGTCATCTCGACCAATGGCCGCTTTCAACGCGTCAATCGCGCGCTCTGCGAGCTCACGGGCTACCCCCGGGACGAATTGGTCGGCAAGACTTTCGGCGAGATCACCCACCCCGACGACGTCGACGCCAACCTGGACGCGCTGCGTGATCTGATCGAGGGAGAGCGCTACGGCTACCGGACGGAGAAGCGGTACATCCACGCCGACGGCCATGCGCTCTGGGTCTCGCTCAACCTCTCGCCGATCTACGACGGGGAGAACGGCGCACCCAGCTACCTGATCGCTCAGATCGAGGACGTGTCCGATCGCAAGGAGTCCGAGGAGCGGCTCACCCGCCAGGCGCTCCACGACTCCCTGACCGGCCTTCCCAACAGGACGCTCTTCTCCGACCGCGTGCGGATGGCCTCGGCCAGGCGCGGGATCCGCGGCTGCGCGATCATCTACCTCGACCTCGACGGCTTCAAGCTGGTCAACGACACGCTCGGCCACGCCGCCGGCGACCAGGTCCTGATCGAGGTGGGGCGCCGCCTCGAGCGGCTGCTGAGAGTGGGCGACACCCTGGCCCGCCTGGGCGGCGACGAGTTCGCGTTGCTCTGCGAGGAAGTGTCAGACGAGGAAGTGCGGGCGATCGCGGACCGGGTAATCGAGGCGATGGCCGAGCCCATCGACCTCCAGGAACGAGCCATCACGCAGGCGGCGAGCATCGGGGTCGCCCTGTACCCCGCAGAGGGCATCCCAATCGAGCCCGACCAGGTGCTGGGCGAGGCCGACGTCGCCATGTACCGGGCCAAGGCGGCCGGCAAGTCGCGCTACGCGCTGTTCGAGAGCTGGATGCGCGAGGGGGGCACCGACCGCACGGGGCTGGAGGTCCAGCTTCGGGCGGCGCTCGAGCGGGACGAGATCACGGTCCACTATCAGCCGGAGGTCGACCTGCGAACCGGCGAGGTCACCGGCGCCGAGGCATTGGTCCGCTGGCGGCATCCGGACCGCGGCGTGCTCGAGCCGGCGCAGTTCCTCTTCGTCGCGGAAGCCAGCGACCTGATCTCGGACATCGACGACCTCGTCATGAGGGCGGCCTGCTTCCAGGCGGCCAGATGGCGCGAGCAGCTCCCGGACCGGGACCAGTTCATCGTCTCGGTCAACGTCAGCGAACGGCGGCTCGCGGACCCCGGCCTGAGCGGCAAGATCGCCCAGGCGATCGCGGACGCGCAGCTTCCGGCGTCCTCTCTGTGCCTGGAGATCGCTGAGCGGGCCGTGATGGATCGTCGCGCCTCAGCCCTCATCGCAATCCCCGACCTCGAGCAGCTCGGCATCCGGCTGCTCATCGACGACTTCGGTATCGCGATGTCGTCCTTCGGCAGCATCAAGCGCCTCCCCCGGCTGAACGCGATCAAGATCGACGCCTCGTTCATCGCCGGGCTGGGGCGCTCGCCCGAGGACTCCGCCGGAGTCGCCGCCATCGTCGGGCTCGCCCACGGGCTCGGGCTGACAGCGCTGGCCGAGGGGATCGAGCGCGAGGAGCAGGTCCGCGAGCTTCAGTCCCTCCACTGCGACGGCGGGCAGGGCTACTACTTCGCGCGGCCGCAGGCGCCCGAGGCCCTGGACAAGCTGCTCACCTCCGCCCGGCTGGGCGAACTGATCTCGTAGGTTCGGCCGCGGTGTTTGTGGCGGCCGTTGATGGCGAAGTCGGGTGACTGAAAGGATGCGCCCGTGGGACGAGTCCGCGAATTCGATCCGCAGGCGCCCAAGGGGGTGCTCCTGAGCACACTGTCGTGGACGGCCCGCAGGCGTCCGGTGACCTGGTTCCTCGTCAACGTCGGCAACAAGATCGATCCGTATCTGATGAAAGCCACCGGCGGCCGTCTCAAGACCACCGTCACCGCGCCGACGGTGCTGCTCACGCATACGGGTGCGAAGAGCGGCAAGAAGCGCACCACCCCACTCGCCTACTTCACCGACGACGATGACGTAGTCCTGATCGCCTCCCGAGGCGGCCACCGCGACCATCCCGCCTGGTATCACAACGTCGTCGCGAACCCCGAGGTCGAGCTCTGGACCAAGGGCGGCGGCGGCCGCTACCGGGCCAGGGAGGCGACCCGCAAGGAGCGCGAGCGGCTCTGGGCGCTGGCGACCGGGTTCTATCCGGGCTTCGCCCGCTACCAGGAGCGGGCCGGCGACCGGCGGATCCCGGTCATCGTCTGCAGCCCGCAGGACTGAACTGCTTTCGACTCAGATGCCGGGCGGTGGAGCGGAGGGGGAGGGATTCGAACCCCCGGACCGGGAGACCCGGTCAACAGCTTTCAAGGCTGCCGCAATCAACCAGACTCTGCCACCCCTCCGAGTCGGTGTTCCTCATGAGGCGTCACCGAACGCTGTCCAGCATGACATTCCTTGACCAACCACATACTCAAATACCCCTATCCAGCAATCAGGGGCGTGGACGATGAACATGTAGGGCGTCAGCGCCTCGTTTAGGGGGTCGGGCCTTCTCGTTCGGCGTGCTGGGTGGGCGCGCCCTCCCCGCCTCCCATCCTGCGGGAGGTCTTCGAACCCCCGGACCGGGCTACCCGGTCAACAGCTTTCACGGCTGCCGCAATCAACCAGACTCTGCCACCCCTCCGACTCGCTGTTCCTCAGGAGGCGTCACCGAACGCTGTCCTAGCATGACATTCCTTGACCAACCACACTCAAATACCTTATCCAGGAATCAGGGGGGTGGAGATGAACATGTCGGGGTAGCGGCCTCGTGTCCGATGTCGGGGAACTGCCGGCTCCGCCGGTCGGGCCCTGGCGGAGCCGGTGGGAAGCCGGAGGACGCCTCGAAGTCCATTTTGCGCACGCCATGACCAGGGGTCGCCCTCGTCATCGGTGAGAGTGGCCCTGACCAATTCCACCCGCCGGCCGGGCGCACGACCTCCGCCTCGACCCGCAGCCGGGCGATCGGGACCGACCGCAGGATCTCGTAGGTGATCCGGCCGACCTGGGCGGGCGCGCCCTCCCCGCCTCCCATCCTGCCGCCGCCCAGGCGCTCGATCTCGCGCCCGATCAGGGCCGCCGGCGGCCCCGCGTGCTGCGCCCCGGGGTCCCAGGGCCCCCGGGTGGCCTCGGTCGCGAAGTGCGCATCCCGGTCGGGCTCGAAAAAGGAGCCGGACACGCGGGCATCCTAGGTTCCGTAACGCACGGGCCGCTCGGCGGACTAACTAAACGACCGGGTTAACCTGGTCGGTACCCCAAGGAAGCGAGGTAGAGACTTTGGAGAAGGTCAAGAAGAGCGAGCACGAGTGGCGCAACGAGCTCACCCCCGAGCAGTACGAGGTCGTTCGCAACAAGGGCACCGAGGCCCCGTTCACCAGCGAGCTCAATGACGTCAAGGAGCCGGGGCAGTTCGTCTGCGTGGCTTGCGGACAGCCGCTGTTCGACTCCGAGCACAAGTTCGACTCCGGCACCGGGTGGCCGAGCTTCGACAGGCCGATGGACGACGAGAAGGTCGAGACGGAGGCCGACAACAGCCTGTTCATGAAGCGCACTGAGGTGGTCTGTTCACGATGCGACGCGCATCTGGGGCACGTCTTCGATGACGGCCCGGCCGACACCACCGGCCAGCGCTACTGCATCAACGGCTGCGCCCTCGAGTTCAAGCCCGAGGACTGAGCAAAGATCAGACCTTGCCGCCGGCGCCCAGGTAGCTGAACCGCACCGCCAAGGCGACGGCCTCGGTCCGCGTGTCCACCTCCATCCGGGCGATCGCGTTCCGGACGTGGGTGTGGACGGTGGCCGGGCTGAGCGAGAGCCTATCGGCGATCTGCTTGACGCGCAGGCCCTCCGCGAGCAGCTCGAGTATCTCGCGCTCGCGGGGGGTCAGCTCGAGCAGCTTCTCGACCTCGCCAGCGCCCTGACCGAGCTCGGTGCCGACGAAAGTACCTCCGCCGGCGACGACCTCGATGGCGCGGGCGATGTCCTCGCTCGGCGCCGACTTGAGCACGTAGCCCGATGCGCCGGCGCGCAGTGCGAGGGTCAGCAGGTCGGGCTGGGCGTGAGCGGTGAAGATGATGACCCGCGTCTCGGGTCGCACCTTGAGGATGTCTTTGGTGGCGTCGATGCCGTCCTTGCCGGGCAGCTCGACGTCGACGATGCAGACGTCCGGCTCCAGCTCCTTGACGACCTCGACGACCTGTTCCCCGGAATCAGCCTCGCCGACGATCTCGACGCCTTGGACTTCGGCCATCCGGGCCTTGATGGCCTCGCGGACGATCTCGTGGTCATCGCAGAGCACTACTCGCTTGGGGGTGGAGGAGCTCATTTTTATGTGGGAATCCTTCCTGGGGCGCCGAATTCCTGCAAAGCAGCCGGAAGATCCACGCTCCCGTCCTCCCTCTGGCCGTTCTCCAGCAGTGCGATGAGGGCTCTGCCCACGGCGACTGCGGTTCCGTTCAGCGTGTGCACGGGTTCCGGGGATTCTCCTTGCGCGGCACGGTACCGGCTGGACAGGCGTCTTGCCTGATAGTCGGTGGTGTTGGACGCACTGGTGAGCTCCCGGTATCGCTTCTGGCTCGGGATCCAGGCCTCGCAATCGAACTTCCGAGCCGCCGGGGCGCCCAGATCGCCGACCGCGACATCCACCACTCGGTAGGGGATCTCGAGCGTGGAGAGGAGGCTCTCCTGGATGGCCAGGATCCGCTCATGCTCCGTGCTCGACTCCCGCGGCTCCACGAAGCTGAACATCTCGACCTTGTCGAACTGATGGACTCGGAAGATGCCGCGTGTGTCGCGGCCCGCCGCGCCGGCTTCGCGGCGAAAGCAGGTCGAGAACCCCGCGTAGCGCTTGGGCAGGTCGGAGGCGTCCATGATCTGCTGCGCGTGGAGGGCGGCCAGCGAAACCTCCGAGGTCCCCACCAGGAAGAGCTCGTCGCGCGGGATCTCGTAGATCATCTCTCGCTCTCCGGGGAAGTACCCGGTGCCGAAGAGCGCGTGCTCGCGAACGAGGACCGGCGGGACCGCCGGGATATACCCCTCGCTCCGCAGCCGCTCCATCGCGAACCGCACCAGGGCGAACTCGACCATCACCAGGTCCCCCAGCAGGTAGGCGAAGCGCGAGCCCGAGGCCTCGGCGGCCGCCTCCATCTCGATCCACCCGTGGCGCTGGGCCAGATCCAGGTGGTCGAGGATCTCGAAGTCGAAGTCCCGCGGCTTCCCCACCTCCCTGAGCGGGACGTTGTCCTCCTCCGTCTCCCCGTCGGGCGCCTGCGGATCGGGGAGATTCGGTAACGACGCCAGCAGTTCGTCGCGCCCCTCGCTCGCCTCGGCGAGCTGTGGCTCGATCTCCTTGAGCTCCGCCTTGAGCGCGGTCGAGGCCTCGCGCGCCTGCTTGACGCCGGGATCATCGACCTTGCCCGCGCGGGCGGCCTCCTCGATCTGGCCGGAGAGCTTGTTCTGCTCCGTGCGGATCGCGTCGATCCTGGTGTTGAGCTCGCGCCGGCGCTCGTCAGCGGCAAGGAGCTCGTCCAGCTGCTCGGCGGCGCCCCGTCTCGCCAGCGCCGCGCGCGCCGGGTCGGGATCGCTGCGGATCTGCTTGAGGTCGAGCGTGGCCCGGCTCCTCTGGGCCGGCTAGGGAGCCGGGGTGGTCGTCGTCGCCTGCGGCGCCGGCGGGTGGACGACGTCCTGTCCTGCGTACTTGGCGACGAACGCCGCGACCTTGTCCGCTTCGGCGCCGACGACGATGTTCTGAGGCATGATCGCTCCCGAGAAGCCCCCGTTGCGGATCGCGTAGATCACGTCGGCCATCGTCTCATTGCGCTGATCGAGGTTGGGGCCCTGCTGGCGCTCTGAGCGATTGGAGCTCCCTTCGGTGCCCGCCGGGGTCAGTGTGTGGCAGCCCGAGCAGCGCTCGGAGAAGATCTGCGCGCCCTCGTGAGTCGGGTCGCTCGCCGGGACCTGGATGCCCTGCGTCCCGCAACCGGCGGCGGTCGCAACCACGGCGACTGCGATCAGTAGAAATGCCCCTCGCACGCGGCGGGATCATATGCGGAAGCCGCGGCAGATCCGCCGCCCGGCGGCGCATCCCCGTAGCTTTCAGCCATGGCCGGCGATGGAGTCTCCGCGGAGCAATTCCGCGAGGCGCTGGGCGCCTACGCCACGGGGGTGACGGTGGTGACGGCGATCGGCCCTCACGGGCCGTCGGGGGCGACCGCCAACGCGGTCACCTCCCTGTCGCTCGACCCGCCGATGATGCTGGCCTGCCTCGACCGGGGCTCGCGCACGCTCACCTCGGTTCGTGCCCAGGGGCGCTTCGGCGTCAACGCACTGGCCGCCGGTCAGGAGGAGCTCGCGCGTCGCTTCTCCGGCAAGGGCCCGGAGCCGGAGAAGTGGGAGGCGGTCGAGTGGTCGGAGAGCGGCGAGTTGCCCAGACTGTCGGACGCCATCCTCTGGGTCGCCTGCGAGCTCCGTGACCTGATCGACGGCGGCGACCACCTGATTCTGACCGGCAACGTGCTCGACGTCGAATCTCGAGAAGGCCAGCCGCTCCTCTTCCATCGCGGCGACTACCGGGACCTGCTGGCGGAGTCCTAGGAGACGGCATTTGGCGCTTTGCCTCCGCATAGAGTGAGGCAAAAGCGCCGGTTCTCATGTCGTGAACGCGGACCAGCCCCGCGGTCCCGAACTGGAGCAGTTGGTGGGGCCGCCCGGGAAATCGAGCTGATCGACCCTCAGGATCCCGTTGGCGACCACCCTCCCCCTGCCCTGTCGCTTGAAGATCTTGCCGCTGAAGGTTCCGGTGAAGCCGCTGAACCCGGTGGCGAAGTGGAAGCTGTAGCGGTTTGCGGAGGCGGGGCCTTCGCACCTGTCGGGTGTGAATTCCGGACGGAGACGTCGAGCCATCTGCGCCGTCGCGGGGAGCCCCGCTGGGAGAGATCGCCGCCGCCGCGCGCCCGGCGCAACCAGCAGCAGCGCAAGGAGCGAGACAGAGCCCGCGATCAGTCCGCGTTTCATCGCTCTCTACTAACACCGGCGTCCACGTCAGAGAGCGGGCCCGCGATAGGCGGCTCGATTGGCGAATTCTTGGCGCCTAGCGACAGGAAGTTGCCAAGGCCGCTCAGGTCAATGCCCGGAAGAGGGCGTTCGCTGCCTTACGGCTCCCCTCGACCGCCACCTCCCCGTTCTCGAGCGCCTTCCCCAGCCGGTTTCCGCCGAAGACCACAGAGGCGATCGCGTTCGGATTGGCCCGGATCGTGGCGTCCGCGTCCTTTGCCTCACCGCGCTCCGCTTCGAACAGCCCCCCCTTCACCGCGATGCTGAAGGGGATCTCCCCGAGCCGCAGCTCGTAGGTCGCGTCGAGCCCGTCCGACTTCGCCGGGTTGAACGTCGACTTGAGGGCCAGGACAAGGGAATCTGGCCCCATCTCGGCCTGCCTCGGAAAGGACGGAGAACCGCTCGCCCAGCGGCCGAGCGACAGCACGGCCGGCTCGAGCTCCCGTCCCCACTCGGTCAGCTCGTAGACCTGGGTTGCCGCCGGCGGCGGGAGCTTGCGGCGGGTGACGATGCCGGACTCCTCCAGCTCGCGCAGCCGCTGTCCGAGGACGTTGGGGCTGATGTCCGGGATTCCGGCGCGCAGGTCGGTGAACCGCTTCGGCCCCAGCAGGAGCTCGCGGACGACCAGCAGCGCCCAGCGCTGCCCGAGGAGATCGGAGGCGTGAGCGATCCCGCAACCGTCGTCGTGATTCCGCCTGCGTGCCATCGCTACGCGAGTTTACCGAGCTGCAGTGTTGGAAAAGAAGCTTCTAGTTGTCTTTTAGGACTTTGTGGTACGGTCAGCCGACGATATGGAGAAGCCCGCGAGCGAATGCGAGGAGGAGCGATGAGCGAACGAGACGGATTTGCGCCCGGCGTCCCGTGCTGGGTCGACACCTGGCAGCCCGATGCGGACGCCGCGATGGGCTTCTACACGGAGCTCTTCGGCTGGGAGGCCGAGGACACGATGCCCGACGGCGTTGAGGGCACGCACTACATGTGCAGCCTCCGTGGCCGCGACGTGGCGGCGATCGCCTCCCGCCCGCATGCCGCGCAGGGGGTTATGCGAGGGCGCTCCGCAGGCGAAGCCGAGGAGCGACCCGTTTCAAGTTGGACCACATACGTCTGGGTCGACGATGTCGACGCGACCATCGCCAAGGCGAAGGATGCAGGTGGCAGCGCACTGATGGAGCCGTTCGACGCTCTCGACGGAGGCCGGATCGCGGTGATCGCCGATCCCGCGGGCGCCGCGATCGGGATCTGGCAGCCGGGAGCCCACAAGGGCGCACAGCTCGTCAACGAGCCGAGCGCCTATGCGATGAGCGCGCTCATGACCACCGACCCCGAGGGAGCGAAGCGGTTCTATCCCGAGGTCTTTGGCTGGGAGATCGAGACCTTCGAGATGGGCGAGGACGAGATGGTGATGTGGCTCGTGCCGGGCTATGTCGGCGGAGAGCCACAGCAACCCGTCCGGCGCGACGTCGTCGCCACGATGCTGGCGCCCAGCGCCAACGGCGACGCCCCATCCCCACATTGGGACGTCGACTTCTGGATCGCCGACGTCGATGCCGCCGCGGCCAAGGTCGAGGAGCTGGGGGGCCGGATCCTCACTCCTCCCTATGACATTCCCGGCACCGGCCTCCGCCAGGGGGTCTTCATGGACCCGCAGGGCGCGACCTTCTCGCTGACCCAGCCGCCCGGCTACTAGAAGGCTGAGCTCGTCCCGGCCGCCCGCAGGGCGAGCAGGAAGATCACCAGGCAGGCCGTCGCCATGATTCCGGTCTCGCGACGGACGATCGCCAGCGCGATCTGCGTCTGGCGCTCCTCCGGCAGCGAGCGGAAGTCGGTCTCACCCAGCTCCTGAGCCGTCGAGCCGGCGCGGACGACCTCCGCCAGCAGCGAGACCACGAGCGGCAGAACGCCGTAGAGGATGTGCAGGTCGCTGGCGTGGTGGCCGGTGAAGACGAGCAGCAGCCCGAGACCGGCCTGGAGGATCACGGTCACCTGGGCGATCCGAAGCGCGTACCAGAAGCCCGTCGAAGGCTTCCGTTCGAGCCAGGAGTACCCGCCCCAGGCCCCCGCCACGAGGTTGGCGGCGATCAGACAGACCCCGACTACGAGATGGACTTCCGGCACGGCCGCGGGAGCTTAGAGCCGGATCGGGGAGGAAAGCCGCTCGGAAGGGTCGGGGATTCGGCTTCCTGATGCGGAAAAGCACTATGTAACACCTTGCTACAAAGTCGGGGGCGCGGTGGTATAACGCCCAAGCGGACCGTGCTTCAGAGCTACCTCCCAGTCCTCGTATTCGCCGGCCTAGGGGTCATCGTGGGAGGCACCTTCGCACTGCTCAACTCGGTGATCGGGCCGAAGCGCCCGAACCCGATCAAGGGACAGCCGTATGAGTGCGGCCTGCCCTCCCACATCACCCGCACCTTCCGCTTCGGGGTCAGCTTCTACATGATCGCGATGCTGTTCATCCTGTTCGACATCGAGGTCGTCTTCCTCTATCCGGTCGGCGTCCTCGTGCACGCCACGAAGAGCGTCTTCGTCCTCGTGGAGATCCTGGTCTTCGTCGTGCTGTTGCTCGTCGCCCTGATCTTCGTTTGGCGTCGAGGAGCGCTCGATTGGAAGTAGAGAGGGAGAGCCTCCGAGCCCGCCAGCTGCGCGCCCGCGACCTGCTGCGAGGTGATCTCGAGGGGCGGGACCTCGAGGAGTACGTCGAGGAGCGACTGCTCACCACCACCCTCGAGAACGTGCTCAACTGGGGACGCTCGAACGCCATCTTCCCGATGACCTTCGGCCTCGCCTGCTGCGCCATCGAGCAGATCTCGCTGGTCACCTCGCGCTACGACATCGCCCGCTTCGGCGCCGAGGCGTTCAGGGCCACGCCGCGCCAGGCGGATCTGCTGATCCTCTCGGGCCGGGTGTCGATCAAGATGGCGCCTGTCGTCCGCCGGGTCTACGACCAGATGCTCGAACCCAGGTGGGTGATGGCGATGGGAGCGTGCTCGTCGTCCGGAGGCATGTTCGCCAACTACGCGGTGGTCCAGGGCGCCGACAAGTTCATGCCGGTCGACATCCACGTCCCCGGCTGCCCACCGCGGCCGGAGGCCGTACTCCACGGCCTCAACAAGCTGCAGAAGCTGATCCGCGGCCAGCCGGATCTCGGCTGGCGGCAGCGTTACAACGCGGTCGGCACCGAGGAGTGGGCCCGCTTCGAAGAAGGGAAGCCGACGAAAGAGGCGCTGGAACGAGCCGCGGCAGCGATCAGGGCTAGGCAAGGGTCCTCCGCAGGCGAAGCCGAGGAGGAACCCGTTTGATGGCGAAGCCGCCTACCACCAGCAGGCAGGATATCCGATGCCTGACCCCCCCGGGCTGGAGCTGATCGCCCAGGGAATCGAGGAGGGGCGGCAGGGAACGGTCATCGAGACCTCCATGGAGCACGGCAGGGCGACCCTGATCGTCAACCCGGACGGGATCCTCCACGCGCTCACCTGGCTGCGCGATACCCCCGAGCAGGGATACCGCTTCCTCTCGAGCCTGCACGCCGCGGACTACCTGCCGGCGACCCCCCGGTTCGCCGTCCACTACGAGCTACTCAGTCGCGAGCGCATCGAGCGGGTCAACGTCAAGGCGCTGCTGGTGGATCCAGCCGCGGGCGACGAAACGAACGGCGGCGACCCCGTCGAGAAGCTCCCCGAACTCGACTCCTGCGTGGCCCTCTATCCCACGGCCGACTTCCAGGAGCGCGAGGCCTATGACTTCTTCGGAATCGTCTTCCGCGGCCACCCCGATCTGCGCCGCATCGCGATGCCCGAGGACTACGTCGGCTGGCCGCAGCGCCGCGACTTCCCGATCGGGGGCGAGCCTGTCCTCTTCACCCACAACGAGATCGAAGCCCCGCGCTGGTTCGAGTGATGGCCGACGAGATCCTCAGGGACGAGGGAGACATCACAGAGCGCGGCGTCGAGCGCGTCACCGAGGATCCCTCCGCGCCGCTGGTCGACCTCACGGCCGAGATCGCCGAGCGCGAGCTCGAGGGCCCGGGCCTCGAGCCGGAACAGGAAGTCCTCACGATCAACGTGGGACCTCACCACCCCGCCACTCACGGGGTTCTGCGGCTGATCGTGACCCTCCAGGGCGAGCGGGTGATCGAGCTGAAGCCGGTGATGGGCTACCTGCATACCGGGATCGAGAAGTCCTGCGAGGACAAGAGCTACTGGAAGGTGATCCCGTTCGTCGAGCGGATGGACTATCTCTCCTACTTCTTCCAGATGGAGGCCTTCTGCGGGTGCGTCGAGCGCTTGGTGGAGCTGGAGATACCGCCGCGCGCGCAGTACCTGCGCGTTCTCCACATGGAGCTCGACCGGATCATGTCCCACCTGGTCTGGCTGGGCACGACAGCGCTCGACATCGGTGCGATCTCGATGCTCTGGTACTGCTTCCGCGAGCGCGACACGATCCTCGATCTCTTCGAGATGTCGGCGGGCCAGCGGATGCATACCCGCTACTTCCAGGTCGGCGGCGTCTTCGAGGACATCCCCGCCGGCTTCGAGCGGAAGGTCCGGGACTTCCTCGCGGTCATGCCGAGTCGCATCGACCAATACGAGGCCCTGCTCGACCGCAACGAGATCTTCCTGCACCGCACCCGTGCGGTCGGGATCGTCCCCCGCGAGCGCCTGCTCGAGCTCGGCGTCACCGGCCCGCTGCTGCGAGCTGCGGGCGAGCCCTGGGACCTCCGCAAGAGCCCCGGCTACCTGAGCTACGGCGACTTCGACTTCAAGATCCCCGTCGGCACGGTCGGCGACGGCTACGACCGCTATCGGGTCCGCCTCCAGGAGATGCGCGAGTCGCTGCGGATCATCGAGCAGGTCCTCGACGGCCTGCCGGAGGGCCCATGGATCGCGGACGACCGCAAGTACGTCCTCCCTCCCCGCGACGAGCTCTCCACCTCGATGGAGGCGCTGATTCACCACTTCAAGCTGGTCACCGAGGGCTACCGCGTCCCGCCGGGCGAGCTCTACTACCCGATCGAGTCGCCACGGGGTGAGCTGGGCTGCTTCGTCCTCGCCGACGGCTCGTCAAAGCCCGCTCGCGTCCACTTCCGGGACCCCTCGTTCGTCAACCTGCAGTCCCTCCGCGACATGTCGGTCGGTGGGCTGATCGCCGACCTGATCCAGAACCTGGGGATGCTCGATCCGATCATCGGGGGTGTCGACCGGTGAGCCCGCTGGTCCCCAAGCGAGAGCGGCCTTGGACCACCGACCCCGGGCACATCCACGACGCACCCGAGCCCCCGCCGATGCCGGATGAGCAGGAGCGGCTGGGGGTGGAGATCCCGCCCGAGGAGATCGAGGTGCTGCAGGCCGCCGAGGAGGAGCGGGAGCCGCAGGGCCAGGCTGCGCCCGTCCCCGAACCATCGGAGGTCGAGGTGCCGCGGGCGCTGGCGCAGGAGATCCGGCGTGCGATGAAGCGCTACCCGCAGAAGCGCTCGGCAGCCATGCCGGCGCTCTGGGCCGTCCAGCGACGCTATGGCTGGTGCAGCCCGGAGGGGATCAACCAGGCGGCCGCGGTGATGGGCGTGACGCCGGGATACCTCGAGGGGGTCGCGACCTTCTACGACCTCTTCCACCTGGAGCCCCAGGGCGAGCACCAGGTCCTCGTCTGCACCAACATCAGCTGCTGGTTGCGCGGCGCGGACCGCCTGCTCGAAGCGTTCAAGGAGGCCCGTGAGAGGGTTGCCAAGCCAAACGCGCCCTCGCCCGGCACGCCCGGACGCGAAGCGGAGGACGTGCCGGATGATGTCTTCATCCAGGGCTTCGAGTGCATGGGCGCCTGCGACATCGCGCCGATGGCCTCGATCGACGAGCGCTACTACGGGCCGCTCGACGAGAACGACGCGGAAGACGCCGTGAACCAACTCCGCGGCCGCAAGGACGTTCTGCCCGAGAAGCGGATCCAGGACCGCGGCGCCGCGGGCGGGCCGCGAGGGTCCGGCGACAAGCGGCTCGCGCGCCATCCTGTCAACAGGGGGTCACGGCCTCAGCAGGGGAAGAGCTGATGCCGCCGCTGAAGGCCGAGGAGACGCGCCTGCTGTTCCGGAACATCGACGAACCGGGCCTGGCCTCCATCAAGACCTACCGGAAGTTCGGCGGCTACCAGTCGATCCGCAAGGCCTACAAGGAGATGACCCCCGAGGAGGTCCTCAAGGAGCTCGAGGACTCCGGCCTGCGGGGCCGCGGCGGAGCCGCCTTTTCGATGGGCAAGAAGGCCTCCTTCCTGCCCCGCGGCGACATGGACAAGTACCTCTGCTGCAACGCCGACGAGTCCGAGCCGGGGGCCTTCAAGGACCGCGAGCTGATGCAGAAGAACCCGCACCAGCTGATCGAGGGGCTCATCATCGCCGCCCGCGCCGCCGGGGCGAACCGCTGCTTCATCTACATCCGGGGCGAGTACGACCTGCAGGGCGACATCCTCGAGCAGGCGGTCGAGGAGGCCTACGAGGCAGGCTTCCTCGGCGAGAACGTGCTGGGCACAGGCGAGCAGGTGGAGCTCGTCGTCCACCGCGGCGCCGGCGCCTACATCTGCGGCGAGGAGACGGCTCTCCTCGACTCGCTCGAGGGCAAGCGCGGCAACCCGCGATTGAAGCCGCCGTTCCCGGCCGTCCAGGGTCTCTACGACGGGCCCACCCTGATCAACAACGTCGAGACCCTCTCCAACGCGCCGCACATCATCGCCTCGGGCGCCGAGTGGTTCCGCAGCTTCGGCACGGAGCAGTCCCCCGGAACCAAGGTCGTCTCGGTCTCCGGCGACGTGCAGCGGCCCGGCAACTACGAGATCGAGCTCGGCATCGAGACCAAGCGGCTGATCAACGGGCTCGCCGGCGGCCCGCTGCCGGGTCGCAGGATCAAGGGCATCTTCCCCGGCGGCTCCTCCTCGCCCGTGCTGACTCCGGACGAGGCACTCGACCGACCCTACAGCTGGGAGGCGATGGCCGACGCGGGCTCGATGCTCGGCTCGGGCTCGATCATCGTCTTCGACGACACCACGAGCGTCGTCGAGCTCGCGCTGCGGACCGCGCGCTTCTACCACCACGAGTCCTGCGGGAAGTGCACGCCCTGTCGCGAGGGCACCAACTGGACGGTGAAGATGCTCGAGCGGATGATCCGCGGCGAGGCGACGCCGATCGACCTCGAGACCGTCGCCTCCGTGCAGGACAACATCATCGGCAACTGCCTTTGCGTGCTCGGCGACTCGATGGCGATGCCGGTCGGCGCGATGGTCAAGAAGTTCCGGTCAGAGTTCGAAGACGCGATTCAGCGAGGCCCGCTCAGGGTTGCCACGCCGCTGGCGCCCTTACCCGGCACCCCCGGACGCGAAGCGGAGGAGGTGCCGGTTTAGGTGACCCGGCCGATCCGCAATCACGTTTCGCTGGTGGTCGACGGCCGCGAGGTGACGGCGCCCGAGGGGACGATGCTCGTCGATGCCGCCAAGCAGGGCGATGTCGAGATCCCGGTGTTCTGTTACGAGCCGAAGCTCGGCGATCCGGTGGGGGCCTGCCGGATGTGCCTGGTGGAGATCGAGGGGATGCCGAAGCTGCAGACCGCGTGCTCCACACCGGTCCGCGACGGGATGGTCGTCTACACGCAGACCGACCGGGTGCAGGAGGCACAGAACGCGGTCGTCGAGTTCCTGCTCGTCAACCACCCGCTCGACTGTCCGGTCTGCGACAAGGGCGGCGAGTGCCCGCTCCAGGACATCGCGATGGGCTGGGGCCCGGGCAAGAGCCGGTTCACCGATCCCAAGCGCCACTTCCAGAAGCCGCTCGAGCTCTCGCCGCTGGTGGCGATCGACCGCGAGCGCTGCATCCTCTGCTACCGCTGCGTCCGCTTCAGCCAGGAGGTGGCCGAGGACGAGCAGCTGCAGCTGCTCGAGCGCGGCGACAAGACCTTCGTAGGCACCTTTGACGAGCGGCCGTACATCGCGCCGTTCCACGGCAACATCACCGAGCTCTGCCCAGTAGGCGCGCTGACCTCCTACACCTACCGCTTCCGCGCACGGCCCTGGGACATCGAGGACGCCGGCTCGATCTGCACGCTCTGCCCGAGCCAGTGCAACGTCAAGTTCACGGTCCGCGACGAGCGGGTGCTGAGGGTCCTGGCCCGCGACAACACCGAGGTCGACGACGGCTGGCTCTGCGACAAGGGCCGCTTCGCCTTCCAGATGTTCAACTCCGCGGACCGGATCACGCGGCCGATGGTCCGGGCCGGCGACGGCAACCTCAGCCCGATCGGCTGGGACGAGGCGGTCCAGCGGGTGGCGAACGGGCTGCGGAACGCCGGCGAGAAGGCGGCCGCGCTGATCAGCGGCGGGACCTCCAACGAGGAGGGCTGGCTGGCCCAGAGGATCCTGCGCGAGGGCGGCTCCTCGAACGTCGACTCATCGGCGAGCCCAGTGGACGCCGGCCTGCTCGGCGAGCTCTCGCGGCCCGAGCTGGGAGCGAAGATCGCGGACCTCGACCACGCCGACGCGATCCTGGTGATCGGCGTCGACCCGCTCCACGAGATGCCGATACTCGACCTGCGGATCCGCAAGGCCGTGCGGCGCGGGGAGGCCAAGCTGATGGTCGCCTCGGAGCGGCCCACCGCCCTGGACGGCGGGGCGGACGAGACGGTCCGCTACGCGCCGGGGGACGCGGCCTCGTTCGTGAGGGGGCTGGCCGGGGCGCTCGGCGCCGAGGGCTACGACAACGAGGGACCGTTCAAGGAGGAGGCGACTGCAATCGCGCAGGTCCTGCGCGACGCCCCCGACCAGGCGATCATCTGGGGCGAGCGGCTCTGGCGCGATCACGAGGCGGTCGAGGCGTTGCTCGTCTGCGCCCGGGTCTGCGACATGCATCAGCGAATCGGCCCCGGCCTGCTCGAGGTCCCGGAGGAGTCGAACTGCCGCGGCCTGCGCGAAGTCGGCTGCCTGCCGGGCGCCAGGGCCGGGCTCGAGCCCACCGACGCCGGCCGCGGCAGCGCCGGGATCAAGGACGGTTTGGCCGCGCACGAGCTCGGCGCGGTGCTGCTCGTCAACGCCGACCCGGTCCGCACCCATCCGGACTCCGACGGCTGGCGCCAAGCGCTCGCGGGGAACTTCGTGGTGGCGATCTCCTCCTTCGAGGACGAGTCCACGAGGCTCGCGAACATCGTCATCCCGGCCGAGACGTGGGCGGAGAAGGAGGGCACCGTCACCCATCCCGACGGCCGCCTGCAGCGCCTGCGCCGGAACGTGCCGCTGCCAGAGGGCATGATCCCCGGCTGGCGCTTCCTCGCCGCGGTCGCCGAGGAGCTCGGCATCGGGGTGAGCGCCGAGTCACCGGCCGACATCTTCGACGCGCTCTCCGCCGAGGTCCCGTTCTACGACTCGCTGACCTACGAGGAGATCGGCGGGAGGGGGCTGCGCTGGGCGGACCGCGACCCGGGCCAGTCGTGGACTCCGCCGGGTGTTCCGCCGGCGAGCACCTCCCTTCCGGCGCGGGAAGACGAAGGAGAAGGGCTGCTCCTCGGCACGTACCGCGACCTCTGGGCCGCGGACGTGACCAAGCGCAACCCGGCCCTCCGCTTCCTGATGCCGAACCAGAAGTTGGAGCTGGCAGCCAATGACGCCGAGCAGCTCGAGCTGGCGCACGGCGACGACGTCACCGTGGCGGTCAACGGACACAGCGTCGAGGCGACCGTCGCGATCCGCGAGCGGATGCGGCAGGGGGCTGCCTTCCTGATCGAGGGGACCGACGACGGCAACGCGAACGTGCTCACCAAGGGAGTGCCGCAGCGAATCAAGGTGAGCCGGCGATGAGCCTGCCGATCCCGCTCCCGCTCGCCGAGGTCGACTACGTCGAGGCGACCTGGGTGATGGTGGTGAAGTGCCTGATCATCTTCCTGGGGGTGTTCGGGATCGTCCCGGTGCTCACAGTGGTCGAACGCAAGCTGATCGGCCGCTTCCAGAACCGCTACGGCCCGAACCGGGTGGGACCAGTGGGGCTGGTGCAGCCACTCGCGGACATCATCAAACTCGCGGGCAAGGAGCACTTCAGGCCGGATGCGGCGGTCCCGGCCCTCTACGTGGTCGCGCCGATCCTCGTGATCTTCTCTGGGATCGTCACCCTGGCGATCCTCCCGTTCGGCAACGTCCAGGACGGGATCGGCCTCTACGGGATCGACGTCTCGATCGGCGTCCTCTACTTCTTCGCCTTCAGCTCCCTCGCGTTCTACGGGTTGCTGCTCGCCGGCTGGTCGTCGGGCTCGAAGTACAGCTTCCTCGGCGCCATGCGGTCAGCCGCCCAGCTGATCTCCTACGAGGTCTCAATGGGCCTGGCGCTCCTCGGCGTGGTGATGATGACCGGCTCGCTTTCCCTCACCCACGTCGTCGACGGGCAGGGTGCGATCTGGAACATCGTGCCCCAGATCATCGGCTTCCTGATCTTCATGATCGCCGGCTTCGCGGAAACCAACCGAGCGCCCTTCGATCTGCCGGAAGCCGACGCCGAGCTGGTGCAGGGGTTCATGACCGAGTACGGCGGGACCAAGTTCGGCTCCTACCTCCTGGCGGAGTACCTGGAGATGTTCGTCGTCTCCGGCATCGCGGTCACCTTCTTCCTCGGCGGCTGGATGGGACCGGGGCCGGGCTGGCTCGACCCGGTCTGGATGGTCGCCAAGACACTGACGCTCGTCTGCTTCTTCATCTGGATCCGGGCCACCCTGCCTCGCCTCCGCTACGACCAGCTCATGTCGCTGGGCTGGAAGGTGCTGCTGCCCCTGGCGACGCTGAACATCCTCGTCACCGCCGTGATCGTGACCGTGAGCTGATGCAGGCGAAGCTCAACACCGAGAAGACCGACTGGAGCGCGTTCCCATACCTCGAGAGCGCCGAGGACGTGATCTCGGTTCAGCGGGGGCCCAAGCCGGGCGGCGCCGGCGGCGCCTACCGCGCTTTCGGCGAGACTCTCCGCGGCTTGCGCACCACCTTCGGCCGGGTGCTCGAGGGGCCCGTGACGATCCAGTACCCCGAGGAGAAGACCCCGGTCTACCCGCGCTTCCGCGGCCGCCACAAGCTCCATCGCTTCGAGGACACCGGACTGGAGAAGTGCGTCGGCTGCTCGCTCTGCGCCGCCGCCTGCCCGGCCGACTGCATCCGCGTCGTCGCCCTTGAGAACGACCCGGAACATCGCGTCTCCGCCGGCGAGCGCTACGCCGAGGTCTACGAGATCAATCTCTCCCGCTGCATCTTCTGCGGCTATTGCGAGGTCGCCTGCCCCTTCGACGCGATCACGATGGGCCACGACTACGAGTTGTCCGATTACAACCGCTCGGACCTGATCTTCACGAAGGAGATGCTGCTCGCCGAGCCACTCGACCGGACCCCGCTGCGGAGAGAGGGAGAGTGACCCAGGTCTGCTTCTTCCTGGGAGCGATCGGCTGCCTCGGCGGCGCGATCGCGGTGATCGCCCTCCGCAATCCCTTCTACAGCGTCCTCGCCCTGATCGTCCACCTGATCTCGCTCGCCGGACTCTTCCTGCTCCTTCAGGGCGAGTTCCTGGCCGCCGCGCAGATCGTGGTCTACGCCGGCGCCGTGATGGTGCTCTACGTCTTCGTCGCCGCCTACGTCGGCAACGTCGACGAGCCGCTCTGGGAGCCGATCCCGGGCCAGCGCTTCATCGCTCCGGTGCTCGGCCTCGCCCTCTTCGTCGAGCTGGCGATCGCGATCACGGGCTCCGGCCTCGAGGCGATCGACACCCGCGGCCCCACGGTCGAGCTCGGCTTCGGCTCCCCGTCGGCAATCGGCAAGCTGCTGCTGGAGCGCTTCCTCATCGCCTTCGAGGCCGCCTCACTCCTCTTGCTCGTCGCGGCGGTCGGGGCCGTCGTGCTTGCCGGGCGTCATCCCTCGCCAAGCCCCGGCACCCCCGATGACGCGAGGGGGCGCGACAGCGCGACCCGTGAGGGGTTGGAGGAGGTGCCGGGTTAGCTTGGACATCACCTGGTACCTCGTCCTCTCCGCCCTGCTCTTCGCCGTCGGTGTCTCCGGGGTCCTCCTGCGTCGCAGCCCTCTGGTGATCCTGCTCTGCCTGGAGCTGATGCTGAACGCCGGCAACCTGGCGCTGCTGGCGTTCTCGCGGTCGCTTGGCAACCAGGACGGTCAGGTCTTCGCCCTCATCGTGATGGTGATCGCGGCCTGCGAGGTGGTCGTGGGCCTGGGAATCATCGTCGCCGCCTACCGGCGACGAATCCCGCTCAACGTCGACGACCTGCGCAGCCTCAGGGGCTGACGGCGTGAGCGCCACGTCGTACGGCTGGCTGGTCCTTGCCTTCCCGCTCGCGGGGACGCTGATCGTCGGCCTGGGATGGCGCTGGCTCGCCGGCCGCACCGCCGGCTGGATCGCGACGGCGATGATCGGGCTGGCCTTCGCCGCATCGATCGGCGCGCTCGTCCAGCTGCTCGGCGATCCCGTCGACGCGCGCCAGCACACCTCTTCGCTCTACGACTACGCGAGCGCGGCCGGGCTCGACATCAAGCTCAACGTCCTGGTCGACCCGCTCTCGGTCTACATGTGCCTGATCGTCAGCGGGGTCTCGATGCTGATCCACCTCTACTCGATCAGCTACATGACCTCGGACCGCGGCTTCAACCGCTTCTTCGCCTACCTGAACTTCTTCGTCTTCTCCATGCTGCTGCTGGTCCTGGCCGGCAACATCGTGCTGCTGATCGTCGGCTGGGCCTTCGTGGGCTTCGCCTCCTACGCGCTGATCAGCTTCTGGTACCGGCGGACCACAGCCACCCGCGCCGGGATGAAGGCCTTCGTCATCAATGTCGTCGGCGACGTCGGCATGGTGCTCGCCGCCCTCTTCATCTTCCGGGACCTCGGCACCTTTGACCTCCTCTCGATCTTCAGCAGAGCGCAGGACACCTTCCACACCAACCAGGGGGTGGTGGTCGCGATCTGCTGCCTGCTGCTGGTCGGCGCCTTCGCCAAGTCGGCCCAGGTCCCGCTCCACACCTGGCTCCCCGATGCGATGGAGGGCCCTACCCCGGTCTCCGCACTGATCCACGCCGCGACGATGGTGACGGCGGGTGTCTACCTGATCGCCCGCTTCCACCCGCTCTTCGAGATCGGCCTGACCGCGGCCGACATCGCCGCCTTCGTCGGCCTCGCCACCCTGCTGATCGCGGCGACGATCGCGCTCGTCGTCACCGACCTGAAGCGGATCATCGCCTACTCGACCATGAGCCAGATCGGCTACATGGTGATGGGGGTCGGGATCGGGGCCTACTCGGAGGGCCTCTTCCACCTGATGACTCACGCCTTCTTCAAGGCACTCCTCTTCATGGCGGCCGGGTCGGTGATCGGGGCGATGGCGAACCGCCAGAACATCGACCTGATGGGCGGCTTCCGCAAGGCGATGCCGTTCACCTCGGCGATGCTCCTGATCGGCGCCCTTGCGCTGGCCGCCTTCCCGCTCACCTCGGGGTGGTTCTCAAAGGACGAGATCCTCGACTTCGCCGCCTACCGCGGCGGCTTCTACGTGATCTTCACCGTCGGCGGCTACATCGGCGCGCTGCTGACGGCCTTCTACGCCTTCCGGATCGGCTTCCGCGTGGTCTTCGGCGAACCCTGCGAGGAAGCCAGGGAGCTCGAGCAGGGACACATCCACCACGCGGAGCCGGAGAACCCCGCCACGGGCGAGCCCGAGGACACCGACGTCGGCTTCCCCGGCCCGAGCCACCAGATCGCCGAGCGGGAGTGGCCGATGAAGATCGCGATGAGCATCCTCGGGTTCGGCGCGCTGTTCGCCGGATTCGTACAGATCCCGGGCGTCGACGACGTGGTCCATCGTTTCCTGCACGGCTCCTTTCTCGACTCGAAGCTCTACGAGCAGGGACCGAGCACGACCGCCGCCTACCACGGCCTGCTGATCGGCGGGCTGATCTCGGTGCTCGGCATCGCGATCGCCTACTACGCGTACCTGCGCAACCGGGGCTGGACGGCCGCGCTCCAAAGGCGGTTCCCATGGGCACACGACTTCCTGGAGCGCAAGTGGTACTTCGACGAAGCCATCGACGTCCTCGTCGTCCGCCCGGCGCTCGCGGTCGGCCGTTGGTCCAACTCGATCTTCGAGCGCTATGTCGTCCAGGGGCTGGTGGTCGCCGTGACCGACCTGGTCCGCGGCGCCAACGCAGGCGTGCGGGGCGTCCAGTCCGGTTACCTCCGCTCCTACGCCCTGCTGCTGGTCACCGGCTTCGCCGGACTCGGCCTCTACTTCCTCCTGCAGAGCTCATGAGGAGCGCCCCATGATCCAGATCCTGCTCTGGGCCCCCCTCGCCGCCGGGCTCGTCGCCTGCGCTATGCCGCAGCGGCTCACCGGCTGGGCGGGTGCCCTGGGATGCCTGGTGACCCTCGTCCTGGCGATCGTCGTCGTCGCCGGCTTCGATCCCTCCGGCGGCCTTCAGCACACCGTCGACGAGAGCTGGATCCCGGGCCTCGGTGTCCGCTACCAGCTCGGCGTCGACGGCATCAGCCTCTTCCTGGTCCTGCTCACCGCCGTCCTCTGGTTCGCCGCAACGGTCTGGTCGGCAGTCAACCCTCCCGAGCGGCCGCGCAACTACTTCCTCATGTTCGGGCTGGCGGAGACCGCGGTCCTCGGCGCATTCCTGGCGCAGGACCTGATCCTCTTCGTCCTTTTCTTCGATCTGATGCTGATCCCGTTCTACTTCCTGTTCGGGAGCTGGGGAACCGAGCACCCAGGGCGGCCGGAGGAGGAAGAAGGCCCGATTCGCCCGCAGCCGGCCGTGATCAAGATGATCGTCTACACCCTGGTCGGCTCGCTGCTGATGCTTGTCGGCGCGATCGCCGCCGGCATCCTGGCCGCCAACGGCGGCCCGATCGACTTCAACATCCAGCATCTCGCCGCACATCCACTGGGCAGCGGGAGCCAGTACTGGATCTTCTGGTTCTTCGCCGCGGCGTTCCTCGTCAAGATGCCGGCCTTCCCGCTCCACGCCTGGATGCCAGACGCCTACCGCGTGGCGCCGCTGCCGGCCCTCGCTCTCTTCTCGGGCGTCCTCTCCAAGGTCGGCGCCTACGGCTTCCTGCGCATCGTCCTCCCGATCTTCCCGGCGGCGACCACTCACTTCCAGGAGGTGATCCTGCTGATCGCGGTCGCCTCGATCCTCTACGGCTCGGTGATGGCCTTCACCCAGACCAGCGCACGGCTGATCCTGGGCTACTCATCGGTCGCCCAGCTCGGCTTCATCACTCTCGGCATCTTCAGTCTGCGCCCCGACGGCGCGGACGGCGCGGTCCTCAACATGGTCAACCACGGGCTCGTGATCGCCCCGCTGATGCTGATCGCGGTCCTGCTGGCTGCCCGGACCGGGACCGACGACATCACCAGGATGGGCGGCCTGGCGATGAGGGCGCCGGTACTCGCCGCGCTCTTCCTGATCGCGACTCTCGCCCTGCTGGCCATGCCCGGCTCCTCGAACTTCGTTGGCGAGTTCTACATCCTCAACGGGATCTTCCAGGAGAAGATCGTCTTCGCCTTCGTCGCCGCGATCGGCATCGTGTTGGCCGCCTACTACGCGCTGCGCCTCTTCCAGCACGCGATGCACAACCGCAAGCCCGACGGGATCGAATCGCGTGAGATCGGCTGGCGCGAGGGCGCCGTTGTAGGTGGCCTGGTGGCGTGCATCATCGCGATCGCCCTCTATCCCGGACTGATCCTGCACCGGGCCGACCACTCGGTGAGCGCACAGGTCGCGGCCACTCAGCAGCCCTCCCCGCCGACGCAGGTGGCCGAGCGATGAACTTCAACGCCCCCCACATCGACTACTCGGGGCTCTCGCCGGTGATCGCGCTCACCGCTGGGGTGGTGGTCGTGCTGCTGGTCGGGCTGCTCCCGCGGGTCAACCGCTTCACCCTCGCCAGCCTGACCATCGCTGTCCTTGCGGTCACCGCCGCCCGGTGCATCATCGAGTGGAGCTCAAACAGCGACCTGGTCGCGGGCGCGCTCCGCCTCGACGCCTTCGGCCTGTCGGCGACGCTGATCGCCTGCACCGCTGCGGCGATCGTCGTGCTGCTCGCGATCCGGGAGCCCGCGGCCGAGGAGGCGGGGCACGGCGCCTTCTATGCCCTGCTGCTCGGCTCCGTCCTCGGGATGACCCTGATCGCCCAGGCGCAGAACCTGGTCGCCTTCTTCGTCGCGCTCGAGCTGCTCTCAATCCCGCTCTACGTGCTGAGCGCCTCGGCGCGCCGGCAGGAGCGATCGCTCGAGTCGGGCCTCAAGTACCTGATCATCGGCTCGATCGGCTCGGCGACCGTCCTCTACGGCTTCGCCCTGCTCTACGGCGCGTCCGGCTCGACCGACTTCTCGGGAATCGCCCACGCCGTCGGCCCGGGCGGCAAGGGCAGCGACACCCTGGTCCTGATCGGGACCGCCATGGTGGCAACCGGGCTTGCCTTCAAGACCTCGCTGGCGCCCTTCCACCAGTGGACGCCGGACGTCTATCAGGGCGCCCCCACCCCGGTCACCGCCTTCATGGCGGTGGCCACCAAGGCCGCCGCCTTCATCGCGCTGGCGCGGCTCTTCGAGGTCGCGCTCGGCCCGATCGCCCACGACTGGAAGCCGGCGCTGGCCGCGATCGCGGTGGCCTCGATCGCGATCGGCAACATCGGTGCGCTCGGCCAGGACTCCCTGAAGCGCCTGATGGGCTATTCCGGGGTCGCTCAGGCCGGCTACATGCTCGCGGGAGTCGTGGTCGCGACCGAGAAGGGCCTCGAGGCGCTGGTCTTCTACCTGGCCGCCTACACGCTGATGAACCTGGCGGTCTTCGCCGTCGTCGTCGCCCGCGAGCGCGAGACCGAGCGCGGCGACGACATCGAATCCGTTGCCGGGCTCGGCCGCTCGCGCCCACTGCTGGCCTGGCCGCTCACAATCGGAATGCTGGCGCTCGCCGGACTGCCCGGCACCTCCGGCTTCATGGGCAAGCTCTTCCTGATCGAGGCGACCGTGGACGGCGACTACACCTGGCTGGGAGTGGTGATCGTCGCCGGCTCGATGGTCTCCCTCGTCTACTACCTCCGTGTCATCGCAGCCGTCTGGATGAGACCGGAGCCCAGCGCCACGACCCCCGGGCAGCCGATGCCGGCGATCGCCGGTGGCTCGCCGGAAGCGGATGCCGCCGCCAGAGGGACCGGTCGCTGCGTGCTGATCTTCGGCTCTGCACTGGTCTGCGGCGCGGCCACGGTCGCCTTCGGGATCGCTCCGTCGCCGCTGGTCGACTGGGCCTCCCACGCGGCCTCGTCGCTCGCGACGACCCTCTAGTTGGGCGTCCTCCTAACCATCGTGGCGATCGCCGTCTCCGCTTCGGCCGGGGTGGCGGCGGAGCAGCGCTGGCCGGCGACGGCGGTCAGCTGGGCCCGGCGCCTGCTGGTGATCTCGCTCTACACGCTGATCCCCGTCGTCGTCTTCTTCAACCTCGACCGGGCCCATCTGAACGCCGACCTCGCCGGAGGGCTGGTGACCGGCTGGGTGGCGATCCTGAGCGCGGTCGGCCTGGCATGGGTGGCGGGGAGCCGCCTGCTCCGGTTGGCGCGGCCGAGCACCGGCACTCTGATCTCCACCACCGCGGTCCCGAACTCCGGTTACCTCGGCTATCCCCTGACGGCCTCCCTGCTCGGCTTCCATGCCCTGGGGCAGGCCGTCGTCTACGACGTGATCGTCGTCAGCCCCTGCCTGTTGCTGATCGCGTTCGGCGCCGGGGCGAGCTTCGGCACCCGCGCTGGCAAGAGCCCGAGGGAGCGGGCGATCGCCTTTTTCACGCGCAACCCACCGCTCTACGCCGCGATCGCGGCGGTGATCGCCCCCGCCTCGTTCGCCCCCGACGTGCTGGTGGACATCTCACGCGGCATGGTGATCGCACTGCTGCCGATCGGCTTCTTCGCCGTCGGCGCCGTGTTGGCCGAGGAGGCGGAGGAGGGGACCCTCGAACTCGGGTCGCCCTTCAGCCCGCCGATCGGAGCGGCGATCCTGCTGCGGCTTGCCATCGCACCCGGGCTCCTGCTGCTGCTCTCACTCCCCTTCATAGACCTTCCCGGCCCCTACCTGCTGCTCGCCGCCATGCCCTGCGGCGTCAACAGCCTGCTGGTCTCCCACGTGTACGGCCTCGACGCGAAGTTGGCGGCGCAGGCCGTGGCCTGGACCACTTCGATCGCAGTCTTCGCGGCACTGATCGCGCAGGCGATCTGGGGATGAGCTAGTAGCGGAGCCGCCCGCTGAATCGGAACTCGGTGGCGTTCATCAGGATGCCATCGGTCATAGAGAGGATCCGCTCATGAACCGTTCCGTTCAGCAAGCCGCGCGCGTGAGTGAAGCGGCCCGTGCCGCCGCTGGGCCTGAATGTCGCAGTGATGTCGATCGCCCCCGCCCCGATCGTCCCGGTTCCGTCGAAGGCGCCCGTCAGGAGGTCACCCGAGGCTGAGGTCAAGGTCATCAGGCCGCTGACGGCGACCCCGGAGGGGGTGAAGCCGAACGTTCCCTGGATGTGGAACGACGTGCGGCCGAGATGCGAGACGTGGCCGGTCGCGTCCGAGGTGAAGGTCCCGGCGGCGAGGTTGATCGCGTTCGTCCCCGAGGCGGTGCCGGCAATCGGCCGGTCCTTGCCGCGGCAAGCGACCGCCGACGTCGGTGCGGCGACGAGCCCCGCGACGGCCACGGCAAGAAGCAGCGTGAGTCGTCCCCGCATCAGCATCACGGGGAGACGTTGCAGGCGAGGCCGGCGCAGCCGTTCAGCCTCGCACGGTCGGCTGCCAGCCGTGCCCTGATCGCAGCGTAGGCCGGGTCCGAGGCGACGTTTTGGAGCTCGTAGGGATCCACTCGGCGATCGTAAAGCTCTTGCTCGCCGGTCTCCGTCCAGACCACGTAGGTGTAGCGCTCGGTGCGCACGCCGGTGTAGGGGCGATCCCAGGCGTTGACCGGGATGTTCCCCTCGAACAAAGGAGCGAGCGCCTCGAGCTCGACGGCCCGATCGGGCAGCTTCTTCTGGTTGCGGACCCCGGGCAGCAGCGAGACGCCGTCCATCGTTCGGCCGGGCTTCGCACCCGAGGCGTCGACCAGCGTCGGAGCGAAGTCGATGTCCGCGACCTGGCCGCTGACCGTCTTGCCCGCGGGGATGCCGGGACCGCGCAGCACCAGCGGCACCTTCACGGACTCCTCGTAGGGCAGGAACTTGTCACCGGTGATGCGGTGCTCGCCCTGCATCCAGCCGTTGTCGGAGACGAACATGATCAGGGTGTTGCCGAGCTGGCCGGTGCGCTTCAGCGTGTGGACGATCTTGCGCACCTTGTCGTCGACCGCCATCAGCGAGCCGGCCCGGCCCTGGTAGTCGAGCTCGAGCTGATGGATCTGGGCGTCGGTCATCGTCGGCGCGGCGTTCTTCAGGTTGGAGGACTTGTCGGAGATGTCCGTCTCGTTGAAGCTGGGCGGGCGCGGCAGTTGGTACCGCTTGACCCGGTTCTCGTAACGCGCCGGCGGGCGAGGGTCGTCGCCGGGACGGCCCATCAGCGTGGTCGAGACGTCCTCGCGATGGGGCGCGGCGGGAGCCCACCAGATGAAGAACGGCTTCTTCCGGCGCCGCTCGCCGGCGACCAGGCGGTTGGTGATCTTGCCGGTGATGTCGGGCGAGTAGTCAGCCGGATTCTGGGCACCCCAGTAGTGGTAGGGCGCCGGCCCGAACTCCTGGGCCAGCTTCGCCAGCACCCCTGCCAGCCCGCCGGGGTTGGGCGTCACCTCGATGTTCGCGAACTCCACCAGCTTGCGGGCGAAGTCCGGGTCGCCCCAGGTCCTCAGCCGGCCGTCCGCGTTCATCACGAAGTTGTAGTAGTCGTAGGCCGACACGTCGAGCAGCCCGCGCCAGGTGCCGAAGCCGGTCGGGACCTCCCCGTGGGCGTCCAACGCTCCGTAGCCGTTCAGCCACTTCCCGATAAGCGCGGTCCGGTAGCCGTCGGATTGCAGCCAGGCGGGCAGGGTGTTGGCGCGATCCGCCATGCCATACCAGCCGTAGGGGTAGAAGTTCCCTGCGACTCCGTGGTTGTGGGCGTACTGGCCGGTGATGAACGTCGCCCGCGCCGGGCAGCAGAGGGGGAACGAGTCGACCGCATCGGTGAACTTCGTCCCCTTGTTCACGAGCAGCTTCCGGACGTTTGGCATGAACTGCAGGTCGCTGGCCGCCATGTCATCGGTCATGACGACGAGGATGTTCGGGTGGCCACCCCTGCCTCCGCCCGAGCTGGCCGCGGCCCCGGGAACGTTTGCGACGCTGACCACGGCGAGGAGGCCCATCACGGCGATCCCGATCCGGGATCGGCTCCGACGTCTCCGGTTTCGGCCTTCCGTGGCCACAGCGGGGCGATCATAACACGGTGTGTCACACTGTGTAACAAGATGACCCCGACGAACGCCACCGCACCGCCGGCGAGGGAGCGGCGCCAGGAGGTCCGCGCCAGGATCGTCGCCGCCGCGAGCGAGCTGGTCCGGGAGCGCTCCTTCCAGGAGCTCAGCGTCGCCGACGTCATGGAGCTCGCCGGGCTCGAGCGCACGATCTTCTATCGCCACTTCGATGACCTGGCGGACCTGCTGCGCCAGGCGAGCAGGGAGGCGATCGACGCCCTGTACGAGACCGAGCTCGACCTGAGCCCGGTCCGGGACGGCAACGGCTCCGAGGCCATCCGCCCGGCGATGCGGGCGGCGGTGAAGGTCTACCGCCGCCACGGGCCTCTGCTGCGCGCGCTGGCGGAGGCCGCCCCGGGCGACGAGCAGATCGCATCCGGACACGTCGCGCTCCGTCGGCGCTTCGACGATCTGGTCGCAGCCTCGATCAAAGAGATGGCGCCGAAAGCGGATGACCGACTCGGCGATGTCCAGGAGACCGCCAGGGCCCTCAACACGCTGAACGAGGCCTACCTGCTGGAGGCGTTCGGCCACAAGCCGCGGGTCTCGATCGACTCGGCGGTCCGCACGCTCTCGGAGATCTGGGCCGCCGTCATCGAGCGCTCCTCCTCCCGCTCCTGAGCCCAATCGATCTGGGGATGAAGCTACGCTGGCCCACCCGTGCGCTACCCCGTCGAGGAATTCACAGCAGAGGAACGGAGGCTCCTCTCACCCCACTTCACGAACCTCGATCGTCCCGTCTTCGCGCTCGTCAACCTCCCGGAGACGATCAAGGGAGCGCTCTTCGCCCGCTACTCCCGCTATCCGGACACGCTGCGCCGCCTCTACCTCGATGAGTTCGCGGCCGACGTGCCGGAGGGCGGACGGCCCTTCGAGGGCGAGGAGGGCGAGCGCGCGGCCGGGCTCTACGAACGCGTCTTCATGGGCTACGGCGACGACTCGATCGCGCAGGTCGGCGGCGCGCACGTCGCGTGCGAGTGGGTCTCGAACGTCCTCACCAAGGTCCTCCAGCGCGGCCGCCTCGCGGCTTACCTCGAGCAATCGACCCGCTACATCCCCTACGACAAGCCTCTGCCGGACTCGGCCGGCGGCGGCCACCGCTTCTACCGCGACGGCGAGCTCGGCCCCGCCTACGCCGAGGCGATGGAGGAGCTCTTCGCGATCTACTCGACCTCGCTCACCCAGGTCAGGGAGTGGGCGGCGGAACGCTGGCCGCGCGGCGACGAGCCCGAGGCGGCCTGGGAGCGCTCCATCAAAGCCAAGGCGCTCGACCTCCTCCGCGGACTGTTGCCGGCGGCGACCCTGAGCCATGTCGGGATCTTCGCCTCCGGCCAGGCCTACGAGCAGCTGCTCCTGCGGATGCTGGCCTCGCCACTGCCTGAGGCGCGTGACTTCGCGTCGATGATCCTGGAGGAGCTCAAGAAGGTCATGCCGAGCTTCGTCGCCCGGGTCGAGCGGCCGGACCGCGGCGGCGAGTGGGTCTCCTACCTGGAGCGCCGACGCGAGGCGGCCGAGCGCTGGGTGGCACGGATGGGCCTCGACCGCGCTGAGATCGACGCCGCCCCCTCGGTCGAGCTGATCGACGTCGAGGGCTCCGAGGACGACCTGATCGCGGCGTCGCTGTTCGAGTCCGCCGGAACCTCCGAGCGGGCCATTCTCGACCGGGTCCGGTCCCTGCCGCCCGACGAGCAGGCGGAGATGATCGCCGACCTGGCCGGCGATCGGGCGAACCGGCGCCACCGCCCCGGCCGCGGCTGGGAGGCGGTCCGCTACCGCTTCGAGATCGTCTCCGACTACGGCGGATTCCGCGACCTCCAGCGCCACCGGATGTTGACCTGCCAGTGGCAGCGGCTCAGCCCCGACCTCGGTGCCGGGGTCCCGGACGAGGTCCGCGAGGCGGGCGCCGGAGACGAGTACGAGCGCGCCCTCGAGATCTCCCGGGTCGAGTACGACAGGTTGGGCGCCGCCGGTCTGGCCGAGGCCGCCCCCTACGCCCTCTGCCTCGGCTACCGGATCCGCTACCTGCTCGACCTGAACGCCCGCGAGGCGATGCATCTGATCGAGCTGCGCTCCGGCCGCGAGGGCCACCCGACCTACCGCGCAGTCGCCCAGGCGATGCACGAGCGCATTGCCTCGGTCCACCCGGCGATCGCGGCGGCGATGACTCACGTCGATGCCTCCACCGAGCCCCGGCTCGAGCGCATCATGAGCGAGATCCGCACCCATCGGAAGCGGACCGCCGGCGAGCCCGAGCCAGAGCCCTCCGATGCCCCGCCCGGCGTCAGCGCTCTGGGCTGATCGGGGGAATCCCAAAGCCCCGATTGCCCGTAGTTGACTACGAGTCAATGACCCGTAGGATGAGGTGGATGAAGGGACTGAGAGCCCTGGCGAGCGGGACGATCGTCCTGGCGGCGATCTGTGTCGTCCCGGCGGTGTCGGCGGCGCAGGACTCCGGCATGCCGGCGGACACCGCCACGACGACCACCGCACCCGGACCGGCCGCCTCTCCGCCTGACACCGGCTCACCACCCCCCACCCAGCCCGACAAGGAGCCCGCCGACTCGGGCAATGATCAGGACGGCCCCCAGACGCTGTCCGAGACTCCCGCTCCCCCGACGACCACCACGGTCTCCGCCCGCCGCGGCGGCGCCCACAAGGCCTCCTCGACGAGCGTGACGATCCAGGACTTCTTTTTCTCGCCGGGGACCGTCACGGTTGACGTGGGCGACACGGTCACGTGGCGGAACAGCGGCCAGGCGCCCCACAACGCCACGGCGAATGACGGCAGCTTCAAGACACCGGACTTGAACAACGGCCAGAGCGGCTCCCACACCTTCAGCTCCCCTGGCACCTTCAGCTACATCTGCACGATCCACCCGTACATGCAAGGGACGGTGCGGGTGCTGAGCGCGTCCGGAAGCGGTGGAGGTGGCGGCGCGAGTTCGAGCTCCAGTGGAACCTCAGAGTCATCCGCGGTTGCCTCGCCGGACGCCGCCGGCAACTCGACCACCCTGCCGATGACCGGACTGGCGGTTGGTGCGCTTGCCCTGACCGGCCTGGCCCTGCTGGCCTCGGGCCTGCTTACGCGATGGGCCGGCTCGGCGAGGCGCCGGCTCTCACTTTTCTAGGCTTAGCCGCGTGCTCCACCACGTCTCGCTCGAGGTCCCCCCGGAGGAGGCCGATCGCTCCATCGAGTTCTGGGGCCTGCTCGGGTTCGAGGAGGTGCCGGCGGCAGATGTGCTCGGCGACTCGGTGCGCTGGCTGGAGCGGGACGCGACCCAGATCCATCTGATCCTCACCGAGGGGCACACCGCCCCGACCCTCGGGCACGCTGCAGTGGTCGCGCCCGATCACGCCGAGGCCAAGCGGCGACTCCGCGACGCCGGCTTCCAGGTCGAGGACACCCGCCAGCTCTGGGGCGCCGACCGCGCCTTCGCCATGGCGCCGGGCGGCCATCGCGTGGAGCTGATGGCCGCTCCGCCGCCGCCGAAGACCTAACCCCTGCGCTTCCGCTTCTTGCGCCGCTGGCCCTGGGTCTCTCCGTATGGTGGCTCGGGGGGCTGATCCGGCTGGCCGTTCTCGGGCAGGGGCTGTTCGGAGACTTCCCGCCCGCTGCCCTCGACGGTCCCGGACGGGCCTCGCTCCGAGGTCGGCGGCCCGAGGTCGTCGCCCCGCCTTTGCCAGGGCACGGCCTCGCCCGCCGCCCAGGCGGGCGGCAGCGGCCTCGGCCAGAGCCCGAGGAACATCAACCCGATCGACGCGAACCAGAGGACCAGGCCCGGGATCGGAGGAAAGAGCGGTATGACCAGGAAGAGCCCGAAGGCCATCCCAAGGGCGCCCCAGAACCTCGAGAGGAGCCCGGTGCGCATCGCCCAGAGGTTCGTGTAGATCATCCCGAAGACCAGGGAGAGGATGCCGATCGTCGAGACCAGCCCTCCGACGATGAGCAGCGTCGTGTGCTTGTTGATGTGGTCGGCGAGGTTCTCCCGCGCGTTGCTGTCCGCCTGATCCGGTGTCACTGGCGTCGCGACGGTGGTCGTCGTTCCGTTCAGATTGATCGTCGTCGAGGCCGTCGTGCTAGTCGAGCCGGTCGTGGTGGCCGCACCCGTGGTCGTACCGGTGGGCTTTCCCTTTCCCGTGGGCTTTGACGGCGCGGCCTTCGCCGTCTGCGCCTGCTCGGCCTGTTGGCGGGCCTGCTGAACCGCGGCCGGCTCCTGGTCGTGAAACTTGTCCGCGGCCTTCGTGCTGCCGACGGAGGAGAGCGCCAGGCCGAGGCCGAAGGCGAGAGGCCCGAGCACGATCAAACCGGCGAACGCGCCACGCATCCGCGCCGCGCGGCCGTTCGCTGAGCGGAAGAGGAAGAGGAGCGGGACGACGAACGCCATCAGCCCCAGCGCCTGCAGGATCGACGAGTAGATCAGGCGGCTGCTGTGGGCGTGCTCGAAGACCAGCTGGTCGGCGTCGGACTTCCCGCTGGGGACGTTCAGGCCGACCTGCTGCAGCACCACGGAGGCCGCGACGATGAACGCGCCGATGAGCCCGGCGAGGCCCGCCCGGCGCAGCCAGCGAGCCTGGAAGGCGAGTAGCTCCTGCTTGCTCGGGAGCGATCTCCCCGGGGTGGTGGCTTCCAACTAGCCGCGCTCGTGGAAGTGGAAGTCGGGCAGCGCTGTCACCGAGGAGTCGATGGCAGGACTGTATCTTGGCCGCGATGGCGCTTATCTCCCGGCAAACGGGCCCAATCGCCGTGTATGGAGCCACTGGATACACGGGCCGCTTGGTGGTCGCCGAACTCGCTGCAGCCGATCTGGACTTCGTGATCTCCGGCCGCAACCCGACGAAGCTCGAGGCGCTGCGGAAGGCGCTCTCCCTGGATGCGCCGGCCGTCACCGCCAGGGTCGACGATCCCGCCTCGCTCCGCGCGCTGCTCGGCGACTCCTCGGTCTTGATCAACTGCGCCGGGCCGTTCGTGCGCTTCGGGGAGCCGGTGCTCGCGGCGGCGGTCGAGACCGGCACCCACTACCTCGACACGACCGGCGAGCAGCCCTTCATGAAGATGGCCTACGAGCGATACGGGCCCGGGGCGGCGCGGTCGGGCGTGGCGGTGGTGCCGGCCATGGGCTTCGACTACGTCCCCGGCGACATGCTCGCCTCCCTGACGGCCGAGGGCATGGGCGAGCTCGACGAGGTCTCGATGAACTACAGCTGGCAGAACTTCACGCCCAGCCAGGGGACCGCCCGAACCACCCTCGAGATCATCAGCGGACACGACCTGGAGTGGCACGACATGGAGTGGGTCGAGGCTCGCGGCGGCCTCGCACGCGGGACCTACGAGTTCCCGGAGCCCGTGGGTCGCCAGAGGATGATCCGCTACCCGTCGGGGGAGCAGGTCACCGTGCCGCGCCATATCCCGACGCGGAACGTCCGTGCGTCGATGAACGCCTCCGCGTTCTCGTCTGACCTTCTGGCGCCGGTCTTCGCCACCACCATGCGCCCGGCCAGCCTCGCGATGCGGACGCCGCTCAAGCGCCTCGCCGGCGCGGTGATCTCGAGATTGCCGGAAGGCCCGACGCCCGAGCAGCGGGAGAGGATGCGCTGGACGATCGTCTGCGAGGCGAAACGTGGCGAGGTCGAGCGCAAGGGAGTGATCAGCGGCAAGGACATCTATGGCCTCACCGCCGCGGCGATCGTCAGGGGCGCGACGATCGCCTCGAGAAAGGGCTTCAAGGGCCGCGGCGGCCTGGCGCCCTCTCAGGCGTTCGAGCCCGAGTCCTTCCTCCCCGAGCTCGAGCACTTCGACGTTCGCTGGGAGATCTCCAACGCCCCGGTCCCGGTCGAGGCCTAGCGTGCCCGAGCAGATCGGACTTCCGGCCCGGCACGGGCGGAGCGTCAGCCTCGAACAGGGCGCCGGCCCGGACGCCGCCCGCTGCCCTGCAGACGGCGAGCCGCTCTTCGTCTGGCTCGAGACGACGGGGTATGGCACCCGGGAAGATCAGGTGATCGATCGTTGCGAGAACTGCGGCCTGGCCGTTGTCCGCGACTTCGTCCCCTCTCCCGACGAGGCGGCCGACGCGTTCCTGGCCGCCGGCGAGCAGCGCGGCGCGCGCGTCGCAATTCGCGCCGAGAACGCCGCCAGCCTGCAGGCCTGGCTCGGTGCCGAGAACTGGGCGGCGCTGCGGCCAAGCATGAAACGGGTCGCGACTGACGGCGCGCCCTCGCATCACGGCATCAAGCCAACGCCGCGCGCGGCCCGGCTCTTGCTGGCGCGTCGAGGCCTCGAGGTGCGGCGCGTCCGCCACCTCGCCCGCGCCGGGATGGCCTCGATGTGGCAGACCCTCCTCAACCTGCTCACTTTCCATCGTGACTTCGCCTCCGAGGCGGTCTCGGGTCGCCTCCGGCCCGGGACCGGGCGCGGCCTGGCGGCGTTCGCGACGGACGCCGTGATCACGGTACTAGCCGCCATTCCCACCGCGGTCATCGCGGTGCTCCTCGAGGGGGGCGCGGTGATGGCCCGCCGCGGGGGCGTGATCGAGGTCGAGGCGGAGAGACTTCCCTCTACGGACTGAGCTCGCGAACCATCCCGCCCAGCTCGGCGGCCGCGCCGACGTGCGGCAGCTCGGTGCCCGATCTGACCTCCCGTGCGGTCGCGCCCGCCAGCCGGCCGGCCAATGCCGCCGCGGCGTCGCGCAGGATGGGCGGGGTCGACTCGGAGGTGACGATCAGTGTTTCCCTCTCCGCGCCGGCCAGCCGCGGCAGGGGCATCCGCCAACCCGCGGCGATGCCCAGCTCGGCGAGCAGGCTCGCCGGCCGCCTCCGGGCGGCCGCGGCCATCACCTCCGGCAGCCGGCTGACGCCCGGCCCGAGCGCCGGCAGCCCGCCGGAGAGGTAGAGCTCGACCAGATCATCCGCCGAGCCAACCACGGCCTCCAGTCGGCGTCGGTCGTCCGAAAGAGACTCGGTGGCGACCGGCAGGAGCTGCAGCAACGGCGGCTCGATCAGCAGCCCGGCGGAGGCGAGGTCCGCGCGGCGCAGCAGCAGGTCGAGGGCGATCACGGCACCGAGACCGGCCCCGGCGACGACGGCGGGCGCCTGGGCAGCCGACTCGATCAGCGCTGCGGCGTCCTCGCTCTGCTCCTCGACCGTCGTGCGCCGGTACCCGTCGGGCGCGCTGGATCCGCCCCACCCGCGCCGGTCATAGGAGATCGCGCGGGCGCTCTCCGACAGAGCGGTCGCCAGCGGCTCCCAGATCGCTCCCGCAGCGGCCGTCTCGTGGATCAGCAGGACAGGCCGGCCCTCGCCCCGCTCGCTCCAGGCGATCTCGACGCCCCGGGCAGCCAGCGCTGGCATGCGCTAGACGTTGCGCCAGATCCGGCTGATCAGAGGGAGGGCGACGGCCCGCGGGCTGTGCTGCCCCGCCAGTGCGGTCGCGCGGTTGAGGGCGCCGGGGACGACTACGCGGCGATCGTGCTGCGCGCCGTCGACGGCGTGGCGAGCAACGTCGTCCGCTGACATCCAGACGATCGAGGGAGTCTTCTCCTCGACGCCCTGCTCGAAACCGGCCACCTCGGTGAACTCGGTCCGCACCGGCCCGGGGCAGACGGCCGTCACGGTCACGCCCGAACCGCGCAGCTCGGTGCGAATCGCCTCGCTGAACGAGAGGACGAAGGACTTGCTGGCCGCGTACACGGCGGAGCCGGGGAGCGGCTGGAAGGCGGCGGTCGAGGCGATGTTGATCACGCTGCCGCGGCCGCGGTCGACCATGCCGGTCAGGAACCGGCTGGTCAGGTCGACGACGGCCTCCACGTTGATCCGGACCATCTCCACCATGCGTTCGTGAGGGCTGCGCGCGAAGTCGGCCTGGTGCCCGAAGCCGGCGTTGTTGACCAGCACCTCAACGAGCTTGCCCCGGTTGCGGAGCTCGGTGGCGAGCCGGTCACGCTCGGCCTCATCGCCAAGGTCGCAAGCGATCACCTCGGCAGCCACACCGTGATCTGCGGCGAGCTCCGTCGCCAGGCTTCGCAGCCGCTCCTCGCGTCGTGCGACGAGCGTCACCGAGTGCCCCCGCGAGGCGAGCTCCTGCGCGATCGCGGCGCCGATTCCCGAGGACGCGCCCGTGACTACGGCGGTGCTGCTGATCGAGGGCTCCGGCAGGCCCATCTCAGGACCCGCCCGCGGCGCGGCCCATCAGTCCTGCAGACCCTCGCGGGCCTCCCGGACCAGGGTCACAGCCTCCGGAAAGACGATCCTGATCGCGTCGCGGACCTGGACGGCCTGTTCGTCGGTCGAGCCGCTCAGCTCGAGCGAGCTGATCGCGGCGACCGTCATCTCCACCGCCAGCTTGATCGCGTTGTCCGCCCAGGCGACCTTCTGAGCTCCCTGCATCTGCTCCTGGAGCTCCTCCATGCGTCGCCGCATCTCCTCTGGATCGCCGAACAGGCCACCGAAACCTTCCATGGCTTCGATCATAGAGCGCGACACCCGGCGGTCACCGATTCGGCACGGATGCGCGCCCCCCGGCGCAGGCAGGACGTGAACGTGCGCGGGTGTCGCCTTCGCGGACAGCTCGATACAGAGGAGCGGCGTCGGTCGAGTACATCGCCTTGGCGGGGCTGATCGGGGCGGCGATCGCGATCGCCATCGCCGCCCTGGTCGCCTCACCGCCGAAGCGGGCGGACCGCGAGCTCGGCGAGATGCTGTCCCGGCGGATTGCCTGCACGCCCCGCTATCCCGTGCCCTGCGGGCGCAATCCGCTCGCCCTCGCATATGGCTTTCCGCTCGGCAAGCTGGTGCGGAGCCTCGCGCCCATCCCGGAGGCCAGGGACGGCGAGCTGCCGGTCGACTTCCGGTACTGCCAGAGCTCCAGCTGTGCGCTCCCGGGCCCCGATGCCGGTCTGACCTCTTCGCGGCGGCGGGTGACGGTGTTCACCGCTGTCGAGGACCTGCCGCGGCCCGGCGGCGTGGTCCGCGTCACCTACTGGCTCTACCGGCCGGGCCTGGGCTGGGAGCGAATCGTGCGGACCGCCGGCGCGGCCGAGATCGCCGCCGCGTCTCACCTCCGGCTCGATCTCGAGGACGATCCGGCGCTGGTCCCGCTCGAGACCCTCGATGGCCGCGACCACTACCTACTCCCGCCTGGCGACGAGCCACCTTGGCGCTGGCGAATCCCCTCCCACCCGGCGACCTAGGTCGCGTGCTGCTCCGCCTCCCGGTTCGCGCTGCGCAGCAGGCGGCGCCAGTCGGTGGTGCGAAAGACGAAGATGAGGGCCAGCGCGCCGAGGATCGCCGTCCAGACCGCGACCGCGATCTGCTGGCCCACCGAGTAGGTGAGAACGGCGATCGGGCCTGGGCCGACCAGGGTGGCCACCAGCAGGGCCTGCTGGGCGCCCGCGCCGCCCGGGGTCAGGGGGAGGATCGTGGACACCGCCTGCACGCTCATCACCAAGAGAACATTCTGGAACGAACCGCCGATGTGGAAGGCCTCGAGGAAGAACCAGAAAGCGACGAAGCGAAGCAGCCAGCCGGCCGCCTGCCAGGAGGCGACCGTGCTCAGGTAGCGGCGGGGGTCGGTGAGGACCACCGCACCCTGCTTGACCCGGTCCCAGAAGGCCTCCACCCGGCGGGCGAGCAGGGCGAAGGCGATGACGATCGCGATGCCCAGCGCGGTGATCGTGAAGAGCAGGAAGCTCGGGTGCTGCGCCCAGAAGGCGATGTCGAAGGCGGGCAGGTCGGGCAGCTCGGGCGGCTTGGGGAGGAGTCCCTGGCCGAGGGCGTAGGCGAAGACGAGGATCCCCGCGGTCGTGTCGAAGACCGAGCCGACGAAGAAGGATGAAACCACGGTCGGGTAGGTCGAGCGCCGGATCGAGCGCTTGGCCAGGAAGATCTTCACCGCGTCGCCGGCCCTGACGGGGATCACGCTGTTCATGCCGGCGCCGACCAGATAGGCGGCGGTGATCCGCCCGTAGGGCACCTTGCGGTCGGGATACGCCGCCCGCAGGACGTTCTGCCAGGCGCGGCTGCGGGCGAGCAGGTGCGCGAGGTAGAAGCCGAGCGCCACCGCCATCGAGGCCCAGCCGATCTCGGAGAGGCGATGGAAGAACTCCTGGGCGCCGTGCTGGAAGCTGTCGAAGCTCTGGCCCAGGTCCACCCCGAGCGGAACGATCATCTCCCATCTTTCACGGCCCGATATCCCTCCGCGTTGAAGAGGGCACCCAAGAGGAACGCGAGGTTCCCGAGCCAGAGCCAGATCAGCAACGAGATCATGGCGCCGAGGGTGCCATAGATCTTTTCGTACGAGCCGAAGTGAGCGACGTAGAAGCTGAAGGCGAGGGAGACGATGAACCAGAGCCCGGTCCCGACCGCCGCACCCGGCAGCACCGACCGGAGCGACCGGTCACCTGCGCTTGGCAGTCCGCCTGGCCCGAGCGCGTAGACGATCGCGAACGCCGCCAGCAGCGCCGCCACCCCCATCGGCCAGCGCAGATAGCCGACCAGGCCCTTGATCGATGCTCGGGAACCCCGCAGCGTCGGCGATCGCGCCGAAGAGCGGCCCGGCGACCACCACCGCAAGGAAGGCGACCAGCACTAGCAGTGTGACGAGCGCCGTCAGCCCCAGGCGGACGCCGAGGTTCGGCAGGAAATCGCGGCCCTCCTGGCGCACGGTTGATCGCCTCGAGCGCGCGCATCGCCCCGCCCATCGCCCCGGATGCCGAGTAGATCGCGAGCGCGAGACCGACGATCAGGAGAATGCCGGCGTCGCTGCGGTTCGCGAGCGCACCTCGGAGGGCGCTGTCGATCGTGTCGACCGCCGTGCCCGGCGCGGCGTCGCGAAGCGTGGTGACGATGCTCTCGTAGGTCTGCGGATACTGCCCGAGGAGCGCGAGCAGCGAGACGACCACGATCAGCGCCGGGAACAAGGAGAGGATCGAGTAGTAGGTGAGAGCTGCGGCGCGGTCAGTGACCTGCACCTCGTTGAAGCGGCTGTAGATGGCCTTCGCCGTGGCGATCCACTGCCGCCTACCAGATGGCATCGTGCGCCTCCATCACACCCAGCGCCTCGCCGACCGGCAGGCCGTTGAGCGATCCGCTGAAGGTGCCGAGGCGCGCCTCATAGTCCGACCGGGCGACCAGCGGGATTCCCTCGTGATGCGAGCGCTGTGTCTCGGCCGTGAAGTTGAGCCGCGACTCGTCCTCGAAGTGGATCGAATCGAGGCCCTGGAACTGGACAGGTCCCGGCTCGGTGGGCTTGCCGGCGAGCCAGATCGTCCTCTCGCTCGAGCTCGGGGGATCGTTGATGCCGCTGACCAGGTTCCAGGCGAATGACCGGCCGTCGCGGGCCGTGCCCACGCCCGCCGACCACTTCCACGACGTGTAGCGCGGGTGGTAGCCGGCCGAGTGGTCCTCGACGCCCAATCCATCGATCCGGTTTGTCCTACGCCCAATGCGAACCTCCCCGCGTGCGGGCATTCCGGCGGCCTTTCTGGTCCAGGTGTACCCGCCCTCACCGTTTGGGCACATGCATTCGATCGGTGTGCCCTCGCCGAGCTCGAGGTCGACCTCGATGTTGCCCGCGCGCACGCGGAGCTGGCGCCCGCGCAGAGACACCTCGGGGCGACGCCCAGGAAAGCCGCGGCGGGTTCGCTCCCAGAGCCGCCGCCGCTCGCGGTCCCAGACCCCCCAGAAGGTGACCGACGACGGCCCGATCTGGGCGTCGGCGGCGAACACCATCATGTTCTCGGCGAAGGCCCCGGCCCACCACCAGCGCTTGCGGAGCCGACGGCCGAGCAGCAGCGGCATCGGGGCGGGCGGCACCGGCAGGTCCGGGCGATCATCGGGCCACCCACGCCAGGGCAGCTTCTCGACCTCGGCGCTGAGACGCTCGGGCTTCAACCGAGGACGCGCAGGATCTCGCGGGCGATCTGCTCGCCGCGGTCCTCCTGCAGGAAATGCGCGGCACCCTCGATCTTCACCTGCTCGCTCACCGTCGGGATCCAGCCGATGAAACGCTCGCCCGATCGCGGATACGGAAAGACGGGATCGCTGTCTGAGAAGGCCACCATCGCCGGCTTCTCCCAGCGGCCGAGGGCGTCGACGACCTCGCGCATCTTGTCGGCCCCCGGGGCATCCTCCTCGGTCGGGACGAGCAGCGGGAACTGGGCGGCCCCCGCCTTGGACTCGACCGTTGGGAACGGCGCGTCGTAGCCGGCGACGACCCCTTCCGGGAGCTCCGTGGTGGTCGCTCCCTGGATCACGAACCCGACCGGCAGGTCCGGGTTCTTCTCGGCGAAGTCCCGCCATGCCATGAACCCCTTCGAGACCCGGCCGGTGAAGAGACCCGTGTTGAGGATCGCCAGCGCCCCGACCCGCTCGGCGTTCTCCATCGCCCAGCGCAGTCCGATCGGGCCGCCCCAGTCCTGGACGACGACGATCGCATCCTTCAGATCGACGCTGTCCAGCAGCTTCGTGACCAGCTCCACGTGACGGTCGTACGTGTACCAGTCCCGGTGGGTGGGCTTGTCCGAGCGCCCGAATCCCGCGTAGTCGGGGCAGATCACGCGGTGCCCCGCCGCGACCAGCGGCTTGAGCATCTTCCGGTAGAGGAACGCCCAGGTCGGCTCCCCGTGGAAGCAGACGATGGGTTTGCCGTCGTCGGGCCCCTCGTCGAGGTAGTGGAGGCGCAGACCATCGATGTCGGCGTAATTGGGCTGGAAGTCGTAGCCGGGGAGGCCCTCGAAGCGCTCGTCGGGGGTGCGGGAGATCTCCACGAGCGTGTGAGGATATTCCGCTTTGCCACTGGATCGCGGCCACGAGCGCCGCCCCGCCTGAGTCACGGTGGCTTCGCCGGCGCTCCCAAGTGGAGCGCCCTGGTGGCCGCTACACTGCCCGCCCTCATGGCTGCCCCACGTATGACGGGTGGCTCCTCGGCTACGCCTACGGAGCCCCCTCGCATCAAGGCCATGCCTCCCCCCACGCACGATCCGGCCGACGAGGCCATGTGCATGCGGGCGCGGGAGCGCTTCGCCGCCGACCGAAAGCGGGGCGGTCGCGTGCCCAGAAGGCGCCGCCGCCACGCCGCGCTCCCGAACCTGATCATCATCGGTGGGCTCAAGTGCGGCACGACGAGCATCCACCACTACCTGGGGCTTCACCCCGAGATCAACATGTCGAAGCCCAAGGAGCTCAACTTCTTCGTCAAGGAGCTCAACTGGGATCTGGGGCTCGACTGGTACCGGGGCCGCTTCGACGAGCGCTTCGAGGTCCGCGGGGAATCCTCGCCTCACTACACGAACCTCCCCTACTTCACCGAGGTGCCCGACCGCATCCTCGAACACATCCCGGACGCCAAGCTGATCTACATGGTTCGCGACCCGATCTCGCGGATCCTGTCGCACTGGTGTCACGCCGTCGGCGCCGGCTACGAGACGCGGCCGATGGAGGAGGCGCTCGCCCGCGGCGACCAGACCTATGTGACCCGGTCCCGCTACTGGATGCAGCTCCAGTCCTATCTCGAGCGCTTCGACCGCACCCAGATCGAGATCGTCACCCAGGAGGAGCTGCAGACCGATCGCGAGGGAACCATGCGAAAGGCCTTTCGTTTCGCCGGTGTGGACGAGAACTTCTACTCCGAGCAGTTCTCGCGGGAGTGGGAGAGGTCCTCGGCGAAGGAGACGGAGAAGTACCAGTTCATGGAGAGGTTGATCAAGCTCCCCGGGTTCCGCTCCTTCGACCGGAACTTCGACCGGCTTCCCGAGCGCATGCGCTGGATGGTCGAGAAGATCGTTCACGACCCCGAGGCACCGCCCGCGCCCAAGCCCGAGATCCCGGATTCGATCCAGGAGTCACTGCGGTCGCAGTTCGCCGAAGACGTCGCCGCCCTACAGCAGTTCGCCGGCCGCGAGTTCTCGGGCTGGAAGCAGTACTAATCCAAGGATGAAGATCGCCGTCGCCGCCGACGAGCGCGTGGGCGTCGCCGACTCCCTCATCGAGGAGCTCCGCAAACGGGGGCACGATCCGCTCCCGCACGGGGCCCTGGCCGAGGACGAGCGCGTCGACTGGGCCTGGGCAAGCGAGGCGGCCGCCCGCGACGTCGCCGAGGGCCGCGCCGACCAGGCGATCGTCTGCTGCTGGACCGGCACCGGCGCCTCGATCGCGGCGAACAAGGTCGACGGTGTCCGCGCTGCGCTCTGCCTCGATGCCCAGACCGCCGACGGCGCGCGCAAGTGGAACGACGCCAACACCCTTGCGATCAGCCTCAGGGCGACCTCCGAGGCGGAGCTCGCGGAGATCCTCGACGCCTGGTTCGGTGGAGAGCCCAGCGACGACGCCGAGGACACCGCGAACGTCGAGCATCTCGCCGAGATGGAGAACGGGTGAGCCCCGCGGTACCGGGCGACACCCATCCGGTCCGCCGGCTGTTGCCGGACGGGGCCGAGACGACCGTCGCCGCACAGCTCGCCGAGCTCGACCTGAAGGAGCTGGCCCACCCTGACCGTCCCTACCTGATCCTCAACTTCGCCACCACTCTCGACGGCCGCGCCGCGGTCGACGGGACCTCGGGGGCGATCGGCAGCGACACCGACACCGAGATGCTGCAGCGGCTGCGCACGCGGGTGGACGCCGTGATGGTGGGTGCGGGGACCATGCGGGCCGAGCGCTACGGCCGCATCGTCTCGGACCCGGAATTCCGCGCTTACCGGGAGCAAACCGGGCTCGCCCACGATCCGCTCACCGTGATCGTCTCCAACCGGCTGGAGCTTCCCTGGGACGTCGGCCTCTTCACAGCCGGCGGTGGGCCCGTCGTGATTTTCACCGCGTCCGAGCAGGAGCCGCCCGAGACCGCCACGCCGGTGACGGTCGTCCGCCACCCCGAGGGGGTTGACCTCGGCAGGGCGCTCGCCTGGCTCCTGGAGGAGCGCGGCATCCGCTCTGTCCTCTGCGAGGGCGGCCCCACCCTGCACGGCCGGCTGCGCGAGGGCGGGTTGGCGGACGAGCTCTTCCTCACGATCGCGCCGAAGATCGCGGGCGGCGAGGGACCGCGCATCCTCGAGGGGGCGCTGCCCGACGTGGACGAAGTCGAGCTCGCCTGGCTGCTCGAGTCCGGGAGCGAGCTCTTCGCCCGCTACCGCGGGATGTCGTAGGGTCCAGATAATGGACTTCAAGCCCTCGCCCGAGGTGGAGTCGCTCCTGGAGCGCATCGCCGGGTTCATGGACGAGCACGTCTACCCCGTCGAGGCCGAGGCCATCAGGGCCATCGACGAGGAGGTCAAGCCCGGCGTCCCGTACCCGCAGATCGTCGTCGACATCCGCGCGCTCGCCAAGGAACAGGGCCTCTGGAACCTGTTCCTCCCGGGCGACGAGTTCGGAGCTGGCCTGACCAACTGGGAGTACGGGATCCTCTGCGAGCAGATGGGGCGCAGCCCGATGATCGCGCCGATGGCCTTCAACTGCTCGGCGCCTGACACCGGCAACATGGAGATCCTCGCCGACCACGGCACGCCCGAGCAGAAGGAGAGCTTCCTCCAGCGGCTGCTCGACGGTGAGATCCGCAGCTGCTTCTCGATGACCGAACCCGAGGTCTCCGGCTCGGACCCCACCACGCTGCAGACCCGGGCGGAGCTTGAGGACGGCGAATGGGTGATCAACGGGCACAAGTGGTTCACCTCCGGAGCCAACGGCGCCGAGTTCGCGATCGCGATGGTGGTCACCGACCCCGACGCCGCGCCGTACACCCGGGCGAGCATGATCATCGTCCCCGTCGACAACCCGGGCTTCGACCTGATCCGCAACGTCTCCGTGATGGGCCACGACGGGGGACCCGGCCACTGCGAGATCCGCTACACCGACTGCCGCGTGCCGGAGTCGAACCTGCTCGGCGAGCGCGGTGCAGGCTTCGTGATCGCCCAGGATCGCCTCGGCCCGGGCCGGATCCACCACTGCATGCGCGCCATCGGCACCGCCGAGCGAGCCATCGAGATGATGTGCCAGCGTGCCAACTCCCGCGAGTCCTTCGGCGGCCCGCTGGCCGACAAGCAGTTCGTCCAGGACTTCATCGCCAAGTCGCGGATGGAGGTGGACCAGGCTCGCCTCCTGACCCTCTACGCCGCCTGGCAGATGGACACCGAGGGCAAGCGCCGCGCCCGCCAGGCGATCTCGATGATCAAGGTAGTTGCGGCCAACGTCGTCATGGACGTGCTCGACCGCGCCATCCAGGTGCACGGCTCGCTCGGGCATGTCGGACGACACCCCGCTCGCCGGCATGTGGCGCTTCATGCGGATGCTGCGTGTCGCGGACGGCCCGGACGAGGTCCACAAGATGGTCATCGCCCGCCGCGAGCTCAACCGGGCGGCGAAGCGAGCTCGAGGCCGCGGCCAAGGGCGGCGAACAGGCCTCGGACGGCGCGGGCCACGCCGAGCCGGCCAAGGCGACGACCTAGCGGCCGCAGCTCTCGGCCAGCCGACCGATGATGTCGGTGGCGCGGCTGAGGACCTTCTGGTCCTCCTTCGGGAGCTCCTCGATCGCCGAGACGAGCCATCCGACTCGCCGGCTCCGGTCGGCCTCGAGCGTCTTCCGGCCCGCGGCGGTCAGCGCGACGAACGCCCTGCGGCCGTCGTCGGGATCCGGGGTGCGCTTCAAGCCAGCCCGACTCGAGGTCACGGAGCTGCTCCTGCTCCCCGTGGGCGGCGGGCCGACGATCGGCGGAAGCGCCGCCGCGGACACCGCCGAGCTGCCTGAGGCGGAGGGTACGCTCGCGGTCGTCCCCGCCGCGCCCTGAGCTCGCGCTATGGCAGGCGGTTCGCGGCCTCGTCGGCCGCCTCCGCCAGGCGCTCGACGACCTTCGCGAACGCCTCGAACCCCTCGTCGGTCTTGCCGTACTGGCCGGAGGCATAGCGGGCGTAGACGCCCTCGAGAATGATCGCCAGCTTCCAGAAGCCGAGGGCGATGAAGAAGTCGATCTGGCTCAGATCCCGGCCCGATCGCTCCGCGTAACGCTCCCTGACGTCGTCGCGCTTCGGGAATCCCGGCGCGATGGTGGCCGGGGCGAACAGGGGCATGAAGTCGTCGCCGGCCTGGGACCAGTAGACGAGCAGCATTCCGACGTCGGCCAGGGGGTCCCCCAGCGTGCAGAGCTCCCAGTCGACGACCGCGGCGACCTCGCCGGAGGGCGACAGGATCATGTTGTCGAGCCGGTAGTCGCCGTGGACGATGGTCGCCGGTCCCTGCTCCGGGATGCGGGAGGAGAGGCGATCGTGGACGTCGTCCACCACCGCGAGCTCGCGGGTCTTCGACTTCTCCCACTGGCCCTGCCAGCGCTTCAGCTGGCGCTCGACGTAGGCCTCCTTGCGGCCCAACTCCCCCAGGCCGACCTCATCCGGATCCACCTCGTGGATGGCGACCAGCGTGTCGACCACGCGGTCGCCGATCGCGCGGCGGTCGCCCTCCTCGAAGATGCTCGCCTCCTCGGCCGAGCGCAGCACCGGTCCGTCGACGAAGCCCATCACGTAGAAGGGCGCACCGTTCACCGCCTCGTCCTCGCAGAGCCCGATCACGGGCGGGACGGGGACCGGCGTGTCCTGGAGGGCCGCGATCACGCGGTGCTCGCGCCCCATGTCATGCGCGGATCCGAGCCGCTTGCCGAGCGGCGGCCGCCGCAGGGCCCACGCGTGGCCGGCGGAGTCGCGAACTCCAAAGGTCATGTTCGAACGCCCCCCGGAGATCCGCTCGAAGCTCAGCGGCAGCTCGACGTCGGGAACGTTGGCCTCGAACCATCCCTCGACCCCGGCGCGATCGATCCCGTCGGGGGCCTCCGCCGTCGTCTCGCTAGCCTGCTCGTCCATGGCAGGGCCAGCATATGCGGCGGCGCTCTTCGATTTCGGTGGGGTGCTGACCACGCCCGTCTGGGACAGCTTTGCCGCCTTCTCCCGCAGGGAGGGCCTCGAGCCGGACGCGGTCAAACAGCTATTCAAGACCGACCCGGAGGCGCTCGAGGACCTGCGGAAGCTCGAGCTGGGCGAGATGAGCGAGAACGATTTCGAGGCGGTCTTCGGCAAGCGCCTCGGTCTGGCCCACCCCGCCGGCCTGATCGACAGCATGTTCGCCGGCATGCAGCCGGAGCCCGAGATGGTCGAGGCGGTCCGCCAGCTCCGTCGCAGCGGGCTGAAGACGGGGCTTGTCTCGAATTCTTGGAGCACCGACCACTACGACCGCAAGCTGCTCGCCGAGCTGTTCGACGCCGTCGTGATCTCGGCCGACGTCGGCATGCACAAGCCGCAACCCGAGATCTACCGGCTGGCCGCCGAGCGGCTCGGCGTCGCGCCGGAGGAATGCCTGTTCGTGGACGACCTGAGGGAGAACTGCGAGGGGGCCGAGGCGGTGGGGATGACGGCAATCCGGCATCGCAGCCCGCGGGAGACGATCGCCCGGCTCAGCGAGCTGACCGGCATCGCGCTGGCCCCGGCCTAAGCCTGACCGGAGTGGGCCAGCTCCTCTGAGAGCCGGACGATCATCGCGTCGAGCTCGGGGTCCTCGGGCTCCCAATCGGAGCACAAGGACTCGAAGGGGTCAGCTGCCCGCCGCGATCAGGGCCACGCCCAGCAGGGCGAGGGCGACTCCGGCCCACTGAATCCGGGCCAGACGCTCGCCGAGCACCGTGTGTGCGAGCGCGATGGTGAAAGCCGGGTACATCGAGCCACCCACCGCGACCACCGGGAGAACCCCCTTGGTCGACGCCACGGCGAAGAGCGCGTTGGCGAGGACGTCGAAGACCCCGATCGTGAGCAGGACCGCGAGCGATCCCGTGACCGCGGTGAGCCGCGGCCGTGAGATGAGCAGCGCGATCGCGACCGTGGCCACGGCGCCGACGCGAACGGCCAGGACCGCCCACCCGGGCCGGTCGGCGGCTGCCACGTCCAAACCCGTGAAGAAGATCCCGAAGCTGAGAGCCCGCGAGGATCGCCAGAAGGATCGAGCGGCGGGCGACGCCGGCGTGCTCTGGGTTCTCCTCGTAGCCCAGGATCACAACCCCGGCGATCGCGGGGACCAGGCCCACCAGCTGGATCGCGGCGGGCGCGTCCCCTCTCGCGAGACCGACCGCCACCGGCACGATCACCCCGAGCGAGGCGATCGGGGCGACCACGCTGACCGTGCCCATCGCCATCGCTGCGTAGAACGCCCAGAGCCCTCCGAGCGACGCAGCCCCCGCCAGTGCGGCGATCGCGAGCTTGTCCGGCGGAGATCGGATCGGCGCCGAACAACGAGGATCAGGATCCCGACCAGCACCAGCCCGGCCGGCTGCGAGACCGCCAGTACTCCGAGCACCGGCAGCCGCCGGCTCGTCAGCCCTCCGAGGAAGTCAGAGACCCCCCAGGAGAACGCGGACGCGAGACTGATCGCTAGGGCGAGCAACCCGCGGGATTCTGCCTGGAACTACTTGCCGCCGAGCAGGCCCGTTGACGGTGTTGTTGACCCCGCCGAGCAGATCATTGACGGTGTTGTTCACGCCGTTCGTCACTCCGTCGGTGGCGCCACCGGTGCGCGGCAGGTTGATCTGCGGCGGGCTGGTGCTTGTATCGACCACCGGCCTGGAGCCGCTGCCCGAGCCGCTACCGGAGCCCGCGGAGCCGCCGCCGGTGCCGCCGGCCGCGCCCGTGCCCGTGGTGCCGGTGGAACCTCCTCCTCCGCCGCCAACCCCACGAACGCGGCGAATGGACGCGGAGCCGTTCGAACCGATCTGCCGGTTCGCCTGGGCCACAAGCGCGAGATTCAGCTTGCTGGGCGAGGTCTGAGCCGAGGTCTGAGCCGAGGCCGGCACCGCCTCGGGGCCGCTGGTCACGGCGGCGAGCCCGCCGGCGACGCCGGAAATGCTCGTCCCGAACCCGATGGCGGCGGCCACGGCTACCGGCACGGCAAACAATGCCGCTCCGGCCAGCCCACGCGCCGCGATCAGGCGGCGCCACCAAGGAAGCAATCCTTTACCCATGACCAGTTCCCCCGCGGCGTAGTGTACGCAAAGATCCGGGACCCTCAAAAAAGATGAGATTCAACCCTTCACTGACCGCGCGCCTGCGAATCGGCTTCCTCGTGTTGTTCGCGTTGCTCCTGGTCGTTTCACTGCTGGGCGTGGGCAGGCTGTTCCAGATCCGGGTGGATTACGAGAACGACATCACCCGGAACTTCCAGTTGGAGCTTGAGAACGAGCGCCTGCGCTCGGCCTTCATCCTCGAGCAGGCGGCCGCCCGTCCCGCCACCCCTCACCAGAAGCCCAGCCAGGTGGAGCTCAACCAGGCTGCCGCCAGCTTCTCCGACGCCGCCCATCGCGCCGCCGACCTGACCGACCGCGACGCCGTCCTGCAGGCGAAGTTGCAGAAGGTGGTTGCCAGCGAGGCGGCCTGGCGCAAGGCGGTCGCCGGACCGCTGGTGCGGGGAACCGTGCCCCCAAACGGCGTCGAGCAGCGGTTGACCTCGGCGGTGACCAACAGCGGAGAGGCGCTCGCCATCCAGACCCGAGAGGCCCGTGACTCCTCGCGCGACCATGCGCGATCGGAGACGCGCGATACCACGATCCTCGTCGCCGCCGGGCTCGCCGGCGCGCTGCTCGCCGCGCTGATCCTGTTCTCCGGCCTGATCAACTCGATGCGGGCGCCTCTCGGCCGCCTGGTCGAGGGGGCCCGCAGGCTCGCGAGCGGTGACCTGAGGACCCGAGTTGAGGTCGGTGGACCCGTCGAGATCGCGACCCTCGGCCGTGCCTTCAACGAGATGGCCAACTCGCTCGAGCGCGACGCGCGTGAGCGTGACCGCATCGAGCAGATGAAGGACGACTTCGTGCTCACGGTCTCGCACGAGCTCCGGACTCCGGTGACCGTGGTCAAGGGGTTCGCTGAGATGCTGACCGCCCAACGCAAGTCGCTCAACTCCCGTCAGTTCGAGGCGGCCGAGGTGATCTCAGAGAGCGCCGGCCATCTGCAGAAGATGATCAACGACCTGCTCGACCTGGCGCGCAGCGATGCCGGCAAGCTCCGGATCGAGCCCGAGCCGACGGCGGTCCGGCCGCTGGCTCAGCGCATCGGCAGGCAGATGCGACCCCACTTCGAGGAGAAGGGCCAGCGACTGACCGTCAGCGTCGAGCAGGACCTGCCGGACGTCGAGGCCGACGCCGTCCGGATCGGGCAGGTGCTCGCCAATCTCCTGACGAACGCGAACAAGTACTGCCCCGAGGGTGCTCGGGTGACGCTCGCCGCGGCCCGGGTCGGGGACGAGGTCGAGTTCGCGGTCTCGGATACGGGGCCGGGACTCCAGGAGGAGCAGCTCGAGCACGTCTTCGACCGCTTCTGGCGCGCGGAGAGCGGCGAGACCCAGTCCGGGGGCACAGGACTCGGGCTGGCGATCGCCAAGTCGTTGGTGGAACTGCACGGCGGCGCGATCTCCGCCACCTCGATCCCGGGCGAGGGCGCTACCTTTCGTTTCGTGCTGCCGATCGCCAAGGACGGCCGACCGACACCGCAGCAAACCGCAGACAGGGCAAAGGCGGGGGCTGCCGGGTGACTCAACTACTGGTCGCGGATGACTCCGAGACCGTGCTCCTCATGCTCCAGCGCCGTCTGGAGATGGAGGGCTACGACGTCGTCACCGCCACCGATGGCGTCGAGGCCCTGGAGCGCCTGCGTGAGCTCGCTCCCAAGGAGCCCGACATCATCCTGCTCGACGCAATGATGCCGAACATGTCGGGGACCGAGGTACTCGAGGAGATTCGGGGCAAGGGGTCAAAGGTGCCGATCGTGATGATCTCGGCCCACCTGGACGCGCAGGAGCCCGATCGGATGCGCTCGCTCGGCGCCACCGACTGCATCCCGAAGCCGTTCGAGTGGGAGGACCTGATCGCGAAGATCGAAGAGCTCACCGCCCCCGGTGAAACGGGTGGCGCCTAGCGGCGCCCCTCGCATCTAGGACTTGGCGATCTCCATCCGGATCTGCCGGCCCTTCAGCTTCGTCCCATCCAGGTACTCGACCGCCCGCTCCGCCTGATCGGCGGACACCTCGACGAACGAGAAGCGGTCGAGGACGCGGATGGAGTGGATGGCGTCCTCGGGGAGCACCGCTCCCTCCCTCAGTGCCCAGCTCAGGTCCTCCTCGCTGATCCCGCCCCGCTTGCCGCGGTTGACGAACAGCTTCACGATCCCGTTCGTGGGCACGGGCGGTGGGCCCTCACGGTGGCGGGGCGTGGGCGCGTGCTCGAGGCGCTCCTCGGGCGGCTCCCACTCGCCGATCGGTACCTTCACCGTTCGCTCGATCTCCTTCAGCTCGCCGGCCTGCTTGGCAGTGGCGAAGGTGATCGCCCGGCCGGTCCGGCCCACTCGCCCAGTCCGCCCGATGCGGTGCACATAGATCTCGGGGTTGTTCGGCATGTCGTAGTTGATGACGTGGGTGACGTGCTCGATGTCGAGACCGCGGGCGGCGATGTCCGTCGCCACCAGCAGCGGCGTCTTGTGCTCCTTGAAGGAGATCATCACGCCGTCGCGCTGACCCTGGCTGAGGTCGCCATGCAGTGACTTCACCCGCAGGCCCTTGTCGGCCAGGTCCCTGCCGAGGCGGGCCGCCCCAATCTTCGTCCGCACGAAGATGATCGCCTGCTCGGGCTCCTCCGCCTTCAGCACCTCGGCGAGGCGCTCGAGCTTCTTGCGCGGCTCGACCATCACGTAGGCCTGCTCGACCGAGTCGACCGTCAGCTTCCTCGGTGTCACCCGGATCGTGACCGGGTCGTACATGTACTGCTCGGCGAGTCTGGCGACGGGCTCGGGTATGGTCGCCGAGAAGAGCAGCGTCTGGCGCCCGCTCGGGCACATCCGCAGGATCTTCTCGACGTCCTCGATGAAGCCCAGGTCGAGCATCTCGTCGGCCTCGTCGAGGACGACGTAGCGGGCGGCGGTCAGCACCAGTGACTTCCGTGAGATCAGGTCCATCATCCGCCCGACGGTCGCGACGACGATCTGGGCGCCGTGACGCAGGCGCGATTGCTGCTCGCGGATCGGCGCTCCGCCGAAGACGGCGACGACGTTGACGCCCTCCAGGTGCTCGGCGTAGGCGCGCAGCGCCTGGGTCACCTGGATGCAGAGCTCCCGCGTCGGCGTCAGCACGATCGCCTGGGTCTCCTCGTTCTCCGGATCGATGTACTCGAGCATCGGCAGACCGAACGCGGCGGTCTTGCCACTGCCGGTCTGCGCCTGCCCGATCACGTCGTGGCCGTCGAGCAGCTCGGGGATGGCCTGCGCCTGAATCGGCGTGGGTTCCGCGTAGCCGAGCTCGTCGAGCGTGCGCAGGAGCCCCTCGGACAGGCCGAGCTCGGCGAAGGTGGTCGCGGCCGGCAGATCACGGGTCGCGCTGCCGCGCGCCCTCGCATCATCGGGCTTGTCGTTCATCAGGCCGAGGGATCGAGGAGCTGCTTGCCGCTGGTGCGGCGCTCCTGCATATCGGTGTGTGCCCGCCCGGCTTCGCTCAGCGGGTAGGTGTTCCCGATCACGACCTCGAGGTCGCCTGAGGCGAGGGCACCCAGCAGGTCGGCGGTCATCGACTGGATCAGGTCGCGGCGCTTGGCGACCAGTGGGACCAGCCAGAAGCCGAGCACGGACTTCGAGGTCTGCAGGAGATAGTTGGTCTGCAACTCGTTGGGATGTCGCGCGGCATTGCCGAAGACGACGATGCGGCCGAGCATGTCGAGTGCGTGCAGCTCGGCCTCGAAGCCAGTGCCGCTCATGTGGAGCACGACGTCGACCTTCTCGCCGCCGTTCGCCTCGAGGATCGCCTCCTTCAGGTCGTCGGCCCGCGAGTCCGCGGTTGCATCCGCCCCGAGCCGCGTGCAGAGGGCGTGCTTCTCCTCGCTCGAGGCGAGCGCGATCACCTTGGCGCCGGCGCGCTTGGCGAGCTGGACCGCGAGGCTCCCGGTGCCGCCGCCGGCCGCCTCAACCACGACGGTCTCGCCCTTCTCCACCCGTGCGCAGTAGTGCAGCAATGCGTGAGCGGTCAACCCCTGCAGCAGCAGGCCCGCCGCCTGCTCGTCGTTGACCTCGTCGGGCAACGGCACCAGCCAGGCTTCGGGGACGGCTGCCTTCTGGGCGTAGCCGCCATTCGAGATCAGGGCGGCGACCCGGCGGCCGTCCGGCGTCATGCCGCTGACCTCGGCGCCCGGGATCAGAGGCAGGGCCTGTTCGGCCAGGTAGTCGTTGCGGATCGCGTGGGTGTCCGCGAAGTTGACGCCGGAGCGCGCCACGTCGACGACGACCATGCCGTCGGAGGGCTCCGGGTCGGGGACGTCGACGTACTTGAGGTTCTCGGGCCCTCCGAACTGCTCGATCTGAATAGCCTTCACGGTTCAAGGATATGTCGCTAACCGCCGTAGGGTCGATTGCCTTCGATTCCGTCCGCACTCCGTTCGGGGAGCGCGACCGGATGTTGGGCGGCTCAGCCGTCCACTTCTCCCTGGCCGCGAGCTTCTTCACGGACGTGCGCGTGGTGGGCCCGGTCGGTGACGACTTCGGCGACGAGGAGCTCGGCGTGCTCGAGGGGCGTGGCGTCATCACCGACGACATCGAGCGGGTCTCGGGCGGCGAGACCTTCTTCTGGCGGGGCCATTACGAGTACGACATGAACGTCGCCCACACCGACGACACCCAGCTCAACGTGTTCGCCGACTTCAACCCGAAGCTCTCCCAGGCCTCGTGCAAGGCCGACATCCTCTTCCTCGGGAACATCCAGCCGGACCTCCAGCGAGGCGTGAGGGAGCGCTGCGAGGGCGCCGAGTTTGCGGCCCTCGATTCGATGAACTTCTGGCTCGACAACGAGCGGGAGGCGCTGGTGCGGGCAATCGGCACGGTCGACTTCCTGCTGCTGAACGACGCGGAGATCCGCGAGCTCACCGGCGAGCCGAACCTGGCCCGGGCCGCACGGGCGGCGATGGAGATGGGCCCCAACGTGGTGGTCGCCAAGCGCGGCGAGTACGGCGCGGCGCTCTTCTCGAGCGACGACTACTTCGCGATCCCGGGCTACCTCCTGGAGGACGTCAGGGACCCCACCGGGGCGGGCGACTGCTTCGCCGGCGGGTTCCTCGGATACCTCGACAGCCGCCGCGCCGCCGGGGACTCAGTCCTCGACCACGAGGTCCTGCGCCAGGCGATGGCCTATGGCTCGGTGCTCGCTTCGTTCAACGTCGAGGACTTCGGCACCGACCGGATGCAGTCTCTGACCCGCGAGCAGATCGACGAGCGTCTTCGCGAGTTCCGCCGGATCACGACGTTCGAAGTGGAGGCCCCGTCCTAATCGGGTTGCTCCTCGGCTCCGCCTGCGGAGCACCCTCGCATCAGGTCCCGAGCCGCGCCTCGTCCAGGTCGAGGTCGCGCTGGATCCGGCGGAAAAGCTCCAGGTTGATCCGGCCGTCGTCCCGCATGGCCAGCAGGGTGTCCCGCTCGGTGCCGATCAGGTCCTCGCGCAGCCTGCGGTAACCGGACAGCGGGTCCTCGATATGCACCTCCGGCGCCTCGCCCGAGAGCGCCGCGACGCTGCGGGCGAACCGGGCCTGGTAGAGCTCGCGCAGGCGTGCAAGGGCGTTCTCGGGCACCGGGGTGCCGTCTGACTCCAGCTGATCGAGCCGGTCGAGCGCAGCCTGTGCCGCGGCGAGACGGGCGACCGCCTCGTCCGGAGCCCAGGGCCCCGAGGCGCTCAAGCCAAGGCGCCTGACCAGCCATGGCAGCGTCAGCCCCTGGCCGACCAGCGTCACGAAGATCACCGCCACCGTCAGGTAGACGATCAGGTCACGTGAGCCGAAGGGCGCGCCTGAGTCGAGGGAGAACGGCAGCGCCAGCGCGGCAGCGAGGGAGACGGCGCCTCGCATCCCGCTCCACCCGATCAGCAGGCGCTCGCGCCAGTTCTCCCCTCCGCCCGTGTCCCCCAGTGCCGGCAGCAACCGCCCCAGCGAGCCAGGGAGGAACTGCCAGATGAGACGAACAGCGACGACGACGGCCGAGACCATCAGGCCGTAGCCGACGATCTCACCTGGCGAGAACGTCTCGCCGACCCTGCGGAGGATCTGCGGGAACTGCTCGCCGACCAGCACGAAGAGGATGGCGTTGAGGGCGAAGACGAGCACCCGCCAGAAGGACTGCGAGTTGAGGCGGAGATCGGCATCCATGACGAGATGCGACCGCCAACCCGCGTACATCCCGCTGGTGACGGCGGCCAGCACGCCCGAGGCGCCGATGCCGTCGGCGAGCGCGAAGGACGCGTAGGCGCTGAACACGGTGAGCAGGATCGCCAGAGGCGCGTCGTTTAGCCTGCGCAGCGCGACGGTCACCAGCCAGGAGACGGCGAGGCCGATCGCGATGCCGCCGACGACCCCGAGAATCAGGTCGTCGACAGCCTCGTCGGCGGTCAGCATGCCGCTCACGACGGCGGCGAGCGCGACCTTGTAGGCGACCAAGGCGACTGCGTCATTGACCATGCTCTCCCCCTCTACCAATGTCGCGAGCCGATCGGAGATGCCGACGCGCTCGAAGGTGGCGATCGCGGCGACGGGGTCGGTGGGCGAGACGATGGCCCCCAGGACGAGCCCCTCCGCCCAGCTGATGCTGGGGATGACCGCCTGGGCGATGGCGGCGACGGCCACCATCGTCGCCAGCGTGAGTCCGAAGACGAGCCAGGTGAGCGGAACCAACTCGGCCCGCAGCTCCTTGGGGGAGGCCCAATAGCCGGCGGATTGGAGCAGGGGCGGCAGGAAGACCAGGAAGACGACATCCGGCTGCAGCTCGAGCGTCGGACCACCCGGGACGAAGCCGATCGCCAGGCCGCCGAGCACCAGCACGATCGGATAGGGAACCGAGATCGCATCGGCGACCCGAACGAGGAGGATGGCCACGGCGACGAGCGCAATCAGGACCTCGATGTCGTTCACGCGCCGAGTCTACGATCGGGCTTGCGCCTGATGCCCGAGCTCACCCCTCCCCTCTCCGCCGAGGACCACGTGGACGGACCTGACCGGGCCGAGCTCAGTAGCGGATCACGACCAGCCCGGCCGCCAGCACCACGACGGCCCAGGAGAGCCCGCGCAGCGACGAATCGAGGGGCCCAGCGAGCTCGGCGACGGTCAGGGGGATCACCGTGCCGTCCTCGAGCCGCTGCTCGCCGGTGACCGAGACGGTCTTCCGCCTCAGCCTGCGGACAGGCGTTGAGAGGCGCCGCTGCACGCTGACCAGGCCGAAGCATCCCGCCGCCACCAGCAGGCCGGCGATGTCCGTCTTCACCGAGGCGAACGAGAGCGTGTTGATCCACCACGAGGTCACCGCAGGGAACGCCGCCCAGGCGAAGGCGAGCCAGAAGTCGGTGTGGAAACGCCCGCCGAAGAGCTCCAGGTTGTAGGCGACCACGAAGAAGCCGCCCACCAGCACGAATGGGGCAAGGGTCGCCGAGACGATGATGCACCCCGCGATGCCGATCCCGATCGCTCCCGCGAGCGAGACGACCGCCAGCCCGATCAGCGCGCGATCCGAGAGCTCGGTCTTCAGGGGGCGGCCGTTGAGCTCGTCGAGGGCATGTGCGCTGATCCCGACGGCCAGGAAGAAGGCCGCCAGCGTCGCCACGAAGCGGTCGGTGTGGATCTGCGTGGCGGCGGCGGCGCCGAAGCCGACGTTCGCCAGGTTCCAGGCCGTGTACGGCGGATGGAGGATCGTGACCAGGTCGCGCCAGCCTCCACGGCGCAGCGCGTAGAAGGCGGGCCGCTCGAGGCGTTCCGCGTCAGCCACGCGTCCCCCAGATCACCACGCCGCCGCCGAGGCTCATGACGCGCGCTTGCACGTCCTCGATGCCCGCCGCCCGCCAGAGCTCCAGCTGGCGGTCGAGCGGCAGCCTGCGGTAGAGATCGGTGATGCTCGGTCCGAGGAAGCGGCCGACCACGTACCAGTCGCGGGAGATCACCCGACCCAGGGCGGGCATCGCGGTGCGGGTGTAGATCCACCAGAGATCGCGCGCGATGACGTTGGGAGGGAGCATGAACTCGAGCGAGGCGATGCGTCCACCCGGCTTGACCACACGCGCCAGCTCGCGCAACGTGGCCCCGGGGTCCTCGACGTATCTGAGCAGATAGGTGAAGGTGAGGTGGTCGAATTCGCCATCCGCGAAGGCCAGCGACTCCGCCTCGCCCCTGACCAGCTCGATTCGCGAGGCGAGCCCGGCGTCGGCGTCGAGCTTCGCCTGGGCACCGGCAAGCATCTCGGGGCTCTGGTCGAGACCGACGACGCGACAGTCGTAGCGGCGGACCAGCGCGCCGGCGACCATGCCGGTTCCGGTGGCGACGTCCAGGACGCGCTGATCGCGCCGGGCGCGCACCTCGCCAACCATCGCCCGGCGCCAGCGCGGGTCCTGGCCGAAGCTGAGCACGGCGCCGGCGAGGTCGTAGCGGCGTGGCAGGCCGGCGAACAAACCCAGTGTCTCGTCCTTGCTCGGGCGGTTTGCCGGAAACTCCACCGTGAGAAGATATGTGGGCAGAGCGGCACCCCGAGCGAGGAGGTTCGATGGCGACGGAACAGGAGACAAAGCCGCAGGTTGACGGAGCGCAGGATGGCTCCGGCGGCGACACCCTCAGCATCACCGACAACCGCACCGGCAAGGGCTACGAGGTCGAGATCAGCGACGGGACCATCAAGACGATGGACCTGCGGCAGATCAAGGTCTCGGACGACGACTTCGGCCTGATGGGCTACGACCCGGCCTTCACCAACACGGCCTCCTGTCGATCTGCGATCACCTTCATCGACGGCGAGGCGGGCGTGCTGCAGCACCGCGGCATCCCGATCGAGCAGCTCTGCGAGCACTCCACCTACCTCGAGGTCGCCTACCTCCTGATCTTCGGCGAGCTCCCCACCCCACCCCAGCTCGAGCGCTGGAGGTACGACGTCACCCATCACACCTTCGCCCACGAGGACATCAAGAAGCTCAACGAGGCCTTCCGCCACGACGCTCATCCGATGGGGATGCTGCTCGCCAACGTCGGAGCGCTCTCGACCTTCTACCCGGAGGCCAAGCACATCGACGACCCGGAGGAGCGCTACATGGCGGCGATCAGGCTGATCGCCAAGATCCCCACGCTCGCCGCCTGGGCGTACCGCCACAGCATGGGCTTCCCCTACGTCTATCCGGACAACGAGCTCGAGTACTCCGAGAACGTCCTCTCGATGCTCTTCAAGATGGAGAACAGCTATGAGCCCGACCCCCGTCTTGCCAAGGCTCTGGACGTCCTCTTCATCCTCCACGCCGACCACGAGCAGAACTGCTCGACCAATGCGGTCCGCTCGGTGGGGTCCTCGGGCGTCGACCCATACTCGGCGGTCGCCGCCGGCGTGGCCGCCCTCTACGGCCCGCTGCACGGCGGCGCCAACGAGGCGGTGCTGCGGATGCTGCGCCGGATCGAGACCGTCGAGAACATCCCCGACTTCCTCGAGGGCGTGAAGAACCGCGAGGAGAAGCTGATGGGCTTCGGTCACCGGGTCTACAAGAACTACGACCCTCGGGCGCGGATCATCAAGAAGCACGTCGACGAGGTGCTCGAGGCGACCGGCGAGAACCCGCTGCTCGACATCGCCACGGAGCTCGAGAAGCGGGCACTCGACGACGAGTACTTCACCTCGCGCAAGCTCTACCCGAACGTCGACTACTACTCCGGCCTGATCTACGAGGCGATGGGGATCCCGACCGACATGTTCACGGTGATCTTCGCCATCCCCCGCACCTCCGGCTGGGTCGCCCAGTGGATGGAGCAGAACGAGGATCCGGAACTGAAGATCGCACGGCCGCGCCAGATCTACACCGGCCGACGCGACGTCGACTACACCCCCGCTGACGAGCGCGACGGTCCCGAGAAGATCACCGGGCCGCCGGCGAAGAGACCCAAGAAGCCCCGCCGAGGCGCGTAGGCGCCGGCGGGCGGGTCCTGTCGCCGAATTTCGTCGCAGACGCGGAAAACAGTCGCGCCAGCGACGGAAATTCGGCGCCACCCGCCCGATAGGCGGATAGCCTCACGCGGGGTGAGCTGGAAGGTCACCGTCAGACATGGGAGCGATGTGGGGCGCGAGAAGTTCGCGACACTCGATGAGGCGATCGACGAGGCTCGGAGGCGCGTTGAGGAGGTGCAGCGTGAGGACCGGCTGCCGCCCATTCGGAGCATTCGCGACTTCACGCCCGGGCAGCGGGTTCAGGCTCGCATCGAGATCTCCGGGCCCGGTTTGATCAAGAGCCGGGAGGGCGGCATCGACGTGATGGGCGATGGGAACGCGATCGCCTATACCGGCGCGATGCGCAAGGAGACGATCGAGGCGGGCAACCTCGATCAGGCGTTCGAGCACCTGCGCGCCAGCCTGGGGGATTGACGCTGCGACTAGGCTGCTCGCCGGATGGCTTGGAAGGTGACCGCGCAGCATGCAGGTGATGTCGGGAGCGAGAAGTTCGAGTCGCTCGAGGAGGCGATCGCCGATGCTCGTCTGCGGCTCGACGAGATCCGGGACGAGGACCGGTTGCCTCCGGTGAACATGGTGGACGAGTTCAACCCCTCCGAGGAGGAGGTTCATGCCCGCATCCAGATCTCCGGCCCCGCGCCCCTCCGATCCAAGGAGGGAGGTATCGACTTGATGAGCGACGGCCACGCGATCGCGTATACCGGCGAGATCAACAGGGAGGCGATCGAGGCCGACTCGCTCGACGAGGCGTTCGAGCGGCTGCAGGCGGCGCTTGCCGGCTGAGGCGGCGGACTAATCTCCTCGCCGATGACCGAGAGCGTTGAGGTCGGGCGGAGGATTCGGCTGCCGGGCGGAGCCGAGCGGCCGATCCAGGTCTTCATCAATGGGACCGAGCAGAAGGAGGGCAGCGACTATTCGATCCACGGCCGGGAGATCGTCTTCTCCAGGCCGCTCGTCAAGGAGAAGGTGAGCACCAGCCGCTGGCTTGCGATGACCCTCGGCCTCTTCGGCAGCTACGGCAAGAACGAGACGGTCGACGTCCACTTCCGCCGAGGTGGCAAGGTCCAGGTCATCTCCGACGCGAAGATCCTGGAGGAGTGATGCGCATCTGCCTGATGATCGAGGGTCAGGAGTCCGTCACCTGGGAGGAGTGGGTGGCACTGGCCAAGGCCTGCGAGGAGAGCCCAATCGAGGCGCTCTTCCGCTCGGACCACTACCTCTCGGTGGTCGGCCAGACCGACCGTGGGTCGCTGGACGCCTGGGCGACGATCGCCGGGCTGGCGGCGATCACGTCTACGCTGCGTCTCGGGACCCTGGTCTCGCCGGTCACCTTCCGGCACCCCTCGGTGCTGGCGAAGAACGTCGTCACCGCCGATCACATCGCTGGCGGCGGCAGGGTCGAGCTGGGGATGGGCGCCGGCTGGCTGGAGACCGAGCACAACGCCTACGGCTTCCCCTTCCCGCCGACCGGGGAGCGGTTCGAGATGCTCGAGGAGCAGGTCGAGATAGTCCGCCGGCAGTGGGATGAGGGGTCGCTCGAGTTCGAGGGCGAGCACTATCGAATGGAGGGGAACGCGCTGCCGAAACCGATCTCGCCGCCCAACCTCCTCATCGGCGGGCGCGCGAGACCGCGGAGCCTCCGCCTCGCGGCGCGCTGGGCCGATGAGTACAACCTCGTGATGATGAGCGCCGAGGAGGCCGCCGAGGCGATCCCGAAGGTCAGGGCGGCCTGGGATGCGGCGGGCCGCGATCAACCGACGATCTCCCTGATGTCCGGGTGCATCATCGGGTCGGACGAGGTCGACCTGCTCGAGCGGGCCCACGCTGTCGCGGAGGCGCGCGGCGAGGAGGCCCCGGACCCGGAGGCCTACCTGAAGGAACGCCCTCCGAACACGCTGATCGGCACCGTGGCGGAGGTCCGCAAGCAGCTCACAGAGCTCGAGAGGCTCGGCGTCGAGCGGGTGATGCTCCAGTACCTGACGCACCGCGACCTCGACGGCGTCAAGTACATCGCGGAGCTCGCGGGCTAGAGGGTGTAGGCCTGGAGCTGGTCTCGCGGCGTCCGCCCGAGCCGCAGGATCATCTCGGTGAAGGCGATCGC
>CAVXQP010000025.1:0-141482 GCA_963763955.1 uncultured Solirubrobacterales bacterium | reverse complement strand
CGCCGCCGATGGCGGTCCCTGGACCGCCAACGCATTCGAGAAGTGGCGTCGACGCGTGTTCGCACCGGCCCTTAAAGAGGCTGGGATCGAGGGTGCCCGTCCGTACGACCTGCGGCATTCGTTCGCCTCGCTCCTTCTCCACGAGGGTCGTAGCGTGATCTACGTCGCGCGCCAGCTTGGCCACGGCGCCGAGCTCACCATGCGCACCTATGGTCACGTGATCGAGGAACTCGAGGATCGTCCGCAGCTGCCGGCCGAAGACGCCATTCGGGAGGCTAGGCAGGCCACCACAGCCCGGTCCAGGGCTCAAGCCGTCTCAACCTGACTAACCCGGCTCTGGCTTGCTCTTCTGCTTTTCACCGAAAGCAGAGGCGACCGAGGGCCGGACGCAGTGCCGCCGCGATGCCCCTGGCACGCGGAAGCGAAAGCAAACTTCACGGTCGCCCGTGCCGCGCTCGCCCCTTGGGAGGAGGCGGCCGAGGAGCCGGCGGACGCCGCGGCGGAGGAGCGCCCGAGAGAGCAGCCTCTACCCGTGGAAGCACACGGAGTAGCGCGTCGGCCTCAGGGCGTGGAAGCTCGGACAGCAGCGAGCCGAGCTGCTTCGCGAGCGTTGCCTCGCCAGATCTGAACGCCCGCCTGCCAGCGGGAGAGAGCTCGAGCGCCTGGCGGCGGCGATCGCTTGATGCAGGGTGGCGCTCGATCAACCCGGCGTCCGCGAGCCCGGCCAGAAGCTGAGAGACCGCCGGGCCCGACACCCCGGCGCGGCGAGCGAGCTCCGCCCCACCGACGCCCTCTCGCTCGATTGCGCGCAACGCCAGGTACTGAGTGACCGTCAGCGGCGGATTCTGGCGACCGAGCACCCGCTCGATCCAGCGCGTCGCCAGAGGAGCCACCGTTGCGAGGGCTTCTGCAGCTTCAGTTTGGGGACGTCGAGGCCTGGGCATAGATAAGGTTCTTTAACTACTAAGGAGGCTTATCGTGCGGAAGATTCTGGCAGCCTCGTGACTGCTGCGGTGGCAGAGCTCGGGGCCCTGGGCGTCTTCCTGCTGATGGTGCCCGAGAGCGCCTGCATTCCGGTGCCGAGCGAGCTCACCTTGCTATCGGCAGGCTTCGCCGTCCACCAGGGCTGGTTCGGCTTTCCGCTTGCCGTCGGCGCGGCGACCGCAGGGAACCTGGTCGGCTCCTTGCTTGCCTACTGGGTCGGTCGCCGGGGAGCACTCGCGAACCTCCCGTACGGGAGCTGCGCGGCGTTGCGCGGCTGCGTGCGTCTCTTCGAGCGCAACGGCGAGCGCGCCGTGTTCATCGCGCGCCTGCTGCCGCTCGCTCGAAGCTTCGTCTCGCTGCCCGCCGGCCACGTCGGGGTGCCGCTGGCTCGCTTCGTCGCCTTGACGCTCGCCGGCTGCGCGATCTGGTCGGCCGGCTTCATCGCGGCCGGTGCTCTGGCCGGGGGTGCCGGCACGCGGTCGCGACAGTGGTAGGACGCGTGTCGCTCGCGCTCGCGGCGCTCGTTCTGACCGCCCTGATTCTCACACGACCAAAGCCTTCGTCGGGAGACTAAGACGGGTGTGGGAATGCTGGGTTCCGCGCTGCGCGAGCAGGAACCGCGCCGCCGATCGGACCGCATTCCATCCGAGCCCCGATCCTCAGCCGACTGGCGCCTCGCCGACCACTTCGCAGACGTCGACGCTCACGAGGGTCGCCGGCGCCTCCGGCATCTCCTTGAGCGTCAAGAAGGTCTCCTCGGCGCTGCGTGCGTTGTCCTCGGAATCGAACAGCCAGAACGAATGCTGGATCACCTCATCGCCGTCGAGCGTTCGCGCCCAATAGCCCCCGACGGATCCCGTCATTCCCCGCAGCATCGCCACGCCCCTCTCCCCGATCATCGAGAGCGCCTCGTCCTCGCGGCCCTGTTTCAGCTTCACCTGTCCGATGACTGCGTGCATTGCTCCTCCTTCGAATGACGTACCCACGCGGCCGGGCCAACGCTATTCGAACCTGCACACAAAGCGCCCTAGCTATCGCTCGGGATGGGTGGACTGAGCGCTGCTGCGTTGCGCGACGAGGGGCACTGACGGTGCTCAGTGCTCCGTTTCGCGCTAAGGAGGAGCGCGCCTACCGTCCCGGTCACACGTTCGCAGGTCATCCAAACTCAGGGCCCGCGTATGGCGTCATGCACCCATTGACGTTAGGCACTAGGAACTTAAAATGTGCTCATGCCAAGGAAGGGCAAGACCCGCAAAAGGGGCAGCACTAGGCGGCAGGGCACGAGGTCTAAGAGTGACCTCACGCAGCAGTCGATGTCGATCGAGCCGTACGCCCAGACCATTCTCCTTCAACCAACGACGTTCCGGCCGTTGTCCCCCGAGCAACTCGGCGCGCTGGCGGAGAATCCCTACGCCCGCGGAGTGGTGTCCTCATACATCGAAGGGGTGTCCACATCCGGTGAATCGGAGACAGAAGAGGGCTTCGGGTACAAAAGCGATGTCTCACCCGAGGCCGAGGCAGTCGTGCTTCGCTGGGGAGAGGGCGTCTGGGAGCGCGTTGAGCCCGAGCCTCAAGCCGGGCAGCCGCAACCGCCAGCCGATGAGAGCCCGCAGCTGGTCGGGATCGTCGGCTTTCCCATTAAACCGCGCCAGCCGCGGACCGCGCCGAAACTTGAGACGAACGCACTCGATGACGACTTGGTATCTGAGCTGATCGAGAAAGTCACCGATGAGATCCTCTCCGCAGGAGACCCGCCAGAATCACCAGATGATCCCGACGCTGCCCCCGAGAAGCCAGATCGCCGAGGGGAAAAAGCGGAAGTGCCGGCCGACAAGCGGAAGCTCCTGCTTCGGAGCATCCATGCCGCCGTTGAAGACACACGACCCAGCGAAGGTGCGCAAGCTACTCGGCTGAGCGACGACCGCCTCTGGGCCCTCATCTTGCTTAACACCATTGCCAGACTGCCACCTTCTGCGGCCTTCTCGTCCGCGAAGGAAGGGGGGCCTACTCCGGCAAGGATCGCGAAGCAGGAGGAGCCCACGCCGCACCGCTCAGCGACCGCTCGCATCGCTTTGCTTACAAGCGTCCTTGGCTTGTTGAGTGCGGGGGGCAATCTTGCAGCGACGGTCGTCGCCAGCGCAGACCCCGCGCCCAGGGGATCCCAGATTGTGCTTGTGCCGACAGGGCCTCAACGAGGCGCCGGCCAACCCCCCTCGGCGGAACGCGGATTCATTGAGGATCCTGAAGCTCGAAGGGCTGCTTTGGTCAAGGCTCTTGGGGATTTGGTCCAGAACGTCCCAACTGCGCGGCTCGCCGCATTGGGCAGGCCGGTGATCGGGCCAGTTACATCAGCAAGGCGCAACGCACTCATCGGGAAGCTCGTCAACATCCTTGAGCCGTAGACACACTGACCGAGGTCCCGGCTCGTTCTAGGTCGCTCGACTACGCTCATGACCGGTCAGACCGCTCAAAGGTGCTGACTTCCCCGGGATTTCCGGCGCTAGCTGGAAAATGCCCCGGTCGCGCCAACGGCGAGGGAGGACCTAGAGTCAAAGTCGCCGTTTGGGCGGCCTGCTTTCGCGTGCCGGGAGCACTGCTACGAAAGCCGCCGGGCCGCAGAGTCGCGCCTGCTTCCGACGAACAGCGGAACTCCCTCTCAAGCAGCCACCGAGCGAAGGTCTGTACCCCTCTCGTACCCTCGAGCGGGAGAGAGAAAACGCACCAATCAGAGAATCCGCTGCTAATTACGAACGCCCCGACCAGGATTCGAACCTGGGGCCTACTCCTTAGGAGGGAGTCGCTCTATCCAGCTGAGCTATCGGGGCCGAGGGCCCAAGATAGCCCGACTCCGCCGGGAGCGGAGGTGCATGGGTCAGGCCAGTGGGACCTCCACGGCCGCGTCCACCTTCGGGTAGTACTCCTTCACCCGGTCGGCGCCGTACTTGGCGCTGAAGGCCTCGACGACGTGGTCGACGGCCGACGGGTCCTCGGTCGGTTTGGCGTCTCCGTGGAACTCCGCGCTGTCCGCCGCCAGGCCGACCGTCGGGGTCTTGCGGATGTTCCTGTACCAGTTGCTGTCGGAGCCGCTGATCGGGAGCAGGAGGAGCTTCTCGCCCTCCTCGACGAACCAGAGGGGGCGGGAGCTCTCGCGGCCCGACTTCCGGCCGGTGACGGTGAGCTCGACCTCGTTCACGTTCTGCAGAGCGCTCTTCAGCTCATCGGATCCCATTGGTGTCCTCCTGAGGAGATTTGAGATGGCTCGGGCCTAGCCTACCTCCGGGCTCTGTGCAGCTCGGCTGGGACGATCGCCGCGTAACGCCGCTCGCCCGCGGCGGACTCAGCTGCCCATGCCGGCGTTCGACAACCTGCTGATCGTCGTCGCGGTCGCCTTCGCCGCGCCGCTGCTGCTCGGCTTCTTCCCGAGCGTCAAGCTGCCCTCGGTCGTGCTCGAGATCCTCGCCGGATCGTGATCGGGCCGTCGGTGCTGGGGATCGTCCACATCGACGAGGCGATCTCCGTGATCTCCCTGCTCGGGCTGGCCTTCCTGCTCTTCCTCGCCGGCCTTGAGATCGAGTTCGACAAGCTGCGCGGGCAGGTGCTGCGCGTGACGGTGACCGCGTTCATCGTCTCGTTTGCGATCGCCATCCTGGTCGCCCCCTTGCTCGAGGCGACGGGGCTGATCGAGACCCCGCTCCTGATCGCGATCATCCTCTGCGCTACCTCGCTCGGAGTCCTGATCCCGGTCCTGAAGGACGCCGGCGAGATCTCCTCCACCTTCGGCCAGCTGATCGTCGCGGCGGGGACGATCGCCGACTTCGGCGCCGTGATCCTGCTCTCGATCTTCTTCTCGGGGGAGGGAGGGGTTGGCGCCACGCTGCTCCTGATCGGCAGCCTCGTGCTGCTGGCGGCGGTCGTCTTGCTGGCCGTGAAGACCGCGGAGCGCTCCAGCCTGCTCAGGCAGGATCTGGTCCGCCTCCAGGACACGACCGCCCAGATTCGAGTCCGCGGCGCAATGGTTCTGCTGGTGGGCTTCGCCGCGATCGCAGACTCGCTCGGGCTGGAATCCATCCTCGGGGCCTTCATGGCAGGAGCGATCCTCTCCCTGCTCGACAAGGACGAGCAGGTGACCCACCCGGAGTTCCGCCGCAAGCTCGAGGCCGTCGGCTTCGGGATCTTCATCCCGGTGTTCTTCGTCGCCAGCGGCGTCAAGTACGACCTCGACGCCCTGCTCTCCAGCGCCTCCAACGTGATCATGGTGCCGATCTTCCTGGCCGCCCTGCTGGCGGCACGGGGGCTCCCGGCGCTGCTCTACCGCCGCCTCCTGGACGGCCGCCACCTGGCGATCGCCGGCCTGATGCAGGCGACCTCGCTGCCGTTCATCGTCGCCGCGGTCGCGATCGGCGAAGACCTCGATCTGGTCACGGCCGCCGAGGGCGCCGCCCTGATCGGCGCCGGACTGCTCTCGGTCCTGCTCTTCCCCGTCATCGGGCTGGGCCTGCTGAAGCGCGGGAGGACGGCGTAAGCGCCCCGCCGCGGAGCCCGAATCCGAGGCGATGATGGCTATGTAGCGGGCGCCTGCGGCTCGCCGGGCTCGTCCTCCTCCGGCTCGTCGTAGAGGCTCTCCACCGCGAGTTGCTGGCCCTGCTCGCTCCACAACTTGACCTCGAGGTAGAGCTCGTCCGGGAAGCCCTTGACCGCGTCGACCGCGACCAGCGTGAAGCGCTCGTCCGTGACCGGAGTCTGGTCGACGACCTCGGCTTCGAGCTCGGCGGTGGCGGCCTTCGCCCCGCGCACGAGCGGCGTCCCCCAGACGATCGTGATGTCGCCGCGCCGGTCGCTCTCCCCGCGCCAGGAGCCGATCACCTCTTCGTTCAGGTCGATCATCCACTCGGGGTTCTGGTCGGCCGTCACGTCGGTGAAGTCGGCGGTCGCCTCAAAGGCGCTGGCCTCGCCGGACTCCTCGCCGTCGGGGCGTACGAACGAGACGAGGCCGAAGTACTCGCTGGGCGTCTGGGCGCCCTCGACGGTGGCGACCGCGGGCACGTAGACGCGACCGCCCCAGGCGCGCTCGGGGAACCAGGTCACCTCGCCCGGAGGGCCGCCCGCCTCCGAGACGTGGGGCTCGCAGGCCTTGGCGAACTCGTCTCGCAGACGTGCGCCCCAGCGACCGTAGGGGAGCCCCTCGACGCTGGCGTTGGCGATGAAGCGAGGAATCGGACGGCGGACCGGCGGCATGGGCGGGGACCCTACCCGAGCGCCTCGCGCAGCTCGGCGGCGGCACGCTCGGGCGGGAAGATGTTGAGCTCGACTCCCGTGGACATCTCGAAGCCGGCGCGGATCCCGATCCGGGGGGCGATGTCGAGGTGCCAGTGGAACGGGTCGGCTCCCCGGGGCGCGGTGATCGTCCAGGCGTTGAACTGGGGGACGCGGTCGAAGCGCGCCTCGAGCGCACGCAGGGCGGTTCGGAGCATTCCCAGCCCCACCTCGCCGTCCCGCTCGAAGCTCGGCGCCGGGTTGCGGGGGATGATCCGCAGCTCGAACGGCGATCGCGAGGCCCAGGGGCAGATCAGCAGTGCCTCGTCGTCGATAGCGACCAGCCGCTCGCGGCGGCGGACCTCCTCGGAGGCGATCTCGGCGAGCAGGTCGCCGCCCATCGTGTGCTGGTTGTAGGAGGCGAAGCGCTCGCGCTCCCTCGCGACCTGGGCCGGGACGAAGCCCAGCGCGTAGAGCTGGGAGTGGCTGTGCTCGAGCGACGCGCCGGCCTCCCTTCCCTCGTTGACGATCAGCTGCACATAGGCGGCGCTCTCCGAATGTGCCCTCATGCGCTCGCGCCAGGCCGCCATCGCCGCCTCCAGCTCGCCGTCGTCGAGCTGGCTCAGCGAGGTCCTGTGCCGGGGCGTGTGGACGATCACCTCGTGGAATCCGGTCGCCGTCGACGCCTTGAAGAGGTCGGGCTCACGCCCCCGCGAGGAGGCGCGCAGGGGGTCCCCGGCGGCACTCAGCCCCTCATCGGCCTGGGAATCGCCCGCGGACTCGTCCCCCTCGCCCTGTGCCAGCGCCGGGTAGAGGTTGGGAACCGCACGGGTCCGCCAGCCCGGCGTGTCCGGCCCGCCCCCGCCGGGGCGATCGGCCCAGACCTCGGGCGGGGTGCGATCCTCGCGGCCCTCGTCGAAGGGGCAGTTCTCGGCAGCCCCCTCGTTCGGCTCGGCGGCACCGCTGAAGTCGAAGGGCCGGTCGGCCCGCGCGGGCGAGAGGATCGTGCGCAGGCCGGTGAGCTGGTCGAGCCTGATCTCCGGCTGTCGGCTTGGCGTCCGCCAACTAGAGGGCCTTCGTCATCCGGACGTGCTCGATCCCGGCGTCCAGGAAGGGCTCGCCCTCCGCGACGTATCCGTTGGCGGCGTAAAAGGCCTCGGCCCGCCGCTGGGCGTTGAGCACCATCGTCGAGGCTCCGTGCTCCCGCGCCTCGGCCTCAGCTCGCGCGAGCAAGCTCGCCCCGACGCCCTGCTTGCGGTACCGCCGCTTGACGACCATCCGCTCCAGCTTGCAGACCGCCTCCTCCGGATATCGCAAGCGACAGGTCGCGATCACACCGGATTCGTCGAGGGCGACGATCTGGCTGGACTCGGCGTCGAGATCGTCGAGCTCTTCTCCGGGGTCGACACCCTGTTCATCCACGAAGACCTCGACGCGAAGCTCCATCGCAGCCTCGATCTCTGCCGAGTCGCGTGCGGGGCGAACGGTGACGGTCAGACGGCAGCCCGCGTGGGCGGAGTCGCGGTCACTTGCTGTTGGCTTTTGCCATCGCCGTGAACGCCTCAATCAGGTCGATCGGAAGCGGGAAGACGATCGTCGTGTTCTGGTTGACGCCCATCTCGAGCAGGGTCTGCAGATAGCGCAGCTGGAGGGTGGCCGGGTTCTTGGAGATGATGTCCGCGGCCTGCGCGAGCTTCTCCGCCGCCTGGTATTCGCCCTCGGAGTTGATGATCTTGGCGCGCCGCTCTCGCTCGGCCTCCGCCTGGCGGGCCATCGCCCGCTGCATCTGCTCGGGGATCTCGACGTCCTTGATCTCGACGGTGCTGACCTTCACTCCCCAGGGCTCGGTCTGCTCGTCGATGATCTTCTGCAGGTCCTCGTTGAGGCGCTCGCGCTCGGCGAGCAGCTGGTCGAGGTCGGCCTTTCCGAGCACCGAGCGCAGGGTGGTCTGTGAGATCTGCGAGGTGGCGAGCAGGAAGTTCTCGACCTCGACGATTGCCTTGTTGGGATCGATCACCCGGAAGTAGGCGACGGCGTTCACCCGGGCCGGGACGTTGTCGCGGGTGATCACCTCCTGCGGAGGGATGTTGAGCGTCACCGTCCGCAGGTCGACGCGGACCATCCGGTCGATCACCGGAATGAGCAGGATCAAGCCGGGGCCTTTCTGGGCGATCAGCCTGCCGAGCCGGAAGATCACGCCACGTTCGTACTCCCGCAGCACCCGAACGGCGGAGCCGAGGAAGAACAGAACGAAGAGCACGACGACAACGACAATTCCGATCGCTATTGCCATGTCTGTTAGGCCTCTTTCTCGGCGCTTGCCGGGTCACGGTCGGGAGCGGGCTCGACCTCCAGCGTCAGGCCGTCCACCGACTTGATGCGCACTCTAGTGCCTGGGTCGATCGTGCTTCCGCCGTCCGCAACCCGGGCGCGCCAGAGAGCGCCATCGACGTAGATCTGTCCCTCCGGGTTCAGCGGCTCGCGCACCTCGCCGACCTCGCCGATCAGCTGCTCCCAGCCCGTTCGCACCGGCTGATCTCGCTGGGCGGCGATCGCCTTCCGGCTGGCGAAGACGATGAAGCCCGCGAGAATGATCCCGGCGAGCACGATCGCGGCGACCGGCAGGTCGTGGCCGGCGTCGCGCCAGGCGAATCCCGCGCCTACCAGGCAGCCCACCCCGAGCAGCCCCAGGACCGTCGTCGGCGCGTGCGCCTCGGCGATGAAGAGGAACACCGCCGCCACCAGCAGTGCGATGGCGAGCGCGGTCATGGAGTCATTATCCCGCGTACCGGTTGACATCGGCGATCAGCTCTTGCTCGTTCGCATAGACGCCCGGATGGCTGAAGACCTGCTTGCCGCTGCGGTCGTAGTAGGTCGTCGTCGGGAACGCCTGCGGCGGCCCCCCGAGGTCCTGGGCGATCTGCAAATCCGGGTCGCTGTAAGAGGGATACGGCAGGGGCAGCTCGCTGAGGAACTGCTTCGCGGTGCCGTCCGAGTCGTTGGAGTTGACCCCGAGGAAGGCGATCTGCCCACCCCGCTTCTCGGCCAGGGACTGGAACCAGGGGAACTCGAAGCGGCAGGGACCGCACCATGAGGCCCACTTGTTGACCACGACCGGGATGCCATGGAGGCCCTGGAGCCGCTGGTCGAAGGCATCCGAGCCGCCGCTCAGCAGCTGGTTTCCCTGGGCGCGGATGGAGGCGAGCTGAGGGGGGGCTGACGAGATCGGCTGGGTCGCCTGCTGGGCCGAGATGCGGCTGTCCGGATTGCCGGCGCCCGATCCCCCGCAGCCGGCGACGAGCACGACCGTCGCCAGGGCCGCCACAGCGAGCGCTGCGCGGGCGGCTCGTCTCGTGCAGTTGGCGGAAATCACCATTGGTGCATACGGGTCGTGGGTCAAGAGTGCTTTAATTGCAACTGGTCCATCGAGTTCCTGGACCAAGGGAGAGCCCGGAGCGGAGAGCCGTATCTCGGGTGTCTCCCGTGATCAGGCCACATGCTCCCCGCCATCCTTTCGATTCGCGGGGAGCGGCGCGATCAGAGAGCCTCGAATGGCTGAAGACACCAAGCCGGCCGCCAAAGCGGCAAAGGCGCCTACGAGCGCCGACATCGGGCGAGCCCGCGAGTTCGCCCGCGAGCCGTTCCTGCTCGAGGGCGAGAAGCCGAAGGACCTGTCCGAGGGCACCCCGCGGCGCAGGGCGCTGGACGCCGCGCTCGCGGAGATCGACGAGGGCCGCGAGGCGCCCTCGATCGAGTGGCGCCGCGACTTCTCCCTCCTGCTCGGCCTCGAGCGCTTGCTCTCCGAGGAGCATCCGCACCTCGCCGACGGCGCCGAGCTCGACCCCCACCAGGTCGACGCGCTCTCCGGCACCCTCGCGGCGATGATCGCCGACATCCAGGAGCGCCTCAACGGCCACCCCTGGACCGGCAACGGGAATGGCGGCGCCCCGGCCGCGACTGCTGCCAGGGCCGAGCCCTCTGAGAACGGTGCCGGCACCGAGGGTGGGGACGAGGCCCTCGAGGAGGGGGAAGCCGAGGACGAGGAGGAGGCAACCGAGGAGGAGGAGGCCGAGGACTGGACCGGCGACGAGGACGAGGACATCGTCGAGGAGGCTCCCGATGACCCGGGCGCCAGCCGGCGCTTCTGGTTCGAGCACGCGACCGGCGCCGGCAAGACCGTCGCCGCCGTCGGCTTCATCGAGGCCTCCCGCACCGGCGGCATCCTGATCCTCACCCACCGCCGAAACCTCGTCGACCAGTTCATCGGCGAGATCTCCGACCGCGGCTACGCCGACAGACTCTCCCCGCCGCTGCTCGACGGCGCCGATCACCCATACGGCCCGGTCACCGTCGAGACCTACCAGTGGTTCGTCCGCAATGCGGGCCGGATCTCCGACGCCTACTCGATCGTCATCTGCGACGAGGCACACACGGCGCTCGGCGAGAAGACGAGCGGCTGCATCCGCGCCTGGATCGGCCCGGTCTTCATCGGCATGACCGCCACCGGCGCGCTGATCGCCCGCCACGTCGCCGATCTCTTCCCGACTCAGACCTCCCGCTTCGACCTCGCCCAGGCGGCGCGGCGCGGCGTGATCGCCCCGCTGCGCTGCGTGCGGATTCCCCCCGGGCCCGGCGTGCGCACCATCGCCAAGGTCCCGCTGCGCAAGGGCGAGGTGGACCAGGACTTCGACCAGGAGGAGCTGGCCAAGCTCCTCGACCAGACACCCTTCAACGTCGCGATCGCGGACCTCTACCGCTCGCGCTTCCGCCGCGTTCCCGGCGTCGTCTACACCGCCGGCGTCAAGCACGCGAACAACGTCGCCAAGGCCTTCCAGGTCGCCGGCATCAACGCCCGCGCCGTCTCCGGTGAGACGCCGAAGCGCGAGTTGGCCGAGATCCTGGCTGGATTTGAACGAGGCGAAGTCGATGTGTTGTGCAACGCGATGCTGCTCGCCGAGGGCTGGAACTCCCCGAGGGCGACCATCTGCATGCACCTGGCCCCGACCGCCTCGCGCCGCGTGTACCAGCAGCGCGTCGGCCGCGTCACCCGCCGCAATCCGGGCAAGGAGGCGGGCCTGGTGATCGACTTCGTCCACCCGGCGACCACCCACGACGAGACCATCGTCACCCTGCACAGCCTCCTCGACCGCGACGTCTACCGCGGCGGCGCGATCGTCGTCGGGCCGGTGAGGCGAGGCCGCGGCCGCCGGGTCCGGGTCGAGAAGCGCGTCGTGCCGGTCTCCGATGATTCCAACCGGCGGCTGCGGGTGCTCGAGCGCGAGCTCTGGCGGATCGCCGTCGAGAACCTGAACCACTCCGAGCAGCACGTCTGGGCTGCGCTCGCCGGCGCCCGGGTCAATCCCTCCGGCTGGCGGCGCGCGAAGGCGATGCTCCAGCACGACACGACCAAGGAGCTCCGCCGCCGCTTCCTGCTCACCTGCGTGCAGCGCAACCGCAACCAGCAGCTGCGGATCAAGGCCCTGGCGGAGATCGCCGCGCTGCGCGACGCTGACGCGTTCGACGACGCGATCGACACGGTCGGGACCTGGTCTCGCGATGATCGCCGCGCGGGGACCAAGGTCCTGCTCGAGGCCCTCGCCGAGCGGCGCATCGGCCGCCGTGACCAGGCTCAGGCCTGGGTCTGGCGCCTCGCCGAGTACACCCGCGATCTGCACGAGGAGTACGCGGTGCAGCGCTGGCCCGAGACCAAGCGGCTCCTCGGCCTACTGGTCAACTCATCCGGCCGGGCGCATGGCCGCAACGCACGCCGGCTGGTCCATGCCGCCCGCAACCAGGACCGCCGCCTGGCGGCCGCCCTGCTCGCCGCCGGAGTCGCCCACACGCCCGAGGGCGAGGAGGTTCTGCGCGGAGCGCGGATGCGCGCCGCCCGCAAGCCGTCCGCCGTCGCCCGCGAGCTGCTTCGCAACTTCCCGAAGGCCGGCGGACGCCGTCGCCGTCGCAAGCGCAAGGGCTCATCGCAGGATGGGGGCTCCGTCGCGAGGAACGGCAAGGCCGCGGAGGCGACGGCCGAGGCCGAGCGCGAGGACGAGCGAGACGAGGACCTCGAGGTCGACGACCTCGAGGTCACCGACAGCGACAACGGCTCCGGGCCCGAGGCCGACGAGGAGCTGGAGGCCGCCGAGGCGGCCGACGAGAGCTGACTCACCCCTCCATGGCGAGGTGGACCTCACCTGCGCCCAGCGCCAATCTCTCTCCGTCGTCCCTCTCGATCATCAGGTGGCCGTGCTCGTCGACTTCCTTGACCACGCCCTCGCCGCCGTCCCAGGAGATCCGTTTGCCCGCGAGCGCATCCCGGGCCCGGTAGGAGCTCAGCACCTCGTCGTCCGAAGTCTCGAGCCAGCGGCCGAGTGAGTGGTTGAGCGCGGCGAGCAGGGGCCGGACGCTCGGGGCGCCTCCCGGCGGCAGACCGCCCTCGGCCTCGCTGGGCATCAGCGAGGTGGCGGTCTCGCGGAGCTCCGGCGGGAAGTCCCCGGGAGCGACGGCGACGTTGACCCCGACCCCGATCACCGCCCAGCCCTCGTCGGGGCGCGCCTCGACCAGCACACCGGCGACCTTTCGCTCGTCGATCCACACGTCGTTGGGCCACTTGACGCGGCAGCGGACCGGTGCCACCGACTCGGCGGCCTCGCAGACGGCGAGCGGGACCGCCAGCGGCAGCAGCGGGGCATCGCCGGCGACGAAAGGCCGCATCAAGGCGGAGTAGAGGAGGGAGGATCCTGGCGGCGCGAACCACGCGGTACCCCGCCGGCCCCGCCCTGAGGTCTGCTCTTCCGCCGTCACCACGAGCCCGCCGGAGGCGCCTGAGAGCGCCAGCTCCCTGGCCCGCTCGTTGGTCGAGTCGGTGCGGCGGAAGTGGCGGTGGGGGGCCCCGAGCTCCACTACTTCAGTGGGCGGAGGGTGACCTCGCTGTCCGTGCGGAGGTCCATCAATTCGGCCGCGTTGCCGCCGCTGACGGCGAGCGCGAGCGCGCCTGAGGAGTCCTCGAAGAGCAACACGTCGGCCGGTCCGACGTCGACGAAGGTGCCCACCCAGACCGCCTCCCAGCGGCCGTCCGGCGCTCGGACCTCGAGGGCATCGCCCGGCCGCAGGGGACCGTCGGCGAGCATCGAGGCATCGAGATCGAGAGTGACGTTGCCATAGCCGTCCAGGTGGATCGCGTGTGCGACTACCTCCCCGTCGGTGATCCGGGGGATGGGGAGGTCGAGTTCGACCAAGGAGCCGGCGTCGATCGACTCGCCGGCCTCGTCGAGGTGCGCGCCCAGCGACAGGTGCGCGGCGACCGGGGCGAACAGGTCGCGCCCGTGGAAGGTGGCCGAGACGGGCTCCAGGCGGAAGGGCGAGTGGGAGAGCTGCACGGCGTCGAGCGCCCCTCCGAGGCGGTCGAGGGCGCGGGAGAGCAGTCCGTTGTCCGGGCCGACCAGGATGCGCCCCTCGGCGGCCGCCACGGCGACAGCCCGGCGCTCGGAACCGACACCAGGGTCGACCACGGCGAGGTGCACCCCCGGCGGGCAGGAGGGCAGCGCGTTGGCGAGGGCCACGGCGCCCTGCCGAATGTCCTGGCGGGCGATCCCGTGGGTGAGGTCGATCAGCGACGCGCCGGGGGCGATCTGTGAGATCACCGCCCGGCACACGCCAGCGAACTCGTCCTCGTAGCCGTAGTCGGAGAGGAATGTGATCGGCCGCGGCGTAGCCACGGGCGGATCCTATGCGGCTATTCGCCCTCGGCCGCCGCGCCGAGCAGCGCGTCCACCAATCCGGCGATGTCGTGCTGTTCCGCCTCGACGTCCACCCTGAGCCCCGCCTCCCGAGCTGCCTGGCTGGTGATCGGCCCGATCGAGACGATCCGGGCGGCCTCGGGCACGCCGTTCGAGCTGGCCTCGACGAAGTTCCTCACGGTCGAGGACGAGGTGAAGGTGATGAAGTCGGCGTCCTGCGCCCGCTCGAGGGCCTGCGGGTCGGGCTCCTCGGCGACGGTCTCGTAGAGGGCGACCACGTCGACCTCGGCACCCCGTTTGCGAAGCGCGTCCGGGAGGACTTCGCGCGCCTCGGCGGCGCGAGCGATCAGCACCGGCTTGCCGGCGAGCTCCAGCTTGTCGAGCTCCTCGACCAGCTCCTCCGCCACGAACCGCTCTGGCACGATGTCGGCGAGGACGCCGTTCGCCGCGAGGGCGGCCTCGGTCCCGGCGCCGATCGCCGCGACGCTGGCGTTGGCCAGGGCGCGGGCGTCGCGGCCCTGGGCCGCCATCGCCTCGAACAGCAGGTGCGCACCGTTGGGGCTGGTCAGGCAGACGAGCGCGTAGGTATGCAGGGCCTCGACCGCGCGCCGGACCTCGTCGGAGTCGATCAGCGGCTCGATACGGATCGCCGGGAGCTCGATCGACTCGGCGCCGAGCGCGTCGAGCCGTCGAGCGAGCTCGCTGGCCTGCGCTCGCGCTCGGGTGACGACGACCTTCTTGCCGTGCAGCGGCCGGCGCTCGAGCCAGGCGATCCGCTCTCGCCGCGCGGCGACCGGGCCGACCACGGTCACCGATGGCGGCTTGATCCCGGCCTCCTCGACGGCGGCGGCGATGCCCTCGAGGGTGGAGGTCACCGTGAGCTGGCCCGGCAGGGTGCCCCGCTCGACGACCGCGGCCGGCTCCGACGCGTCCCGCCCCGCCTCGATCAGCCGCTGGGCGATCCGGGGCAGCGCCTTGACGCCCATGTAGAAGACGAGCGTGCCCGGAAACTCGGCCAGCGCCTCATAGTCGAGCGCGGAGTCCTCCTTCTCGGGGTCCTCGTGCCCGGTGACGAAGGCGACCGCGGAGGCGTCGTCGCGATGGGTCACCGGGATGCCCGCGTAGGCCGGTGCGGCGACACCCGCCGTGACGCCGGAGACGACCTCGAACGGGATCTCGGCCTCGGCGAGCGCCTCGGCCTCCTCGCCGCCGCGGCCGAAGACGAAAGGGTCGCCGCCCTTGAGGCGCACGACGATTTTGCCCTGCCGAGCGCGATCGATGAGCAGATCGGCGATCTCATCCTGGCCCACGCTCGCCGACCCCGGCTCCTTGCCCACGTAGAGCAGCTCGGCGTCGGGCCTGGCGAGCGCCAGGGAGCCGCTTGGGATCAGGCGGTCGTGAACGATCACATCGGCGGCCACGATCAGCTCGAGTGACCGTGTAGTCATCAGCCCCGGGTCCCCGGGGCCCGCGCCGACCAGGTAGACGATCCCGGGCCCGTCGGTCATCCGGTCCCCATCTCCTCCGCTCTCGCCAGGATGTCGGCACCACCAGCGTCGCGCAGGCGCTCCGCCATCCGACGGCCGAGCGCCTCCGGATCGGAGTCATCCTCGGAGAGCTCGTCCCGCAGCCACTCGTTGCCGTCGGGTAGGCCGCAGAAGGCGTGGATGTGCATGCGGCTGTCCTTCTCGAGCGTCGCATTCACTCCGAGCGGCGTATTGCAGCTCGCATCAAGAGCGGCAACCAACGCGCGCTCGGCGGAGAGTGTCGCCAGCGCCTCGCGGTCGGTGATCGACTCGGCGGCGGCCGCGGCGTGGTCGTTCGAGTGGAGCGCCTCGATCGCGATCGTCCCCTGTCCGGCCGCTGAGGTGATCTCCTCCTGCTCGATCGGGAAGGTCATCTCCTCGCCGCGACCGAGCCGGTGCAGTCCCGCGGCTGCCAGGACCAGTCCGTCGAAGTCGCCTGCCTCCAGCCGCGCCAGGCGCGTGTCCACGTTCCCGCGGAGATCGACCACCTCCAGGTCCGGTCGCCGGGCGAGGATCTGGGCCCGGCGCCGCAGGCTCGAGGTGCCGATCCGGGCGCCCGGCGGACACTCGCCCAGCGAGGTGACGTGGCCGACGTAGGCGTCCCGGGGATCGGCTCTCTCGAGCACCCCGGCGATCTCGAGGCCCTCCGGGAGCTCCGTGGGCAGGTCCTTGGCCGAGTGGACCCCAAGATCGACCTCGCCCACCAGCAGGGCCTGCTCGATCTCGCGGACGAACCGTGACTTGTCGCCGCCCGTCGGGGGCGCACCTCCGTCCCCCGAGGCCTTGATCGGGACGATCTCCGCGCCGGCGAGCGCCTTGGCGACGATCTTCGCCTGGGCGAGGGCAAGGGCGCTGCCGCGCGTCCCGAGCCGGAGCGGAGCGTCCGTCACCGCCGCCTCAGCCGCGTTCGTTCCGACGGCGCCTCTCGTCCAGGGATGCGACGTCGGTGCTCTCGCTGACCTCGGGCTCGGTGCCCACATCGAACCCGAAGAGCTCCCGGAGCGCGCTGACCTGCAGGTAGGCGTCTTCCCGATCGGCGATCCCCTTGATCCTCACGGTGGGCTCGTGCAGAAGCCGATTCGCGATCGCGCGGGCCATCTGCTCGACCCGCTCGCGGTCGGTGGCCGAGAGGCTCTCCCAGCGGGTGGCGTTCTCGGCCAGGACCTGGGAGACGATCGAATCGGCTCGCTCGCGCAGTGCCGTGACGGTCGGCATCACCTCCTGTGCGCCGAGCCAGCGCTCGAAGCGGGAGAGCTCTGCGTCGAGGATGCCGCTCGCGCGCCGGCCCTCCGCTTCACGGCCCGAGGCGTTCTGCTCGACGATCGCCTGGACTTCGTCGACGTCGTAGAGGCTCACTCCCTCGATCTCGCGGCACTCGGGGTCGATGTCGCGCGGCACCGCCAGGTCGATGAGGAGCAAAGGCTTGTTCTCCCTCTGCCTCATGATCACTTCGAGCTCCGAGCGCTCGATCAGGTGGTGAGGCGAGTTGGTGGTGGAGACGACGATGTCGGCGACGGCGAGCTGGGCCGGCAGATCGTCGATCCGGACCGCCTCCCCGCCGAAACGCTGCGCGAGGGAGATCGCGCGCTTGTAGCCGCGGTTGGCGATGAAGACCGCGTCAGAGCCGCGGGCGGCCAGCGCCCGGGCGGTGAGCTCGGACGTCTCACCGGCGCCGATCAGGAGTACACGGCGCGCAGAGAGATCGCCCAGGTTGCGCTGGGCGAGCTCGACGGCGACCGAGGGGATCGAGACACCCTTCTGCCCGACGGCCGTCTCGGTGCGGGCCCGCTTGCCCGCGGCGAGCGCGCCACGGAACATCCGGTTGAGGATCGGGCCGGTGGCCCCCTCGACCAGGGCCAGCTCGTACGCCCGCTTCACCTGCCCCTGAATTTCGGCCTCGCCGACGATCATCGAGTCGAGCCCGGCGGTCACCCGGTAGAGATGGCGCGCGGCCTCGGTGCCGCGCAGCGAGTAGAGCGGGCCCAGCAGCTCCGTGGGGCGGATCCCCGCTTCCCTGGCGAGGACGCCGAGGCCCGCCGCCTCGGCCTCGACCGAGTCGGTCGCCACCAGGTAGAGCTCGGTGCGGTTGCAGGTCGAGAGCGCCACGCCCTCGCTGATCGTCTCCTCGGAGACAAGGCCGTTGAGGACGCCGGCGGCCCGACCCTCGGTGAGGGCGAGCTGCTCGCGCAGCGCCAGGGACGCGGTGCGGTGAGAAACCCCGAGGGCGAGCAGGCCGCTCATCCGCGGCCTCCCTGGCGCACGGCCTCGATCTCCTCTTCGCGCTCGCGGACCTGCCCGACGCCACGGTCCGTGCTCCGGCCCTGGGAGCGGTCGGCGAGGTCCGCAAGCGATCCCAGCTCGCGCTGGATCCGCTGGAGCTTCGCGGCCATGATCGCCACGTAGATCAGCAACAGCAGGAGGAAGACGAGGTAGGCCCCACCGACATAGCGGTCCGCGTTCTCAATCGCGAGTGGGATCACGCCGTCGCTTCCAGCCGGCGGCGAATCCGCCCGAGGTTGGCGGACGCCGCCTTCGCATCGAGCTCGAACCAGACCAGTGTCGTCCACAGGAGGGCCATGCCGGCGAGGCAGACGAGGAAGGCGAACAGCATCGAGTCGGGCAGGCCGCCGGCGGACGAGAAGGTGCGTGGATGGACGAGCGGCTGGGCGAGTCGCACGGCCAGGAAGTTGAGCGGCACGAACGCCCCGGCGGTGATCGCGAAGACGGACGCGTAGCGGGCCTGTCGCTCGCGGTCCTCGATCGCGTAGCGGAGCGGGTAGTAGGTGGCGTAGAGGAGGAAGACGATCAGGAAGCTGACCAGCGTCGGCTCCCGCCACTCCCACCAGACTCCCCAGGAGCCCTTCGCCCAGATCGCGCCGGTGAGCAGGACGCCTGCCCCGAAGATCACCGAGATGTGGATCGAGACGTACGAGCGGGCGTCGTGCTTGGGGTCGCCGGTCCGCAGGTGGCGGATCGCGTGAATCGCGGCGACGATGAAGCCGAGCAGGGCGACGGTCGCGAGCGGCACGTGCAGATAGAAGATCTTCTGGATGAAGCCCTGGTCGGCGTCCTCGGGCGCGTACAGGAAGGCCAGGCCGTAGCCCGCGCCCATCACCACCACGGTCGCGATGGCGAGGCGGCGAAGCGTTATCGAGTGGAGCGCGCTGGCCATGTTGGTCCCGTCAGTCCTCGAGCAGGAAGTCGAAGGTCGCGTAGCCGACCAGGAGGAAGACCAGATCGTAGAGGCCGAGCAATCCCAGCCATGTCCCGAAACGCCCGTAGTCGGGGCCGCCAGAAGCCAGCAGGTGCTCGCCGGCGCCAGCCGCCGCGATCACGAGGGGGATGAGGAGCGGCAGCAGGATCAGGGGGGCGAGCAGATCCCGGGCGCTCGACATCGTGGCGATGGTCGAGATCACCGTGCCGGTGGCCGCCAGCCCGACGTTCGCCAGCAGCAGCACGAGTGCGAACGGGACCAGCCCCGAGGCCGAATCGAGGAAGAAGAGGGCGAAGATCGGGACCGCGATCAGCTCCAAGACGACCAGGTAGATCACAAGCGCACTGGCCTTGGCCGCGAAGAGGACCGTGGGGTCGATCGGCGCCAGCCGGATCAGGTCGAAGCCACCCTCCTCGCGCTCGGCCACGAACAGGCGGTTGATGGCGAGCAGGGCTGCGAAGAGGAGCGTGGGCACCAGCACCCCGGCCGCCAGCTCACCGTCGAGCGAGGTGCGGTCGAGGCCGAAGCGGAAGATGACGAAGGCGCTGACGGCGAAGAGCGCCATGGCAGGGAGGGAGCGAAGGGTTCGGAGCTCCACCCGGAGGTCCTTGCGCAGCAGGGCGCCGAAAGGGCTCATGGGAGCTCCAGGAGGGCGTCCGCACCCGCCGTCGCCGCCTCGCGGTTGTGGCTGACGACGACCCGCGTGGCTCCGGCGCCGGGGCCGATCAGGGGCTCGACCAGGCGGCGGGCCTCGGCGTCCAAGTGCGCGTCCGGCTCGTCGAGCAGGAGGAGCTCGGGTTTGTGCAGCACCGCCCGGCAGATGTCGACCCGTTGCTTCATCCCCGCCGATAGCTCGGCGACCCGATCGCCGCTCCGGCGAGACATTCCGACATCCTCGAGCAGCCGCTCGATCCGCTCCGCCGCCGCAGCCGGATCGAGGCGGTGGAGCGCCGCGACCAGGCTGAGGTTCTCGCGCGGGCTGAGGTCGCGATAGAGGAGAGGCTCATGCCCGAGGTAGCCGACCCGCCCGCGCAGCCGGTGGGCCTCCTTGGGCAGAGCGCAGCTCAGCACGCTGATCTCCCCGCCGCTCGGTCGCAGCAGGCCGGCCAGGATCCGCAGCAGCGTCGACTTGCCGGAGCCATTCGGTCCGAGGACCGCGAGGCTCTCGCCCGCCTCCAGGCGGGCGCTGATCCCTGGCAACGCGGTGCGGTCGCCGAAGTCCCGCCGCAGGCCCCGCAGCTCGATCGCCGGCTCCACCCTGCCACTCGCCGGAACGATGCCGCCGGTGGGGCTCTCCACAGCCGCGGTCCGCTCCATCATGCGGCCGAATCTAGCGGTGATCGCTGTTGGCCTTACAAAACGGGTCGCGCTTGCGCGCGCCCTCGCATCACAGCTTCAGGCAGTAGCCGTAGGCGGTGATGTTCGCCGAGGGGCCGAAGTGGTTCATCGCCGAGGCCGACCAGCTGCCATCCCCGTTGATCACGCCATTGGTCATCAGGACCGATCCCGCTGGCGTGGTGCTGAAGCCGCCGAAGACGAGGTGGCCGACCGGGCAGGGCGGGGTGGTCGCGGTGACGAACCTGCCGATTCCGACGTCGGCCGATGCGGAGACCTGGGTGAGCAGCGGCTTCTTGCTGTGCCAGCAGTACGCGATCGCGGTGAGCTCCCCGCCGAACTGCCCGAAGGCGCGCCCGGTGACGCTCCAGGACTTGTCGGAGATCGCGTGCGAGTCGGTGATGTAGTCGCCGCCGCGCGCGGTGAAGTCGGTGCGCTGGAAGCCTCCACCGAACAGGTGCCGGCGCCCTGGGCAGGTCGCGACGGCGGTCTTGGTCTCGCCGGGATTGACGTAGACGGTCTTGTGCGGAGGGGTGACGTGCTTCTGCTTGCGGGCGCAGGCGACCTGCAGGGTGACGCTGCGAGCCTGCGTGCTGCTCGGCGACGGGTCGAAGAGCACGACGGTGCTGTGGTAGCCGTGCTGGACTCCGAGCCGCTCGTAGGAGTGGGGATAGATCCCCTCGCCGTCGGCCGCGGGCGACGGTGAGCTGGTCAGCCCGCCGCCCAGGGGCACGAGCCGCCCGGGACAGCGGACCGTGAGACGCCGTTTCGCGTTCGCGCCGGAGAGGCTGAAGGTCCTCTGCTTGTAGGTCACGGAGTTGCTCGCGTGAGCCTCCGGCTTCGCGGACGCGCCGGTTCCGCCAATGAGCTGCACGAGTGCGACCGTGAGGAGGGCCGCGGCCAGCGCCATGACGGCTCGTGATCCGTTTGTCCGTGAGGAGCTCGAAGGCATTCCGATTCGTTAACCCAATCGGCAGCGGAAAGTCACGGTTTGAGCCCCTGGCCGGATCTCAGACGCGCAGGCAGTAGCTGTACGCGGTGAGCGTCGCCGGGGCACCCGAGTTGTAGCCGCTCGCCGAGGTGCTGCCGTTCGGGTTGAACCCCTCGCCCAGGAAGCGGATGCTGCCGCCCGGCGGGGCGCTGAAGCCGGAGAAGATCAGCTTCCCCCCGGTACACGGGGGAGTGGTGGCCGTGGCCGTGGCCCTGGACGGGACGGTCACCGAACCCGCGAGTTCCTTGACCACGGGCTTCTTGCTGCGTACGCAGTAGCCGATCGAGACGGCCTCCCCGGCGAAGCCCCCCGGATCGTTCGCGACGACCTGCCAGGTCCGGGCGGAGGTCCGGTGTGACTCCGTCGTCATCACACCCGCGTCGGTGACCCCATTGGAGCGCTGGTAGCCGCCGCCGATCAGGCTCTGCTTCTTCGGGCACTTCGCGACGAGCGTCTTCGGCCCGTCTCCGGCGTCGAGCTGCGCGACCACGTGCGGATCGCTGATCTTGCCGATCTTCTTGCCGCAGACCACCTGCAGGGTCAGGTTCCTCGGGACGACCTGCGTCTGGTTTGGATTGATCAGCGCCGCGGTGATGTGGTAGCCGCGCTGCTGACCGAGGCGCTCGTAGGAGTTCGGGTAGACGCCCTGGCCGTCATCGCCCGGGGCCGGACTGGTGAGGAAGCCGCCACCGAAGGGTTCCTTGCCGCCGGGACATGAGACCGTCATCCGCGTGCGGTCGTCGACCTTGTCCAGGGTGTAGCCCTGGGTCGCGACGACCAGCTTGCCCGGACTTCGGAGCTTGGACTTCCCCTTCTTCGCCGGGGCCAGGGCAGGCCCGAGCAACGCGAGACCGGCGGCAACCGCCAGCAGCGCCCCGGCGACGAAGTTGAGATTTCTGCGAACGCGCATCCCGGCAAACACGTTACGCAACTACCGCGGGGGCGGGTGGTCGAAAACCTTGCTCTCTGCGGACGGAGCTAGCGGCCCTTCTGCATCGTCCGCCGGGTTACTTCCACCAGTGGCCTGATGCCCTCGCGCAGCGCCGCCAATCGGTTGCCGTTGCGGCTGTACAGGATCTGCGCCGAGGACCGAATCGCATCGCCCAGCTTGCGGTCGTATGGCTGCCACCACAGGTCCCGGGTCCAGCCCGGCTCCCAGGCGAGCTGCTTGATGTTGACGCACTCGTAGAAGCCGAACTTCGAGTGCGAGCGGCCGAGGCCGGAGTCCTTGACCCCACCCCAGGCGCACTGACAGGCGCCGTGAGAGAAGGAGTGGTCGTTCACCCAGACCATCCCGGACTCGATCTGGTGGGCCATCCGCTCGCCCTTGGCGCGGTCCTTGGTCCAAACGGACGCGCCCAGGCCGAATTCGGAGTCGTTCGCGAGCTCGATCGCCTCCTGCTCGCTCTCGACGGTCATCACCGGAAGAACCGGGCCGAAGATCTCCTCCTTCATGATCCGCATCTCGTGCGTGACCCCGGTCAGCACGATGGGGGCGATGAAGCTGCCCTCCATGCCCTTGATCTCGGTGGGGCCGCCGGTGAGCTTCTTCGCGCCGTTCTTGACCGCGTCGTCGACCAACTCCGTCACGATCTTCGCCTGGTCCTCCGAGATCATCGGGCCGATCTCCGTTGTCCACCCCCGCGGGTCGCCCACCGTGAGCCGTTTGGTCTCCCGCACCACGCCCTCCAGGAAGGCATCCGCGACCTGGTCAACGACGTAGACGCGTTCGATCCCTGAGCAGGTCTGCCCGGCGTTGGCGAATCCTCCCCAGACCGCTCCGGAGACGGCGTTCGCCAGGTCGGCGTCGGCGCAGACGATCTGCGGGTCCTTGCCGCCGAGTTCCAACACCGAGCCCTTCATGCGCTTGGCGCACTCGACGCCGACCTTGCGGCCGACCTCGACCGAGCCGGTGAAGAAGATCTTGCCCGCAGTCGACTTGACGAGTGCGTCGCCGATCCGGCCGCCGCCGTGGACCGTGCGGATCAAGCCCTCGGGAAGGCCGGCCTTCTCGAAGGTCTGGCGGATCCGATCGCCGATGAGCGGCGTCAGGCTGGCCGGCTTGAGCACGACTCCGTTGCCGGCCATCAGCGCGATCGCCACCTCGCCGAACGGGATCGACCAGGGGTAGTTCCAGGGGGCGATCACTCCGACCACGCCGATCGGCTCGAAGGTGAGCTTGGCGCTCTTCGACTTCAGGAAGAGTGGCATCGAGAGCTTCTCGTCGGAGAGGATCGAGGGGCCGTTGTCGGCGATCCACTTGAGCGAATCGACGGTGGGAAGCAGCTCCATCGTGTAGCTCTCGACGCGAGGCTTGCCCTGCTCGTTGGTGAGCAGGTCGGCGATCTCGTCCAGGTCCGCGAGCAGCACGTCGACGGCGCGGCGCATATAGCGGGCGCGGTCCTCGAGGGTGAGCGCCGCCCAGAACGGCTGCACCTCCGCGACGTCGTCGACGATCCCCTGGACCTTCGCCGGAGTGATGGTCTCGACCGTGCCGATCAGCTCCCCGGTCGCCGGGTTGAAGGACTCAAGCGCGGGCTGGGGCTTCGCCTTGGAGCCCTTCGCCGACGACCCGGCGGACTTGCTGCCGTTCGGGCCCGACTTCCGGCTCGAACCGGCCTTCCGCCTCCTGGTGGTCTTGCTGGAGCTGCTCGCCTCCATCACTGGGTCCTCTCGTCGCTTGCGCTCGGTCCCGGCGATTCTACGCGCGACCCGCGTGATGGCAGCGGCCTCCCGCCGAGGCCGCTTCCTCCCAGTCTCAGTCCAGCCGAGCCCGGAAGAAATTGAAGGCCGGGAGCAATCCCCGAGCTCCCGGCCTTCGTTGTCCACTCCCCGGCTCTTACGCGCTGGCTCCGGCGAACCGCACGACTTGCCAGAGCGTCAGACAACCGTCAGAACACGGACTCGCCGAAAAGGTTGCGCCGTGAAAATTCGGGGATTGGCCTTAACGCAGCGCTAATCCTGGGAGCGCAGCCGGCGCAGGCGCTCCAGCCGCTCGCGCAGCTCCCCCTCGGCGCCGCGGTCAGTCGGCTCGTAGAAGCGCTCGCTCCGGATCGACTCCGGCGACAGCGGCTGGTCGGTGACTCCGTCGGGCTCGTCGTGCGGGTAGCGGTAGCCCTGGCCCCGGCCGAGCTGCCTGGCGCCCGGGTAGTGGGCGTCCTGCAGGTAGGGCGGCGGCTCGGCGGCGCCGTGCTCGCGGACGTGCGCGCTCGCCTTCGAGATGGCCCGGGTCGTGGCGTTCGACTTCGGCGCCAGCGCGAGGTAGGCGGCGGCCTGGGAGAGGTTGAGCGCGCACTCCGGGAGCCCGACCCGGTCGACGGCCTGGGCCGCGGCGTTGGCGACCAGCAGCGCCTGCGGGTCCGCGTTGCCGATGTCCTCGGAGGCGAAGATGACCATACGGCGGGCGATGAAGCGCGGGTCTTCGCCACCCTCCAGCATCACGGCGAGGTAGTAGATGGAGGCGTCGACGTCCGAGCCGCGGGTGGCCTTGATCCACGCCGAGATGTAGTCGTAGTGCTTGTCGCCCTCGCGGTCGTAGAGCAGCGCCTTGCGCTGCAGCGCGTCCTCGACCGCGGCGACGCCGATCTCGGAGTCACCCGCCGCGCGTGTCGCCTCCGCCGCCCGCTCCAGCGCGGCGAGCGCGACCCGCCCGTCGCCTCCGGCCCGTGTGGTGAGCAGCTCGAGTGCCTCGGCCGAGATGTCCGGTGGGTCGGGGATGCCGCGCTCATCGCGGAGCGCCCGCAGGACGAGCCCCTCGATCTCCGTCGCGGTCAGCGGGCGGAACTCGTAGATCTGGGTGCGGGAGAGGAGCGCCGAGTTGACCTCGAAGTACGGGTTCTCGGTGGTCGCACCGATCAGCGTGATCAATCCGTCCTCGACGGCCGGCAGGAGCGCATCCTGCTGCGCCTTGTTGAAGCGGTGGATCTCGTCGAGGAAGAAGATCGTCGGCCGGCCCGAGGCGCGGCGCTCCCTGGCTCGCGCGATCACCTCACGCACCTCAGGGCGTCCCGCGTTGACCGCCGAGAGCTCCTCGAAGGCGCCCTTGGCCCGGGCCGCGATGATCCGCGCCACCGTCGTCTTGCCGGTGCCCGGCGGCCCGTAGAAGATCGCGCTGTGCGGCTCGCCGGACTCGATCGCGATCCGGAGGGCCGAGCCCGGCTCGAGCAGATGGCTCTGCCCGGCGAGCTCGTCGAGGTCCCTCGGGCGCATGCGGACGGCGAGCGGCGCGTCCTCGGCCCGGACCCCGGTCTGGGGCGTACCCTCGCCGGTCTCGAAGAGCTGGTCGCTCACCCGGCCTCCGCCAGGCTCCGCGCCGCCTGCAGCGCGTCATCGGTCGTCGCGTAGGTGTGGAAGCGAACGGCCTGGCCGTCCCGGAACTCGTACATCCAGCCGAACACGGAGTCGATCTGGAGACCGCTCACCGCTCCCCTGCCGACGACGTGAGCGGGAACGACCACGAAGGAGTCGCCGACCTCGATCACCTCTCCGAGCTCGTAGTTGATCTCGGCCCAGGCGTCGTCCCACTGGCGGACCCAGTGCATGAAGCCCTCATAGCCGTGGTAGGTGCCGGCGTTGATGATCCCGGGGGCGCCGTAGATCTCCCCGTGGGGCGGAATCATCGCCCGCAGGGTCTCCTCATCCCCGGTCAGGTACGCGCCGAGGATCTTCTGGACGAGCTCCGTGTTGCCGCTTGACATGCTCCCGCAGTATGAACCGCGACTCCGCTCCCCTTGGGGTGATCGCGAGGGAGTGGCTGCGCATCGGGCTGATCGGCTTCGGGGGCCCACCCGCCCACGTCTCGCTGCTCAGGGAGCTCGTCGTCCGCAAGCAGGGCTGGATGGACGCCCGCACCTTCGAGGACGCCAATGCGGCGTGCTCGCTGCTCCCCGGACCGTCCTCGACGCAGCTGTCGATCTTCTGCGCCTATCGGGTCGGGGGTCCCTGGGGGGCGGTGATCGGGGGACTCGGGTTCGTCGTCCCGGCGGTGATCATGGTGCTGGCACTGTCCTTGCTCTTCCTCTCCTCCTCGCCGCCGCTCTGGGTGCGGGGCGCCGGGGCCGGGGCAGGCGCCGCCGTCGCGGCCGTCGCGGTCCGCGCCGGGAGCGAGCTGGTCGGGCCCAGCTACCGCCATGCGATGGAGGGACACGGCCACCGGCCGCGCTGGCTGATCTACCTGTTCGCGGGGGTGCTGGGCGCGATCCTGATCGGTTCCTATCTGGTCCTGGTCCTGCTGGCCTGCGGGCTCTTCGAGCTGGTCCGTCGGGGCTGGTTCTCGGGTGCCTCGGCGCTGACCTGGAAGCCGGCAGCGCTCACGACCGCCGCGGCCTCGTCCGGCGGCATCGGCGCCCTGGCTTGGACTGCACTCAAGGTCGGCGCCCTCTCGTTCGGAGGGGGCTTCGTGATCATCCCGCTGATGCAGGACGACGCGGTGAACGTCTACCACTGGATGACCAACGCGCAGTTCCTCAATGCCGTCGCTCTCGGCCAGGTCACTCCGGGGCCGGTGGTGGCCACCGTGGCGGCTGTCGGCTACGCGGCACACGGCATAGGCGGAGGCCTGCTCGCGGCGGCCGTCGCCTTCGCGCCCTCGTTCTCCTTCATCCTGCTCGGCGGCGGTCGCTTCGAGCGCCTGCGCGGAAACGACAAGGCGCGGGGATTCCTCGACGGCGCCGGGCCGGCGGCGATCGGGGCGATCCTCGGCTCCGCCGTCACCCTCGCCGGTGCCCTGCATGAGGGCTGGCAGTTCGGCGTGCTCGCCGCCGCGGCGGTCGCCCTGCTGATCGTCCGCCGGGGCGTCGTCGAGGCGCTGGTCGGCGCCGGAGCGGTCGGCGTGATCCTCGCTCTGGCCGGAGCGCCGGTGCCCTAGGCTGATCCCATGGAGGAGGGCACCGCGACGACGGCCATCCCGGAGGGCCTCGGCTCGTCAGCGGTCGATCTGCTCGGGCGCCTGATCCGGACCAACACCGTCAATCCGCCCGGCAACGAGGGCCCGGTCCAGGAGTTCCTCAGGGACTCGCTGATCGCCGCCGGCTTCGAGTGCGAGCTGCTCGAGGCCGAGCCCGGTCGCCCCAACCTGGTCGCCCGCCTCCACGGAGCGACCGACGGTCCCACGCTCACCTTCCTCGGTCACGTCGACACCGTCCGGGCGGACTCCGATGAGTGGTCCTTCGATCCATGGGCGGGCGACGTCGCCGACGGCTGGGTGCGCGGCCGCGGCGCGCTCGACATGAAGGGGCAGGTCGCCTCCGAGGTGGCTGCCGCAGTGGCGCTGGGCGGCAGCGGCTGGCGGCCGCGGAGCGGCGAGCTGATGCTGGTGATCACGGCCGACGAGGAGGTCGGCGGCGGCCTTGGCGCCCACTGGCTCTGCGAACAGCACCCGGACAAGGTGCGCAGCGACTTCGTCGTCAACGAGGGAGGCGGCGAGCTGGTCGAGTTCGGCGGCCGCCGGCTCTACACCCTGAGCGTCGGCGAGAAGGGGATCTTCCGGATGAGGCTGCGGACCTACGGCCGGGCCGGCCACGCCTCCCTGCCGCGGATCGGCGACAACGCGCTCCTCAAGCTCGCCGGCCACCTGGCGGCGCTCTCCGAGCAGCCGCCCCCCGAGCCGACCGACGTCGGCGAGGCACTGCTCGAGGCCTTTCTCGGTCAGCCCTTCCCGGGCGAGGAGGGTGTCCGCGCCGGGCTTGAGCGGATCCGCGCCGAGGAGCCCCTGCTCGCCGACTACCTGGTGGAGCCGATGCTGGGCGTGACCCTGACACCGACCAAGGCCGAGGCGGGCAAGAAGGCGAACGTGATCCCATCCGAGGCCGAGGCCCTGATCGACTGCCGCGTCCCACCCGGTTTCGGCAAGGTCGAGGCCCGCGACCGGCTCGAGGCCCTGATCGGCGACGGCGACTATGAGATCGAGTTCAGCGAGGCGGTGGTCGGCAACAGCTCGCCGATGGACTCGCCGCTCGCGGACGCGATCCGCTCCTGGCTCGGCGAGGCGGATCCCGGAGCGGAGATAGCGCCGATGGTGATGCCCGGATTCAGCGACAGCAACCCGTTCCGCACCGCCTTCCCCGACGCGGTCGTCTACGGCTTCTGTCCATACCGAGAGGTGGACCTGTTCCAGGCGGCCCCGTTGATCCATGGTGCCGATGAGCGCATCCCGGTCTCCGACGTCGAGCTCTCGGCCCGGTTCTTCTACGAGCTGCCCCAGAGGATGCTGTCGTGAGCGACCCCAGCCACAACGGCGACCAGGCGCCGGCGTCGGAGGAGGCCTACATCCTCCGGCTCGGCGGGATGGCACTTCGCAACGGCCTGCTGATCCACGGGCCGACCTCCTGGGCCGCCGCGGCGCGAGATCGGGAGGGAGAGATCCAGGTCGCCTCCGGCCGCAAGCCGGTGCTGGCCCCTGACCTGGCGGTCCAAGTGCCCCTTCTGCGCGGGCCGCTGCGGCTCGCGGAGGCCTTCCTGCTGATTCCGACGGTGCGGATGAAGCTGCGGTCGGCTCGGCTGCCGTTCGAGGACGTTCGTGTGATCGCCGCGATGTTGGTCGCCTCGAGCGCCAGCCGGGCGCTCCGCCGCCGGCCGGCGAGCGCCATCGGGGAACTGATCCAGGCGGCGCTCGGTCTGGCGCCGGCGATGGTGGCGCTCAGCGACCGCAACTTGGCGGCTTACCATGGCGTCGAGCACAAGGCGATCGGCGCCTATGAGGCCGGGTCGGATGACCCGGCCTCGGCGACCAAGGAGCACGAGCGCTGCGGCTCCAACCTGGTCGCGCCGATGCTGGTGCTCTCGGCAGCCGGCCAGCTGCTGCTCGAGCGCGCCCTCGAAGAGCCCGGCCCCTTGGCCCGGGCGGCGGTCGGAGTCGCCAGCGCCTCGGTCGCGGCGGAGATGTTCGCCTGGAGCGAGCGCAACCCTGAGACCACCGCCGCCAGGGCCTTCCACCGCCCGGGGCATGAGATCCAGCGCCTGATCGCCACCAAGGAGCCCACTCCGGAGCAGCTCGAGGTCGGGGTGACCGCCCTCCGCGAGATCCTCCGGGTGGAGCAGGAGGCCGAGGGCGAGACCTCGGCGAGCGATCCGCTCCCCGCTACGTAGACTTCCGACCCTGTGTTCGCCCGGATCGACCACATCGGCGTCGCCACCGACGACCTCGAGGGGGCCCTCGCCCTCTACGAGGGGACCCTGGGCATGCCGCTGGCCCATCGCGAGACGGTGGAGTCACAGGGCGTGGAGGCCGCCCTCCTGGACGTCGGCGACGGCCATGTGGAGCTGCTGCGGCCACTCGGCCCGGACACGCCGGTCGGCAAGTACCTGGAGCAGCGGGGCCCCGGCTTGCATCACGTCGCCTACGCGGTCGGCGACATCGACGATGTCCTGGGAAGGCTCAAGGACGCCGGCGTGGAGCTGATCGATGACGAGCCTCGCGTCGGCATACGCGACTCCCGCGTCGCCTTCGTCCACCCTCGTTCGACGGGCGGAGTGTTGACCGAGATCGTAGAACCGTCGAAGGCTCATTCATGAGCCGCAGACGACCGGATGTTGGGGGCGACTGATGGCGGCGGGGCGGATCGAGATCGGCTTCGCCGGCGGCCAGGTGGTCGCCGTCCGGCTCGACGAGGGCAAGTTCAACGATCTCCGCAAGGCACTCGACAGTGCCGATGGCTGGACCGACGTGGAGACAGAGGACGGCGCGATCGCGCTCGATCTCCGTCAGGTGGTCTTCATCCGGGGCGCCCCCGGCGAGCACAGCATCGGCTTCGCCGGCTGAGGCTCAGCGAGACTCGGCCAGCGCGGCCCAGAGGCGCTCCTCGGCGTCGAGCACCTTGGCCGCCTCCTTGGAGAGCTCCCGCCACTGCTCCGGGTCCGGCTGATCCGGCTCGCTCGCCGTGCGTGCGGCCAGCGCGAGCTTGGTCCACTCCTCGGCGGCCCCGTGGGCGAGGGAGGCCTCCTGGTAACCCGCCTCCTCGAGGAACCGCGAGTACATCTTGCGGAAGTTGCCGCCGCCCGTCCCGCGACGCTCGATCACCTGATAGAGGAAGCGCGCACACCACTGCCAGTCCGCGGCGGCCTCCGGCCAGTCTCCGAGCTCGGCCGCGAAGCGACGTAGCGCCGGGAGTCCCTCGAAGTCGCCGAGCGGCGGTTCGAGCATCCGGGCGGCCCCCCGCTCGATCGCCTTCGGCGCGCGCGCGAGCAGATCCTCGCGGCTCAGCTCGATTCCCTCCGGCAGGTCGATCGCGTGCCCCTCCAGGGGGAAGATCGGCTGCTGCGAGTGACGGGCCTCTTTGAGGCTCTCGATCGAGGTGGTCTGCAGGTCCTCGAACGCCGTGTCGGAGAGCCAGGCGAGCTCATCGTCGTAGCCGGCGAGCACCACCGCGTGGCCGGGGAAGTGGGTGGAGCGCCCGTAATGATCGAGGTAGTAGAGATCGGTGAGCAGCAGAGTCGGCCGGCCGGTGTCGACGTCCTCCCGCGCTAGCTTCCACGACGCCTCCGGGTCGGCTTCGGTCAAGAGGCGCAGCGGGACCTCGGTCAGCTCGAGGAAGTTCTCCTCGAGCCGCGCCGCGCGGCCATTCGTGAACCGGGTCGGGGAGTGCTCGTCGAGGACCACGTAGTAGAAGCAGGCGCCGGCGCCGAGCCCGAACGCCATCTCCTCCGAGATCTCGACGCCGTGGAAGGCCAGCAGGTTGCGCAGCGCCGTCGAGCCGCAGTGGTTTCCGGGCACGTGCCGGTAGCCGGGGACCATCACCCTGTTGGCGGTCTCGGCCATGGGAACATTCTGACGACCCGAGGTCCTTATTCTGCGGCGGTGCTGCAGAGCCTCGACAGCCGCGTCCTCCATGCGATGCGGACCCGCTTTCACAATCCCGCCGCGGAGGCCGTGGGCAAGGCCCTCGGCAAGCTCGGCGAATACGGCGCGGTCTGGTTCGTCATCGGGGTTGCGATGGCGTTCATCGATCCCGACCATGGCGACGACTGGCTCGTCGCCGGTTTCCTCGGTCCCGTGGCCATCGGGCTCAACTTCATCGTCAAGCTGATCGTGCGGCGGCCACGCCCGGTGCTCGAGGGCCTGCCGCCGCTCGGCGGCGCGCCGAGCACCCTGAGCTTCCCCTCCGCTCACGCGACGGCATCCTTCGCCTGCGCGACCGCGATGACGCGAATTGCGCCGGAGGCCGCGTTCCTCTTCATCCTCGCCGCCGGGATCGCCGCCTCCCGACCGTACCTGGGGATGCACTACCCGTCCGACGTGCTCGCCGGGGCGATCCTGGGCACCGCCCTGGGCCTGGTCGTTCCCCTCTAGGTGAGGCGGCGATGAAGATCGGCATCGTCGGGATGCCCAACGCGGGCAAGTCGACCCTGTTCAACGCGCTCACGGCCGCCGGGGCGGAGACCGGCGACTACCCGTTCACCACCGTCGAGCCGAACGTGGCCGTCGTCCCGGTGCCCGACGAGCGCCTGGAGCGGGTCGGCGAGACGCTCGGCTCCTCCGAGCTCGTCCACGAGGCGATCGACTTCCACGACATCGCGGGCCTGGTCAAGGGCGCCTCGCAGGGCGAGGGGCTGGGAAACCAGTTCCTGGCGTCGATCCGCGAAACCGACGCGATCTGCCACGTGATTCGTGCCCACAACGCCGGGTTCGTGGCCCACCCGGAGGGTCGGATCGACCCGGTCGCCGACGCCGAGCTGATCGAGACCGAGCTGCTCGCCGCCGATCTCGAATCCGCCGAGCGCCGCCTCGAGCGGGTTGTGAAACTCGCCCGTTCCGGCGATCAGGGGGCCGTGGCCGAGCGCGACTGGCTGGAGGCCGTGGTCGAGGCGCTGGCGGCCGGCCGTCCGGTGCGCGACGTGCCAGTCCCCGAGGCCGCTCGTGACGCCCTGCGAAAGCTCTCTCCGCTGACGGCCAAGCCGGTCCTCTACGTCGTGAACGTCGACGAGGGTGAGACCGAAGCGCCCCCCGATCTGCTCGCCCACGCCGAGCAGATGGAGGCGAAGGTGGTGGTGATCTCAGCGCGCGTGGAGGCCGAGCTGCGCGAGCTGGACGCCGCCGAGGCGGAGGAGATGCGCAACGAGCTCGGCATCGAGCGATCCGGCCTGGAACGCCTGATCCGCGCCGCCTTCGAGCTGCTCGACCTGGTCAGCTTCTTCACCGCCGACACGGGCAAGGAGGCGATGGCGCGCACCCTGAAGCGGGGAGGCACCGCCTACGACGCGGCGGGCCGGGTGCACGGCGACATCCAGCGGGCGTTCGTCCGCGCTGAGGTGATCGCCTGGAACGAGCTGGTCGACGCTGGCGGCTACGCCGCCGCCCGCGAGCGGGGAACCCTGCGCATCGAGGGCCGCGACTACGTCGTCCAGGACGGCGACGTGGTCCACATCAGGACCTAGCCGCTCGGCTACCGCGGAATAGAGTCAGCGCATGGATGCGCCTCGGCCGACAGGAAGCCGGCTCTGTCTGATCCACGGCAACAGCCTGCCGGAGCGCGTCCATCCGGTCGAGGGCGAGCGGGTCGCGGTCGATGCCGGCGGCGCGCTCCCGGTGGAGGCCACGGACGGCGGCGACATCGTCGCTATCCCCAGGCACGGCTTCGATCGCTCGATCCCTGCCCACCTGATCGACCACCGTGCGAACGTCCGCGCGGCCTGCGAGCTCGGCTGTAACCGGGTGCTGGCGCTGGGCTCCGCCGGCAGCCTGGACAAGGACCTCAAGGTCGGCACGCTGATCTGCCCGCTGGACTTCTACGCGCCGGAGGTCGCACCGAGTTTCTACCGCGACTCGCGCGGCCACACCGTCCCCGGCTTCGATCCGGATTGGCGGCGGATCGTGATCAGCGCATGGGGCTCGCTGACCAAGACCGATCTCGAGGACGGCGGCGTCTATGCGCAGACGCTCGGGCCGCGCTTCGAGACGCCCGCGGAGGTCAGAGCTCTCGCCGAGCATGCGGACATGGTCGGGATGACCCTCGCGGCCGAGACCGTGCTCGCCGGGGAGGCGGCGCTGGCCTACGCGGCGGTCTGCACGATCGACAACTTCGCCAACGGCGTATCGGACAAGACGCTGACCGTCGACGAGTACCGCCGCGGCCGCGACCGCACCGCCCAGACGCTCGCGGCGGACCTCGACTTCGTCTTGCCCGCCCTCGGCAGGGAGCTCCCGGGCAGTTGAGCCTCGCGGTCACCGGCGCGGCGCTCGACGGCGAGGTGGTCGGGCTGCGGATCGAGGATGGCGCGATCGCCGAGCTCGGCCCCTCGGTGGAGCCGAAGCTGGGCGACGATCTGATCGACGCCGCGGGTCTCCTGCTCACCCCGCCGATGGTCAACGGCCACACCCACGCGGCGATGACCCTCTTCCGCGGCTTCGGCGACGACATGGCGCTGATGGAGTGGCTGCGGACGACGATCTGGCCCGCCGAGGCAAAGCTCGCCCCCGAGGACGTCTACTGGGGGACGCGGCTCGCCTGCGTGGAGATGATCCGTTCGGGGACCACGAAGTTCCTCGACATGTATTGGCACGGCGTGGAGGTCGCCCGGGCCGTGGTCGACTCCGGCATCCGCGCGACGGTCAGCACGGTGATGATCGACCAGCTCGACCCTGTGAGGGGCGAGGGGATGCGCCCCGAGTTGCTCGAGTCGCTCGACCGGATCGCCGAGGCCGGCCCGCGGGTCACGCCGAGCATCGGGCCACACGCGATCTACACGGTGAGCCCCGAGTCCCTGGCGTGGCTCGCGAAGATCGGCGCTGAGCGCGAGATCCCGCTCCACATTCACCTCTCCGAGACCGAGCGGGAGGTGAGCGATTGCAGCGATGCCCAGGGCAAGCGCCCGGCCGCGTACCTCGATGACCTCGGCTTCCTGGGCGAGCGCAGCGTCCTCGCCCACGGCGTCTGGCTCGATCGGGGCGAGCTCGAGCTGATCGCCGAGCGCGGTGCGACGGTGGTCGCCAACCCCGCGGCGAACATGAAGCTCGCCGTCGGGGGCGTCCTGCCCTACCCCGCGGCCGCGGCCGCCGGCGCCGCGATCGGGCTGGGCACCGACGGCGTCTCCTCGAACTCCAACCTCGACATGTTCGAGGAGGTGAAGCTCTTCGCCCTCAGCCAGAAGCACGCCAGCGGCGACCCCGCGACGCTGCCGGCGGCCGAGGCACTGGCGATTGCCCGCGGGCTGCGCTCGCCGGTGCTCGCTGGGACGGCGCTCGCGGTCGGGCAGCCCGCCGACTTCCTGCTTCTCCGCGGCTCGGACCCCGAGCTCTCGGCCGGTGACCCTGATGCCGACCTCGTCTATGCGGCCGGGGGCTCGGTGGTCGACACCGCCGTAGTCGCCGGGCGTGTGCTGATGCGCGCCCGGCAGGTTGAGGGGGCGGAGGAGATCGCCGAACAGGTCCGCTCCCGCGCGAAGCGCCTCACCGGATAGCGTCTCGCCCGTGCGGACCCAGGCTCGCTTTCCCGACGTGCCGCAGCAGGCCGGGCACTACGAGAGCTTCTACCTGAAGCTGGTCCAGCCCGGCGGCGGCAGGGGTGCCTGGATCCGCCACACCGTCCACAAGCGCCCAGGCGAGGACGCGACCTCCGCCCTCTGGTTCGTTCTCTTCGATTCCTCGGCGGCGGGGCCGCGGGCGACGAAGCGCCAGTTCGGCGCCGACGAGCTCAGCGCCGGCCCAGACACCTACATCCGGATCGCGGAGGCGAGCCTGACCGATGGCCACGCGACCGGCCGCGTCGCCACCGACGTCCTCGAGTCAAGCTGGGACCTGAGCTTCGAGGACGGCCACGAGCCCTTCCACCACCTGCCGCGAGACTTCCTCTACCGCTCGAAGCTCCCGAAGACCAAGTTCCTCAGCCCGTACCCCGACGCGGTCTTCAACGGCGTGCTCGAGGTGGGCGGCGATCGAATCGAGGTGGACGGGTGGCGCGGGATGATCGGCCACAACTGGGGAGCCGAGCACGCCGAGCGCTGGGTCTGGATCCAGGGCTCCGGCTTCGAGGGCCACTCGCCCGAGGACTATTTCGACATGGCGGTCGGCCGCATCAAGGTCGCCGGCAGGACCACTCCGTGGGTCGGGAACGCGATGCTGATGCTCGACGGGCGGTCCCACCGGCTGGGCGGCTTCGGGCACGTGCCCAGCACCGAGGTGAACGAGCGGCCTACCGGCGCCGACTTCGAGCTCAAGGGCAAGGGGGCGAAGGTCACCGGCAACGTCAGCGCCGCGGCCAAGGACTTCGTCGCCTGGATCTACGCCGACCCGGTCGGGCCGGAGCACAACACCCTCAATTGCTCGATCTCCGACCTGCTGCTGGACGTCGAGGTCGACGGGGGGCCGGCCGAGCGCCTCACCGTCAGGGGCGCCGCCGCCTACGAGTTCGGGACCAGGGACACCGACCACGGCATCCCGGTCCAGCCCTACCCGGACGGCTGAGACCGAGGACCGCCTATTTCTTCTTCTTGAAGAACGCCCAGGTGTCCGGCAGGCCGAGGGCGGTCGCGAGCTGCGGCCCGTTGACCGTCGTCGTGCCGGCGCTGCCGACCAGGTTGGCCTGCACGATCCGCGGCGAGGCGCCGCGCTGCGTGACCACGATGTTGCGGAGCTTGCCGCGCAGCCCCAGTCCCCGCATCGCCGAGCTCATCCGGCCGAGGGAGAACTTCCGCTTCCAGTGCTCGTAGGGGGATCCCGGCGTCGACCTCGTAGGGGTCGTCGACACCGCGGAGGTAGGGAATCGCCGGCTGCCCGAACCCGAGCGAGGAGAACTCGTTGTTCTCGGTGTGACCGCCGGAGGTGGAGAAGAAGAAGGTCTGGGCGACCTTGCCTCGGTAGAGGACCACCTGCAGATGGGTCGCGGCGACCGCCTGGTCGGTCTTCGCGGTCTCGGCGCCCACGCCGCCGTAGGCCTGGCTCCGCGTATCGTCGAAGACGTCGAAGGTGCCGTGGGCGGCGGTCGAGATCCCGTAGGAACGCGCGGCCACGGCCTGCGCCTTGAGCGCCTCGATCGGCCATGAGGCCGGCGACTCCTTCGAGACGACGCCTCGGACGTAGTCCTCGAGCTCGACCACGTTGATCGCGTCGAGGCCGTTGGAGGAGGTCCTCACCTCGAGGGAGCCGTGATACGTGCCCTTGCCCTTGACGAAGACGTTCGGCGCTCCGGTCGCCGTCATCACGGCGCCGCACCTCGCCACCAGCACCCTCTTCTTGGAGCGGACCACGAGCCCGCCGCCCTTTCGCTTGGCGACGTAGCCCTTCCCGGGCTTCAGGGTCGCCCCGCAGGCCGAGCTGGCACCGCTGAAGGAGACGCCGCCCACGCCGTCGAGGAGCAGGACGCGCACGCTCTGGTCGGCGGTCGTCCCGATCGTGGTCCCCGTGTAGTAGTGGGTCAGGATCTGGTCGTACGCAAACCCGTGCTTGGCGTAGCCATAGGCGCCGTACTGGCTCATGCCGACCCCGTGTCCGAAGCCGGCTCCCTTGACGATCCAGACCTTGGCCGAGGCGGCGGCCGGCACCACGAGGGCGCAGGCGAGCGCAAGCGGGATCAGACGGGTCCCCCGGAGCATCGCCCCTGAATAACGGGTAGGGCGGCCGGAAGTTGCGGTTTGGAGCAGCCCGGGCCTCCGGTCTGGCCAGATCGGCCCTCTGGCCGCGCGACTGGTCGGGCTAGCCTGTGGGTAGGCGTTTACGCGAGGGTGCTCCGTAGCAACCCGTTTCAGGAGGTTGGAGATGGCGACCGAGACGATTCAGGCCACAGATCACAAGCTCTACGTAGCCGGCGAATGGGTGGAGACGGGCGAGTGGTCGGAGGTGGCGGCTCCCTACGACGGGACCGTTGTCGGCCGGGTCCCCAGGGGCGACGCGGCGCTCGTCGGCAAGGCCGTCGAGGCCGCCCGCGCGGCTTTTGACGCCGGCGGCTTCCCTGCGCATGAGCGCGCCGCGATGCTCGATCGCGCCGCCGAACTGGTCGCCGAGCGCGAGGACGACCTGACGATGACGATCGCCGCCGAGGCGGGCAAGCCGGTGAAGACGGCCCGGGCCGAGGCCCAGCGCTGTGTCTCGACCATGCAGTTCTCCGCCGTCGCCGCCCGGACCCTGACCGGCCATACGGTCCCGATGGAGGCCGGCGCGGCCGGTGAGGGCAAGCTCGGCATCGTGATCCGCGTCCCCTACGGCGTGGTAGGCGCGATCAGTCCCTTCAACTTCCCGCTCAACTTGGTCGGGCACAAGCTCGGTCCCGCGATCGCTGCCGGAAACGCCGTCGTGCTGAAGCCCGCCGGCCAGACCCCGATCTCCGCGATCAAGCTGGCTGAGATCTTCTACGACGCGGGGCTCCCCGAGAACTGGCTGCAGGTCGTCTGCGGCGCGGGCTCGGAAGTCGGCAACGCGATCGTCGAGGACGACCGCATCGGCGCGATCACCTTCACGGGGTCCGCGCCGGTCGGCTGGAGCATCCGCTCGAAGGCTCCACACAAGAAGGTCAACCTGGAGCTCGGCTCCACCGCTCCTCTGATCGTCAACGAGGACGGCGACTGGGAGACCGCCGCGGACAAGGCCAAGCTGCACGCCTACTCGCACGCGGGCCAGAGCTGCATCTCGGTCCAGCGCATCCTCCTCCATGAGTCGATCGCCGACCAGTTCATCGAGCGCTTCGTGAAGAACGTCGAGTCCCTGGTCACCGGCGATCCGATGGACGAGAACACCGACGTCGGGCCGGTGATCTCGCGGGACGACCGCGATCGCGTCAAGGAGTGGATCGACGAGGCCGCCTCGCAGGGCGGCGAGATCCTCACAGGCGGCGAGCTGGTCGACGAGGATCGCTGCATCGCCCCGACGGTGATCAGGAACGAGCCGAAGGAGTGCCACACGTGGAAGGACGAGATCTTTGGCCCGGTGGCGACGATCCACTACTTCAAGACGTTCGATGAGGCCCTCGAGATGGCGAACGACTCTCGCTACGGGCTCCAAGCCGGCGTCTTCACCCGTGACGTCGGGAATGCGAAGAAGGCCGGGGAGACACTCGAGTTCGGTGGCGTGCTGATCAACGAGGTCCCCACCTTCCGCACCGACCAGATGCCCTACGGCGGCGTCAAGGACTCGGGCAACACCCGCGAGGGCCCGCACTACGCCGTCCGCGAGCTCACCGAGGAGCGCCTGATCACGATCCAGGGCTAGCCAGCACCAGCGGGAGAGATGGCGGTTAGACCGGCAGGAGTTTTGCGCGCTTGCGACACCGCTTGCGCGCCGTCGTGCTGTGCTTGCGCTTGCACTTCTTGAGGGCCGCCGCGCGTTGACCGGTGGGGCCGGGTGGGGACACGGGCGGACCTCCACCGCCGCTTGGCGGCGCAGGGCAATCCGGGATTCCGGGGTTGAACTCATCGGCGCCGATGTCGCGGACCGGGTTGAGCGGGCAGGCGCCGTCGGCGTCGATCGCCCGTGGGTCGCCGTCGAAGTCGGTCGATCCGATTGGTGGAGCGGCGGGGTTGCCTTGGTCAATCAGCGCCGAGTTCCCGCTCGCCGTCAGGTGGTAGTCGTCAGTCGACGCTGGACACCGCGACCAGCGAGATCCCCCCGGAAAGGGAGACGTTCTCCGCATAGGTTCCGGGCTCGATGCGAACGGTGTCTCCCACACCGGCCTTGCCGATCGCCCCGTTGATGGTCTTGCATGCTGTGGCTGGGGTCAGGCAGCCGCCGCTGTCATCCGGCCGGGAGGCGTCGGCGAAGGTGTCGGCGGCCGAGGCAACTGCCGGCAGAACGAGGAGCGACAGTGCCGCGAGCCACACGGCGTGAGTGAAACCAAGGCGATCCATGCCCCTCAACCGGTTTCCCTTCCTCCTCCTGGGCGAACAAATCTACCCCTGCCACGGGGGGAGGGGAACCGGGATTGTGTCCACTAGGCGGGCGCGAACCAGCGCTCGAGCCGCTCCTCACTCATCAGCTGGGAGGGCTCCACCTGGCGCGCCAGGCAATCGCGGAGGTCCTGACCCGCCTCTGGATCTGAGGCCCAGCCGCGGAAGAGGGGCTCGGCGCTCTCCGGCCGCGGAAAGCGGCCCCAGGCGAAGGACCAGTCGTAGTGCTCGGCGGCCTTGCCATCGCGCCATTCCTCGTATGCGTCGAGGCTGGGGTTGCTGCCCGACAACGCGTCGGCGACATACAACGCCGCCTCGACCGCGTCTCCTATGCCCTGTGCAGTTCCCGGGTGCTTGAAGTAGCACGCATCGCCGACCAGCGCCCAACCCGGGCCGGTGGGCTTGCGAAAGAAGCCCCTCATCAGGGTCTCCGGGGCCACCGTCACGTCGGTCACCATCTCGGCGCGATCGAGCAGGTTCGGATCGAAGGTCTCGGGAAAGCGGCGGATCGTCTCCATGTACTTGCGCTCCCTCTCGGCCTTCGTCCCCTGCGCCAGATCGGGGGCGCCGTTGGCGATCAACAGGTAGAGCCCGTCCTCGATTGGGCCGTGGTAGAGCATCTCGTCGAGGTTGATCTGCAGCGTCGAGACCGGCTCGTCCACCGGAATCCCGCTCCAGTAGGAGTACGAGAAGGCGAGCTCCCCGCGCTGCGTGCGCTCCTTCTCGAGGCCGAGCTTTCCGGCGACCACCGAGCCGCGGCCGTCGGCGCCGAAGACCCAGGGAGCCTCGATCTCGCGTCCGTCCGCCAGCCTGACGCCCCGGACCGGATCGACCTCGGTCCCGGCGCCGACCAGGTCGACCACTCGGGTGCCGAAGATCCCCTTCGCGCCCGCGGCGAGCGCCGTGTCGACGCCGGCCTTGTCGAGTGCGATCCGTCTCGGAGCGAGCCCGAGGTCGAAGCCGTCGATACGTGAGTACTTCCCGGCGATCTCGTGGCCCAGCGCAACCAGCCGGTGCGAGGCAAAGGCGAGCTCGTGCTCAGACTCGAGACTGCCGAGCACTCCGAGCTTCTCCAGGCGGGCGAGGGTGTTGGGGTAGAGCAGGTGCGTGGAGACGGTTGTGCTGGGAAATGTGTCGCGGTCGATCAGCGCGACGTCCCACTCTCGCTCGGCTAAGGCGATTGCCAGAGTGGATCCGGCGCATCTCGCACCCACGACAATGGCGTCGTGCCTCTCCACTGGGTCCGACCTTACCCCGCGGGCCCAGCCGGATCTGTGCGCCTGCTCCGGTGGGCCTTCAGTCGTTGGGGCGCGCCATCTTGCGATGGTCGAGCGCCTGGTCGAGGATCTCCTCCTCGACACCCATCTCTCTCGCCACCTCTCGCAGCGGCCGGCCGGAGGAATGGGCCTCCTTGACGATCTCCGCCGCACGGTCGTAGCCGATGTGCGGATTGAGGGCGGTGGCGGTCGCCAGCGTCGCCTCGGCGTGTCGCTCGAGCATCTCCTCGTTCGGCTCGATGCCGCTGACGCACTTCTCGTCCAGATGCCGCGTGGCTGCGGCGAGCAGCTTGATCGAGTCGAGCAGGTTGCGGGCGATCAGGGGTACCCGGACGTTGAGCTCGAACTGGCCCTGGCTGCCGGCGAGGGTGATCGCCGAGTCGTTGCCGATCACCTGGTCGGCGACCTGGATGACGACCTCCGGGATCACCGGGTTGACCTTGCCGGGCATGATCGAGGAGCCCTTCTGGAGTTCGGGCAGCACTATCTCGGCGAGCCCGGCGCGTGGCCCGGACCCCATCAGCGCCAGGTCATTGGCGATCTTGAACAGCGAGACGGCCACCGTCTTGAGCGCTCCCGACAGCTCCACGAGCGCGTCGCGGTTGCCCTGCGCCTCGAAGGGATCGGCGGGCTCGGAGATGTCGAGCCCGGTATCGGCGCTGAGCTTCTCGCGGACCTTGGCGGCGAACTCGGGATGGGTGTTGAGGCCGGTTCCGGTCGCGGTGCCGCCGAGCGGGATCTGCCCGACGCGGCCCAGCGTGGAGCGCACGCGCTCTGCCCCGAGCCGGATCTGCGCGGCGTAGCCCGAGAACTCCTGCCCGAGCGTCACCGGCACCGCGTCCATCAGGTGGGTGCGGCCCGCCTTGACGAGGTCCGCGAACTCGTCGCCCTTGCGCTCCAGCGCCGCGCGCAGCTCATCGAGCGCCGGGAGCAGGTTGGAGTGGACCTCCCCGAGCGCCGCCAGGTGGACGGCCGAGGGGAAGACGTCGTTCGAGGACTGGCCCATGTTGACGTGGTCGTTGGGATGGGCCTCGTCACCGGCGAGCTCGGCGATCACCTCGTTCGCGTTCATGTTTGAGGAGGTGCCGGAGCCGGTCTGGAAGACGTCGATCGGGAACTGGTCGTCGTGCTCACCCTTTGCCACCTCGTCGCCGGCCTTGGCGATTCGCTCGGCGAGGTCCGCGTCGAGCTTGCCGAGCTCGGCGTTCGTCCTGGCCGCCGCCGCCTTGATCCGGCCCAGCCAGTGGATGACGGGCGCGGGTATCGGCTGCCCCGAAATCTGGAAGTTCTCGACGGCCTTCGTGGTCTCTCCGCCCCAGAGCTGATCCGCGGTTCTGGCTTCCATGATCCCAGGCTACCTAGCCCGAGCTGTGTCCGGCCGCGTAGCCACGCCCGAACGGCCTCTCGAAGCTGGCGGGCGGAGTGGCTCCCGTCAGGGTGTATTGGGCGGCCGAATTGATCCGCCGGATGAGGTCGGTGTGGATCGGGTCGGCGCCCTTCGCGACGGCGCCGCTCAGGTAGCCGAGCTGGAGGGTGGCCGCCCCGCCCGGGTCCCGCCGCGCCTCGGCGTTCAGCTTGGTTGCCGCGATGATCATCTCGTGGCCGATGTCGGCGAGCTGCCCCGCGTCCTGCTCGGGCACCAGGCAGTCCGAGATCGGGGTGGTCCCGGCGAGCCTCACCTGCGCGGGGGCCCGCTGGAGGGCGTTCAGATAGGCCTCGTTGCCCACCAGGCAGGCGGCCGGCGCGAGGTCGTTCTTCTTCGCGCCGCACCCGGCCCCGCCCACGATGGCGGCAACGGCCGCGAGAGCGGCTGCCCGCGACGCGATGGCGACTGGGCGGAGCACGCTCCGATCCTACGGCGGGGAGCCGGATTCGGATGATTCGTCCGCCGCGGCCCATAACTTGATCACTCGTGACCGACGAGGCGACGCCCCTTCGCCCCATCGATCCGCTCGCGCATCGCGCCCTCGAGGCGCTGGTGCGGGCGCAGGCGAACCTCACCCGCCGTCTCGCGGCGGACCTCGAGCGGATCGGTGTCTCGGCGACCGGCTTCACGATGCTGGTGTTGCTGACCAGCGCGGGGGGCCGCCTGGAGCTGCGGACGATGCGGCGGCGCCTCGGCGCCTCCAAGGCGACGGCCACGGAGGTGCTCGACACGCTGGAGAACCGCGGCTTCGTCGCCCGCAGCCGGTTGGAGAGCGACCGGCGCGCCGTCGCCGTCAGCCTCTCGGAGGCCGGCTACAACCTCGTCACCCACGCATTTCCCGCCCACGCCGAGCGCGTGCGCGAGGCGTTCGGTGTGCTGGACGAGACCGAGAAGCGCCAGCTCGCGGACCTCTGCCGCAAGCTGGACCGCGCGGCCTAGGGCTCAGCTCGTCCAGAGCTCCGCAAGCTGGACCGGAGTGAGGCCCGACAGCTGCAGGCAGTCGCGCGTCATGTGTGCCTGGTCGGCGTAGCCCAGGTCCGCCGCGACCCGTGCGAGGTCGCTCTCGCCAGCCGCCAGGGCACTGGATTGGGCGACCAGCCGTCGAAAGCGCAGGACCCTGTCGAGCGTCTTCGGCCCGTAGCCTACGCACTGGTGAAAGCGCCGCCTGAGCTGGCGCTCGCTGATCCCGAGCGATTCGGCCAGGCGGTCGACGCGGCTTCCGGGGAAGCCGAGGCGCCGGGTTGCCGCAAGCACCAGAGGATCGGGGCCGCCTTCGATCCGGGAGCCGATCGTCTCTTCGAGCAGCTCGAATGCCTCGTCATCGCCCTCGGTTTCCCCCAGACGCTCGGCGAGCTCCCTCGCCGAAGGGCCGAGCAGCTCCTCCAGCCTCAGGTGGACATCGAGCACCTCGCTCGCGGGCATGCCCAGCACCGCGCCGGCGACGCCGGGCCGGAGCCTCAGGCCCAGGATCCTCTCGCCGGGGGATACCGGACTCGGCCGGGCGGTCCGATCGAGTCCTGCCAGCACCAGCTCGCCCTCCCGCCAAAGCAGGTCCACGCATCCGTCCGGGAGGACGAGGATCGAATCGCTCGATCCGTCCTCCGCTGCCTGCCGCATCCAGCGGCAGGCGACCAGCGAGTACACGTCGCTCGACGGGGCAAGCTCGCGGTAGGCCATTCCTCCAAATTAGAGACGTCCGAAATGTTCAAGGCAGCAACTCGATCGCCGCATACCGTCCGCTTCAATCGCAATCTCGGAAAGGAGCCACCATGGAGCAGCGACTCAGCCTGATCACGCTCGGAATCTCGGATCTCGATCGCGCGCGGCGCTTCTACGAGGCGCTCGGGTGGAAGACGGGCGCCAAGGAGGCCGACGACGTCGTCTTCTTCCAGACGGTCGGAATGGTGGTCGGCCTCTGGGACCGGGCGAAGCTTGCCGAGGACAGCGCAGTCACCGACGGGGGCGGGTGGGGAGGGGTGACGCTCGCCTACAACACCCGCTCGACCGAGGAGGTCGATGAGGTGATCGAGGAGGCGCGCAAGGCCGGAGCGACGATCGGGCGGGAGCCGGCCGAGACCTTCTGGGGTGGCTACTCCGGAGTCTTCATCGACCCGGACGGCTACCCCTGGGAGGTGGCACACCACCCCCGCTGGACCCTCGAAGAGGACGGCTCGTTGACGATTCCGAAGGACTGATGCAACGTCTCCCGCGCCCGGCGCAGGCCCGAGGCTCACGGCTGCCAGAATCCGCCGCTCATGGCGAGTTTCCGCTCAGTCGACCCCAAGCAGTCCTTCCCAGCGCTCGAGGAGAAGATCCTGGAGCGCTGGCACGAGCGCGCCGTCTTCCCCCGCTCGCTCGGCAACCGGGAATCCGCGCCGCTTTGGGGCTTTTACGAGGGCCCGCCGACCGCTAACGGCCGCCCGGGCTCTCATCACGTCCTCGCCCGGGTCTTCAAGGACATCTACCCGCGCTTCAGGACGATGACTGGGCACCGCGTCCCCCGGAAGGCGGGCTGGGACTGCCACGGGCTGCCGGTGGAGCTCGAGGTCGAGGGCGAGCTCGGCATCACCTCGAAGGAGGAGATCGAGGCCTTCGGGATCGCCGAGTTCAACGAGCGCTGCCGCGAATCGGTCTTCCGCTACGTCGAGGACTGGAATCGCCTCACGGAGAGGATCGGCTTCTGGATCGACCTCGACGACCCCTACGTGACGATGACCAACGAGTACATCGAGTCGGTCTGGTGGGCCCTGAGGCGCATGTGGGACGACGGCCGGCTCTACGAGGACTACAAGGTGGTGCCGTACTGCCCGCGCGACGGGACGGCGCTCTCCTCGCACGAGGTCGCTCTCGGCTACCACGATGTCGAGGACCCCGCGGTCTACGTGAAGCTGCCTGTGCGCGACGCGGACGATGGCCCGCTGGAGCCCGGCGATGAGCTGCTGGTCTGGACGACCACCCCGTGGACGCTGATCACCAACGCCGCGGTCGCCGCCGGGCCCGAGATCGAGTACGTACGGGCGCAGCTGCTCGGCGGCGACGACAAGGTCGGCGCCGCGGCGGGTGACGAGGTGTTCGTTCTTGCACGCAACAGGGTCGAGCAGGTTCTGGGCGAGGACGTCGAGATCCTGGCCAGCTTCCCGGGCAAGCAGCTCGCGGATGTCTCCTACGAGCCCCCCTTCGACTACATCACCGAGTACGGCCCGCGAGGCCACACCGTCCTGCTCGCGGACTTCGTCACCACCGATGAGGGCACCGGACTGGTCCACACCGCGATCGCGTTCGGGGAGGACGATTTCCGTCTCGGCGAGCAGTACGGGATCAAGCTGCAGAACCCGGTCGACGACCGCGGCCGCTTCGACGATCGGATCACAGACTTCGCCGGCCGCAAGGTGAAAGAGGCCGACCCGGACATCATCAGGTCCCTTGAGGACAAGGACAGACTGCTCCGCGCCGAGACCTATCTGCACGCCTATCCGCACTGCTGGCGCTGCGACACCCCGCTGATCTACTACGCGAAGGCCAGCTGGTACGTGAAGACGACGGAGGTTCGCGATCGGATGCTGGCGGCCAACGAGGAGATCGGCTGGCATCCCGAGCACATCAAGCACGGCCGCTTCGGCAAGTGGCTGGAGGGGAACGTCGACTGGGCCCTCTCTCGCGACCGCTACTGGGGGACGCCCCTGCCGATCTGGGAATGCGACGCCGATGACTGCGACGAGCGCTTCTGCGCGGGCTCCATTGCGGAGATCGAGGAGCGCGCCGGTCAGATCCCGGACGATCTCCATCGGCCCTATATCGACGAGGTCGACTGGGCCTGCGAGCGCGAGGGCTGTGAGGGAAGGATGCGCCGGGTCCTCTCTGTGATCGACGCCTGGTTCGACTCGGGGTCGATGCCGTGGGCGCAGTTCCACTACCCCTTCGAGAACGAGGAGCTCTTCGAGGAGCGCTTCCCCGCCGACTTCATCTGCGAGGCGATCGATCAGACCCGTGGCTGGTTCTACACGCTGCTCGCAGAGGCGGTCCTGCTCTTCGACAGATCGAGCTACCGCAACGTGGTCTGCCTCGGACTGATCCTCGACCCCGAGGGCCAGAAGATGTCAAAGAGCCGCGGCAACGTGGTCGAGCCCTGGGACGTGATCGAGCGCCACGGTGCCGACGCCTTCCGCTGGTACTACTTCGCCTCGCAGCAGCCCTGGTCGGGGTACCGGTTCTCGGTGGACACCGTCGGCGAGGCGGTCCGTCACTTCCTCCTCACCCTCTGGAACACCTATTCGTTCTGGGTGACCTACGCCAACGCCTCGGGGCTCGAGACCGGCGAGCTGCCCTACGTCCCGAAGTGGGCCACCGGGCAGTCGGGGCCCGGGGTCACCGAGCTCGACCGCTGGGCGATCTCGCGGCTGCAGCGCACGATCGCCGAGGTCCGCGAGCGGATGGAGGCCTTCGACTGCACCTCGGCGGCGCGGGCGATCGCCGACTTCACGGACGAGCTCTCCAACTGGTATGTGCGCCTCAGCCGGCGACGCTTCTGGGACGGGAACTCCGCGGCGCTCGAGACGCTGCGCTTCTGCCTCGGCGAGACCGCCAAGCTGCTCGCCCCCTTTACGCCGTTCATCGCCGACGAGATCTACGCGAACCTCCTGTTCGGCCGGGAGAGCGGCCTGGAGAAACCCGTCGCCGAATGGACCAATCCCGAGCCCGACTCGGTCCACCTCTGCGATTTTCCCACCGTCGACGAGGGCTTGATCGATGGGGAGCTCGAAACGGGCATGGAGGCCGTCCGGCGAACCGTCGAGCTCGGCCGCGCCGCCCGCGCCCAGGCGAAGGTCAAGCTCCGCCAGCCTCTTCGCAAGGCGGTCGTGGTCGCCTCGGATGCCGAGCGCTCGGCGATCGAGCGGCTCTCCGAGGTCGTCGCCTCGGAGCTCAACGTCAAGGAGCTCGACTTCGTGCAGAGCGAGGCGGAGCTGGTCGCCTATCGCGTCAAGCCGAACTACCGCTCGCTCGGACCGCGCTTCGGCAAGAGCATGCCTCAGGCCGCCGCGGCGATCGCAGCGCTCGAGGCGGCGGCGGTCGCCGATGCGCTCGAGGGCGGAGAGGAGGTGGGCATCCAGGTCGACGGGAAGGACCACACCCTGACTGCCGACGACATCAACCTGGTCATGGAGCCGTTGGAGGGCTACCAGGTGGAGGCCGAGGCGGGCCACGCCGTGGCACTGGAACTGGACCTCGACGAGGAGCTGCGCCGGGAGGGGCTCGCCCGCGAGGTGGTCCGCGCGGTGCAGGAGGCCCGCAAGCAGGCCGGCCTCGAGGTCTCCGATCGGATCTCGCTCGAGCTCGGCGGCGACGACGAGCTGCTCGCCGCCGCGAGGGAGCACGAGTCCTACATCGCCGGCGAGACCCTGGCGACCTCCGTCGGCTACAACGGCGCCGGCGAGAAGGCGACGATCGAGGGCCGCGAGCTGCTCATCGGCGTCTCCAAGGCCTGAGTGGCGCCGCGAGCTCAGCAGGGCCGGATCGCCGCCGTCATCTTCGATCTCGATGGCGTCCTGCTCGACTCCGAGTCCGCCTGGGTGCGTGTGAAGAGGGAGTACACCGAGGAGACCGGCGGTCACTGGCAGGAGCGGGCCCAGTGGGAGATGCTCGGCATGAGCTCGATCGAGTGGTCCACCTACATGCACGACCAGCTCGGCGTCCCGGGGCCGCCGGAGCGGATCTCCGCCGAGGTGGCCGATCGGCTGGTGGAGCTCTACCGGGAGCGGCTGCCGCTGCTACCCGGCGCCGTGGACGCCGTCGAGGCGCTCGCGGCCGAGTGGCCGCTCGGACTCGCCTCCTCCTCGAACCGGAACGTGATCGACCTGGTCCTCGACCTCGCCGGCATCGCCGATCGATTCAAGGCCACGGTCTCATCAGAGGAGGTCGAGCGCGGCAAGCCGGCGCCCGACGTCTATCTCGAGGCGGCGAGGAGGCTGGAGGTCGAGCCCGAGGTCTGTGCCGCGATCGAGGACTCGACCAACGGGATCCGCTCGGCGGACTCCGCTGGGATGACCGTGATCGCCGTCCCCAACTCGGACTTCCCTCCCGAGCCCGAGGCCGTCGATCTCGCGGCGCCGTCCTGCTCGACTCGCTCGAGCAGCTCAGCCCCGAGCGGATCCGCTCCCTCTGCGGCGCGCCTGACCTCGTAGGTCAGTCCGACCATCCCGCTGGAGAAGGTCCGGGCGGTGATCAGCTGCATCGGCCCGCCCGGCATCCGCCGGTCGAAGAGGGGCTTGCCCTCGCCGAGGACGACGGGGACCACCGTCACCTCCAGCCGATCGAGCAGACCGTGGCCGGCGAACTGCGACGCAACGTTCCCGCCGCCGACGATCCAGAGATCCTGGTCCCCGGCGGCGCCGAGCATCTCGTCGATCAGATCGGGAACCTCGGCGTCGACCACACGGACGTCGACCTCCTCGCCCTCGGGTCGCTCGAGCTCGCGTGTGCTCAGCACCCATGTCGGGTTTCCCCACGTAGGCCCAGGCGCCGCCGTGCGCGAGGACCCACTCGTAGGTGACGGAGCCCATCACCAGCGCCCCGATCCCCTCATAGAAGGCCTCGTAGCCGGCCTGCTTCGCATCCGAGTCGGCTCCCTCGAAGCTGCCCTGTATGAGGTAGCCAGTCCAACGAGTCGTCGGGACTCTGCGATGTACCCGTCGAGGGTCGCGGCGGCGTAGTAGCGGACGAGGCTCATGCGCGCCGCATCCTAGGCGCGCATGAGCGGAGACCGCCTCTAGCCGGTGGTCTTGCGCCGGTAGATCCGCAGCGTCAGCGGAATCACCACCGCCAGGCCGGCGACACACCAGATGACCGACGCCAGCACCGGATGCGCGAGCGGCCAGACGGCGTCGCTCGGCACCGCTGTCGGGTTGCCGAACAGCGTCCGCACCGCCGCCGCCACCGCGCTGATCGGGTTCCACTCCGCGACCTGCCGCAGCCCGTCGGGAAGGGTGCCGAGGCCGACGAAGGCGCTCGAGATGAAGGTGAGAGGGAAGATGACGATGAACGCCAGTCCCATCACCGCATCGGGCGAGCGCACCGCGATACCCAGCAGGGCGCCGACCCAGATCGCCAGGGCGGCGAGCAGCAGGAGCAACCCGTAGCCGGCGATCGCGCTACCGATGCTCGCGCTGATGCCCCAGCCGACGATCAGCCCGCTGACGGTCATGATCACGACCGCCAGCAGCATCGCCGAGAGCTCCGCCGTCAGCAGTCCGAACAGATAGGCGGAACGCGCCATCGGCAGCGAGCGGAACCGCTCGAGGACGCCCTCCTTGAGATCCGTCGCGATCGAGATCGCCGGTCCAATCATTCCGAAGAAGATGGTCTGGACCAGGATCCCGCCGACGATGTATTCCCGATAGCTGCCGCCGCTCACGTGGATTGCGCCTCCAAAGACGAAGGCGAAGAGCAGCACGAACATCAGCGGCTGCATGGTGACGTCGAGCAGCTTCTCCGGGGTCTGCCGGATGTGAGCCGCGCTGCGCCTTGCGACGGCCAGCGTGTCGGAGATGAACCAGCGCAGGCGCGTATGGATTCCGGAATCGACTGTGATCGTTGTGTCTTGCATCAGGCTGCCACCTCCTCGAGCTCGTGCTCATCGGTTGGGGTCTGCTCGACCCGCTTTGTGCCGGTCAGGGTGAGGAAGACGTCGTCGAGCGTCGGCTCACGCCGGTGGACGTCGGCCGCGTCGATCCCCTCCTGATCCAGGGCGCGGACCACCTCGATCAGCCGCGTTCCGCGCCGCACCGGCGCAGTGACCACCAGCTCCTCGGGGTCGCTGTCGATGTGTCCGTCGGCGAAGCGAGCCAGCGCGCTCGCCGCGGGCGCAATCTCCTGCGTCCCGAAGACGTTGATCACCACTCGCTCTCCGCCCACCCTGGACTTGAGCTCCGCCGGCGATCCCTCTTCGATGACGCGCCCTCGATCGAGGACGACGATGGAGTCCGCCAGCTGATCCGCCTCATCCAGGTACTGCGTGGTGAGCAGCAACGTCGTCCCGCCGCCCACCAGCTCGCGGAGCTGACCCCAGAGGTCGACCCGGGCCTCCGGGTCGAGCCCGGTCGTAGGCTCATCGAGGAAGAGGACGGGTGGATCCGCGACCAGGCTCGCCGCCAGGTCGAGGCGGCGGCGCATCCCGCCCGAAAATGTCTTCACCAGGCGGTCGCCCACGTCGGCCAGGCCAAGCCGTTCGAGCAGCTCGCTCCGCCCGGTTCCGCACCTGAGCCTTCGGCAGGTGGTAGAGGCGGCCGACCATCTCGAGGTTCGCCCTCGCGGTCAACAGATCGTCGACCGTCGCGGACTGGCCCGCCACGCCGATGCGCTCACGCACCCGCGCGCCCTCGGTCGCCACATCGAAGCCGGCGACACGGGCCTCGCCCGAGGTCGGCTCCGTCAGCGTGGTGAGGATGCGGATTGCGGTTGTCTTTCCGGCGCCGTTGTGGCCCAGCAAGCCGAGCACGGAGCCGGCGGGAACTGCGAAGTCGACGTCGTGGAGGGCCCAGAGGTCGTCGTATTGCTTGCTCAGCCCCTTGGCGACGATTGCGTTGTTGTCTTTCATTTCGTACCTCGTACGTTGTGGTAGTACAGCGTACGAGCACCATAGCAGTACGCTGTACGAAATGTCATCTCGTCCCGAAAGATCCCGAACCAGGCAGGTCCGCCCGCGAACCGACCGCCGGTCTCGTCCGAAACGTGAGGAGCCGGATGAGGTGATCTGGATGCGCGAGGAGCCCGGCACGCGGAGGGCCGGCCTCTCTCGCGAGGAGATCGGCGCAACGGCGCTGAAGATCGCCGACGCCGATGGCTTCAACGATCTCTCAATGCGCCGGATCGCCCGGGAGCTCGGAGCCGGGACGATGAGCCTCTACCACTACGTTCGCAGCAAGGATGAGCTGCTCGCCTTGATGTGGGACGCCGTGATTCGGGAGCTCATCGTTCCCGACGACGAGCTGTCGGGGGATTGGCGTGACGCGCTATCCAAGCTCGCGCGGGCGACCCGCCGGGCCTTCAAGAATCACCCCTGGATCTTCGAGGCGATGGGCGAGCCCGCGCTGGGCGGGCCGAACGGGCTGAAGCATTTCGAGCAGTCACTGGCGGCGGTCAGCGGGCTGAGGGTTCCCCGACGAGAGCGTCTCGAACTGGTGGCGCTCATGGACGACTACGTCTTCGGGTTCAGCCTCCGTGAGGTTCTCCAGGAGAGTTACGACGCCCAGGGTGATCCGAACATGGCCGAGTCGGGCCTGGCTTTCTTCGAGTCCCAGCTCGCCACGGGCGAGTACCCGAACACCAGCAAGCTGTTCCGCGGCGACCTGAACGCCGCAATGGAGCGGGTCATGGAGAGCTTCTCCGGCGAGCGGGCAAACGACCGGCGCTTCGAGCGCGGCCTGAAGGTCCTACTCGACGGCTTCGAGAAGAAGGTCGGCTAGGCGCCAGAGTCAGGCGATCGTGCCCGCTACGCGAGCACGGGCTCGAGCTCGGACTCGAGCCGGGCCTTGGGCCGGGCGCCGACCAGGCGAGTTGCGACCTCGCCGCCCTTGAAAACGATCATCGTCGGGATGGAGAGGACCTCGTACTTGGCCGCGGTCTGTGGGTTCTCGTCGGTGTTGAGGCTGACGATCTTGAGGTCCTCGCGCTCGGAGTCGATCTCCTCGAGAACGGGATGGACCACGCGGCAGGGACCGCACCAGGGAGCCCAGAAGTCGACGAGGACGGGGCCATCGGCGTCGAGGACATCGGACTGGAAGGTGGCGTCGGTTACGTCGTTGAGCTTGCCCGGCACTGTGGTCTCCTAGGTCGCTGTTTGAAGGTCCAATCGCTGAGTCTAGCCGGGACCTCTGCACTTACTATACAAAGTGAAGCGAGTTACCAGCGCCGGAATCTCATCGCCGGCACTCGCCACATCGCCTCGGCGACGATCGACCGGCTCATCTTCGAGCTGCCGTCGGCCCGGTCCTTGAAGGTGATCGGAATCTCCACGACCCGGAACCCCGCCCTGATCGCGCGGTAGGTCGTTTCCACCTGGAAGGCGTAGCCGCGCGCCTCGATCGTGTCGAGGTTGATCGTCTCCAGCACCGGGCGGCGATAGCACTTGAAGCCGCCGGTCAGGTCGCGAACCGGCAGACCCAGGGCGAGGCGGGAGTACGCGCTCCCGCCGCGGCTGATGAACCTCCTCATCGGGCCCCAATCGGTGACCCCGCCGCCGGACACGTAGCGGGAGCCGATCGCGAGGTCTGCCTCTTCGGTCGCCTGGATCAGCCGAGGTAGATCGGCGGGATCGTGCGAGAAGTCAGCGTCCATCTCGATGATCCGGTCCGCGCCGTCATCGAGGGCGACGCGAAAACCGGCCAGGTACGCGGGACCGAGTCCCTCCTTTCGCGGGCGGTGCAGCACGTCCACCGAGTCCTCCGCGGAAGCGAGCCGGTCGGCGATCTTGCCGGTGCCGTCGGGCGAGCTGTCGTCGACCACCAGCACCCGCCCGTAGGCCGGGAGGCGCTCGAGGACGGCGCCGACGATCCGCTCGAGATTCTCGGCCTCGTTGTAGGTCGGGAGAATGACCCAGGGCGTCATCGTCCGGGTCTCCGGGGCGGCGAGGGTCGCGGTGCCACCTTGCTGAGGACTCTCGGGCACGGCGGGAAGATAGCTCCCTATCTAAAGGGAGATTAGGCCAAGCATCGGTGGGACTAGCCTGAGGCCCGTGCGAAACGCCGAGATAGCAGCCGCCCTGCGGGAGCTCGGGATCCTCTACGAGCTCGATGGGGCGGATCGGTTCCGGGTGCTCGCCTATCGGGAGGCCGCCCGCACCGTAGCCCAGAGCCCCGTCTCCATCGAGCAGCTCGCCAAGGACGGTCGGCTCACCGAGCTCCCCAACGTCGGGAAGACGCTCGCTCAGAAGATCGAGACTCTGATCGAGACGGGCAGCATCCCGTCCGCGGACAAGCTGAAGGCGAAGTTCCCGGCGACCCTGGTCGAGGTGACCCGCGTCCCGGGGCTCGGCGCCAAGACGGCCCGTCGGATCTACGACGAGATCGGCGTCGAGAACCTGACCGAGCTGAAGGAGGCGGCGGAGCAGGGCAGGATCAGCTCGATCCGGGGTCTCGGCCCGAAGACCGAGGAGAACATCCTCTCATCGCTCGAGGGGGTGACCGAGGACGGCCTCGGCGAGCGGCTCCTCCTATCCAGCGTCCTGCCGATCGCGGAGGAGATCCGCCACGATCTGCTCGAGCTCGGTGTCGCGAGCCGGATCGAGATCGCGGGCTCCGCCAGGCGCTGGACCGAGACCTGCAAGGACCTCGACCTGATCGCGACCACCGAAGACTCCGCAGCACTCGCCGAGGCCCTCGCCACCCACGGGCTCTCCGCCGAGATCCGGCACGGTGGGGACGCCGCCGCGAGCGTGCTCACCCACGCGGGCCTGAAGGTCGACCTCCGCATCGGCGCCGAGCAGGAGTTCGGCGACCTGCTGCAGCACTTCACGGGGTCGGCCGCCCACAACGTGCAGCTCCGCGAGCGGGCGCTCGGCCGTGGCCTCTCGGTGAGCGAATACGGGGTCGCCGAGGTCGAGGGGAAGACGATCCACAAGTTCGCCGACGAGGCGGGCGTCTACGAGCTCCTCGGGCTTCCCTACATCGAGCCGGAGCTCCGGGAGGGCCGCGGCGAAATCGAGGCAGGCGATACCGGAGAGCTGCCGGACCTCGTCACGGTCGAGGACATCCGCGGGGACCTCCACTGCCACACCACGCTCTCGGATGGGCGGAACTCGCTGGAGGAGATGGCCGAGGCCGCCCGCGGGCGCGGCTACGCCTATCTCGCCGTCACCGACCACTCCGCGAGCCACGGCTTCGGCAACGACGTCAGCGCGAGGCAGCTGGCGAAGCGCATAGAGGAGATTCGGGCCTGGAATGAGAGTGCTTCGCGAGGGTTCCGCCTGCTCGCCGGCTCGGAGGTGAACATCGGCGTGGACGGCTCGCCCGACTACCCCGACGAGCTGCTGGCGGAGCTCGACTGGGTGATCTGCAGCGTGCACACCTCCTTCAACATCTCCGAGAAGGCGATGACCGAGCGGGTGATCGCGGCGATGGAGCATCCGCTGGTCGACTGCATCGGCCACCTGACCGGCCGCCTGCTCCTGAGGAGGGAGCCTTACGCGGTCGACATCGAGCGGATCGCGGAGGCCGCGGTCCGGACGGGCACGATGATGGAGATCAACGGAAACCCGAACCGCCGCGACCTCAACGAGGGTCACGCCAAGCTGGCGGCCGAGGCCGGGGTGCGCATCGTCTGCAACACGGACGCCCACGGCAGCGAGACGCTGAGCAACATCAAGTACTCGGTGGCAACCGCGCGCCGCGCCTGGCTGGGCGCGAAGCAGATCGCGAACACGCGTGCCTGGCGATCGTTCGCGCCGCTCAGAAAGCGAGCTAAGGGCTAGAGAGCGGTTTCGGCAGCTTCGAGCTGCCAGGAGGGCGGAGGCCGTCGAGGATGATCTCCACCAACCGCGGCCAGCGGCCGGTGGCGGGGCCCATCTCGGCCGGCGTGATCCGCCCGAGGCCGCAGGCGATCATCGGAACGTCCTCCCACTCGAGGTCCTTGCGCAACTCGCCCGAGCGCTGGGCCCGCTTGACGAGCTTGTCGGCGAGCTCAGCGAGGCCGACCGCCAGCGCCGCCTCGTTCATGACCTCGGGGCGTGAGCCCATCACCTCACAGAGCCCGCGGTCATCGGCCTGGAGCTGGGCGGAGAAGCGGATGAAGTCGCAGAACCCCTCCCACGCATCCTCGGCCTCGAGACTCTCGACGGCCTTCTCGGCGAGCCGCTCGAAGCGCTCGCCCGCCAGCGCCGCGATCAAATCCTCCTTGGTGGGGAAGTGCCGGTAGACGGTGCCGACCCCAACCTTGGCCGCCTTCGCCACGTCCGGCATCTGGGCGTCCAGGCCCTGGTCCGCGAACAGCTTCTTGGCGGCGGCGATCACGGCCTCGCGGTTCCGGCGCGCATCGGCCCTCAGCCCCCGCACCACGATTCCGTCGCTATCGGCTCGGGCGGGCTTGGTCTCTGTGACGGGTGTCACTGGCTTTCGCTTCCTTCGGCGGGATTGTGGCGCTGTGTGCCGATGTCACGCTGCAAGCGGAATTCGAATTCCGTATAGTCCTAAGCGAAACCGGAAGTCAGGTTCCGAATAGAGAATACCTCACATGTCGATCTGAGCCATGGCCGTTCGTTGAAAGAGTGAATCGGCGATCACGCAGCCGGCCAGAGAGAAGGAAAGGAGTCAGGGGGATGAAGACAGCACAGGAATATCTCGAGCGACGTTGGACCGCGTTGATCCTGCTCTGCGTCGCTCAGTTCATCGTGGTTCTCGACGCGTCCATCGTCAACGTCGCCCTGCCGAGCATCGGCAAGGGGCTCAACTTCTCGGAGGCGAACCTACCCTGGGTGGTTAACGCCTATGTGATCGCCTTCGGCGGCTTCCTGCTGCTCGGCGGACGAGCCGCCGATCTGCTCGGCCGACGCCGTGTCTTCATGGCCGGCCTGCTGGTCGTCGGGATCGCCTCGCTCGCGGCCGGATTCTCCACCAACCAAGGGCAGCTGATCGCCGCCCGCGCCGCTCAGGGCCTGGGCGCGGCGATCGTCTCGCCGGCGGCTCTCTCCATCGTCACCAGCCTCTTCAGGGACGGTGCCGAGCGCAACAAGGCCCTCGGGGCCTGGGGGGCTGTGGCTGGATCGGCCGGCGCCGCCGGCGTCCTGCTCGGCGGCATCCTCACCGACAGCCTCGGCTGGGAGTGGGTGCTCTGGGTGAACGTGCCGGTAGCCGGCATCGCCCTGGCGCTGACCCCCGGCCTGATCCCGGAGAGCCGCTCCGAGTCGGCGACCCGTCACTTCGACGCGGCCGGCGCGGTCACCGTCACGGCCGGGCTCTCTGTGTTGGCCTACGCCTTCCTCGACGCCAGCACCGCCGGCTGGGGCTCCACCAAGATCGTCAGCCTGCTGGCTCTCTCAGTCATCCTGATCGGGGCCTTCGTGGCGATCGAGCTCCGCTCCAAGGCGCCGCTGGTCCCCTTCCGGATCTTCCGGCTGAGGACGCTGACGGGAGCGAACACCGTCGGCCTCCTGCTAGGAGCGTCGCTGTTCTCGATGTTCTTCTTCATCTCCCTGTACATGCAGCAGGTGCTCGGCTACAGCCCGATCCACGCCGGGCTCTCGTATCTGCCCCTGGCCGTGACGATCATCGTCGCCGCGGGGCTGGGCGGTCAGCTCGTCACCCGGTTCGGCTTCAAGCCGATCCTGGCGGCGGGGATGCTGTTCGTCTCCGCCGGCCTGCTCTGGTTCAGCCAGGTCTCCGTCGGAGGCGGCTTCCTGACCGACATCCTCGGGCCGTCGCTGCTTGCGGCGATCGGCCTCGGCTTCGGTTTCGTCACCTCGACGATCGCCGCGGTCTCCGGGGTTGAGCAACGCGAGCAGGGCCTGGCGAGCGGGCTGATCAACACCTCGCAGCAGATCGGCGGGGCGCTCGGACTGGCGGTGCTGTCCACGATCGCGACCACGCGCACGGACCACGTGCTGGCGACCGGACACTCGACGCTCCCCAACGCTCTCACCGAGGGATTCCAGAGTGCCTTCCTCGGCGGCGCGGTCATCGCCGCGTTGGGCTTCGTCGCGACGCTGGTCCTGATCCGGACCCGCGACAGCCGGGCGCACGTGGAGATGGCGAACGCCGAGAGCCAGGCCGGCACCGTTCCCTCGCCGGCCTAGGTATGCGAAGAGCGGGCGCGCGGCCTTCGGGTCGCGCGCCCCGGTCTCACGCTGGAGCAGTCGGCGGAGGCGGAGGGCTTCCGGGCGGCGGACGTTCGCGGCGCAGGCCCGGCGTGCGCACCAGCTTCACCGGCTCGAGTGCCGATCCGGGCTCCACGTAGAAGCGAACACCGTCCCGGTCCTCGATCGCGGTCACCGCGCCCTCGCGTGACCGCAGCATGAGCGCTGCGCCGAGGGCGAAGCCGGTCCCGATGGCGGCTACGCCCGAGTAGACGAGGCCGAGGCCGCCGGCGACCACCGCGAAGGCGGCGAGCGGCCAGAGGCGCGCCAGCGCAGCGCGGTTCGGGTTGCCCAGCGACGGCAGGGCAGTCGCCGTGCGTGCCTCCGCCAGAGCCGGGCGCATCGCCTCGGCGGCGCGAGCGGGTCGTCCGAGGACGATTCCCGCGACCAGCGAAACGACCCACCAGGCGGCGGCGACGTACAGCGTCAGGGTGTCGCTCGAGCTGCTCGCCGAGACCACCGTGATGGCCGCCAGGGCGGTGGCCGCCCCGGCGGCGAGCAGGACCGTCATCCGCAGGAGGTCGCAGTACGCCATCGCCGGCGACCCTATTCGGCCAGCGCCTCGAGTACGCGGGCGAAGCCCTCCGGTCCGGGAACCGTGGTGTCGGCCTCGCGCGAGACCTCCGGTGGGGATTCGTCGGAGGCGACCGCGATGCAGGCGGTGGCCCGCAGCTGCCCGTCAGCGCGCAGCGTCCGCAGTGCGGTGAACGCGTCCACGTCGGTGCGGTCGTCGCCTCCGTAGAGGGCCGCGTCAATGGGGCGCGCGGGAATGAGGGCGGCCACCGCGATCCCCTTGTTGATCGGGACGTTCGGCCTGATCTCGAGCACCTTGCGGCCTCGGTGGGCGATCAGTCCCTGCCACTCGGCCTCGCTGGCGATCTCGTGAGCCACGGACTCCGCGGCGCCCTCGTTCTCGGCGCCACGCCAGTGCAGCGCGACGATCGCGCCCTTGTCCTCGACCCTGATCCCGACGCGGTCGAGCTCGGAGCGATCGAGTCCTTCGACGAAGCGGGGGGCGTCGTTCTCGTGGCCCTCGAGTGACGGATCCGGCAACACCTCGTCCTCACCCGGCAGCAGCAGCTCGAAGCCGTGGTTGCCCGAGTAGGCCAGCTGGTCCACTCCGACGACCCGGCGCGCGTCCAGTGCGCGCCTGCCGCTCAGGCAGCCGACCAGGGCATAGCGATCGGCCAGCGACCGCAGCAGCTCCCTCGTCGTCTCGGGGACCGAGGCCTCGCGCGGGATCGACGACGATCGGCGCGATCGTCCCGTCGACGTCCGTGAGGATCGCCGAGGCCCCCGGGGTCTCGCGAAGCGGGGCGAGCAGGCCGTCAAGGGCCCCGTCGTCTGCCGCACCGTTCATCCCCCTCTAGTATCGCCCGCCATGCCGATGGCCTCTCGGACCCTGAAGCTGGCCGCAATCGGAACGGCCGGCGGAGCCTTCAGCGGCCTCCTTGGGGTGGGCGGCGGGAGCGTGATCGTCCCGCTTCTGATCGTCTGGCTCGGCTATGGCGCGCGGGAGGCGACCGGGACGAGCCTGATGGCGATCGTCGTGATCGCCGCCGTGGCGGTCACCCTGCAGGCGTTCTACGGAAACGTCGACCCGCCGAACGCCGCTCTGGTCGGGATCCCTGCAATCGGCGGGGCGGTGGCGGGGACCGCCCTGCAGCAGCGCATACCCGAGCGCATGATCTCCCTGCTCTTCGCGGGCCTCCTCGTCGTCATCGCCGGGAAGCTGATCCTCTCGTGAGCTCGGTCGCGGCCGCAATCATGGGCTTTGCCGGCGGGATCGTCGGCGGCCTGCTCGGGGTGGGCGGCGGGGTCCTCTTCGTTCCGGCCCTCGTGATCTTCATGGACGAGACCCAGGTCAGGGCCGAGGCGACCTCGCTGCTCGCCATCGTTCCCGTCGCGCTGGTCGCCGTCTGGCGGCAGCTGGGATACGGGAACGTCCGGGTCCGCGACGGTTTGGTGATCGGGGCGCTCTCGCCGATCGGTGTCGGCATCGGTGTGGTCACGTCCAACTCGATCCCCCAGCGCGCGCTGGAGCTGACCTTTGCGGCCCTCGCCCTGCTGATCGCCGCCCAGCTCATCATCCGGGCGCTCCGCCCGCGGCCTGATGCCCAGGAGGAATCCGCTTAGAGACCGTGCTCGAGCGCGCCCTTGACGCCGGCGTCGAGCGCGTTCAGCCGGTAGAGAGCCAGGGCCTCGGGTGTGCCGAAGCCGCGGCCGCCCTGGCCCGAGCGACCAGCGTCGGCTCCGTGATGCGACAGCACGCAATGGAGCAGGGCGGCGCGACGTTCCGGCGGCAGCCCTTCTGCGGCCGAGCCCACGATCTCCGCCCCGAGAGCGAGGTGCCCGATCAGACGCCCCTCCTCGGTGATCCCGAACTCCGCCCCGTAACTGAACTCGCGCGTCTTGCCGACGTCGTGCACGAGAGCGGCCGCCATCAGCAGGTCTGAGTCGAGCCGGGGGTGGAGCTGGCAGACCTCGCCGACGAGTGTGCCCAGCGCGACGGTGTGCTCGATCAGTCCCCCGACATAGGAGTGGTGGCCCGCCCGAGTACAGGGCGCGCGCCTGAACTCCTCCGCCACCGGTTCCGTGAAGAGGACGCGCTCGACTACCGAGCGGAGCGGTGCGTCATGCACCTCGCGAGTCAGGTGCTCGAGGAACCCCTCGAGCTCCTGCGCGTCGCGGTAGGCGGCGGGGAGGAAGTCCGCGGGGTCCAGCTGCCCGTCGTCGATCGGCTGGATCTCGTCGATCTCGGCGACCAGCTGGCCGCGAAAGCGCTCGACCTTGCCGGAGACCCGGATCGCGTCCCCGCGCTCGAAGCGACCGGCGAGCCGATCGACCTCCCGGAAGGCCCGCGCGGGGATCGACCCGGAGCGATCACGCAGCTCCAGCGAGAGATAGATCGAGCCGTTGCGCGCCGAGAGCCTGTCCTTCCGCACGCACGCGTAGGCACCCTGGAAGCGCTGTCCCGGACGCAACTCGGCGATCGACGGCGTGGCGGCTGCGGCCTCGATCGTATGAGTGTCCAAACTCGACCGGACATCAGCCCAGGCTCACCGGGGCACCCCCGGGCCGCGAGTCGCTAGTCTCGATCAATGGACGCGCTCGCCTGGGAGGCCGAGCCTCCGCAGCTTCGATCCCCGGTCCTCGTCTGTGCTTTCGCGGGCTGGAACGACGCCGCAGGCTCCGCCACCACCGCACTGACCACAGCGGCGGAATCGCTCGATGCGAACGTGATCGCCCAGATCGACCCCGAGGAGTTCTTCGACTTCCAGGCCAACCGGCCGACGATCACGTTGACCGAGGGACAGAGCCGCGAGATCGAGTGGCCGGGCAACGTCCTGCTCACCGCCACTCCGCCGGGCGCCGAGCGCGACCTTGTGCTGCTCGCCGGCACCGAGCCCAACCTGCGCTGGCGGACCTTTTCCGATGGCATCGCCGATGCCGCCGAGATGCTCGGCGTCCAGATGGTGGTGACGCTCGGAGCTCTGATCGCTGACGTCGCGCACACCCTCCCGGTGCCGATCACCGGACTGGCCTCCGATGAGGCGCTGGTCGAGCAGCTCGACCTCGCCCGCTCCACCTATGAGGGCCCCACGGGCGTGGTCGGCGTTCTCCACGACGCCTGCCGGCACCGCGGGATCCCCTCGGCCAGCCTCTGGGCGGCGGTGCCGCATTACGTCGCGGCCGTCCCCAACCCAAAGGCCGCCCTCGCCCTGCTGCGACGGCTGGAGGGCCTCGTCGGAGTGGCCGTGGAGGCATCGGGGCTCGAGGAGGAATCGGAGTCGTACGAGAGACAGGTGAGCCGCGCGGTCGCCGCCAACCCGGAGATCGAGGAACTTGTCGAGCGCCTCGAGGCCGAGCAGGCAGATCGCCCCGACCTCGAGGACGACGTCCCCTCCGGCGAGGCTCTAGCGCGCGATTTCGAGCGCTACCTGCGACAGCAGGGCGAAAACTAACCGACCAGGCGCTCGATCAAGCGCCGCAGCTCCGGCCGCAGCTCCTTCGCCGCGGCTGCGGGATCGTCCTCGCGGGCAAGCAGGCGCTCGCCGAGTCCGTCGAGGGCGGCGACCACCAGGCTCGCGTCGGCCGCCGGATCGGAGCTTCCCAACGCCTCCAGTGCGCCCGCCACGGAGCGCTGCTCGGCGTCGCACCAGCTCTGGGCGGCCTCGCGGAGGTCGGGACGGCGGCCGGCCTCGAGCCAGAGCTCGTACTCGGCGATGTAGGCGACGCGGTCCTCGGCGGCCGCGACGAGCTCGGAGATCAGCCGGTCCGCCAACTCGCGGCCGGACTTCACGGTACGCAGCTGCTCGCCGAGGCTGGCGTACCGCTCCACCTCCTGCGCCGCGACGTGCTCCAGTGCCTGACCGAGCAGATCGTCCCGGGAATCGAAGTAGTACGTGGTGGAACCCAGCGGCACGCCCGCCTCCCCCGCAACCGCGCGGTGAGTCACCGCCTCGCGACCCTCGCGCCCGATGACGCGAAGGGTCGCCTCCAGGATCTGCTCGCGACGCCCCTGAGTCGCCCGCTCCGCCGTCGCCATCTCAGGCTAGTTCGCTCCCGAGAGGTTGAGGCCGACCACGCCGCCGATCACGAGCACGATGCTCGCCAGCTTGAGAGCGTTGACGGACTCGCCGAGCGTCGCCATGCCGATGATCGCGATCGCCGCGGTGCCGACGCCCGCCCAGACGGCATACGCCAGGCTGATCTCGAGGCTCTTGAGCGCCAGCGCGGTGAGCCAGAGCGAGAGGACGTAGGTGACGATGACCAGGATCGACGGAGCCGGCCTGGTGAAGCCGTCGGTGAAGCGCAGAAAGACGGTCCCGACCACTTCGGTCGCGATCGCCGCGGATAGATATATCCAAGCCAACATGATCGTGTACAAATGTACCACAAAGCTGTACATATGTACGTGTGAGCTGCGTCACGCTTCGGATGCTGGGCAGATCAGCCGGAAGTCGCACCACGAGCAGATCTCCGGGGAGGGCCTGGGCTCGAAGTCCTGGCCGAGGATCCCCTCTCCGACCTCCAGCACGACCCCCTCGACCCGCTCCAGATCGTCGGGGGAGCCGCCGACCGCGACCTTCTCGTCGGCGAGCACGTACCAGTAGCTGCCGGCGGCTCCCTCGAGACGCCATGCCTCCCTGGCAGCCAGGCGGTAGATCGCCAGCTGGACGTCGGACTCGAGCTCGCGCGGAGGCTTCGGGTCGCCGGTCTTGTAGTCGATCAGCTCGTAGCCGCCGCTCGGCAGCTGGTCGACCCGATCGACCCGGCCCCGCAGGTGGTGGGGCCCGATGCGGAAGTCGAACTTGCGCTCGACCCAGCGCGGGTGGGATCCGCTGGCTACCTCGCGGGCGTGGTAACGGTGGAGGGCCTCGATCGCTTTCTCGCGAAATTGCAGCTCGTCGTCGGACTCGCCGAAGCCGGACCGCCGCCACGCCGCCGCGAACAGCGCCATGAGACGCTCGAGGCTCCCAGCGTCCTCGCTCGAGCCGGCGGTGGGGTTGGCTCCCGGCGCCGAGGGCGAACCGTGGAAGCGCTCAAGCACCTGGTGGATGACGATCCCGAAACGCTGATTGATCGTGGTCTCCTGCGGAATGCCGAAGACCCGTGCGAACTTGTACTTGAGCGGGCAGGTCCGGTAGAGCTCGATGTCGGTTGCGGACAACGCCAGGCCCTCGCCCCTCCGTGGGAGGAAGGCCTCCAGCGAGGGCTCGTCGCGCTGGGCGATGAGCTCGCGGCGCCGCTTTGCCGCGCCCTCCTCATCGAGGAGATACGCGTCGAGCCCGGAGTCGCGCAGTGCGCTGCGCTGCTCGGCAGAGATCGCTTGCTCGAGGAGGTCGTTGATCGCCGCCAGGGAGTCCGCTACGGGCTCCTCGGTCGATCCCTGGATCAGCCCGGCCAGCTTGACCAGCTCGAGGAAGCGCGCGACCGCTCGGGTGACGTCGACGTAGGTGTCGAGCCGCGGCTCGCGGAGCTTGCCGCCGGCGCGCCAGGCCTCCTCCAGCACCTCATCCTGGATCATCCGATAGGTCGCCTGGAGCCCCTCGGCCGGCCCGAAGAGCTCCTCACCCTGCTCCTCCTCCGTGGCGTCGAGGACCGCCCTCGCGTCCTCGTAGAGCGGCGACGGGCGGGCGTTCCCGGCCTCGGTCGTGGCGGGTCGAGAGAGGACCAGCTCGTCCCTGGCGCGGGTCATCGCCGTGTAGAGCAGCCGCCGCGCCTCGTCCTCGTGCGATGGGCCTCCGCCGCCCACCCCCGTGGGTACAACCGGAGTCCCCGTGGGGGCAGAGCCCGGCACTGCGCCGGCGTGCAGCCCCACGACGTACACGCGTGAGAACTCGAGCCCTTTGGTGCGCTCGAGCGGGATCACTCGCACCGCGTCCGCCATCGGCTGGCCCGGTTCGTCCAGCATCACGATGGGTGACTCCTCGGCTTCGCCTGCGGAGCCCCCTCGCAATCCGCCTGCCTCGGACACGGCCACCAGGTAGCGGACGAAGTCGCGGTTCGATCCGGTCGGCTCCCGGCGCGTCCAGGCTGCGGCGAGCTCGCCGAGCCGCGAGAGGTTGCGAAGCCGCTCCGCGGCCTCCGGGTGCGCGGCGAAGAGACGATGGCGTCGGAAGCCGATCCGCTCGATCAGGCGACGGACGAAGACGTCGGCCCGCATCTCGCCCATCGCGCGCGCCGCCGCACGATGGAGCTGGAGGAACTCGCGGATCCGGTCGCGTGCCTCCGGAGGTATCTGGGGGCTCTCCAGCGAGGCCTCGAGGGCCGAAACCATGTCGAGCTTGCGTCGGCGGGCGATCGTCGTGCAGCGGGCGAGGTCGACGGAGCGCAGCTCCACGGGCGGCCGGCTGAGCGCGCGGACGGCCGCGGCGGCGTCGGTCGGATCGGCCAGCAGGCGAAGCCAGGCGATCACGTCGCGCACCTCCGGTCGCTGGAAGAACGCCCCCGGGCCGGTGAGCCGGTACGGAACGCGACGCTCCTCGAGGGCGGCCGCGATTGCGCGCGAGCGGCCGTCGCCACGCGGCACCGCAACGCAGACCTTTTCGATCCTCACTTCGCCTGAGGCGAGGGACGCCTCGATGTCGCGCGCGACCGCCTGTGCTTCGGCCCGCTCGTTCGTCCCGCTCCAGAACCGGACCCTGGTCGGCGGGCCGGCGGCCCGCCTGGGGACCTCGGCGCCGCGCTCGGAAGAGGCGACGACCGCATGTGAGGCGTCGAGCAGGTCACCCCCGTAGCGCCAGCTCGGCTCCAGGATCACCTCCGCGGCGCCCAGGGCCTGGCGCGCCCAGGCCGAGGCGGCTCCGCAGCGGGCGCGGGCTTGGTCGTCGTCGCAGGAGAGCACCGTGGTCTCCGCCGCGCGCGCCAGCGCCTCGATCAGGGCGCGCTCGGCGGGACAGGCGTCCTCCAACTCGTCGACGATCAGATGCGGGAACCGAGTCGAGACGGCCTCGGCCAGAGCGGGCCGCTCCCCGAGGAGCTTGGTCAGCTCGAGCACTGCGTCGGTGTCGTCCATCGCGCCGGCGGCGCGCAGCATCTCGTCGTGGAGCTCGTAGACCTCGGCGAACTCGCGCTCCCGGGCCGCCGAGTCGCGCTCCGACTGGCTCTCGCCCGCCTGCTCCTCCGACCAGCGTCGGAACCGCTCCGCCGTCACCCCGCCGGACTTGAGCGCGTCGATCCGGTCGACGATCCGCGCCAACAGCCCAGCCGGGTTCCCGCGGATCTCGTGCCTGCGCAAGGGCAGCTCGTCGATCCGCTCCAGCAGCATCGCGAGCCGCTCGGCGGGGCTGAGCGACTCGAAGAAAGGGTCGACCTCCGCCTCGGTGGCGTGCTCGCGCAGGAGCCTCGCCGCGGCGACGGGGTGCGTATGGACGACGAGCTCCTCGTAGGCCGTCTCGATCGTCTCCTCGGCGCGGGCCCGGATCCGGTTCGCCGCGGCGATCGAGCGGGTCAGGGCAAGCGGTCGGTCCCCCTCACCGACCAGCCGGGCGAGCCTGCGCGCCAGGGCCTCCGTCCGCCCGCTCCCCGCCGCGCCCAGCACCAGCAGCGGCCCCCGATCGTGGGCGACGACAGCCGCCTGCTGTTCGCTCAGCCCGGGTTCCCCGTGGTCGTGCCGCTCGGCCATCGAATTTCAGGCTAGTGCACCCTTCAGCCGCCCCGAGACCAACCGCTAACCTCGCCCGCGTGGGTGCCCGTGACTGAGGCAGGAGGCCGCGGCGACGCGGCGCAGGCCGCACGCGTTGCCGGCCCGAGCGAGGAGGAATGGGCCATCGCCTGCCGACGGGCCGTGGAGGTCCAGAAGCGCGTCTTCGCCGAGCACCAGGGGATCGAGGCGCGCACGCAGTACGAGGGCGTCGGCGAGGGGGGAGACAAGACGCTGGTGATCGACCGCCTCTGCGAGGACGCGATCTTCGACGAGCTCGAGCGGCTCCACGACGCCGGACACGAGTTCACTGCCGTCTCCGAGGAGCGGGGCACCGTCACGTTCGGTGGTGGGGAGTCGCCGCTGCGGGTGATCATCGACCCGATCGACGGCTCGCTCAACGCCCGGAGAACCATTCCGCTGCACAGCGTCAGCATCGCCATCGCCGAAGGCGACTCGATGGCGGACGTGACTTTCGGCTACGTCTACGAGTTCGGCGCCGAGGAGGAGTTCATCGCCACATCCGAGGGCGCGCGGCTGGACGGCCGGCCCATCCATGCCCCGGCCGGCAACGGGCTCGAGGTGATCGCCCTGGAGGCCACCAAACCCGAGCGCGTGCTTAGGGCCGCCGAGCTTCTCCAGGGCAAGGCCTACCGCATCCGCGTCCCAGGCTCGATCGCGGTCGCCCTCTGCTACGTCGCCATGGGCCGCTACGACGGCATGATCACGACCAGGAACACCCGCTCCGTGGATGCGGCGGCCGGTCAGCTGGTCGCCCGAAGCGCTGGGGCCGCCCTCGAGTTCGCGGGCGGCGGTCTCGAGGATGCCCGTCTCGACCTCAGGGGGCGCTACGACGTCGCTGCCGCGCGCACGCCAAGCGACCTGCGCGTGCTGCGCGAGGTACAGGAGGCCGTCCATGCCTGACGGCCTCGTCGACTGGGGGATGGCCGAGCGGGTCGCGCGGGTGCTCTCCGGCACCGGATCGCGGTGGGACGGCAGCGAGGAGGAGCTCCGCAGGGAGTCCGACCGCGCCGCCGCGCTGGTCAGGCGCTACACGGGTCTGAAGCCGAAGTCGCAGCTCCCGCCGGCCGAGCTCGTGGACCGCTCCGAGTGGGCGGAGGTCAACCTCGAGACCTTCCGGGACCTCTCGGTGCGAGTAGAGGATCACCTCGAGGAGAGGATGAGCAAGAACGGCAACAGTGGGTCAAAGGGAATCCAGCGGACCATCGTGGGAGCCGCGACTGGGGCGGAGATAGGCCTCGCGCTCGGCTATCTCTCGCAGCGGGTGATAGGCCAGTACGACGTCGCGCTGATCGGGCCGGCCCGCGCGCCCCGGCTGCTCTTCGTCGGGCCGAACCTCTCGGCAGCCCGGGCCCGCCTCGACGTCGATCGAGACCTCTTCCTCCGCTGGATCGCGCTGCACGAGACCACGCACGCCGTGCACTTCTCGTCCGTCCCATGGCTCCGGGAGCACATCGGCGGGATCGCCGAGGAGCTTTTCGAGAAGGCGGCGATCGAGGTAAAGCCTGGCGAGCTGCTCGGCAAGCTGGCACGCACCAACCCGCGCGAGCTGGTGCGCTCGGCAACGAACGGGGAGCTCGCCACGCTGCTCTGGGCCGAGCCGCAGCGCCGCCTGGTGGAGAAGCTCACCGCCACGATGACGCTGGTCGAGGGCTACGCCGAGCACGTCATGGACGCCGTCGGCGATCAGCTGGACCCCGGCTACACCGACCTCCGCCGCGCTCTCGACAGGGACCGGGAGCGTCGCGGCCTGCTCGACTCGATCGTCTCCAAGGTCCTCGGCCTCGAGATGAAGCTCGCCCAGTATCGCCGCGGCAAGGCTTTCTGTGACGAGGTGGTTCGCGCCCACGGCATCAGAACGCTCAATCGCGCCTGGAGCGAGCCCGACGCCCTGCCGCGCCCAGAGGAGCTCGAGAGCCCGGCTGAGTGGGTCGATCGTGTCGGCGCTGCCCGCGAGCATCGCTTCCTCTCCCTGTTTCGGTAGCTCGACAGGCTGGAAACGGCGTAACTCGGCCTCCGTGGAGGGTTACAAACATGTGTTCGCCGAAACGTTTGTTCGCTGCTAAGCTCCGAACATCCTTAGAACTAATAAGACCGACGCAAGCAAGCCGAAGGGACAAAGAGTCCAGATGCCCAGCAATACCCCCAAGATCGAAGAGAAGACCGAAGTGACCGCCAACGGCCGCAAGCCCTCCGAGCAGGCGCTGCAGGCCGTCGACGTCGCCGTCGGCGCCGGCCCGACCGTCGCCGAGGCCGTTCGCAACACGGCGGAGACCTGGAGCAACTCGGAGACCCGCTCGCAAGAGATCGAGGCTCTCCAGAAGCGCGTCCAGACCCTCCGCGATCGGCAGGCTCGGACGACCGAGATCGAGTCGCTCCGCAAGCGCCTCGGCAGCGAGCTGGAGAAGGCCGAGACCAAGGGCGGCGACGTCCGCCGTCAGGTGACCGATCAGCTGATCGGCCAGGCTCGTAGGGCTCGGGAGCGCGTCGAGCCCGTCTATCGCGAGCGCGTCGAGCCCGTCTATCGCGAGCGCGTCGAGCCCGTCGTCAAGGAGCGAGTCGAGCCCATCTACAGGGATCGCCTCGAGCCGACGGTGAAGAAGGTGCGCGAGCGCATCTGACGCTTGGTCCGGGCCGCTCTCGAGAGGTGGCGCGCCCGGGGAAGCCTGCTCGCATAGTCCGGCCGCGGTTCTTCTGGCGGCCGCTGACGCGAGCGGGAAGCAGCAACCTCTCCTCCCTCGAAAACCGGGCCCTCGCGGCCCGGTTTTCACGTCAGGTACCGACATCCGGGCCGGCCTCCCGCCCACCTACAATGTCTTCCGTGCCGACCAAGGAGCAGATCAACGAAAAGCTCACCCAGGTGATCGACCCGGAGCTCCGGCGTTCGATCGTCGAGCTGGGCATGGTGCGCTCGATCGAGGTCCGCGACGACGGGCGCGTCGAGGTGGTCGTCTCGCTGACGACACCCGGGTGCCCGATCCGCTCTCACTTCCAGCAGGCGGTGGTCAAGTACGTCTCCGAGCTCGAGGGCGTCAACACGGTCGAGGTCGGCTTCGACGTCCTCTCGGACGGCGAGAAGTCGGACCTCCAGCAGAAGCTCGGCCGGGGCAAGCTCCCCGAGGGAGCCCTCGCCCAGGTCAAGAACGTGATCTGCGTCGCGTCCGGCAAGGGCGGGGTCGGCAAGTCCACGATGACCGCGAACCTCGCGGCCGCGCTGGTGGCCGAGGGGCACAAGGCCGGCGCGCTTGACTGCGACGTCTACGGCTACTCGATCCCACGCATGCTCGGCATCAACCGGAAGCCGGACGTCTCGCCGGAGCGGAAGATCATCCCGCCCGTCTCGCCCTCCGGGCCCACTGTGATGTCGATCGGCTTCTTCGTCGAGGACAACGCCGCCGTCGTCTGGCGCGGCCCGATGCTCCACAAGGCGATCCAGCAGTTCCTCGAGGACGTCGCCTGGGAGGAGCTGGACTATCTGCTGCTCGACCTGCCGCCCGGCACCGGCGACGTCTCGATGACGCTCGCCCAGCTGCTGCCTCAGGCCAAGATCGTGATCGTCACCACGCCCCAGCCCGCGGCGCAGAGCGTCGCGCGTCGCTCCGCCGAAATGGCCGCCAAGGTCGATCTCGAGGTGCTCGGCGTGATCGAGAACATGTCGGCGTTCACCGGCCCGGAGGGCGAGCGCGTCGCCATCTTCGGCGAGGGCGGAGGGCAGCTGCTCGCCGACGAGCTCGACGTGCCTCTGCTGGCCAAGGTGCCGCTTTCGGGCGAACTGCGTGAGCACTCGGACGAGGGGAAGCCCCTGGTGATCGAGGATCCGGATGCGCCGGCGTCCCAGATGATCAGGGAGGCCGCGCACGGCATCGTCGCCGCGACCCCTGTCGAGCTGCCCGTCATGCAGGCGCCACCCGCTGCCGCACAACCGAACGGCGGCGGGGTCAGCGGGACCGAGCTCCCAATGGTGCAGTAGGACCGTGCCTCTCCGCTGGCGGGCGACCGCCGCGGCCCTCGTCTGCGCTCTCCATCTGGCCGTCTTCGTCCCCACCATCGGGGACTGGTCCTCGGTGCTCGTCAACGACTTCGCGCCCCAGGCCAAGGCGATCAGGGGAGGGGACCTGCCCTACCGCGATCAGCGGATCGAGTACCCGCCGCTCTCGGTCCCGGTGCTGATCGCGCCGATCTACCTTGGGGACAGCACTCAGGACTTCGTCGACGGTTTCCAGTGGGAGATGCTCGTCGTCGACCTGGGCATCGTCGTCCTGATCGCGCTCGGCCTCCCCGGTGACCCCAAGCGAGTTGTCTCGGCGCTCGGGGTCTACACCGTCGGCGTGGTGATCCTCTCTGGGGCGGTGCTCGATCCCTCGCTGATCGACACGGCGCCCCTGATCCTGGCTCGCTTCGACCTCGTGCCGGCCCTGCTGGTCCTTGCGGCGGTCCTGGCGCGCGACCGGGCCCGGTCGGCGACCTGGTCGCTGCTGCTCTCGCTGGGCGCCGCGGTGAAGGCTTTCCCGCTGCTTCTTTACCCTGCCCTGCTGCGCGGGGAGCGGCGGGTGGGCAGGGTCGCCGTGGCTGGCGCGATTCCCCTCGTCCTCTGTGCGGTGGCGGTGATCGCGATCGGCGACGAGTTCGGCTCAGCGATCAGCTACCACACCGATCGCGCTCTGCAGGTGGAGGCCCTCGCCGCGAGCCCGTTCGAGATTGCCCACCTGTTCGGGTCGGGGGCGACTCCGGTCGTGGGGCACGGCGGCTTCGAGGTCGCGGCAACCGGCGCCGGGTTCGCCCGCTGGCTCTCGGTGGCGCTCGGAGTCGCCGGGTACCTCCTGGTGGTCTGGGCCGGATGGGGCTCCCGGGTCTCGAACCTCAGGCTGGTGACCGCGCTGCTCGCCATCCTGGTCGTCTTCTCGCCGGTGCTCTCGCCTCAGTTCCTGCTCTGGCTCCTGCCGATCTCGGCCTGCGCCTTCGGGCTCCGGGCCGAGAACGCGGTGCTGCTGCTGGCGGTCCTGCTTACGCAGGTCGCCCTGCAGCACTACGACAAGGCGATCGACGAGTTCGGTCCCGCGTTCGTCTGGCCGATCGCTGGGCGCAACCTCGCCCTGCTCGTCTTCACCTGGATGGTCTGCGCTCCGATCGTCCGCCCACGCGAAAGGGCCGGCTCCCGACTGCCGGCCCATTCGCTCAGATCGGATCCTGCTGGCGCGGCGGCCCTGCCCAGCGCCGCCGCGACCGACCCCGGCTCCTGACCCGCTGGACGCCCCCGAAGATCGAACGGCAATCAAGGTACCCCCGGCGAGCCCGGCCCGGAATAGGGGTAGTCACGGCACCTTCTCAGGGGGTACTACCCAACGAGATAGCCGACTTCTCGGTAGCGCTCAGTGGTGGTAGCCGAACTGGGCGACCCAGATGTGGGCGTCGCCGTTGCCGCGGAATCGCCCGGTTACCAGCGAGATTCCCACGTTGCGGTACTGGGGCGCCAGCAGGTTCCGCCGGTGCTCGGGTGAGTTGAGCCAGAGGTCCATCGCGTCGCGGACCGTTGTGTCGGACCCGAAGGTGAGGGCGAGGTTCTCGGCGGCGCCATAGCTGCCGCGGAAGAACCCGACCCGCCGCTCCCAGTAGAAGGCGTTCCGCCCGCAGGCGGAATGGCTGAACTGGCCGCAGCGCTTGATGTCGTGGGCCTTCCGGTTGGCCGAGGCGCGCAGCTGCCTGGAGACGCCCAGTGCGGAGAGATGCTCCTGGCTGCGCGCCCAGTTGTGCATGCAGATCATGGACTGAACCTGGATCGGTCGAGGGAGCGAGCCGTCGCTCTGACCCGGACACGCCGATTCGGGTGCCAGCAGGCGGTCCCAGGGGGCGGAGGCGGAGGCGGAGGCCGGGAGGACGGCAAGGAAGACGAAGGTCACGGCCAGCAGGGCAATTGTCGAAATCCGTCCCACTCGCCCCCCGCATCGGCGCAGGCGTGCACCCGCACAAGTGTCCAGCCGAAATTGGCCGAATGTTGGAAAACTCAGTAGCCGCCGGAGCGGTTACTTGGCGAGGGATTGCAACCGAACTGGGTAGTTCGGGCGTCGGGAAAGCCCGGCTTCGCCGCCGGTCTCGAGGGAGAGCGACCTGGTGGCCGCTACGCCTTCGACTTGTAGTAGTCGAGGTTGATCTGGGTGTACTTCGACCACTCGTCGGGGAGCTGGTCCTCGGCGAAGCAGGCGTCGACCGGGCAGGCCTCGACACAGGCGTCGCAGTCGATGCACTCGTCCGGGTCGATGAAGAGCTGCTCGGCTTGGCTCGTAGCCGGGCTCGTCCGGCGTCGGATGGATGCAGTCGACGGGGCAGACCTCTACGCAGGAGTTGTCCTTCTCGCCGATACAGGGCTCCGCGATGACGTATGCCAAGGCGTCTGTTCCTTTCCCATGTCGTGGTTGCGATCGCGGCGCCCAAGGGGCGCCGCGGAACGCGACATTCTAGGCCAGGTCACGCCTCGGCGGGCACCTGGACGGGCTGGCTAAGGTAGCGGCGTGATCCTGCTCACGGGAGCAACCGGCGTGGTCGGCGGAGAGCTCCTGCCCGCCCTCCTTGCGGACGGCCACGAGATCCGCACGCTGGTGCGAGACCCGAGGAAGCTCGGGGAGCATCGAGTCGACGTCCAGATCACGCTCGGGGACCTGCGCGATCCAGTCTCCCTCCGCCATGCGATGCGCGGCATCCATACCGTGGTGCACCTGGCCGCCACGATTCGCGACCAGCCTCGGGGGACGATCGAGGAGCTGAACGGCCTGGCGACGATCCGGCTGCTCCGGTCGGCGGAACGGGCCGGCGCAAAGCGCTTCGTCTTCTTCTCGGCATTGGGGGCGACCGGATTTCAGCGGACGCGATTCTTCCGCTCGAAGTCGCTCGCCGAGCACGCCGTCGCGGCCTCCCCGTTGCGAACGACCGTGTTCGCCCCCTCGATCGTCTACCGGCCCGGCGACCCCTGGATCACGCTGCTGCAGCGGCTCTCGATCCTCCCGGCGATGCCGGTCTCCGGTGAGGGAGAGGCCCTCTACCAGCCGATCTGGGCGCGGGACGTGGCCAAATGCGTCGCCTCGTCGCTGAACGGGTCAGGCCCTGCCAAGGACGCGGACGGGCGATTTGAGCTCGCCGGTCCGGAGGTCCTCTCCTACGACGACATCGTCGAAGAGGTGCTGGAGGCGAGCGGGCGGACCCGGCCCCTCGTGCACGTTCCGACACCCCTGGTGCGGGCGGGACTGCGGGCGCTCGAGCTGCTCGTCGGTCCCTCCGTGTTCGCGACCTGGGAGGAGGCGGAGCTGATGGAGGTGCCGATGACTACCAGGCGGGGGACCGCCGACCCCGAGGCTTTGGGGGTCGAGCCGAGGCCGATGGGCGCCGTCCTGGGGACCGAGGGCTAGACCCGACGCGCGCAGACCGCGTCGGTGACCGACAGGCCGACCCGACGACGAGCTCCACGAGGCCCCCGAACAGCGAAACGTCGCGGATGGCCTGCACGCCCCCAGCACAAGCGGAGGGCCCGGTCGCCCGGGCCCTCCGCAACACTTGAACACACTCGCCTGTTACCACCAAGATACGCCTCGTCCTCGGCTCCGCCTCGGACGGTCTTGGGTAACAGTCCTTACATCATCCCGCCCATGTCGGGCATGCCGCCACCGGGCATCGCGCCTGCGCCCTCCTTCTCGGGCGGCTCGGCGACGATCGCCTCGGTGGTGAGGATGTTCTTCGCGATCGACGCGGCGTTCTGCAGCGCCGAGCGGGTGACCATGGTCGGGTCGATGACGCCCGCGGCGACCAGGTCGCCGTACTCGCCATCGGCCGCGTTCAGGCCCTCGCCGGCCTTCAGGCCGCGGACCTTCTCGACCACGACGGAGGCCTCGAACCCCGAGTTGTCGGCGATCTGCCGGATCGGAGCCTCGAGCGAGCGCTGGATGATCGAAGCGCCCGTCCGCTCGTCGTCATCGTCATAGGAGTCGAGCTTGATCGCGTCCTGAGCGTTCAGCAGCGCGACGCCGCCGCCCGGGACGATGCCCTCCTCGAGCGCCGCACGGGTCGCCTGCAGGGCGTCCTCGACGCGGTGCTTCTTCTCCTTCATCTCGGTCTCGGTTGCCGCGCCGACCTTGACGACCGCGACGCCGCCGGCCAGCTTGGCCAGCCGCTCCTGCAGCTTCTCGCGGTCGAAGTCGGAGTCGGTCGTCTCGACCTCGGACTTGATCTGCTTGATGCGGCCCTTGATCTGCTCCGAATCGCCGGCGCCGTCGATGATCGTCGTCGTGTCCTTCGAGACCACGACGCGACGCGCCTTGCCGAGCTGATCGAGCTGGGTGTTCTCCAGCTTCAGGCCCATCTCCTCGGTGATCACCTCGCCGCCGGTGAGGATGCCGATGTCCTCGAGCATCCGCTTGCGCCGGTCACCGAACCCGGGCGCCTTGACCGCGACGCCGGTGAACGTGCCGCGGAGCTTGTTCACCACCAGGGTCGCGAGGGTCTCGCCCTCGACGTCCTCGGCGATGATCAGCAGCGACTTGCCACCCTGCATCACCTGCTCCAGCACCGGCAGGATGTCGCGCACCGAGCCGATCTTCTGGTTGGCGATCAGGATGTACGGATCCTCGATGACGGCCTCCATGCGGTCCTGGTCGGTGACCATGTAGGGCGAGATGTAGCCCTTGTCGAACTGCATGCCCTCGGTGAACTCCAGCTCCATACCGAAGGTCTGGCCCTCCTCGACGTTCACCACGCCGTCCTTGCCCACCTTGTCGATGGCGTCGGCGATGATGTTCCCGATCTCGTCGTCGGCGGCCGAGATGGCCGCGACTCGGGCGATCTGCTCCTTGCCCGCGATCTCCTTCGACTGCTTGTCGCGGAGGTTCTCGACGACCTCGTCAACGGCCTTCTCGATGCCGCGGCGCAACCCCAGCGGGTTGGCGCCTGCCGCAACGTTCTTCAGTCCGTGGCGGACGATCGTCTGGGCGAGCAGTGTCGCAGTGGTGGTGCCGTCGCCGGCGACGTCGTTGGTGGCGGTTGCCACCTCACGCACCAGCTGAGCACCCTGGTTCTCGAAGACGTCCTCGACCTCGATCTCGCGGGCGATGGTGACGCCGTCGTTGGTGATCGTGGGCGCTCCGAACTTCTTGTCGAGGACGACGTAACGACCCTTCGGACCGAGCGTCACCTTGACCGCATTGGCCACGGCGTCTACCCCGTCCTGCAGGGCGCCACGCGCATCCTCGTCGTACTTCAGCTCCTTATGAGCCATGTGTTTGCTTCCTCCTTCCTAAGTTCCGTGGCTAGCCGACCTTGGCCAGCACGTCCGACTCGCGCAGAACGAGCAGCTCGTCGCCGTCGACGGTGATCTCGGTGCCTCCATACTTGGAGTAGAGGACCTCGTCGCCCTCGCTCACATCGAGCGGGCGGCGGCTGCCGTCCTCCTTCACCTCTCCGTCGCCGACAGCGAGCACCTTGCCCTTCTGCGGCTTTTCCTTGGCTGTATCGGGGAGGACGATCCCGCTTGCGGTCGTCTCCTCCTCTTCGACCGCCTGCACAATCAGGCGGTCGCCTAGCGGCTTCAACTTCATCGGCATTCCTCCTAGCTGGGGTGGGTGTCTCTCAAGCTTGCGATGGAATTGGCACTCTCGATAGGAGAGTGCCAGACGCGGTTTGATTGTAGCCAGAGACCGGCGCCGGCCGGTGACCGATCAGTCAACCGCGAGCAGCCGGGCGCCGAGCAGCTTCGCCAGGCCGTTGCCACCGTTCCGCATCACATAGTCATGGTTGACCGCGAAGATCGGGCGCGCGAACGGCGCGAAGAAGTTCATCCAGGCCCTGGTCGTCCGCACGTTCCACTCGTAGAGGACGGCGGTCACCCCGGCGTGCTCGAAAAGCCGCCAGCGACCGATGCCCGCCAGCTCGCCCGAGGCATCGCCTTCCAGGAGGTGAGGCTTCTCGACCTTGGTGGTCCGGACGAAGAACTCGAGCCGGTACGGAAGCCTCGACTTCCAGACGTAGCGCCCGTACTGGCCGACGCCCGCTTCGTCACCCTCCTCGAGCTTCTCGGCCTCGAGCACGCCGTTCCACCATCCGGGCCACCGCTCGAACTCATAGATCGCGTCCCACACGCGGTCACGTTCCGCCTGCACCAGCCAAGTCGTGAGGAACCGGTATTCAGCCAACGCCGTCCAGCTCTACGCCTCTCGCGCCGATGCGCTCAGTTTCTGGATGGTGTTTCGCCATTGCCGAACTGCGTGCTCGGACGCTCCACGATCTGCGAGAAACGGATCACGGTGACCGTGTCGTCGTCGCCGATCGGCCGCGTGTAGATCTTCTCGAGGAAGTCGACCGTCTCGTCGCGGCGGCGGAACTCGGGATTGTCGTGCTCGATGTCACGCGGGGAGAGCTCAGCGACCTTCTTGACCTCCACGTCGTCGATCACCGCCGCGAAGATCTTCTCGCGCGCCTGGTGCCGGTATCCGATCGTGATCCAGACCACCTGCCCGCGCTTGTACTTCCGCGACTTGTCGCCGACCCGGATGGTCGCGGTCTTCCGGCCGCTGCGCAGCTGGTCGACGAAGATCGGCGAGTAGAAGTTGAGGACGTAGAGGGCCGAGTTCATCGGGCGAGCCTACTTCAGGCGCGGCGGTGGCGGCCGCCCAACATAAGTCGCTTCGGGCTTCGCCCTCCGCTCCGAAAGAGGGCGGCCTGACCGCCGCTTATTCCTACCTATTCCCGGGGATCGGGCGGCCGGAAGCCCTCGGCGCCGATCAGGGGGACGAACCGGCATGGTCCGATGGTCTCCTGGCGAAGGTCGCCGTTCTGGCGGATGAACGCAGTGAGCAGGTCCGCGGAGCCGGTCGCGATCGGAACGACCAGGCGCCCGTCCGTGCCCAGCTCAGAGATCAGGCTGTGCGGCGCCTCGGGGGTCGCTGCGTGGATCGCGATCGCGTCGTAGGGGGCGCTCTCCGGGTAACCGCGGCTGCCGTCGCCGACGATCACCTCTACGTTCGCGGTGCCGAGCTCTTCGAGCTTCGAGCGCGCGGCCTCGCCGAGCTCCGGGACTCGCTCGATGCTGATCACGTGTCTCGCCAGCCTCGCCAGAACGGCGGCGGAGTAGCCCGAGCCGGTGCCGATCTCGAGCACGTTCTCATCGCCGTTGAGCCGGAGCGCCTGGCAGATCGCGGCCACCACCCAGGGCTGGGAGATGGTCTGGTCGTGGCCGATGGGCAGGGCCGAGTCGTTGTAGGCGCTGTCGCGAACCCGCTCGGGGACGAAGTGCTCGCGCGGCACTTCGGCCATAGAGGCGAGCACCCGCTCGTCTTCGATCCCGCGCCGGCGCAGCTGGCGCTCGACCATCCGGACTCGTTGCTCGGTGAAGTCGGACGGCTTCGCCATCAGAACGCGGGGGTTTGGTTGCACGGCTTCGCCATCAGATCGCGGCCGCAAGCGGCCGCTCCTCATAACCGCTCAGGGTTGCACCCTTCGCTCATAGCGGAGCGGCCTGGTGGCCGCTAGAAGATGTAAGCGTCGAGGCGCTCGGGCTCGATCACCGTCACCCGACCCCGGCCGACCTGCACGACCCCGGCACGCTCGAGTGTCGCGAGGAACCGGCTGACGCTCTCGCGGGAGGTCCCCGCCATCTGGGCGAGATCCGATTGCCGCAGCCTGATCGTCACGCCGTCGCGGACCAGCGGGGTGACCCCCTCCTCGGCGAGCAGCTGGTTGAGGACGCCGGCGACCCGGCTCGGAACAGTCTGGAAGGACTGCCGGGCGATCCGCTCGTTCGCCTCGCGCAGGCGGCGAGTGAGCGCCACGACGAGCTTTTCGGCCATCTCGGGGTGCGCGCGGATCAGCGTGCGCATGTCCGTCGCGGGCAGGGCCAGCAGCGCGGTGTCCTCGGCGGCCTCGACGCTGGCGGAGCGACGCTCGCCATCGAGCATGGCGAGCTCGCCGAAGATCGCGCCCGGCCCGAGGGTCGCCAGCGTGATCACTCGTCCATCGGAGTGCTGGCGGATCACCCGGCAGCTTCCGCTCTGGACGATGTAGCAGGCGTCTCCGGGATCGCCCTCATGGAAGACCCTGGTGTCGCTCGGAAAGCTGCGGGGGATCGCGACCTGCGCGACTCGGTCGAGCTCGTCCGGCGAGAGCTCCGAGAACAGCGGAACACCTCCGAGGAGCTCCACGATCTGTTGCCTTGCTGCGCTCTCCATACCCGTCCCGATTATCGCGGGTTCAGCCCGTCTGGCAGCTTGGGCACCAGTAGGTCGTCCGGGCATTGTCGCCCTGCGCCCGCGATCGGATCGGCGTGCCGCAGCGCGGACAGGGCTCTCCGGCCCGCCGGTAGATGCACTTCGGCTGGTGCCCCGAGTCAACCGCCTCGATCATGAGCTCGCGGGTCGCGCGCAGGGCCCCGGCGAGCTCGTCGTCGCCGAGCGACTCGAGCTGACGGTGCGGGTCCACCCGCGCGGCCCAGCAGCCCTCCGACTTGAAGATGTTCCCGATGCCCGCCACGAGCCTCTGCCCCAGCAGCGCCTCACCGAGCTCGATTCCCTGATTCGTCCCACGCATCCTTGCGATCGCCGCCCTCGGCTCGAAGTCCTCGGCGAGGATGTCGGGGCCGAGGCGCACGAGCCGAGGGTCCCGAAGCAGGCGTCCCCGCCTACCGATCCGCATGAAGGTGCCTCGGAAGTTGACCGCCTCCGATCCTTCGGCGGCGAGCGCGATCCAGGCCTGCGACGCAGGGCGCCGCCACCGCTGCCCGGCGCGATAGAGGTGCCACCCACCGTGCATGCCGAGGTGACTGTGCAGAAGTAGGTCCTGAGCGAAGTGCAGCAGGAGGTGCTTGCCGCGGCTCTCGACACGTTCGAGAACCAGCCCATTGATGGATTCCGGTGCGAGCCCCTCGGGCCGACGCGGCCCCGGTGTCCGGACCGAGACCGGCCCTCCGGCAAGAGCGGCCTCCATCCGCCGCGCGGTGCGGAGAATCGAGTCTCCCTCCATGGTTAAACGGGTTGCTCCTCGGCTCCGCCTGCGGAGCACCCTTGCATCAGGCGACCAGCTTGCGCGGCTGGCGCCTGAAGCCGGCCTCGATCAGGGCGGCCTCCAGTCCGGAGCCGATCACCGGCTCGCCGTCGAGGCGCTCGACCGCGAGCTTCTCGATCTGCCCGGCCTGAGCGGCGGAGGCCAGCTCGGCCAGCGCGCCGGCGAGCTCGTCTTCGTCGAGTTCCTGAAGCCGCAGGATTCCCTTTCCTCCACGCTCCACGTAGAGCAGCGGCTCGCCGTCCCGCAGGATCACGTAGGCGCCGGCGGTCCGGGCTGGCCTGCGCTGGCCCTCGAGCTTGGGCCAGGAAAGGGTGGCCCCATAGGGGTTGGCGGGGTCGGTCGCGGCGAGGACCTGCAGCGAGCCGTCCGCCTGCGGCAGGCTGCGGAGGCGCTCGACCGCTCCGGGCAGGGCGAACTGGGCGCCGCCCAGCCCCTCGACGAAGTAGCCGCGCCGTGCCGTCCCGAGCAGCTCGAGGTTCTGCAGCTCCCCGTAGATCGAGGCGAAGCCGCCGGGGATCCCCTCGGCGATCGCGGTCTCGCGGGTGACGATCCCGTGGCGCTCGAGCATCAGCTCGGCGAGGGCGCGCGTCCGCGGCCCTGAGGAGGGCGCGCCCTCGAAGAGCGGAGCGCTCAGGGACCAGCGCCCGATCACCGTGCCGGCGGCCGCGGCGCGGCGGCGGGCGAAGCGGCGCCCGCCGCGGTCGGAGCGATGGGCAGCGCGCAGGCGAGGCGCGCGAAGGGGGGCGAAAGCGTCGTTGGTCACCTCACCGGACCAGGCCAGGTCCCAGAGGGCCTCGTGCAGCTCCTCGGCGGAGCCGTCCAGCTCCAGCAGGTCGAGCCAGAAGCAGGGGCCTTGGGAGAGGCGCTCACGGATGGCGTCATGGATCTCGCCCTCCGACGCATCGATTCTGGCGTTCGCCGGCGGCGGGCCCGCCAGCCGGACGTCCTCGCGGAAGTAGAGAGCGACCTTCCCGTCGTTCCGCCCAAGCGCCCCGGCCCCGATCCAGACCAGCTCGCCGCTGGTGCAGAGCTCGTCCAGCCAGCTCGGGCTGTATGAGCCGAGACGCCGGGGCAGCACGTCGCGTTCCCACGTCTTCGGCGTCAGCGCCACGCCCTGAAGCGAGACCAGCGCCTCGCGCAGGCGATCCGCGCCGGCGCCGGAGCGGCCGTGGGCGTCGACGTTCTGCCAGCTCGGCAAGAACCGGGCCAGCTCGCGCTGGTCGGTCGCCTCGACCTCCTGGCGCAGCCGCGCGAGGCTGGCGCGGCGCAGTCGCCTCAGTACGTCGGCCTCGCACCACTCGCGCGATGTGCCGCCGGGGAGGAGCTCGCCCCGGACCATGTCGCCGGACCGCTCCAGCTCCTTCAGGGCCGAGCTCGGATCGACCCCGTAGCGGTCGGCGAGCTGCCCGGTGGGGAACGGCACGTGGGTGGCGGCATAACGCCTGACCACCGAAACGAGGGCGTCCTCGACCGGCTCGAGGAAGCTTTCCGGCAGCCCCGCCGGCTCCGGCACGCCGAGGGCGTCGCGGTAGAGGCCGGCGTCCTCGGCGGCGATGTAGCGCTCCTCGCCCGCGATCCTGACCAGCGCCGCCCGGCGCTCCTTGACCAGCTTCTCCAGCATCGAGGCCGCCGAATAGCCCTCCTCGGTGCGCTGCTCGCATTCCTCAGCGGTCAGGTCGCCGAGACGGCGCAGGATCTGCTGGAGGCCGTCGCGGTCCTTGGCCAGGCCGGCCTCGGTCAGGTGCTGGAGCTGCTGGGCGACCTCCTCGAGTGCCTCGGGGTCGATCAGCTCGCGCAGCTCCTCCTGTCCGAGCAGCTCGGCCAGCAGGTCCCGGTCGAGAGCAAGGGCGGCGGCGCGCCGCTCCGCGTTCGGGGTGTCGCCTTCGTACATGTAGGTGGCGACGTAGTCGAAGAGCAGCGAGGAGGCGAACGGCGACGCAGTCGGGGTCTCGACCTCGACCATCGTGATCTTGCGGGAGTGCAGGTCCCGAAGCAGATCGCGCAGGGCGGGCAGGTCGAGGACGTCGCGCATCACCTCGCGGTAGGTCTCGAGGATCACCGGGAAGCGGGGGAAGTCGCGGGCGACCTCCAGCAGGCTCTGGGACTTGAGCCGCTGCTGCCAGAGAGGGGTGCGCTTGCCGGGCCAGGCTCGCGGGATGAGCAGCGAGCGGGCGGCGTTCTCCCGGAAGCGGGCGCCGAACAGGGCCGAGCCCGAGAGCTCCCGGATCACCAGGTCCTCGAGCTCCTCGGGCTCGATCATCACGAGGTCGCCGGGAGGAGCCTCGTCGGCGTCGGGCAGGTGGATGACGATCCCGTCATCGGACCAGATCGCGTCGGCCTCGAGGTCCTGCTCGTCGCGGATCTTGGCCGACAGGGCCAAGCCCCAGGCGGCATGGACCCGGCCGCCGAACGGCGAGAGGACGCAGAGGCGCCAATCCCCGATCTCGTCACGGAAGCGCTCGATCACGATCGCCTCGTCGGAGGGGACGACGCGGGTGGCCGCCTGCTGCTCGGTCAGGTAGTTGACGAGGTTCTCGGCGGCGAGCTTGTCGAGGTCGTTCTCCTTGGCGAGCTTCTTCGCGTCGGCATTGACCGCCTCCCGGGCGAAGGCGCCGATCGCCCTGCCGAGCTCGGCGGGGCGGCCGATACCGTCGCCGCGCCAGAACGGCACCGCGCCTGGCGCGCCCGGGGCCGGGGTGACGATCACTCGGTCACGTGTGATCTCCTCGATCCGCCAGGTGCTCGCCCCGAGAAGGAAGGTCTGACCGGGACGGGCCTCGTAGACCATCTCCTCATCGAGCTCGCCGACCCGCCGTCCGTCCGGCAGGTGAACGCCGTAGAGACCGCGGTCCGGGATCGTCCCAGCGTTGGCGACCGCCAGCTGGCGCGCGCCCGGCCGGCCGCGCATCGTGCCCTTGGTGCGGTCCCAGACGATCCGCGGGCGCAGCTCCGCGAAGCGCTCGGAGGGGTAGCGGCCATCGAGCATGTCGAGCACGTTCTCGAGCTGCTCGCGGGAGAGCTCGGCGAATGGCTGCGCGGACCGAACAAGCTTCTCCACCTCGTCGATCTCCCATTCGTCGAGCGCCGCCATCGAGACCAGGTGCTGGGCGAGGACATCGAGGGGATTCTGTGGGATCACTGTCTCCTCGATCTCGCCCGACCGCATCCGGCGGGCGACCACGGCGCATTCGAGGAGGTCCGCTCTGAACTTGGGGAAGATCCGGCCCTTGGAGACCTCGCCCAGCGTGTGGCCGGCGCGGCCGACGCGCTGGAGCCCGCGGGTGACCGACTTCGGCGACTCGACCTGGATCACAAGGTCGACGGCGCCCATGTCGATTCCCAGCTCCAGGGACGAGGTCGCGACCAGGCAGGGGAGCTCGCCGGACTTGAGCAGCTCCTCGACCAGCGCGCGCTCCTCGTGGGAGAGGGAGCCGTGGTGGGCGCGGGCGATCTCGGGGGGTCCCTTGTCCCCATCCTTCGAGTTTCCGGCGTGCTCGGTGGCGGGCAATTCCACGTCCATCTCACGGGTCGCGCTGTCGCGCGCCCTCGCCTCATCGTTGTGCATCTCGTTGAGGCGCTTCGCGATCCTCTCGGCCGCGCGCCGGTTGTTGACGAAGACGATCGTCGAGTTGTGCTCGCGAACCAGCCGCAGCAGCTCCGGGTAGATCGCAGGCCAGATCGAGCGTGTGTTGGTGGCCGGGTCGAGGGAGGCCTCGATCGGACCAGGATCGATCCGCTCCGGAGAGTGGTCCTGGTGCGGCGTCTTGCCGGTATCGGCTCCATCGCGGCGCTTGTTCGACAGTGGACTGGGCTCCACCATGTCCTCCACGGGCACGACGATCTCGAGATCGAGCTGCTTCGGCTCGCTGGCGTCCACGACCTTGCACTCGCGGCCGGCTCCGACCAGGAACTCGCCGATCCGCTCGAGAGGGCGCTGCGTCGCTGACAGGCCGATCCTCTGGATCGAGTTCTCCTTCCCCAGCCGATCCAGCCGCTCCAGCGTCAGCGCCAGATGCGAGCCCCGCTTGGAGGGCGCCACCGCGTGGATCTCGTCGACGATCACCGCCTCGATGCCACCGAGGATCTCGCGGGCGCCCGAGCTGATCATCAGATAGAGCGACTCCGGTGTCGTGATCAGGATGTCCGGTGGCTCACGGCGCATCGCCCGCCGCTCGGACTGCGGGGTGTCCCCGGTCCGCAGAGCGACCGAGATCGGCGCCCCGATGCCCTGCAGGGGAGCCCTCAGGTTGCGCTCGATGTCGTAAGAGAGGGCCTTGAGCGGGGAGACGTAGACGATTCGCACACCCGAGCCGAGCCGCTCGGGATCGCGCGAGAGGCGGTCGATGCCCCAGAGGAACGAGGCGAGCGTCTTGCCCGAGCCGGTCGGGGCGCAGATCAGCGTGTGCGCGCCGGAGGCGATCGCGGGCCAGCCGGCCGCCTGGGCGGGCGTGGGCGCCTCGAACGAGGCCTCGAACCACCTCCGAACGGGCTCGGAGAAGGGCTCCAGGGGTGAATCTTGGGTCGCGGACGTACTCATCGCCAACCTACTGACCTTACCGACCGTGTCCAGCCGGCTCCGGCCCTTGATCAGCCTTCTCGGCGCCTCCGGCGGCCACGCGCGCCGCAAGCCCGTCGACGAAGAGGTCAAGGAGCAGCTCGAAGCGGGAGTCCTGGTCTGTGATCGCGAAGTGGTCCGCGACTCTTCAGGTTCGAGAACTGCTCCGTGGGGAGGGAGGTGAAGTAGGTGCGCACCATCTCCGCGGCCTCATCCATCGCCGGGGTGCCCTCGGGAGCGGCATGCACCTTCGGGGAGGTTCACGTCGTCATCCACGCCGACGCCGCCAGCACCGGCGGTGCGCTCGGTGTGATCGAGGAGGTGCCACCGCTCGCGGACACACCCCTGCATGGCCACACCAGCGAGGACGAGCTCTTCTACGCGCTCGAGGGCGAGCACGTGATCCAGGTGGGCGATGAGGAGCACCGGATTGGGCCGGGCGAGACTGCCTTCGGCCCACGCGGGGTCCCGCATGCGCAGCGCCGGGTCGTCCCGGCCGCGGGACGGATCCTGATCGCGGTCACCCCGGGGGGCTTCGAGGGCTTCTTCCGCGAGCTCGCCGACGCCGATCGCGCGGGCAGGCTCGGCCCCGACGCCTATGCGGCGGCCTCTCAGAGGTTCGGGATCACCTGGCTCTGATGGAGGCGCTCAGCGCTTCTTCTTGTGTTTTTTGCACTTCTTTTTCTTCTTAGCCCCGGCGGCGGCGCGCTTGTGCTTCTTCTTGTGCTTCTTGCACTTCTTGATGTTGGAAGCCGGCGTGCATGAAGCGGCGACCGGTATCCCCGCGGCCTCGTAGGCGCCGATGTCTCGGCGCGGGCCGGAGCAGGCGCCGGTCCCGTTCTGGATCCGGGCTCCCCCGCCGAAATCGACCGGCGACTCGCCCGGAGCGAGCCCCGCCGGGTCTCCGATGTCGATCAGCGGCGAGCCCGGGACGAGGTGGAAGTCGGTGGCGCCCGCGAAGCCGGGCACGACGTTCACGTTGCCTACTCCGGGGTTGATCGCTCCGCTCCCGAGCGTCAGGAGCTTGGCGGGGTCGAAGTCCGAGTAGGCGAGGTTGAGGGTGGTCGCCATCCCACCACCCGTCGAAGAGACCAACCGGTTGCCGCCCAGTGCGATCGTGCTGCTGACGTCGATGGCCGTGGTCTTGTTCGCCGCATTGCAGGCGGCGGTCATTGGCGAACCCAGCGGCGCGTTGTCGAGAAGTGTCGTGTTCCGGACGGTCGCCTGCATGTTCGAGGAACCCCCGCACGCGATGAGGAGACCGACGACGAAGTCGTCCGCTGCTCCCGGCTGGCTCTGCCAGAGGCTGTCGTCGATCAGGTAGCTGCCGCTCCCGCCGCCGGAGGTCTCGGACTGGAGCTGGCCACCGACTCGCGCCTGCAAGTCGAGCCGCCGGAGGGATCCGCCGCCGCTGACGTCCACGGCGTTGTCGATGTGGATGGTCGAGTCCTCGATCAGGTTCGTGCCGCCTCCGACGATCCCGTCGATGAAGATCGACGAAGGGGCCATTGCGGGCATGGGCCCGAGCACGGAGCCGTTGCGAAAGGTCGCGTTGATCAGATTGACTCCCGCGACATTGAAGGGCGGGCTGTTCGCCACCTGAACGAATACGCGATCCGCTGTGCCTCCGCTGAGCGCCAGACCGAAATTCGCCATGGAGCTGTTCCCCACGGGGACGTCGATGTGGAGGTTCTCGACCCGCGAGCCGGCGTTGGAGACGTTGAGCACGGTCACGCCGTTCGTCGGCGCGGCGTTCAGGATGGTCCCCGGCCCGACTCCGGTGATCTGAGCGGGACCCCCAGCGCCGGCATAGACGAAGGGCCCTGCGTAGCTGCCCATGCCCACCTTCACCTGGTCATCCGCACCGGTGCCGTTCGCGGCTGTGAGCGCCGCCTGGAGGTCGGATCCCTCGTCGATCTCGCCAGGCAGGCAGGAGCCGCTGACGTGCACGCAGTAAGTCGCGGCGGAGGCGGTCGCCGGGATCGCAACGGCAAACACAATCGCGACCAGGGCCGCCATCCTGGCGGTTCCCCACACCCTGATCATTGCGCCCAGACTACCGCGAAGCCCACGGCGCGCCCATGGGCGATCCGGCCACCCGGGCGCGCGAACAGGCAGGGTTTTCGTTTATCGAAACATGCTGTCTTGGATGTCTACTTGAGGGCCTTGCCGTACTGGCGCTCGTAGTAGGCCCGGTAGTCGCCAGAGCGGATCGGGGCCCACCACTCCTCGTTCTCGCGATACCAGTGCACCGTCCGCTCGATCCCCTCGTCGAAGCCCACGGCCGGGTTCCAGCCGAGCGCCTCGAGGCGGGCAGCCGAGAGCGAGTAGCGGCGGTCGTGGCCGGGGCGATCCTTGACGTAGGAGATCAGCGACTCGTCGCGATCGGTGAGGGCGAGGATGCGCCGGACGACCTCGAGGTTGGTCAGCTCGTCCGGGCCGCCGACGTTGTAGACGTTGCCGGGCTCGCCCTGCGCGAGTACGGCGTCGACGGCGGAGCAGCAGTCATCGACGTAGAGCCAGTTGCGTACCTGCATTCCGTCTCCGTAGACCGGCAGCGGATCGCCGGCGAGCGCGTTGAGAATGCAGAGCGGGATCAGCTTCTCGGGATACTGATAGGGGCCGTAGTTGTTGGAGGCCCGCATGATCAGCGCCTCGGCGCCGTAGGTGCGCGCGAAGGCCCAGACCAGCAGGTCGCCGCCCGCCTTGGAGGCCGAGTAGGGGGAGGAGGGGGCGAGGGGCGACTCCTCGGTGGCGGACCCCATCTCGAAGTCGCCGTAGACCTCGTCCGTGGAGAACTGCAGGTAGCGCACTCCGGCGTCGCGGGCCGCCTCGAGCAGGACGTACGTCCCGAAGACGTCGGTGGTGATGAACTCGCCGGGCGCCTCGATCGAGCGGTCGACATGCGACTCGGCGGCGAAGTTGACCACCGCGTCGCAGCCCTCGACCGCGCCCCGTGCGGCATCGCGGTCCGCGATGTCAGCCTCGACCAACTCGAAGCGATCGTCCGGGAGGCCGGCCAGGTTCTCGCGCCGACCTGCGTAGGTGAGCTTGTCGAGCACCCAGACCGAGTCTCCCGGGTTGCCCTCGAGCCGACGGCGCACGAAGTTCGAGCCGATGAAGCCGGCGCCGCCGGCGACCAGCAGCTTCACGCCGCGTCCTGACCCTCGTCGGCGGGCGTGCGGTCCGGCGCGTCCCGGTCGCTGCGGTCGGCGGTTGGGAGCTCGTTCTCGCCCGTGATCTCCTCACCGTCCGCCTCTCTCTCCTCGCGCTCCCGCTTGGTCCAGTCGAGCATGGGCTGCCGCTTCAGGGCGCTCGAGCGCGGCTTCCGCGGGGTCTCCTCGGGGGAGAGGTGGCCGCGGCGCGCCAGGTAGTCGGAGAGCCCGCGCTGCCAGGGAGGAAGCTCGATCGGCGCCGAGCGGCGGCTGACGAGGACGGAGTTGGCCGGCCGTTTGGCGGGCCGCTCCATCATGTCGGTGGTCGTCGCCATTACCCGCGTGACGACCTCGGCCTGGCGGAAGATCTCGAGGGCGAACTCGTACCACGAGCATCTGCCCTCGCCGGCCATGTGGTGAATGCCGTAGGCCGAGCTCTCGACCAGGCGCAGCAGGCCGACCGCGAGGTGGCCCGTGTACGTGGGGCAGCCGACCTGATCGTGGACGACCACGACCGGGCCGCCGTCCTGGCCGAGCCGGAGCATCGTCTCGACGAAGTTGCCGCCGTGGGGACCGAAGAGCCAGGAGGTGCGAACGATGAAGCTGCGCCGGTTGACCAGCGCCGTGGCGCGCTCTCCGCCGAGCTTGGTCGCGCCGTAGGCGTTTATCGGGTCCGGATCGTCGGACTCGCCGTAGGGCCCGGTTGTCCCGTCGAAGACATAGTCGGTGGAGGGGTAGATGAGCTTGGCATCCACCTTGGCCGCCGCGTCGGCGACGAACCCAGCACCCTGGGCGTTGACGAGTGAGGCATCGTGCTCGGATTCCTCCGCGCCGTCCACGTTGGTCCAGGCCGCGCAGTTGATGACGGCGCCCGGACGCTCGCGCGTGATCAAGCGTTCGACCTTGGCCGGGTCGGTTACGTCGAGGTCGTCGTGGGTCAGGGCGATCACCTGATGGCTCATCCCCTCCGCGACCCGGGTCACGTCGTGGCCGAGCATCCCTCCGGCTCCGGTGATCAGGATCTTCATGGGATCTCGATATCGGCGTTGTCGCCCACCAGGAAGCGGAGGGTCTTGGGCAACCCCTTGCTTCGGCTGAGGCTGACGTTCTTACCCAGCAGGCTCGCCTCCATGCGCGCGTCGAGGTCCCTGATGCTGGAGCCGGCGAGAACAATCGAGTGCTCGACCTCCGAGCCCTTGATCACCACGTCGCGGTCGATCGCCGTGTACGGGCCGATGTAGGAATCGGAGATCTGGGCCCCGGAACCGATGATGGCCGGACCACGGACGACGCTGCGCTCGAGCTTCGCCCCCTCCTCGACCACCACCCGGCCCTCGACCCGCGAGGAGGCGTCGAGCTCGCCGTCGATGCGTTGCTCGATGTCCTCGAGCACGAGCCGGTTTGCTTCGAGCATGTCCTCGAGCTTCCCGGTGTCCTTCCACCATCCCTTGACGACGTGCGGCTCGACGCGAAGCTCCGACTCGACCAGGGCGCCGATCGCATCGGTGATCTCGAGCTCGCCGCGAGCCGACGGCTCGATCGAGTGAGCGGCCTCGAAGATCGCCGAGGTGAACATGTAGACGCCCACCAGGGCCAGGTCGCTGGGCGGGTTCTCGGGTTTCTCGACCAGCCGCACCACTTGGTCGCCGTTGAGCTCAGCGACCCCGTAGGAGGAGGGATCCGCCACGGGGGTGAGCAGGATCAGGGCGTCGGGCTGCGACTTCCGGAACGTCTCGACCAGCTCGACGATGCCGTCCCGGAGCAGGTTGTCCCCCAGGTACATGACGAACGGGCTCTGGCCCAGGAAGTCCTCAGCGGTCAACAGGGCATGGGCCAACCCCAGGGGCGCGTCCTGTTCGAGGTACGTGATGGAGGCGCCAAACGCGGTCCCGTCACCGGCCGCCTGCCTGATCTCCTCGCCGGTCTCCGGCGCGATGATCACGCCGATCTCCTTGATTCCAGCCTCCACCAACGCCTCGATCCCGTAGAAGAGGACCGGCTTGTTGGCGACCGGCACGAGCTGCTTGGCGGAGGTGTGGGTGATCGGGCGCAGACGCGTCCCGGCCCCTCCCGACAGGATCAGCCCCTTTAGATCTTCCATGCGCGGGAGAGGCTACCCGCGCCCGGACAACCGGGGTTTTCTGATGCCGCTAGTGGGGTTTGGAAGGGTTCTTGTGGTTGCTGAACTCGCAGTGATGGCCCCGAGGATCGATCGCGTCCTTTCTGAGCACGTCACCGCCTCCGTCCCCGCATGAGATGAAGGTGTCCTTGATGCCGTCCAGGGTCTGCAGGTTGTCGCGGCCGCGCCCGCCCTTGTACGAGTCCTTGCCCTCGCGTCCCCGGAGGGAGTCCCTGCCGTCGTTCCCCTTCAGGATGTCGCCGCCCAGACCGCCGGTCAACTCATCGACGCCGCGGCCGCCGATCAGGACCGCGCCGATCAGTGGGGGAAAAGCTCCGTTCGTCCCGGCGGTTGCGACCTGCGCCGTGTCATTGCCATCCCGAACATCGACGAAGAAGCTGGTGATCCCCGTCTGCCTGCAGTCGCCGACTCCGTTGATCAACTCGCAGGGGCCGCCGCCGATCTGGATCGGATTGGCGTCGGCGTCCTTGAAGGTGTAGACCGGCACGGTGCCCCCCAGGAGACGATCGGTGCCGATCACGACGTCATTTCGCTCACCCTGGCCTGCGGTGTAATAGATGACGCTGCCGGAGCTTGTCAGCACCGCAGCCTGGGCACTCGAGGCTCCCAGGAAGAGGGCTCCGAGAGCCGTGAGCGCAATTGCGATCCTTCGCATGTGTGATCCCCCCAAAGGTTGGCGTCCGTTATGGCCGGGCGGGGATTCTGTCAGTTTCCAGGCGATTTCTCCTTGAAATTGAGGAGAAATGCAAGATCGCGCCCAGTTAGTACGTGCCTCCGAGCTTGCCGTGGTCCCAGGTGGCGACGCGTTTCGGGTGGAAGTGGATGGCCACGCGCTTGGGGGCCTGTGCCTGAAGCGCGGCGGCCGCGTCGCCCTCGACCGACTCGATTCCCTCGCCGTAGCGGACGGTGAGGTCCTTGGCGAAGTCCACTACCCGATCGACGTCGCGGATCAGTTCGGCCTCGGCCTCGATCTGCACCCCGCGCAACTCGCCGTACTCGACCCCGGTCTCGATCAAGAGCGTGGCGCGGGGGTCGCGCTCCAGGTTCCTCACCTTCTGGGACTTGGCGTAGGTCCAGACCCAGATCTCACCGTCGCGCGGGACGTACCAGAGGGGCATCGAGTGGGGCCAGCCGCGCGGCCCGATCGAGGAGACGACCACGATCCGCTCGGTCTCGACCAGCTCACGCAGCTGCTCGTCGGTGAGCTTGATCTGGCCGCGACGGGAGGGCACTAGGCGAGGGCGGTCAGGGTCAGGGTCTCGAACGGCCCCTCCCCCGTCATCGCCTGGGTGGTGCCGGCCTGCCAGCGAGGCTGAAGGTCGTCGTAGTGGCGGCTCCAGGCGTGCCCGGACTGGCCCGTGAAGGCCTGCCAGCGTGAGCGGTCGGGCGCCGACGGGTCGGCGACCATGCGCCAGCTCGGCGCCCAGATCGCGTGATACGGGTCGTTGGGGTCATAGGCGATCTGGGCCACGGTCTCCTGCGCCCCGCCGGGGTGGAGCGTCCGGTTGAAGACCCACTCGGCGACGGGGTGGACCGCCCCCAGCGCGTGCGGGAACTGCAGCTCGTGGACCTGTCCCCACTGCCACCGTTCGGGATCTGGGCCGAAGCGCTCCTCGAGGTTGTCGAGCGCCCCCCGCAGGGCCTCGAGCACGAGCTCGTCCCAGGACCCGCCGATCAGCTCCTCGTCACCCTCTTCCCAGAGATCGAGGAGGTGGGCATGCCAGCGCCACGGCGAGGTGACGTGGGAGATGAAGCCGTTGTCCGCTCGGTCCAGGTAGCGGTCGGCGAGGTCGCGGTCGCCGATTGCAGCGCGGGTGAACTCCCGCGCCAGGCGGAGCAGGAACGCCTGATAGATCGTCCCCGCCACGGTCCGCGCGCTCAGCTGACGGTCCCAGCTCTTCAGGCGCTCGATTGCGCTGGTCTCGCGCTGGCTGGTCGGCTCCAGTCGCGCCAGGCGATGGACCACCTCGTCACCGGGGATCGAATAGAGGTCGCCCTGGATACGGCTGAAGCTGTCGAGGTCGTGCTCGTCGGTCTCCTGGAGCAGCTGCTCGATCCGCGCCGCGCGGTAGCCGTCCAGCCAGTCGCTGGTGATGTGATGTGGGTAGGAGCCGTCGACGACCCGGTTGTTGGCGGTGACGACGAACCCCTCTTCCGGATCGACGAGCTCGGGCAGCTCTTCGTAGGGGATCCAGCCGTCCCACTCGAACTCTCCGGTCCAGCCGGGCTTCGGCAGGTCCGGGCAGTCGCCCTTCCGCTTCGGTATGCGGCCCATCATCTTGTAGCCGATCGATCCGTGCCGGTCGGCCCAGACCAGATTCGAGACCGGCATCGTGACCGTCCGCAGGAGCTCCACCAGCTCTGGCCCGCTGCGCGGCTCCAGAACCCCGACGTGCGCGTGCGAGATGGCGGGCTCGTCGAGGGCGGCCCAGCGCAGGGCGAGCGGCTGCTCATCGTCCGCGCCGAGCGGCTGATTGACGATGGGGCCGTGGTGCGTGAGGCGGATCTCGTGGCGCTCGGCCTGGTCCTGGCCACGAACGGCGATCAGCTCCTCGATGATCTCGAGCGGCCGCTGCTCCCCTTCGAACTCGTAGCTCTCGTCCTCGATCCGCTCGACGAACAGGTCCTCGACGTCGGCCATCACGTTGGTGAAGGCGAAGGCGACGTCGTCGTTCTGCCCGAGGGAGATCCCGGGCAGACCCGGGATCGAGGCGCCGCGGCAGGTTCGGCCGTCCAGCTCGAGGGAGACCTCGTACCAGATGCCGGGCATGCCGCTGGGCAGGTGCGGGTCGCCGGCGAGCAGGGCCCCGCCGGTCGCCGAACGGCTCGCGCTGACCGCCCAGTTGTTCGAGCCGCTCGCCGCCGTCGCCAGACCGATCTGGTCGCGGACGCGCCCGATCTGCTCGGCCAGCCGCAGCCCGTCGCCGTCGAAGCCCTCACCGGGGCGAAGCACGATGGGATTGCCCTTCGGATAGGTCGGGTCGATCTTTGCGGCGCGCTCCTCGCCCAGCTCGCGGACCAGGTCGGCGCGCAGCAGCTCCCGCTCCCAATTGGTCGAGAGCCCGAACGAAAGGAGCTTGCCGCCCGCCAGCATGTCGGCCGGGCGCCACGGCTCGAAGTCGAGGCGGAGAAGCTGGAACTCGGCCGGCAGCGCCGAGGCGCGCCGGGCCGCCTCGTTGAGGCCGGCGCAGTACGCATCGAGGAGCGGTCGCAGGTCGGAGCCGAGCTCCGCCTCCTCTCGCAGCGCCAACCGGCGCAGACCAAGCGTCCGCATCAGGCGGTCGGCCGGCAATCCCACCCGCCCCGCGATCTCGGAGACCCGGCCGGAGCAGATCCGGCGCTGGACGTCGATCTGCCAGAGTCGGTCCTGTCCGTGGCAGAAGCCCTGCCCGAACCAGAGGTCGGCGGCGGTCTGGGCCCGGACCGCCGGCATCCCCCAGCGGTCGCGGGCGATCTCGACCCGGTCATCGAGCCCGCTGATCTCGAACTCGCCCGCGATACGGGGTAGCGGCCGGCGGAACAGCTGCCACCAGAGGCCGGCCGCCGTCGTGCCGAAGAGCGCGGCGCCGACCCCCATTCCCTTGGCGCCGCTGCGGAGCAGGCGGGCTAGATCCATACCCATGCGAGGTTCATACCAGGGGCGGGTTTCCGGCGGTCAGTCGCGCAGATCGGCAGGCAGGCTTCCCTCGTCCTCGAGCTTCTCGAGATGCGCCTCCATCGCGATCGCCGCCGCCTCGCGGAGCTCCGCGGGAACGTCGTCCCAGACCTCGGCGAGCAGGGCCGTTCGCGAGCGCTCGCCCCGGTCGAGCGCGGCGACCAGGCGGTCCTCTCGCTCCTGGCGGTGGGCGATGTACTCGGCGATCTTGGCCTGCGGATCGTCGACCTCCGGACCGTGGCCCGGATAGAGGACGGTGAGGTCGAGCTCCTGCAGCCTGCGAAGCGAGCGCATGTAGTCGGCGAGTGAGCCGCCGAATCTCCGAGGGCCCACGATCGTCGAGCCCTCTCCGAGGATCAGGTCTCCACAGAAACAGGCGAACCGATCGCCGCCGTCGGGAAGGAGGAAGGAGAGGTGCTCGGCGGCGTGGCCGGGCGTGGCGATGGCGGTGAGCCCAGCGACGGTCTCGCCGTCCGCCGGCCGGGTTGGCGCGACGCCGAGCCGCTCGACCCCCGCGAGGTGGTCGGCGTCATCGTGGGTGAGCAGGACAGTCCCGATCCCGCCGCGCGCCTCCGCGGCCTCGCGCACCCGCGCGATGTGTCCCTCGTCGTCCGGGCCCGGGTCGATCACCACAGCGGGGTCGCGCCCTACGACATACGTGTTCGTCCCCTCCAGCGTCATCGGACCCGGATTGGGGGCGACCAGGCGCTCGACCTTGACAGGCTCTGCCACGCGGCCGATTCTCACGGCTCTCGGTCGTCCTGGTGTTGCGGTTGACATGTGACTAATTGGTCACATATACTGGTGGCCATGGATGAGGTGTTCAAGGCACTCGGCGATCCCACCCGGCGTGAGCTGCTCGACCGGCTCTACGAGCGGGACGGGCAGACCCTGAGCGCGCTGGAGAGCCGCCTGCCGATGTCGCGCTTCGGTGTGATGAAGCACCTGCGGGTACTGGAAGATGCTCGCCTCGTGGTCACCCGCAGGCGGGGCCGCGAGAAGCTCCACTACCTGAACCCCGTCCCGATCCGGCTCGTCTACGAGCGCTGGGTCAGCAAGTACGCGGAGCCCTGGGCCTCGGCGCTCACGGGCCTGAAACGAGAACTCGAGGAGGAAGCCAATGGCTGAGGAATTCGACGTGCCACACCGCATCGGCCTCGTGCCGGACTCAAACGGGACCGGCGGGACCGCTGTGTTCGAGATCTACATCAAGACCACGCCGGAACGGCTCTGGGAGGCGATCACAGACCCGGAGATGAGAGCGAGGTACAGCTTCGGCGTCGGCACGGAGTCGGAATGGACGACCGGCTCGAAGTACAAGTCGGCCGTGCCGGGGGTCATCGACATCGCGGAGGGAGACAACCTCGAGGTCGATCCGCCGAACCGTCTCGTGCAGAGCTTCACCGCTCTCTGGAGCGACGAGGTGAAGGCGGTGGGAACCTCGCGGGTCACCTGGGAGATCCGCAAGGTTGGCGACTCCTGCCAGCTCACAGTGATCCACGACGAGCTGCCGATCGACGCCAACGACGAGATCTACGGCGGCTGGATGATGATCCTCTCTGGCCTCAAGACACTGCTGGAGACGGGTGAGCTGCTCGACACCCCCGGCTCGCTGCGTTACCAGCAGGCGACCAACTGGGGCTCGTAGTGGTCGCGGCAAAGTCCCCCGAGCTCGCTGTCCTGATGGAGGGCGTCGGGCTCGGGGAGTCGCCGCGCTGGCATGAGGGCCGTCTCTGGTTCTCGGACTGGGTCGCTGGGGAGGTGGTTGCCCTCGACACGGATGGCGCCCACCAGGTGATGGCCAAGGTCGACGCGTTCCCCTTCTCCATCGACTGGCTGCCGGACGGCCCACTGCTGATCACCGCCGGCCCGAAGCTGCTTCGCATGGAGCCGGATGGCTCGCTGGTGACTCATGCTGACCTCGGCGAGCTGAACGACGGCTGGAACGAGATCGTGGTCGATGGCGGCGGGAATACCTACGTCAACGGAGCCGGCTTCGACCTGATGGGCGGGGGCCAGTTCGCGCCGGGCCTGATCGCCCTGCTCGCCGATGACGGTTCCGCACGTCAGGTGGCGGACGGGATCGCCTTTCCGAACGGCATGGCGATCACTCCTGACGGCTCGACGCTGATCGTCGCGGATTCGTACGGCAAGGAGCTGACGGCATTCAATGTCGCCGCCGACGGGAGCCTCTCGGGACGCCGAACCTGGGCCGACCTGGAGGATGGTGTCCCGGATGGGATCTGCATCGACGCCGAGGGCGCGGTCTGGTACGCGGACGTGCCGAATCGGAGGTGCACACGAGTGGCCGAGGGCGGTGAGGTGCTCGAGCGAATCGAGCTCGATCGCGGCTGCTTCGCCTGCATGCTCGGCGGCGAGGACGGGAAGACGCTGTTCATGAACGTGGCCGAGTGGAACGGTCCCGATCAGATCGGCAAGGGCCCGCGCACGGGCCAGGTGCTCGCCATCGAGGCGGCGACGCCGCACGCCGGCTTTCCGAAGGCGATGTGAGAGAGTGAGCGCATGAACGACTCAAAGCTGCTCAACGGCGTCGATTTCATCGCGTTCCCGACGAAGGACTGGGAGGCCGCCAGGAAGTTCTATGGCGAGACCCTCGGGCTCCCGTTCGGGAAGCAGTGGGGGAGCATGCCGGCCGGCGAGTTCGAGACCGGGACGGTGACGATCGCGCTGATGCAGGTCGATGCTTTCAACATCGACTTCAGCCCCAATACGACCCCGCTCGAGTTCCACGTCGACGATTACGACGCGGCGAAGGCCGAGCTCGAGTCACGCGGCGTCGAGTTCGTGACGGAGACGATCGACAGCGGGGTCTGCAAGCAGGCGATCTTCCAGGACCCGGACGGCAACGCGCTGGCAATCCATCACCGATATGCGGAGGGCACGGCCCCGCAGGAGGCGCTGGACGCTGCGACGGATGCCGCCACCGGCAGCTCCTAGGCGACCCGCTCCCCTAGACCGGCGAGGAAGCCGAGTATTCGTCGCCATGCGTCCTCGGACTCCTCGGCGAACTCGTCCTGCTTGCGGTCGAAGAAGGAGTGCGGGGCGCCGGGGTAGACGTGGATCTCGTGGTCGATTCCGGCAGACGACAACGCGGCTTCGAACTCGTCGATTTGATCCCGTGGGATCGCTTGGTCCGCGCCGCCGAAGAGGCCGAGGGCTGGACGTTCGATGTCGGCCGCCTGAGTCAAGACTCCGCGGCCGTCGAATCGGGAGGGGTCGAGGACGCCATAGAGACCCACCACCCCGGCGAGATCCAGGTCGGGACTGGCCCCGGCCACGAACGACAGCGATCCACCAAAGCAGAACCCGACGGTGACCGGCGGACCGGTCCCGGTGCGCCGGCGGAGCTCCGCCGCCGCGGCGGCGAGGTCGTCGAGCGCCTGGTCCAGTTTCACCTGCTCGCGGTGCGGTCCGTAGTCGAACTGGTCGTCGCGCGGGCCGAGCCCCGCGGTGCGGCCGTAGTAGTCGAAGGCGATCGCGTGGTGACCGGCCTCCGCGAAGCGCTCGGCCAGCTCGATGTAGAAGGGGTAAAGCCCCCGGACGTCCGGGATGATCACCACTCCGGGCTCGTCGCTCTCGTGAGCCTGGGCGAGCGCCGTCGAGAAGGCCGTGCCGTCGTCTGACTCGAGCGTGAGCAGCTCGGCCGCGGCGCCTCCGGCGATCGACCTGCAGACCAGATCAGTGGGCAGCTCCGGTGGGCGCGAGCCGTAGTCGAAGCACATGGCGCCCGGGACCCTACCCAGGCGGGGGCGGGCTAGGCGGCCTTGACAGCCGTCGCGCCGGCGTCGACCTCGAGCTCCTGCGCGACCGCCTCGCGGGCCGACTCGGGCTCCAGCACGACGAACTCGCCGGCGCCCTTGAGGATCTCGCGCAGCAGCCAGTCGGTGCTGCCGTACGGAACCTCGATCACCACCGCGTCATCCGCGAGCTCCTCGATCACGGTGTGCTCCTCGCGGGCCCAGCGGGCCCGCTCAGGGGAGACCCAGACGCGGGCGACGTCGGCGGCGGGGACGTGCTCACCCGACAGCCAGCCGCCCTCGATCGCGGCGATCTCCTCCACCTCGGGGCGGGGCTCGAACCTCTCCCGCGAGACCTCGGCCTCCTTGATCCGGTCGAGCCGGAAGTGTCGGACATCCTCACGGCGGCGGTCATATGAGGCGACGTACCAGCCCTCCGGGCCGTTGGCGAGCCGGTAGGGCTCGATCTCACGCTTGGTGAACTCGTCCTCGTTCTCCTTGTAGTAATGGATCGCGAGGACGCGCTGGCCTTCGATCGCCTTGTTCACCTTGCGAGCGACATTGGAGTCGTCCCCGCCCGAGGCGGCGATCTCCAGGCCCTCCTCGGAGGGGTCATGGCCGAGCGCGGCGACGATCTTCTTCCGCGCGCTGGCGAGGCCGCTCTGCGGAAGGTGGTCGCCGAAAAGGTCGATCGCGGCAACGAGTGCCTTCGCCTCGAGGGGGAGCAGTCGCGCCGGCTTGGCGAAGCTGTCTCCGTAGGGCTCCGCGTCGACCTCGATCTCGTCGCCCTGCAGCTCGGCGTAGAGGACGTAGGTGCCGCCGCCGAAGTTGACGACGTTGAGCAGGTCGATGTCGTCCCGCAGCTCCTCGTCGGTGACATGCAGGCGCTCCTTGACGTGGGCGGCGGGCAGGCGCGCCTCGCCCTTGGCGGACTCGATCAGCATCCCCGCCAGAGTCACCAGGCGGGCGAAGCGCTCGGGCCGGATCGAGGACTCCGAACGGCCGTTGGAGCGCGCCGTCCGTGGCGCGGGCGGGACGGTGCGGACCGTGTTCGCCGACTCGAAGTCCGCGCTGTGGCGCTCCGAGAGCAGCTCCAGGCGCTGCGCGACCTCCTCGGCGAGCTCGGGCGGATCGAGCACAGTGGCGTGCTGGCGCCAGTGCAGGACCCAGGCGACCATCTGGCGGCTCGAGGCGTACTCGGTCTCGAAGATCCGGCCCTTGCCCGGGGATCCGTCTCCCCGGCCCGGGTTGCGGAACTTCCCGTAGCCGCCGAAGTCACGCTCGACCAGCCACGCGACCCGGTCCTTCAGGAAGATCTTCGCCTCGCCCTTGATCTCGCCGAGCTGCCACTCCGCGCGCCGGGCATAGTCCCGCCGTTCGAAGTCCTCCGGCGGGGAGAAGTCGTGCTCGGCTTTGGAGGCGTAGGAGACCTTGCCGCGGATCCGCGAGAGCCGGAAGACCCGGATGGCGTCCCGCTCGTGAGACTTCCCGATCAAATAGAACTGCCCGCCTCGGTAGACCAGGTGGAAGGGGTCCACCTTGCGCTTCTCCTGGGAGTCGCGTTCGATCGTGTAGTAGGTGAACTCAATGGTCTTGCGGCGGGAGATCGCCGTCTCGATCTTGGATAGGCGCTGCGAGACCTCGGCGCCGTCGGCCTTGGCGGTCATCCGCACCTCGACCGAGGACTGCTCGGGGGCGGTCAGTGGGCTCGGCCGGCCCCAGGAGACCTGCTGGAGGGCGAGGCGCAGCGGCTCCGCGTAGGCGAATTCGCCGTCCAACAGCTGCAGGGCCGTCTGCAGCGCCGCCAGCTCGTTGTCCCCGAACTGGACTTCAGGCAGGTAGTAGTTCTCCGGGGGCAGCGAGTAGAGCTCCGACTCGTAGCCCTGGAGGCTCTCGCCCGGCTTCTCCACCTGCAGCGTGATGCCGAGGCTCTCGAGCTCCGCGCGGTCGGCGTAGAAGCGGCGCGCGAAGGCATCGTCGTTCATGTCGCTGTATCCCTCCACCTCGCGCTTGATCTCGAGTGCCGAGGTCGGCCTCCCCTGGGCCATCAGGTAGGAGATCAGCGAGAGCTGGCGGATCAGCTTCTCGGTGTCCTTGGCCACGGGAGCAGCATAGACGCGACCTTCGGCCCTCCAATCCGCAGCAATTACGGATCGGAAAACGATTTGCGCAATTTGCGCGGCCGTATGGGGCTAGGCCCCGGCGTCGAAGCTCGAGACCGCCCGCTCGATGGTGGGCGAGAATCGGCTCCAGAGCGCAGGAGGCGCGGCTCCAACGATGACCGTCGTCGCAGCCGCCCCCCGGACGATGCAGGCGATCTCCCTATAGCGGGCGCTCGAGGAGGTCGAGTAGTCGTCCTTCACGCACGACCCCTGGCCGCCGCGAAAGCGCAGGCCCGTTGCCGACGCCGTGGCGACGACGTCGTGGTCGCCCTCCTCGCGGTTGTGCGCGGGCCTGAAGCTCGCCCAGTTGGCGAGTGTCTCGTCTCCGCCCTGAGGCGTGATGTTGAGGTAGCCGACGATCTGCCCGCCGGCCTTGCGTGCTGTCGTCACCGTGCCGGGATCCGTCTTGATCAGACGCCACCCCGGGGGGTAGGCCAGCGTGGCCTCGCCCGATGGGAGGCTCCTGGTCATCCATCCGGACGGCGCCGGCGCCGAATGCACCCAGGCGAACGCCGCCGGGTCCGCGGGGGCCGACGGTCCGGAAGTGTCGGAGGAGCCACAGGCGGCAAGTGTCGCCGCGCTCACTACTGCGAGCGCGGCGACAAGAGCCCGAACGCGCTGCGACCGGCTAGATGTTGCCGTCGCCGTCGCTGGGTCCGCCGTTGTTGTCGGAATCGTGGTCCCCGCCGTTGTGCTGGGGGATCCCGTGGTGGTGATGATGATGATGGTGGTGGTGTCCCGCGACTGCGACGCCGGCTCCGCCGACCGCGAGGGCCAGCGCGGCGATGCCCGCCGCGATCAATCTGCCTGTCCTGGTCAACATCAAAAGTCATCCCTTCTGGTTGAAATTGCCCCGCCGTAATACGTCGCGGGCACCGCACGGGATGTGGCTGGACCTGAGACCGCGCGAGCCAGGAGACGGGCATCTCATCTTGGACCGGCGGCCAGCGGTTGTCGTCGGCCTGCGGACCCATCTTTCCCCTACCGCGTGGGGGGTATAGGGGACGCCCGAACCCGGACACTCCGGAATTGCGGCGAATTACTCGAGTTCCGCCGAACGAATGCGCGTTGAAAGCTCTATCGAACGCGGATAGTGCGATTTCGATAGGGCGAATTCGTGAGGAAAGCGGACTACTGCTTTGCCTGGAAAGCGGCGGTCTTGAGCTGACGCTCGCTCCTCGCGCAGCCGGGCACTCACGAACGCTTGCCCGAGCGCAGCTCCTCAACTCCCACGGGAGCAGCGCCTTTTCAGCGCTGTGCAGCCGCCCTGGGTCGGTTAAACCAAGACGGCTACCGAGCGGCGGGCGTCTATGTCGTCCCGAGGCCTCAAACCTTGGTTCCCTCCGCGAGAGGCTGGCCCGCCGACTCCATCGGCGCGCGCTCGATCTCGCGCTGCACCTCCGCGTCGGGCCGCTCCTCTTCGCCGCGCGTGTTCGTGGCACGAAGTCCGACGACGGCAGCGACGACCAGGAAGAGGCTCGAGACCAATAGCGCCCGTTGAAAGCCCGCGGTGAGCGAATCCGCCACCGGAGTCCCGGTCGCCAGCAGGTCGTTGGTGCGTGAGGTGGCGATCGCCGAGAGGATCGCCAGTCCCAGAGCGCCGCCGAGCTGCCCGGAGGCGTTGAGAAGCGCGGCGGCGAGCCCGGCCTTGTCGGCCGGCACCCCGGCGTTCGCGGCCGTGGTGACGCCCACGAACACGGCGCCGAGGCCGATCGCCATCACCACCGCGCCCGGCAGCAGGTCGGTCAGATAGGAGCCCTCGACCGGGATCCGCGAGAGGTAGTAGACGCCGGCAGCCGCGATCAGCGAACCGGCGACGATCACTGGCCGGGTGCCGATTCGCGAAATGAGCTGCGAGGTGACGGTGGCGGCGATGCCGACCACGACGGCGATCGGGAGGTCGGCGACCCCGGTCTGGATCGCCGAGTAGCCGAGGACGTTCTGCATGTAGAGGGTGAGGAAGAAGAACATCGCGAGGAACCCGGCGAAGGCGATCAACTGCGTCGCGTCGGAAAAAGCGAGGCCGTTGATCCGGAAGATCGACAGCGGCGCCAGCGGCTTGCGGACGCGCCGCTCGTTGACGACGAATGCGACGAGCAGCGCCAGGGCGCCGGCGAGCTCGCCAATCGTGCGTGCGCTGCCCCAGCCGGCATCGGGCGCCTTCACGAGCGTGTAGACCAACAGCAGCATCCCGCCGGTGGCGAGGATGGCTCCGAGAACGTCGAAGTTCCGAAGCTGCGCTCGGCGCCGTTCGCCGCTGATCAGCAAGAAGACGGGGGCGAGCACGAGCGCGGCGACCACGGGGTTGACGAACATGACCCAGCGCCAGCCCAGGCCCTCGGTGAGCAATCCGCCGAGGAGGACCCCGGCAGCGGAAGCGAGCCCGCCGACGCCGCCCCAGACTCCCAGCGCCGTGTTGCGGTCCGAGCCCTCCTTGAATGTCGTCGTCAGGATCGAGAGCGCGGCCGGGAGCGTCATCGCGGCGCCAAGGCCTTGTGCCATGCGGGCGGCGACAAGGACGCCTTCGCTTTGGGCGAATCCGCCGACGACCGAGGAGAAGCCGATCGTCACTATCCCGGCGACGAGGATGCGCCGGCGCCCGAGCAGGTCTGCGGCGCGGCCGCCCAGCAGCATGAAGCCGCCGTACGTCAGTAGGTAGCCACCGGGGACCCACACCAGGCTTTGCACCGAGAAGCCCAGGTCACGGCGGATCGAGGGAAGCGCGACGTTGACGATCGACGCGTCGACGAAGTCGAGGAACGCGATGGCGGCCAGCAGGGCGAGTGTCAGCTTGCCGCGTCGGGTTGCCAGAAAGGACCGGGGGGTCGCGTCGGCGCGTGGCAAGCGGACCTCGTGGCGGGTGGGGGTGGCCTTTTGATCACTTGCGCTGTAGGTGCCCATGTCGATCCCTTCGTTTTGATGTCTCGCAACTAAGACGCAAGGCGATCGACGCGAGTGACAGACACCCAGTGATCTTTGTCACGGATCGGGTTCCAGAACTCCGGTACGCAGAACAACCCGTAGTTCGAGCTGGAGATGGGCGACCGTCATTACGCCAAACTGGAGTAGCTGCTTTGCATGGAAAGCAGCGGTTTGACGCTTCACTCCTGCTTCTCACGCAAGCCAGCAACAAGCAGGATGGGGCGCCGCGGCCGGACCCCCGCTAGGCTCGGTCAATGGGTACGCAGGACGAAGATTCACTCCGAGAGGCGGGAAGGCTGCCCAAAGGCCGACTCGCCCGGACGGCGCGTGTCGGCGGACTCGTGACGGGGCAGGGCCTGCGCTGGGCCGGGATGCGAACCGCCAACCGGGTCCGGACGCCTAAGCGCGCGGCGGCGGCCCAGAAAGAGCGCACCGCGGCGCTGGTCGGGCAGCTCGTCGACCAGCTCGGGCAGATGCGTGGCGCGGCGATGAAGGTCGGTCAGATGATCTCGATGGTCGAGTTCGACGGCCTTCCCGAGGACGAGCGGGACGAGCTGCAACGGAGGCTCGCGGCGCTCCGCGACGACGTCGCGCCTGTGCGGTTCGCTGACCTCGAGAAGCTGATGCGCCAGGAGTTCGGCGGTCCGCTCGAGCGCGTGTTCCGCGACTTCGAAGAGCAGGCGTTCGCAGCGGCATCGATCGGTCAGGTCCATCGCGCCACGACGATCGACGGCGACGACGTGGCCGTGAAGATCCAGTACCCCGGGGTGGCGGAGGCGGTCGAAACGGATCTGCGCAACGCGATGATGCTGCTGCCTCTCGTGAAGCGGCTCGCCCCGGGCCTGGACGCGAAGGCGCTCGCCGCGGAGATGCGCGAGCGGATCAGCGAGGAGCTCGACTACGAGCTCGAGGCCCAGAACCAGCGCCGCGTCGGCGGCTGCTGCGAGGACATCCGTTCATCCGTGTGCCGCGAATCGACACGAGCCTTTCGACCCGGCGCGTGCTCGTGTCCGAGTACGTCGAGGGGGAGCGCTTCGAGGCGGTCCGCCGAGCCGATGAGGTGCAGCGCGATCGCTACGCCGAGATCGTCTTTCGGCTCTACTTCGGGTTGCTTTATCGCGACCGCATCGCGCTCGGGGACCCTCACCCCGGCAACTACCTGCTGTGTCCCGACGGTCGGGTGTGCTTCCTCGACTTCGGCCTTGTGCGCCGCGTCGACGCCGCGCGCCTGGCCGCCGAGCGGGCGATCGCTCTCGCCGTGCGGGATGGGGACGCGGAGGCCCTCAAGGTGGCGCTGCGCGCGGGCGGCTATCTGCCGGCGAGCCGCGCAGATGCCGTGGACGCCGATTTCGCGCTGGGGCTAATGAGAATGGCGATCAAGTGGTACGCGGTCCCGGGCGAGCGGCGCTTCTCCCCCTTCGACCGCCGCGACCGCGATCGTGAACGGCCGGACCCGGAGGAGCGGGCCGCGATGAGGATCCAGGTGAACCAATTCACGCTGCCGCCGGAGGCGATCCTGATCCGGCGGATGCACGGCATCGTCGCCGTGGTCCTGGGCCAGCTGCGCGCTGGCGCAGACTGGGGCGCGATCGCCGCGGAGTACCTGCACGGCGAGGCGCCCGCGACGCCGCTGGGGCAGGCCGAAGCCGAGTTCCTCGCCGGGCGCGGTCGGACAGCAGCGGCCGCCTAGGGAGCCTTAGAGAGGGCGGGGTCCCACGCCTGCTCCCGTGGCGGAGCGAGAGCCCGGATCTCGATCTCGGCGGTGCCGCGTCGCCGTGCGCGCCCCGTTTCAGAGCCTAATCAGCCTCCTAACGGCCAAGCTGGGACCAGACCGAGGCCCTGGCCGGGCGTCACCCGACGGCTCGTCCCGACTCGGATCACTGCTGCTTTGCATGGAAAGCAGCACCTTCGCTACTTCTTCGCTCTCCGCTCGTAGGCGCCGATGTCGGGCTTGTTGCCGCGCTTAACGCCACGCTGGTCGACGCGAACCGCGTCGGGCTCCGCGCGGCCGATCGCCCTCGAACCCTTCAGCAGCGCGATCGTCTTGGTGGGGCCGCCGTTGTCGGCGAGCTTGCCCAGCTTCAGCTTCCCGCCGAACAGATCGGTGGCGCCGAAGCCGGTGCAGCTGCTGTCGGGGTTGCCGATCAGGTTGTGCCCCAGCGACACGAAGGGAGCCGGTCGGGCCCAGCCGAGGGAGCAATCGGACGGGATCGAGCGCGTCCGGCTCGTCGCGACGGTATTGAGGGCCACGACGGTGTTGTGGATGCTGACGCTGTCGTCCCCCGTGGCGAAGATCCCCCCGCCCGAGCCGCCGTGCGTTCCGTTTTCAACATCTTGCCCCGTGAACGCTTGGTTGCGAGCGACCGTGACGTGGTCGAGCTCCACGGTCGCGTGGCTCCCGGAGCCATGCGAGTCCTGGGAGCCGATCCCGCCACCGTCAAGGCCGGCGCTGTTGTTGGCAACCGTTGAGTTCTCGACCTCGAGTGTCGCCGTCGGTCCCCCCGGCGGGGCGTAGAGGCCGATGCCGCCACCGGAACTGAAATCTCCTGCCCGTTCATCTTGTTGCCGGAGATGGTCGAGCGGTTGACTTCTGCGCGTCCACCCGCGTCGATGGCCAGCCCGGCCCCGAATCCACCGGACCCGTTGCGTGCGAGGGTCGACTTGAAGATGGATGCACTCCCGCCCTCCGAGATGAAGATTGCTCCGCCCCCGCCGGCGCCCGCCTTGTTGCCCTTGAGCCGCGTCCCGGCCATCCTGAGCTCGCCGCCGCTGTTGACAAAGATGGCGCCGCCGTTGGCGGGAAACATCCCGTGGCCGTTGGCGGTGTTGTTGACGAGCGGCTGTTGCGGATGTCGAGGATGCCGCCGCGGATCGCCCCGCCGACACTGTCGCCGCCCACGAGACCGTCTCGCAACGTCACGCCGTTCAGTGTCAGGGAGCCGTCGAAGATGCGGTCGATGCGGTTGGCGTCGATCGTCGCCTGATTGGACTTGCCGCCGCCCTCGGTCTTGACGGTCAACGGCCCCGAAGAAGTTATGTCGAGATCGCCGCTCAGGTCGGCGTCCATCACCGGCGCCCTGCCGGGTGAGCACGTAGCGCTTACCGGGGCGCAGCAGGATCGTCGCTGGCATGCTGCCGGCGTTGGAGGCGATCACCGCCTCGCGTAGGGAGCAGTCCTTCGCCTTGCAGCCGTTCGGGCCTCGGGTCGTCGGTGCGGGTCGGGCGGTAGGTGACCGCAGAGGCGGCGGAGGCCGTCGTCAGCAGCTCGACCGCGGCCAGGCAGCCCGCCAGCAGTCCGCTGGTCCGGGGCCTCTTCGAAAGCTTCTTCAGGCGTTTCATCGGTTCCTCGGTAGCTCTAAACACCGGAACTCGCCCCACAGAGCGTGTCAGCCGAAGTTCGTGCCGACCTCCGTGGTTCCCACAGTAAGCACGCCCGTAGCGACCCTGACCACGCTCTCCAGGCCGCGCCGCGCACTAGGGCGTTCTGGGCCTCGGCGCAGATAGCTGCTTTGGACTGCCATGAAGAAGGGCCTCCCGGTGAGACGCTTTCGGCGCTCACCAACAACGCTCACCAAGGAGGCCCGCCCAAATGTTGCACGCCGGACTCGATCTCAGTCCAGAAAGCGCCTCGACGTCTGCCTGCTCTCCGACCAGGGGGAGCTGGTCGACGAGCTCGCCGCCTTCCCTGACGCCGGCGGCCTGAAGAGCCCTCGCCCAGCGAGTCGAGACAGCACGGCCAGCCGGTCTGCGCGGTGATCGAGTCGATGACCGGCGCCCGCTTCGTCCACGACACCCTCGAGCGCCCACGGCTGGTCGGTGGAGATCGCCGACGCCCAGAAGGTCAAGGGCCTGGCGCCGCTGGCGGTGAAGACCGACCGGATCGACGCCCGGGTGCTGGCGGTGCTCTCCCAGCGAGACCTGGTGCCGGCGATCTGGCTACCCGACCCGAGGGTGCGCCGCGAGCGCGAGCTCGCCCGCTTTCGCCTCCACCTGGTCAAGCACCGATCGCCAGCTCAAGAACCGGATCCACTCGGCGCTGATGAGCTTCGGGCGCCCCTGCCCGGTCACGCGATCTCTTCGGAGTCGCGGGCCGTGAGCTGCTGGGCCGCCTGGAGATCCCCGAGCCCTGGCGCGGGCACATCGACGCCAGCCTGCTGCTTGATCGACTAGCCTCGAGGCCCAGGTCGCCGAGTCAACGCGAAGCTCAGATCGAGCGGCGCCGACCATCCCTACGTGCCGAAGCTCCTGACGGTGCCGGGGATCGGCTCGGTCCTCGCCTTCACGATCGCCGCCGAGATCGGCGAGATCAGCCGCTTCGAGATCGCCACCAAGCTGACCGGCTACACCGGCCTCTGCCCCAGGGTGGTGCAGTCGGGCGAGTCCGACCGGCGAGGGCCGCTCTCCAAGCAGGGGCCCCGCTATCTGCGCTGGGCGCTGCTCGAGGCGACCATGCACGCGCTTCGCCACCCCGCCTACTCAGAGCGCTACCAGCGAAACAAGCGCCGGCTCGGCAAGCAGCGCGGCGCCAAGGTCGCCCAGATCGACATCGCCCGGAAGCTGACGGTGGCGATCTGGCACATGCTCACCCGCAACCAGTCATTCGCTCCGAGAGGCGCCGCTCTTCGCCTGGCGGCATAGACCGCCCTTTTGGACTTGCGCACCGGAGCGAACATCCAATCCGCCTGGTCCTCCTTCGAGGAGGCGATAGAGACATGAGCACCGCTCCAAGCCCACGATCACCGAGAGGACCGTGACCGACCCGACCGTTACTTGACAACCGGCCCTTCTTCATAGAGACGAAAAGCAGCGGTTCTGCTTTGCATGGAAAGCAGCGGGTCAGACCGGGCCACTCCGAAGAAGCCCGCATCAGAGTTTCCACCGAGGAGGGCCAGTGGCGAACACCGATCCGAAGGGCGATTCAGCGGGTTAGCGTGATACGCGCCATGGAGGGTGTCCTGAAGCTTTCAATCCGCAATCCGACAACGCTCGGGGGCGCGCTGGCTCTGGTGCTCGCGGCAATGCTCCTGTCGACGTCATGCGCCCATGCCTCGAAGCACGGTGCCGTGCTAGTCAAAGACATCAGGCCCGGCATTCCGGCTCAATTCTGGGCCCCAACTGAGGCGGAGACGTCACGCCTCAGCTCGCCATCATCTACTCCGGCGTCCTCTACCTGGCCGCTGACGACGGCAGGCATGGCCGCGAGCTCTGGCTCAGCGACGGCAACCGCAAGAGGACGTACATGGTCAGAGACATCAACCCTGGCCCCGGCGGCAGCCTTTTCGGCATCATTCCGTCATCGTCGGGCTCACCCTTCTACTTCTTTCCCGACGATGGCGTCCACGGTGCGGAGCTCTGGCGGAGCAACGGGTCAGCGGCCGGCACGACCCTGGTCAAGGACCTCTTCCCCGGTCCCGCTAGCAGCCTCTCAACCGGCGGAGTCGGTCTCGATCTCATCAACCTCCGCGGCACCCTCTACTTCTCCTACGCGGGCTTCCCAAACCCGCAGAACCAGGGCTCTACCGAAGCGACGGCACCGATGCGGGGACGACTTTGGTCAAGCAGATCATCGACGTGCGCGCTCTTACCAGCTTCAACGGAATGCTCTACTTCGGAGGGGCCGGCGACGATCCCACCTTCAAGATCGGGCTCTGGCGGAGCGACGGCACGACGACGGGAACCACCAACGTCAAGGAGGGTGTCGTCCCTTCGGAAATCGTCAATGCCACCGGCACGATGTACATAGACGATGGCTACAGGGACCTGTGGCGCAGCGACGGCACCTCGGCGGGTACGGCCATGGTCAAGGACATCACTCCCTCGGGCGCCATTCAGGACCTCACGGCGGTTGGCGGCGCCGTGTACTTCCTGGCGTCGTCGGGTTGCTGCAACAAACCCGACGAGCTGTGGCGAAGCGACGGGACCGAGGCGGGGACCACCATCGTGCAGCACCTCGACGTCGAGCCTGGGTACGGCTTCGATCTCACCGCCTTCAGGGGCAAGCTCTACTTCACCGCCGGTGGCTGGCTGTGGCGAAGCAACGGCACTCCGCGCGGAACGACCATCGTCAAGGGCAACTGCAAGCCGAAAGCCGGAGCACGCGCGAGATGTTTCAGCGGCCTGACGGCGACGGCGGATGACGCGCTTTATCTCGTGGGTAGTGACCAGAAGTTTGGCGCGGAGCTCTGGCGAAGCAACGGCACCCGCAAAGGGACGAAAATCGTCACGGACATCCGCCGCGGCAGAGACTCCAGCCTGCCGATGTACCTCACCGCGATCAATCACACCCTCTTCTTCGCGGCCAAGGACGGCAAACACGGCAGGGAGCTGTGGAAGGTCAAACCAGGGCCGTGCAAGAAGGCCAAGGGGAAGTGCAAGAAGGGGTAGGGCTCCTTAGCAGTACTGCTTTGGACGAGAAGCAGCGGTTCTGCTTTGCATGGAAAGCAGCAGTGTCGTGCGAGATACTGGGCGGGCGATGTCGGAGGAGAGTCTCGAGGATTTCATCCGCCGGCCCTTCATCGCCGAGCCGGCCCACGCTCAGACAGCGCCTCTTTGATGCGGGCCGCCGGTATCAGCGAGTTCGGCGGTGCTGTCGGGCGGATCGACCTCCCAGATCCGCGCCCCCTCGCGGACGACGAGGTCCTGATCGAAATCCGGGCCGCGGGCGTCGGCAACTGGGAGGAGTTCGTCCGGACGGGCGAGTGGGACGTCGGCCGCGCCCCTCCGATGGCGCTCGGCGTCGAGGCCGCCGGGACCATCACGGCGATCGGAGATTCCGTCGAGGACTGGGAGCCGGGCGATGAGGTGCTCAGCCACCCCCTCCCGCTGCGGGATCAGGGAACCTGGGCGCCCTTGCTGATCGCCTCGGCGACGGTGCTCGCGCGAAAGCCTGCCGCCCTCTCGTGGGAGGCCGCTGCAGCGTTCCCCGTTCCGGCCCTGACCGCCACGCAGGTGATCGACGGAGCCCTGGCGGTGCGCCCTGACGACCTGGTCCTCGTCAACGGTGGGAGCGGGGTGACCGGCACGCTGCTCGTTGGACTGGCCGCGGCGCGCGGCGCCGAGGTGATCGCGACCGCAGGACCGGCCAGCCATGAGCGCCTGCGCCGGCTGGGAGCGGCCCACGTGCTCGACTATCACGACCCCGACTGGCCGGAGCAGGCGCGCGCCATTGGCGGCGGCCTGGGCGTGACCGCCGTCGCGAACGCCGTGCCTAACGGCTCAGCCGACGCGATCGGCACCGTGCGCGACGGTGGTCGCCTTGCGACGATCACCCAGGACCCACCGGACGAGCAGCGAGGCATCGAGATCTCGTCGGTGATCGTGCAGCCCGACGGCCGCGCGCTCGGCGAGCTCGCCGAGCTGCTCGCGGCCGGGAAGCTCGAGGTCTCGGTCGCGGCGACGTTCCCGCTCGAGGAGGCCGCCGCGGCCTTCGCGGCAGCAACCGGGGGCGGCGCCGGCGGAGCGGTCGTGCTTCGCCCCTGACGGGGGCGAGGATCTAGCGCACCGGCGCATCGAGGCAGCCCCGCGGTTAGCCTCGCCAACGCGTGGCTCAATTGATCGCTGTCTCCGCTACCGAGCGCGGACTTGCGCTGGTCATCCTGTTGCCGCTGACCTATCTGGCAGTGCGAGGAATCGGTCGCTTCCGTCAGCTATGGGCCGAACCGATAGACACACGCGAGTACAGAGAGTGGCTCAACTCGCCGTCGCTGTTTCCTGAGTGGGACGAGCGTGCTACTTGACCACCCCGTAGCGGATGTGGATCGTGCCGGGAGCCTCGAGCACGCGCACCAGCTCGAGCTCCGGCTCTCCCGGCTCGAAGCCGTCGAGGAGCCGCTCCCCCGCGCCGAGGATCACCGGGGACACCTGGAGGTCGACCTCGTCGACCAGCCCGGCCTTGAGGGCCTGCTGGGCGCATGAGGCGCCGCCGGCGATGGAGATGTTCTGGCCTCCGGCGACCGCCTTCGCCTGCTCGTAGGCGGACTCGATCCCTTCGGTGACGAAGTGGAAGGTCGTGCCTCCCTCCATCTCGATCGGATCGTGGGCATGGTGGGTGAGGACGTAGGTCGGAGCGTGGTACGGCGGATCGTCTCCCCACCAGCCCTTCCAGTCCGAGTCGCCCCATTCGCCGCGGATCGGGCCGTACATGTTCCGCCCCATGATGAAGGCGCCCATCCCGTCCATCATCTCCGACATCACCTGCTTGTTGACGGGGTGTCCGCCGCTCTCGGGCCCCTCATCGATGTGCCACCTGTGCAGCTCGATCCCGCCGACGCCGAGCGGATTGTCCTCGTCCTGGTTGGGTCCGGCGACGAAGCCGTCGGCGGACACGGACATCGAGAGATTCACTTTGTTGCCGGCCTGCGTGCTCATGCGGCACTCCTGTCAGTGGTTGCGATCCGGTAGCTGAGGTGCGTCACCTCGGGAGTCTCGATTGTCCGGATTCTCCACCATCCGGCGCAGCGGGGCCGCCGTCCTCACGCCAGACCCGGCTCTCCTGTCTTCAGCACGCCCGCCGGAACCTAACGCGAGAAGTGTCGCTTTCCATGCAAAGCGGATAGCCGCTTTTCATGGCGGTCTCAAACTGCCGCCGCACCACCCGAAAGGGTCAGCGACTCGCTGACCAACGAAGGAGGTGCGGTGATGCCAAGGGGCTACGGCCTGAGCGAGGCGACGAAGGACGGATCTGGGAGCTGCGAGCAGAGGGGCTGAGCGATCGCAAGATCGGGCGCCGGCTCGGCCTTGCCCGGGCAACAGTGAGCAGCCACCTGGCGAGAGCGGGAGGGATCCGGCCCAGGGCTCGCCGGCGCCCCGAGCGCTGCCTCAGCTTCGAGGAGCGCGAGGAGATCTCGCGCGGGATCGCCCGCGGGCGCTCGGCCCGCGCCATCGCCCACACCCTGGGGCGCTCCCATACGACGATTGCACGTGAGATCAACCGCTGCGGCGGGCGGCGGCGCTATCGGGCCCTCGCGGCGGAGCGCGAGGCCTCAAGGAGGGCCCGTCGGCCCCGGCCGACCAAGCTCGAGCTCTCTCCCGAGCTTCGCCGCGTGGTCGAGGGGCGCCTTCAGAAGGACCATTCCCCCCAGCAGATCGCCGGCTGGCTCAGGCTCCAATACCCCGAGAATGAGGCGATGCGAGTCTCCCACGAGACGATCTACCGCGCCCTCTACGTCCAGGCGCGGGGGACGCTCAAGCGAGAGCTCACCAGGCACCTGAGGACGGGGCGAGGGCGGCGCTTTGCCCGCTCGCAGTCGTCAAAGGGCCAGGGCCAAGGCAAGCTCAGCGGGATGGTGATGATCTCCGAGCGCCCGCCGGAGGTCGAGGACCGAGCCGTCCCCGGCCACTGGGAGGGCGACCTCCTGATCGGGACCCGAACGAACGCGATCGCCACCCTGGTCGAGCGCCAGACCCGCTACTGCCAGCTCGTCGCCCTGCCCGAGGGGACCGGCGCCGAAGAGGTCGCGGACGCGCTGATGAGGAGCATCACCACCCTGCCGGCCCAGCTTCGCCGTTCGCTCACCTGGGACCAGGGCTCGGAGATGGCGGAGCACCGGCGCTTTTCGGTCGAGGCTGGCCTGCCGGTCTACTTCTGCGATCCCCGAAGCCCCTGGCAGCGGGGATCGAACGAGAACACCAACGGGCTGCTTCGCCAGTACTTCCAGAAGGGCAAGAGCCTCGAGGGGATCAGCCAGGAGCGCCTCGACGAGGTCGCGCGCAAGCTCAACGGCCGCCCGCGGGAGACGCTCGGCTTTCGGACTCCGGCGGAGAAGCTCACCGAGCTGATCGAGGGGCTCGAGACGGCTGGCGCCGAGCGCTGACTCGCTTCGGCCTACGGCCTTCGCTCGACAGCGCTCGGACTAGATGAGACGATGCGACACGTCAGGGGTGGTGCATTGACCGGTTGAGGTCAAGGTCCAAAGCAGCTATTCGAGAAGCCCGGCGGCTTCGAGGAAAATGGTGAGGTCCCGTGGGAGACCAGCTACCGCCGCCTAAGGAGTGCCTTCGCACGCCGCAATGGGGCCGTCAGCCGCCAGCTGGCGCTCTGCACAAGCTCTTCGTGGCATCGCCTACGCCGCCTGAGCTCCTCGCCCTCAGCTCGCAGCAACTCGAATTGATAGCAACGCGCCTCGTAGTAGCGCCGGTCGTCCGGGTCCTCACGCTCGAGCTGCTCGGGCGTCAGCTCGACCTCGCGAGCCCGAAGCACCGCCCAGCCCTGTGACCCGGACTTCCTCCCCAGGCCGCACCTCGACGATCTCGAAGGCGCGGCCCCAGTGCTCGCGCAGCCACCAGTGCGAGTGGAACACGTTCGGTCAAGCTCGTCTCCGGATTGGCGAAGCCGAAAGCGCCCATCCCCACTCGCTCCTCATCCCAGGCCAGGCCAATGAGCGTCCGGGCAACCATCGAATCCAGGAAGGTGGCGATCAGCAGCCCACCGGGCTTCAGCACTCTGCGGATCTCCAGCATCCAGTCGCTCCAGCCGTCTGCGATGTGGGTGAAGACTGAGAGCGCCGTCACCAGGTCGAAGTGGTCGTCTGGATAATCGAGCGGAGGTTGCTCTCTATTGACCCTCACGTCGGCGATCGGCGGGCAGAGATGCTCCCGCACCCAGGCGACCATCTCCTCGTCGATGTCAGAGCCGTGGAACTCGGCCAAGCGCGCCTCATCGAGGAATTGGCGGAGCAGCCGCCCCGAGCCGCAGCCGAAGTCCAGCACTCGGCGCCCCTCCCAGCTCCATTCGGGCCCGAGCAGCTCGACCAGGGTCGATTTCTGGATCTCTCCGTTCACGCACGTAGGCGAACTCGACGTCCAGGTCTGGGCTCTGGCGACCGACACGCGTCATCAGCTCCTTGGGCGGGAACGGTGGCAGGGCTGCGGCTGGCTTGGCCATCGCTGAGCGGTCTACTCCCGCAGCCCAGCGGCTTCGATGACCTCGGCGTCGACCTCGAATGGGGTCACGTCGTTACGCCTGGCAGCCGCTTCGTAGATCCCGCGGACCCCCTCCACGTTCTCCTTCAACATCGCCTACGCAGTATCCCGCCGCGAAGCGCCGCTTTCCATGCGAAGCGGGTGGCCGCTTTTCGTCCGAAGCGGCACACTTGGTTGAACAGGGTCCTTTTCATCGATCGCGTTCTGTGAGAGGCTCGGAAAACAGGGGGCAAGGAGGCGTATGGCTGTGGCACCAAACTAGAAGAGTCCGCCGGTCTCCTTCGGGGAAAAGGCGAAATACGCCGCCATCGGAGCAGTGGGCGTGGTAGCGATCCTTGTCGTCATCTGGATTGCTAAGTCCCAAGACTTCGTCCACGTCCACGCTCATTTCGGCAGCTCTAGCGACGCGCAGACGAGTGCCACTCAGCGCCGCCCGCCGAGTTCCTCTACCTCGACGCAGATCGGTCGCTGCATATCTGGCGCAGATGCAGCACGGCACAAATGCCGCCCAACACCTCACGGACAAGCTGACCACCGAGGCGAGCGCAAAGGCAGAATTGGGCGGGGCTCTATCAGTGGGGGGAACGCGCAGGAGGAGCGCTTCGTCGAGCGGACGGTGACGCCAACGGCGGCGAGTAGTTTCCTGGATCTGCTGAAGGACTTGGGGGCCCAGGCCCTGGCTACCACATTCTGCTGCCCAGACAAGCCAACCAGTTGGTCTACCTGGAGAAGCACAAGCAACTGAACGAGGGCGACTTCGTGCAGATCAGAGGCGATCCTCGTTCCTCCCCGCTACATCAGCCCATACGTGGGTGTGCGTCAAGCCGCGACACTCGCGGCCTTGTTCCCAGTCAAGGGGGGCGATCAGGGAGCACTTCAGACGGCGAGCGCCGAGCAGCACCGCGCGGTGAGCTTCGCACACCAAGTCGGCCCTGATCCCCGGATGGCGTTCGTGCTTAGGCCACCGCATAGGAATGGAGGCCGCACCGGGGATGTGAGATTCCTGCTGCCGATGCAATACCAGGAGCTGACCGACGAGCGAAGCCTGCTGGAAGGAACCGGAGAGTCGTTCACCGTGGTAGGGAAGGTGGTGCGGATCTTCGGCCCGGGGCCAAACAGCGAGCGCCGCTCCAGCTACACGGACTCGGCCACGCAGGAGGTCTGGCGACAGCCGCTGGAGCAAGCGCCCGCGAGCCTCGTGCAGAGAGCAAGCGTCGGCTGCCAGCAGAAGACGGTTGAGGGGAAACGTGGCTGCCTAACCAAAAAGCTCAGGCAGCAAACGACGCTCAAGGCCAGCAGACCGGGCGCGGTGATCATCCCAATCGCGATCTATAAGTAGATCTCACTGAAGCGGGCTTGGCTCTCGGCCCTGAGAGGGTAGTTCGACGCTCCTTTGGTCGGGCTCTCCAAGGCCCGCCCTCAACCGTTGCTTTCCATGCAAAGCGGATATAGGCCTTGGCATCCCTCACGCAAGCTGAAGCTAGGGCGAATCGTTATCTCCGCGGAGGGGGGCGTTGACACCCCTAAGTGCGCATCCCCCTCCTGTTGTGTCAGGGAGCGAGCGGTCCCTCCGGGGACCGTTCGCTTTTGACGTTGAGCAACAGCTCCTCGAGGCAGTCCTGCTGGATACAGAGGCGAGCAGACCAACGCGAAGCGAGTCCTCTTCCCGACCTAGAACGCGAAAAAGCCCCCTCGTAATAGGGGCTTTTCCGTACAACCTGCCTGAGCGGTCTCCAATGGGAATCTCGACGACCCAGGAGGCATACCTGACGCTACCCCCGCCCCTCAGCGGATTCATCCGTGCTTAGCACCGGATGCCGAGCGCTATCTCTCTCCCCCCCGCCGCTTCTCGTCCAAAGCGGCTATTCGACAGCCCTGCGGCTTCGAGGGCGTCGTCGCGTCCCGGTAGCTCTGAAGTCGGCTCATTTTGCCCTGGTGAAAGTCCGCAACCCATGCCAGCGGAACTCGGGTCCAAGGCCGCTGCCGCCTACCGCGTCCACGTATCTTGCCGAACGCGAGTACGCGATCTCCCAAGGTCCCGGATCTCGTCGACTCGCACCTGAATGTTCTCCCATGCCGAGGCAGCGCTGCTCGGCCGGTACTGGCGGAGTCCGTCTCGCCCGACATAGGTCAGTCGCTCGCGACCACCGCGGCCAAGTTCGGAATGAACTCGAAGTCTTCGGTCATTCAGCATTCGGCGCATCGCATCGAGGTCGTCGTCGTTGAACGCGGCTACGTGGCCGGCGATAGATCTCGAGCTTCTCCTCCGACATCGCCTATTCCCGCAGCCCGGCGGCTTCGAGGGCGTTCGTCCTCTGCTCGAGTACTGCCTGATTCGACGGATCTTGTCGCCCTCGATCACGAGGAACTTGCATCTCCTTCAAGTCCAGCTGCCCTTCCCCGCCGTGACGGCTACGGCCCAACGCCCGCCAGACGAGCACGCCCTCCTATCCCGCGTCGAGGTATTCCTCGACCCGAAACTGACCGTCCCAACCAATCTCCACGACACTCTCGACTCGTTCCCAGACAGCATCTCCCCCGACCGATCGGTCGGCGTCGTGGAAGTTCGGCGGTCAATGACTCAACGTCCGGATGCTTCATATGTCTCGCGCCGTGTGGCCCCTCAGCGTTGAGATCTTCGCGTACTGACGGGCAAGCTCCACGTTCTCCTCCGACATCGCCCACGCAGTATCTCGCGGCGAGTGCTGCTTTCCATGCAAAGCAGCACTCTCCGCGCGAGCGCCCCGAGCCCAGCATCCACGCGAGCGCAAGCGCGGCGTCCCTACATCACGTCCCGCTTCAGCTGCGTCCCTGAACTCGGCCAATTAGACCGAATTCATCTGATTTCGCAATCCCGTGGGGGGACAAAATCCGGCCGCTCCCTCCAAACCCCCCTACCGCGGGGGGCGTAGCCCCGGCCTACGCGGCGCGGGAGCCGAAGAAGGCCGAGCCGTCGATGCCCCGGTCGAAGCGGGACCAGCTCTCGCCGTCCGCGAGCTCCTTCTCCAGGCGATCGAAGCTGCCGAGCTTGCCGCCCAGGTTGTCGATCGAGTGAACCAGCGTCGCCTCGCGGGTGGCGGGGACGACCGGAGATCCGTGCTCGAGTTGCCCGTGATGGGAGAGGATGATGTGCACGATTGCCTGCGCCAGGTCCGGGTCGAAGCCATCGATCCGCTCGATCTCGCGGCGGACCTTGTAGTAACCCCGTGGGATCTCACCCTCGAGCCGGCCGGCGTCGGTCAGCTCGATCGCGAGCGGATCGTCGTTGTAGGCCTCGGTCTTGCCGATGTCGTGGAGCAGCGCGCCGGTGACCGCGATCTCGCGATCGATGCCGGGGAAGAAGTTGGCGGCGGCACTCACCGCCTGGGCCACAGAGAGGGTGTGCTCGAGGAGCCCACCCGCGTAGGCCTGGTGGTAGTGCTTGGCAGCCGGGGCCTCGCGGAAACGGGCCCACGATTCGGTCTCGGCGCCGAAGAAGCGGTCGAGCAGCTCGCGAAGGGAGCGGGCCTGAACCGTGTCGATCAGCGCCCGCAGGTCGGCTTCGAGCAGATCGATCGAGCGAGCGGGCGCCTCCGCCAGCTGCTCGGCGTCGTACTCGCCGGGACCCGCTGGGCGGACCGCGGCGAGCTTGATCTGCTTCCCGAACTGCGGATGGATGGCGAAGCTGCCCCGGACCAGCACGATCGAGCCGGGGGCGCAGACCTCGAAGCACTCGGCGACGCCATCCCAGGCGATGGCGGGGACGGTCCCGGTCTTGTCCGCCAGGACGACCCGGAGGAAATCCTCGCCGTTGCGCTTCTGGCGACGCTCGCGCTCGCGGACGACGAAGGCGCCCGTCACCTGGTCGCCGTCGGAGAGCTCGCGGAGCTGGCGAGTCTCGCCGGCCTCCGCCGCTCCGTCCCCTTTGCCGTTGTCGAAGAGCGTCTCCGCCATCAGATCATTGAAATTAGAGGCGAGCGCGGACAGGACTCTCCGGTGAGATATCCGCCTCGGGAGGCAGCATGGCCTTGTGAGCGATGGAGATCAGCCCCGCGACGGAGTGGAGGCGGACCGGGACGAGGTCCGTGTCAGCTCGATCGAGCTCTTCTTCGATCTCGTCTTCGTCTTCACGATCACGCAGCTGACGACGGTGCTCGCCCACCACCCGAATGGCGAGAGCCTCGGCCAGATCTTCCTGATGCTCAGCTCGATCTGGTGGATGTACGGCGCCTTCGCCTGGCTCACGAACGCCGTCCCTCCCAACCGGACGGCACTGCGCCTGCCGCTGCTGGCCGGCATGGCAGCATTCTTCGTGATCTCCCTGACCATCCCGACGGCGTTCTCGGGGGACGGCGTGGTCTTCGCGGGTGCCTACCTGGCGGTGATCGTCGTCCACACGGTGCTCTACACGCAGTCGGCCAGCTGGTCCGTCGCCGGAGTGTGGAGCTTCGCGCGCATGAATTTCGTCGCCGGGGCGTTGATCCTCGCCGCGACGATCATCGGGGGCGACTGGGAGTACGTGCTCTGGGGCCTGGCGGTGTCGATCTTCGCGATCATTCCCGCCCTCGTTCCGGAAGATGCCGGCTGGATCCGGATCTCGCATTTCGTCGAGCGCCACGGCCTGGTCGTCATGGTGGCCCTCGGCGAGTCGGTGGTCGCCGTCGGGATCGGCGCCTCGGGCCTGAAGATCAGCGGCGAGATGCTCGCGGTGGCGATCCTCGGCCTGATGGTGAGCGCGGAGCTCTGGTGGGTCTACTTCGGCGGGGACGACGAGGAGGCCGAGGTTGCCCTGAGCCGGATGAAGCCCACGCGGGCCGAGTTCTTCGCCACGAACGCGGCCTACTACTGGGCGCACCTGCTGCTCCTGCTCGGGATCGTCTGCGACGCCGCCGCGCTGGAGCGCGCGATCGGCCACCCGTTCGACTCGCTCGATTTCGCGCGGGCGCTGGCGCTGTCGGGCGGAACCGCCCTCTACCTGATTGGGCATGCGCTCTTCCGGCGCTTCCTCGGCCTGCCGTTCAAGCCCTGGCGCGCGCTCGCCGCCGCCCTGGCGCTGGCGACGATCCCGCTCGGAACCGGGCTCTCGGCGCTGGCCCAGCTCGGGGCGCTCGTCGCGCTGCTCGGCCTCTGCCTGGCGGCCGAGGAGCGGACCCTTCCGGCGGAGGTGGAGACGGCTCAGGCCTGAGAGGCCAGGGCGGCGCGGACGAACTCCAGGTCCTCCCGCATCGCCTTGGCGCCGCCCGGCGTCTCGACCAGCACGGGAGGCCCGGCGGCGCGGATCATCTTGCGGAGCACGTCTGCGCCCATCTCGCCCTTGCCGAGGTTGGCGTGCCGGTCGGCGCCGGTGCCCGCCGGGTCGCGCGAGTCGTTGGCGTGCAGCAGGTCGATTGGCCCGACGATCGCTCGAACCCGCTCGACGGCGTCCGAGAGATCCTCGCCGGCGGCGTGCGCGTGGCAGGTGTCGAAGCAGAACCCGACCTCGACGCTCGTCTTCGCCTCGGACACCGCCTCCCAGAGCTGGGCGAGTGCGTCGAATCGTCGAGCCACCGCGTTCTCGCCTCCCGCCGTGTTCTCGATCAGAACGGGGACGCTCGAGGCGAGCATCTCGAGCGTCCGCGGCCAGCGGCCGACCCCCTCGGCCACGCCGTCCTCGGCATATCCGGCGTGGACGATCACCGCGGCCGCGCTGACTTCCGCCGCGGCGTCGCAGGTCTGCTGCAGGATCTTGCGCGAGCCGTAGCGGACGTTGTTACGGGGCGAGCAGACGTTGATCAGGTACGGGGCGTGGACGTAGACGGGCAGCGACGAGTCCCGCAGCTCCGCCGCGTCCTTGCGGGGCGGCGGCTTCTTCCAGCCCTGTGGATCGGAGAGGAAGATCTGGACGCAGTCCGCCCCGATCGCTTCGGCCTCCCGCAGCGGCTTGCTCGGCGCCACGTGGGCGCCGACGATCGTCTTCTTTCGCCGCGCCATATCGCGCGAAGTCTCCTACTTGAACGAGATGACCTGCTGGATGCCGCTGGGGCGGTTGGTGTAGGCCATCGTGATCAGCGGCAGCGGGCTGAAGTGGATCTGCTCCGCGGTCGCGCTCGCGCGCCAGGCAGCGGGATCCGAGGTTCCCTGCTGTGCCGTGAGCTGATCACCTGCAGCCTGAATCGCGGTCCAGACCTCCGAGCGGCAAAGACCCAGGTGGCCCTTCCCGCAGTAGGTGAGGCTGAAGTGGTCCGCAGGGCGCTTCCCCTTCTTCGCGAGTAACGCCCGGATGTCGCGGTCGAAGTACTGGTACCAGCCGGAGTACTGGCCCCCCGGCGGCTTGTCCCAGCGGGGGGAGAGGGTATTGAGCTCGGTTGTCAGCGACTGGCCCAGCCTCGCGGCCATCTCGTTGTTGACGATGTTCGTGTAGGCGGCGTCCATGATGGCGGCCCCCGGATAGTCGATGTTGCCGTCGCCGTTCAGGTCGAGCCGGTTGCCGCCGTGCTGGCGCCATTGGTTCAGCAGGTCGAGCATCTGCTGAGCCTGCGGCGAGGGAGCGGTCGTCCCCCTGAGCAGCTGGTCGAGTAGCGGCACCATCACGATGGCGCGGACGTCCTGAGTCGCCGCGGCGTTCATCGCCGAGGTGATCGACGCCGGCGACCACTTCCCCTTCTTGGCGAGCCGCTTGAGGTTGAAGTTGAGGAGCTGGATCCGACCCACCGAGCCGTTCCTGTCCCACTGGTCGTCGGCGGCCCCGAATCCCCTCGCGGCGCCGTTGTTCCAGTTGGTCAGGTAGCCCTGTTCGTTGTCCTGACCGTGCGGGTGGGCCATCGCCGAGATGAAGCCCTTCCACTCGAACTTCCCGCTCCCCTTGGTGGGCAGTCCCGGGTCGACGTTCGCCGGCCTGATCGGCAGGCGGCCGCTTGTGTACTCGGCGATGTGTTTGCTGTCGATGTAGAACGAGTTGAAGGTCTGTGGAGTGAGGGAGGCCGCCTTGAAGAAGGTCTTGGGGCTCTTCACCTGGCCATCGGAGAGGCGCCGGAAGTAGAGCTGGTCGAGCACGTCCTTGCCCCGGCTAGAGCGCTTGGACGAGATCGCGACCGTGCGTCCGCGGACCCTCGCGTAGCCCGCGACCGGGCCGTGCACCGTCGTCAGGAAGGTCACCGGCTTGCCGTTCAGCGTCCCCGCGTCGAAGTGGCCCATGCTGCGACAGCGACCCTTGTACATGTACTTCTCGGTGCTGCCGCCGCACAGTGTCTCGGCGTACTGATCGATGATGTCGCCACTTGCGGAGGTGAGCGTGGTGGAGAATCGCGGGGTGCGCCCAATCAGCAGGTAGCCCGGGAATGGCGCGGAGGTGGCGCCGCGCCAATTGAGGTGGGGTGCGTGCATGTCCACCTCGCCGACCAGTCCCGGGAAGAAGTACATGATCTGCGGGCCGCCGACCAGGATCGGGTGACCGGTGCTGGAGTGAGAACCGGTGACCATCAGCTCGTTGCTGGCCTGGATCGGCTTGGCATCGAGCTTGCTGGCGATGCTCGCGGGAACCGCTGGGGTGGGAGTGAAGCTGTTGTGGTCGAGTACGACGCTGCCCGGGTGCTTCTTCGGGATGTGTCCATACGGGAAGCTGCCGTTGACCGAGGTGACGCTCTTCGGGTTCTTGAACTGGCGCAGATCGTTGAAGGCCGCAAAACCCCTGCCCCTGCCGAGCTGCTGCTCCAGACCTCCCAGGAACTGAGAGTTGAGCGCCTCGCGGCCGCCGCCCTGGCCGAGGAACTGGCCCTTGAGGGCGTTGACGGCATAGACGTCGTTCCGGGTCCACGGTGCGTTGGGCGAGTGACTGGCCGCCAGGTAGGCGTTGATCCCCGCGACATAGGTGTCGATGTCCCGGAGGACCGCCTTGCCCTCCTTGCCCTGTCGCTTGAGCGCCTTGGTCTCCGACGCCGTGAACGCCTCGGTCTGGGCGCTGGGGACGAAGTTCTGGAGGCTGGAGATCAGTGAGATCGAGCTCAGCCCAGGGGCGTCGATGACAGCGATACGTGAGTCGTAGCGCGCCTGCTGGAGCAGGAGCCCACGGTCCTCGGCCGCGATCCAGCCGTCCGTGAGGATTCCGCCCTGGCGGGTGCTGGCGTAGATGTGTGGGATGTCGAAGCGGTCGCGGAGCAGGGTGACGCCGGGGAACGGGACGTTCTCCTGGGTGGTCGGCCCATCGGTGTCGATGCCGAGCTTCTCGGACTTGAAGTCGGTGAAGAGGTCGTTCGGGGTGACGTGGTCGAAGAGCGGCGTCAGCGCGTTGTACATCTGCGCCTGTGCGCCGGCACCGGGGCCCGGCACCTGGTACTGCCCCGAGGGCAGGATGTTCCGGGCGATGATCGTGCGGTCCTTTGCGAACGCGCTGGAGCACGCGCCACCAGGGCGAAGAGCAAAACGACGCCAGCGACCATCGAGACACGTCGCATCCCGCGCACCTTCTCCTCTCTCCTCTCCGCGCTCGTCCCTCAGCGCGGGGGGGGACCCTACGAGAGAGCCCTAAGGCTGATCTAAGGTGGGCAGGTGGGAGGAGAGGAGGAATGAAGCTGCGGGACTCAGGGGTAAGCATCATGGAGAGGAAGAGTTGAGCGCGCCCGCCCGGGCGGCCGGCTGCCTGGCCGCGGTGCTCGTCGTCTCGGCCGTGCTCGCCCATGCGGCCCTCGGCGCCGGCCCGCCGCCGCTGTCCGCCGATCGGAGCATTCCCGACCTCTCCTCCCTCTACGGCAGCGGCGCATTCGGGCGATGGAGCGTCGATCGCTTCGGCCTTCCGGCCTACGCCTACACGATTGACCCGGCGACCGCGCCCCAGGCGCATCAGTCCGAGCTCGCCGGCTCGACGGATGCCTGGCACCAGCTGGGCAACGACTACCTGGTCGCCGACGCTCACAACAGCGGCTACGTCCAGCTCTGGAGCCAGGCCCGTGCCTATCAGTGGATAAACCGCTACGAACCAGCCACCGGCCACTACGCCGGCGGCTACGGGTATCTCCGGCTCGGCGACCGGACGATCAGCAGCCTGTACGCGGACCGGCCGCCGGGCGTTCGGACCACACGTGACTTCGGGTCGGGCTACTTCCACCGAAGGACGGCGGTGAGGCCGGTCGCGATCGACGAGAACGTCTACGCGCCGTTCGGCAACGCGCCGCTGCTGCTCCACGACGTGACCATCCGGAACACCTCGCATCGCCGGGTTCGAGCGAACTGGGTCGAGTACTGGGACGTCAACCCGTTCGACCAGTACCGCAAGACGCCCCTCGGGCTGGGCTCGCCGCACTTCGAGAAGCGGGGCCGCACCCTCTCGGTGGCCGAGGCCCCGGACAGCGTCGATTCCAGTCCGCTGTCTGTCTTCGCGGCGGCGCTGCGAGGGCGCGTTCGCGGCTGGGAGACCAACGGCACGGCGTTCTTCGGCGGCGGCGGCCGGGCCGATCCGGCCGAGGTCTCGGCCGGGGCACTCGGCCAGTCGATCGCGCCGCCCGTCTCGGAGGGCAATGTCGGTTCCACGATGCTCGCGCTGAGGTCGCCGGTGAGCCTGCGGCCCGGCCAGTCGGTGACCTTGCGCTACGCGTACGGGGCCGCCCACGCCGCGCAGATTCCCCGGCTGGTCTCACGCTGGCGCCGAGTCGACGCACCCTTCGCCAGCAGCCAGCGCGCCTGGGCGAGCTGGGTGCCGAAGGCGACCTTCTCCGGGCGCAACAGCTGGCTCTCGAGGGAGCTCGCCTGGGACGGCTACATGCTCCGATCGGGCGCCACCTTCCAGGAGGCCTGTGGCCACCACATCGTCTCCCAGGGCGGCTATTACCAGTACGACTTCGGCTGGCAGGCGGCCTTCCGCGACCCGCTTCAGCACGTCCTGCCGCTGATCTACTCGGACCCCGGCCTGGCGCGGGAGGTTCTCCGCTACTCGGCTCAGGAGCAAGACCGCGCCAGCGGCGAGATCCCCTACTCGATGGGGGAGATGTGCCGGCCCCTCCCTCAGGGGACCTCGAACGACCTCGACCTGTGGCTGCTCTGGACCGCGGCGGAATACGGGCTGGCGAGCCGCGACACGCCGTTCTTCAACGAAAAGCTGAGCTGGCGCGACGGCGGCTCCTCCACCCTCTGGAAGCACCTGGTGCGCGCCTTCACCCACCAGGAGAGCCTGCGGGGCCCACACGGGGGTTACCTGACCGCCGGCACCAACGGCGACTGGTCGGATCTCTCGACCGCCATTCTCGGCATGACCGAGTCGACGCTCGTCACGGCGCAGCTCGCCTACATCTATCCGCGCCTCGCCGCGCTGGCCGATCTCAGAGGCGCCAAGGGCTTCGCGCGACGGTTGCGGGCCGCCGCGGCGCAGGACCGGGCGGCCTTGAGCGGTCAGTGGACCGGGCGGGGCTGGTACTCGCGCGGCTATGCCGGCAACGATCAGCTGGGCGCCGGGGCGATCTTCGGGGAGCCGCAGCCCTGGGCGCTGCTCGCCGGGGTCCCGACCCGCAGCCAGGCACGGACGCTGGTCACCAACATTCGTCGCTTCCTCACCGGGATCGGGGCGCCGCCGCTGCTCCACGGGCCCGCGCTGATCGGCTCCTCCCAGTCACCGGCCAGGGACGACCCCGAGGTCACCGAGCGTTCGTTCTCGGGGCTGAGCCCCAACAACGCGGTGTTCCCAGGCGGGGCGTGGTACTCGGTCAACGGCTGGCTGACCCTGGGCCTGGCCCACATGGCCGGGATCGTTCCTCACGCGCGAGCCGACGCGTTCGACGAGTTCCGCCGCAACACCCTCGCCGCCCACGCGCACGCCTATCCCGACCACTGGAACGGGATCCTCTCGGTCGACGACGTCTGTTACGCCTTCTATGAAGCCGACCCCTCGCGCTGCGGGATCGGCTTCACGTCGGCCTACGACACCCAGATCATGCATCAGCCGGCCTGGAGCCTGTTCGACGCGATCCGGCTTGGCGGCATCGAGCCGACCGGTAGGGGCTACCGGATCGATCCCGAGTTGCCGATGCGGAGCTTCTCGCTGCGGCTCCCGCGGGTCGGCGTCGCCTATTCCCGCGGCGTCGCGCGCGGCTATCTACGTCCCGCGGGACACAACCGGCTGAAGATGGTCGTCTCCCTGCCGGCTGGCTCGCGGCCGGGGGATGTCCAGGTCTTCGTGGATGGCCGGCCGAACGCCGTCCGCGTTAAGCACGGCCAGGGGCGATTCACGCTGCAGGCTGAGGGCGGCAAGCCCGTCGACTGGGCGCTTACCGGCTGATCTGGAGGCCGCCGGCGACGGCACCGGTGGCATACTCGCTCCGTGGCCAAGATCACCCCCGGGATCGTGTCGCCGCCTCACGAGGTGTTGACCCCGGAGGAGTGGCGGAAGCGCGGTCGAGCGCGACGCAAGCGAGTCAGCCGTTCGAGCCACGCTGAGTGGGATCCTCCGCCCGACCGGCCGGACCCGGTCGCCATCCTGCAGGAGCAGGAGAAGAGCCGCCTGTCGGACGTGGTCGAGATCCGCCATAGCCGGATGGCGGCGTCCCAATTCCCGTACTTCCGCGGAGCCGCAGCGGCGATGGCGTGGGATCTGGCCCATACGCCGACGACGGACATTCGGGTGCAGGCCTGCGGCGACGCCCACCTGCTCAACTTCGGCCTTTTCGCCGCGCCGGATCGGCGCCTCGTGTTCGACATCAACGACTTCGACGAGACGCTGCCCGCCCCATTTGAGTGGGACGTCAAGCGCCTGGCCGCGAGCGTGCTTGTCGCCGCGCGGGATCACGGTTTCGCGGATCGCATGGACGGGCGGCGGCGCGTCGCTCAGCCTCTGCCTACCGCGATCGGATCGAGCGCTTTGCCGGCATGCCCTTTCTCGACGTCTGGTACTCGCGGATCGACGTCGATGGCCTGGTCCGAATGTGGGATGCGGTCGAGTCCAAGGCGGATGTGCGCCGACGCCACCGTTTGATCGAGAAGGCGAAGAGGAGGACGAGCCTGGCCGCGCTCGCGAAGCTCTGCCACCAGGTCGACGGCGAGTATCGGATCCAGTCCGCTCCGCCGCTGATCGTGCGTGTGCCGGTCGAGGAGCACCCCGACATGAGCGAGGTGCTGCGAGAGGCGATGGCTCGACTACGAGCAGACGCTCCCGGTCGAGCTGCGCGAGGTGGTGAACCGCCACTGGTTCGTCTGATTTCGCACGCAAGGTCGTCGGTGTGGGCTCTGTGGGCACCGAGGCGTTCGTGGTGCTCTTGATGGGCGATACGCGAGGAGCGCCACTGTTCCTCCAGGTAAAGGAGGCGCAGCAGTCGGTCTTGGCGCCGTACGCGGGCGCGAGCATCTACGAGCACCAGGGCGAGCGCGTCGTCGCTGGACAGCGCCTGATGCAGGCCGCCGGTGATCCCTTCCTCGGCTGGACGAGCGCGGTGGGCTCGGATCGCGTGACGCCGAAGCAGTACTACGTGCGCCAGCTACGAGACATGAAGGGAGACATGGACATCCCCGGGATGAAGCCGCGACAGCTCGAAAGGTACGCCGCCCTGTGCGGCTGGGCGCTGGCACGCGCGCACGCCCGCACGGGACGCGCCCCGATGATCGCCGGGTATCTCGGCGGCTCGGATCGCTTCGACCGCGCGATCGAGTCCTTCTCCCTGGCCTACGCCGACCAGAACGAAGACGACCAGCAGCGGGTTTCACGCGCGTCGCCGAGGGCGTGCTGCCAACGCTCACAGAAGCCTGACCGGTCGCATTTCGCCTTCCTCTGCGATGGCGAGGGCCAGAATCGAACTGGCGACACGGCTTGCGGCTGTTTCAGGGTGGTGTCTTGTCCAGCCATTGCCCAACTGAAGGTCCTGCTTTGCCTGGAAAGCGGCTGTCTTCGCGGGATACTGGACGGGCGATGTCGCAGGAGAACGTCGAGATCGTACGCCGCCTCTTGCACGCATTCGTCCAGAGCGATTACGAGGCATCGACAGCACGCATCGGCGCCGAAGTCGTGCTGTGGTCGGATCCGCGGGCAAACATGGAAACGCAGCGGGTACGGGGACGGGAAGCCGTGATCGCGTCGATCGGGCGGTTCGTCTCCTCGTTCGAGGATTACTGGTGCGCCGAGCCTGACGAATTGATCGACGCGGGAGACTGGGTGGTGGTCGTCATGCGCTCCGGCGGCCGCGGCCGAACCAGCGGTGTCGCTGTGACTCAAACATGGACTGTCGCCTACGAGGTGGTGGAGCGCAAGGTCGTCCGAATCGAGTTCCACCCCACCCGGGAGGATGCTCTCGAAGCCGCCGGGCTGTCGGAGTGGTAAGGCTCTGTGAGCCACTTGTTTCCATCGCTGAGGAACTACCAGCGCGACTGGGTCAGCGGGGACCTCGTCGCCGGCCTGACGGTCTGGGCAGTGCTCGTGCCCTCGGCGCTGGCTTACGCGACGATAGCCGGGGTCCCGCCCGTCGTCGGTCTCTATGCGGCGCCGGCGGCGCTGATCCTCTACGCGGCTCTCGGTAGCTCGCGACAACTGATCACCGGGCCATCGGCCGCCGCGGCGGCGCTGTCGGCTGCGGTTGTTGGAAACGCCGTTTCAGGGAGCGGGGGGCAGTTCGTTACGACAACGGCCGCGCTCGCGATCTGCGTCGGACTCGCAGCGTTGATCGCAGGCGCCTTGCGCCTCGGGTTTCTGGCGAACTTTGTTTCCGAACCCGTACTCAAGGGCTTCATCATCGGCTTGGCGCTGACGGTCATCGTCGGCCAGATCCCGAAGCTGTTCGGAGTCGAAACCGGCCACGGTTACTTCTTCGAGAGGGCCTGGGACTTTCTGAGCAACGTCGATGAGACCAACGGCACCACGCTCCTGGTCGGGGTTGGGTCGCTCGCCGTGCTGTTTGGGCTTCCTCGAGTGGCTCCGGCGATCCCAGGGCCGCTGGCGGCCGTCGTCCTGGGAGTCGGCGCCGTTCAGCTCTTCGACCTCGACGCTCACGGGGTGGAGATCGTCGGCTCCATCGAGCCCGGCCTGCCGTCGCTGTCAGTCCCGGACGTCAGTCTCGATCGCTTCGGTGGTCTGGGAGCCGCAGCTTTGGGGGTGATGCTGATCGGCTATGCGGAAAGCCTGGGGACCGCCAAGACCTATGCTCAGCGGGACAATCGGGAGATCGACCCGAATCGTGAGCTGATCGGCCTCGGCGCGGCGAACCTCGGCTCTGGGATCTCCGGTGGGTTCGCGGTCAACGGGAGCCTGTCCAAGACGGCGGTGAACAGCACCGCCGGCGGGCGGACCCAACTCGTCGGGCTGATCGCCGCCGGTCTGACGACGCTCACCCTGCTCTTTCTCACGGGCTTTTTCGAAAGGCTGCCCGTGGCAACCCTGGCGGCCGTTGTGATCGTCGCCCTGATCGACTTGATCGACTTCCCGGCGCTCCGCGACTTCTATCGCGTTTACAGCATCCGGCTCGGCCGGGCCTACGGATTTGCGGCTCGGCCGGACTTCATTGCGGCGGTCGCCGCGATGCTTGGGGTGATGATCGTCGGAATCCTCGCCGGGCTCTTCATCGGAGTGCTGATCTCGCTCCTCCTTCTCCTCTACCGTGCCTCGCGGCCGCCGGTGAGAGAGCTCGGGAGAGTCCCCGGCCCGAGTGGTCACTTCTCGGATCTGGATCGGCATCCGGAGAACCGGCGCGTCGAAGGAATCGCGGTGCTGAGGATCGAGGGCGGGCTGTTCTTCGCCAATGCCGAGCCGGTCGCGCGTCAGATCCGCGGCACCGCGAGGCGCGCCGACGTTCACGCAATCGTCATCGATGCGGAGACGGTCGCCTTCATCGATGTGACGGCGGCCCAGGTCCTCGACCAGGTGGCGCGAGAACTGGGGGCCGATGGCGTCCGGTTGGTGATCGCCCGAAACGTCGGTCAGGTTCGGGATGTCATCCACGTAGCGCCGGGCGATTCGATTCTTGATGCCCCGTATCCCACAGTCGATCAGGCTGTGAAGCAGGTCGTCGCGGAGGAATAAACGCGGCTCACTGCGCAGTGAGGGCCAGAATCGAACTGGCGACACCACGATTTTCAGTCGTCACCCGCGTTGATGGCTCTTTGCGGGCAATTGATCTTCAGCCTGCTATTCGGAAGATTCCGGCCCGGTGTCATCGACAAGCATTTGCTGCTGTTTCAGGGTGTTTTGTTGCCCACCTTGGAACCTCTGCCTTGGCTTCCGCTTCCGCCGCAGAGCGCTTACAGATCCGTTTCCGCCAGCAGGCTGCCGTCCTTGACGGCGCTCGCGAACTCCCGGTAGTCGCGATCGTTCTGTTCCGCGTAGGCCTCGGCAAAGTCACAGATCGCGCGGTCGAACCCATCGCCCTTGCCGAGATAGGCGGCGATCGCGATGCGGTCCCCTGAGCGACCGTGGGCGCGGGCGAGCGTCCGCCCGCAGAGCTTCGCGTAGAGCGCCATCGTCTTCGCAGTCATCCTTTCGACCACCGCGGAGCCCTTGCCATCCCAGAGCTGCCGCACATAGAAGTCCCGGTTCTTCCCGTCAGGTCCTTCCGCCGTCACCCAGCCGAGGAAGATGTCGCTGGCGGCCTGCATCAGGCGCTGCCCTTCGACCACGCGTCGGCCCTGATGCTTGAACTGACTTGCCTCGGTGTACGGCTCGAGCACCGAGCTCTGGGCCTCCTTCGCCTGGAGGAACAGGGGGTCCCGTGAGTCGCGCCCAAGCAGGAGCAGGATCCAGGCTCGCGTCCCGACGCTTCCAACCCCAACCACCTTGTGAGCTGCGTGCACGAATCGGTATTCGTCGATCAAATGGCGGACATCACGATCGATCGTGTCCCTGTAGGCCGAGAACACCTCGGTCAGGCGTTGCTCGATGAGCGCCGGGTCAACGCCGAGGAATTGATCGATCGGGACGATCAACGGAGGATCGCTGACGATGCGAATTTCGCCGTTCTCGGTCGTGGTGAGCTTGTCGAAGGCCCGCATGCTGTTCTTACGCTCGGCCTTGGCGACGTTCTTTTCGAAGTTCTTCGCCTGGCTGCGGCTGACCTGCGAGCGGTACTGCTCCAGGGCCTGCACGTCGATGCGCTCGTACCAGACGTCGATCGTCCGCATCGAGGCGAGCCGCCGCATCTCCTCCCGATACTCCCGGGCTGTGGCGGCAACGGCAGACCGTGTCTCGCTCGCCTTCAGCCCGATTGCCTGGCCGCCGATTGCGAAGCTTCCGGCCAGTCGTTTCAGGTCCCACTCAAACGGGCCCGGATGCGTCTCATCGAAGTCGTTGATGTCGAAGATCAGCCGCCGGTCAGGGGCAGCGAAGCCGCCGAAGTTCGAGAGGTGCGCGTCGCCGCAGAGCTGGACCCTGAGCTCGGAGCTCGGGGTGGTCGCCAGGTCGGTCGCCATGATCGCCGCTGCGCCCCGGTAGAAGGTGAATGCCGACGCGAGCATGCGCCCGTGGCGGATCGGCACCAGCTCGGGAACCCGCGTCGCGTCCTGAGCCTCAAGCGTCTCGACTGGGTCCGGCCGGTCTGACGGGGCCTCCCAGAGCGCGTGGCTCGACCGGGGGGTGTTCGCCCGAGCGGCCTTTCCGACCGCCTCACTCTCCGCGGGTGTCAGGAGGCGGGTCATCGACCAACCGGCGTAATAGGTTCGTCCCGAAGCAGGCCTGCCTCACGAGCTTGATCGACAGCCTCAGCGCGGGAGGAGGCATCGAGCTTTCTGTAGATCGCCTGGGCCTGGGTCTTCACGGTGTTCGGCGAAACGAAGCTGCGCTCGGCGATCTCTCTGAACGAGAGGTGGCTCGGGAGAAACTGAAGCGTTCTCAACTCCGCGGGCGTCAGCCCAGCGTGATCGACTTCGTCGGACATCGCCGATGCCGACGACTGCGACTCGGAGACCCAGCGGCGAAGGGTTGGCGCATCTGGGATCCGGTCGGCGATTTCCGCGGCGTAGACAAGCAGTCTTTCCGCTTCGACTGGGTCGTCGAGCAGCATGTACGCGCGGGCAAGGAAGATCCCGGCCGCCGCGACCAACCAGTCCGGGAAGCCGGCCAGACCGCTGAGCATTTTTGCGGCGCGCTTGCCATCGGCCGCCGCGTCCTCGATCTGCCCCTCGAGCGCGCGGGTCAGCGACGAGGCGGCGAAGAATGTCGCCATCACCGGATAGTCCCCGAGATTGAACCGTTCGAGCTGCTCGCGCGCCTGCGCGATCACGCGAAGGGCGCGCTCTAGGTCGTCGCGGTCCAAGTGCAGCAGGGTGAGTTGCACGAGGCAGAACACCTGAACGATCGGAGCGTTCGCCGCCCCCCGCCTGGCCCCCTCCTCGAGCAACTCTTTGCCTGACTCCAGATGCCCGGACAGGTAGCGGCTGGCGCCGGCATAGAAGTACGAGATCGAGCGCCAGGGATTCTCCGGCGGGAGCAGCTCCGCCGCCCGGGTGGCATCCCTCCCCATGTTCTCGATGCCGTTCGGCTGAAGCGTCGCCCGGAGGATGAGCAGGTCGGCGAGCAGTTCGGGATCGTCGTCGGCCTCCTCGTCGAAGTCTTCATCTGCAACCGAGGCCCAGTGCGCACCCAATCCTCCCTCTCCCAGCGTTAGGTAGAGATGTGCGGCGGTAAGCGCGAGCCGAACAGAGCCCGCGACCTTCTGGTCACTGAATCGGTCCAGCCAGTGCCGCACCGCTCCGCGATCGCCTCGGGCCAGCGAAGGCGCCGCGCGAGCCCAGATCAGCTCGGCCGCCCGTTTCTCGTCGCCGGCCTCGATCGCGTGGTCGATCGCCTCCTCGAATCGCTCGCGCCCCGCGTACCACGCGCTCGCACGTCCGTGGAGGGGTCTCTCGAGGTCGGGCTCGCGGCGGTGCAGCTCCGCGCGGAGCATCTGGCTGAAGAGTGGGTGGTAGCGGTACGAGCCGTCGGCATGATCGAGGCAGTCGAGGGGCAGATTGGACCGAGACAGCTCTCGCAGGACCCGTGCCGACCCGGAGCGCTCGAGCACCTGGTCGCAGATATTCCCCTCGAGGTCCTCGAGGATCGACGAACGGATCAAAAACCTGAGCCGCGCAAGGGAGATCCCGCTCAGGAACTCATCCCTGACATAGTCGGACACGAACTGATCGTCGCCCGCGAAGCCGGCGACGCCGGACGCCGTGTCGGGCTCCTGTGCGAGGGAGAGTCCCGCCAGGTACAGAGCGGCGGGCCAGCCCTCGATTTGCTCATGGAGAGCGTCGGCCTCTTCCGGGCTGAGCTTCAGCCCGAGCTCCTCGAGCAACGCGGCGCTTTCGAGCCGGCTCATCGCCAGTTCTCGCCGGGTCAACTCGAAGACCTCGCGCTGTGCGCGCATCCGGCCCAGCGGCAATTGAGGCTCCTTGCGGGAGGCCAGCGCAATCTGACCGTCGGGGCGAAGACTCGCGATCACGTTGGCCAGGGCATCCGATGCGCTCTTGGCTCCTGACCACCTCAGCGTTGTCCACGACGAGGACGCATGGCCTTCCCTTGAGGCTTACGCCGTCGATGGCCTCGACAAGACGATTCAGGAGTTGCGGCGCGTGGTTATCTCTCGAAGTAAGGCTCACCCAGGCGAAGGGTCGGTCGTCCTGCTCGGCCCATTCGGCGAGCACGCTGGTCTTCGCATACCCGGCCGGCGCTCTGACGAGCACGAGCGGGTAATCGCCGGCCTGGCGAAGGCGCGAGACTAGATCCGGGCGGCGCACATACCCGTCGTAGAGCGCTGGGACCGCGACCGGGGTAGCGAACCCGAGCGGATCCTGTGCCGGATGCACTCGCCTGGGCGTGGGCTTTCGCTTGGCTTGAGTCAATTCCCCTAGCGAGTCCGCGTCAGTCTCCGCTCGCGTTCCTGCTCGCGGCGTCGCAATCGTCACCCTATTGCTGCCAAACGGAGCCGAGGAACGTGGCAGCTACCCAACCCTCCTCAGTAGTGACTACCTAGATCGATCATCACCCGTTTCGGGCGATGCGCGGGACCCGCTTCAGAACTACCTTGGCCTCGTGGGCGGTGATTCAGACCTGATCGGCGTTCCAGTTGCGCTCGGTGCGATCCTGGCGTTTCTCGGCGTCTTGGCCGCGTTCTTTTTCGTCGGCCCAATCCTTGGGGTCGTCCTGCTCATCGCGCTGGTGATCCTGGCGATTGTCCTTGTGGTTCGGGTGATCAGGGCGAACGAGTTGAACTAGGCCGGAAATAGTCGTGGGCGGCATCTACGTCTGGGCCTTCGCGGGCGCACTCAACCCGGTGCTGCTCGGCGCCACTACGGTGATGCTCCTGCTCGACCACCCGAAGCGCCTGCTGCTCGGCTACCTCCTCGGGGCGATGATGACCAGCATCACCCTCGGTCTGGTGATCGTCTTCGCGGTCGACGGGTCCTCGGGCGCCACCAGCACCGCGCAGAATACGCTCAGTCCCGCGGCCGACCTCGCGCTCGGGGGAATCCTGCTGGTGGTTGCCTACTTGATTCGCCCCGGTCGGGTGCCTCGAGAGGAGGGGCGAATAGCAGACCGGCGCCGGAGGCGCCAGGAGGCCAAGAAGCAGAAGGGACCGCCACGCTGGCAGACCGCCCTCAGCAAGGGAACGGCGCGGACCACGTTCGTCGTCGGGGCGCTCCTGACGTTGCCGGGCGCCTCCTACCTGATCGGCCTGAACCACATCGCCGACCAGAACGCAAGCACTACGGGGACGATTGCTCTCGTGCTCAGCTTCAACCTGATCATGCTGCTGCTCCTCGAGCTGCCCCTGATCGGCTACGCGGTTGCGCCCGACTGGACGCCGAGGACCGTCGATCGGTTCCAAGCCTGGTTCAACAGCAACTCCAAGACGCTCGCCTTCAGACTGGCCGGCGGGGTCGGGCTGCTGCTGATCGTGCGCGGGGTCATTGAGCTGCTCTGACCCGACCCCAGCCAGGGCCGGGTCAGATGACCCCTACCGCCTTAGTAGGCGCCCGAGCTCGCCGCGGCCGCGCCCCTCGGGGGCATCAGGGCGCCGATCAGCCAGAACAACGGGAAGACGATTCCGAGGATGAACATGACCCAGTGGCCCTTCCTGATCGACATGATCCCGAGCGTGACGAGCAGCAGGAAATAGAGAATTCCAAGTCCGACCCACAGCATTTGAGACTCCTTTCGTTGCGCGCGGCCGGTTGAGCAACCGCTTTCCGTGCGGTGGGCCACGCGCCTTGATGACGCATGGTGTCCGGAGCGGACGCAGGCGGCCTCACCCGATCGGGATGAAATCCACGGCCGGCTTTGGACCGCAACGGGATCCGACTCTCTGAGACGCTCAGCCGTGTCGGGCCGCGTCGGCGCCCGCTTCAATCAGATCACGAGGGTGGATCCAGGTGTCCACCAGGGCATTGCCGCCGGCGCGCTCAATCGCGTCTCTCAGCGGGATTGCCCAACGATGCTCGAGCAGCGCAATGCCAGCAGAGGTTCCCGGGGGGATGGCATCGGCCAGGTACCAGACGTTGTCCGGATTGATGATTGAGCCTCTTTCCTCCACGGCCGCCGCACCCTGCGCTGCCTCCTCTTCGGCCCCCTCTTCTCCGGCGGCGCCCATGCCAAGCAGAGCCCCGGCAAGCGCGCCGAACGCCACTGCCTCGTCCTCGGCAAGGTCACTGTGCTCGAGGGGCTCGATTTCACCGTTCTCATCCCTGGCAACGAACAGGAGGTCAACGAGACGGACGATGTCGTGCTCGCGAAGCCGCCGCAACTCGGCCAGTATCTCGCCGGAGAACTTGCCGTCATCGAAGCCGACCACCAGCATCTGAACTGGTCCGAACTCCATTTAGATGAGCTTCTCCTTCTCGGCATCGAATTGGTCGTCGGTGAGAACGCCCGAGTCGTGCAGCTCACCGAGCTTCCTGAGTACGTCGATCCGGTCCATCTCGGACATTCCGCTGCCTTCGGTCGCCCCGGCCGCCTTGGTGGCCTGCACCTGCTGTGGCGGGGGGGCCTGTTGGGGCGCCGCCCGAGTTCGACGCTTTCCGGCCGCGTAGCCGGCTCCGCCAACCATCGCCGCCCGCGTTAGCGGCCTTCTCCTTCGCAAGGGCATGCCGTTCCTTTCGCTGCGGATCCTGTGGGCTACCGATCCAACCGCGAAACCGGCTGATCCGCATCACTCAGACCGGGTGAAATCGCCGACGCCAACGATTGAAGACCCGAGCGGACATGCCTGGACGGAATATCACCCGGATTGGGGGATGCCGTACCCAGGGCGGGCTGAAAGCTTGCCGGTCGCGGTGCGTGAGTTTCGTCAGCGCTCCCGCGGATACGGCCGCCGATGGCGGCGGTCGGCGAAAAGGAGGAATCCCCAAGATGAGAGGTGCAGGCCGCGTCGTCTTCGTCGCCGTCTTGCTGCTGATTGTCGGCACGCTCAACATCATCTACGGCATCGGCGCCGTCGCTGATGCGAATTTCTACGTCAATGACACGAGGTACATCCTCACCAACCTTCATGCGATGGGGTGGGTGCTGATCATCCTCGGGGTGATCCAGCTCACGGCTGGTTTCTCCCTGATGTCCGGCAACGCCTGGGGCCGGATCATCGGGGTGATCGCCGGCAGCCTCGGCGCGATCGGTGCCCTGCTTTCGATGGGCGATCACCATCCATTCTGGGAGCTGGGAATCTTTGCCCTCTGCGTCTGGATCGTCTACGGGCTGATCGTCTTCGATCCCAACGAGCCCACGGACGTGGGCGCGACCCCGAGGGCCTGATCGAGCGCGGGAGCCCGGTTCCCGCCGCCGGGCTCCCGCGACCGTCAAGAGGGTCGACTCTGGCCGCCCTGATCCCGCGACTGCGGCGGAGCAACTGGGGTGCGGCCTGCGCCTTCTTCATCGGGGGCTCCCTGTTCGCCCTGGGCGCGATCGTCGCTCAGTTCGGTTCCGGCGATGCGGCCACCGCGGCCTCGATCTATCTCGTCGGTGGGCTCTTCTTCACCACTGGCGCGTATGCCGCGCTCCTCGGAGCGATCAACACGCCTTCCATGGGCGACAGTCGCATTCCTACGCCCGCCAAGCCATGGTCGTGGTGGTCCTACGAGCCGGGGCGCCTCGCCTGGCTGAGTGCCTTCGTGCTCTTCGCGGGGACGCTGGCATTCGGCTTCAGCCTGGTGGACTCCTTCATCCGGGGGCTAGGCACCCACGGCGTCGATCGCCTGATCTGGAGGCCCGAGATCGCCGGCTGTGTTCTGTTCCTGATCTCAGGACACCTCGCGATGCGTGCGATCTGCCATCGCGCCCGTCCCTGCCTCCGATTGCGCGATCTCGGTTGGGGGATCTCGGTGGTCAATCAGATCGGCTCGGTCCTCTTCATGATCTCGGCGATCGCCGCGTTCACCAGGCCCGAGACCGGGGCCGAACTCAATGTGGAGATCGCCAATTTGGGGACTCTCACCGGTGCGCTCTGCTTCGCGGCCGGCGGGGTGATGCAGGCGTTTGATCGTCCGCGGGCGCTCAGTGGCTGACGTTGGTCTGTACCTTCGCCCGCTCGGCGGCGGTGACGGGGCCCTTTGCCTCCAGGGTCTTGATCGCGTCCCCGATATCCGCCACGAGCCGGTCCACCAATGAGCGGCTCAGGTTGACCTTGACGAGAGCCCGCATCATCTTCACGTCCTTGGCGTCCGGCGGCATCGTGTAGGCCGGAACCATCCAGCCGCGCTCCGCCGAAAGCTGGAAGGCGATGTCGAACTCGTCGTAGGCGTGTTTCTCGGCGAGGTTGAAGGCGACGAGGGGAAGCGTCTCCTCGCCCTTGCCGATGATCTGGAATGGACCGATGCCGGCTATGTCAGCTGCGAGCTGCTCGGCGTTCTTCTGCATGATCTCCATGATCAGCCGATAGCCCGCCTTGCCGAAGCGAACGAAGTTGTAGTACTGGGCCAGCACCATCGCCGAGCCGGTCGAGAAGTTGAGCGTGAATGTTGCGTCGGTCTTCCCCAGGTAGTTCTCATTGAAGACGAGGTCCTCGGCGAGATCGGACTTCTCGCGGAAGATCAGCCAGCCGATCCCCGGGTAGACCAGGCCGAACTTGTGGCCGGACGCGTTGATCGAGCGAACCTGCTCGAGCCTGAAGTCCCACTTCGAGTCGGGGTAGAGGAACGGCCAGACGAACGCGCCGCTGGCGCCGTCGATATGCAGGGGGATGTCCAGCCCCTTGTCGTCGCGGTAGCTGACCAGCAGATCGTTGATCCCGACGACATCGTCAGCATGACCGGTGAAGGTCGTTCCGACGACAGCAGCCACGCCGATCGTGTTCTCGTCCAGGTGAGGCTCGATGTCCTCGGGGCCGATCGTGTACTTGCCGGGCTGGAGCGGAACGATCCGCGGCTCGACGTCGAAGTAGCGGCAGAACTTCTCCCAGACCACGTGCACGTCGCCTCCGAAGACGAGGTTGGGCTTGTCCGTGGACTTGCCGGCGCTCTCTCGGCGCTCCCGCCACTTCCACTTCAGCGAGAGGGCTCCGAGCATGATCGCCTCGGATGAGCCCTGCGTGCGGGCCCCGGTCGTCTCTCCGGGTGCGTTGAAGAGCTTCGCGAGCATCCTGATGCAGCGCTGCTCGATCTCGGCGGTCATCGGGTACTCGGCGTGATCGATGAAGTTCCGGTCAAGGTTCTCGTCGATCACCTGGCGGGCCTCCGGCTCCATCCAGGTGGTGACGAAGGTCGCCAGGTTCCGCTCGGGAATCCCCTCCACGGCGAGCTCCTGCGTGACCAGCCTCATCGCGGCGACCGGCGTCATGGCGTGTTCGGGGATCTCCTCCCGTGGTGCGTCCTCGACCAGCCACGCACCTTGGGCGGCGACCTCGAGAGTCTGCAGGCTGTCCTCCACGGCCGCCATCAGGTCGCCACGGAGCGAGCGCTCCTGACGAGGGCCAGAAGACAGAGGGCGACGATCAGGTCCAGGACAAGCAGGGCGATAGCGAAACCGGGCGCATCGGCGAAGAACATGATCAGCGCGACGACGTGGCCCACCACCGAGATCAGTCCGACTGCCACGGCGCCCATCCTAGCCAGCAGAACCCCTGGGGCTGCAGCCAGCTGGATCAACGAGACCACGAGCATCAACCAGCCCTCCGGCCGGGTGTCACCGACCAGCCATGAGGCGGTGGTGATGAAGATGTGCGAGCCGGCCAGCACCGAGATCGCATAGAAGAGGTTGAGGAGCCCGATGGTGAGCAGCCAGCCGCTCGCGAACAGCGCCTCGGCCACGACCGGGAGCCGCGGGCGAGCGACGTACACGAAGTTGTTCGGGTTGGCGGCCGCGGTTTGCATGCCGATCGGCCCAGAAGCCAACCTGATCAGGTGTTCCCTGTCCTCATCCTGATCGGGTGAAATCGCAGAAGGGGGAATCACCCGAACTTGATGATGCGCCGCCCCCTCGCCCGCTCGATCGTTGCAGGACAAGCCATTCAAGGAGGACTCGAGATGCCACTGGGACGAGACAGACGTCAGCGCCGCCGGCGCGCCGCCGCGCTCGGCGGAGCCGCTGTGGCCGCAAAGAAGCACCATGACGCCAAGCAAGGCCAGCAGGAAGACGAGGCGGCGCCTGCCCAGCAGCCCGAGCCGGCCGCGGCGGGCGGGCTGACCCCCGAAGTGATGGACCAGCTCAAGCAACTCGGCGAGCTGCATGAGCAGAAGGTGCTCTCGGACGAGGAGTTCGAGCGGGAGAAGGCCAAGCTGTTGGGTTCCGCCTGAGGAGCTGAACTGGTTTCACCCGCTTCGGATGATGCGGTCCCGCCGTTGCCCATGTTGGCTTTGACCGCAAGCTGAGATGGAACAGGAATCCTCAAGCGTCGCCAGACCCCGGAGGTAGATGATGAGCCAGCCCGATCGAAGCAAGCTGCCGATCCGCATGCCTCCCTTCGGCGGCGTCACGAAACGCACACTCGACGGCTCGCAGCCCGACTGGGAGGCGATCGGCCACGTCGAGCCGCCCGATGGGGCCCCGAACGTGCTGGTGGTGCTGATCGACGACGCCGGTTTCGGCAATCCCGCAACCTTCGGCGGCCCGATCGACACGCCTAATTACACGCGGATGGCGGACGAGGGTGTCCGCTACAACCGATTCCACGTCCCCGCTCTCTGCTCCCCCACCCGGGCGGCGCTCCTCACCGGCCGCAACAGCCACGCCGTCGGCTTCGGCTCCGTCGGCGAGTTCTCGACCGGGTTCCCCGGCTACACGGCGTTCGTCCCGGATGACTGCGTTCCGTTCCCGAGAATCCTCCGGGACAACGGCTACAGCACCGCCGCGTTCGGCAAGTGGCATCTGACGCCTGACGGGCAGCAGGGCCCGGCCGGCCCATTCACCCGCTGGCCCGTGGGTTGGGGGTTCGATTACTTCTACGGCTTTCTCGGTGGGGGATCGGGCCAGTGGGACCCCTGCCTGGCGGAGAACCAGAAGATCATCGGTACCCCCGAGGCCTACTACGGCGACGACGGCGAGGACCCCTACTACCTGCCGGACGACATGGCGGACAAGACGATCGAGTGGCTGCACGCGGTCCGGGCGCAGGATGCGAGCAAGCCTTTCTTCAGCTACTTCTCGACTGGCTGCAGTCACGCTCCGCACCACGTTTCGGACAAATGGGCCGAGAAGTACAAGGGCAAGTTCGACCAGGGCTGGGACAAGCTGCGCGAGGAGACCTTCGCCAGGCAGAAGGAGCTAGGGGTTATCCCGCCGGACGCGGAGCTCACGGAACGCGACGAAGCGTTCCCCGCCTGGGAGGACGTGCCGGACAAGCTCAAGGCGTTCTACGCGCGCCAGATGGAGGTCTATGCCGGCTATTCGGAGAACGCCGACTACAACGTCGGCCGGGTGATCGAGGCAATCGACGAACTGGGCGAGCTCGAGAACACCCTCGTCTTCTGGATCTGGGGCGACAACGGAGCCAGCATGGAGGGCACGATCACCGGCTCCTTCAACGAGCTGACCATGCAGAACGGGATCCCGCTGACCGACGAAATGCAGCTGCAGCTGTCGGAGCGCTACGGAGGGGTCGAGGCGTGGGGCAACCAGATGATGGCCCCTCACTACTCGGCCGCCTGGGCGTGGGCGGGCAACACGCCGTTCAAGTGGGGAAAGCAGGTGGGCTCGCACCTCGGGGGTACGCGCAACCCGATGGTCGTCCACTGGCCCGACAGGATCAAGGAGAGCGGCGCGCTCCGGAGCCACTTCACGCACGTCATCGACATCGGGCCGACAATCCTCGACATCTCCGGCGTCCCGATGCCGACCCACATCGATGGCATCGAGCAGCAGCCCATGCACGGTGAGACGTTCGCCGATTCGCTGACCGACGGCGAAGCTGCCGAGCACCACACCCAGCAGTACTTCGAGACGATCGGCAACCGGGCGATGTACAAGGACGGCTGGTGGCTCGCGATGCGGACCGAGCGCATCCCCTGGGTGATCACGCCGGAGGCGCTGAAGCCCTACACCCCGGGCACCTGGGACCCCGATCAGGATCCCGTCGAGCTCTACTACCTGCCCGACGACTTCTCGCAGTCGCACGACCTCGCCGCCGATAACCCCGAGAAGGTGAAGGAGCTCAAGGAGCTCTTCTGGCAGGAGGCCGAGAAGTACAACGTGACGCCTCTGCTCGCCACGCTCGCATCGTTTTTCGGCATCGTGCCGCCGCTGCCGGAGGTCCCGAAGTTCGAGTTCCGCGGCGACGTCCAGAACGTCCTCTCCGGGATGATCCCGAGGATCTACAACCACTCCTACTCGATCAGCGCCGACCTGGTGATCCCGGAGGGCGGCGCTGAAGGGGTCATCGTCGCGGAGGCCGACCATCTGGGTGGGTTCTCGCTCTTCGTCGACAAGGGCAAGCTCACGCACACCTATTCCATGATGGGTGTCTTCGTCTTCCGTCAGGAGGCCGAGGAGGAGCTGCCCGCCGGCGAGGTCTCGGTGAGGATGGAGTTCGCCGCCGATGAGGCGAAGCCGGCCACCGGGGGCGAGGTGACCCTCTTCATGGGCGACCGGGCGATCGGCAAGGGCCGCATGGACCACACGGTGCCGATCCGCTTCTCCGGCTACGCCGGAATGGACATCGGACGGGACAACGGCGGTGTGGTCGACCATGCCTACGAGGACCGCAAGCCGTTCGAGTTCACCGGAACGATCGACAAGGTCACCTTCGAAATCAAGCCGCAGCCGTCGAAGGATGATGCGCATGAGCTGCACACCGCCCACCACCACGGACAGACCGCGCATGCGCTGTCGGCCTGACCTCGGGGTGAAGGCAAGGAGGCTTCAATGAAGCTGCACGACACGATTGACGTCCTCATCGGGGGCTACATGTCGAAGGAGGCCGCCGAGGACGACTACAACGCCGTCCACGACAGTGGTGCCCACCTGCAGGGAATGGCCCTGATCGCGAAGGACCTCCAGGGCAACCTGTCGGTCGAGGAGACCGATCACATGGTTCGTGAGGGAACGGCGGCCCTCGGCGGCGTGGGGTTGGCTGTCGGGCTGGTCGCGCCGCCACTGCTGCTGACGACCGCGATCGGGGCCGCCCTGGGCGCCGGTGGCGGCGAGCTGCTTCACCACAAGACCGCCGAGAAGATCGGGGAGCAGGCTGGCGAGACGATTCCAATCGGTGGCGCGGGCCTGATCGTCGTCTACTCGCACTCCGAGGCCGATCAGGTCGAGGCTGCCGTAACCCGCACCGTCAAGCAGGTGAAAGGGGAGGCCGAAGGGCGCCACGTCCAGGCCGTGAAGAATGCGCTCGCGGACGCTCAGCAGAAGATGGCCGAAGAGCCGGGCTGAAGCTCAGCCGCCGCGGGCGCAGCGAAAGCCGACGTTGCCGGCGGAGCTGTCCGGCGAGTTGCCCTGTCGGGCCGCTGCTCTGTAGCGCCGGCAGTAGGAGTCGTGGCAGAGATATGAGCCGCCCTTCTGGATCTTGAGGATGCCCGTCGCGGGACCGCGAGGGTCCTGGGTTCGGTCCTGCGGGCGAAAGGCCGGATCGAACCAGTCTCGCGGCCCACTCCCAGACGTTGCCGGTGACGTTGTGCAGCCCGTATCCGTTCGGTGGAAAGGCGTCCACCGGGCAGGTTCCGTAGTAACCGTCAGCCTCGGTGTTCTTATATCGGGAACTCCCCCTGCCAGACGTTCATTCGGTGCCCGCCGCCCGGCTCGCGCTCGTCGCCCCACGGGAATGCCTTGCCATCGAGGCCGCCGCGGGCCGCGAACTCCCACTCGGCCTCGGTCGGCAGGCGCCGCCCCGTCCAAGTGCAATATGCCTGGGCATCGTTCCAGGTGACATGCACGGCCGGGTGATCGAGGCGGTCATCGAGCGAAGACTGCGGCCCCTCCGGGTGTCGCCAATCGGCTCCCTCCACCTTGCGCCACCAGGGAGCCTCGACGACGGCCTGCGTGGGAGGGAAATCGTCCGGCAGGAGCCCGGCGAAGACGAACGACCAGCCGAACCGCTCGGCCTCTGTTGCGTATCCGCTCGCCTCGACGAAGGAGGAGAAGGCCTCGTTGGAGACGGCCACCGGATCGATCAAGAACGAGTCGAGTGAGATCTCCCGCACCGGCCCCTCGCCGTCGGCTGGATAGGCCCAGCGGTCATCGCTGCCCATCAGGAAGGAGCCCTTTTCGATCGGAACCATGTCGTCGGCCGGGAGTGGCTCAGTCCGGGCCTTGATGGCGACGGTCGGGTCGGCTGCCGCCTCATGCTTTGCGTCGGGGGCGCAGCATGGTGACCTCGTCGAGGCCGTGTCATCGGCACCTCCCGTGGCAGGAGTGGGGTGTGCTGGCATCTGAATCGAACGATGGCGCTGTCGCAGAGCCGGCACGTCACCCAGAACAGGTGAAATACGCGTGGGTCGGTGAATGGCGAGGGCCAGAATCGAACTGGCGACACCACGATTTTCAGGTTGCGCGCCGACGGCGGAAAGCCGGCGGACTGGGGCAATCGTGCGCGGCTGACCTGAACCGACCCGCATTAAATTACCCCAGTGCACGATCGCCTCGACCGCCGTCCGCGGGACCCCGTCCTGCTGTTGCTGGCCGCCGCCGCGGGCTCGGCGGCGCTGCTGCTCGCCTGGGGGTCGAGGCTGACGTTCCTAAGTGACGAGTGGGAGTTCCTGCTCTACCGGCCCGACTTCACCGCCGATTCCATCCTCCGCCCGCACGGGGAGCACATCTCGATCGCGCCGGTCCTGATCTACGAGGCGCTGCTGGCGACGGTCGGCATGAGCTCGTCGTTGCCCTACCTCGCCGTGTCGGTCGCCCTCTTCCTGGCCACGTCGATTCTCCTCTTCGTCTACCTGCGGCGCCGGGTGGACCCCTGGCTGGCGCTGCTGGCGACCGCCATCGTGCTATTCCTCGGGCCCGCCTCCGGGGATCTGCTGTGGGGCTTCCAGATGGGCTTTATGGGCTCGCTGGCGTGCGGCCTCGGGGCGCTTCTAGTGCTCGAGCGGGGCGATCGCCGCGGCGACTGGCTGGCCTGTGCGTTGCTGACCGTGGGGGTGACCTTCTCGAGCCTTGGCCTGCCCTTCATCGTCGCCGCTTGCGTCGACGTCGCGCTGCGAGGTGAGCGCCTCCGACGGCTCTACATCGTCGCGGTACCGGCCCTTCTCTACGCGGCCTGGTGGGTGGGCTGGGGGCACACCGCCGATACCGCGCTCTCGCTCCACAACGCGGCGAACACACCCCACTTCATCCTCGACGCAGCCGACGCGGTCTTCGCCTCGCTGTTCGGGCTGGCCCAAGGCGTGAGCGGCGGCCCCGACTGGGGGCAGCCCCTGCTGCTGGTGGCCCTGGCGCTTGGCGCCTGGCGGCTGCACCGGATGGGTCGGGTGCCGCGGGAGCTGTGGATCGCGCTCGCCCTCCTCGCCACGTTCTGGGTGCTGGCCGGTCTCAACTTCAAACACGGGCGCGAACCGACCGCCAGCCGCTACCAGCTGCCGGGGGTGATCTTCGTGCTGATGATCGCCGCCGAGCTGCTGCGCGGGGTTCGCCTGCCAAGGGGCGGGATCATCGGCGCGTACGTGGTCGGTGCCGCGATCGTGGCCGGGAACCTCAACCAGCTGCACGACGCCTACCTCTCCTTCCGGAACGCAAGCGACCTGCTCAAGGCCGACCTCGGGGCCGGCGAGATTGCCCGCGACAAGATCGCCGCCCCGCTGCTGCTCACCGAGGACAACGCCGGCACGACCCAGTCCTACGTCATATCGTCGGTGTATCTGGCCGACGCCGACAAGTACGGCTCGCCGGCAGACAGCGCGGCCGAGATCGCCACCGCGCCTGAGCCCGCACGTGTCGCCGCCGACAAGGTGCTGGGGCGGGCCTTGGGGGTGAGCTTCGGGCCCGCACAGGGGCCCACCGCCGCCTCGGGGCCGCCGCCGCAGCTGCTCTTCCCGACGCAGGCCGACGCCCGGCGCCAAGGCAGCTGCATCGGGCTCGGTGCGGACTCGCCCGTCGCCATCCTTCGGCTGCCCCCCGGCGGGGCGATCGTCCATGCCTCGCGGCGGGCGGGCGCCCAACTCCGCCTCCGCCGCTTTGCAACCGCATCCTTCCCGGTCGCCACAGCCCCGCTGGCAGCCGGCGAGGTCGGGGTCCTCGACATTCCAACCGATCGCGCCACCCAGCCCTGGGAGCTCCAGATCAGCCCGCCGGCGGGAGCCACCGTCTGCGGTGGCGTCAGCGCCCGGTAACGCGCGAAGTGGCGAGGGCCAGAATCGAACTGGCGACACCACGATTTTCAG
>CAVXQP010000024.1:0-142637 GCA_963763955.1 uncultured Solirubrobacterales bacterium | reverse complement strand
CCGAGCTGCTGCGGCGTACGAGCCTAGATTCCGAAGTTCCGAGCGAGGTGTCGGACACCTTCGATGCCGTCTACGCCGCCGAGCTGGACCACTGGAACTTCATCAGCCAACACTTCAGCCGAGCGCGGCCAACTTCTCGATTCGGACGGCTTCTTCGGCGGCGCAGACGATGCGCTCGACCTGGCGGCGGTCGGCAATGGAGTCTCGGTAGCGAGAAGCTCTTCATCAATACGTATCTGGTCGCCGTCACCACGTTTGCGGAGGCGGGGCGCTCGGATTTGGCGCGCTACTCGGCCGAGGTCGCCGGGTGTGAGTCCGAGCATCGCGTGCTTGGGCAAACGCTGGCCGGCGCCAGTCCGCCCAACAATCTTTTTCGAGGAGTTCCCCTTTGACAACGTCGGTCACATCGAGGCCGCCTTCGTGACGCCGGTTTCGGCTTTGCGCAAGGGCGCGAGTCCCGGGCGCTTCTACGATCTCCCGGATCCTCCGATGTCTCCGCCGAGCCCGATCAGCTCGAACGAACCGGCATAGCTCGAAGACGGCGGAGGGCCGCACCCTCGCCATCGTGGCTGCAGGAGGTATGTGGACGCTCTCTCGCCTCACCCCCTGACGAGCGAGAGGACGGCGCTTGCGATGACCGCAGCGGGGACAACCACCAGTATGAAATCCGAGGTGAGTCTCTCCCCGACGCGGTTGTCGAGTGCCTCCAGCAGGAGCACCCCGATCGCGTAGGCCAGCGCCGGATGAAGACGCCGCCCGCGATCAACAGTTGAGCGATGCCCGCCACCGACCGATGATGTCGCTGCCGCTGAAGGCGAGCAGACCGATCACCACCAGACCGACCACTGCCACGACCAGCCCCAACTGATCTCGCCTGTTCACGATTATGTGGTCGGCATCATTCATGCCCGTACGACGGCCGGTGCGACGTCACCTGCGGGGCGCAAATGCCGATGCACCGACCGATGGCCACGTAGGTTACGTCGATGCCGAGAGCTTGTGCACTCGCTCAGCGCGGCGCCGGCTTTGCCCCCTCGGCCAGCTTCAGCCGCGTCCATACGTTCATGTTCACGACGACGCCGATGATCTCGAGGATCTTCGCGGCGTCGAAGTGCTTTGCGAGCCCCTCGTGGAAGCGCTGGAACGTCCGGTCAGCATCGGTGTCGGCGGCACGGGTAAGCGCCTCTGCATCGCGGAGGGCTGCCCGCTCTCCTCGGAGTGCAGGTCGGTCTTCCACCACGCCGTCGTGTGTCGATCTTCGCGCGCGGGATCCCAGCGTCGCGGGCGGCCTCGTAGTGAAGGTTGAGGCAGTAGCTGCAGTTGTTGAGTTGCGAGCCCCGTTGTCGCAGGAGCTCCGCGAGGCCTCGGTCGATGCGCAGCTCCGCCTTGTACCCGAATGCGTCGGCACCCATCCGCGCCATGCCGATCAGAGAGTCGTTCTGCGTCGCATCGGCTCGGTGGTTGGTTATCTCGACCTCGTCGCTCATTTCGTCTTCCCTTCGATTGTCATCGCTTTCCCTGACCCGTTTCCCCGGCGGCCCCCAACCGCTCGCAGGGGAGTCTGGTCCGGCGCGTGGGAACTTTCGCATCCCTGTGGGGATCTGCTGCGTTTCGCGCCAAGGGCGCGTCGGGGCCTCACCCAGATCGAGTCCGGCGACGTAACCTGAGTAGACGGATGGCGAGGTGGCGAAAGACAAGGTCTGCGGATGCCGGAGGGCCCAAGGGCCTCTCCGTAGCGGGCCTGAAAGCAGCGGACCTCGTCGATTCGATGGGCAGACTCCACCGTCACCGCTGTCACATCCTCGACCTTGTCAGCCCGACCCCCGGACGGGTGCTCTTTTGGTCCGGCGGTGACGATTTCGTACTTCCCGAGCTGCTCGGCGGTGGTGGATCCCGAGCGCTACAACCTCCAGACCCTCTTCTACGAGGCGGTAGGGGAGGAGCCCGAGGGGAAGGTCGTGGTGCTGGCCAGCAACGGCTACACCGACGTCTCGATGGGCGGCGGTACGAAGCTGTCGCGACTCCAGAATCAAGGCTGCGCCGGCGTGCTCACCGATGGTCGCTTGCGCGACTTCGATGAGCTCGCCGGCTATGACTTCGTCGCCTACTGTTCGGGCGAGGCGACCAAGTGGGGCGGTGGGGAAGTGACGCCCTTCCAGGTGAACACTCCGGTCATCATCTCCGGCGTCGGGGTGATTCCCGGCCAGTACGTCTTCGCGGACAGCTCCGGGGCGGTGGTGATCCCGGATACCCAGGTCGAGCAAGTGATCGCGGGCGCGCGCGCGGTTGAGGCAGAAGACGACGAGAATCGATCGCAGATCGAGCAGGAGCGATTGCAAGACCGCGCTCCCTGAGCCCTATTGCGTCCCGGTACCGGTTTGGTACCCACTGCTAACCGTCGGCGGGGGGCCGAAGGGTCACTCGTTCAATCCACTCGCCCCGATATCGATCTCCTTCGTTCCCTAAACGGATCGGGGCGCGCGGGCCGAGGCGGCATGTGCCAGCGGGTCGGGGGCATGCCAGTTCTTTCGCTGATGCGCGCGACCGCTGAGGTCGGTTTGTTGGCGAAATACCTGTAGTGATGGCTGAGGCGCTCTCCGCCGGGCCAATGCCATCGCCGGGCATGTCAATTCGATCGGTGGGCGGGCCCTTGGTGTTGCTGGGAGTGTTAGCGTCGCGCTAGGCCCTCGAGAGCTGTTGGCCGCCTGTCGATCCGGAGCAGAGCCGGCGTGAGATGGGTGGTTTTCGCGAGGGCTTGGCTCCCACCGGCTCGAGGACGAGGAGGTCGAGATGGAGCGGGTAATCACCACCGCATTCCTGGTGGCCGCGGCCGTGCTCGCGGTCGCGGTGAACTCAAGCGCGGGCAAGGGCAAGGGACACCATGCCGCTGGCAAGACGATCACGGTGGTCGAACATGCGGACACCGACGCCGTCACCAACGGAGACCCAAACAACGACGTCGTCGGCAACATCCTCACGTTCGGAAACGATGTCTTCGACGCGGCCGACACACACAAGATCGGCACCGATCAGGGATCCTGCATCCGCATCGTCGTCGGGAGCTCCTGGGAGTGCACGTGGACGACGTTCTTGCGATCCGGCCAGATCACCGTCGAGGGCCCGTTCAGCGACACGGGTAACACGGTGCTTGCGATCACCGGCGGCACGGGCGCGTACCGCAACGTTCGTGGCGAGATGGAGCTAAAGTACCACAATCCGCAAGGGACGAAGTTCGACTTTGTCTTCCACGTGATCGGCTGAATGTCACAGGGCGCCGGGCTCGCGGACACGCGCTCGGCCCAGCGCCCCTGCCGTTTCGGCGGTCCCCCATCTCGGGCTAGTACGCGTGGTACCGCTCTTGGCACCGGATGCATCGTCCGATGGCTCCAGAACGTCCATGGATGTGGACACATAGGACACGCGGGACGCTCCGGGACGGATCCACACCGATCACACGTCGGCTGGGGGCCGAAAGGTCGCTGGTTCAAATCCAGTCGCCCCGACTCCTTCGCGTCAGCTGCGCGAGCAGGGCGTCCGCAGCGTTCCGGTGGGGTCGCCACTAAATCCCTGGCGGGCTAGATCCTCGCCCCGTCAGGGCGAAGCACGACCGCTCCGCCGGCGCCGCCCCCGGTCGCTGCCGCGAGGGCCGCGGCGGCTTCCTCGAGCGGGAACGTCGCCGCGATGACCTCGAGCTTCCCGGCCGCGAGCAGCTCGGCGAGCTCGCCGAGTGCGCGGCCATCGGGCTGCACGATCACCGACGAGATCTCGATGCCCCGCTGCTCGCCCGGTGGGTCCTGGGTGATCGTCGCAAGACGACCGCCGTCGCGCACGGTGCCGATCGCGTCGGCTCAGCCGTTAGGAGCGGCGTTCGCCACGGCGGTCACACCCAAGCCACCGCCAATGGCGCGCGCCTGCTCCGGCCAGTCGGGGTCGTGATAGTCGAGCACGTGGGCCGCTCCCAGCCGGCGCAGGCGCTCATGGCTGGCCGGTCCGGCGGTCGCGATCACCTCGGCGCCGCGCGCCGCGGCCAGCCCAACGAGCACCGTGCCGGTCACCCCGCTCCCACCGTTGACGAGGGCCAGGTCGTCAGGGCGCACCGCCAGGGCTCCGTCGATCACCTGCGTGGCGGTCAGGGCCGGAACGGGGAACGCTGCAGCGGCCTCCCACCAGAGGGCGGCAGGCTTTCGCGCGAGCACCGTCGTGGAGGCGATCAGCAAGGGCGCCCAGGTTCCCTGATCCCGCAGCGGGAGGGGGTGGCTGAGCACCTCATCGCCCGGATCCCAGTCCTCGACGGAATCTCCGATCGCCGTGATGATCCCGGCGGCCTCGACGCCGAGCGCCATCGGAGGGGCGCGGCCGACGTCCCACTCGCCCGTCCGGACGAACTCCTCCCAGTTGCCGACGCCCGCGGCCCGGATTTCGATCAGGACCTCGTCGTCCGCGAGGGGGCGCGGATCTGGGAGGTCGATCCGCCCGACAGCACCGCCGAACTCGCTGATACCGGCGGCCCGCATCAAAGAGGCGCTGTCTGAGCGTGGGCCGACTCGGCGATGAAGGGTCGGATCAGTACCGCGTCGGCGAAGAAGATGAACACGGTATGAGAGTACCCCCGATGCCGTGTCGCCACGCGGAGAGGTGGATCCCCCGCGGCGCCAGTTCGGCCGCTCGCCGGGATGAATATGCGGCCGCGACAAAAGACGCCGGAACGACGCGCCAAGCCGCCTGGCATCAGCAGACGCCGGATGGCGGCACCCTCGCCATCGTTTACATCGAGGCAACCGATCCTGAGGCCCCCCAGCGCTTCAGCTCGTCTGATGCGGACATCAGTCGGTGGTTCGGGCAGCGGATGCAGGAAGTGTATGGACGCGATTTCACGCACCCGGCTCTTCCGGTCGAGCTGGATCACGACTTCCGCGTCTAACGGCTGAGTGTGTCCGGCCTTGGTCGCCGCGACCAGCCGTGGTCCGGTCAGCGCACGGACTACCACATTTGGGGCAAAGCGAAATCGTCGCTTTGGACGAAAAGCAGCGGTTTCGGTGGGGGTAGTCCAGTGATCCCGCTCTAGCCAGCCTCTCAGCCGAGCGCGATACTGCGCGGGCGATGTCGGCTGAGGCAATGCAAGCGCAGGGAAGATTGGGGGCTTGAGGAAACGTCGAACCGGACAGACTCTTCAGTTAGTGGTTCCGACAAGCCTCACGACTGGACTGAAGACGTAGGCGTGTTCACGTCCACGACCGAGGCGCTATCGCTCACGATCCTGACCGAGCTGCTGCGTCGTACGAGCCTACATTCCGAAGTTCCGAGCGAAGTGCCGGTCACCTTCGACGCCGTCTACGCCGCCGAGCTGGACCACTGGAACTTCATCAGCCAACACTTCCGCCCGAGCACGACCAACTTCTGGGTTCCGGACGGCTTCTTCGGCGGCGCAGACGATGCGCTCGACCTGACGGCGGTCGGCAATGGGATCTCGGCTGGCGAGACGCTCTTCATCAATACGTATCTGGTCGCCGTCACCACGTTTGCGGAGGCGGGGCACTCGGAGTTGGCGCGCTAATCGGCCGAGGTCGCCGGGTGTGAGTCCGAGCATCGCGTGCTTGGGCAAACGCTGGCCGGCACGAGCCCGCCCAACAATCTCGGATTCGAGGAGTTCGTCTTTGACAACGTCAGTGACATCGAGGCCGCCTTCGTGAGCGCCGGTTTCGGCTTTGGGCAACAAGGCACGAGCCCCGGGCGCTTCACGATTTCCCGGACCCTCGATGGCCCCGCCGATCGCGATCGGCTCGAACGAACCGACATAGCTCGAACCGCGACATCGACGAGATCGCGGCCGAGATCTCGGCGACGTGACCGTCACGCGGCATCCGCTCCATGGTCCATGGCCTCGGGAGCAATGCCCCCATGAAGCAGGCCAACTGGGACGTCACGGAGTTGGCGCGATAAGAAGGCGATCTGGTGGCGCACCTTCCGGACTGCTGCACGGGATCTTCAAGCGAGCGAAATGGCTCGGCTGGGTATCTGCGAATCTTGCAGACGAACTAGAGCGGGTGAACGTTGCAGCGATCGGGTGAGTTCAACGTGCTCTCGGCGGTAGAGAGTGGCGACGGTGGCAAGGAAGGCTGACCGCACCTTACGGCGCGGCGATCTTGGTCGCCGGTTTCACGGGGCTACGGACCGGAGAGGTGCGGGCGCTTCGGTGGGGGACGTGAACTTTGCCGGGTCGTCAATTCGCGTACAGCGAAACAAGCCGGCGGGCGGGGAGGAGGGCGCGCCCAAGTCCGGCAAGGTGCGGTCCGTCCCGCTGATGGACGACGCCGCGCGGGAGCTCGATGCGCTTTCGCGCCGGCGAGACCTTTGTGGGCCGGACGATCCGGTCTTCTGCAATGACGCGGGGGGGATGCTCGGAGAGGACGCGTTCCGGAGGGCGCTCTACTCGGCGCTAGAGGAGGCGGGTATCGACCGTGAGAGTTTCCCCGCTGCGCGGCGGGTTCACCTTCCACGATCTTCGCCACACCTTCGGGACCCTTGCCGTCGCAGGTCTGCCGCTCGACGACGTGAAGGCGTTCATGGGTCACGCTGACATTGGCAGACGACGAGCGGTACCGCATCATGTTCCCAAGCACGACGCCGGGAAGCGCGTTTACCGTTCATCAAGCTCAGGAACAGGCCGCTCAAACGGTCTCCCGAAACAGGTCCCGAAACTACCGAGAACCAAGAGCTAACAACCCGTCTACGTCAGGCACGGAAGAAGCGCCTGGCGGATTGCGGCTCCACGCATGGCAGCGTAACTCATAATCCGAAGAACGCAGGTTCGAGTCCTGCCCGGCCCATGAAACCCCCCAAAGCTTTCTCCTGCTCCGCGTGGCATCGGTACCGACGTGTTGGGAATCCGTCGGGGTCATGGACGGCCTAATGCCTGCCGTGCTCGCCGCGGAGCAGGGCAAGGGCGTGGGGGAGGGCGCCCTCGAGAACGGCAGCGGTCTGGTCGATGCTTGCCGGGCTCCCGGGCAGGTTCACGATCAGGGTCGAGCCGCGCGCCCCGGCCACACCACGGGAGAGCATCCATAGGTCAGTGTGGAGTTGGGACGCCCGGCGAAGCGCCTCGGCGATTCCCGGCGCTGGGCGCTCGATGACCGCGGCGGTCGCCTCCGGGGTGACATCTGTGGGAGACAGACCGGTCCCGCCAGTGGTCATGATCAGATCGAATTGTTCCTCGTCGGCCCAATGCCGAAGCCGGTCCTCGATCTGGGCCTGGTCGTCCCCGATCACCTCACGCTCGACCTGGTCGGCGCCGAGACGGCGCGCCACCGCGGCGAGCTTCTCCCGCTCTCATCCCTCGCCTCGCGAGCCGCCCTCGACGTCGACACGGTCAGCACTGCGACGCGCATCGCGCGCCTAGCCGCCCGACAGGGACGACTCGCCGCGTCGCCAGGTCCCGCTTCGGCCGCCGCTCTTCTCGACCAGCTCCACGGCTTCGATTCGCACACCCCGCTCGATCCCCTTGACCATGTCGTAGACGGTCAGTGCCGCAACAGCGGCGGCCGTCATCGCCTCCATCTCGACCCCCGTTCGCGCCATCACGCGAGCCTCCGCTTCGATCTGGACTGCTCCCTCGTCCGCGTTGATTGCAGCGCGGACGTCCGCGAAGCTGAGCGGCAGAGGGTGAGCGAGCGGGATCAGCTCCGCCGTCCGCTTGGCCGCCTGAATTCCGGCGAGACGGGCAGTGCCGAGAACGTCGTCCTTCGGTGTGTCCCCTCGCTCCAGAGCGCTCGCTGTCGCGGGATCCATCCGCACCGTCGCCCTCGCGATGGCTCGTCGTTCGCTCTCGGGCTTTCCGGCGACATCGACCATTCTCGCGGTGCCGTCGGCGGAGACATGTGTCAGATCTTCGGGCCCGCTCACGGGACGGTGCCCTCCACCCAGCGTGACCCGGACGGGTCCACCTCCCGCTTCCAGATGGGCGCCTCGGCCTTGATCCGGTCGATTGCCTCGTGGGCGCCGGCAAAGGCCTGCTCCCGATGCGCCGCGGCGACAGCGACCACGACGCTGGCCTCTCCGAGTGGGACTGGGCCGACCCGGTGTTCCGCGGCGGCGGCCTCCAGGCCATGGCGCTCGACGCAATCGGTAAGGACCGACGCGATCCGTTCCTTGGCCATCTCGCCATAGGCCTGGTACTCGAGCCTGGGGACATCCCGCGTGGATCCCTGAAAGCAGACGATCGCGCCGGCGCTCGGGCGGCCGACCAGCCGGCTGAGTCGCTCGATCGAGAGCGGTTCCTCGCCGACTCGTACGTGGACGGCGGCCCCTCCGCTGACGGGCGGGACAAGAGCCAGCTCGTCACCCGGGGCAAGGGTGGAGCTGGCCTCGGCGTACTCCCTGTTGACGGCCATACGTACAGGCAGCTGGCCGATGACGTCCAGTCCAGCCTCCGAGCGGAGCGCCTTCACGGCTTCCTCCACGGTGGCGCCGTCGGGCAGCGAGAGCTCGATCGAGTCACGGCCGGCTCGCTCTCGCAGAATGGCGAACAGGCGCACGGTGACCTTCATCGCGGCCATCCCAGGAGCTCGATTTCGACCCGCTCCCCGGCTGACACGGTTCCCGAGGCGGTTGGGATCATCGCCAGCGCATCGGCGCCGAGCATCGAGGTGAGGACGTGGGACGCCTGCTCCAGCCTGGTGGGACGCGCATGCCAGCCGTCTTCGCGAATCTCCAGCGTGCAGCGAACGGCGTGGGCTCGGCCGGGTTGCTTTGGGTACTCGCGATCGAGCACCGCGCTGGTTCGCTGAGGGTCGGGATCTGCTCCCTGCATCGCCAGTAGCGCTGGCTGCACCAGGAGCGTGAAGCAGACCATCGCCGAGACGGGATTTCCGGGCAAACCGAAGACCAATGGCCCGCCGTCCCGCGTGCCGAACCAGGTCGGCCTGCCGGGGCGCAGGGCCACGCCCCAGAAGCGCTGCCGGATCTCCAGGTCCCCCAGCGCCTCCCTAACGTGGTCGTGCTCGCCCACCGAGACCCCGCCGCTGATCAGGACGAGATCGGCATCGAGCCGGCCGGCGAGGACCGCCCGGATGGACTCGAGGTCGTCTCCGACATGGTCGTTCGCCACCAGCTCGGCCCCGGCCAGCTCGATCAGGGCGCCCAAGGTGAAGGCGTTCGAATCGTGGATCTGACCTGGCACCAGGGACACGCCGGACTCCGCCAGCTCGTTCCCTGTGATCACCATGGCGATTCGCGGCCTACGGGTGCATGCAATCTGGGTGATGCCGAGCGAGGCGAGCACCCCGAGCTCCGCCGGACCGATCGGGGTACCCGCGCCCAGCACGGGCTCTCCCGCAGTGATGTCGTCGCCGCGGCGACGAACGAAGGTCCCGCTCGTCGCCTCCACCATCACCTCGACCACGCCGTCCCGTGCTCTCGCATCTTCGATGGGGACGACCGCATCCGCCCCGCCCGGGAGAACCGCGCCGGTCGAGATCGCGATCGCCTCGCCGCCCCTGAAAGACGCTGTCGGAAGCCGGCGCGCCAGCGCTCGACTCGTCGACGAGATTGAGTTCCACCGGTTGCTCCGGGCTCGCCTCGGCGGTATCGGCGGACCTGGACGGCGAAGCCGTCCATCGCCGAGTTGTCGAACGCGGGAACCGGGTCGTGGCGATGACCGGCCGGCGAGCACCCGCCCGTGCGCCTCCGTGAGAGGCACCTCTTCGACACTCAGCGGATGCGCCTCGCCGCGGACGATGCCCTTGGCGCCCTCGAGCGGTATCAGCGGCTGCCTCGCTGTCGTCGCTTCGTCCGCACCGTTCACGACGCGACCTCCCTATGCGCCTGCCGTCCGAGGCTGCCGGGGTCTGGCCCTATGCCGAATTCCTCCACGCCCGGCGCGCCAGCCACCGCAGGACAAGAGCGATCACGCCTGCACCAAATCCGATGGCGAGGTTGCCCGATACCAGGGTGATCAGGCCCATGCCGGCCGCGATGGTCCTGTCCGAGAGAAGATCCAGACGCGAGGACAGTAGGCCGTGTTGGATCGCGACGTAGAGCAGCATTCCGGCCAGGGCGCCGGGCGCCAGCCGGGTGAGGACATCGGGAAGAGCGGCGCCTAAGGCGATCGCCAGAGAAAGCAGTACGGCGCCGGCGAACACGGTCGCGGCAGCGCTCCTCGCGCCAAGGCGATAGTGGGCAGTCACTCCGCCCGCGCCGTGGCAGACCGGGAGGCCACCGACCAGCCCGGCCAGTGCGTCGTTCAGCGCGATTGAGCCGGCGACCGCGCGCGGCTTGACGCGGCGGGCGCGTTGCAAGTACTCGCGCTCCGCGTCGGCCGTCGCCACCACCGAGTTCCCGAAGGTGAGCGGGATCTGTGCCGCCCAGCGTCGTCAGCGCGGTTCCGAAGGCGGCCGCGTCCGGCACCGATGCCAACGGCCTGCGGGCCGGATGCATGCTCGACGGCAGGCCGGAAACTGCAACGCCGACCACAGCCCCGGCCGCCCAGGATCAGCAAGCTGCCCGGCAGCCTGTTGCTGTCCCCAACGCGAAGAGCAGGCCGCAGCGGACGGGCCATGGTCACCGCTAGGACCGGGTCGATCGGCGGCAGGCCGCCCAGTTGCCCCGCTGTGCCAGCTCGATCGCCGCCTTGGTGAGAAGGAGCGCGACGCTCGCCTGGATCCCGCGGACCAGGACGACCGGGAAGCGAGCCGTGAGCCACCCGGCCGCTCCGCTGACCGCTAGCAGCCCCATCGCGGCCGCCATCAGGAGCGCAGCCCGCAGCCAGCACGTCCGCGTGCAGATCGAGCGCGATCGCCGCAGCGGCGAACGCCTTCAGCGGCTGGACCGGAACGGGTACCCGGAAGTAGAGCGCCGTGCCGATGTAGGCGAGCCCCACTCCGGCGAACACCGCGGTGGCATTCAGCCCGTTGAGGGTCACCAGCGCGACCGAGATCGGGATCAGCAGCCCGAGGTCGCCAAGCCCACCGGCCGCCTCGTAGCGATTCCAGCGCAACCATGCCACCTTCGGCTGGCTCATCTAGCCGCCGATCGCGCTCATCGTCCGCGGGGGCTGGCGGAACCCCGGCTCCCCGACGTGGTGCTTGAGCTCCTTGCGCCAGACGGCGCCGCGAATGATTTCCTCGAGCTCGTTGTCGCCCGCCCCATCGCGGATTGGTCCGCGCAGGTCGGTCTCGTGATCGAGAAGAGGCAGGTTCTCAGCTTGCCGTCTGCGGTGAGGCGGATGCGGTTGCAGTCGGCGCAAAACGGCTCCGAGACGGGATTAATGAAGCCGATCTCGCCCCGCCGTCCGCGAACCGGAAAACCCGTGCCGTCGCGACGGTTCGCGCGGGAGCTCCTCGAGTGGGTGGGTGCCGTGGATCATCCGACGCACCTCCTCGCCGCTCAGAACCGCGTCGGGCGTCCACGCATGGTCGCCGTCGAGTGCATGACTCGATGAAGCGCACCTGGAAGCTGGTTGACCGCGCGAACTCGCGAACCGCAGCGCCTCGCTCCTCCGTGAAGCCTCGCATCGCAACGGCGTTGACCTTGACCGGGGCAATCTGCGGATAGCGAGCGATCGCCCGCAGCCCGCTCATCACTCTCGGCAGGGCGTCCGACGGGCGATCTGGAAGAAGCGGTCCCGCTGGAGCGAGTCGATCGAGACGTTCACTCGCTGGATGCCCGCCTCGACCAGGGCATTAGCGTCGCGCTCAAGCAGGTACCCGTTCGTGGTCAACGAGAGATCGTGCAGGCCTGGGATCGCGGCCAGCCTCGCGACCAGCTCCGGGAAACTGGGGCGGACCAGGGGCTCTCCGCCGGTCAGCCTGATCGAGCCGATGCCGAGGGAGACGAACAGGCGCGCCAGACGCTCGATCTCCTCGAAGCCGAGGACCTCCGAGCGCTCCATCCACCCAAGGCCCTCGGGGGGCATGCAGTACTGACAGCGAAAGTTGCAGCGATCGGTGACGGAGACACGCAGGTCCTCGATCCGCCGGCGGTGCCCATCTTCGAGCGCCTCCATCAGCCGGTCGGGCCGAAGCGCTCGGTGCGGACCCGCTGCGGCTCGAAGCCCGGCTCGAGCAGCAGACTCGGACGCCGCCTCGACGAAGCCGTTCGAGCCGCAGACGAAGGCGGTGCCGTCATCGATGCCGGCCTCCGCGATCAGCTCGGAGTCGATGCGCCCGCGGTGCCCGGCCAATCCTCCGGGCGGCTCGCGGGTGAAGGTGAGCACGGCGTCGTCGCCCGAGCTCATCCGCGTAGATCACGTCCTCGGCCGTGCGGACCGAGTAGACCAGCCGCATCGGCAGGTCGGGCATCGTCCGCCGGCGGTGGCGGAGGATCGCCATCAGCGGCACGACGCCCGAGCCGCCGCCGACCAGCAGCACCGGCTTCTCGCCGCGCCAGACGAAGTACGAGGCGAACGGCCCGCGGACCTCGACCTGGTCGCCCTCGACCACCACGTCGTGGAAGTACGGGGAGACCTCGCCGTCCGCGAGCCGGTCGATGGTCAGCTCGATCTCGCCCTCGTCGAGCGGGGAGGAGGCGATCGAGTAGGAGCGCTGCGCCCGGTAGCCGTCAGGGGCGGTCAGCCGGACGTCGTAGTGCTGGCCCGGGCAGGTGCGGCATCCACATCGGCAGCTCGATGCGGAACGACTTGACGCGCGGCGTCTCCGCCTTGATCGAGCTGACGGTCCCGATCTGCCAGCGGCCCGGAGCGCGCTGCTCGACCGGGGTCGGCCGCGTCAGTCCGTCCAATAGCGCTCCTCCTTCCAGGGGTCGCCGCGGTTGTGGTAGCCGTTGCTCTCCCAGAAGCCGGGCTCGTCGTGGTCCATGACCCGCAGCCCCGCGACCCACTTGGCGCTCTTCCAGAAGTAGAGGTGGGGGACCAGCAGGCGGGCCGGGCCGCCGTGCTCGCGCGGGCAGCGGCTCGCCCTCGTGCTCCGTGACGACCCACGCCTTGCCGTCGGTGAGGTCCTCGATCGCGCAGGTTGGTCGTGTAGCCGCCGTACGAGTAGGCCATCGCGTAGCGCGTCGAGCGGCTCGGCCTCGTCCAGCAGGGTGTCCAGCGAGACGCCTGCCGAAGCTGGTGCCGAGCTTCGACCACTTGGTGACGCAGTGGATGTCGCAGGGGATCGTCTCGAAGGGCAGCTTGCGGAACTCCTCCCAGCTCCACTGGCGCTCTTGGCCGACCATGCCGTCGATCCGGAAGCTCCACTCGTCTGTCGCGACGGCGGGGGTCGGCCCCGCGGTGAGGACGGGAAACCCCGTCTCCGAGTACTGGCCCGGGGGGAGTCGGTCCGCCAGCTCCTCGGGGGCCTGGCGGCTGGCGCTGAATCCCCGTGAGATAAACCCGTTCAAGGGCCCGTACCTTACGCCTCGGTCCTCTCGCTGATCCAGGCGCGCCAATCGTCGGAGAGCCCTTCGGCGTCCAAGAGGTCACCCAGTTGCTCGCGGTCGCTCAGATAGCCCTCTGCGAACCGCCCAATCGTGAGCTCATGGCGAGGCCGTTCGAAGACATCGATTTCGTCCCCGGCACCGATCTCACCCTCCGTGACGATCCGCAGGTAGGTGCCCGGGCGCAGGGCCGCGGCGAAGCGCTTCAGGAAGCGACGCGGATCGTCCATCCGCACGCCGAGCTTGTAACACGGGAATCGCGGCTCGGAGACTTCCAGCACGGCCGATCCCACTCGCCAGCGCTCGCCGATCAACGCAGCGCTGGGATCGAGGCCGGTGATGGTCAGGTTGTCGCCGAACGTCCCGGGCGCCAATGGCCGCCCGAGCTCGGACTCCCACCACTCGTAGTCCTCGCGCGAGTAGGCATAGATGGCCTTGTCGACGCCTCCATGCACCGTGCGATCAGCCTGACAATCCCCGTCGAGATTGATCCCCCGCGCTGCGATACGCCCGTCAACCGGCTCCTTCCAGATCGCCGAGGTGATGTCGGTGCCGCGGTAGTTGACGGTCTGAGGTTCTCCGACGTTGACCGAGAGGACCCTGGGGGAGACGGTCATCGGCCGAGTATGGCAACCGGCATTCGTTTGACTTCACAATCGATCGGCGTATGTTCACGGAATCAGTGCGAATCCTGAGGGATAGGTCGGGTCTGGTTGATGGGCACAGCACCTCTGCGCGACCCCTGCCTCGACTGGACGCTCGGTGCCCATCCCGGCTCCATGACCCCAAAAGGAGTTTCACATGGCCGCAAGTTCCTCATCCACCGATAAGCCGACGATCGTGCTCCTGCACGGCGCGTTCGCCGACGCCTCCAGCTGGAACGGTGTCGCCGAGTTGCTTCTGCAGCAGGGCCACACCGTCGTCGCCCCGGTAAACCCGCTGCGCGGGCATCGCCTTCGACTCCGCCTACATCGCTAGCGCCCTCAACCAGATCGATGGTCCCGTCCTGCTGGTCGGCCATTCATACGGCGGTGCGGTGAACAGCAACGCCGCCACTTCCACCCCGAATGTCATTGGGCTTGTCTACGTCGCGGCCTTCGCTCCGGACGAAGGCGAGACGCCTGGGTGAGGTCGAGGAGGGCTCGAAGGACAGCGTCCTGAACACCGCGCTGGTCCCGCTCCACTATCCGACGGGGAACGGCGGCGAGCCGGCGGTGGAGTTCGCGATCAACCCGGAGCTGTTCCACGACGCCTTTGCCGCCGATTTGCCCGAGGAGCAGACGGCCCTGATGGCCGCCACCCAGCGACCCGTCGCCGAGTCTGGCCTTCAGCGAGGCGAGCGGACCGCCCGCCTGGAAGAAACTCCCGTCCTGGGCCGTGGTCGCCACCGGCGATAAGGCGGCGGGCGCCGACATCACCCGCTCAATGGCGGAGCGGGCGGGCGCCGACATCGTCGAGGTCGAGGGCTCCCACGTGATCATGATCTCCCAGCCGCAGGCCGTCACGGACCAGATCCTCAAGGCTGTCGGCGGCGCGGTGCCGGCATGACCAGCTCGAAGCAGCCGGTCGATGAGCTGACCGAAAGGCTCAAGCGGACCGAGCTCCAGCACAAGGCCTCCTCGATCCCCGGACGGGAGATCGTGCAGGTGCTCACGGAGATTCCGGCCGGCGTCGAGTCGGGCTGGCACCAGCATCCCGGTGAGGAGGTGGGATACATCCTCGCCGGGACCGTGGAGATGAGGATCAAGGGGCAGCCGACGCTCACGCTGCACGCCGGCGATCCCTTCCTGATGCCGCCCCGCACGCCGCACAACGCCCTGGACCTCGGTCCCGAGACGGGAATGATGCTCTCCACCTACATCGTGGAGGTGGAGGAGCCGCTTGCGACATTCACTGACGACCCCGACCACCAGCGTTGACTCAGCGAGCTAGACAGAAGACCTTCGGCCACTAGGAGCGACCATGGAACGCACCGCCTCAACCAAGTCAGCCACCACGGATCCGGGTTCCGCCGAAAGCATCCGCCCGTTCAAGATTGACGTCCACGAGGAGCAGCTCGCCGACCTGCGGAGTCGCATAAATGTGGCCCGACCGAGAAGTGGATGCCTCCCAGGGCGTGGAGCTCGACACGATCCAGGCACTGGCCGGCTATTGGGCGACGGATTACGACTGGCGCAAGTTCGAGGAGCGCTTTGCGGCCCTTCCGCACCTCATCACCGAGATCGACGGGGTCGATATCCACTTCATCCATGTCCGCTCCGATCATGAGCACGCATTGCCGCTCATCGTCACGCACGGGTGGCCGGGCTCGACGATCGAGCAACTGAAGATCATCGATCCGCTCACCAATCCGACGGGGCACGGCGCGAGCGCAGGGGATGCCTTCCATCTGTTCACCTTCGGTTAGGCAGGAGATCCCTTGTCCGCCACAACCTCAGACAAGTCCGCGGACGCCGTGTTCGGGCCTCCCAAGCAGATCGATGCCGGCGTCCTCAACGTTGGCTACGTCGAATCCGGCCCCGCGGATGGCGCGGGCGTCATGCTCCTTCACGGCTGGCCCTACGACATCCACAGCTACGCCGAGGTCGCCCGATCCTGGCCGCAAGGGGTTATCGCGTGATCGTCCCCCATCTGCGCGGGTTCGGCAGCACGCGGTTTCTCTCGGCCGACGACCGTTCGAAACGGCGAGCAGGCCGCGCTCGCGGTCGACGCGACCGCGCTGATGGATGCCCTCGAGATCGAGCAGGCGGTCATTGCCGGGTTCGACTGGGGAGCGCGCACGGCCGACATCGTCGCGGCGCTGTGGCCGGAGCGCTGCCGGGCGCTCGTCTCGGTGAGCGGCTACCTGATCGGCAGCCAGGAAGCCGGCAAGCTGCCGTTGCCGCCGGAGGCCGAGCTCCAGTGGTGGTACCAGTACTACTTCGCCACCGAGCGCGGTCGGGCCGGTTACGACAAGTACCGGCATGACTTTGCGAAGCTCATCTGGCGGACTCGCATCGCCGAAGTGGAACTTCGACGACGCGACCTTCGATCGCAGCGCGGCGTCGTTCGACAACCCGGATCACGTCGCGATCGCGATTCACAACTATCGCTGGCGGCTGGGGCTGGCTGAGGGCGAGGCTGAATACGACGAGCTCGAGAAGCGACTCGCCGCAGGTCCGGACATCACCGTGCCCGCGATCACGCTCGAGGGGGACGCCAACGGTGCGCCGCATCCGGACCCGAGCGCCTATGCCGAGAAATTCTCGGGCAAGTATTCGCACCGGACGATCGACGGCGGCATCGGACACAACCTGCCCCAGGAGGCTCCCGAGGCCTTTGCGAGAGCGGTGATCGAGGTGGACGGCGCCAAGTCGTAGCCGCCAACCCGTATCCCAAACTTCAGTGATTATCTTTGCCTGCCAGGCCGGGTTAGGGCCTTGGGGAATGACTCGGGCTTGTGCGGAAAGCGTCTCCCGAAATATCTCCCGAACTGCCGATAACCCAGAACAACCGAGGGCATCTCCAGGCACGGAACCGGTCCTTAGCTGAGCAGGGCTCGACGCCTGGGCCCGACTCATAATCCGTAGGACGAAGGTTCATTCCCTGCCAGCCACGGTCAACCGCGGAGAGAAACGAGATGAAGAAGAATCGATTCACAGAAAGATGCATCCGCCGCTCAGCAGATCGATGCGAGAATCGCGGAGCTGGGCGACTGGCGCGGCGAGACGCTCTCCCGGGTTCGCGGCCTGATCAAGCAGGCGGACCCCGAGGTGGTCGAGGAGGTGAAGTGGAAAAAGGCTTCCAATCCAGGGGTCCCGGTGTGGTCACACGATGGAATCATCTGCACCGGCGAGACGTACAAGAGCGTCGTGAAGCTGACTTTCGCCAAGGGGACCTCGCTGAACGACCCTTCGGGACTCTTCAACTCGAGCCTCGAAGGCAACACCCGGCGCGCAATCGACATCCGCGAGGGCGAGGCGATCGACGAGGACGCGTTCAAGGCTTTGATCCGCGCGGCCGTGAGCCTGAACGAGTCGTAGGCTGGCGCACGAAGAACCTGACCCCGCCTAGCGGGCGCAGGAAGGACACCGACGGGCGCCCGCTGCCTCTTCGCTACTTCAGCCAGCTTCCGCCGGGAGGGATCACGCGCGCGCGTTCGGCAAAATCCTTGATCTGCTCCGCCGGCAGATCCGCGACTCGCTGGACGCCCGGCTCCCCGAGGAGGCGGGCCAGCTCCCGCCAAGCGGTCGAGATCGGGACCGTGTGGCGTTCGAGACCGCCACCTGAAAGGCCCGAGGTGGCGCCGGCCATCTGCTGCGCGTCCGCCGCCGTGAACTCGCCGTAGGCCTTGTAGCCATCGCCTACATAGACCTGGCTCGTCAGCAGATCACCCTCGGTCTCGGCCATCGGATGATTATGCCGCGGCCCGGTTGACAGCAAAAATAAGGAGGAGTAGGTTGGCCGCGCCTGAGCGATTCGACTGCCTCGAAAGCGATGCTCGGGCAGGAGAGTGACGTCGTCATGTGCCTGGCGATTCCGGGCCAAGTGGTTGAAGTGACCGACGAGGACAACCGCCTCGCCAAGGTGGACGTGGCGGGCGTCCAGCGAAATGTCAACGTCGGACTTCTCGACGAGGAGGGCGAGGGTGCGGTACCCGGCGACTGGGTCCTGATCCACGTCGGCTTCGCAATCTCCAAGGTCGACGAGCAGGAAGCTCGGGCGACGCTCGGACTGCTCGAGGGAATGGGCAAGGACTACGAGCAGGAGCTCGTGGAGCTGAAGGCGAGCGTGATCGAATGACGAGCCGCTACTGCCAGTGGAATCGGCGACGTTTCCGCCCCGGTTGCGGGAGGAGGAATCCCGGAGGATGACGGAGGGCCTCCTCCCCACCTGCGATCACTCGAGAGGCTGCGTCACCTGCGGGGACGAGGCGACAAAGATGCGGGTGCTTCGCATCGACGCGGAGCGCGAGCTCGCCCTCTGCGCCGGCGAGGAGGCCGACGAGCGGAGCACTGTCGAGATCGCGCTGGTGCAGCCGGTCGCCGAGGGCGACGTGCTCCTGGTTCACGCGGGCACCGCGATCGCCCATGCGGACAGCGAGGTCGCCGCATGACGATGAAGTACATGGACGAGTTCCGCGACGCGGAGCTCGGTCGCGCGCTCGCCGGGAAGATCCTCGACGCCGTCGAGCCGGGGCGCCACTACAAGGTGATGGAGGTCTGCGGCGGCCACACCCACTCGATCTACAAGTACGGGATCGACGACCTGCTCCCCGAGAACGTGGAGCTGGTGCACGGCCCCGGCTGCCCCGTCTGTGTGATCCCGATGGGCCGCGTCGACGACGGGATCGCGATGGCCACCGAGAACGACATCATCTTCGCCTGCTTCGGGGACATGATGCGGGTGCCGGGTTCGGAGAAGACCCTCACCGAGGCGAAGGCCGAAGGCGCCGACATCCGGATGGTCTATTCGCCGCTCGACGCCCTCCGGCTCGCCAAGCAGAACCCGGATCGCGAGGTCGTTTTCTTCGCGATCGGCTTCGAGACAACCGCCCCCTCCACCGCCCTGACCCTGAAGCGGGCGAGGGCGGAGGGCGTCACCAACTTCTCCTGCATGTGCAACCACGTCACGATCGTGCCGCCGTTGCGGGCGCTGCTCGAGTCGCCCGATCTGCGGCTCGATGGCTTCATCGGGCCCGGGCATGTCTCCACCGTCGTTGGCGCCAGGCCATTCGAGTTCATTCCGAAGGACTACGGCAAGCCGGTGGTCGTGGCGGGCTTCGAGCCGCTGGACATCCTGCACGCGATCAGCATGATCCTCGGCCAGCTCGGGGAGGGGCGGTGCGAGGTCGAGAACCAGTACAGCCGGGTGGTGCCCTATGACGGCAACCCGGCCGCCCTCAAGGTGATGTCCGAGGTCTTCGAGCTGCGACCGCACTTCGAGTGGCGTGGGCTCGGGTTCATCTCCCAGAGCGCGCTCAAGCTGAGCGAGGCCTACGCGGAGCTCGACGCGGAGGAGCGCTTCGGCGTCCCCGGGGTTCGCGTGGCGGACCCGAAGGCCTGCCAGTGCGGCGAGGTGCTGAAGGGCGTCATCAAGCCGTACGAGTGCAAGGTCTTCGGCACGGCGTGCACCCCCGAGCACGCGATCGGCACCTGCATGGTCTCGCCGGAGGGCGCCTGCGCCGCCTATTACAACTACGGCCGGTTCGCCCGGGAGAAGGAGCTCGTCTGATGGCGGACTCCGCGGTCAGCGAGCGCGAGCAGAAGGTTCTGCGGATCATCGAGACGGCGCGGGCGAAGCGCCCCCGGTTCAAGGACGAGACCGTGACGATGGCGCACGGGGCCGGGGGCAAGGCGACGCAGACGCTGATCGAGGGCCTGCTCGTCCCGGCCCTCGCCAGGGAGGGGGAGACGCTCGAGGAGATGGGGGATGCGGGCGTCGTCACGATCGACGACCTCGGCATCGCGCTCTCCACCGACAGCTACGTCGTTCGGCCGATTCAGCTTCCCGGGCGGCTCGATCGGCGAGCTCGCGGTAAACGGCACGGCGAATGACCTGGCGGTCGCGGGAGCCAAGCCGCAGGCGCTCAGCCTCTCGCTGATCCTCGAGGAGGGCCTGCCGGCCGATGAGCTCCGCGCTCAGGTCGAGGCGATCGCCAGGCCGCGCCGGACGGCGGACGTGGAGATCGCCACCGGTGACACCAAGGTCGTCGAGCGCGGTCACGCGGACGGCATGTACATCTGCACCGCCGGGATCGGCAAGATCGATCCCCGGGGCGCAGCTCTCCCCGCGCGGGATACGGCCCGGCGACCGCATCATCGTCTCCGGCACGGTCGGCGATCACGGCTCGGCGATCATGCTCGCGCGGGACGAGTTCTCGCTCGACGCCGAGATCCTCTCCGACACCCGGCCGCTCTGGCCTGCCGTCGATGCGCTGCTCGACGCCGCCGGAGCCCGAGCTGCACTGCATGCGCGACGCGACGCGCGGCGGGGTCGCCTCGGTCCTCAACGAGCTTGCGCGGGCCTCGGGAGTGGCGATCAGCGTGCGCGAGGCCGATGTCCCGGTCAATGCGGCGGTCGCGGGCGCCGCCGAGATGCTCGGGATCGACCCGATGTACGTCGCCAACGAGGGAAAGCTGGTGGCCTTCGTCGCGCCGGATCGGGCGGAAGCAGGCGCTCGAGACTCTCCGCTCGGTGCCTGGGTGCGAGCGGGCCGCGGAGATCGGAGAGGTGAAGAGGCGAGCCGCCGGGCATGGTGCTCGTCGAGACCGCATTCGGAGGCAAGCGGGTCATGGACCAGCTGGTCGGTGACCCGCTTCCCAGGATCTGCTGACGCTGGACAACCCCTAGGAGGAAAGATGGCCAACGCAGTCGAGTTCGTACCGGACCAGGCGAAGACGGAGGCAGTTGAGGCCCACGTCATCTGGATGACCACGGGCTTGGGCTGCGATGGCGACTCGGTCGCCATGACCTCGGCCGTCGATCCGAGCCTCGAGGACATCGTCACCCAGGCGATCCCCGGGATGCCGAAGGTGATCGTCCACAACCCGGTGCTCGCCTATGAGAACGGGGACGAGTTCATGCAGGCGTGGTACGACGCCGAGGCCGGCAAGCTCGATCCGTTCGTCCTCATCGTCGAGGGGTCGATCCCCAACGAGGAGCTCAGCGGTGAGGGCTACTGGGCGGCGATGGGAAACGATCCCGACAGCGGACAGCCGATCACCACGAACGAGTGGGTGGACCGCCTCGCGCCGAAGGCCGCGGCGGTCGTCGCGCTGGGGACCTGTGCGACCTACGGCGGCATCCCGGCGATGAAGAACAACCCCACTGGCGCCATGGGGCTGGCGGATTATCTCGGCTGGGACTGGAAGTCCAGCGCCGGGCTGCCGGTGGTCAACATCCCGGGCTGCCCCGTCCAGCCGGACAACACCACCGAGTCCCTGCTCTACCTGGCCCTGCACCTCGCCGGGCGGGCCCCGGTGCCCGACCTGGACGATGCGCACCGGCCGACCTGGCTGTTCGGCCGCACGGTTCGCGAGTCGTGCAACCGTGGTGGATTCTCCGAGCAGGGCGAGTTCGCCACCGAGTACGGCTCCGATCACCGCTGTCTGGTGAAGCTCGGCTGCAAGGGGCCCGTGGTCAAGTGCAATGTGCCGGTCCGCGGCTGGCAGAGCGGCGTCGGAGGCTGTCCCAACGTGGGAGGCATCTGCATGGCGTGCACGATGCCCGGCTTCCCCGACAAGTACATGCCCTTCATGGACGAGGACCGGTGGGGCGGCGTGGCCTCGAGCTTCGAGAAGTTCACGATCGGTCCGATCGTGCGCGGATTACGGAAACGGAACATCCGCAAGAAGTTCGACGTGGAGCCCGAGTGGCGCCGGCCGGGAAATCAGCTGACCACTGGATACAAGTCCCGGTCCGCGGGCTACTCCCCGCCCGGGTCCTAGACGACGACCACCTTCGAGCAGAGGAGAGAGAAGAACATGGCAACGACAGAGACTCCGACGACATCGAAGAAGGTCGCCGTCAAGGAGATGTCCTGGGACCCGATCACGCGGATCGTGGGGTCACTGGGCATTCATACGGAGATCGACTTCGACGCCAAGAAGGTCGAGAAGGCGTGGTCGACCTCGATGATCTTCCGGGGGTTCGACATCTTCATGAAGGGGATCGACCCGCGGGACACGCACTTCATCACCAGCCGCATCTGCGGCATCTGCGGCGACAACCACTGCACCACGTCGTGCCTCAACCAGAACATGGCCTATGGCGTGAAGCCGCCCGCGCTGGGTGACCTCGGCTACAACCTCGCCGAGACCGCGGACTACATGTTCGACCACGCGATCTTCAACGACTGCATGGCGAACGTGGACTTCTGCGAGCAGATGGTGAAGGAGACGAACCCGTCGCTGCTCCAGAAGGCCGAGTCGACAGCGGCGCCCGGCCAGGACGTCCACGGCTACAAGACGATCGCCGACATCATGCGGGCGCTCAACCCGTTCACCGGCGACTTCTACCTGGAGACCCTGCAGGTGGCGCGCTACACGCGCGAGATGTACTGCCTGTTCGGCGGCCGCCACACCCACCCGTCGACGATCATGCCGGGCGGCGTGTCGGTCGACATCACGCACCAGACCTGCACGGACTACTACGTGCGGCTGATGCGGTACATCGACTACGTCAAGCGGGCCGTGCCGATGCACGACGACCTCTACGACTTCTTCCTGCAGGAGTTGCCGGGGTACGACATGGTCGGATATCGCGACACGGATCTCGTCTGTTGGGGCTACTTCGACGACCCCGACTACGTCGACTACGACTATCGGAACATGGCCGAATGGGGGCGGAAGCGCTACATCACCCCCGGCGTCGTGCTGAAGGGCGAGCTGATCACGACCGACCTGGTCGAGATCAACCTGATGATCCGGATCCTGCTGGGCAGCTCGTACTTCGACGACTGGACGAACGAGGAGACGTTCGTCACCCAGGATCCGCTGGGGAACCCGGTGGACAAGCGCCATCCGTGGAACAAGGTGACCCTGCCGAAGCCGCAGAAGCGCGACTGGCAGGACAAGTACAGCTGGGTCGCTTCGCCGCGGATCTACGACGAGCGCAACGACACCTACGTCGCCTGCGACACCGGCGGCGGGCCGTTCGCGCGCTCGTGGGTGACGGCGAAGGCCGGCCTGGTGGACTTCGGCTACGCGAAGGCCACCGGCGAGAGCATCAAGATGGTCCTGCCGAGAACCGCCTCGAAGCCCGAGATGGAGCTCGAGTGGAAGATCCCGGAGAAGTCCAACGCGATCGAGCGTGATCGGGCGCGGACGTATCACGAGGCGTTCTCGGCGCTGATCGCGCTCCACAATCTGGAGCGGGCGCTGGCCGAGGTCCGGGCTGGCCGGACGAAGTCGTGGAACGACTTCAAGGTCCCGCAGGAGGCGATCTCGGTCGGGTTCTGCGAGGCGGCCCGGGGAGTGCTCTCGCACCACATGGTGATCCGGGACGGCAAGGTGGCGAACTACCAGCCGTACCCGCCAACTCCATGGAACAGCAACCCGCGCGACACCCATGGGACTCCCGGCCCCTACGAGGATGCGGTGCAGAACACGCCGATCTTCGAGGAGAACGGCCCGGAGAAGTTCAAGGGCGTGGACATCATGCGGGCGGTGCGGAGCTTCGACCCGTGCCTGCCGTGCGGCGTCCACATGTACGACCAGCGGGGGGGTCAGGTCCGAAAGGTCACCCATACGCCGACCGGCCTGTCGTAGCCCGGCGACGGAGGCCGAGGAATGTCCGCCGAGAGACCCGAAGCGGTCAGCCCCGAGGCCCTCATCCAGAGGGTGGAGGAGCTGACCGCGCGGGTCGAGGATCTTCCGGATCCAGCGGCCCGCCGAGCCGCGGAGGACCTGATGTCCGCTGTGATCGACATGTACGGGCTGGGCCTGACCAGGATCGTCGAGATCCTCAATGAGGACGAGAGCGCGGGCGAGGTCAAGCAGCAGCTCGTCGACGACGGGGTGGTCGCGAGCCTGCTTTTGATTCACGACCTCTATCCGGTCCCGATCGAGGAGCGGGTCACCGAAGCACTCGACGACGTCCGTCCGTACATGGAGTCGCACGGCGGCAACGTGGAGCTGGTTTCGCTCGAGGACGGCGTCGTCCGGCTTCGCCTCGAGGGAAGCTGCGACGGCTGCCCAGCCTCTTCGTCCACCCTGGAGCTGGCGATCAAGACGGCGCTGGAGGAGGCGGCTCCCGACCTGCTCGGCATCGAGGTCGAGGGGATCGAGCAGGACCTGCTCGATCCGGTCGAGGTGACCGGCACGCCGCTGCCTGTGGTGCAGGCCGGCGGGTCGAACGGCTCGGCGGGCATCCCGGCTCCCGCAGGCGCTTCGGGATGGCGCGACCTGAACGGCCAGGTGGACGGCCTGGCGGAGGACGAGCTGACCAGGATCGAGGTCGATGGCACGCCGATCGTGGTGGCCAAGGTCGAGGGCTCGCTGCTCGCCTACCTCGACTCATGCCCTAGCTGCGAGGGGTCGATCGCGGACGCGAAGCTCGATGAAGGCATGCTGACCTGCCCGACCTGTGATCGCCGCTACTTCCTGCCGCGAGCGGGCCGTTCCCTCGACGACGAGAAGCTCCACCTCGGCCCGGTCCCGCTGCTCGCCTCGGAGGCGGATGGGGTGCGGGTGGCGCTCGCGCGATGAGCGGGAACGGACGAGCCATCGAGGACGCGGTGGCGGCCCGGAGGCGGACCAAGATGATCACCGGCCTACGCAGCCTCCGTGGTGGACCAGCTCGGCCAGACGTTAGCGGCGCGCCGGATGACGGGGGGCGTGTTGCGGCGGAACGCTGCGATCTATGCGGCGTCGGGATCCCGGCCGAGCATGAGCACATGCTGCACCTCGGAGACCGGCGGATCCTCTGCGCCTGCGCCACCTGCTGGGCACAGCGCTCGGGCGATCCCGAGCTCCGGCCGACCGGCAGCCGGGTCGTCTGGCTCGAGGACTTCGAGCTTCCCGACGAGCTCTGGGCGAGGCTCGAGGTTCCGATCGGGCTGGCCTTCTTCATGCGCAGCAGCTCTGTCGGGGGGATGGTCGCGATGTACCCGAGCCCCGCTGGGGCGACGGAGTCCGAGCTCAAGCTCGAGGCCTGGGAGGATCTGCGCGCGCTCAATCCGGAGCTCGATTCGCTCGAGCCCGACGCTGAGGCGCTGGTCGTCAACCGGATGTCGGAGCAGCACGCCTACGTGATTGCGCCGATCGACGAGTGCTACGGCCTGGTCGGCGCGATCAAGGTCACCTGGGAGGGAATCTCGGGAGGGGATGCGATCGAGCGAGCCGTGCCGACCTTCTTCGAGCGCCTCAGGCAGCGCTCGGGAGAGAGGACATGAAAGAGCCGGTCGAGGAGATTCAGAGCAGAGGAGCACCGCATCCCCGGCCGCCGGAGGTGGAAGCCGACACGGCGGGGCGGGGGGAGCCGGAGACCTCGAGGCGCCCAGGCGAGCCAGGGCTGCAGCTCGCGGTCACAGGCGTCGAGGCGATCCCTCACGCCGCCGCTCCCACGCTCGCCTTCACCCTCAGCGTCGACGACCCGTCGGGCCGCGAGATCTTCATGGCCGGGCTCAGCGTTCAGATCCAGATCGAGCCGGCGAAGCGCAGCTACGGTGCAGGCGAGCGCGCGAAGCTCACAGAGCTCTTCGGAGATCCGCATCGCTGGAGCACGACGGCGCAGCGAATGCACTGGACGAGCGAGAGCCTGCTGCTCCCCGCGTTCACCGGGGCCACCAGCACGCAGATCGAGGTGCTCTGCAACTACGACGTCGAGCTCGCGGCGGCGAAGTACTTCCACTCGGTGAACGGTGGCGAGATACCGCTCGCGTTCCACTTCAACGGCGGCGTCTACTACGCGGCCGAGGGCGGTCGGCTGCAGATCGTGCAGATGCCCTGGGACACGACGGCTGAGTTCGCGATGCCGGTCTCGGTCTGGAAAGAGATGATCGACTCCTACTACCCATACCGCGGTTGGGTGCCCGTCCACCGGGACACTCTTGATGCGCTGCAGAGGCTCAAGGCGAGGCTGGGGGCGCCTACATTCGACGCCGCGGTCACGGAGCTGCTCGCCAGGGAGAGCTTCGATGAATAGGGCCATCGAGGAGCTGGTCCGCTCCCTGCTCTACGAGGGCTACGCCCTCTATCCATACACCCCGGGCGTGAAGAACGCGACGCCGACGCCCTTCGGGATCGTCTACCCGCCGGACTACGCGGAAGCGCAGCCGGCCGCGTTCTCGATGCTTCGCCTCGAGGCGGTTCTCCAGGGGGGGCCGGACGCGCTGCTCAGCGGAACAGCTCTGTTCCTCCAGGCCACTGGCGAGAGGTACGAGGCTGCCGAGCGCTCGCTCGAGCTCGGCCCGGTGACCCTCGCAGAGCTGGCCAGGGAGCCGATTCGCGAGACCTTCGGCTTCCAGCTCGACGACGGCGGCGAGCTCGGCGGTCGCGTCGCGATGCGGGCCGAGCCGCTCTCGCCGACGCTCGCCAGGGTCCGCCTCTGCGTCCACAACGAGACCGCGATCTCATGGGACCCGACCGAGGTCTCCCGCGGCGAGGCCCTTCGCCACAGCCTGATCTCCACCCACCCGCTGCTCGAGGTCGAGGGCGGACGCTTCGTCTCCCCGCTCGAGCGGGAGGGGCCGGAGGGGGAGGCGTCGCTCGCCAGCCGGCCCGTCAACACCTTTCCCGTGCTGCTGGGCGAGGAGGACAGGGCGGTTCTCGGAGCGGCGATCGTGCTGCCGGACCACCCCGAGCTGGCCCCGGAGAGCCTCGGCAACCTCTTCGACAACACGGAGATCGAGGAGGCGCTGTTGCTCCACGTCCACGCCCTCTCCGACGACGAGCGCGAGCAGATCGCCGGGCAGGATCCGGCCGTCCGGGAGATGATCGAGCGGGCCGAGTCGACCACCGGCGAGGAGATCATGGGCCTTCACGGTCGCCTCACCTACACCGAGCCCGGGGAGGAGCAGCGGGGGGAATCCAATGGCCGCCCGCCCTCGCCACCGCCCGGACTCGACGAGATCCAGGGGGAGAGGGAGATCGCCGCTGCGGGGACGACCGTCAGGCTCGGTGACAAGATCGTCCTGCGTCCCGGGACGGAGGGCGACGTCTACGACAAGATCCTCCACGGCCGCACAGCGACCGTCGAGCGCATCTACCGCGGCTACGACGAGCGCGTCTACCTGGGGGTCACGGTGGACGACGATCCCGGCCAGGACCTGCTGCGCGAGACGGGACGATTCCTGTTCTTCTTCGCCGACGAGGTCGAGCCGGTGTCGAGATGAGCGGGCAGAAGGAAAATCTCCCCGAGATGCCCGACGTGGCGAGTCTCACGGAGCCGGAGCTCCCGGAGATGGAGAAGCAGATCCTCGTCGCCGGGGTCGGCAACGCCTGGCTCGGCGACGATGGGTTTGGCGGCCACGTCGTCACCCGCCTGCTCGAGATGGGAGTGCCTCCCGGCGTGCAGGTCCAGGACTTCGGTTCGGGCGGCCTCGACCTCGCCTACGAAGTGATGCGCGGCTATCACGCGATGGTCCTGGTCGACGTGAGCCGGCAGGGCGGGGAGCCGGGGGACGTCTACGTGATCGAGCCGGATCCCGCCGATTTCAAGCCGATCGAGGATGGCGAGGCGATCAGCCCGCACGGCATGGATCCGGGGACCGTCCTGCGCTTCGTCAAGTCGGTGCACGGCTGGCCGGGCAAGGTGGTCGTCGTGGGCTGTGAGCCCGCCGACGTCGACACCGTCGCCCTCGAGCTCTCCGAGCCGGTCAGGGGCGCCGTCGACCGCGCCGCGGCCGTGGTGCTGGACCAACTCAACAAGCTGCAGTCCGACGCGGCCTATGAGGGCTAGTCATGCACGAGCTCTCACTGGCTACCGGGATAGTCGAGACCGTCGTGAAGCACGCCGAGGGCCGGCGCGTCACCTCGGTTGATATGCGCATCGGCACGCTCCGCCAGGTTGTCCCGCAATCCCTCGAGTTCTACTTCGGGATCTGCTCGCGAGACACGGTCTGCCAGGGCGCGACCCTGGAGCAGGAGATCATCGAGGCGCGCGTGCGCTGTCGCTCATGCGGCGAGGAGTGGGAGCTCTACGAGCCCGACTTCCGCTGCCGCTCGTGCGCCGATACGGAGGTCGAGGTCGTCGCCGGCACCGAGTTCGAGGTCGACTCGATCGAGGTGACCGAGGAGACTGAAATCGATCAGGAGGAGGCGGGATGCATCGCACCAAGGTGAAGGTCGCAGAGGACGCGCTGGACGCCAACACGACGATCGCGGAGGCGAACCGGCACGACTTCGATCACGCCGGCGTGCGGGTGGTCAACCTGATGTCGGCCCCGGGGGCGGGGAAGACGACGCTGCTGGAGGCGGCGATCCCGGCCCTCGACGCGCGCGTCGGCGTGCTCGAGGGCGACGTCCAGGGGTCGATGGACGCCGACCGGATAGCCCATCTGCACGTCCCGGTGGTGCAGCTCAACACCGACGCCGGATTCGGCGGTGAGTGCCACCTCGACGCGAACATGGTGCGCTCGGCGCTGCCGGGCTTCGAGCTCGACGACATCGATCTGCTCGTGATCGAGAACGTGGGCAACCTGGTCTGCCCCGCGGAGTTCCGTGTGGGGGAGGACGCCCGGGCGATGATCTGCTCCGTCGCTGAAGGCGAGGACAAGCCGCTCAAGTACCCGCTGATGTTCCGGGCCTGCGAGCTGGTGGTGGTCAACAAGATCGATCTGCTGCCACATTTGGAGTACGACCTGGAGAAGCTGCGGCACAACCTCGAGTCAGTGAATCCCGGCGCCGAGGTGATCGAGTGCAGCGCGCGGACCGGGGAGGGCACCGAGGCGTTCGGGGACTGGCTGTCCGCGGTGGCGGCGAGGGAGGCCGCCGCGGTTTGACCGTTGCGGCAGCAGGGCGGCTGGATTCCCTGCTTGCGGAGAGGACCGAGGCCAATGGCGCCTTCTTCGAGGCGAGGGCCGAGGACGTGGCGCGGTGCTGTCACCGGATGGCCGAGCGGTTCGCCCGCGGCGGGCGGCTGGTCGCGCTCGGCTTCTCCCCGGCGGCCCGGTCCGACGTCCGCCACGTCGCGGTCGAGTTCGTCCACCCGGTGATCGTCGGCAAGCGAGCGCTGCCCGCGATCGGCCTCTCCCGCGAGGGCGGATCCCTGACCATGCAGGCCGACCTGATCGCCGAGCCGGACGACATCGCGATCGCCTTCGGCACCGATGAGCCGGATGCGGCCGAGACGATCGAGGCGCTCGCCCTGGCAAGGGAGCGCGGCTGCCAGACGATCGCCTTCTCCAGCTGCGGGGCCGAGTGGGAATTCGAGCCGCCCAGCGAGGATCCGTTCGTCCGCCAGGAGCTGGCGGAGACGCTCTACCACGTGCTCTGGGAGCTGGTCCACGTCTTCTTCGAGCACCGCGGCCTGCTCGAGGGCCGGGAGGCCGGCCCGGTCCATGACACCGGGGCGTCCAGCTTTCTCTATCCGTTCCTCTCGGAGGGCGAGACCGGCCTTGAGGACGTGATCGAGGACGTCCGCTCGAATGTCGTGATGAAGGCTGAGGAGGTCGGTGACCTGAGGGAGCGGACCATCACCGGGTCGCGGGAGGTACTGCTCGAGGCCGCAGCCGCACTGAGGTCGATCTTCGACCGAGGCGGCAAGGCACTCGTCTTCGGCAACGGCGGATCGGCCACCGACTCGATGGACTTCGTGGCCGATCTCCGCGCCCCGCCCCAGGGCTGGCCCGCGCGTCCCGCCATCGACCTGACCGAGGATCCGTCGATCCTCACCGCGATCGCGAACGACATCGGGGTGGAGGCGATCTTCCTTCGCCAGGTGATCGCGTACGGGCATGAGGGCGATGCGGCCATCGCGATCTCCACGAGCGGCAACTCCGTCAACCTGATCGAGGCTCTCGGCGAGGCGAGGAAGCGCAAGCTCGTGACGATCGCCTTCGTCGGCTACGACGGCGGACGGGTCGCGGACGAGGGTCTCGCCGATCACGTCATCGTCTCGCCGTCCCAGCACATCCCGCGTATCCAGGAGGCCCAGGCGAGCGCCTACCACGCGCTGCGTGAGTTGATCGAGCTGGGATGAGCGTCGGCGCCCGGCAGCGGCTGCGCGTGCGGGTCGAGGGAACGGTCCAGGGCGTCGGCTTCCGCCCGTTCGTGTACCGCCTCGCGACCGAGCTTGGTCTCGGCGGCTGGGTCCTGAACGACTCGCGCGGCGTGCTGATCGAGGCGGAGGGGGAGAGGGCGGCGCTGGAGGCGATGCTCGGGCGGCTCCACGCCGAGGCTCCTCCGCTGGCGATCGTCGAGCGGATCGGCGACGAGCCCATGGCGGTCGTCGGAGAGACGGACTTCCGGATCACCGAGAGCGCGGACGGCGGCGAGGCCGAGGCGGCCGTGTCCGCGGACGTGGCCACCTGCGACGACTGTCTGGCCGAGGTCTTCGACCCGAAGGATCGCCGCCACCGTTACCCGTTCACCAACTGCACCAACTGCGGACCTCGCTTCACGATTGTCCGCGGCGTTCCGTACGACCGCCCACTGACGACGATGGCGTCGTTCGAGATGTGCGCTCGCTGCCGGGCGGAGTACGAGGACCCGCTCGACCGGCGCTTCCACGCTCAGCCCAATGCATGCCCGGACTGCGGCCCGTCCCTGCGCCTCGTCGACCGTGCCGGCCGGTCGCTCGCCGAGGGAAACGAGGGCTCGCTCGAGACGGCGGTCCTGGCGTTGGCCGAGGGCAGGATCGTCGCGGTCAAGGGGCTCGGCGGCTATCACCTCGCCTGCCGGGCGGACGACGAGTCGGTGGTGGCCGAGCTCCGCGCCCGCAAGCACCGCGAGGACAGGCCCTTCGCCCTGATGGCGCCCTCGGCCGAGGCCGCCCTGAACCTGGTCGAGCTCGACGACGCCGCCGGGGCACTCCTGACCTCGCGCGAGCGCCCCATCGTGCTGGCGCCGCGCCGCCCGGATGCCCCTGTCGCACCCTCCGTCGCCCCCTCCTCGCGGGAGCTCGGCGTGATGCTGCCCTACTCACCGCTCCACCGCCTGCTGCTCGATGACTCGGGCGCTGTGCTGGTGATGACCAGCGCCAACGTCTCGGACGAGCCCATCGCCTACCGGGACGATGACGCTCTGGGCCGGCTCGCCGGAATTGCGGATGTGTTCCTGGTCCACGACCGGCCGATCGAGACGCGGACGGACGACTCGGTCGTGCGGGTCGTCGCCGACCGTCCATTGTTCCTGCGCCGCTCACGCGGCTACGTTCCGCGCGCTCTGCCCCTGTCCGCCGGCAGACCGATCCTGGCCTGCGGCGCCGAGCTCAAGAGCACCTTCTGCCTCGCCAAGGGCGAGCGGGCCTGGATCGGCCACCACATCGGCGACCTGAAGAACTACGAGACCCTCCGTTCCTTCACGCAGGGGGTCGAGCACTTCGAGGAGCTCTTCGCGGTGGAGCCGGAGCTCGTCGCTCACGATCTGCACCCGGAGTACCTCTCCACCAAGTACGCCCTCGAGCGTGAGGACGTTGAGACGGTGGGCGTCCAGCACCACCACGCTCACCTCGCCGCCTGTCTGGCGGAGCACGGCGAGCCCGGTCGGGCGGTCGGGGCGATCTTCGACGGCACCGGGTACGGCGCGGACGGGACGGTGTGGGGAGGGGAGCTCCTGGTGGGGGATCCGGCTGGCTTCGAGCGCGCCGGACATCTGCACCCGGTCCGGATGCCCGGAGGGGAGCGGGCGATCATGCAGCCCTGGAGGATGGCGTGCTCCTGGCTGCTGGAGACGCTCGGCAGCGAGCCGCCCCTGCCACCGCTGCTCGCCGAGCAGGTCTCCGAAGAGGACTGGTCCAAGGTGGCCGAGCTCGCGGACAGCGGGCTCGCCTCGCCGGTCACCAGCAGCGCCGGACGGTTGTTCGACGCGGTGGCAGCGCTCTGTGGGATCCGAGCGGAGGTCAATTACGAAGGGCAGGCGGCGGTGGAGCTGGAGGCGGCCGCGGACCCAGCCGTCCGTGAGTCCTATCCGCTCCCGGGGACTGAGCTGCTCGACGCGAGGGAGACGGTGCTGGCGATCCTGGCCGACCTCGGCGCGGGCGTTCCGGTGGCGGACGTGGCCGCGAAGTTCCACAACGCGGTGGCCGAGGGCGTCGCCCGGGCCTGCGCCGAGCACGGCCGCGCCGAGGGCATCGAGCTGGCCGTGCTCTCCGGAGGGGTCTTTCAGAACCGCCTGCTGCTGGAGCGGACCGCCGAGGCGCTCGAGGGGGCCGGCATGCGCGTCCTCGTGCCCAGGCTCCTCCCGCCGAACGACGGTGGAGTGTCCTTCGGCCAGGCCGCGGTGGCGGCCGCGGGTGCGCAGCGGGTCAGCCGCTCAGGCCAGCGGGCTCCAGCGTGAGGGTCGCCCGGGCCCGAGGGCACGCCGCGCGGCGACCCGGCCGCGCCGGTATTTGACCGGATGCGGACCCATCGCCCAGGGATGCCATCCCAGGGTTCCGTAGCTCTCTCTCAGGGCGGCCTTCAACTCCCCGCGATGCTCGCCGCACGCGTACAGCGCCCGGCCGTAGATCCCATTGCCGGTCCAGTGCAGCCAGTGCCCCGGCTCGACGTCGAGGTACTCGCCGAAGAGAAACTCCTGGAGCTGGGCCTCCAAAGCCCGCTCCGTTGCGCCCTCGGCCCGCACACCGCAGTGCTCGCATCGAAAGACCAGCCGAGTGGGCACCAACCCAAGTTACTCCCGGTGTCAATGGGGCTAATCGCAATTCAATTGCAATTGCAGGATGGCCGTAATAGGGTCCGGGCATGCGGTGGGCCCGGGTCAGGGACACGCTCAGTCCACGCGAATGGCGCACGGTCGCGCTGATGGGCGCAGCGATCGTGGGGCTGACGGTGGCCGGCTTCTTCATCCTGATCGCCCTCGTGGTTCCGCACGAGTACAGCCTCGGCTCGAGTGGAGTCTTCGGCCTGGGCATCGGCGTGACCGCATACACGCTCGGGCTGCGGCATGCCTTCGATGCCGACCACATCGGCGCGATCGACAACACCACCAGGAAGCTGATGAGCGATGGCCAGCGGCCGCTCAGCGTGGGCTTCTTCTTCGCGTTGGGGCACTCGACCATCGTCTTCGCGCTCGGGGTCCTGGTGACGCTTGGGGTTCGCGGACTGAGCGGCGCGGCAGAGAACGACGGCTCCTCACTTCACCAGGCGACCGGGCTGATCGGTCCGGCGGTCTCCGGCTCCTTCCTGCTCGCCATCGGCATCCTCAACCTGATCCTCCTGGTCAGCATCTTCGGGATCTTCCGGCGGATGCGCGATGGCTTCTTCGACGAACGAGAGCTGGAGCAGCAGCTCGACTCGCGCGGATTCATGAACCGCTTCTACGGCCGCGCGACGAGGGCGATCACGAAGCCCTGGCAGATGTACCCGCTCGGCTGCCTCTTCGGACTCGGCTTCGATACCGCGACGGAGGTGGCGCTGCTCTTCATCGCGGGGGGTGCGGCCGCCAGCGGCCTCCCCTTCTACGCGATCATCTGCCTGCCGATTCTCTTCGCGGCCGGCATGACCCTCTTCGACACGATCGACGGCGCCTTCATGAACTTCGCCTACGGCTGGGCCTTCTCCCAGCCGATTCGGAAGATCTATTACAACATGACCGTGACGGGCCTCTCCGTGGCCGTCGCGCTGCTGATTGGGACGATCGAGCTGATGTCGGTGCTGGCTGAGAAGTTGAGCCTCACGGGGGAGCCCTGGGACTTCGTTTCGAACCTGGACCTCAACCTGGTGGGCTACGCGATCGTCGGGCTCTTCGTGCTCACCTGGGGCGTCGCACTCGCGGTCTGGCGCTTTGGCGACATCGAGCGGAAGTGGTCGGCGAACCTGCGCTCTACCACGGGATAGGACGGCGGTGGGACGCTCTCCTTTCACACAGCCGGTCGAGGTCGAGGACCTGGAGGATGCTCTTCGCGCGCTCCGCGAGAGCGGCCATCGGGTCACCGCGGCGAGGCGGATGGTGCTCGAGGCGCTGTTCGCGGCGGACGGGCCCGCCTCGGCGGACTACCTGGCGCAGGCGGTCGGAGGCAAGAGCACGCCCTTGGACTCGGCCTCCGTGCACCGCAACCTGTCTCAGCTCGAGGAGCTCGGGCTGGTCCGCCACGTCCACATCGGCCACGGCCCGGGTCTCTACGCGCTGGTCGGTCAGGTGGATCGGGAGTACCTGGCCTGCGAGTGCTGCGGCCGGGTGACCAGCGTCGAGCCCGGCGAGCTCGACTCGATCAGGCGGTCCATCCGCCGGCGCTTCGGCTACGAGGCTCGATTCACCCACTTCCCGATCCTCGGGCTCTGTCCGAGCTGCCGGCGCGAGATCGGCGGCGAGGAAGCGCCTTCGAGGGGATCCAAGGGCGACAGGCACGAACATGAACACAGCCACGGCGGCTACGTTCATTCGCATCCCCACGTGCACGGCAAGGCCGGCGGCGCGGCGCACGAGCACGGGCACGGGCACGAGCGGGCGAGCGGCTAACCGGAGTTTGTGCCCTCTCGCACCGGGAAGGCCCTGGGCCATGGACCGGAAGATGCTCGCCATTTACCTGAACGACCACCTGGCGGGTTCGGTGGTCGGAGCAAACCTGGCCAAACGGATCGCCCGGGAGAACGAGGGCAATGACTACGGCACCAAGGTCGCCGCAATCTCACGCGAGATCGAGGAGGACAAGGCGACCCTGCGCGAGGTGATGGACCGCGCGGACGTCCGGCGGAAGCAGACCCGGCTGTTCATGGCGCGCCTGACCGAGCTGGCGACCCGCCTCAAGCCGAACGGCCGGCTGGTCGGCTACTCGCCGCTCAGCCGGGTGCTCGAGCTGGAGGGCCTCACCATCGGGATCACGGGCAAGCTTGAGCTCTGGCGTTCGCTTGAGACGCTCGACCACGACTCGGGGGTCCCGGACCTCGACTACACCGCGCTCGCGACCCGCGCGGAGGACCAGCGCAACCGGGTCGAGGAGCTGCGGGTGAGGGCCGCCCGCGAAGCTCTCAGCGGCGAGGCCGCGGACTAGCTCGGCTCGCGGTCGGCTTCGGCTCAGGAGAACTCTTCGAGCGAGCGCATCTGGCGGCGCAGCTCGTGGTCCCGCTGGTTGGCGGGGACACCGGACTCGCCGGTCACCGCCTCGTTGTGCCGCACGTCCACGACCGCCTGGAAACGCTCGGTCTCCGAGCCCGGGCTGGACGGTTCCCCGACTGCCTGCCCCTCCCGGTCCTGCTTCGTCTGCTTAGTCATGCTTCTCCATCAATCCCCGGCTTGTTGCTCCCCTTGGTGTAGTTGTAGCACGGTTTGTGAGCGTTCGCTAAACACCTATATAGAACCGCTCAACGGACTGAAAGTAGCGCTGCGGCAGGCGGGAAGCGCTTGCGCAAATTGCGGAGAAAGCGAAGCGGGGTCGCGTCACCGCTGCATTGGGGCCGAGTGGTGCCCTGCCTATAATCCTCGACTCCGTCGGTCCCCCGTCGCGCGCCCTCTCGAAGAAGGCGCGGAACCGGAGCCAAATTGAGGAACTCGTCCCCAGAGCCGCAGCGCTTCTCCCCCGAGCGCGCGTATCGGCCTCTCGTCTCTCCCCCGAGCGTCGAGGACAAGGACGCCTGCGCGATCTATGCGTCGGTCCGTCGCGATGCGACACCGAGCCACGAGCCCATCACGCTCGCGCTCACCTCGCTCCAGAAGATGCTCCATCGCGCCGGCAATGTCGACGGCGAGGGAGACGGCTGCGGCCTGCTGGTCGACATCCCGACCAAGATCTGGGCCGAGGAGGTCCGGCAGGGCGGCCACAACCCGTCGCTGGCCCTCGACGATGCCTTCGCGGTCGCACACGTCTTCGTCGAACGCTCGCAGAACCTGGAGAAGGTCCGCCATGGCGCCCGCGAGCTGCTCGGCAAGGCCGGCTTCCGGATCCTGGCCGAGCGGATCGGCGCGGTCGACTCGGCCGCCCTCGGCCCGACGGCTCGCGAGGAGGAGCCGCAGTTCTGGCAGTTCGCGGGCCTGGTCCCCGAGGCCACCGACGCCGACCGCGCCCTCTTCAACCTGAAGGTCGCCCTCGAGGAGAAGCTCGGGGTCCACGTGGCCTCGTTCTCGGGCGGGACCGCCGTCTACAAGGTGATGGGCAACCCGAAGGTGCTCGGCTCCTATTACGCCGATCTCTCCGACGAGCGGATGGAGACGATCGGTGCCTTCGGCCATAACCGCTACTCGACCAACACCTGGCCCTCGTTCACCCGGGTCCAGCCGTTCGGCGTCCTCGGCCACAACGGCGAGATCAACACGATCGAGCAGCTCCGCCAGGAGGCCCGGATGCTGAACGTGCCGATCGGCGAGGGCAACTCGGACTCGCAGGACCTGGACCGGGCGATCGAGACGCTGGTGCGGCGTCACGGCCTCACGCTCGCCGAGGCGATGGAGATGGTGGTGCCGCCGATCGTCGCCGAGATCGCGGGGCTGCCGGAGGAGCTCCACTCCTTCTACATGTACCTGCGCCAGACGATGGGTCCGTTCGCGCAGGGCCCGGTCGCCTTGATCGCGCGCCACCAGGACGAGTGCGTGTTCTCGGCCGACGCGATGGGCCTGCGCCCGCTCTGGCAGCTCGAGACGGGCCGCGACTTCGTCTTCAGCTCGGAGCCCGGTGTCGTCTCGGTGGACGAGATGGTCTCGGAGCCGAAGCCGATGGCGCCGGGCGAGAAGTTCCTCGTCCTGATCGATCGTGACCGCAAGCGCTCGACCCTCCACCCGCACGCGGAGATGTTGCGGCGGGTTCGCGAGAGATGGCTGAAGCGCACGGACTCGGAGCAGGTCGCGCCATATGAGCGCGCGCTCGAGACCGGCGGCCCGCTCGAGGGCCCCGAGATCCCGGGTTACACCGATGCCGGCCCCGAGGATCCCGTGCAGGTCGAGGATCGAGTGCTCGCCGGCTTCGGCTGGCAGCGCGACGACGTGAAGCTCGTCCAGCAGATGGCTGACAACGGGGCGGAGCCGATCGGTTCTCTGGGCTATGACGGCCCGCTGGCAGCGCTTTCACCGGAGCGCCAGAACCTGGCCGACTACTTCAAGGAGACGGTCGCCGTGGTCACCAACCCCGCGATCGACCGCGAGCGGGAGATCGAGCATTTCTCGACCCGCGCCGTGTTCGGCCGGCGCCCGGCGCTGACGGACCCGTCGGACGACAGCCTGACGATCGAGACCGATTTCCCGGTGATCCTCGGCGGGCACCACGACCTGGCGCCTCTCCCGCACAGCTCCTACCGGCGGATCGCCAACGAGCAGGGGACCTACGTGCTCGAGGACCTCTGGGAGGCATTCGGCAGCCGTGCCAAGGCGATCGACATCGCCCTGCTCGAGTCGGAGACCACGCAGGGCGCGATCGAGCGCCTGCGTCAGGAGGCCGTCAAGGCGGTCACCGAGGGCGCCGAGCTGCTCGTCCTCACCGACCGGACGGTCTACGACGGCGAGCGGCGCTACGTCGATCCGCATCTGGCCGCGTCGGCGATCGATCAGGCTCTCAAGCAGTTCCAGGTCGGGCCGGGCGAGGTGAACCTCCGCCGCCGCTGCTCACTGATCCTCCGGTCGGCCGCGATCCGCAACGTCCACGACGTGATGCTCGCCCTGGGGCTGGGGGCCAACGGCGTCTGCCCGTACGTGATGGTCGAGGTGATCTGCGTCGATGACTACGAGAACGACGTCGCCAACCTCTGCGCCGCTCTCCGCAAGGGCATCGAGAAGGTGATCTCCACCATCGGTATCCACGAGGTCCGCGGCTATGCGCGCCAGTTCTCCTCGATCGGCATCAAGCCCGAGCTCGCGGAGATCTTCCACACCGAGGCGTTCGCCGCATCGGAGCGGGCCGGAACGGGGTTCGCCCAGCTCGACTGCGACACCGACGAGCGCCACAAGGTCCTCACCGGCGACGAGGAGGCAAAGCCGGCGAAGACCTTCCGCTTCTACCCCAAGGTCTACAAGGCCGCGATCGCCACGGCCAATGGGTCCGGCACCTTCGAGGAGTACTCGCAGAAGGTCCGCGAGCTCGAGGCGCAGAGCCCGATCTCGATGCGCCACATCATGGGCCTTCGCAAGGAGCCCGACCGCGAGCCGGTTGATCCGTCGCAGGTCGACGCCTCGGTCGGCCATCACGACTACCCGGTCGTGATCAGCTCGATGAGCTTCGGCTCCCAGTCCGAGCCGGCCTTCCGCGCCTACGCCGAGGCGGCGAAGGCGATCAACATCCTCTGCATCAACGGGGAAGGTGGGGAGATCCCGGACATGTACGGCCGCTTCCGTAAATGGCGCGGGCAGCAGGTCGCCTCGGGCCGCTTCGGCGTCTCGGCCGAGATGCTCAACTCCTCCTACGTCGCCGAGATCAAGATCGGCCAGGGCGCCAAGCCCGGCGAGGGTGGGCACCTGCCCGGCAAGAAGGTCTCCGAGAAGGTCGCCTCCGCCCGGAACGCTACCCCGGGGACCGATCTGATCTCTCCCTCCAACAACCACGACCTCTACTCGATCGAGGACCTCGCGGAGCTGATCGACGAGCTCAAGACCGTCAATCCCGACCTGCGCGTCTCGGTCAAGGTCCCGGTGGTCCCCAATGTGGGGACGATCGGCCTCGGCATCGCCAAGGCCGGTGCCGACATCATCACGCTGAGCGGATTCGAGGGCGGCACCGGCGCAGCGCGCCAGCACGCTCTCCGGCATGTCGGCCTGCCCTCGGACATCGGCACCCGCTCTGTGCACCGCGCCCTGATGGAGGCCGGCATCCGCAACCGCGTCGAGATCTGGGCCGACGGCGGCTATCGCCACGCCCACGACATCGTGAAGCTCCACTGCATGGGGGCGAACCGGGTCGCGTTCGGCACCCTGGCGATGGTCTCGCTGGGCTGCACGATCTGCCGTGGTTGCCAGCTCGACACCTGCCACGTCGGGATCGCCACGCAGATCGAGACCGTCGAGCAGGCTCAGGAGCACGGGCTCAAGAAGTTCACCCCTCCCGGTGCCGACGCCGCGGAGAGCTGCGCCCGCTTCTTCCAGGCGATGGGCGAGGAGGTCAAGGCCGTGGTCGGCTCGCTCGGCTACGACCGGGCCCAGGACCTGGTCGGCCGCTATGACCTGCTCGAGCAGATCTCCCACGAGGAGAAGATCGACCTGGCGCCGTTGATCACGCCGCTGGAGGAGTTCCTGGACCTAGAGCCGCTCGACCTGCCGGTCGAGGAGGAGGCGCTGGTCGAGGCCCGCGCCGAGGCCGGCCTGGTCCGCGCCAAGCCGATTCGGATGGAGCCGAAGCAGGCCTCCGCCGAGATCGCCGGTGTGGCCGACAAGGTCTTCGACGGATCCTGCGTGAGCGTCGAGTTCCCACGTCGCACCGACGCGCACGACCGCGTGCTCGGCACCGAGCTCTCCGGCGCGATCGCCCGGGCCCGGATCTACGACGGCGCCCCGGAGGGGACCGAGAACGACCAGCTTGCGGAGCTCGTCTTCAACGGTGGCTCCGTCGCCGGGCAGGGCTTCGGCGCCTTCAACGAGTGGGGGGTGACCTGCAGGGTCGAGGGCGGCGCTCAGGACGGTGTCGGCAAGACGATGCTGGGCGGAACGATCTCGATCCTGAAGGGCAAGAACGCCGACGGCAAGCGTATCAACGGCTCGGTCGGCAAGTCCTTCGCCTACGGCGCGCAGCGCGGCCGGCTCTTCGTGCAGGGCTCGGCGGACTCCCGCTTCTGCATCCGGCTCTCCGGCGCCGATGTCGTCTTGGCCGGCGAGCCCGAACATGCGCTCGACGACTCGCGAGGCTGTGTCGTAGACCGCGCCAACGCCAAGGGCTTCGCCTTCGAGTACATGACCTCCGGGCGCGCGGTCGTCCTCGGGGACATCGGCCCGTGGGCCTGCGCCGGCATGACCGGCGGTCGCGTCTACATCAGGACCAATGACGAGCTCGGCCTGGACCGCCAGGCGATCCAGCGCCGTCTCGGCGAGGGCGCGAAGGTGACGCTGGAGGAGCTCGACGCCGAGGGGCAGCTCGACATCGAGGACCTTCTCGGCCACTACGCGACGGAGCTGCGGGCCACCGACCAGGCCGAGGAGGCCGATCGCGTCCAGGGCCTCGCCTCCAAGGCCAGGCAGAGCTTCCTGATGATCATCCCGGAGAAGGTCCAGGCGGACCCAAGCATCTCGACCGAGTAAGAGTCGACCTGCGAATCTAGCCCTCCCGTGGCTGCGGACGAGGCGACCACCAGGCTCGAGGACGTCCAGCGGGTCACCGAGGCGGCTCTCGCCTATCTCGACCTCGACGATCTGCTCGACGCGCTGCTGCAGCGCGTCACCGACATCCTGCACGCGGATACGGCGGCCGTCCTGCTCGTCGAGGACGACGGCCGGACGCTTGCCGCCAGGGCGGCCAAGGGCCTCGAGGAGGAGGTCGAGCGCGGTTTCCATCTGCCGATCGGACGCGGATTCGCCGGTCGCGTGGCGGCAACGCGCCAGCCCGTGGTCATTCCCGATCTCGACGACTCGTCCATCGAGGTGGTCAACCCGCTGATGCGGGAGAAGCGCGTCCGTTCCCTGCTTGGTGTGCCGCTGATCGTCGAGGGGAAGGTCGTTGGCGTGCTCCACGTCGGAACGCTGACCCGCCGCGATTTCCAGGAGGGAGACGTGCAGCTACTTCAGCTGGTCGCCGATCGCGTCGCGCTCTCGATCGAGCGCTCTCGCCTCGCGGTCCAGGGGCAGATCGCGCAGACCTTGCAGCGCAGCCTCCTGCCGCGCAGGCTTCCGCAGCTCCCAGGCGTCAGCATGGCCGCCTGGTACGAGCCTGCGGCGGAGGAGACCGCCGTCGGGGGCGACTGGTACGACGTGATTGAGCTCGGACATCGCCGGCTTGGGCTGACCATCGGGGATGTCGCCGGCCATGGTCTGGCGGCCGCCATACACATGGGGCAGCTGCGCAGCGCGATGCGGGCGTACGCCCTCGACGTCGAGAGCCCGGCGGAGATGCTCGCCAAGCTCTCGCGCTTCTCCGACCAGCAGCAGCTGCGCATGGCGACGATGGTCTACGCGACCGTCAACCTGGATACCTGGGTGGTGGACTTCGCCCGCGCCGGGCACCCGTACCCACTGCTGATCCGCGCCGATGGAAGCGGGACATTCCTGTCAGACGCCGGTGGCCCGCCTCTCGGCACCGGCGTGGTCGAGACCTACGACGAGCAGCGGATCACGCTCGCTCCGGGGGAGACCCTGCTGCTCTACACCGACGGCCTGATCGAGCGCCGCGGGAGCACCCTGAAGGAGGGCGAGTCGGCGCTCGTGGAGGCCGCCACGGCGGCCCCCGACGAGCCCGAGCTCAAGTGCCGCTCGATCATCGAGCGACTCACAGAGGGCATCGCCGTCCCGGACGATGTGGCCGTGCTCGCGGTGCGAGCGGTCGGCCTGTACGAGCAGATGGAGGTCCACGTGCCCGCCGAGGCTGAGCAGCTCGCCATCGTCCGGCACCTGATCCGGCGGTGGGTATCGGCGCACGGGGGCACCGACGACGACTGCGCCGCCTTCGCCATCGCCGTGACGGAGGCATGCGCCAACGCCGTGGAGCATGCCTACGGACCGGGCGACGCGAAGATCCGGCTGGGAGCGGCTCTGGAGGACGGCGAGGCGACCGTGACCGTTCGAGACAGCGGGGGGTGGCGGGAGCCCAGAGATCACAACCGGGGGCGCGGCATCCCGGTGATGAAGGAGTTCATGGATGATGTCGCTGTCGACGCGGGAGACGACGGGACCACCGTGGAGCTGCGCAGACGCATCGGGGGCGAATGAGATGCCCGACCTGGCCAGGCTTTCTGTCGAATCGGATGGGGACATCGAGCTGGCCCGAGTGGCCGGGGAGATCGACGCCTCCAACGTCGCGGACCTGAGTCAGCACCTGCTCGACGCCGTCTCGAACAGATCCCGGGCGCTCGTACTGGACCTGACGGAGACGATCTACATAGACAGCTCCGGGATCAGCCTGATCTTCGACGCGGCGGCCCGCATGCGAAACCGCCGTCAGCAGTTGCGCCTGGTGGTGCAGCCTCGTTCGTTCGTCGCTGAGGTGCTCGCCGCAGTGTCGATGCAGGACTCGGTTCCGATCGATCCGGTCCTGGGCGAAGCGCTTCGGGCTGTCGGCGCGCCGGACTAGGCGGTCCCGGCGCTCTCGATGACGCTCAGCGTGTAGCGGCCGATCTGCAGCTCGTCACCGTCCGTGAGCGGGCTCCAGTCCACGGACTCCCCGTTCACCAGGATGCCGTTCATCGAGCGATCGTCGAGCACCCGCAGCTCACCCTCGGGCGTTTGCACGATGACCGCGTGCCGGCGGGAGACCGTGGGATCGTCGAGACGGATGTCCGCCGAGCGGCTCCGGCCGATTCGCGACCAGCCGTTCGAGAGCTCGATCACGCGCGTCCGCCCGTCAGAGAACATCGCCAAGTACTTGCCGGGCTCGTCGATCGAATCCCGCACCTCGTCGAGCCACTCCGCGGGCTCTGCGGAGCGCTGGGTGATCGCGATGCTCTTCAGCGTGGGCTGCTCGAACATCGAGGACCGGCGGAAGTCGGTGCCGCCGCAGTTGGGGCACCTCGGAATCGATTCTGCCGGCTCGAAGGAGACTGGGAAGTAACACCCCTGGCAGATGAAGGACCCGACGCCACCAGCGGGCTCTCCAGCATGGCGGACGTCGTCCTCACTCTGTCCAAGCACAGTCATCGGGGGTGCAGCCGATAGTACTGCCGGTACTGCTTATTGGCCAGTTTTTCGCGCTCCCTGGTACGGAAAGTCCATCATTTCCAGCCCTCCTTTGCGTGAGGCGAGGGACTCCGGGCGTGTCCTCAATAGAATCGCCCGCCTGTGGGGCCGATCTCTCTCAGCACCTCGATCGACGCCTCGCGAGAGCGCGTCTTCGACTTCATCTGCGATCTCGCGATCAGGCCCAGCTGGACGGACCATTTCACGAGCGACTATCGCCTCGAGCGAATCCCGGCCAGCGGCCAGGGCGCCGCGGCGCGCTTCCGCGTCGACGCCCCCGCGGGTGTGCGCTATATGGAGACCGTGATCGCGGAGGCCGAGCGGCCGTATCGGATCGTCGAGCATGGTCGCGGCGGGCGACTCGATCGCCTGCCCATCCGCGCCGTCTGGGAGCTGGAGGGCGGACCCACCACTAACCTGACCCTCACCTTCTGGACTTCGCCGACCTCGATGTTCGACCGCGCCCGGGAGCTCGGGCGTACGCGCTGGTGGCGGCGGCGCTGGAAGAAGGCCCTCGCGCGGATGCGCGAGCAGATCGAATCGGGTGCGGTTCCCCCGCGCACGGAGGTCGCGGGCGGCGATCGGATCCCCACGACCGCCTGACACGCTACGAGGCGGAGGCGTCATGCCTGCGGATAGACTGCGCGCCCTCATGCGCCCCGGCCGCAAGGGAGCCCTGGCAGTCGCCTTCGCCCTCGCCCTTGCGGGCGTGGCCGGCTGCGGCAACAACCTCGGCAAGGAGGCGGACGAGGGCGTCCCGATCGAGCTCGGGGACCTGAAGATCAATGTGCAGGAGACCCGCTTTCTCAATCCGGCCCAGCCGGACGACAAGGACTACCTGCAAGGGCAGCCGCCGCCGCCCCCGAGCAAGGCTTACCTGGGCGTCTTCCTGACCATGCACAACGAGGGTGACCACGCGGTGAGCGTCCCGACTGCCGGCCAGCTGAGCGTCGTCGACACCACGGGTGCCGCGTACCCGGCGGTGCCCAGCTCGACGCCGTTCGCGGCGCCGCTCGGCGCCCCCCTCGCCGGCGGTGGTGACATCCCCGCGCCGGACACCCCCGCTGCCAACGGCCCGACACAGGGGGCCCTCGTCCTCTTCCTGATGAACCAGGGCGTCACCGAGAACCGGCCGCTGAAGCTGGAGATCACCTACGCGGGCGAGACGGGCGAGATCACTCTCGACATCTAGGCTCGAGGGAGGGGAGCCCTCCGTCGCCATGAGGAAGACCCAGCTCCAGGCCCTGCTCGTCATCGGCGGCATCGGAGCCGCCCTCGTCCTGGTCCAGCTCCTCGGAGTCGCCGGCGGCCTGGTCGGAGTGGGCCTGATGATCTTCTGCACCATCCTCACCGCGCCCGCCGCCCCCGAGCCCGACGCCGGCGGCCTCAACTGGTGGGCCCTGATCGCGGGGGGAACCGCGCTCGCCCTGATCGGCGTGCCTCTCGGCCTCGCGCTCGAGGGAGTCGGGGGAGTGCTCGCTGCGATCGGGGGCGGACTGGCCCTGGTGGGCGTGGCGTTCGGGATGCCCTAGCGGCTGCCAGGCCGCTCCACCTTGGAACGAAGGGCGAAGCCCGAAGTGGCGACTTAGTGTGGGGCGGCCGCTCGCAGCCGCGACCTGATGGCGAAGCCGTGTAGCGAGAGCGGGACGGCGAAGCCGTCCCATCACAGCGCCGACCCAAGAATCTCGCGCGCGATCGGCGCCGCGGTGGTTCCGCCGTCTCCGGACGCGTCGATCAGCATGACCCCGATCGCCAGCTTCGGCTTGTTGGCCGGCGCGAAGGCGATGAACCAGCCGTCGACGAGCTGCTTTGCCGTGTCCTCCTGTCCGGGGGGAGGCGGCGGCTCACCGGGCTTGGGGCCCAGCTCGGCCGTTCCCGTCTTGCCCGCGACCTGGACCCCGGGGAGGTTCGCGGCCACGCCCGTTCCCTCGGTGACGACCGCGCGCATCAATCCGGTGAGCACCCGGGCGTTTGCCTTCGAGGTGACCTGGACGGGTTTGGCGGAGCTCCGCAGCGCCGGGTCCTTGACGATGGGGGTCGGGTCCCGCACGCCGCCGTTCGCGACGGTTTGCGCGACGGACGCCATCCCCAGCGGCGTGGCGAGAACCTTGCCCTGCCCGAAGGCGGTGACGGAGAGATCGGTGTGCGTCGGCTCGGCGTTCAGGTCGGCGGCGCTCGGGATCGTCATCCGGTTCGGCTGGGCGGCTGCCGTGGCCGAGGCGTTGTAGAGGGTGACCGGCTGGTTGAATCCGTAGTCCTCGGCCGTCTTCACCAGGTTCTCGGCGCCGACCTTGACGCCCAGCGGAGCGAAGACGCTGTTGCACGATTTCGCGAACGCGATCGTGAAGGTCCCGCCGCAGGCCTCGTCGTGGGCGTTGTGGACGACACGCGCGCCGGCATTCGGATCCGGGTTGATCTCCGTGAGGACCGGGAAGGTGTCGCTGAGCTTCACGTCGTGGTGCTCGAGGGCAGCGGTCGTCGTGATCACCTTGAAGGTGGACCCGGGCGGCTGCGGGGCGGAATAGGCTGACCCGGCCAGGGCGAGCACTTTTCCGTTCCGGGCGTTGAGGACGACCACCCCACCGGACTGGCCGCCCAGCGCGTTCACGGTGGTCGACTGAAGGTGGGAGTCGATCGTGGTTCTGACCGGCTGCCCGGTTGCACCGTGCGCTGTGGCCAGAACGCGGCCGGGCGTGTTCGCCGGAACGTCCGGGAGCGGGGTCCCGTCCTTGACCGCCAGCAGCTGCCCGCTCGGCTTGCCCGCGAGGCGGTCGTTGAAGGCGAGTTCGAGTCCGCTCACACCGGTGTCCTCGTTGCTTGGATAACCGGCCTCCTGGAGCTTCGCCTGCTCCTCGGTGTCGGGCGCTCCGGTCTCTCCGGCGACATCGATCGCGTCGGAGCCGAGGGGCGAGCTGCGGTTGTCGGTGGGTCCCTGTGCGAGGGCCGTGCCGTTCTTGGCGAGAATCGAAGCGCGTCGTCCCAGCGTCAGACGGCGACCCACCCGCTCGCCGGTGTGCAATCCCGGAAAGGTGAGGCTCGGGTTCCAGGCGACCTTGCCGCCGTCCAGCGGCAGGCGCAGGGTCCCGTCGACCTTGCCGAACAGCTTGGTTCGCACGCCCACCCCGACATCCACCACGTCCGTGCCGTTGACGTTCTTCGGGCCGTCGGCGCTGCCGGGATCGATCGCGGTTGCAGTGGAGGCGTTCTGCGAGTCGGCATAGGCGCTTCGCAGGTCGGCCGCCGAGTACTGGGCTTGCGCCGAGTCGGAGAGCTCGTCGTGCATCGAGTTGTAGTCCTGATCTGCCCAGTCCTTCACGAATCGCTCTGCCATGTCCTGCTCGGGGCTGCCGGCGGCGCTGATCACGCCGAAGATGAAGGCGATCAGCGCGACGACCGCCAGCGGCAGCGCGCGGCGGCGCAGTCGCCGCTGGCGCTCGGTGAGCGGCCCGCGCTGGGCGCGCGGGGGCCGAGCCGGACGCCCAGGCCGTGGTGCCTCCCCTTCTCGGGTCCGTGACCGTGTCACGGGCGGATTCACGTCGGCAAAGGTAGTGGCTCGTGCGCTTGTATTCGGGAAACCGTGACCGGCCTCGATTGGGTGATCGTCGCCTTCGCCCTGGCGATGGCGTTCTGGGGGTACCAGCAGGGCCTGATCGTGGGCGTGCTCAGCCTCGGGGGCTTCGCGATCGGCGCCTTCGTCGGCAGCCGCCTCGGCCCCGCGCTCCTGCCCGACGGCTCGCACTCTCCCTACGCGCCGGCCATCGCCCTCGCGGGCGCGCTGCTGATCGGCGGGATCGTGGCCGTGTCGCTGGAGGGAGTCGCGATCGCCGTCCGGCGACGCGTCCTCGGCCAGGCCGGGCGCCGGCGCGGGATCGCGATCGCCGAGTCCTCGGGCGGCGCGGTGCTCCTGGTGGCGCTCGCGCTCGGCCTCGCCTGGCTCTTCGGGGCCGTGGCGCTGAACGCCCCCGGCGCGCAGGGGCTGCGTACAGCGGTGCAGCGCTCCTCGATCCTGCGGGCGCTCAACAATGCGTTTCCCCCTTCGAGCTCCCTGATCAATGCGCTCCACCGGATCGATCCGCGCGTCGCTGTCCAGGGGCCGAGCCCGGACGTAGCAGCGCCCGATTCGAAGATCGCTCGCGACCCGGACGTCCAGGCCGCCACTGCCGGCGTCGTCCGGGTGCTCGGAACCGCCTGCGGCCTCGGCGTCGAGGGATCGGGCTGGATCGCGGCGCCGGGCCTGGTGGTCACCAACGCGCACGTCGTTGCGGGGGAAAGCGACACCACGGTCACGCCGGCCGGTTCGAGCGGCTCCCTGGACGCGACGCCGGTCCACTACGACCCCGAGAACGACCTGGCGCTGCTCCGGGTGGACGGCTTGGCGGGGAGTACCCTGTCGCTCTCCCCGGACGTGCGGAGCGGCACGCCGGGCGCCGTGCTCGGCTATCCGGAGAACGGGCCGTTCGCGATCACCCCCGCCCGCATCGGCGCGACGGGGCCGGTGTTCACCCAGGACTCCTATGGGCGCGGCCCGATCACCCGCGAGCTGACCGCGCTCCGCGGAGAGGTGCACAGCGGCAACTCGGGAGGGCCGATCGTCGACGAAAACGGCCAGGTGATGGGGACCGTGTTCGCCGCCACCACGCAGGGCAAGCCGGGCGGCTACGCGGTTCCGAATGACGTCGTTGAGCGCGCCCTGAGCGATTCCAGCGGGCCCGTAGGTACGGGGCCGTGCACTCGCTGAATGGGCGAGAGGGCGCCCACGGCGCCACCCGATTCAGGTTTGGCCGGCCCTTACGATCGGTAAGCTTGAAACGAGGTGAGAACGCAGTCCGGCGTCGGCGCATCCAGGGGGGCGGCCAAGCCAAAACAAGTGTGTCGGCACTACCACGGTGCCGTCGAGTTGATCGGGCGCCGCTGGGCGGGGGCCATCCTTTACGCGCTCACCGATGGGCCCCTCCACTTCGCCGAGCTCAAGGAGGCCGTTCCGGGCATGTCCGACCGCCTGCTCTCTTGCCGGCTCAAGGAGCTCGAGAAGGCCGGCTTCGTCCAGCGCGAGGTGCAGCCGGGCACCCGCGTCCGGGTGAGCTACGAGCTCACCGCCAAGGGCCACTCCCTCGAGCCGGTGATGGGCGAGCTCAGGGAATGGGCTCGCCGCTGGCATCGGGCCTGACCGACGGTTGTCGACTTTCCCGTCATATAGACGGGTAACTCGCCAAACCTCGCCTACCAGTCCCTGGGATTGCCTGTGGGGATCCGGTCGACGACCAGCTTGGCCTCGACCCGCTCGACTGGATACGGAGTCGTCGCCAGGTAATGGTCCAGCTCCGCTTTCCCCAGTCCAAGGAATCCCCGCTCAACCGCAGCGGCGTAGGTCGCCAGGATGATCGAGTCCTCGGGAGGCTCCGGGGCGAAATGGAACGGCTTCGCCGTGTAGGTGACGATCCGCTCCGGCAGATCCTCGCCCTCGACCGAGCCGGTGACGTCGACCCGGTCGTAGCGGATCTCGCGGATGTCGAGACGGTCGAGCTCGGCCTCGCTCAATTCGATCACGACTCCGTTGACGGGCCCGGCGTCATCGTCGCCGTTCTCGACGTTGAGGCCGAGGATCCACTCCGGGCGCCAGCCCCCGGTGCGCTCGAAGGTCTTCTCGCACGTCAGGTTGTCCCGGCGCTGGGAGAAGCGCCGCTTCCAGTCGTGCAGGCGCGCGGGTCGGAGCTCGCCGGCCGGGCGGCCGAGGGTCATCGAGGCGCTCTCGTGGAGCACCAATGAGCCGTAGCCGAAGAGGCCGAGCCGGCCCCCACTCACGAGCCCTCCAGCAGGCTTAGCTGCGGCTCCCCGGTCTCGACCGGCGGCTCCTGACGCGCTGGCTCGATCGGCGGATCAGGGTCCTCCCGCATCTGGGCGGCGGTGTCGTGGCTGCAGAGCCGCTCCCGCGCCGGACAGTCCGCGCAGAGCGCCCGGTGCGGTCTCCTGGTGACCTCGAAGCGCCCAGCGGCGATTCCCTCGAGCAGGTCGATCACGTGATCGCGCGCCCGATCGAGGTCCGCCTCCCGGTATTCCATCTCCACCGGTTCGAGCGGCCGCTCGAGAAACACATAGGCGGTCCGGACCGGCCCGCCTCCGGAGGCGGCGAGCGCGTAGATGTCGCGTTGGACCGAATAGCGATCGATCAACTCGGCGGGGTCGCGATCGAGTCGGTCGGTCTTGTAGTCGACGATCAGCGGGGGATGGTCCGGATCACGTGCCAGCAGGTCGATGGAGCCGCGGATCACCGCACCCTCGATCGGCAGCAGGAAGGGCTCCTCCGGTCGCACGCCGACGCCGCTCCCACCGAGCTCACGGCAGAGCGGCGACTCGAGCCATCCCGCGAGGGCGGTCTCCGCGCGCTCGAGCTCCTCGTCACTTCCCGGCAGGCCGGTATTTCGAAGATGCCGGCGGATGCGCTCGGCATCCGGGTGGCGCCAGCGGTTGCGCGCACTCCACTCCAGCAGGCCATGGATCGCGTTCCCGAACCCGAACCGGGCCTCCCGTGCCGGCACGTCTCCGGGGTCGGCCTCGCCTTCGTCGAGCGATGCCGCCGCGGGCAGTCCCGCGCCGGGCTGCCGAGCGGCGAGTCCGAGCTCCCGTTCGACCAGGAAGCGGTACCCGCACGCCGCATACGCCGACAGCGCCGAGTAGGAGAGCCGGGCGCTCGAGACCGATTCGACGGCGAGGTCGAGGAGGGGAGGCGCAATCGACTCGGTGGGTGTCTGCGGGGCGGCCTCCGCGATCCCGCTCGGTGCCAGCGCGGCCCCCGCACCCTCGGCCGGGAAGGTGATAGAGACCGCGATTCGCACCGGGTTGAAGCTCGCGTCGAGACCCGGCCGCGGCTCCGGCGCCGGCACCTCGATCTCGCCCTCCCAGGTCTTCTCCAGCGCCAGCAGTGCGCCGAGCGGTCCCTCGTGGAGACCATGAATCAGCCGCTCGGTCACCGGCGAGCCCGGCAGGAGGCTGCTCGCAGGGTCCCTCCCGGGGTTGTACGTGCCGCTCAGGATCAGTCTGCACCTGGCGCGCGTGAAGGCCACATGGGCAAGGCGAAGCTCCTCCGCCGCCTCCTCGAGCTTGGCACGGTCCTCGAGCTCGTCCAGGTCATAGAGCCGTTCGGACGGCCGGCCGAGCCGAGCGAGTCGCAGGCCGACCCGGAGCGGGGAGGGGGCGTCTCCATCCGGCTCCTCGGAGGGCTCGGTCGTTCCGATCCGGATGGCCGGCGGGAACCCCGCCAGTACGCGCCGACCCAGCTCGGGCACGGCGACCGCCTCGAACTCCAGGCCCTTGGCGCCGTGCACGGTCATGATCCGCACGCCGTCGTGCTCCTCGGCCGCAGTCGGCGCCTCACCCTCGCCCGCCCGGACGGTCTCTTCGCCCGCGTACTCGAGGAATCCGCGCAGGTCGGCACCCTCGTTCGACTCGTATTCGCGCGCCAGCCGCATGAGCTTGCGGACGTTGGCCCAGCGCGCCTCGCCGCCGGGACGCATCAGAGTGGCGAGGTCATAGCCCAGGCGCTCGCAGACCGCTCGGATCGTGCCCTCCAGGCCGAGCAGCGGGGCATCGCTACGAAGCGGCTCGATCTGCTCGACGAAGCGGCGCAGCCTCTCGGTCTCGTCCTCGCCGATGGCCTCGGCCCAGCTCTGCCCATCCCCCTCGGCTGGCACCTCACCGGCAACGACCTCGCGCAGCGCAGGCCAAAGGCGGGTCGAGAAGCCGCGCTCGCGCCGGCCGAGGGCGACCCGGCGCAGCAGCCAGAGCGTGTCGGGGGTGACTGCGCACGCGGGGGAGGCGAGCGCCCCGAGCAGCGCCTCGTCGTCGAGGGGGTTCGCGATCACGCCGAGCAGGATCAGCATGTCCTCGACCTGCTGCTGGGACCAATAGCCGCGGCCGCCGATCACGTATGGCTCGAGCCCGGCATCGGCCAGGGCCCGCTCGTAGGTGTCGACCCAGGTGTAGGAGCGGAGCAGCACCACCATCTCCCTCCGTGCCACCCCTTCGTCTTGCAGCGCCGCCAGCCGCGAGGCCAGTAGACGCGCCTCGGCGATCCTGTGCGCGGGTGCCGGCTCGTCCTCGTCGAGCTCCAGGGCAACCTCGTCCGCCGACCAGTCGTTCTCCTTCTTGTCGCTGGCGATCAGCATCAGCTCGACCGCTGGCGAGGTGGGGGAGCCCGCGTCCGGGTCAGGCTCCGCGCCAACGGTGAGCGGCTCGAAGCGCTCGATCAGGGCTTCGCCGATCGCGTCGACCGCTCCCAGCACCTCGGGCAGGGCCCGGAAGTTTCCCGTCAGGGGCATGACCTGCCCGGCGTCCCTCATCTCTCGGAAACGCTTCCGTTCGCGTCGGAAGACGGCCAGGTCGGCATGTCGGAATCCGTAGATGGACTGGAGCTCGTCGCCGACGCAGAAGAGCCGGGTCTCGGGCCCCTGGAGGAGCCGGATCAGCTCGAGCTGGACTTGATTCGTGTCCTGGAACTCGTCGACCAGCAGATGCCGAAACCGGTCGCGGTAACGGGCGCGGATAACCTCGTTGTCACGAAGCAGGTCGCGGGCGCGAAGCTGGAGGTCCTCGAAGTCGAGCCCCGAGCGAATTGACTTGAGCCGTTCGTACTCGGTGTTGTAGGCGGTCAGAAGCTCGCGGATCAGCTCGTAGGAATCCGCCATCTCGGCCTGGGCGAGGGCTTTGCGGGACGCGGCCCAGGCTGCCCGGTAGCGCTCGCAGCACGCCCCGGAGAAGGGCTTGGCGCCCGACTTGAGCTCGAGTGGGATCACGTCGTCCAGCTCCGGCGGCTCGCCGCCCGCGGCTCGGTCGGCGAGCTCCCGGGCACGGCCGAGTCGCTCGAGCATGTCCGGAGCCGACTTGCCGGTTGCGCCATCGCACTCCTCGAGCGCCTCGGCGGCCGCCTCGCCGAGCTCGGTAACCGCCGCGGCAGGGTCGACGGCGGGCGCCTGTGGCAGCTGTGCCTCCTCGCCGCGACTGCGCAGCTCATCGTGGGCGCTGATCACGATCGAGCGCAGCCCCCTGGGAGTAAGCGCCGCCACGATGCGGCTGGTTGCGTCGGGGTCTCCTTCCGAGAGCAGTGCATCGAGCGCCGCCCAGAAGGCGCGGCTGCGCAGGCGGGAGGACTCGCCCTCGTTCAGGACCCGGAAGCGAGGATCGATCCCGGCCGCGACGGGATGCGCCGCCAGCAGTCGCCGGCAGAAGCCGTGAATCGTCGAGATCCACGCCGCCTCGGTGTCCCGGGCGAGGCGCTCGAGCTGCAGGCGCCGCCCCTCGTCGCCCGCGGCTCCTGCCTCGCGAGCCCGCGCGTGGAGACCTCCGCGCACTCGCCCGCGGAGCTGGTCGGCGGCGCGCTCGGTGAAGGTGAAGGCGAGGATGTCGCCCATCCCGACTTCGTCCTCGGATACGGACGCCAGGAAGCGCCCGACCAGAACGCTCGTCTTACCGGTCCCGGCGCCCGCCTCGCAGAAGACGTCGATGTCGCGCCGGCCCACCGCCAGCGCCTGCTCAGGGGTGAGCACGTTCACCGCTCCTCGTCCTCTTCCTCGGTCTCCTCGGTGTCGCCCATGCCGCGCTCCTTGCGGCAGATGGTCTGCCAGTGGCAGAAGGGCGGGCACTGGCCGCCCGTGGGATCGCGACGGACCCGCCCTTCGGTGATCTGGCGAGCGATCTCCGAGCCGCGGGCAGCCGCTCGCTCGAGTGTCGCCTCGAACTCTTCGCCCTCCAGCCCGTCGTCGCCGATGATCTCCACACCGGCCAGGTCATCGGGCGCGTCCTTGTTGAGGAAGCCGCGTGGACGCCGGCCGCTCTCGGTGGTGCCGCGCAGTGGGATGTAGACGCCGCCGACCGGCTCGATCCCCCAGAGCTTCCTCAGCGCCAGCGCGTAGAGCTGAAGTTGCAGCTTGCCGTCGTCCTCGAGATCTGCCCCTTTGGTGACCTCGCGCGAGAGCTTGTAGTCGTTGACCAGGCCGACCCGGCCATTGGGGGTGTCGGCCACGTCGACCCTGTCGATCGAGCCGTGCAGCTTGAAGCCGTCGAGCTCGAGAGCAGGACGCGTCCCATCCTCATCGTCGAAGTGGGCCTCGATCAACTCGGGTTCGGGCAGCAGCACTCGCTCGCTCGCCGCCTCGTCGGAGAGGAACGCGGAAATGAGGCCCTCCACCCGCCGGATCTGCGCGATAGCCACCGGGTTCGCCGCCGGGAGGCCGGACTTTTCGGCCTGCTGCTCCACGAGCTCGCGGGCCCGGCGCCTCCACGCAGCGAGCGTCTTGGGGGTTGGTCGCGCCGTGCCGCCGGGCCGCTCCTTGTAGAGGTCCTCGAGGGCGCGATGGGCGAGGCCGCCGAGAACCAGCGGCTCATCGGCCGGGTCAAGCCGCTGCGGCCTGAGCTCGTGGCCGATCAGCCAGCGGTAGGAGCAGAGCGCGTATTCCTCCAGCGTCGTACCGCCGAAGGCCTCGATCTCCCCCAGCCTGGCGAGCACGGTGTCTGAGCGCAGATCGCGCGGGCGGATCCGGCGGGGCTCGGTGACCCCAGTCGCAGCCTCGAGCCGGTTCGCGATCTCCTCCTTGACCGGCTCCGGCAGCTCGATCGCCGCCATCGCCTCCGGCCACCGCTCCCGTCCACGGGCGGCGAGGGTGCGGGCGAGCTCGGCCGGCGTGGAGGCGATAGCGGGCGTCATCACCACGTCGCCCGGCCCGCGCTCGCGGCCGATCGTCTCCATCAGTGGATCGGGCTCATCCGGATCGTCCGGCTGCCGCGGCTCGAGCAGGTCGCGGACCTCGTCGACGAACGGGGAGCGCGAGGCCGGGTGGCCCTCGTCGTCCGTCTCCCGCCAGGACAGGGCGAGGCCCAGCTCGGGACGCGAGAGGCAGATCGCAAAGAGGTAGCGCTCCTCGTCCTCCGGCTCGGAGCGGACCGGCAGGCCGAGCTCCCCGCGGCGGTCCTCCGGGACGAGGGGTGAGGCGGGATCTCGCCGCGGGAACTCGCCGTCCTGGAGGGAGCAGATGAACAAATGCTCCACTCGCCGCGCGCGCAACCGGTAGGGGCTGAGCACTCGAACACGGCCGCTCGCTGTGCCCTGGTGCTGGCGGACCGTGATCGTCCCGAGAATCTCCTCCAGTTCCGGGGGGCTGAGGCTCTCCGGGTCGAGCTCGGCGACCTCGAGCAGCGCCTGCTCGGCGGCCGCTGCAGCACGCAGCTCGAGCGACCGGACCGGCCCGGGGATCTCCGCCTCCCTCTCGATCGGAAACTCGGCGATCATCCGTGCGAGGCGCGCGGTTACACGGAGCAGGCTGACGCCGCCACCTGCCTCGCGGATGTCAGTGAGCTCGAAGAGATCGCGATTTCGATCCGACTGGGCCCAGGCGGCCTCGGCGTCGGCCGCCGAGCCGATCCCGTTGCGGCGGATCGTGCGCTCGAGACGGTCGACCTGGCCGCTGCGGGCGCGGCCCGGGACGCGGAGAAATGTCAGGAGGTCCTCGGCGAGCGCACCGGGGCCGGCGAGCCTGGCCAGCGCCACCAGCCCGCGGCCGACGGCCGTCGCTGCGAGCGGCATCGAGGCCTCAACCGCGACCGGGATGCCGAGCCCACCGAGCACCTCGGCCCAGAGCCGCCCCGAACGGCCGGGGCTGCGCAGGACGATTGCGATCTGGTCCGGAGGGGTGCCGTCCGCGAGCAGCTTTGCGACCTCGCCGCCGACCAACTCCGCCTCGGCGCGCTCGCCGGCTGAGCGCAGCAGAAAGAGGCCATCGCCGGGCTCCACGCGCTCGGCGCCGGCCTCCAGAAATCCACGCTCGAGGTGATGCAGGACCGTGTTCGGCGTTGCCTCGGGATCGGTCTTCAGATAGCGCTCGAAGCCGAGGCGCTCGGCCGGCACCAGCTCCTTCAGATTGGCGAGCAGCGTCGCCCGCGCTCGCAGGGCGAGGCGATCCTCGTAGGTGACTGCGACGGTCACCTCAGTGACGACCGCCAGCACTCCGACCAGGTCGAGCTGCTCCTCGGTGAGGTCGTCGAAGCCATAGAGGTAGACCGGGCGGCTCCCCCAGCGTCGTCCCTCGGCGTCGGAGCGGATCGCGGTCGCGACCGACGTCGCCAGCTGGTGGCGGTCGGGCAGTCCGAGCTCGTCGCGGATCTCCGCCCAGGCCGCATAGAGGCGGGCAAGGTCCTGCTCGTAATCGCTGTCCTCCGCTGCGAGCCTGTCGAATGTCTCGGGGTCCACGGCGGCGGACTGGAGCTCCTCGATCAGATCGGCCAGGGCGGGGGCGAATCCGGGGCGTCCGGTGGAGCGGCGCAACCCCCGGGGATCGACCCGTCTGACGGCCGCTCCTGCGAGCCAGGCTCGCTGCGACCTGCTGATCGCCGATTCCCAGGGGAGCTCATACGCTCGGGCGAGCTCTCCGAAGAGGCCGCCGAAGGTCAGCACAGAGCCTCCCAGCAGGACGCCCTGCTCGAGCAGCTCTCGCTCGAAGCGCTCGGCGTCGTCCGCCGTCGGCACGACGAGCAGGGGGTCGCGAGAGAGGTTCTCGCGAAATCCGTCGAGTACGGCGCCGGTTCTCGCCGAATTCGGGGGTCCCGCGATCAGATTCAGGGCCATCCGAGCCAGCATAGGCGCGGTCGCGGCGCCGGCCAAGGCGTCAAAGACGCATGGAGTCACGCATAACGCGCGGAAACCAACGCCGGTTTTTTTCCGCCGGGGGCGAGTCTAAGTTGGCCTCAGATCAGATGCAGGAGGCTCCGAGATGACACTTTGCTTCGTAGATCCAGCTGACGCCATCAGGGCGATTGCAGACTCGGTCGGCCGGGAGGCCCGCCGCCAGCTCCTCGGCGAGGCGGTCCGCGCCTGGGTCGATGAGATTCCCGACGAGGAGCTTCAGGAGCACTACGCCAAGGCGATCTCCGAGCTCGACGAGCACGACATCTCGATGCTCGCGGCCTGGCACGGGTCGATGCAGGTCGGCCAGCCGCTGCCCAACCGCGACTTCCTGATGGGAGCGTTCGACTCTCTCGGCGACAACCGCCGCGAGGCCCTCAAGCTCGCCGCCGGCTTCCGCGGCGAGGAGGCCTTCGAGGAGGGGATCTCGGAGGAGCGCGCGCTGGACCTGGTCTTGGAGTGGCTCTCGCCGCCCCGGGTCATGGAGCTCTGCCGAGAGGCGATGGAGCTCTATATGTGGGACCGCTACGGCTCGGACAACTGATCCGGGCGTTCAGAGAGTCAGCGCCTCTCGGATCTCCGCGATCGCCTGAGCGTTGTCCCGATAGTGGACCGCGGACATCCCGAGCTCCTCGGCTGCCGCGCAGTTGACGTCGACATCGTCGATGAAGAGGCACTGATCCGCCGGCACACCGTTGAGCCGCTCCAGGGTGAGCTCGTAGATCTCGCGGTCCGGCTTCCGCATGCCGACGAATCCGGAGTCCACGACGACCTCGAAGATCTCGTCCACCGGTAGCTTCGAGCGCCAGAGCGGCTCCCACTCCCGGACGTTGTTGGTGAGCATGCCCATGCGGCGGCCGCTCGCTCCGGCCTCCCGCATCAGATCGATCATCGGCTGGTTGGGGTGGAGTGCCTCGAAGTAGATCTCCCTGAACCGGTGCAGCTCAGGGCGGTGCCCGAGGGCGGGCTCCAGCGCGTCACCGAGCTTCGCGAGGAAGTCGACCTCGGTAAGCCTTCCCTTTTCGAGCTCGTAGAGCGGATGGGCACCGTCCTGGAGCTCGATCCGCGTCATCGCCTTGCCGAGCTCGTCCATCGGAATGCCGGTTTGATCCTGGACGGCCGCAAACGACTGCACGAGGGGCGTGGTGAGCACGCCGCCGAAGTCGGAGATCACCGTGGTGATCCGGTCGGGTCTGCTCATGCGCGCCAGAGCAGGTAGCTGCCGAGGCCCAGGATCCCGTCGGTCTGGCAGCGGAAGAGGCCCGCCCAGGCGTTGCCCACTCCGACACTGCCCTCGGAGGAGGCCGCGACCCTGGTGGCGGCGGCTCGGCTCGCTCGCTCGGCCTCCTCCGGCCAGAGCTCGAGGCCGAAGCGGGTGGGGACGCCCTTCCCGTCGTACTGGGTGGAGATGAAGGCGTCCTCGAAGCGGGCGTCGTCCTCGCCCCGGATCAGCCACGCCCGCGTCCGCTCATCTCCGTGTTCCGCACCCGGCTCCCCGCGGGCCTCAACCACGAGCAGCGCCTGGTCACCTGCATCGATCGCGAGTTGGCGAAATGTGCCTGCGCCCTCGAGGGGATCGGCGCTCCAGCGGCTGATCTGCCCGGAGCACTGGAAGCTCTGCGAGCCGTCCCTCGGGGTCACCTCAGCGACGCAGACGGAGACCGTAAGGCCGCCCTGGTCGCCGAGCGGGATCTCGGCGGTGCGCGGGCTCAGGGTCGCCTCGATGGCCGTGTCCTCGGCGGTGATGTCGAGTGTCGCGGCGTCGCCGCCCTCCTCCAGCGCGAACGTCGCGGCCCGACTGCCCTCGGCCTTGGTCAGGAGCAGGGCGCCGGGCTCCCCGAGGTCCCAGGCCAGCGCTCCCACGCCGGCAGCTGGGTCGCCGAACCCGCAGACGAAGAAGCGTTGCCCTCGATCGTTCATCCGCCGAATGGCTCGCGGCCGGGCGGGAGCCCGTCCTCGTCCCGGATCTCATGCCCGGTCCCCTCGATGTCATCGGCGCGGGGGGCGGTCGGCGGCGGGTCCTCCCAGCTGAACGGGTCGTCCGGAGCAGGACCTCGCGGCGGCGCATCGCGTCCGCCCGGGGCGGGTCCCGGGCCCTCAGGAGCCGGGCGGCGGGGCGGGGTGCGACCCATCGTCCAGAAGACCGCTTCGCCCATCGCCATCCGCCTGCGGACGATGCGGGAGGAAATCGCTCGGACGATCGCCCGCGTAGGCGGGATCAGCAGGACGAGCCCGAAGATGTCCGTGATGAAGCCGGGCGTGATCAGCAACGCCCCGCCGAGGATGATCAGGACCCCGTCGAAGACCTCCTTGTGTGGAAGGCGCCCTTCGGCGATGGCTCGGTTGAAACGCACCCAGGCGGCTCGTCCCTGGTGCCGAAGGAGCATCGAGCCGAGCAGGGCATCGAGGAGCAAGAGCACCAGCGTGGGGATCGTCCCGATCGCCTCGCCGACCTGGATGATCACGTAGAGCTCGGCGATCGGGACGATGATGAAGATGAGGACGAGCAGGAACACAGCCCCGCAAGTTACTCGTGGAGCCATTCAGGCAGGCTTGGAGCCCGGCCCCCTATCCTTGTTGGAATGGATAGAGAGCAGGCAGAACGCGAGCGTGAGCGTCTCGCCGAGGAGCATCCCGAGGCGACCTGGCTGGTGGCTGAGCAACATCCTGGCCTCTGGGCTGTTGTAAGGGTTGGATTGATTCCCACCGAGGCGGCGATAGGAACCGCCACCGAAGCACGGCCGAAGCCTGATCACTCCGAGGATCCGCGTTCATCGCAGGTCCAAAACGCTCCCTACGGGAACTTCTGATGGCAACAGAGACCACAACCGAAGAGGACGTCTACGAGGCGCTCGAGGAGGTGATCGACCCCGAGCTGGGGCTCGATTTCGTCTCGCTCGGGCTCGTCTACGACGTCGAGATCGAGGGTCCCGAGGCCTTCATCACCTTCACGCTGACCACGCCCGCGTGCCCCATCGGGCCGCAGGTCTCAGAGCAGATGCGCGAGTTCGTGGGCCAGCTGCAGGGGATCGACAAGGTCCATCCGAAGATGGTCTTCGATCCGCCCTGGTCCCCGGAGATGATGTCCGAGGACGCGAAGTTCGCCCTCGGGTACTGACCTCGAGGCAAGCCATGATGAGACGCGGGACAGCGGAATCGGGGTGAGCGCCATCCTCGCCTTGACAGGCCTCGCGGCCGCTGCGCCGGCCGGTCTGGCTCCAGCCAGGGCCAAGGCGGCCACCGAGTACGACACCCTGGTCGCCTACTGGCCCGTGGGCAAGCTCAAGGTTGGGAAGCGGGTCCTCTACCGCTTCGTGTGCGCGAACGCCTGCCAGGTGACCGCCAAGTCCACCCTGGTGTTGCCGGGGCGGAACCTGGGCCCGGTCGTCGACACGGCGATCTTCTCCGCCGGCCAGATCGGCCGAGAGACCCTGACCCTGAACAAGGCGGCCCGCTTCATGATCGCGAGTCACCTCGGCGCCTCCAAGCTGCGCACCGCGATCACCGCGAGCGACTCCACGGGTGCGACGGACAGCGATACGCGCGTCTTCCGCTTTAGGCGCTAGCGCGCGGCCGAATCCTCCGCAAATGGCTAACTTCCAGTCCTCAGGGACTTTGGCCATTTGTTCTAGTCGACATAGGACCCTTCTCGGGGCGCTGCTCGCGCTCGCGGCCTTCTGCGCCTTCGCCGCGCTCGGTAGCGGCAGCGCTCCCGCCCAGACGGGCTTTTTGGCCTGCGTCAAGTCGAAGAACCCCGGCAAGGGCTTGCTGCGGCTCTCCAACACCGGCAGATGCCGGGGCAACGAGCGCGGCATCTTGATCAACCAGTCCGGTCCGCGGGGTCCGGCCGGGACGCCCGGCGGCCCGCAGGGACCACCGGGAATCCAGGGACCGATGGGCCTGCCGGGAACCCCTGGAGCTCCGGGTGCCCCAGGTGCCCCGGGTGCCCCGGGTGCCCCCGGTGCTCCGGGTGTGAGCGGGTACGGGACCGCAACCAGCACGTCCGTGCCCCAGACAGACTCCAGTGAGACGCAGGACGTCACCTGCGGTGCCAAGAGCGTGCTCGGCGGCGGCTACGTGATCGGTACCTCAGACCCAGGCGACGCCGGCAAGGTCTTCGCCACCGCGAGCTTCCCGCTGAACGCCAACACCTGGAGGATCAATGCCCAAGTTGTAGCGGGAGCGGCCCTGACCGTCGGCGAGACGTGGACCGTCACGGCCTGGGCGACCTGTGCCACGGTGGCGAACTAGCACCACTGCCTTGGTCATTGGCAGCGGGGTCGCCGCGGCCATCATGGTCCTTCTGTTGATCGCCGGGTGCGGCGGCACCGGTGGCGCGACCACAACAGGGCCCGACCGGACGACCTCGGGCCGGCCGGCCGCGCAAGGGCCCGTGGTGGCGAGCTTCGGCGGGTTGCGCGATCTCGCGAACTCGGTCGGACATCCCGTCTATTGGGCCGGAGAGCGGCCAGGCGAGCATGAGCTCACCGTCGATCCGAACGGCAACATCTTCATCCGCTATCTCGACGCCGGTGTGCCAGCCGGCTCACGTCGGACCTCGCTGACGGTCGCGACCTACCCGCTCGCCAGGGGCTACGAGATCCTCAAGGAGGTGTCCCGAAGGCCGGGCGAGACCACCGGGCACACGCCCGATGGCGGCCTGGTCGCCGGCGTGGCCGAAAGCCACAACGCCTACATCGCGTATCCCGGCACGGATCTGCAGATCGAGGTCTACGACCCGAAGGCCGGGAGAGCCTTCGAGCTGGCCACCGCGGGGGGTATCTCGCGCATCAACTGAAGGCAGCGCCAAGACACGACCGACCGACTTGAGCTAGGCTCGGCGGGGTCATATTTCTGTTCTGAATCGATGAAATTTCTCAAGCAGAGTCTTTGGCGGGGACTTTCGTAAGGGGTTGAAGGTGAGCCGCACGAAGCGCAGCAGAGCCGCAGGGCGCAAGGCGGGCAAGAGGACGCCGACTGAGCGCACCAGCTCCGAGTCGGAGCGAGGGAGCGCCGGGCGCCGTTTTGCTCCCTCCCAGAAGAGCCTGACGGAGGGGAGCACCGTCTACGGCACCCTGGTCGCGAACCAGCGTGCCAAACGGGGGCTGAGCCAGACGCAGCTGGCGGCGATCATCCGGACAGATCCGTCCACCATCGCTCGGATCGAAGAGGGACACCCGCCGAGCGCGGAGATCCAGACCCGGCTCGCGGCCATGCTCACCGCCGAGGCCCCCAGCCCGATCCACCGGGCGCTCGCCCGCCGAACCAGGCCCGCCCGCTCGCCCAGGCCGGCCTCCGGGGTGTCGCCGCCCCTCAGACTTCGCCTGCCCCGGTTGTCGATGCGGTGGCGGTGGGGAAGCGTCGCGGCTCTGAATATCCTCATCGCGCTGATCCTGGGAGGCCGGCTCTCGGGTTCCCACAGCAGCGCTTCTCCTCTGCAGCCCTCCCTGGCCGTCTCGGCCGCGCCGAGCGCCCTTGCGGCAGTCCACCGGACGCGAACGCGCGCCGAGAACGTGGCCGCGGCTCAGGCGCGGAGGGCCGCCGAGAGGCGCCGGGAGCGTGCGGCGGCGGCGGCCGCGGCGGCCGCGGCGGACGCGGCGGACGCGGCTGCCAGGAAGGCCGCGGCCAAGGCGGCGCGTCAGGCCACGCCCGTCAACGTGCCGCCCGTCACCCAGGCGGTCGCGCCCACACCAGCGCCGAGCGGCGGCGGTGGAGGCGGGGGCGGCGGGTCCAGCGCTCCCGCTCCTGGCCTGACGCACGGGATTGGCGCCGAGGGTGGCTGACTCGAGCGGTTTGTAGCTGCCCTGACATACCGGGCCGGCTTCAGGGCGTAGTTCCTCCAAAGACTTGACAAACCGCCGGTGGTTCGTAAGGCTGCCGCGGCAATGGGGTCCGCGGATTCCGGCTCGCTTCGTTCGCTTCGCGAATTGAACCGCGGCCGTGTCATCGATGCCCTGCGCGGCCGGGGCACCGCGAGCCGCGCCGAGATTGCCCGGGCCACCGGTCTTTCCCGCTCGACGGTGTCGAGCATCGTCTCGGATCTCCTGGAGGCCGGCCTCGTCGCCGAGCAGATGGACGCGCCCGGCGTCGCCCACGGCGAGCAGGGTGGGCGCCCACCGGTGCTCCTCTCGCTCGAGAAGTCGGCTGGCGTCGCACTCGGTGTCGACTTCGGGCACACCCATCTGCGGGTCGCCGTCTCCGACCTCTCGCACGAGGTACTGGCGGAGTCCGCGAGGAATATCGACGTCGATCACTCCGCCGCCGAGGGTCTGGACGCCGCAGCCGACCTGGTCGATGAGGTCCTGAAGCGCGCCCGGGTGCAGCGCAAGCGCGTGCTCGGCGTCGGGATGGGCGTGCCGGGGCCGATCAACCGGGCGACGGGGACCGTGGGGTCCTCGGCGATTCTGCCCAGCTGGGTCGGTGTCGACGCCGCGGCCGAGATGACCAAGCGCCTCCGCATGCCGGTGCACGTCGAGAACGACGCGAACCTCGGCGCTCTCGCGGAGTTCGTCTGGGGGAGCGGCAAGGGGTTCTCCGACCTGATCTACATCAAGCTTTCGTCCGGGGTCGGCGCGGGCCTGCTGCTCGGCGGCCGGCTCTATCACGGCACGGGCGGAACGGCCGGAGAGATCGGGCACACCGTCGTCCAGCCGGGCGGGGAAATCTGTAGGTGCGGAAACCGGGGCTGCCTCGAGACCGTCGCCTCGGCGCGGGCGATCGCGGAGGTCATCTCCGCAAGCCGGGGCGAGCCGGTCTCGATCAAGGAGCTCCTCGAACTGGCGACGGAGGGGGACGCCGCGGCGGTGCGACTGATCGCAGAGGCCGGGCGGGAGATCGGTGTCGCCGTCGCGAACCTCTGCAACGTGATCAACCCGGACCGGGTGATCGTCGGCGGGGACATGAGCGGGGCGGGGACACTGATCACCGAGCCGATTCTCGAGTCGATCCGCCGCTACGCGATCCTCAGTGCAGCAGAGCAGGTGACCGTGGTCCCAGGGACCCTGGGCGACCGGGCGGAGCTGCTCGGCGCGCTCGCCCTCGTGCTGCAGCCGCCCGAGCGCTTTCTGGCCTCGCCTCCCCAGTGGCGGGAGGTGGCGGCGGCATGACGAATGGATTCTGCAGCAAGTTTGCGATAAAGAGAGGAGTACGACCCGAATGGAGGTATCTCTAATGGCGAAGTCAAGGAGGTGGGCCCGCGCCGCGATGATGGGCATTGCGGCGGCAACGATCGGGCTCGGCCTCGCCGCCTGTGGTGGCGGCGGAGGGGGTGGAGGACCGAAGATCGCGCTCCTCCTGCCCGAGTCGAAAACAACCCGGTACGAGGCTCACGATCACCCGGAGTTCGAGGCGGCGATGAAGAACGCCTGCTCGGACTGCGACCTGATCTACAGCAACGCCAACCAGGATGCGTCGCAGCAGCAGAGCCAGATGGAAGCGGCGCTCACGGATGGCGCCGATGTCGTCGTCCTGGATCCGGTGGACTCCACGTCCGCCGCATCGATGGTGCAGCTGGCGAAGCAGCAGAACGTGCCGGTGGTCAGCTATGACCGTCTGGTTCTGGACAGCCCGGACGTCAACGCGTATGTCTCGTTCGACAACGTCAAGGTCGGCCAGCTGCAGGGTGACACCCTGGCAACAAAGCTGAAGACCGACGGCAACCCGAACGGGCCGATCGTGCGGATCAACGGCTCGCCGACGGACAACAACGCCAAGCTGTTCGGCCAGGGCGCTGCCTCGGCCTTCAGCCAGGCGGGCGTCCAGGTGGCGAAGGAGTACGACACGCCTGACTGGAGCCCGGATCAGGCCCAGACAGAGATGGATCAGGCGATCACGGCCCTCGGCAAGACCGGGTTCAAGGGCGTCTACGCGATGAACGACGGCACCGCAGGCGGCGCGATCGCCGCGATGCAGGCTGCCGGCGTCGATCCGAAGACGGTCCCGACCACCGGTCAGGACGCCGAGCTGGAGGCGGTCCAGCGGATCCTCACCGGGGATCAGTACATGACCGTCTACAAGGCGACCCAGCCTGAGGCCCAGACCGCGGCGAAGATCGCCGTGGCCCTCGCTCAGGGCAAGCCGGTTCCGACCACTGGTCTTCCGGTTCCGCAGACGAAGACCAACAACGGGTCGACCGATGTCCCGTCCTTCCTCCTCACCCCGGTTGCGGTGACGAAGGACGGCGGATCGGGAACGTCGAGCGTCTCAGCCGCGGAGTATGGCGGCCAGAAGCTCATCGGATCCGATGGCTACTGGACACCGACCGAGGTCTGCACCGCGCAGTTCCAGTCGGCGTGCCAGCAGGCCGGGATCAGCTAGGCGAGGTGAAGTAGAAGAATGAGTCCCCGAATGGCGCGAGGAGAGGCAAGGTCGAACGGCGAAGGTAATGGTGCCGCGACCGAGCATCTCCTCGCGCTGCGGGGGTTCTCCAAGAGCTTCGGGCCCGTACGGGCCCTACACGAGGTCGACTTCGAGGTCGACAAGGGCGAGATCGTCGCCCTGGTCGGCGACAACGGCGCCGGCAAGAGCACGCTGATCAAGGCCATCGACGGGGTCGAGCCTCCTGACCAAGGGGACGCCTACTTCGACGGCAAGAAGGTCACGATCTCCACGCCCCAGGCCGCGGAGCGCCTCGGCATCGCCACCGTCTTCCAGGATCTGGCGCTGTGCGACAACCTCGACGTGGTCTCGAATCTCTTCCTCGGCAAGGAGCTGGTGGAGGGAGTTCCGGTCCACGTGCTCGACGAGGTGGACATGGAGCAGCGCGCCAAGAAGCTTCTGAGCGACCTGTCGGTGACGACGCTCGGCAGCGTCCGCACCGAGGTGGGCAGCCTCTCCGGCGGCCAGCGCCAGTCGGTGGCGATCGCCCGCACGATGGTCGGCGAGCCCAAGGTGGTGCTCTTCGACGAGCCGACCGCCGCCCTCGGTGTCCAACAGACGGCCCAGGTGCTCGGCCTGGTGAAGCGGCTCAAGGACGAGGGCTTAGGGATCGTGATGATCAGCCACAACCTCGAAGACGTTTTCCAGGTGGCCGACCGGATCATCGTCCTGCGCCTCGGCGAGCGGGTGGCGACCTTCGATCGCGAGACGACGACACCGGAGCAGGTCGTCGGCGCGATCACCGGCGCCGACACCGCGGAGATGCGGCGCATTGAGGAGGAGACCGAGCAGAAGCTAGGCGACGAGGCCAGTCAACCGGGAGAGGAGACCGATGAGTGAGGAGGTGATCTCGTGGAAGGCGGCGTAGCGGCACAGCTGAGGGTATTCGGAAAGGAAGCGCGGAGCGGGATCCTCGGAGTGCTGCGCGGAGACGTCGGATACCTTCAGGTCTTCCTCGCGCTCGGCCTGATCTGGACGGTCTTCCAGCTCGCCAACGACCGCTTCCTCACCGCGACCAACCTCACCAACCTGTTGCTTCAGGTCACGGCCATCGGGATCATCTCGATCGGAGTCGTGCTCGTGCTGCTGCTCGGCGAGATCGATCTCTCGATCGGAGCGGTGAGCGGCCTCTGCGCCGGGATCATGGCGGTGCTCACGGTCCAGCACGGCTGGGACCCCGGGCTCGCGATCCTCGCCGGCCTGCTGGCGGGAACGGCGATCGGGTTGATCAACGGGTTCTTCAACACCTACTTCGGCATCCCCTCGTTCGTCGTCACCCTGGCGGGACTGATCGCCTGGCAGGGGGCCTTACTCCTGGTGCTGGGAAAAACCGGCACGATCAACCTCCCGCCCAGCATCATCACCGACCTGACCAGCACCTTCTACGGCGCCGGGGTCGGATGGACCCTCGCCGTGGTCGTGACGGCAGGCACGCTGGGAGCCGGGCTGCTCGCACGGCGCCGCCGCCAACGGGCCGGCCTGGAACCGGCGCCGCTCGGAGGCCTCCTGTTCCGCACAGTGCTCGTCGGTGCCGCGATGTTCATCGGCGTCGCGATCCTGCTCTCCGATCGGGGGGTGCCGCTGGCGGCCATCATCCTGCTCGGCCTCACCGGGCTGTTCGCGTTCATCACCGAGCGAACCCGGTTCGGTAGGCACATATACGCGGTGGGGGGCAATGCCGAGGCGGCTCGGCGTGCAGGGATCCAGGTCACCCGGGTCCGGATCATCGTCTTCGCGATCTGCTCGACGATGGCGGCGGCCGGCGGGATCATGGCCGCGTCGCGGCTGATCGCCGTCAACCAGTCATCGGGTTCGGGCGATGTCCTGCTCAATGCGATCGCCGGCCCCGTGATCGCGGGCACCAGCCTGTTCGGAGGCCGCGGCTCGGTCTGGTCGGCCCTGCTCGGGGCGCTCGTGATCGGCTCGATCTCGAACGGCATCAACCTGCTCGGACTGGAGTCGTCGGTGCGGTTCATGATCACCGGCGGAGTCCTGCTCGCCGCAGTGACGCTCGACGCCCTGAGCCGGCGCCGGCGCTCGCAGGTCTCGGTGACCTAAGGGCTTCATGCGCGGTTGAGGGCGTCCGCGACGCGGCGCACCTATCCCTGCCTAGAGTTGTTGAGATGAGCGAGATGAGGCCGGCGCTACCGACGATCGCCGTAGTCGCCGCGCTGGCGGTCGCCGGAGCCGCGGCCGCCCAGGCCCAGCCGGCGGGCGGCGGGGAGACACCACAGACCGGCCGCGCGGCGGTGATGGTCTCGACCCCGGATCTCCCGACTGGCAGGAGCCCCGCCGCACGGGCCCGCTGGCATGAGCAGCGATCCGACTCGCGGGAGCTCCTCGACCGCGTCGCCGACCGCAACGCCCTGAAGGTGGAGTCGGCGAACCCCGAGATCGGCGCGCTCTCGGTCGCGGTCGGTCCCGGCGGCCTCACCGCGTTGCGATCTGAGCTCGCCGATGACCCGCGGGTCCTCTCGGTGCAGCCCGATCCCGCCGTCGAGTTCCGCTACGCGCCCAACGACTTCGCCATCACGCACCCGGACGTCAACGCCCCGAACCAGGACATCGGGGCCTGGAACGTGGTCCGCGAGGGTGGACCGCGCGCCTGGGATCTGTCGAAGGGCACGGGCGCCGAGGTCGCGGTGGTCGACAGTGGCGCCGACGGAACGAACCCCGATCTTGCCGGGCGCATCGTCGGCGCGACGTCATTCGGAAGCGGCAGTTCGCCGACCACCGACACCGTGGGCCATGGAACCCACACGGCCGGCCTGGCCTGCGGTGACGCCGACAACGGCGTGGGCATCGCCTCGATCGGGTTCCACTGCGGCCTCTTCATCGCGAAGATCGGCGGTCTCTGTTCGGACGTCGCGAATGGGATCACGGCTGCCGCGAACCGGAACAGCGACGTGATCAGCATGAGCCTCGGAGCCTGCCCGCCCGACCCGATCAACTCGGCGCTGAGCTACGCGCAGTCGCGCAACGCCGTGCTGGTCGCGGCAGCCGACAACAGCCCGGCTCCAAGCGGTATCTGCAGTGACCTGATCCACGACGACTGCCTCTATCCGGAGGAGTGGCTGCAGCCAAGCGGAACGGGGCCAAGCACAGGATTCGATCGAGGCCTGGTCGTCACCTCCGCCAGGTATGACGGCACACGCTCGTCGTTCGCCGAGCAAACCACCCGGGTGTCCGTCGCCGCCTACGGATCCGCCACGAATTCGGTCAGCGGCGGCCAGCAGGGGATCCTCTCGACCTGGCCGGCGAATTCGACGGACGCGGATCTCGGGGTTGGTGAGTGGGCCGGCAATCCGTGCGGGTGCCGCACTTCGGTCAACGGAGACAGCCGCTTTGCGTACCTGGTCGGGACCAGCATGGCCACTCCTCAGGTCGCCGGGGTGGCGGCGCTGATTCGCTCGGTCAAGCCGAGCCTGGCCAACACCAAGGTCGTGCACCTGATCAAGCAGACCGCCAGCCATTGCGGCTCCTATGGCGGTGGAATCGGCTGGGGTGTGATCAGAGCCGACCAGGCCGTGGCCGCCGCTATCAATCGCGACGTCAATCCGCCGAGCTCGAGGATTGTGAGCCCAAAGAGAGCCCGCAGCGCAGGGGCGAGCACTGCCCGCGCCCGGGGGAAGGTCGTCGTCCTCAAGATCAAGCGCAAGGACTCCGATGTGCGCAGCTGTGTGAAGCTCCCCGTCAGCGGTATCAAGAAGGTGGCGGTGTTCGCCTCGGCGAACGGCGGTCCGTATCACCGGATCGCCAAGACGGCCGGGGGAGAGCTCCACTTTCACGCCAAGCGTGGGCGCCACTACCGGTTCTTCTCGATCGCGATCGACAAGGCCGGCAACCGCGAGGCGGCCCCTGGCAAGGCCGACGCGAAGCTCTGACGAATCCCGAGTCCCGAATTTCCGGTTAGGGGTAGCTTTTTCTGGGTAATTGATCTAGGATCGCTCCGTACCCAATATTCGTCTAATTTGGTGATGAATATTCAGGAGTAGAACGCAACGCGCAGGTAACCGTGGGGGTTGAGAATGAGCCAGGCTGAACAAGCGAAAACCGGGAAGCGCTCCAGCTCGTCCGAGGGAGCGGTCACCGAGGGCGGGAAGGCCTATGGGATGCTCGTCTCCGACCAGCGCGCGAGGCTGGGGCTGAGCCGAGCGGAGCTTGCGGCGAGACTGCATACCAGTCCGTCGACGGTCGCACGCATCGAGCGAGGCCAGCCGCCGAGCGTCGAACTGGGCGACAAGCTCGTGGCCGTGCTCCATCCCGAGTCTCCCGGCGGCCCCGTTGGCCGCCTGATCGCTTGGGTCGGGCGTCGCGAGGTGGGATGGACGTCGCGCGTGCCTTCCGGCTCGGCCTGGCTTTGGGCGGGTTCTGCGGCCGGGTTGCTGTCTGCGCTGCTTCTGATCGGCAGCTTCTCCAGTGGGGATCTGATGCTGGCCACCGGATCCTCCGATCCGGACGGCGGCGCCTCGGCTCCGCGGTATTCCGCGGCGGCGCTCCCGCCACCGGTCAGCCCGACAGCCGTGGTTCCGGCTGCCTTCCCGGGCAAGGGGGCGCAGTCGATGAAGGCGGCACCGGCGCCGACGGCTGGGGAGCGGAAAGGTGCCGCAGCGCCGGCGACGAGCCCGCCTTCACCCCAGTCCACTCCAACAACGTCTGGGAGCGGCCCGGCTGCAAGGCAGCCCGGCGGCCAACCGGTGACGTCATCGCCTTCGCCCGGCGGAGGCGGCGGATATCCCGGTGCCGGCGGATCGACCGGTGGCGGCGGATCGACCGGTGGCGGTGGATCGGGCGGCAGCGGCGGATCGACCGGAGGCGGCGGATCGACCGGAGGCGGCGGATCGACCGGTGGCGGCGGATCGACCGGTGGCGGCGGATCGAGTGGCTCTACTCACGGGGTCATCGGGTCGCTCGTCCAGACGGTCCAGACGCTCCTGCCGGGCGGCCGATGAAAGCCAGGGAAACCGCCTGGCGGAGCTAGCCGGGCAGGTCGGCGCGGGCGGCCAGGTCCGCCTGCGAGCGGGCCTCGGCAGCCTCGGCGGCGGAGCGCAGGTCGTTGAGCGACTCGGTCAGGCCGGTGGCGAGCATCTCGATGTCCTCCATCGCGTCGTAGTCGCCGAGCAGGCCGAAGTCGATGCCGCCGTTGTAGCTCATGATCGCGATTGCGAGGGCGTGGTTCTCCGGCAGGAACGCGACCGGGAAGACGTCCTGTAGCTCACGCCCGAGCACGTAGAGCGGGATCTGCGGGCCCGGGACGTTGGTGACGATCATGTTGAAGAGCCTGGTCGAGAAGTTGATGCGCGAGGCCTGGGCGAGCAGCGTCGGCGGAGCGAAGTCGTTGAAGCGTGAGATCACCTCGGCGCCGAGGGCCTGCTTCGACTCCTTGAGACCAGTCATTGCCTGCTTCACCGCGTCCAGCCGCTTCACCGGGTCCTCGATGTAGACCGGAAGTGGCCCTCGCATCGCCGCGATCCGATTGCCGAGCTGCCCGTGCTCGTCCTCGGTGCGGATCGAGACGGGTACCAGCGCGCGCAGCTCGAGCCCCTCGGTCTTGATCCCGCGACTGCGCAGCCAGCTCCGCAGCGCGCCGCTGACCACGGTGAGGACGACGTCGTTCACAGTGCCCCCGAGCGCGTCCTTGATCTTCTTGTAGTCGGCGAGCTCCGCGCGGCTCCAGGCAAAGCGGCGATGGGAGCCGATTTCCGTGTTCAAGGGCATGTCGGGGGCGGGGTTTGTGAAGTTCCAGGCCACCTCGGCGAGCGCCTCGCCGGCCTCGGCCACCCGGTGGGTGGTCCTCACCGGATCGGTGGCGGCTCTGAGGGCGCGGCGGGTCAGCTTGAACGGGGTCTCGCTGAGCTCGGCCAGCCCGCGTGCGACGAGCTCGGCGGAGGACGGTGGAGGCCGCGGCACCCAGTCGCGATCCGGCTCGATCGGCTCCGGCACCGGCTTCTGGTCGAACAGGACCGTGGCGATGTCGACACCCGCGACCCCGTCGACGAGGGCGTGGTGCGTCTTTGTGGCCAGCGCGAACCGGTTCTTCTCGAGCCCCTGGACCAGCCAGAGCTCCCAGAGCGGCTTCGAGCGGTCGAGCGCCTGCGAGAAGATCCGTCCCGTGAGGTTGCGCAGTTGCTCCTCTGAGCCCGGCGCCGGCAGGGCCGAGTGGCGAACGTGGTAGGCGAGGTTGAAGTTGGGGTCGTCTACCCAGAAGGGCCTGCCGGTCTCGACCGGCGGGAAAGCGAGCTTCTGGCGGAATCGAGGCACCAGATGCAGCCGGCTGCGGACGTGGTCGAGGAAGTCGTCGTACACCGGCGGCGGGCCCTCGAAGATCAGGATCGCGCCCACGTGCATGTGCGCGTTCGACGACTCGTTCGTCAGGAACGACGCGTCGATCGAGGTCAGTCTCTCCATGTGCCCCTGTGCCATCGCGACGCAAGCGTAGCCCCTCCGCGGGGGAGCACGGCCGCTACCCTAGCCGCGGACGTGCCGTCCACCTCCGAAAACCCCGACGCAAGACGGGTTGCTCCTTCAGAGCGCCCTCGCGTAACGAAGGTCCTGCTCGCGGCGCCGCGCGGCTATTGCGCCGGCGTTGATCGCGCCGTGCAGGCGGTTGAGCACGCCCTCGATCTCTATGGGAAACCCGTCTACGTCCGCAAGGAGATCGTGCACAACAAGCACGTCGTGCGCGAGCTCGAGAAGCGGGGGGCGATCTTCGTCGAGCAGGAGACCAACGTGCCCGAGGGCGAGATGGTGGTCTTCTCCGCGCACGGCGTGGCCCCGAGCGTGCACGAGAACGCCGCCAAGCGTCAGCTCCGCACGATCGACGCGACCTGCCCGCTGGTCACGAAGGTCCACGTCGAGGCTCGGAAGTTCGCCAAGGACGGCTACACGATCGTGTTGATCGGTCACGAGGGCCACGAGGAGGTCGAGGGCACGACCGGCGAGGCCCCCGAGCAGACGGTCCTCGTCCAGACGGAGTCCGACGTCGACGATCTCGAGGTCGAGGACCCGGACCGGATCGCCTACATCACCCAGACCACCCTTTCGGTCGATGAGACCAGCTCGATCATCGCCCGGCTGCTGGAGAAATTCCCGAACGCGGTCGGGCCCAAGACCGACGACATCTGCTACGCGACCACCAACCGCCAGCACGCGGTCAAGGCGCTGGCGCGCGAGTGCGATCTCGTCCTCGTCATCGGCTCGACGAACTCATCGAATTCGAACCGGCTGGTCGAGGTCGCGCGCGAGCACGGCGCCGACTCTTACCTGATCGACAACCACCTCCAGGTCGACGACGCCTGGCTCGAGGGAGTCGGGACGGTCGGCATCACCTCGGGTGCAAGCGCACCGGAGGAGCTGGTCGAGCGGCTCGTCACCTTCTTCCGGGAGCGCGGCGCCGAGGACGTCTCCGAGCTGAAGACGGTCGACGAGGACGTGCGCTTCATGCTCCCAGCCGAGATCCGCAAGGAGCTCGCCGGCTCAGGCGCCTAGCTCCGAGCCGGGCCGATCCGGCGGTGCTTGCGGCACTTCCCCTTGCGGGCCTTGTGGCGCTGCTTGCGGCACTTCCGGTGCTTCGCCGCCGGCGATGGCGTGGAGCCGGTGGACGGCTGGACAGGACCCGGAGGTATCGGCAGGGGAGTGAGCGGGTTGCCGGGACCGATCGAGGCGCACTCGTTGGCCGCCGTTGTGCCGGCGTAGCGCTGTTGCATGAACTGGCGGGCGTCCGAATCGAACCGGGTGAGCGAGGCGACGTGATCGGAGCCGTTGTAGACGTGGAACTGGACCGGAACGCCGCGACCGCAGTAAGTGTGCGCGAGCGCTGTCACGTCACCCGCCGGCATCACGCCGTCGCCGGTCCCATCGGCATTTCCCACCGCCATGAAGAGCGGCTCTTTCGGCGTGCCAATGCTCCCCATGATCGCGTCGTTGAAGATCTGGACGAGCTCGGGAACCTGTTGCCAGTTCCGGTACTCCGGCTTGAGAAGATCCTCGAAGTGGAGACCGGAATATGCGCCGGCCGTCAGGCATCCCTTGGCGACCTGGGCGAGGATCTGCTGACCGGTCGCATTGAAGTACTGCGCTAGATCTAACCGGTACGCCCGGACCAATCCGAGGGTGAGCGCAGGGATGACGCCCGCCCAGGCCGTGCTGCCGTTGATGTAAGCGAACATGTGGGCGTAGTCCACGGGGATGCCGCCCTCGGCGACGCCGACGATGTTGAGCTGCGGGGCGTAGGAGGGACTCAGCTCGCTCGCCCAGTCGCTGGCGATGGAGCCGCCGGAGTAGCCGACGAGCCCGACTGGCGCGGTCGCTGGTAGGCCGAGCGTGCTCTGAGCTGCGCGGATCCCGTCGAGCGTGCCGTATCCGGACTCGCGGCCCGCCGTGTAGTCGTCGGCCGGTCCCTCGTAGTCCGGGCTCACCACCGTGTAGCCGTCCCGCACGTAGCCAAGGAGGAGGTTGTTGTCGGCGTTCCCCGAACCGGTGGCCGGGACGCCGCCCTGCAGGGTGTAGGAGGGACGGCAGCTGTCGTCGAGACCGTCATAGAAGGTCTGATAGGAGAGCAGCTTGGTGGGCGGGGGCGGGCCTGACGCCGGGGGAGGGATGATCGTCGCGACGGTGGCGGTCGGCTGTCCAAGCTGGTTTTGGGTCCGGTAGAGCGCCTGGGTGCCGGGCACAGCTGAGCCGGGCAAGACTCCCAGCGTCGGAACCGAGATCGCTCGCGACCTCAGGACCGCGCCGGGCGGGACGCCGGCGATCGCAGCAGGGTCGTAGGAGTAGAACGGGTCCGCGGAGGGCTTCTCGACCGCGAGGGCCGGCCCGGCCAGCCCGAGCCATGACGCACCGATCGCGCAGCAGGCCCAGAGCCTGATCCTGCGCGCCAGGCGTCCCCCCAGGCCTTCCCGATTGAAAATCAACGAACTCCCCTTTGCGTGTAGACCTGTCGGTCGGCGTCTCCAGCGTCCCCAGCGTCCACTTCGGTGGACCTTATATGGCATTCAATCGCCCAAGGTGCAGTCGGCGGTTTTCCGCGCATAGCGGGCGAAAGGCGCCAATTCCGGCCGCCGGGAATCAGGGAACCGCCGCGGCGAACTGGATCGAGTAGACGAGCAGGCCAGGCGAGGGCTCGAGACGGAGGGCGTGGCGTTCGGTGCGCTCGTGGGCAGTCAGCTCCTGCAGGCCGGCGCTCGTGACCTCAATCGGGTTGCGATCTTCGCCGTCGACGGCGACAAGGATGCGTCCCTCTCCATCTGTGGCCGCGTAGGCGCCCCCGGCCTCGTACTCGAGCTCGAGCGAAGGGACGCCTTCGGTGCTCGACCAGGGCTCCTCGGTCGAGCCACCGGGGAAGAGCTCGGGGGTGGGGGCGATCACCTTCACCTCCGGCACGTCCGAGGGCCTGATCGGTTCCAGCAGGGGCGGCCAGTCGTGGTCGCCGTCCGACTCCGAGAGCGCCTCGCGGATGGCCTCCTCGGTGGCCGCGTAGTCGCCCTCGCCGAGGTGGTACCAGCGCAGGGCGCCGCCCTGCCCCCAGAGGAAGAGGGCCGGCCAGCCGTGGGGCTCGTAGATCCGCCAGAGGGCGAACTCGGGGTCGACCGCCACCGGCCAGTCGATTCCCAGCCGCTCCACGGCGCCGGCCACGGCGTCAGGGTCCTGGGTGAACGGGAAGCGTGGGGAGTGGACTCCGATCAGGGAGAGCCCCTCGCTGCGGTAGCGCTCGTGCCAGGCGCGGAGGTAGGGCAGGGTCCGGACCGAGTTGAGCTGCGCGAAGTCGAAGAAATGCACGAGTACGGGGTGTGCGGCCACCAGGCGGTCGATCGACTCCACGGCCTCGCCGACCCACTCGAGTCCGGAAGGGATGGGGGGTACCGCGATATCGGGGCGTGGGGGTCGCAGGCGGCGGAGGGTATGCTGCGCGCGTAATGAAAGGGTGCGCCACGGGGCGCAACCCGATTGACGAACTTGATCAAAGGAGTGGTTTTCGTGAGCGGAGCTGTTTGGGAGCGGATCGAGGAGAGCCGGGCCAGGCACAACGTGCTGGAGCACCCCTTCTACGTGCGCTGGTCGGCCGGCGAGCTCAGCCGCGACGAGCTGGCCCGCTACGCAGGGCAGTACCGGCACGCGACCGAGGCCCTCGCCCGCCTCTGCCGTCAGACGGCCGAGACGGCTCCCGAGGAACGCCGCGACGAGATCGCGACCCACGCCGAGGAGGAGGAGGCCCACGTCGGCCTCTGGGACGACTTCGTCGATGCGGCGGGCGGCGAGATCGGCGCCGAGCCCACCCCCGAGACCGCCGAGTGCGTGAGCGAGTGGACCGCCCATGACGGCTACCTGGCCCAGCTCGCTCGCCTGTACGCGATCGAGAGCGGGCAGCCGGAGATCTCACGCGTCAAGCGGGATGGCCTGACGCGCTTCTACGGCATCAACGGCGGCCCCGGCGGCGAGTACTTCCGGGTGCACGAGGAGTCCGATCACGCCCACGCCGACGAGTCCCGCCGGCTGATCGAGGAGGCGATGACGCCGGCGGATGAGGACGCTCTCGTCGAGGCGGCCGAGGCCGCCTTCGTCGCCAACTGGCGGCTGCTCGACGGGGTGAGCTGAACGGGCGCGCCGAAATGCGCCGGCGCTTCTGGCGGCCGGGCGACCGCGCGATTGGGATCGTGCTCGGGATCGTCCTCGGGATCGCGGTCATCATCCTGTTCCTGTTCCTGAGCTCTCGCAACACGATCGACGAGCCATCACTCTCGGGCGGTGCCACGACGCAGACGCAGCCCCAGCCGGCGCCCCCTCCCAGCAAGGTGACCGGGCCCAAGGCAAAGCCCTCCCAGTAGGGTTGTTGACCGATGAGATCGGCAATGCGGACGGCTCATAGGGCTCGCCTCGCTGCGATCCTGGCGCTGGGTGCCTTCGCCCTCCACCAGCTGCGCTACCTGATCGCCTTCGGGAGCTCCTCCTCGGAGGAGCTCGCTCGCCAGGGCCACGGCTACCTGGCCGCCTGGTTCCCCATCCTCGGCGTCTTCATCATCTCCGCCCTGCTCGGCACGCTGATCCGAGGCCGGTTCGGAGCGCGCCTGGCCGAAGCGTCGCTTTCGCGGCGGGCGGCGATCTTCGCCGCGGCCCTGCTCGCGATCTTCGTCACGCAGGAGTCCCTCGAGGGGGTTCTCGCGGCCGGCCACCCGGGCGGGGTCGCGGCGGTCCTCGGGTCCTACGGCTGGTTGGCCATCCCGCTGGCCGTGGCGGTCGGTTTCGTCGCCGCGCTGCTCGCCAGGGCTCTCGAGCAGGTCGAGATCGCGATCGGGGCCCGCCGGACGATTCCAGTCCTGCCGAGGGCGCCGCGCAAGGCGGGAAGCGCTCGCGCGGCCGCGGCCGTCCCGCGGACTCTGGATGCACTTGCCTTTGGCCTCGCTCGCCGGCCCCCTCCAGCGGTACCTGCCTAGTCAGATACCAATACGCGCGCGTTGTGCCCTGGTTTAGGCAGCGACGGCACCGTGCGCACATTCAAGGAGGTTCTTCGGGATGCAATCGAGGGCTGCACGGCTCGGGCTGATCGCGGCGGTCGTCGTCGCGGCGATCGTGGTCTTCGTCGTGCTGAAGAGCAACAACAGCGACAAGAGCAGCAACACCGCCAAGGGAGTGCAGACACTGCACGTCGATTCGAGCGGCAATCCCGTCGGCGGCGTGAAGACCCTGACCTACAACAAGGGTGATCAGGTCCAGCTGCACGTCATCCTGGCCGTGCCCGAGGAGGCGGTCCACGTCCACGGCTACGAGATCGAGAAGCCCGCGGCGAACAGCCCGGTCGACTTCTCCTTTCCGGCGAATCTCGACGGGGTCTTCGAGGTCGAGGTGCACCGCATCGATCACACGGAGGGGCCGATCGCCGAGCTCCACATCAACCCGTGATCAGAGTGCCCAGGCTGAAGCTTGCCGTCGGGCTCGCGATTGATGGTCCGGCGGCGGTGTTTGTGGCCGCCTCAGTTCTGTTGGTCGGGCTTCTCTTCCCGGACGTCGCCTCGGCGCACGCCCTGGTAGGCCGTAAGGACCTGCCGGTCCCGGCGTGGCTCTTCGCCTGGGGCGCCTCGCTGGTCCTGATCATCTCCTTCGCGCTGCTCTCGGTCGCCTGGACCACGGCGCGCCTGCAGAAGGAGGACTGGCGGCCGACGCCGCGCTGGTTCTCGCGCGTCGTGCTCAATCCCCTGACCCAGGTGGTCTGCGGGCTGGTAGGCGTCTTCCTGCTCTTCCTGGTCCTCTACGCCGGGTTCAGGGGGATCGAGGACCCGACGCACAACTTCTCGATCATCTTCGTCTTCTACACGTTCTGGCTTGGCATGGTCGTCCTCAGCGTCCTGCTGGGGGACGTCTTCCGCGCGTTCAACCCATGGCGCGCGATCGGGCGCCTGGTCTCCGGTGGCTTCCGCCTGGTCGCGGGTCAGTCCGCGCCGACGCCGTTCAGATATCCCGAGTGGCTGGGGCGCTGGCCCGCCGTGCTCGGCGTGCTCCTGTTCGTCTGGCTGGAGCTGATTGCGGGCGGGGGAATCGCACCGACGCCCCACAAGGTCGCCGTTGCGACGGTGATCTACACGACGATCACGTTCGTCTGCATGGCACTGTTCGGGGTCGAGGAGTGGATCGGTCGAGGCGAGGCGTTCAACGCGTATTTCGGGATGTTCTCCCAGCTGGGACCGCTCGAGAGGCGAGACGACCGGATCGGGCTACGCAAGTTCCTGACCGGCGTGCCCCAGTGGGCCCTGGTCCCCGGAGCAGCGGCGCTCGTGCTCACCTCGATCGCGGTGACCAGCTTCGACGGCGCCCAGGAGGGGGTTCTCTCAGGAGCGATCACCTGGACCTTCGACCGCTGCAGCGACACCGGCCTCAGCTTGCCCAATTCATTCCGCGTCGCCAACACGATCTGGATGCTGATCACCCTGGCCGTCGTCTCTGGCCTCTACTGGCTGGGCGTCGCCGGGATGCACACGGTGCGTGGCTCGCCCTCGGTCAAGCAGCTGGGCCGCTCGTTCGCCCACTCTCTGATCCCGATCGCGCTCGCCTATCTGGTGGCGCACTACTTCAGCGCGTTTCTCTACCAGGAGCAGGCGCAGTTCACCTACATACTCTCCGACCCGCTCGGACACGGCTCTGACCTGTTCGGGACCGCGGGCGGCGGGATCAACTACGGCATCGTCAGCTCGAACACCGTCTGGTACGTCCAGGTCGGGGCACTCGTCGTTGGCCACGTGGTCGCCCTGACCCTGGCGCATGACCGGGCGCTCGCGGTCTACGACAACGTCCGCAACGCATCCCGCTCGCAGTACTTCATGCTCGCGGTGATGGTCGCCTTCACCTGTTTCGGGCTGTTCCTGCTCTCGCAGGCGAACGCATGAAGAAGGCGGTCCGGGCGCTGGCATACTCAGTCGCCTGATGGCGTTTCCGGTCCCGCTTGCCCATCTGGGGCATTGGTATCTCTGGGTTCCCTACGCCATTCCGGTAATCGTCGTGCTGGCGGCTTCGTTCCACGCGTTCAGGCAACAGCGGCGCGAGGATCGCGAGAGCGAGCGCGGCGAGAAGACGAGGCCCTGAGCTCGAGGATCGCAAGTCCGACGGCGACCGGGACCGTCGAGGGCAGTTCCGCCACGAAGAAGAAGAGGAGATCGAACGCCAACGCCAAGCCGGCGACCAGCACAGCGGTCCGCAGCTGCAGGGGGCGATTGCCGGCGAGCAGGGCACCGAGCACGGCGGCGACGAAGAAGTCACCAAACCCGATCACCGCGGAGCCGAACTGGGCGAACTGGAGCTGCGGCAGCCCGGCCGCGGGCGCCGCCGCCTCCAGGATCTGATTCGGGTTCTGGAGGAGGTCGGCGGCCACCAGGCAGGTGTCGATGGCCGCCATCGCGTAGATCGCCAGCCTGAGCCAGCGCGGCGGGACCAGCGAGGCGACCAGGGTCCCGAGGGCCACGCAGGCAAGCGCCGACAGCGCGAGCGCCGCCCCCTGGCCGGTGAGTCCCCCCACCCCGAAGGCGAGGACGAAGAGCGGGACTACGAGCAACGCGAGCAAGGGCCGCGCTCCCCGGACGGCCATGGCCAGCGCGAGCGCGGCCAGCAGCGGCACGGCCACGAGCGCGAGGTAGGTGAGGCCATCGGCGAGTGCGGGTTCGAGCGCGATGCCGGCGATCACCACGACGATCGAGCCGGGAAGGACCAGGGCCCACCATCGGTTGGCGAGCCGCGCGGCGATCGGCAGCGTGGTTCTCGCCGGCAGGGCGATCAGACTCGCCTGGACCAGGGTGAGAATCGCAATGGAGGGCGCGAAGGCCACGTTTGCTCAGCCTCGGTTCGCGAGGGGCGCTAGTGACTCCCTGAATGCTCGACCGGCGCCGGCGGTGCGGGAGGGTGCTCGGGCGGACTCGAGCCCTTGAGCGCCACGGTCGAGCCGAGGGTCGCGGCCACAAAGATGCCTGCGGTCGCCGCCTTCACCCGCCGCTCGGTCAGCCAGGTCTGATGCTGAGCCTGTAGCCAGGACCTGGCACCGCTGGCGCCCGCCATCGCGGCCATTGCGCACGCCGCACACATGAATCAGAAGATACAGACACCGCTCGCCCGCTCAGGCCGGCTTGCGACCGCAGCTCGCGCACTCGCCCCGCAGTGTCACCTCGTGGCTCGACACCGTGAAGTCGGGACGCTTCGCGAGTTCGAGAAGCGCCTTCTCCAGCTGGTCGTCCTCGAACGCGATGACGCGGCCGCACTGCTCGCAGACGATGTGATGGTGGTGATGGCCCCCTGGGTCGACCCGCTCGTAGCCAGCGGCGTCGCCGCCGACGTCAACCCGCTGGATCAGCCCCAGCCTCTCGAGCTGATCGAGCGCTCGGTAGACGGTCGCGCGGCCGACGTCCGGCAGCTTCCGGTCGATCTCGAGCGCGGTCAGGGCGCAGCCCTCGTGCCCGAGGACTTCCACGACCTTCCGCCTGCCGCCGCCACTCCGGAAGCCCGCCTCCGACAGGGCGCGCAGCGCCCTCTCGCTCCAGGTGCCCGCGGCGCGCTTCATCCGGTCACCTCGGTAGCCGGGACCAGCCGGTCCCTCAGCGTGAGCACGAGTGCGATGCCGATCGCCACCAGGTAGCCGGCGACGATGCACCCGGCGATCGCGGCCCCAGCCGCGATCCCGGCGTAGTAGGAGAGGTAGAGGCCGCTGATTCCCGCGGCGATTCCCAGCAGAGTGGCGGCGAGCATCATCGATCCGATCCGCTGGGCGAAGACGCGCGCCGTCGCCGCCGGCCCGACCAGCGCGGCCACCGCCAGCAGCGTGCCGAGGCCCTGGGCGGCGACCAGGACCGCCGCGGCGAGCAGGATCAGGACCGCGATGTCGGCGGTCGTGGGCGACGTTCCGAGCGACCTCGCCGTCGTCCTGTCGAACGCGACCGCGAGCAGTCTCCAGTGGATCGCGACCAGGCTGAGCATCACCGCCCCGGCGAGGATCGCCGCAATCACAAGGTCGGAGTCGGAGGGCGCCAGGATGTCCCCGAAGAGCAGGTTCTGGATGCCGGGCGGTGAGTCGGGGGAGAGGGCCAGGAGCGCACCGAGACCGAAGAACCCGGTGACCACCACCGCCACCGCGGTGTCTCGCCCGATGCCCGGGACCCGGCCCACGAGGGCGATCGCCAGGGCTGCCACCGCGATCCCCGGGATCCCGCCGACCAGGATCGGGATGCCCGCCAGGGCGGCGATCACCAAGCCCGGGAAGAGCGCGTGGGAGAGGGACTCCGCCGCATACGAAACGCCGTAGAAGATCACCCAGCAGCCCAACGCCCCGCCGGCCAGCGAGATCAAACCCACCTCGAGCAGAGCGCGGCGAATGAACTCCTGCCCGAGAGGGTCTGTGAGAAAGTCGATCATCAATGGTGGTGGGCCGGGAGGATCCCGACGTGGTCGCTGCCCGGGATCTCGACGATCGCCCCGGCATAGGTCGCCTCCAGCACCTCGCGGTCGAGGACCTCGTCCGGGTCACCGAAGGCGATCTGCCGCCTGTTGAGGCAGAGCACCTCGTCCCAGCGCTTGGCCTGGACAAGGTCGTGGGTGGCGATGACGATCCCGCGCCCCTCGGCGGCGAGCTCTCCGATCAGGCCCTCGAGGCTCCGGGCGGCGGGCACGTCGAGGCCGGAGAAGGGCTCGTCCAACAACAGCAGGCGCGCGTCCTGGACGAGGCCCCGGGCGATCAGCACCCGTTGCCGCTGTCCCCCGGAGAGGTCGCCGAACGTGTCCTGCGCCCGCCCGGCGACGCCGACCCGCTCGAGCGCCGAGAGGGCGGCCTCGCGATCGCCGTGCCCCGGCCGCCTCCACCAGGGGAGGCGGGGGAGGGCGCCCATCAGGGCGACGTCGAGCGCGGAGACGGGGAAGTCGAGCCGCGAGCGTTCGGTCTGCGGGACCGACGCTGCCCTGCCTTCGACCTCGACCGTTCCCCGCATCGGCCGGAGCTCTCCGAGCAGGACGCGAAGCAGGGTCGTCTTGCCGCCGCCGTTCGGCCCGAGCAGCGCGACGCGCCGGCCCGAGTCGACCGCGAAGGTGACGTCCTCGATCGCCGGAACGCGTCCGTAGCCGGCGGCCAGTCGGTTGGTGGCGGCGAGGACCATCATCAGCCTCCGAGGGGAATGCCGCAGACACCCGACGACTGGACGCTTCCGGCGTCGTTCCCGGTGTCGCTCTGCGAGAACGCTTCGAACATGGCCTCCGTGTTCGCCGCCTCCATCTTCACGTAGGTGTCCCCGCTCGAGCCGCCCGGCCCGAGTGTGTCCCCGTAGAGGTCCCCGCCGACCGTCGCCCCGGTCTCCGCGGCAATCGTCTCGGCGAGCTTGGGGCTGAGCGAGCTCTCGGGAAAGATCGCCTTGACGCCTTGATTCCGAATCAGGTCGGCGAGATTGCTGAGGTCCTGGGCGTTCGGCTGAGCCTGGGTCGTCTGGGATGGGATGACGGCCCCGACGACCTGGATCCCATAGCGGTTCGCGAAGTAGTTGAACGCGTCGTGGTCGGTGACCAGCTTGCGGTCCGCCACGGGAACCTCGCTGAAGCAGTTCATGATCCCGCTGTCCAGCCGCTTCAGTTTCGCCTCGTAGGCGGCGGCGTTGGCCTCGAAGGTCTGCTTGTCCGCCGGATCGATCGCGGAGAGCTGCGCCGCGATCTGATGGACAGCCTCCTCGGCGTTCCTGGGGTCGTGCCACCAATGCGGGTCGTACTGGGAGGCCTCGGGACCGCTCGACTCGCCCGGAAGCTTCACCGGCACCGTGGCGCCGAGATCGACCATCTTCGCGTCGCTGCCGCTGTCCGAGACCACCTTGTCCATCCACGAGTCCAGGTTGTCCCCGTTGGTGAACACGACCTTCGCGTCGGCCGCGTTGGTGACGTCGTTCGGCCGGGGTTCGTAGTCATGGGGGTCCGTGTTCGGCGCGAGGATCTGGTGGACCTCCACGTCGTTGCCGCCGACCTCGCGGACGAAGTCTCCGATCTGCGTCGTGGTCGCCACGGCGGTGACCTTGCCCGAGCTCGACCCAGAGCTCCCGCATCCGGCGACGAGCAGCGTCGCGACGAGGGCGCCCGCCAGCGCGAGGGTGCCCCGGCGGGCCCCGATCGCCCCTGCGATCGCCGCGATGCCGAAGATCGCCCCGCTCAGCGTGGCGATCGTTGCGCCGGGAGGGGCATTGGTCTTCACCGAGAGCCAGAGGCCGACGGTGCCCTCCGCCGCTGCGAGCAGGACGCTCCCGATCTGCCAGGAGAGCATCCGGTTGGCGAACAGCCGGACGGTTGCCGCGGGCGCCACGAAGATCGCGGCCACCAGCAGGGCGCCGATCACGCTGAGGGCGGCCGTGGTCGCGAGCGCGATCAGCCCCAGCAGGACGACCTCGAGCCAGCCGCCGGCCGCGGTCGGGCCTCCCACCTCGTCGAAACCCGTGGCGAGCCAGCGGCGCCCGAACACCAGGTTGCCGATGGCGATCGCCGCCGCTGCGACGATCGCGAGGCGGATGTCCGCCCCGCTCACCAGCAGCAGGCTGCCGAAGAGCAGCTGTTCGACGTTCGAGCCCGAGTGGTAGACGTCGCTCGCCAGGATCACTCCCGCGGCGAGGCACCCGACCAGAACGAGCGCCGTGAGGCTGTCGTACGCGGTACCGCGCCGGCGGGCCAATCCCCAGACCGACGCGGTGAAGGCGACCGCGACTCCGAAGGCGCCGAGCGGCGCCGAGAACCCGATCCCATCGGCGAGCACGAGACCCGGAAAGGTCGCAGTGCCGACTGCGTGCGAGAAGAATGCGAGCCCTCGCAGCACGATCCAGGTGCCGAGGACACCTGCGCCGACGCTGAGAATCAGTACTTCAACCAGGCCACGCTGCACAAAGGGAAGCTGGAACGGCTCGAACACTCACCCTTTCCGGGCCGCCCAGCGACCCACTACTCGATCGGGGCGTCGAGCGCGTCCCAGTCGTCCTTGCTGGCGAACTTCGTCAGCTTGGTTCCCTCGTTCGTCGCACGGAACGCGTAGCGGACGCTCTTCTTGCCGTCCTTGCCCTCGCGCTCATAGGTGGTCTTGCGAACCTCGGACTCGGGGATCTGGACCTTCTCTCGCTTCTTGACGTCGTAGAACTCGATCGCCATTCGGGATCTCCTCTCGGATCAGGTTGGAAACAATAATGAGACTTAATCCTATTTACAAGGGCGGCCACATCCGCCGCCTTTTGACGCTCACATAGTGACGGGGGCTCCGGCGGCCTTCGGTGGACACCGATGCAATCGGTCACCCATGACTGCTAGGTTGCGCGCTTAAGCCGAATCTCGTCTTGACGAGACGAGAGCGGGGAAACCAAGTTCCCGGGGCGAGCCCACCTTCGAGTGGGGGCGCAGGCTCTTTCAGCGCCAGCCCGACAGCTAACCCCGCAGGCCGACGGAGGAGAACGAGTGCGGAAACACAGGTCGGGTTGGGCAAGGGCGCTGATGGTGACGGCGGTCCTGGTCGCTGCGGTGATCGCCGGGTCGGCCTCGGCACTGGCTCAGACCGGCGGGTCGGGGCCGCCCGGCGGCACGACCAGCGATCCGACCGTACCGACCGGCGTTGCCGGTGTGGCGACGCTCGCCCCGGACGGGTCCGCGATTCCGCCCACCGACGCACCTCCCGCTGTGCGCAAGGCGATCAACGCCGGGAACCGCATCCACACTCTGCCCTACATCTGGGGCGGGGGGCACAACCGGAAGTTCAAGGGCCGCGGCTACGACTGCTCCGGCGCCGTCAGCTACGTCCTGCATGCGGCCGGGCTGCTCAGGTCCCCGATGGCCTCCGGCCCGCTGGCGCGCAGCTGGGGAGCCCCCGGGGCCGGTCAGTGGATCACGGTGTACGCCAACAAGTCGCACGCCTACGCCGTCATCGCCGGTCTGCGCTGGGACACCTCGGCGGTCGGCGAGGCGCTGAATCAGGGCAGCGGCCCGCGCTGGCGCGCGACCCAGCGCTCCTCGGTCGGCTACACGTCGAAGTACTGGCCCGGCTACTAGCCCTCGGGCGGGGTCGCTGACGGGTCAACCGCCGGCTAGGCCAGCTGGACCTGGCGCTCGCCGAGGATCTCACCGAGCCGGCGCTCGAGCGCGACGGAGACGGCGGCCTTCACCGGCCCCTCCTCGAGGCGCTCCACCAGGGCCTCCAGGAAACCCTCGATGATCAGCCGCTTGGCCTGTTCGTCCGAGAGGCCGTGCGAGCGCAGGTAGTGAAGCTGCTCGGCGTCGATCTGAGCGACCGCCGCGGCGTGGGTGCAGCGGACGTCGTTGGCTTCGATCTCCAGGCCGGGGATCGCGTCGGCGTGAGCCGACTTGGAGAGAAGCAGGTTGCGGCTCTCCTGGAAGGCGTCGGTCTGCTGGGCCCCGGGGTCGACGCGGATCATCCCGCGCCAGACCGCGGTCGCCGATTCCTCGAGGACGCCGCGGAAGGCGAGGTCGGAGGTCGTGTTCGGGGCCGCATGCTCCTGGGTGGTGTCGAAGTCGAGATGCTGGGAGCCATTGCCGGCGTAGGCGCCTGTCACCCGTGCGCTGGAACCCGATCCGGCAAGACGAGTCTCCATCCGGACCTTGCCGCGCGCGGAGCCGAACCCGAGCGCGACCCAGTCGAGGTGCGCGTCGCGCTCGACCTCGGCGCGCTGGGTGCCGAAGACCCAGCCGCGCTCGCTCAGCCCCTGTGCGGTGACGTAACGGAGGTTCGCGCCGGGCCCGACCCAGACCTCGGTGACCGTGTTGAAGACCGAGTCCGGATTCGAGTCGGTGGTGAGCCATTGCTCCCAGACCTCCGCCTCGGCTCCCTCCTCGAGCACGATCAGCGTGCGGAAGGAAAGCGCCGCGCCGTCGGCATCCTGCACGACCGAGATCAGCGCCGGCGCCTCGAGTCGCCTGCCGCGCGGCACATAGACCAGCGCCCCGCCGCGCCAGGCTGCGTCGTTGCGGGCGACGAATGGATCGTCCACGGGCGCCAGCGCGCCCAGCATCTCGCGCAGGTGGGGAAAGCGCTCCAGGGAGCTCTCGAGGGACGCGACGAGCGGTTCGTGCGGTCGTCCGTCGCCCTCGACGTCGACCGACCCTCCCTCGAGCACGGCGCCGTCGACTTGGACGACCAGATGGTCGGTGCCCTCTGGCGGGTTGAGGACCCCATCGGCCCGAGCGCGGGCCTCTGGATCGCCATCGGACGCCGCCGTGTAGGCATCCAGGTCGAGCGCGGAGAGATCCGTGAACTCCCAGCCGCGGGTCTTCTGTGTCGGCAGCGGCGGTGCCGCGCCAACGTCAGCCAATCGAGCCCTCCATCTGCAGCTCGATCAGCCGGTTCAGCTCGACGGCGTACTCCATCGGGAGCTCCTTGGTGATCGGCTCGATGAAGCCGTTGACGATCATCTTGGAGGCTTCCTCCTCGTCGAGACCGCGCGACTGGAGGTAGAAGATCTGTTCCTCGCCGACCTTGGAGACGGTCGCCTCGTGGCCGACGTCCACGTCGTCCTCGCTGATCCTGATCGTCGGGTAGGTGTCCGAGCGCGACTCCTCGTCGAGGAGCAGGGCGTCGCAGACCACCTTCGACTTGGACTCGGAGGCGCCCTTCGCGATCTCCAGCAGCCCGCGATAGCTGGTGCGCCCCTTGTCCTTGGAGATCGACTTGGAGAAGATCGACGAGGTCGTTTTCGGGGCCGCGTGGATGATCTTGCCGCCCGCGTCCTGATGCTGGCCCTCGCCCGCAAAGGCGATCGAGAGGATCTCGCCGTGGGCCCGCTCGCCGAGCAGGTAGATCGACGGGTACTTCATCGTCAGCTTGGAGCCGAGGTTGCAGTCGACCCACTCCATCGTCGCGTCCTCGTGGGCGACCGCCCGCTTGGTGACGAGGTTGAAAACGTTCTGCGACCAGTTCTGGACGGTCGTGTAGCGGACCCGGGCGCTCTTCTTCGCCACGATCTCGACAACAGCGGAGTGGAGCGAGTCGGTCGAGTAGGTCGGTGCCGTGCAGCCCTCGATGTAGTGGACGTCAGAACCCTCCTCGGCGATGATCAGCGTCCGCTCGAACTGACCCATGTTCTCGGTGTTGATCCGGAAGTAGGCCTGCAGCGGCATCGCGACCGAGACGCCGGCCGGGACATAGACGAATGAGCCGCCCGACCAGACGGCCGAGTTGAGAGCGGCGAGCTTGTTGTCGTTGGGCGGGATGATCGTCGCCCAGTACTCGCGCACCAGGTCCTCGTGCTCGCGGAGTGCGGTGTCCATGTCGGTGAAGATCACGCCCTGCTCCTCGAGCTTCTCGTTCACCTGGTGGTAGACGACCTCCGACTCGTACTGTGCGCCGACGCCGGAGAGGAACTTGCGCTCGGCCTCGGGGATGCCGAGGCGGTCGAAGGTGTTCTTGATGTCCTCGGGGACCTCGGACCAGTCGCGGCTGTTCTTGTCCGAGGCGCGGACGAAGTAGTGGATGTTGTCGAAGTCGATCTGATTGAGGTTGCCGCCCCATTGCGGGGTCGGGCGCGACTCGAAGTGCTCGTACGCCTTGATTCGGAAGTCGCGCATCCACTGCGGCTCGTCCTTGTACTCCGAGATCGACTCGACGACCTCGCGGGAGAGGCCCTTGGGGGACTTGTAGGCATAGCCCGACTCAGGATCGTGGAAGCCGAACTTCTCCTTGTAGTCAGCGTTGATGCCGGCGAGGTCCCGCTCTTCGGCGGGGCGCTCGGCTGCAGCTGTCTCGGGGGTGGCCATCTAGTCAACCTCCAGCTTGACGGTGTCGTCCACAATAGTGACCGGGTAGGTGGTGACCGGTTGGTAGGCGGGGAGGGTCTTGGGACGACCGGACGTGAGGTCGAACAGAGACCCGTGGCGTGGGCACTCCACGGTACAGGCGTCCGCGTCGAACGGGCCCTCGGCGAGGGGACCGTCATCGTGAGAGCAGCGGTCCTCGATCGCGTAGAGGGAGCCGTCGCAGTTGAAGACGCCGATCTTGGCCCCATCGGGGGCCTCGACCAGCCTCGTCTCGCCGTTCGGCAACTCGCTCGCGGCGCACACGTCGATCTGCTGTTTCGTGCCTTCGGTCAAGTTATTCCTACTTCGGTAGTCGGATTTTAGCTGGGTGAGCGGTCCGGGTCGGCGGGAACTGGTGATAGCGCTCACTCGAGGGTGCGTTCGAGGAAGTCGTTGCGCAGGATCCCGGCGGGATCGAGCTCGCTCTTCAGGGCGAAGAAGCGCTCCGCTCCCTCGCCGTACATCTTGGCCAGCGTCTGTTTCGAGGCGAACACGTTCTTGACGAGGTGGACCCGGCCGCCGAAGTCCTCCCAGAGGAGATCGGCGAGTTCGTTGAACGCGTCCTCGGCACGGCGGAGCGTCGACCGGCGGGACGTCTCGAACGCATAGCTGACCGCGAATCCAGGCCCGCCGGCCGTCGAGGACAACATGAACGGCTCATCTCGGGGCAGGAAGAGGACGTCGAGCAGGGTCGGGGTGAGGCCCCTCTCATCCAGCAATCGCTGCGCTCTCTCCAGCCATTCGACGAGCGCGTCGTGCCCCGCCTCCCAGCCGTGCCTCCCTCTCTCGTCGAATGGGACGACGAAGGTCTGCTGGATGTTGCGCATCTTGAAGCCGAACCACTTGCCCGCCCGCTTCGCCCGGGCGTTGCCGTCCATGAAGAACGTGAAGCCCTCGAGGTCGTCGATGTATTGGTCGCGGTTGAAGCCGAGGCGGAAGATCACCGACCACAAGCGCCGCGAGATCCAGGTGACCCGCATCAGCCATTCGAACGGAACCCGCACCAGGAGCTTCGGCCGGTGCTGGATCATGCGCCGGCGCTCGGGATCGGGCGTGAAAGCCGAGGTGAAGAGAAGCATCCGATGGGCTCCACGGGGGGCCGGGAGAATGGCCGACCAGATCGCGTCGAGCTTCTCGGGGTCGTTCGGGTCCGACACCTCGGTGTTGGCCTTCTCCGTGTCCGGCAGCAGGTCGCGCGTGAGCCGGTCGAAGCTCTTGTAGGTGCGGGCGAAGCTGCGCACGCCGATCCGGCCGTCCTTGTCCGCGCCGACCCGGAGCAGGCGGTAGGTGATCGAGACGACCGCGCCGAGATAGCCGAAGCCGCCGATCACGCCCAGGAAGGCCCGTTGCCCGAGCGTCAGCTCATCCCAGCTCGACTCCTCGGGCGGCGGGGAGCACTCGAGAAGCTCTCCTTCGGGAGTGAGCAGCTCGAAGCTGTCGGCCCGCTTGCCCTCCTTGCCATAGGCCATCGAGAAACGGGAGAGGCAGTCGGCCGAGAGCGTCCCGCCTGGGGTCGCGTGCTCTGTGGTGACGGTGCCGGCCGGGACGAGTCCGCGCCGCTGGGTCTCGGCGAAGATCTCGCCCCACGTGGCGCCGGGCCCGACGCGCACGCGGTCGCCGTCCAGCAGCTCGATCGAGTTCAGTCGCTCGGTGGAGACGACGAGGTCGTCCCCGATCGGCTGGGCGTCGAAGGAGTGGCCGCCGCCGCGCATCGTCACCTGGCGGCCGCTTGCACGCGCGAAGCGAAACACCTCGCGGAGCTCCTCCACGTCCTTCGGTCTGACGACGGAGGCGTGCGCCTCGTACAGCCCGGTGTAGCAGCCGACGCGTTCCTGCCTGACCTGCAGCTCGGACGGGAGCACCGGCGCTTGCTCGCCTGGCCGGCCGGCGCTGGATTCGCTCATCTTCCGGTCAGCCCCTTTCGGCGGTGATCGCCAGTTGCTTTGTGAGCCGGTCGGTGTGCCCATCGGCGCCGATCTCCAGGAACAGTCGGCGAGCCTGCTGAAGCTCGCGCTCGCGTTCCGTGTCGTTCCCGAGCCGGCCCGCGAGTTCCGCGAGCTCCACGTGGACGAGGGGCTCGTATCTTCGAGCCTCGGTCGAGGCCGCGAGCGTCAGGGCCTGCCTCAGCTTCGACTCGACCTCATCCGCGGCGATCGAGTCGTCTGCGGCGACCTGGACGCGAGCCCATCCGAGGAACGCCGGCACCACTATGGTCGGAGCCTCCGGCGTCTCCCCGGCGACGGTCAGGGCGCTGTCGCCAGCGCCCGGGCACGCTCGAGGTCGCCGACGCCCAGGTGGGCCTCGGCCAGATGGACCAATCGGTAGGCCCGCCCCTCCTGCGCAGCGCGATCCTCGGTCGCGAGCCCGTCGGCTCGGTCGAAGGCCTCGATGGCGCTGCGCCAGTTGCTCCGAGCCAGCTCACTCGCGCCGAGGAAGGACCACGCCCATACCCGCGAGAGGGCGTCGCCGCTCCTCTCGCTGATCTCGACGGCGTTCGTGGCCCGAGCGAGCGAGGTCTCGGCATCCCCGGCCGCGAGCGCGTGCCAGCTCGAGTAGAGGTGGGCAATCGCCAGCGACTCGAGATCGCCGTGCTCGCGGGCAAGCTCTCTACCCGCCGCGAGGGAGCTCGCCGCCGCCGGTAGATCTCCGAGCTCGGTGAGCAACATGCCCTTGGCCGCGTGACAGAGCGCGACGGGACAGGCGACGACCGGCATCTCCCCGCCGATCAGCGGATCGTCGGCCGCGAGCTCGATCGCGCGGTCGACGACTCGCAGTCCCTCCCGGTACGCCCCCGTCAGCACGAACGCATAGCCGTTCGTCCCCAACACGACCTGGAGCGCTCGGTCGCCCGATCGCTCGCCGATGTCGATCGCCCGGCGCGCGAGGTCCGCGTACTCGTCCACCACGCCCTGGCCCAACCCCCTGACGGCGCCATAGCCGGCCAGCAGCAGCGCGTGCAGTCGAGCGTTTTCCGCATCGGAGGCCATCAGCTCGGCCTCCCGGAACAGCGCCTCCGCCTGGTCGGCGCCGATTCCCAGCCGCCAGCCGAGGTGGAGGCAGGCCAGCCGGGCGCCCAGCCCGAGCGCGTCCCTCTCGGCGGATGCCGGCAACTCGTCGCTGAGCTCGACCACCCGCTGCCAGTGCCGGAGCGCCTCGCTCGGATCGTTGAATCCGGACCAGGCGGCCGCGCGGGCATACCAGCGCGCCGCTTCCAGCTCCTCTCCGGCGTGCTCCCAGTGGTGCGCGACCAGCGCCGCGCGCTCGTCGAGCTGTTCGGGATAGTGATCCGCAATCGCCTTCGCGGCTGCGGCATGGAGAGGACCGCGGTGTTCTCGAAGCTGTGAGCGGTAGGCGACCTCCTGAGTGAGGGGGTGCCGGAAGGCGTAGGTCGAGGCCGGCCCGGGCGCACGCTCGAACAGGAACTCGGCCGCGACCAGCGCGCGCAGCTCCTCGCCCAGGGCCGACTCCTCCAGCTCGGTGAGCGGCGCGAGCAGTGGGCCCGAGAACTCCTTGCCGAGCACGGCCGCCGCCTCGAGCACAGCCTTGCGCACGGGGGGAAGGCGATCGATCCTGGCCGTCAGGACCCCCTGCACACTGGCCGGCATATCCGCCTCGCTGATCGGCGTTCCAAGCAGGTACCCGCCGGGCCCGCCGATGAGGTGCCCGGACCCGGCGAGCGACCGGACCAGCTCCTCGGCGAAGAAGGGGTTGCCCTCCGACCGCCGACTGATCAGCTCGCGAATGTCATCGAGCGACGGGTCGCTGCCGAGCAGCTCGTCGATCAGCTCGCGCTCGTTCTGTCCGTGCAGTGCGGCGACGGGAATCTGCCGGTAGTAGGAGCGCGACATCCACGGAGCGCTGTAGTCGGGGCGGAAGCTCAGCAGGGTCAGCCCCCTGGTCCCCTGGGCGGCTTCGACGTACGCGAGCAGGAACGCCTCGCTCGCCGGATCGATCCAGTGAAGGTCGTCGAAGATGGTCAGAGCCGGCTCACCTTCGCTCTGCGCGTAGATCAGGCGACGGACCAGCTCGAGCAATCGCCGCTGCCGCGCCTCGACGTCCATTCTCTCGACCGGACGGTCGGGGTCGGCGATCCCGAGGAAGTCGAAGAGGAGCGGCGCCTCATCGGCGAGGCCCTCGTCCAGCCACCGCAGCCTGTCCTCGACTCGGCGGCGCGCCTCGGCATCCGCGACGTCCGCGATCTCGAAATACGACCGCAAAAGCCTGAGCACGGGCAGGAGCGGAACGCCTCGCTCGTGGGCCTGCGCCGCGACCTGGAAGACCGGCATCCCGCGGGCGGCGCAGCGCTCGGCGATCTCGAAGCAGAGCCGGCTCTTGCCGATCCCCGGCTCGCCCACGATTCCAACCAGCTGCCTGCGCCCGGCGAGACTCGCGTCGATGGCGCTCTCGAGCGTGCGAAGCTCCTCGTCGCGGCCGATCAGCGGGGTCAGGCCGCGAGAGCGGGCGACCTCGATTGGGCCCTGTTCCGCCTCGACCCCCTCCAGCTCGAAGGCCTCCATCTGACCCACACCCTTGATCTCGCGCACCGCCGCCTTCCGCAACCGGATGTAGCCCCTGACGAGCGCCGCGGTGCTCGGGGAGAGGCAGATCCCTCCTGGTCGGGCCGCCTGCTCCATTCGCTGGGCGAGGCCGACCGAGTGCCCGATCGCCGTGTAGGTCATGTCGCCGCTCTCGCCGATGGTCCCGACGATGACCTCGCCCGAGTTGAGCCCGATCCGGATCGCGAGCTCGAGGCCGTGTGTGCGCTGGAACTCTTCCCCAAAGACGGCGACGTCCCGTTGCACCTTGAGGGCCGCGAGGCAGGCGCGGCGCGCATGATCCTCGTGAGCGATCGGAGCGCCGAAGATCGCCATGATCCCGTCGCCCGTGAAGTCGTTGACGTTTCCCTCCAGGTCGTGGACGCCGTCGGCGAGGAGCCGGAAGAAGCGGTCCATGATCGAGCGCCAGTCCTCGGGATCGATCCGCCGTGCGAGCTCCATCGAGTCGACCAGATCGGCGAACAGGATGGTGACCTGCTTTCGCTCTCCCTCCATCCCTGCCCGATCTGCGCGAATCCGGTCCGCGAGACGAGCGGGAGGATTTGTGGGCTCCGGAGCCCGCATCGGCTCCTCCGACATGCCCCCACGCTATCCCACCCTGGAACGGCCAACTAGGCTTTATTGTCGATTCCGAAAGGGGCTTGAAATGAAGTCGATTCGGAGACTCTCTTTGCCGCTGTCAGGGGTGTTGTGCGCGGTGAGTTTGGCTGCTCCTGCCGGCGCCGGGCAGTCGGCGGGAAGCGGCGTCACCCTCAAGGTCAAGCGGGGCCCGCCGTTCCACGGGCGCGTGACCAGCAAGGAACCCGTGTGCGTCCCCAACCGCAGGGTCACCCTGCTGGAGGTGGCCCCGGAGCGAGGTCCGATCGACCGCGCCGACAACCGGACCAACGGCAAGGGCAAGTGGGTGTTCAGCTCCGAGCTTCAGGGCGCGACTATCGTTCAGGCGAAGGTCGCCGAGTCGAAGGCCAGCGGCGTGATCTGCCGCTCCGCTCGCTCTGCCGCGAAGCGGCTCTAGAGAGAAGCCGCCTCGGCCGGGTCGCCCTGCTCGCCCTCGTCCTCCCAGTCGGCGGCCTTGCCCAGGCTCGCCCCCTTCACGACCTTGAGGCCGAGCATCGCGCACTTCATCCGGGTCGCCGAGATGTCGATCCCGAGCAGGTCGAGCACGAAGTCCTTGGGAAGCGCCAGGATCTCCTCCCGCGTCATCCCCTCGAGCTCGTCGCTGAGCAGCGAGGTGGCGGCGGTGGAGATCGCGCAGCCCTGCCCCTCGAAGGCGACCTCGGAGACCTTGCCCTCGCGATCGAGCTTCAGGAAGACGTGCTGCTCGTCACCGCAGAAGGGATTCGAGTCCTCGAAGTCGAGGTCGAATTCGTCCAGGCGGCCGAAGTGGTGCGGCCGCTTGTAGTGCTCGAGGATCTGGTCTCGATAGAGCTCGTCCATGACTAATCGGGTCGCTGCTCAGCTTCGCTTCCGCCGCGCCCTCTCATAACCGTAGCTAGAGCTCGAAGACGCGCCTCGCGTCGAGTAGCGCCTCGACGAGTCGGTCGACCTCGTCGCGGGTGTTGTAGACCGCGAAGCTCGCGCGCGTCGTCGCCGGGACGCCGAGCCGCTCCATCAGGACCTGAGCGCAGTGATGGCCGGCACGGACCGCGACCCCATGCCGGTCGAGGATCTCCGAGACGTCGTGGGAGTGGACGCCCACCATCGCGAAGGAGACGATCCCGCCGCGGTCGTCCCCGGCCGGCGGGCCGAAGATGGTCAGGCCGGGAACCTCCGCGACCCGTTCGAGCGCGTACGCGGTGAGCTCGGCCTCCGCCGCATGGATGGCCGGCAGGCCGAGCTCGTCGATCCAGCGCACCGCGGCGCCGAAGCCGATCGCCTCGCCGATCGCCGGGGTGCCACCCTCGAACTTCGCGGGAAGGTCGGCCCAGGTGATCAGATCCTTGGAGACCTTGCGGATCATCGATCCGCCCCCGATGAAGGGCGGCATCGCCTCGAGCAGCTCGCGCCGGCCGAACAGCGCCCCGATCCCGGTTGGGCCGTACATCTTGTGCGCGGTCACCGCGTAGAAATCCGCTCCGAGCGCAGCCATGTCCAGCTCGAGCTTCGGCCCGGCCTGGGCGCCGTCGACGACCAGGAGAGCTCCAGCATCGTGGGCCATCCGGGCGATCTCCTCGATCGGGTTGATCGTCCCGAGCACGTTCGAGACGTGCGTTACGCACACCAGCTTCGGGCCAAGCTCCAGCAGCTTCGCGAGGGCCTCGAGGTCCAGCCGCCCCTCGGCGTCGATCGGTGCCCAGTCGAGCTGCGCGTCCTTCTCCTGCGCCACCTGGTACCAGGGGACGACGTTCGAGTGGTGCTCCATCTCGGTGATCACGATGCGGTCGCCGGCGGTGAGGTTGGTGTGGCCCCACGAGTAGGCGACCAGGTTGAGGGCCTCGGTCGCGTTCCGCACGAAGACCACCTCGCGGCGGTCGGCGCCGAGATGGGACGCGACCGTCTGGCGAGCATCCTCGTAGAGCTCGGTTGCCTCCTCGGAGAGCGTGTGGACGCCGCGGTGGACGTTGGCGTTCTGCTCACGCCAGTACCGATCGAGTGTCTCGATCACCGCCAGCGGCTTCTGGGCGGTGGCGCCGTTGTCGAGATAGGCGAGCGGTTGGCCGTGGACCTCTCGCGCGAGGATCGGGAACTCCCCGCGGATTTCTTCGATGGACCGCGGCAGGGTGGGGGCGCTTGTCGCCGTCGGTTCCATCACGTGCCTACGCGGCTGCTCCCGCCTCCACCTCGTCCCTGATCCAGCCGTAGCCCTTCTCCTCGAGCTGCTCAACCAGCTCGGGGCCGCCCTCCTTGACGATTCGACCGTCGAAGAGGACATGGACCGCGTCCGGCTTGATCAGGTGGAGGATGCGCTGGTAGTGGGTGATGATCAGGACCCCCATGCCGGGACCGGCGAACTTGTTGACGCCCTCCGCGACGACGCGCAGCGCGTCGATGTCGAGCCCCGAGTCGGTCTCGTCCAGGACGGCCATCGCGGGCTGGAGCATCGCGAGCTGGAGGATCTCCATCCGCTTCTTCTCGCCGCCGGAGAAGCCGTCGTTCAGGTAGCGAGAGGAGAACTCCTTGGGGATGTTGGTGAGCGCCATCGCCTCCTCGGTCTCCTTGCGGAAGTCCTTGAGCTTGACCGGCTCTTCGCCGGCAGCCTCGCGGTGGGCGTTGACCGCCATCCGCAGGTACTTGGCGACCGTCACGCCCGGGATGGCGACCGGATACTGGAAGGCCATGAACAGGCCCATTCGCGAGCGCTCATCCGGGCTCGCCTCGGTGATGTCCTCGCCCCGGAAGGCGATCGTTCCCTCGGTCACCTCGAGGCTGGGGTGGCCCATGATCGCGTTGGCGAGGGTCGACTTGCCCGAGCCGTTGGGGCCCATCAGCGCGTTGATCGACGCCTTCTCGACGTCGAGGCTGACGCCCTTGAGGATCTCCTTGCCCTCGGCGGTCACGTGCAGGTTGCGGATCTCGAGCTCTGCCAATTGGGACTCCTGATTGGTTGAAGTTTCGCTACGCCGCCGTCACCGCGGCGGCCTTGGGCGCCGAAGCGGACGCGTGCTGGTCAGAGAACTCGACAAGCTCTGCAAGGGTCGTGCCGGCCAGCGCCTTCGTCACGCCGCCCTGCACTCGGGTCCAGAGAAGCTTGGTGGCGCATGCCTGATCGCCGTCGCTCTCGTGCGAGCAGGAGACCTTGCCCTCGGCGTCGAGCTCGAAGCACTCCATCGGGGCGATCGCGCCCTCCAGGGCCTGGACCACCTCGAGCATCTCGATCTCGTCCGCGGGTCGACCGAGGCGGTATCCGCCGTGGGCGCCTCGCTGGCTCTCGACCAGTCCGGCCTTGCGCAGCTTGGCGACCAGATGCTCCAGATAGGAGAGGGGCAGGCGCTCCGTCTCCGCGACGGTGCTCAGCGCAACCGGTGCGCCGTCCTCGTGACGGCCCAGCTCGACCATCAACCGGACGCCGTACTCGGCTCTCGTGGAAAACAGCATCGCCGGGAAATCCTAGCGGAATGGTCGGTTATGCCCGAACCGATTCGTTCAGCTGGGGAGTGTCCGCTCCCTGTCGCGAGCTACCACCCCTCGGAGGACGTCGCGGAACGCCGCGTAGTTTCGGCCACCGATGGCCGCGGCGTGACGCGCCTCGATCTCGGCGACGATCTCGTCCCCGAGCCGCAGCTGCTCGAGCCCTCGCTCGGTGGGCACGATGAGCTTGGCGCGACGGTCCTCCGGGTCGGGCCGGCGCTCGACATAGCCGAGCTCCTCGAGCTCGTCGACAAGACGTCCGACGATTTGCTTGTGACGGCCCGATAGGCGGGCCAGCTCCGTTGCCCGCACGCCATCCTCGTCCAGATAGGCCAGCACAGCCCAATGACGCGGATGAAGGTCGTCGTAACCGGCAACCGCGAGACGGGCAAAGAACTCTTCCTGAAGCGAAAAGGTGAGCTGAGTCGCCAGGACCCCCAGATCCGGGCTGAGCTCCTGACGTTCCCGACGGCGTTTCGTGGTAGTCATCACTCAAGACGGTATCATAGAGCGACTATCTTAAACTGTTACCAACTGCTGGGAGAGGTTGATGCCGGTCCCTATACTCGGCGGCAAGCTTTGATTTCCCGAAAAGGAGACCTTCGAAGATGACAACCACCGGACGTTCCAACTGGCAGGCAGCGCTGAAGACGGTGATCCTGCTCGCGACCCTCGGCGGGATCCTGGTCGCCGCCGGATATCTGATCGGCGGGCCCACGACCGCACTCATCTTCCTCTTCCTGGCGGTCCTCATCAATATGGGCGCCTGGTTCTTCAGCGACAAGATCGCCATCGCCGCCGCCCGGGCGAAGCCGGTCACCGAGGAGGAGGACCCACGCCTCTACCAGATGGTCCGCGACCTGACCACGCGGGCCGGACTGCCGATGCCGAAGCTCTACGTAATCCCGCAGGAGCAGCCGAACGCCTTTGCCACCGGCCGGAACCCGAAGCATTCGGCCGTCGCAGTGACGGCCGGCATCCGCAAGCTCCTCACCGAGGACGAGCTGCGCGGCGTGCTCGCACACGAGCTCGGTCACGTGCGAAACCACGACATCCTGCTGACCTCGGTCGTCGCGTCGATCGCGTCGGCGATCACCTGGATCGGATATCTGGTGCTCTTCATCGGCGGCGACGACGACTCCCCCCTCGGGATCATCGGCCCGCTTCTGCTCTGGCTGCTCGCTCCGATCGCGGCAGCGATCATCCAGCTGGCGATCTCCCGTCAGCGCGAATACTCGGCGGACGCCACGGGCGCGGAGATCTGCGGCAACCCGGAGTCGCTCGCCTCGGCGCTGCTGCGCCTCGAGTCGGGCGCCCAGGCGGTCCCGATGCAGGTCAATCAGGCGACCGAGCCGCTCTACATCGTCAAGCCGTTCAAGGGCGGGGGAATCGCGTCCCTCTTCTCGACGCATCCGCCGATCGAGGAGCGGGTACGCCGGCTCCGCCAGATGCGGCCCACCATAGGCTAGGCACGATTGTCATATCGAGTGCTGCATTCGGGGGACGCCTTCTGGCGTCCCTCGAACCAGATGGGCGTCGAGAACACCGACCTCGCCAGGCAGCTCGAGGCGCAGACGCTGGGTGCCAGGCTCTGGCGCCTGCATCCTGGCGAAGCGTCCACGAAGCACCGGCACTTCGAGATGCACGAGCTCTACATCCTGCTCGAGGGGGAGGGGCGCATGCGGGTCGACGACGAGCTGATCACGCTCGAGCCGCTCTCGGCGGTGCTGGTCGAGCCTGAGCACGTGCGGCAGCTGTTCAACGACACCGATTCGGACGCGCTCTGGCTGGTCGCGGGAGCTCCGCGCGAAGGGGTGAGCAGCACGTTGGAGATGTCCGAGAGACAGCTCTCAGCCATGTATCCGGATGGTCCGAAGGCCCTCCCACCCGAGCTCGGTGGGGGACAATTCGAGGGCTGACCGGTCGCGGGGTAGGCTCTGCGAGGCTATACTTTTTGAAGTAATGAAACCCGATCAGGATTTGGGATATTTGAGACCATGACGTCCGTGGAGATGCCTCGCAAGTATGTGCCGCCGCCGCTCGAGCTGGTGAAGAGCCGGATCGAGGAGCTCATGCCGCCCGCGGCCCGCGCGGAGATCGACGGTGGTGACGTCGTCCTGATCGACGTCCGCGATCCCGAGCGCTTCGAGGCCGGCCACCTGGCTGGCGCCGTCAACGTCCCGTCCGGCGAGAGCGCCCGCGAGGCCCACGACGCCGCGTATGCCGAGGCGGTCAAGGAAGCCGGCGCGACTTCCGGTGACCGCGTGATCCTGGTCTGCGGGCAGGGCAACCGCTCGGCTCGCACGGCGGATGCGCTTCACAATGAGCACGGCTTCACGAACGTCGCGTCGATCATCGGCGGCTCGAAGCTCTGGAGCGATCTCGGGTATCCGATCGAGGGAGAGATAGCGATCGGCGACGAAGAGGCCGAGACACACTTGGAAGGCGAGGAGGACACGACCTGATGGCCAGCACGGAGACGATCGAACAGGTAAAGGAGAGGATCGAGGAGCTCGATCCCGCCGAGGCCCAGGAGGAGCTCAAGAAGGGCGGCGTCGCGCTGGTCGATACCCGGGAGAACAACGAGTACAACGAGGCGCATATCGACGGCGCCGAACTGGTTCGCCCCGTCGACGTCGCCGAGCGCATCGAGGAGGTCGTCCCCGACCACTCCCAGCGGGTGATCCTCTACTGCGCCTCCGGCAACCGGTCCGCGCGCGCCGCCGATCAGCTTCGCGAGCTCGGTTACGAGAACGCCGCCTCAGTCCGCGGCGGGATCAAGGCCTGGGAGGCCGAGGGCCTTCCGGTGGTCATGCCCGAGGGGATGAGTGCCGAGCAGCGGATGCGCTACTCCCGCCACACGCTCCTGCCGGAGGTCGGCGTCGAGGGCCAGCTCAAGATGCTCAACGCCAAGGTCCTGCTGGTCGGCGCCGGCGGCCTGGGCGCCCCCGCTGCCCTCTATCTGGCGGCGGCCGGGATCGGCACGCTCGGCCTGGTCGACGACGACGAGGTCGACGAGTCGAACCTCCAGCGCCAGGTGATCCACAACACCACCCGCGTCGGTCAGCCCAAGACCGAGTCGGCGCGGAAGACGATCGAGGAGCTCAACCCGGACGTCAAGGTCGTGGAGTATCGGACCCGCCTCGACGCCTCGAACATCATCGACATCATCAAGGACTACGACGTGATCGTCGACGGGGCCGACAACTTCCCCACCCGCTATCTGCTCAACGACGCTTCGGTCCGGCTCCGCAAGCCGGTCGTCTCCGCCTCGATTCTGGCCTTCGATGGGCAGATCTCCACCTTCGTCCCGTTCGAGGGGCCCTGCTACCGCTGCCTCTACCCGACGCCCCCGCCCGCCGAGCTCGCCCCGAGCTGCGGCGCCGCCGGCGTCCTCGGCGTGATGGCAGGCGTCATGGGCCTGCTGCAGGCCAACGAGGTGATCAAGCTGGTGGCCGGGATCGGCGAGCCGCTGATCGGCCGCCTGTTGCTCTACGACTCGCTGGGAACGCGCTTCACCGAGCTCAAGGTCCGCCGTGACCCGGAGTGCCCCATCTGCGGGCCGAACGCCGAGGAGATCCCGGAGTCGGAGATCGGCAAGTTCCCGGACTACGAGCTCTTCTGCGCGGGCTGACGCCCGTGTGCGGGCGATCTGTAGCTTTCCGCCAATGCCCACGATCAAGGTGCCACCGGTGCTCCGTACGCAGACCGACGGCGAGGCCGAGGTGAGCGTGGACGGCGGGACCGTGGGCGAGGCGCTTCGACAGCTCGCCGAGCGCTACCCGCAGACGAAGGACCAGCTCTTCTCGCCCGAGGGCGATTTGAACCGCTACGTGAACGTCTACCTCAACGACGAGGACGTGCGGGTCCTCGACGGCCTCGACACCGGGGCCTCGGATTCCGACACGGTGGTGATCCTGCCGGCGATGGCCGGCGGCGAGTCGAGCTGATCATCCCCCGTAGGGGGGCTCCAGTGGGGACGCGCCCGGCGATCCGCCCGTCAGGTTGACGAAGGCGTACCACGATGGCTTCGGCTGGAACTCGGTCGTGAACAGGCCAGTGTGGTCGAACCAGACGGAACCTGGCAGGTCCTTCCACGAGTACCAGATCGCACCCGCGATCCTGTCGCGCTTCCGGTTGGTCGCAAGGAGTCGGTAGGTTCGCTTCAGATAAGTGGCTTGGCGCCTGGGTGAGACCGTCAGGCGGCTCGGGTCACCCCCGGTGGTCCAGCCCACTTCGGTGAGCCAGAGTGGCGTCTTCTGGTCCTTGAATCGGGACATGATCTGGCGGCACAACCTGACGTCGCGTATGACGAGGTTCGGCGTATTGGCATAGGGATGAAGGTCCACACCGTCGAAGAGCGTTTTTGCTTTTCGCTGACGGTAGATCGCCGGCAGGTAGCGCGCGAGCGGTATGCCGACGACGCCGGGTGTGAACGGGCCCGGGAAGAGGCCGGCCAGCAGCACGCGGGCATTCGGGTCTCCCCGTCGGATGGCGGGGCTGAAAACTCGCAGGAGGTCGACATAGCTGCGGGCGCTGAGCTTGGGCAGCCAGAAGACCTGCAGGTTGGGCTCGTTCCACAACTGCCACCAGCGAACGGGAAGCCGCGGGATATCCGGATTTTCCGCCCAGAAGGTCCCGTTGCTTCCGTACCGGGCGGCTGCGGCCTCGACGAACGCCGCGTAGTCGCCGAGGCTTCCTGGCGAGGGCGGATAGTTGTCCCGCGCCGCCGCCCAGAGCGGCGAGCTGTACACCGTCGGCAGCACGCGGATGCCCTGGGCCGCGGCGTCGCCGATCAGGGTGTCGTAGTGGCTCCAGTCGAACTGTGCGCCCGGACCGGACTCGACGGCGCCCCACACCAGGTTGATCCGGAGGGTTCCAACTCCCCCGGTGCCCATCCGGGCGAGTTCCGTCTGATCGGGGTCGTCGGCGGCGATGACGCCGTAGAACTCGTGAGGAGCGCTCGCGGCGTGAGGCGCGCTCGCGGCAGCGGGATGGGGAGCGCAGAAAAGCGCGAACAGAAGGGTGAGGATGAACCGCATCGCCTACGGCTGCCCGCCTGTCAGGGCGGTGAAGGCGCTCCAGGCGGGCTTCGGGTCCAGATTCTGCGTGAACAGCCCGGTGTTGTCGAACCAGATGCCGCCGGGTACGTCGCGCCACGAATACCAGACGACGCCGGCGATCCGCAACCGGCGCCGGTTGGCGGCAAGCAGGCGGAATGACTTCTTCAGATAACCCGCCTGCCGCTGCGGGGAAACGGTCAGCGGAGTGCGAATGCCACCGCTCGCCCAGCCGATCTCGGTGACCCAGAGCTTCGTTTTTCTGTCCTTGAACCGCGACATGATCTTCCTGGCGTCGCGGACCGCCTCGAGTGCCTGCTTCGGCGTCGTCGCGTAGGGGTGCACCGCTACTGCGTCGAAAGCGGACTTCGTCTTCGCCCGGTAGAGGGCCGGCAGATAGCGGTCCAGGCTGATCCCGTGGCGGATCCTGGGTGTGCGGAACAGCCCGGCGAGGACGATCTTCGCCGCCGGGTCGGCGCTCTTGATCCCGTCGCTGAACAGTCGGAGCAGCGCCGCGTACTGCTTTGGGTTCGGCTTGGCGTACCAGAAGGTCGGCGAGTTGACCTCGTTCCACAGCTGCCAGTTGATGATCGGGAGCTTCGGTATTCCCGGGTTCGCCGTCCAGAATGTGCCGCTGCTGCCATATCGCTCCGCCGCCGCATGAACGAAGGCCCGGAAATCACCCAAGTGGTCGTTTGACGGCGGGTAGTTGGGCCTCGCGGCGGCCCAGCTGGGTGAGCTGTAGACCGTCGGCAGCACACGGATCCCCTGCTGGGCGGCCCCGCCGATCAGAGCGTCGTAGTGGCTCCAGTCATAGGGCGCCCCGCCGGCCGGCTGAACGGCGCCCCAAACGAAGTTGATGCGCAGGGTTCCCACCCTGCCGGCTCCCATCCTCGCGATCTCGGTGGAATCCGGATCATTGGCTGGGATCACGCCGTAGAACGCACGCGGTGCGGCGGCGCGCGTCTGGGAGGCCAGCGCCAGGCAGATCAGCAGGGTCGTCGCGATGACGAGGTGTCGCATGATTCAGGGGGCCGCTAGGTCGCCTGGTCGGGGCCGGCGATGATCTCCCCATCCGGCGTACGCGGACCATCGGTCTCCGTCCGACCCCGCGGAGGGCCTTCGCTCTCCGTTTCTGCATCGTCACCCGCGCGCCGGCTCAGAGTCATTCCGACGGCCGCCGCGACCACAGCGGCGATCATCGCGATGACAAGCGGGCTCAGCAGGATGCTTCCGGAGCCGTCGCCCCCGCCTCCACCTGAGCCCGAGGCGAGCGTTACGGCCTGCTGGCGGCGGTTCGACTTGTCGCCCTTCTTCGCCGGTTTGTGCGCCTCGCGGGCCTGCTGAGCGCTGCCATCAGACTGAGGCGAGACGGTTCCGGTGCTCGCCGAGCTGTGGGACGAACCGGAGGTGGTGGCGCCCGAGCTGGCCGCGCCTGAGCTGCTGCCGGCCAAGCTGGGGACCTTCGGCAGGTATTCGTCCCCCGCCGACGCGCCCAAGGCCGACGAGACGAGCACGAGGAACGCGATCAGCGTAAGCGCCACGATTGAGGCTGTCCGTTGATTCGTCACTGGGATCGGTGGACGCCGCAAGATACGGATTTGCCCGCCAGACTGTCTCGGAATCCTATGGTGTCGCTCATCCGACAACACACGGGTGCCTGCCTAGTTGCGGCCGGCGGTGATCGTAGCCGCGATGGGCAACGGCCTCTTCCAACCTACCGGTTACGCCGCGGCGTCGATCGTGATCTGGGCCGCGGTGATCGCGGGCCTCGTCGCCCGCGGGCTTCCCATCGGCCCGGTAGGGAGGCTGGCCGCCACGGCTGGCCTCTGTCTCGCTGGAACGGCGATCCTTGCGGCCATCTCGGTCGGCTGGGCAACGGATCAGGGGCGTGCCTTCGAGGAGGCCGTCAGGGTCTCTTTCTATCTCGGCCTGTTCACGCTGGCCGCGTGCACCGCGAGCAGGGGAGGTCGCGCCGAATGGCTCGCAGGCCTGACGGTGGGACTCACCGCGGTGACCGTCATCGCCGTCTTCTCATATCTGCAGCCGGGCACGCTCGGCAGCGGCACGAGTGACATCCCGAATGCGGCGGGCAGGCTCTCCTACCCGGTGGGCTATTGGAACGGCGCGGCGGCGCTGCTGGCCGCGACCGCCACCCTGCTCGCATACGCCGCAGCCCATGCGCCCTGGCGCGCCTGGCGCTCCGTAGCCACCGGCGCGATTCCCATCGCCATCCTCGCGCTGTGGCTGACGCACTCGCGCGGTGGCGGCGGTGCTCTCGTGGTCGGCTGGGCGATCCTGGTCGCAGCGACGCCCGCGCCCGATCGCGGCCGTCAGCTGACCAAGATCGCCATCGCCACGGTGGGGGCGGCGATCCTGATCGGCGCGTCCGAGCCCTTCAGCCACCTGACGAACGGCGTCGTCGACTCCGCGAGGCGTTCGGACGGTGACTGGATGTCGGCGATCTGCGTGATCGTCGCGGCCGCCACCCGGCGCTCGCCTGGTGGGCCGACGGGTTCGCGCTCGCGCATCCGGGTTTCCTCGCCGAGTCGCGATCGGCGTTGGCCTGGGGTCGATCGTCGCCGTCGCGCTCGCAGCGGTCGCGCTGAATCCCGACAACGCCCTCCGTCGACTTCCGTGCAGAGCCCACCGCCCATGCCGGGATCCCGACCAATTCGCCGGAGCTGAGCTCGAACGGCCGCTGGCAGTTCTGGGGGGGCGCACTCGCCGCCTTCGCGGCCCATCCGATCGCGTGGAGTGGGGGCCGGCGGCTTCGAGGATTGGTGGGGTCGCCACGCCTCCGTCCCCATCTTCGTGCGCAACCCGCACTCGCTGCCGCTGCAGGAGGCCGCCGAGCTCGGGACGCCGGGGATTCTGCTCTTAGGCGGCTTCGTGGTCGCCCTTGTGGCGGCGGCTCTGCGACGGTTGCGAGCGGGCCTCCGGGGCGACGTCGGAATACTCGTGGCGGTGGTGGCTGCCGGCGGGGTCGGGGCCCTTGTGCGACTGGACTTGGGAGATCCCGGCGGTCTTCGCTCCGGCGGCGATCTGCTCGGCGCTTCTGCTTGCGTCTGCCCCATCCCGGCCGCTCGCGCGGGACGGTTACTGGCTCGGTCTGGCGACCGTCGCGGCCGCCTGGATTGCGATGGTCGCCGGCGGACTCGTGACGCTCACGGAGCTCGAGCTCGATCAGAGCCGAAGCGCGGCCTCCGCCAACGAGATCGGAGACGCGATCCAGACGGGCGCGCGCCGCGAAGACCGTTCAGCCGTGGTCCGCCGAGCCCTACATCCAGCTCTCGCTGCTGGAGGAGCAGCAGGGCAACCTCTCGAGCGCGTTCGCGAACCTCAGGCAGGCCGAGCAGCGGGACTCCCAGGATTGGCGCCTGGCCGTGATTGAAGCTAGGCTGGAATTTCGGCGAGGAGATCAAGCCGCGACTGCAAGGCGGTCGCTGCGGGCTCAGAAGCTGAGCCCATTCCCCTTGATCGCAACTCTCCGAGAACGCGGGATGAGCCAGGAGAAGACGACAAGCCATTTCACCCCCACCGGCGTACGACCCGGAAACGGCGGGAGGAGGCTCCTCGACGTGGACGACGTTCGACGGGCCCTGGTCGGCGCGTCGGCGCCGGGGCAGGGTGAGCCACGCTGGTGGCGCGACGTCCGGCGTCGTCGCCTGCTCGCCCTCGCGGACTGCTGCGCGGTCGGTTTCGGGCTGGCGGTCGTACTGCCCCCCGAGCGCGCGATCTGGTTCGTGGCCTTCCTGCCGGTCTGGGTGCTGGTCGCGAAGCTCGCGGGTCTCTACGATGCCGACCATCGCGCGATGCGCCACCTGACGGTGGATGAAGCGGCGGCGATCTGCGCCTGGGGGGTCGTTGGGACCGTGGCCGTAAGTCTCCTCGGCGATCTGACACCGGCGGGCGCCCTCGACGCGAAGGATCTTGCATTGGTGATCCTGGCCGCTGTGGCTGCGGACTTCGCACTGCGGGTCACCGCCCGAGCCATTTGGAGGGCGACCACTCCACCCGAGCGTGTGCTGATCGTGGGCAGTGGCAGCCTGGCCCATTCGATGAGACGCAAGATCATGCTGTTCAGCGACCTCCACATGAAGACGATCGAGAACGGTCACGGCGGAGTTGGCATCGATCGGGTCGTCTTGGCGCACGAGCGGGTCGACGCCGTCCAGATTGCGGCGATCGCCGACCTCTGCAATCAGCACGAGGCGAAGCTCAGCCTCGTTTCCCCGCTGCGCGGGCAGGCCACCCCGCATGGGATCTCCCGACTCGCCGAGTTGCCGATCTTCGAGTACTACACCTACGACGTCTCGCGCTCGACGATGATGCTGAAGCGAGCCCTCGACCTGATCGTCGGCATTCCCCTGGCGCTTCTCGTCGCGCCCTTCGTCCCGATGATCGGGCTCGCGATCTGGCTCGAGGACCGCGGGCCCGTCCTGTTCACGCAGCGACGGGCGGGGCTTCGCGGGAAGCCGTTCCAGCTGCGCAAGTTCCGGACCATGCACGTAGGCGCCGAGCGGACCCTCGACGACCTTCTCGACCAGCTGCCGGAGCCGATGTTCAAGTTCCGCGAGGATCCACGCGTCACCCGGGTGGGCCGCGTCCTTCGGCGGTTGAGCCTGGACGAGCTGCCGCAGCTGTGGAACCTGCTTCGCGGTGACATGAGCGTCGTCGGGCCGCGGCCAGAGCAGCTCGAGCTCGTGGAGCGCTACAGCCCCGAGCACCGCTTCAGGCTCAGGGTGAAACCCGGGCTCACCGGGCCGATGCAGATTCACGGCCGGGGTGAGCTCACCTTCGATGAGCGCCTCGCGGTCGAGCTCGACTACGTCGAGCACCTCTCGATCGGCCGCGACCTGAGAATCCTCGCGCTCACCCCGGTCAGCGTCATCCGCGGCACCGGCGCCTTCTGAATCGCCCCGACCGCCACGGTGATCGTTCCGACCGTGACGCCGTCGCCTCGCCGTTCGCCTGCTCGAATCGCTGGGCGGGGGCCGATGCGAAGGTTCGAGACCCTGGTCGTCGACAACGGGACCGGCGCCTCGTCGCTCGATCGGGCCACGGCGAAGCTCGACGGTGCGTCCGTTCTTCGTCTCGACCAGAACCTCGGCTACGGGCGAGCGGTCAACCGGGCGGCGCGTGACGCGCAGGGGGAGGTCCTCGTACTCCTGAACGACGACAGCATCGTCGATCCCGGCTACGTCGACGCCATCGTCCGGGCACTCGATCGGGCGAGCGGGGTGGTGATGGCCGCGGGAGTCATGCGGGACGCGCGCTCGCCGGGATCGATCGAGACGGCCGGCATAGAGCTCGACCGCACCCTGCTCGCCTACGACTACCTGAACGGTGAGCCGCTCAGTGCGCTGGACGGCTCGGTGCCCGACCCAATCGGGCCATCGGGAGCGGCGGCCGCCTTCGACCGCGAGGCGTTCCTCTCGGTCGGTGGCTTCGACGAGAGGATCTTCGCTTACCTGGAGGACGTCGACCTCGTCCTGCGGCTGCGGCGCGATGGCGGTCGCTGCCGGCTCGCGAAGGATGCGCATGGCGTGCACGAGCACTCCGCCACGCTGGGCTCCGGCTCACCCCGCAAGGATTACCTGGCCGGTTTCGGCCGTGGCTACCTGCTGCGGAAATGGAGGGTGATCTCGCCGCGCCGGCTTCCGGCCGTGCTGCTTCGTGAGATCGGCCAGGCCGCGATCCAGTCGGCGATGGACCGGAACCTCGGCCCGGTGCGGGGCAGGGTCCACGGGCTCCGCGCGGGACGCCCCTCCGAGTCCTACCCGTCCCCCGAGGTGCTCGGGAGCCCACCGTCGCTTGGAGCACGGTCCGGCGCCGCTGGCGCAGGCGGGCGAGGCTCCGGCGCACGGCCGCCTGAGCGAGCGCGGACGCCAGCTTCGCGGCGATCCCGAGCGTACACGAGCGCATTGAGCGCCCGCAGAGCGATCTGGCGCGTAGTGCTGGCGGTAGAAGAGATACATGCCGCGGTGGAAGTGCCAATTGAGGCGCGCCGAGCGCTCCCCCGCTGACGGTGCCGCCCTTGACGTGCATCACCGTCGCCGAGGGCTCGTACCAGCTCCGCCAGCCCTCCTCGGCCAGCCGGTAGGAGAGGTCGAGGTCCTCCATGTACATCCAGTAGCCCTCGTCGAAGCCGCCGGCCGCCTCGAAGGCCGAGCGCCGCATCAGCATGAAGGCGCCGTTGACGGCGTCCACGGGGCCGGAGCTCAACCTCGGGCGCGCGATAGGCGGCGAGCCGCCCGGAGGCGCCGCGGCGCGCCGGCCCAGGCCGCTGAAGTGCCCGAGAGCGCTCAGGGGGGTCGGGAAGGAGCGCTTGCTCGCGTGATCGAAGGATCCGTCGGGCCGCTCCAGCCGCGGGCCGACCACCGCCGACCTCGGGGTGCGTCTCGAGCACCGCCGATAACGGCGTCGAGCGCTCCCGCGGTCACGGCGGTATCCGGGTTGAGCGCGAGCAGGTAGGGGGCCCAGCCCCGCCGCGCCCCCAGATTGGTCGCCGGCGGAGAACCCCAGGTTCTTGGCGGAGGCGATCAGTTCGACCTCCGGATACTCGCGAGGCGATCAGCTCACGGGTGCCGTCGCGCGGAGTCGTTGTCGACGACGACCACCGTCATCGGACAGGACGGCGGGTGAGCTCGGAGCGAGTCGAGGCACTCGCGAACCATCTCGCGGGATCGATAGGAGACGATCACGACGTCGAGTTCGCCGCCGTTGCTCATGGGAACGTCTCGCGCTCGGCTCCCGGACGGGATGCTGGCGTCTCGCGGAAGCACGCGATTGGGGCGTCTGCGCCCAGCCGTGCGCAGCGAGACCGCCCGGCGACGGAGCAGCGCGTAGGCGTAGAACAGCTCCCGGTCGAGGGTCTCGTCGTGCCCCCAGAGGCGGCGCGCACGGCGGCCGAGCAGCCAGGCGAGACCGGTGACGCCGCTGTCGGCCGAGAGCAGGCGGTTCGAAGACTCGCCGCTTGCCGGATGCCATGCGGTCCCAGCAACGCAGCCGCAGCACCTCGGCAGAAGAGCAGCTGCTGATGCCAGTCGTAGTAGTAGACGCCCGCGAGCCGCCCAGTAGGCCGGCGTAGTCGCTCGATCAGATGCTGGCGGATCGGTCGGGGACGCTTGTTGGCGCAGGAGTGTCCGATCACGGCGTCCCCATGCTGCACGTAGTCGTAGAGGGGCTCGTCCAGGTAGGCGATCTCCCCGCGCGCCAACGCAACGACCGCCAGCCAATGGTCGTGGAACGCCTTGGCCAGCAGCGGGGGGAACGGCAACGCGTCATCGCAGCAGATCGCGCCGGAAGAGCGAGGCGGCTCCGGTGACTGAGTTCGCCAGCAGCAGCGAGCGCGAAGTTGGTGTAGTTGTTGCGCCGCTCCGTCCAGTACGAGGGCCGGACCAGGTCGCCGGCGGGGCTGACGATCCGTGCATCGCTGTAGACGAGCTCGGCGCCTGCCGATTCCCTCCGAGCAGCCGCTCGAGCTTGCTCGGGATGCCAGCGATCGTCCTGGTCGCAGAGGGCGACGAAGTCGGCGTCGGCCGGCGCCATCGAGAGCGCCCGCTCGAAGTTCCGGTAGAAGCCCAGGCGCCCGGGCTTCGGGAGACCGCGAAGCGGTCGTCGCCATCCGTGAGCTCCCGCAGGCGCGCGAAGGACTCATGCGACGAGCAGTCGTCGCTGATCACGCAGACCCAGTTCCCGTGCGTCTGCTCGCGGATGGAGTCGAGCTGAATCCGCAGCAGGTCGGCTGGCGGCTCGTAGGTAGCCATGCAGATCGCGACGCGAGGGCCGGCTCGCTCGGGGAATGCCGGAGCCACGATTTCATCCGGCGGCGTCAGCTCCGGCTCAACCTCGATGGACCCAGCGGGGACGCGCTGCCTCGGTCCCGTCCGCGAGTGTCAGGATGAGCTCGAGTTCGAGACGCGCCGCCGTCGGCACCGGTGCGAGGTCGACCAGCGACACGAATCCGCTGCGGTAGGCATGCGCGGCCGCCGGGTCACCCGGATCGAGCCGCCCGTAGACGTCATCGCGGGGCAGACGCATGCGCCCGACCAGCTGTCTGGCCCCTCCGATGCCGACCGCGAGCGCGCGGGTTCGGCCCGCACGGTGATAGCAGTACCCGCCAAGGACGAAGGCGGTTCCCCGCCCGACGGCGATCCTCGCAGGGGGAGGGATCTCGAGGCCGGCCTCGACCTGCGCACCGTCCGCGGTCGAGATGCCGAGGGGTGTCATCCTCGCGCCACCTCTCGCGCGTACTCGTAGAGCTCCCTGTCGAGAGCCGTGTCCTCGGCGATTCGCCGCCGCAGAGAGCGGGACACCTTCACCGGGGCGGTCGGTTGGTCACGGCGCGGCCCGCCGAGTCGCCAGCCCCAACGCTGCTGGAGCCGCTGTGCGAAGCCCTCGAGATCCTCCTGGAAGCCGAACTCGTCCATGTCGCCCAAGGCCCGCTTGGCCTCTTCGAGGCGGGCACGGTCGAGGTCGACGAGCGTCATCATCCCGTCGGTCATCTCCTCGGTCCGGAGCGAGAGCATCTTGACCATGTGGTCGCCGATGAAGTGCCGGAAATGCAGGAGGTGCGCCGGGTCCTCGTACATCTCCTCGAGCGTCAGGTCCCAGTCGGTTTGATTCAGCTCGCGATGATGTCGGAGGTAGCTCAGCGTCCGTTCGACCGGGTCGCGCAGGAGGGTGAACGTAGTGAAATCCGCGTCGAGCAGCTCACGCGTGCAGAGAGGGAAGTGTCCGCCAACCAGGCGGATCTGATCCCGGCGCTCCGGCCAGCGCTCCAGCAGCACTGGCACCATCAGGTTCGGGGCCACGTCCCAGGTCTCGCCGTCGCTGTCGTTCGGGTAGACGCCCGCCTCCCCGAAGTGCCGCTTCGTCCTCGTGTACAGGGAGGTTCCCCCCGTCTTCTGCATATGGACGAAGAAGAAGCGCTCGGGCTCTGCCGCGCAGCTAGGCCGCAAGCGGCGAATACTGCTCCGGCGCAGCCGAGGCGCCGAAGAACCAGCTCTCGATCGCCATGCGGCTGTTGCGCATCGACGGCTCCGCCGCCGTGGTATGCAGGAACAAGTCGTCGAAGAGCAGCATGTCCCCGGGCTCGAAGACCGGCCGCACGATTCCCGTCTCTCCCGCCGCCTCCTCAGCCACCTGCTCCGAGATCGACCAGTTGAAGTCCGTGCCCTCCTGGCCGCTGTCGAGGATGCCGTCGAGCCGACGCGGAACGACGTCCATGCCGGGAGCCTCGTCGTCGCCGCAGTGCGAGAGCGAGAGCCAGACGTTGAGCGCGCGCACGTCGCCCATGAAGGCGCCGTCCTGGTGCCAGCCACGTCCCGCGTCCGGATCCACCTTCCGCAGGGTGCACTTCTGCACCGTCATCAAGGGCGGCTCGCCGAGATAGCCGCGTATCGCGGCTCCCAGTCCGGCGCGGTCGAAAGCCCCCAACATCTCGAAGAGAAGGTGCGGTGAGTCGGCGATCCAGAGGCCTCCGCCGGTCTGGATCCAGTCGCGAGAAAGCGCCTTTCGAAATCGGGGAGTCGGAGTGAACTCGGAGTAGTACATGCGATCCGCGTTCTCCCGGGGTCCCCAAGGATCATCGACCCGTTCCCGCGAGAAGTTCGCCTGGGCCTTCTCACGGGCTTGGAACGCCCGGTCGATCCCCTCGGCGAGAGAGAGGGCGGTGTCGCGGTCTACGGCGCCGCGGATGAGCAGGCAGCCGTCTCGCAGGATTCCCGCCCGGAGCACCTCGGGGCTGAGCTCGGCCGGACCGATGCCGGCGAGGTCACCATTTCGATCCGGAAGGCGATCGAAGGCGGGCTCCGGGTAGGCCGCTCCTGCCTGGGCCTCGTCCAGCCGGCGGATCCCGACGGCATGCCGAAGCTCGACGAGCTTCACCTCGGTGTCGGCGTCCAGGGCGCTCCTGGTTCCTTCGCTTGAGGGACTCGAGCTCCTCGATCAGCTCCTCAGTGCTTCGGCCTTCGGTGGGGTCGATTTCTGGTTCAGCCGTCGCGGATCCGCGAGATCGAAAAAGGGACTTGAGCATGGCCCGTAAGACTAGCCAGTTCCCGTCTCGTCGCGTGGCCCCAACGACCGTCCCGGCCGGGACGACCCTCGCTCCCGCCGGCACGTCCCCCCGGCCGCTGGAGCGCCTGGACCCTGTAGATCGCTTGGAGAGAAACGCGTGGCTCGACCGGCAAAGTCTGCGTAGACTCCGCCGCGGGCGGGGACGACGGCCGCCCAAGACACCATGGCTTGGAAGGTCACCTCCTACTACCACCGCACGGATCCGGACGAGGCCGGGTACTCCCTCGGCAACTTCTATGAGATCTGGGGCGCCTGCTTCGACGCGGCCGGGGTCGAGTCGGTCATCGAGGTGGGCGCCGAGCGAGGCCGGCTGACCCAGGAGCTGCTCAAGTGGGCCGAGCCAAGCGGCGCCCGGGTGATCGCGATCGAGCCGGCTCCGGTCTCGGACCTGACCGAGCTGATGGATGAGCACCCCGAGCTGGAAGTGGTGGAGGAGATGAGCCTGGAGGCCCTCGGACACCTCCCGATCGCCGACGCCGTCGTGCTCGATGGCGATCACAACTACTACACGCTGATCAACGAGCTCCGGCTGATCGCGGAGCGGGCGGAGCATTTCCCGCTGCTGCTCTTCCATGACGTCCTCTGGCCTCTCGCCCGTCGCGACCAGTACGCGGCCCCCGATCGGATCCCCGCGGAGCACCGGCATCCCTACGGCGAGGACATCAAGGTCGTGCCGGGGGACTCCGGGACCGTCGAGCGCGGGCTGCCCTTCGAGTGGGGCGCTCTCGAGGAAGGCGGCCCGCGGAATGGTGTGGTGACGGCGATCGAGGACTTCATGGACGAGCAGGAGGACCTCCGCTTTGCCGTGATCCCGCTCTTCTTCGGTTGTGGCCTGCTGTGGTCCGAGAGCGCGCCGTGGGCGGACGAGGTTGCCGAGATCGTCGAGCCCTACGACCGGAACCCGATCCTCGAGCGAGTGGAGACCGCACGCGTCATCCAACTCGTGCGGCGGCACTCGCGCGAACAGGAGATCGACGACCGCTTCGAGTACTCCCGCAAACTGCAGCACTTCGTCACCAGGCTCGCCGACTCGCGGGCCCTCGGGCCCTATGGAGTGGGCCTCACGCCTCCGTCGGGGCGGCAAGCCGGCCTTCTCCCGCGCGGAGCTCCGCCAGCTGCTCGACGAGAGCGACGACTACTTCTGATCGGCCGACCAGGCCGGCGCGCCGCCGTCGACCGACGGCTCGGCGCCGTTCCTTCTCACCCCGCCTCCGCGGCCGAACAGGGACTTCAACCAGCGCAGGGGCTTCGTCAGCCGCCAGCTCGCGCTCTGCTCGATCGATAGGCGTTCGCGCTCGAAGTTGACCATCGCGGCGTGCTTCACCAGCCCCGCCTCGTTCGCCTTCATCAGGGCCGCGTCCCGGCGCGCCTCCGCCCAGCGCGCGCGCTCCTTCCAATCCCCGGGAACCGTCTGGGAGGGCGAGAGCCTGCCGTCCCACTTCTCCGCGACGCGCATGTGTGCCGCGATCCAGCCGTCTTGGTCGGGGATCAGGTCGAGCGAGTGGTGGTGGATGACCATGATGTGCTCGGCCATCACCTTCTTGCCCGCGCCGCGAATCTGCTGGCAGAGGTCGAAGTCGTAGCCGTGGAACTGGCCGAGCGACTCGTCGAAGCGGATGTTCTCGATCGTCCAGGGCGGCAGCGCCATCATGAATCCGTCGATCGTGTCCACCTCTCCGGCGTGGGCCTCCGGCGGCGCAGCATCGAGGTCATAGGTCGAGCCGAGGATCTCGCCGCCGCCGTACTCCGTGTAGTGGTGCGAGAAGGAGGCGAGCGTCACGGTCCCGTCCCACCAGGCGATGTTGCGGACGCCGACCGCCCCCGCGCAGCCCAGGATGCCCACCTCAGGATCGCTGAGGCCGGCCCTCACCTTCGCGCAGAAGTCGCGGTCGACGATCTCGGCGTCCTGGTGGATGAGGACGAGCAGCTCGAGGTCGTCGAGCTTCAGGGCCTCCTCGAGCAGGAGGTTGTAGTTGCGGAAGATCGAGGCCGTGCCAAGCCCCGAGGACCCCAGCGGAATGATCTTCGAGTCGGGCTCGGCGACCAGGTTGATGCCGGGCTCCGCGCAGCGGTGGTACAGCTTGTGATCGGTGATTGCGCAGCCGAAGGCGATCATCGGTGCGGGAACATAGCGTCAGACTGCGCTCGGCGGCTGAGCAGTCCGATCGAGGCGATGCGACGCATCGGATAGTGCTGGTAGGGAAGCCGGCCGCGCCAACGCTCGTGCGCCTCGGCCGAGACGAAGTAGGCCTCCGGATCCTGCTCGAGCGCGCGGATGGCTTCATTGAGTCGCTCGATCGGGAGGCCCGAGCTGCTCGCGATCGCTTCGAGACGCTCCAGGTGCTCTTCCGCCCCCCAGCCCGCGACGACGTGGTCGATGGCGTGGATCGCGCAGCCGCCGGGCCGCAGGGCCTCGAGCGTCGCGCTGACCACCTGCGCGACCGAATCGGTGGGGATGTGCTCCAGGACGGAGATCGAGTACACGCCGTCGACGGGAGCCGGGAGGCCGCGCTCGGGCGGGAAGCGATCGCGCACGAAGTCGAGGCGCGGGTAGGAGGCGCGGAACTCCTCGAACTGTCGCGGCCCCTGACCGCTGCCGTCGTATGGGTCGATCACCGTCACCTCGTATCCGAGGCGCGCAAGCGTGTCCGCAGCGAGCGGCTCGCCGGCCCCGATCTCCACCAGCCGGCCGCCGGGCTCGACATTGCCGAGCACGGCCTTCACCGCCCAGCAGCGCTGCAGATCCTTCATGTCCGAATTGGCCAGTGCGAGGCCGCCGAGATTGTCGAGGCTGTCCGCGAAATCGCGCACCGTGCCGTAGGAGATCGGCGGGACCTCGAATTCCCCGTAGAGCTGCTTCAGCTCCCAGAGCCGCTCGTCGGGGACCAGCTCCTCCGTCTGCCGGCCGGCCGTCATGCCGGCGCGGCCTCCCGGTCGGCCTCGAGCGCGCTCCGATAGAAGTCCGCGAGCTCGCCGGCGTTGCGGCGCCAAGTCAGGCGCTCGAGCGCGAATGCGCGTGCCCGTTCTCCGAGGCGACGCGCGAGCTCGGGCGCATCGAGAAGGTCCTCGATACGGGTGGCGATCTCGAGCGCGGTCCCTGATCGCAAGAGCAGAGCGTCCTCACGGTCGATTAGCTCGTTGCCGAGGTTGCAGGCGGGCAGGATCACCGGCCGGCCCATGGACAGGAACTCGGGGAGCTTGGAGGGCAGCCGGTAGCGATTGAACTCGTCGGGCGCGCCCGGCTGGACGTACCCATCGGCGAGCGCCAGGTAGCCGGGGACATCCCTCCACGACTGCACGTGCCCGAGCTCGACCATGTCGTCCATCAGGGCGCGGAAGCTCCGCGGGTCGACGCCAGCAAGCCTGGTGGTTCCGAGACGGACCAGCTTGACCGATCGCCCACGGCGCTGGAGCAGCTTCACCGCGACATAGAGGCTGAGCAGCTCGTGCTGGTTCGCGAAGTGCCCGACGCCGTGATAAACGATCACGAAGTCGTCGGGGCCCAGGCCCAGCTCTCGACGCGAAACCGCAGCCTCGAGGTCCGGCCTGAAGCGCTCGTGATCGACGCCCGGCCGCGCGATCAGATACGGGCGATCGCCGAAGTTGAACTCGTTGAGCTCCTCGGTGATCCCTGTCACGGCGGACGCCCGCTCGAGCAGCCGGGGGTAGTGGGAGGGGTGAACGAAGTCGTCGGTGCAGATCCGGTCCAGCCGGGCGCGCGGCAACCTGGCGATCTCCTCGTACGGGAGTTGGAGCGCGCCCGAGAGCAGGTGCTCCTCGTTGTCTTCGAGGTGGACCACGTACGGCGCCTCGAGGATCTCCGTCGCCCGCTCGGTGGCCTTGCGAACCACCTCGCGCGGTGTCCAGGCGCAGATCACGGTCTCCTTCGGCTCACCGCTCCAGCGGCGCAGGAGGCGTTCGAGGCCTTCGTAGTTGATGCACTCGAAACTGGGCTCCCCGACCGTTTCGATCCGCTCGGGCGGCCCCTGCCCGCAGAGCGCCACCTCGATGCCCGCGGCTGTCATCTCCTCTCCCAGGTGAAAAGCCTGGATCACGCTGTTCACATGGAACTCGCCGTAGTGCAGGAAGAGGACCCTCAAGCCACCGTCTCCCGCAGCGCGATTTCCTGGGGGTCGCCTCCGAACGGCGGCAAGGCATAGTCGGCGGCTGCGCGGAAGAAGCCACGGTTGTAATACGGGTCCCCGGCTTGGAGGCGCTCGTAGAAGCGCTCCACGAACAGGGCGCGGTCAGAGACGTCGAAGTCCGCCAGCCGCTGCCCCTCGGTGGAGTGAGTGATCGTGAGTGGTCCCGGCGCGCAGACGCAGCTCAGTCCGAGCTTCGCGAGCCGCATGCACAGGTCGTGCGCCTGGTGCTGGCGGCTGTAGGCCTCCTCGAACCCGCCGACGCGGTCGAAGTCGGTGCGGCGGATCAGCAGGCAGTCCATCCCGAGCGCCGAGACCTCGCGCGCACAGCTGAGCGAGCCGTAGTAGCCGTCGGAGTCCGCGGGAAAGCCCCGCATCGCCGCCACGACGGGGTCATACAGGCCGATCGCGAGCCCGGCCTCGTCCACCCGCCCGTCGGGCTGGGTGAGCGTCGGGGCCACCGCGCCTACGCCCGGCAGCTCAGCGTGCGCGAGCAGTCGCTGGACCCAATTCCGCTCGGTGACCTCCACGTCCTCGCCGAGGAAGAGAAGCCACTCGCCGCTCGACCGTGCGGCTCCCAGGTTCGCCGCGCGGCCCGGGTTGAAGGTGTCACCCGGGTCGCCGACGCGGAGCACCCGCTCGGCCGGAGGGTCGCCTCCGTCGACCCATTCGGGCTCGACGACGATGACCTCCAGATGCGGATAGCCGGTTCGCTCGAGCGGCGGGCGCCAGGGCTCGCGTCGCGCCGGCCCGGGTCGGGATCACAACGGAGACCGACGGGGGCGCCTCGAGCGGCTCGGGCTCCAGGCGCAGCCGATGCGCGATCTCGCCATGGGGGACGGCTCGCGCACGAATCCCGTGACGCCGCAGGTGCTCGTTCACCGCCCGCGCCTGCAGCTCGTCGATTCCGGGCTTCTCGGAGGGATCGAGCGCGACGCTTCCCGCAGTCGCACGCCAGTGATAGAGGACGCGGTCGAGGTGGTGAATCCGATCGGTCCGGTCGGACATCCGCAGCAGCAGCTCGAAGTCCTGGATCCCGTCGAAGGCCGGATCGAGACCTCCGGCCTCGCGGATCAGCTCGCGACGGGCGACGAGCAGGTGCCCGATGTACATCGCACCGAGGGCGTAGACCGGGGACCAGTCGGGCTTCAGGAAGGGATCCGACCGCTCGCCCCTCGCCGTGATCTTGTCCTGGTCCGAGTACGCAACGTCGATCTCAGCGTCGCCGAACGCGCGCGCCATGCGCAACAGCGCGTCCGAGGTGAGCGCGTCGTCGTGGTCGAGAAAGGCGACGAGCTCGCCGCGGCATTGCTCGATCGCCTGGTTCGTGGCGGCGGAGATACCCGAGTTCCGGTCCAGCATCCTGACCACGATTCGCTCATCGCGAGCGTCCCAGCGCGCCAGCTCCCGGAGGGTTGACCGGTTGGTCGAGCCATCGTCGACGATGACGAGCTCCCAGTTCGGGTACTCCTGGGTGGCCACCGACCAGATCGCCTCGCGAAGGTGGCGCGGCTGAGTCTCGTAGGTGGGCATGACGACGGAGATCAGCGGGCGCGAGGGCAGCGCCTCGAGGTCCGCCGCAACCGCCTCAGGGTCGCGCCATCGCGCCGGCGAAAGCAGGTCTCCGCATCGGGTCCTACCTGAGGCGGCGGACCATCGCGCCGAGCGCCCGGAGTGGTCGGGTGAGCCGCCAGCTCGTCGTCGCCTCGTACTCCGCTGCCGCCAGCGTGGCGGGCGAGCCGGGGCCGCGGCGGGCCCATTCGAGGTCGGCGGCCGAGAACGATCGCCGCATCAGCTCGCGGCCCATCTCCTCCCGCTGCTCGGCGAGCTGGTGCCGGTGCCGCTTCGCCAGCAGATCGAGCTGGGAGCGCAGGTAGGAAGCGTTCGCGCTCGCCGCCGCCAGCTCGCGCTCGTCGCCCTCGGCGGGACGCTCGAGTTGGTCCGCCGCCATCCCGGCCACCGGTCGGCTGAGCAGTGCGTGCCGCAGTCCATCGTGCTCGAGCAGCTCGACGTTCTCAAACGCCCTACCCCAATGCGAGTGGAGCCACCAGTCGGAGTGGAAGACGGCCGTTTGGGGTGCCTCCTCCATCGCGTCGAGCACCGTCATCCCGATCAGGGATTCGTCCCAGGCTTCGCCGGTGAGCCGCTCGAAGCCTTCCCGCTCGGCCAGGCGGATGACCACGATGCCGTCCTCTGTAAGCAGCCGCCCTGTCTCGAGCAGCCACTCGGCCCATCCGTCAGCGATCGCCATGAAGCTGGACGCCGACCAGATCAACCGAAACGAGGCATCCGCCGGGGACGTCGGCGGCGCCCCAGTGCCCTCGACCGCCTGGTCCAGGTCGAGCGACGGACCACCGTCGAGGCGCCAGTCGTCGGGCAGGATCACCAGGACCTCCTGTGGACAGGCCGGCGGGGAAGCTGCGGATTGTCCCTCCATCGCGGCAATCGTAGAACCGCGTCAGCCCGGGGTGGTTCGCCGCCAGACGCGGATGTGGAGGGTCGGATCCTCTGCGATGAGGGCGTAGCCCCGTTGCCGGAGAATCTCCGCGAATTCGGGAATGCGGAAGAAGCCGGTGGGCGGTGGAGCGCTGACACGCTCGATCACCAGGTTCCCGCCCTCGTCCTTGAGCTGGTCGATGGAACGGTCGGCCTCTGCTGGCGAGATGAGCGCCGTGATCCCATCGACGGGAGAGACGTTGACCACATGCGAGCGATCGGCGATCAGGTGCTCGGGCGTGGTGCCGATGAGGAGGATGTGTTCGCCTGGGGTGGTCCAGGACTCGACCAGCTGCTCCACCGGCTTCAGGTCCGGCGCTCTGCCCCCGGCCCTCAGTCGATCGATCTGCTGCTGAGGCTGGGGCAGGCGGGCGATCGCCGCGACCATCACCCCGAAGCCGATCAAGGCAGCGCAGGCGGGGATCAATAGGCGTCGGAGGCGCACCCGATCCGAGTTCGCCGCCCTCAGTGAGGTGGCCGCCGTCCATGCCGCCAGCGCCAGCGCGAGCCCCCAGGCCGGGAACAGCAGGATCAACTGGATTTGGAGGGAGCGGCCGACGAAGTACATGCCGGTGACCAGGCCGAACACGCCGGAGAAGGCGAGCGTCCCGGTCAGGACCCTGTCCGGCTCCCTGCGCACGTACCGGACGGCGGCGAGGACGAGCACTGCCGAGTAGGTCGCGTAGAGCGCCCAGTGAAGCCCCAGCGAGGACATCGGTGCAGAGGCCGAACGACTCCCGCAGGAACAACCGGCTGTAGTAGGTGAGCAATGAGAAATTCGGCAACTCACCGGTACGAGCCAACGTGATGGTGCAAACGAGCGCGAGCGCGGCGAGGAGGCCCGCGCCCCCCTGCAGGACGAGATCGGTCAGCCGGCGGCGCATCGGCAGGCTCCGATCCCATCCGGCCACAACGGCGGCGATCAGCGCCAGCAGAGCCCCGACGCCAAACTCGTAGTTGTTGAGCACAATCAAACCGGCGAAGCCGAACAAGGCGAAGATCGGAATTCGCCGGCCTCGCAGCCACAGCGCGCAGAGCCAGGCAAGCAGGAATGGGCCGAAGTAGCGGGCGGGAAAGACGCCGTAGTAGATGCCGTTGAACTCGCGATGTGTCCCGGTATCGCTCCAGGGATACATGCTCAACGCGACCCAGGGGACATAGAGGGCCAGCGCGCTCCAGGCGCCTCGGGTCACCTGCACGAACATGCAGTAGATCGCCGCCATCGCGATCGCGGACATCACGCACATGCTGATCGACAGGGAGGTGATCGAGGGGCCGACCGCCTTCAGCATCGGCTCGAGCAGGATCGGCAGCAGGTTCGCGTACCAGGAGATGTAGTCGACCAGGGGCGTGCGTCCGTTCACCGCAGCGAAGTAGTCCTCACCCTGCACGGGAATGTGGGTCGAGGGCAGGCTCCCGGCACTGGCGAGCGTGCCGTCGGTGTTGACGGCGGGCAGCAGCCAGATGAGCGTTACCGCGATGGCGATCAGGAGAGCGAGCCAATGCAGGCGGCGAACGCGCTCGAGCGCGTCGCGGACCGATGCCGGCAGGAGCCGCTCCGGCGGTCGCACAGCCACGGCCGTCAGGAGGACGCCGATCACGACGCCGGCGACCAGGTCCGGGTTCGAGACGAGATAGCGGTCGCAGCAGTCCGGTCGCAGGAAGAAGGGCACCTGCGGTTGGCGAAGCACCGCCACCACGAGCAGACCCGCGGCAGCGACCTGGACGGCGATGATGAAAGGGTCGAGTGCCGGACGGCCCGATGACCGGGTGCCGACGGCGACGACGATGGCCGCCAGGAAAACGGGGGCCGATAGGGCGATCACCGAGCGCACCTCCTCGAGAGGCTCGGGATTGATTGCCGTGCGCCAAATCGCGAACACGTCATGGGCAGGCGACGGGTAGAGGTTTGAAAGCGGGGGCGCCAGCCAGGCGAACGCGGCGGCAATGGCCAACGCCATGCCCGGCAAGGCCAGCCAGGCGAGGTCTTCGGCGGCGATGGAGCGGCGCCAACGAAGCCGAGCAGCAGTGCCTGCCGGAGCGGTCCCACCCCCGCGCTCCGTGCGCGCCCCCACGAGGGCTTGCTCCTCCGATTCAGACATCGGCCGCCCGTTTGCGCCCGACGATCAGCACTGCGCGCGCTGGGGTCAGCTCCGCAGGCCAACGCCGCCCGAACTGCGTCAAGCAGCCGCCGAAGGGGATGCGGTCGAGGAAGAGGTCCACCGCCACGATTCGCTCGACCTCGGTGGTGTCGTACTCGAACACGCCGCCGTTGCCGACGTCGAGCAGGAGGTTGGTGCCGGCCACCTCGCGGGTCAGTGCCTCCCGGATGTTCCGGTAGGCGTCGAGCTCCGCGGCGTCGCGGCCGTGCTTGTCGCGGAGGAAGAATTCCGCGTTCTGCTCGACGCTGGTCGCGTCCTGGCGTGCCATCGCGCGCAGCCTAGAGTCTGTGAGATCCATCTAGCCTGGCCCGTATGGCGCAGCCGCCCCAGGTCGACTTCGACGAATACAGCGACGACTACCGCGAGGCCCTAGAGGAGTCGATCTCATTCGTTCGCGCTGACCTCGACTTCTTCACGCAGGCGAGGCCGAGGCGCTGATCGAGCTCGTCCGCGACCGCATCGGCGAGTCGACGAGCGCCGCATCCTTCCTCGACGTCGGCTGCGGTCCGGGCGAGACTGACCGGCTAAGAGTAGTTTCCGCGGGCGCTCACAACGGGCAGGCGGTGATCGGTCCGTAGCCCGCGACCTGCAACTGCCACGGACGGCTCGAGCGGTCGGTCGGAATGACCAGGCTCGCCGTCCCGCGCAGCGTCCCGGCGGACGCCGGGAACCCGGAAGCGAAGCGACGGAGCAGCAGCGCGCGCGGAGCGAGGCCGGGCGTCCTCAGGACGACGCCGCCAGGCGGCAGCGCGAGGATCGGAGGCGCCCCCGCGACGCCTCTCACCGTCACGCAGCTTCCCTTCATCGAGGACCGGGCGTTCGGCGGTCCCACCACGCGCGGCGGAGCGCCACCCGATGGGGGCTGCACGCCGCCCGGCCGCAGGCTGACGGGCAGGGCCGCGGCGAGCACCTTGTCGGCGGCTTCCCGGGCCGACTCCGGGGCGCTCGCCAGCTCACTCTGCGAATAGGCGGGGGAGCCGAACTTCGCCGACGCGGAGAGATACGGGCCCGCCGTCACCTGGCTGAGGTAGAAAAAGTCGGAGTTCGCGGGGGTGAGGACGAAGTCGGGGTTCACACGGTCGGCGGCCACCTCCAGTCCCCCGAGCCCGCCCCGCACGACCGTCGAGCGGCCCGTCAAGGTGCGATAGCCGTCGTGCAGGATCGCGAGGTTGGAGAGCGCAGCCGCTCCCGCCACCGCAAATGTCGCCAAGATCGCGCGCCACCCCGGCCGCCAGCCAGCGGCGATCTCGCCGGCGATCAGTAACACGAAGACGGCTCCGACGTACTGGTACCGCGAGGCAGTGGGCGGCCGGCCGAAGCCGAAGTTGCCCGCGGTGGTGAACCAGAATGTGATCCCGACCGCCAGGGCGACGAGGATCCAGCGCCGCGTCGGGGTGCGCCTGCACAGCACCCAGATGCTCGCCGCGACGAGCGCCACAAGCAGGGGGCGCCCCCAACCGAGCGCCCCTGTCCCGGAAAGCTCCAGAGGCGCTCCCAAGCCAAACAGGGAGGCGATGCTGCTCGCGAAGCCGTCGAGCACGTACGGCGGACTTGTCGCGAGGTTGTGCGCGGACACACTGCTCGGGACCTTCGAGTAGGCCTCGAAGATGAAGTACCAGATGGCGTACAGCACGACCGGGACCACGATGATCCAGGCGCGCCGCAACGGCCCTCGCTGCAGGACGATGGCGACGAGCACGCCGGCGGCGAACGCTATGGCGATCTCGGCGAAAGCGAGCGAGGCGACCAGCAGCGCACAGGCGACCAAATCGCCGCGGCGGTTGGCGCCCTCGATCGCGAGAAGGGCGCCGATGCCGAACGCAACCGAGGCGGAGTAGCAGATCTGGAACGAACTGAGGAGGTCCTGGTAGGCCGTGCCCATCACCAGTACCGGCAGCACCGCGGCGAGCGCGACCCAGTCTCCGACGCGCCTGCTCAGGTAGATGAAGAGGAGGAGCACGCTTGCGAGAAAGGACCCGATGGCAGCGACCGCATAGGGAAGGATCGAGTCCATTCCGACAGTCGCCTGAATCGCCTTGTAGATGAGCGCTGGCCCGATGATCAGGTGCCGCGCATGAGGATCGAGCAGTGCGTGCGCGTTGAACCCGCGGCGCGCGAGGAGCAGGTCCCAGTCGTCGATCAGGAAAGTGAGGTGTGACTGCCAGGCGATCAGCAGCGCGCCGGAAGCGGCCAGCCCCAGCCCGAGAAGGATGCGGGCGTTTCTTGCGCTAAGGAGCTCCTCAGATGTCATGGGCGCTCACGGCATGCGGTGACGCGCCCGCCGCCGCTCAGCTGGGCGGTCCACGGCTTCGGTGATCGGTCGGTCGGGATGCGGAGCAGCTCCGCTGCACCCGGCGCGAGCGTCCCCAGCGCCACGGGGAACGACCCCGAGGCGTAGCGCCGCAGCGAGACCTGCGTGCCGGATCCGCTGGCCGTCAGCACGATTCCCTGCGGCGGAACGGCGAATGTTGGCGCGGCACGCGGATCGAGCGGAAGGCATGTCCCGGGCTCGGCCTGACCGTCCGGTGTGAGGCGAACCCCGAGGGCGGCGGCCGAGACCATGTCCGCGGCCACCCGGGCCGGCTCCGGCGCGGTGGCGAGCTGGGTCGGGGTGTAGGCGGGGGAGCCGTAGGCGTCGATCGCGGAGAGGTACGACCCGGCGTCGAGGATCCCCAGGTAGTCCACCCCGGAGTTCTGCTCCGTGAGCTTAAAGCCGGGGTCGACCCGATCGCGCGCGAGCTCGAGGGCTCCCAGCCCTCCCCGCTCCTGCTGCGCGATCCCGGCCAGGCCACCGGCGGCGTCGCGCAGCCGCACACCGTTCACCATCGCCGCCGCAACGCCTGCCAGGACGAGGAGAACCAGGGCATAACGCCGCATCCGCAGTCCCGCCACGAGCTCGGAGGCCACCAGGGCCATCAGCACGATGCCGACGTACTGGTAACGGCCCGCGGTGGCTGGGGCGAGTGGGTTGGTGTTGAGTGCGGTCAGGAACCAGAAGCCGAGCAGTGGCACGGCCGCGGCGAGAAGCTGAGCAGAGGGTCGCCGGATGACGTAGATGCGCCAGGCCACCAGTCCCAGCGCCAGCACCAGCAGAGGCCGTCCCCAGTCGAGCGGGCTGGCGTCGTACGCGAGGGTCCCAAGGCCCACCCAGGTCGCGATGCTGGCCGACAGCCCGTCGAGCATGTACGTGGGCGACCTCGCGAAGTTGGTGAGCGAGACGAACGTCTCCGCGTTGTGCCCCCAGCCCAGGTACCAGAGGAGCCAAAGAGCGGTGGGCACCGCGACTACATAGGCGCGCGAGAAGCGCTCCGGCGTCACAGCGACCAAGATCGTCGCGGCGGCCACGAATGGGATGCCCAGGTCGGAGAAGAGGAGGCCTACAAGCAGCAGGCCCATCGCGACGAGGTCTCCCGCCCGGTCGCGCCGCTCGAGCGCGAGCAGCGCGCCGATGCCGCACGCGATCGAGCCGAAGAGGGCCATCTGGAACGGGAACAGGAGGTCGTCCCAGGAGGGCCCCAGGAAGAGGATCGGCAGGATCATGGCGAGGGCAACCCATTCGTCCACTCGCCGCCGCGCATAGACGAAGAGCAGGGCGACGCTAAGCAGGAACAACAGAACCGACACCACCTGGAACGGCCGCGCCGAGTCCATCCCGAGCGTCGTGACCCCGACCTTGTAGATCAGGATCGAGGCTGCGAGCAGGTGCTCGACGAAGGGGTCGAGGAAGGTTCCGATGCTCCAAGAGCGGCGGTGAAGGAGGAAGTCCCATTCATCGCGCCAGAAGGTCAGCCGCGAGAGCCAGTGCAGGAGCAGTACGCCGGAGGCGACCATGGCCGCCGCGGCGAGCACGGTGGCGGGGTGCTCGCTGGCGCGGCGCCTGATCCGGTCCATCAGCGCGGACGGCGGCAGATTGCGACCAGGTCCAGGGACTCGGCGAGCGACTCATCGCGCAGCTCGAAGTCCCCGGTTCCGATGGCCGCCGCGCTCGGGTCCTGGTCCCGGCGGTTCCGGCTGAGAAGCCGGTCGTAGAGGCGTTGACGGACGGTCCTCGGCACGAACCGCCTAAGCCTGAGCGGGTCGCGGCCTAGGAGGCGGTCGAGCTTGACGCGCTCGCCGACGACCAGCTCGAGGTAGCGCCCGGAGCCGAACAGGCCCCGCAGCTCCACCGCCTCGAACCATCCGGTGCAGAGCCGCCGCAGCTCCTCGGCCGAGTACTCGACGAAGTGGTACGGGTCGATGATCTCGTCGGGGCGCGCGAAGGTCAGCCGGTTGGGCGTGACAAAGACGGCAGTCCCTTCGGGCCGAAGGACGCGGTGCACCTCCGTGAGCACCCGCTCGGGGTCCGGAACGTGCTCGATGGACTGCACTGAAAGCACTCCGTCGAAGTCATGGTCAGGGAATGGCAGCTGTCGCATGTCCGCGACGTGGGTCTCGCGCTCCTGCCCGGCGAGCGCCTCCGGGTCGATGTCAACCCCGACCGTCTCCCGCGGCGCAAGCAGGTGGTAGCTGTGCCCGACTCCGCAGCCGAGGTCGAGGATCCGCCCGTCGGGAAGGAGAGAGGCGCACTGCTCGTAGGCCGCGACGTGGCGCTGCCAGGTCGGGTTGAACCCGCCGGCGGGCGTCGTCACCCTCTCCCCGGTCACCGCGGGGTTGCTCGCCGACGCCCGGCTCACGGCGAGTACTTCCGCGAGGGGAAGAGATGGGCCCGATGCAGCAGCAGGCGCGCGGCCGCCCAGAGTGTCTTCAGGCCGTAGACCGTCGAGGCGCTGAAGCCCACCGAGGAGGCATCCGCGAAGTAGCGGGTGCGCGCCGGGACCTCTTCGATGCGGAAGCCGAAGTGCGAAGCTTGCATGAGCAGCTCGGAATCAAAGCTGAAGTCGAGAGAATTCCGCAGGAACGGCACGGTCAACAGCAGCTCGCGGCTGTAGGCGCGGTAGCCCGTGTGCAGATCGGTCAGCTCTGTCCCGAGCACGCCGTTCTCGATGCCGGTCAGGGAGCGGTTGGCGAGTCGCTTGTAGAGGGGCATGCCGGCCTCCTTCGCCGCGCCCTCGACCATCATGCGCGAGCCGAGTACCAGGTCGGCGTCCCCAGCGCGGATCGGCTCGATCAGCTGCGGGATCAGCTCGGGCTCGTACTGCGCGTCGGGGTGGAGCATGACGACGATATCCGCCTCCCGCTGGAGGGCCTCGAGGTAACACGTCTTCTGGTTCCCGCCGTACCCGACGTTGTGGGGATGCCAGACGACGCTGACGTCGAGCCGGCGGGCGATCTCGAGCGTCTCATCGGTGGACCGGTCGTCGACGAGGATGACCTCGTCGACGACGTCGCGCGGGATCGAGCCCACCGTGAACTCGAGCGTCTTCGCCGCGTTTAGCGCGGGCATCACCACGATCGTCTTGCTGCGAGTGGGCGCCTCCGCGTCGCGGCGCTCGGCCTCGCGCGCCGCCTCAGGCACTTCGCGCCTCCACATAGACAGTGCCGCCGCGTCGTAGCCCCGCCTCGGTGACGGCGCATCACAGCGGCCACCGGTAGGGCCAAAGCCGCCGCCGACAGGGCGAGGGCCCTCTGCGCCGGCGGGAGCGGCGCACGCCGCGCCCCGGGCTTGCGGATGGCGTCGTAGAGGTCCGGGTGGGAGGGCAGACTGCCGACGAGGCCGTGGAGCCAGCCGAAGACGACCTGCCCTCCGCGCAGGTAGCTGATCCTGGTGGGCTCGAGTCCCAGCTCCCGCAGGCGCGCGAGCAGCGCCGGCGTCGGAACGTGCACCAGGTGGCGAGGCAGATCGAGGGCGAGCCAGCGCTCGCCGAACGCACGTGCCTGAAGGCTCGCCGGGTTCGGCATCGCGACGACGATGACGCCGCCCGGCGAGAGAAGCCGCACCGCCCGCGCCAACTCCGAACCGGCTTCACGCAGGTGCTCGAGCGAGTGCCAGAACACGATCGCGGCGAAGGGGCCTTCGAGGTCCGAGAGCTCAGCCTCGCGGACATCGGGCCGCTCCGAGTGGCGCTCGAGCCCGATGGCATCCCGCCCGACTGCGGCGAGCGCGTCGAGCAGCGCGCCGTCGCCGGATCCAACGTCGAGGATCGGCCCGGCGGGCGCGATCCGGTCGAGGCGACTTGCGAGCCGGCCGCGGAGGGCGCGGAGCGCGCGATCCCCGAGGCCCCTGAAGCGTCCCTTCCTGCGGCCGGTACCAGGACCCGTACGCGAACTCGAGCTCTGCATCGGTCGGCACCGGCCAGGTCGTTCGCGCCCCGCAGACGCCGCAGAGCTCGGTCGCGAAGCCGTCGTGTCGGGCCGGCCTCAGCGGCGCGTGACACCAGCCGCATACAGCCGATGCCTCGTTGCTGGCGGGCACCGGTCTCTCAGCCGTCTCCGAGTCGAGGGTCATGACGGGAATGGGTATCAGGTCATCCGACTGCCGGTCGGCTACCCTGGCGCCCCTGTGGGCTCCGCCGGTCTCGATGTTGCGCAACAGGAACGCGGACCCAAACCTCCAGAGCGTGCCGAAGGCTCGCGCCATCTAGTCGTCGTTGGGCTACTTGTCGTTTTTGCCTGCTCGGCCACCGTCCTATTGCTCCTCCAATCTCGCCTGACCTTCGTCGCAGACGACTGGAGGTTCCTCCTCGACCGTCGAGGCTTGAGCGCGACGGTCTTTCTCGACCCGCACAACAACCACATCGTGATCCTGCCGGTGTCCATCTACAAGGCGCTCCTCGAGGTCTTTGGCATGAGCTCCGCACTGCCCTTCCAGATCGTCTCTACAGGCATTTTCCTTCTCAGCAATTTCGCGCTCTTCATCTATTTGCGTCGACGCGTCGGTGATGTGCTCGCGCTCCTCGGGACAACGATGGTCCTCTTCCTCGGAGCCGCATGGATTGACCTTCTTTGGTCATTTCAAGTTTCCCTGTCCGGATCTATCGCCACCGGTCTAGCCGCGCTTCTGGCACTGGAGCGTGACAAGCAACGAAGCGACGCGGTCGCCTGCGCCCTGCTCGTGGCATCCGTCGCCTTCTCGGAGCTGGGGGTTTCGTTCGCCCTGGCAGCATTGGTCAGCGTCGCGCTGGGCCCACGCCCGCGGCGGAATCGCCTCTACGTCGCTCTTCTGCCGCTCGCGCTATACGCGATCTGGTTCCTTGGCTGGGGCCACAAGGGACCAGACACCTTCAGCGCTCACAACGTGCTCGTGTCGCCAAAGTACGTGTTCGAGGCGATCTCTCAGGCGATCGCCTCGCTCCTGGGTCTTGCGACACCGCTCACCGGCAGCGGGTTACAACCAGTCGGCCTGATCTGGGGGGAGCTCCTGCTCGTGACAGGGATTGTCTTGGCGGTTTGGCGGCTACGACAGCTTGGCCAGATCTCCCGTGCGCTCTGGACAGCGCTGACGCTGGGTGGATCATTCTGGTTCCTCGCCGCGGTAAGTGCCTATTTGAGCTATCGATTGCCGACGAACGGTCGCTACCAGTTCCCTGGCGGAGTATTCGTGCTTCTGATCGCGGCCGAGCTTCTGCGCGGATTTCGGCCCAACCGTCAGACACTCGCTATCGCGGCGCTCGTGACCCTGGCGGCAGTGATCAGCGGTCTGCTTTTTCTTCACAAGGGCTACCGGATTCAGAAGGCGGCGACTGACCCCGAGCGGGCCAGGCTGGCCGCGCTGGAGATCGCCCGTCCAGACCTGGCTGAGGGCCACAAGGTGAACCTCGATTTCTTCACTCAGTTCGACGCCGGCTCGTACTTTTCTGCGGTGGACGCCTTTGGCTCCCCCGCATTAACTACATCGCAGCTGGCCTCGAGCTCGGAAGCGAATCGCGCCGATGCCGACGTCATGCTTGCCTCGCTCCTCAATATCAGCCTAGGCGAGGCCTCGGAAGCCAAGGGCCTCGAAGGTGCCCGCCGGCGCTGTCAGGCGACCGGGGCGAACTCCGCACCGGGTCAATGGGCGCCCCTTGAGCCCGGCGTCAACTGGCTGATGCCCAACGGGCCCCCGGCTGATCTGCGGTTGGCACGCTTTGCCGACGGTTCGGCGGTGGAGCTGGGATCGCTTGGGCTGCGCCGCAGGGGCGCAATCACGATTCCCCGAGACCGATCAACACGGCAGTGGCGGCTGGAGGTCGTTGGGCCCGGATCGGTAACCGTCTGTCGCCCGCCACCCTGAGCGAGCACCGGTCTCACTGCCGTATCCGCGTGGAGGGTCATGACAGGAACGGGTAGCGGGTCTCGCAATGGATTCACGGGTAACCTGCCGCGGATGCCGGCATCCGACGGCGCTCAGGGCACCTCCAGCGCCGCTCCACAGCCGGGACGGGAGTTCGGCTCCAGCGCGCTGCTGGCCTCGCTGGCCCTCGCCGGATCCTTCGCTGCGCTCGGGCTGAACAGCATCTCGATCTCAAGAATCGAGGGAGCGGACGGCGCCGGGCTGATCGCCCTCTCGACTCAGTTCATCTTCCTCGCCACGTTCGTCGCCGGCGCCGGGCTGCGGACAAGCGTCACCTACCGCGTCGGCGCCGGTCTCTGGTCTCCGCGCAGCGCGGTGGCCGGGGTCCTGAGGGCCGCTCTCTGGCTGGGACTCGTCGGCGCCGTGCTCGGCCTGGTCACCTACGAGTTGCTGCGCGGCGGCGCGATGAGCGACTTCAGCCCCGGGATGGCGATCGCCCTCATGTCCGCGCTCCCCTTTGCACTCGCCTGGTGGATCGTGCCGGCGATCCCCCTGGCGCGCGAGGGGTTCGAGGCGTACGCGTGGCTCACCGTCTCCTCACCGGTGGCTGTGCTGGTGCTGTGTCCATCGCTCGCCGCAGTCGCCGGCCAGACCGGTGCCGTGATTGGCTTCGCCGCAGGGTGGATCGTCGGCGGCGTGATCGTGGCGACCTGGGCGATCCGGTATTCGAAGCGGCCCGAAGCGGCGGACGGCCCCGACCACGGCGTGCGAAGCGCTGGGGGATTCGGCGCCCGGGCGTGGGTGAACGACCTATTCCAGCTCATCAACCTGCGACCCGATCTCTTCATCCTGAGCGCCTACTACGGGACCGCGGACACGGGGGTCTACGCCGTCACCGTGTCGATCACCTCGTTGGTCTGGATCGTCTCCCAGCCACTCGCCTCCGTCGTCCTCCCCCGGACCGCGATGGTGACGGCATCGGCGGAGCCCGGACTGGCACCGGCGATCCCCGCCTCGAAGCAGGTGGCCGCTGTGCGGCACGCGGTGGTGGTCTCGCTGGTTGCCGCGGTGGCCGTCATCCCGATCCTCGCGCTCGCGCCACTCGTCTGGGGTCCCGGGTTTGACCGGACGCTGGGCCTGGGGCTCATCCTCCTGCCGGGCGTGTTGCTGCTCGGCGTCGGCCGGGTGATGGTCGCCGCCTTCACCGGTCGCGGTGCGGCCAATGACGCGCTGCTCGTCGGGCTGGTCAGCTTTCCGCTCACCTTCGTCGCCTTTCTCCTCGTCATCCCGGACCACGGTTCGACCGGGGCAGCGATCGTGTCGTGCTGCTCGTACGTCGTCGCCTCGGCCCTGGCTGCCTATCTGTTCCTGCGGACACCCGGCCATTCGGCGCGCTCCGCGCTGATCCCGAGAGGCGAGGACCTGCGCGACTACGTTCGCCTGGCGCGGCGCGGTGTCTCCACGCTCGGACGCAGGCGTTTCCGTCTCAGCCAGTAGCCTCAGCGAGATGGCACTGCAGGACGCCGCCAACCGCTCGATCGAGCGGCACGATCTCCCGCTCTCTATCGAGGCCCGCGGAGTTCAGAAGACGTTCCGAATCCCGACCCATCGGATCGATTCTCTGAAGGAGCGAGCGGTCCATCCGCTCGCCCGCCCGGAATACCGCGTGCTGCGCGCTGTTCGAGACGTTTCGTTCGATGTCCACCGCGGCGAGTTCTTCGGCATCGTCGGCCGGAACGGCTCTGGGAAGAGCACGCTCCTCAAGATCCTGGCGAGCATCTACCGGGCGGACTCCGGGTCGATCAGGATGGCCGGCCGGGTCGCGCCCTTCATCGAGCTCGGGGTCGGCTTCAACCACGAGTTGACGGCTCGTGAGAACGTCACGCTCGGCGGAGTGATGGCGGGCCTATCCGGGCGCGAGGCCCGGCGCCGCCTCGATAGCGTGCTCGAGTTCGCCGAGCTCGAGGAGTTCGTGGACCTGAAGCTGAAGAACTATTCGTCCGGGATGCTCGTGCGACTTGCGTTCTCGCTGATGATCCAGTCCGACGCCGACATCCTGCTGATCGACGAGGTGCTCGCGGTCGGCGACGCGGCCTTCCAGCAGAAATGCAGGGACGTATTCGCGGAGATGAGGCGCGGGGAACGGACGGTGGTGCTGGTCACTCACGACATGACCGCGGTGCAGCACTACTGCCACCGGGCGATGCTGCTCGACGAAGGACGCCTCCGCTACATCGGGGATCCGGAGGAGGCCGGTCGCCAGTACCTGCGGATGAACTTCACACGGCGAACGGCCACCGGCGACCGGGAGGTATCGATCGTCCCGGACTTGCTCGTCCGGGCCTTAGAAGCCTGGCTCGAGGATGCCGACGGCCGACGGATCGACAACATCGAGAAGGGACAGTCGATCCGCCTGCACGCTGTGATCGAGGCCCGCCAGGCCCTGGAGAACCCGGCCTTCACGCTAGACGTGAACAACGGAGACGGCCTCGAGATTTTCAAGTTCGGCCCAGCGGTCGTGGGGGCCGCGGAGGGCACCCGGATGAGGAAGGGGTCGCGCGCAACGATCAGAGCGGCGATCGAGAACCCCCTGCTGCCCGGGCGCTACGAGATCGTCTGCTGGGTCAACCTGCTCCGTAACGAGGAGGAAGTCGCCATGCACCCCATCAACCTCCTCGAGTTTGTGGTCTTCGGGGCCGACGCGGGCCAGGGGCTCGTCTCAGTCCCGGGCGAGATCGACGTCGTGATCGAAGGGGCCGGCGCCACCGAGGGCCGCACGTGAGCGCCGAAGCGGAGCAGTTCGAGCTCCGCCCCGTGAAGGGGCCTTCCGCGCTTGGCGGCGGCCCGAAGCGGTTCGGCGAGCTGCTGTACCTGGTCTCCGTCACCGAGTTCAAGAGGACCTACTTCGGCACGGTACTCGGCTACGTCTGGGCTCTCCTCCGGCCGCTTCTGCTCTTTGCCGTCCTGCTCTTCGTCTTCACGAAGATCTTCAGGCTCGGGTCCAGCGTGCCGCACTACCCGGTGCTCCTGCTCATGAACGTCGTCCTGTTCGGATTCTTCTCGGAGGCAACTGGAACCTCGGTGATGTCGGTCGTGAGCCAGGAAGGGGTGGTGCGAAAGACGCAATTCCCCCGTTTGGTCATTCCGCTGTCTGTCGTGGTGACCTGCCTCTTCAACCTCGCGATCAACCTGATCGTCGTGGTCGTCTTCCTCCTGGCGTTCGGGCTGTCCCCCCAGTGGACCTGGTTCCTCTTCCCGCTGCTGATCCTCGCGCTGTTCGTGTACGCGACGGCGGTCTCGATGCTGCTCTCCTCCCTCTATGTGCGCTTCCGGGACACGGCCATCATCTGGTCGGTGGTCGCCACGGCGCTCTTCTACGCGACGCCGGTCCTCTACACGATCGAGGTAGTGCCGAGCGCGTATCGCAACCTGATCCTGCTCAACCCGCTCAGTCCGCTCTTCGAGCAGGCCCGTAAGTGGGTGATCGATCCCAACGCCCCGGGGGCCGTCAGCGCAGCCGGCGGCTGGACGCACCTGCTGGCGCCGATTGCGATCTTCGTGGTCATCTGTGCGTTCGGAGCGTGGTACTTCAACCGGGCGGCTCCCCGGATCGCCGAGGAGCTCTGAGGGTCTCCGGTCGTCAACCTCCCGCCGGGTGAAGCCCCGTGGTGGCGGGATATATTGGCGACGATGACTGATGTCGACCTAGGAGGGCGGCCGATCACTTCGCAGCGGCGAGGGTGGGACCGCCTTCTTCCTATGATCGCGGCGGCGCATCGGCTGGTCGACTTTCCCTTTGCTGTGATCTATCTGCTCACTGACCGGGGCATCGATCCCGCCTACCGCATGGGATGGTGGCGACGGATCCGGTTGGCCCTGCGGATGTACCGAAACACGAGGCGAATCCTGAGCCTGACCTCGTACAAGGCCCATCTGGCGATGGCGGTGAAGTTGCTCGAGATCCCGCCGGAGGTCGACGGTGTGGTCGTCGAGTGCGGCTGCTATCTAGGCGGATCAACGGCGAATCTGTCGCTCGTCTGCGAGATCGTGGGACGCGACCTGATCGTCTACGACTCTTTCGAAGGTCTGCCTGCGCCGGACCCGCGCGACAAGTACGGGAATCCGTTCACGGAGGGCGTTCTCGACGCAGACCTCGAGCAGGTGAAGGCGAACGTGCGCAGGTACGGCGCCATCGACCGTTGCACGTTCGTCAAGGGGTTCTTCGCCGACACGCTTCCGCAGCACGAGCAGCCGACGGTCCTCTGCTTTCTCGACGTCGATCTGCAGGGAAGCCTCCACGACTGTGTGATCAACCTCTGGCCCCATCTGACCGAGAAGGGCTATGTCTTCATCGACGAGTACGTGTTCTCCGACTATTGCGCACTGTTCTACTCCGAGAGATATCTGGCGAGAGAACTTCGACGCGACGCCGCCGGGCTTGCTCGGAGCGGGAAGCGGCATGGGGCTGGGCTCCGTACTATCTCGGACCCTGGAGCGAATCGGGCAACGCGCCGCTTGCAGGATCCGGCAAGCGTCGCCTATACGCGAAAGGACTTCAGCGGCTACTGGGAGTTCTATCCGGACGAACTACCGGCTGAAGAACAGCATGTGGCGGAGCTCTAGGGTGGCCCGCCGGCGAGACCGCAGACCCTGACCGGCCCGGGGCCGCGGAACTGGGCCTGCCAGGGCCGCGGCGAGCGATCGGTTCGGATCAGCAGGACCCCGGTGCCTCGGAGCTGAAAGTCAACCGGGAATGAGGACGCGAAGCGCCGCAGCTCAACGGCCTCTGCGGAACCCGGGGGACCGCTGACCGTCACTCCGGGGCGAGGCAGCTCGATCGGGGGCGAGGCACCGCCGGCGGTGGGGACGGTGAGGCAGCTTCCCTTTGGAGCGAGGGCCGTGCCGGCCTCACCGGCCACTCGCGGCGGCGGGCCGGCGGGCGGGGGCGGGTTGGCGACCGATACCAGCCGGAGCCCCTCCGCCTTGGCGAGCAACTGGTCGGCTGCCACGCGGGCCTCCTCCGACGCATCCGCGAGCTCCGAAGCGCCGTATGCCGGTGAGCCGAACGCATCGACGGCCGACAGGTAGGGACCGACCTGCACCGAATCGAGCGAGGCGATGTCGGTGTTGGCCGGGCCGATAATGAAGTTGGGATCGGCGCTGGCGCCGCCGACCTGAAACGCTGCCAGCGCGCCAAGCTCCTGGCCGCTGCGGCCCGAGATGTGCAGGTAGTAATGGCCGAGATACGCGAGGTTGACGGCCGTCGCCAGGGACGCGGCCGCAAGCACGGCTAGGACTGCTGACGGTCGTAACCGAATCCCCGCCAAGGCATTCCCGAGCACGAGCAAAAGCAGGACGGCGCCGACGTACTGGTATCTCCCGGCGTCCGGCTCGCGCCCCGGCGCGAAGTTGGCCGCCGTCAGCAGCCAGAAGGAAAGCAGGACCGCGAGCGCGCTCCAGAACGAGGCGGGGAGTGGCCTCCGGGAGCGCGTCCTCAGAACGGCCACTGCGCTCAGCCCGAGCAGCGGAAGCAAGACGCCGCCGGCTCGGTGGTGAGGGGGCACTCCGGCCAGCGACCACACGCTGGAGGCGAGCCCCTCGACCAGGTACACCGGGCTGTGCACCAAGTTGTGGACCGATACATGGCTCTGGGCCGTGTGTCCCCAGCCGGCGAACCACGCTGCGTAGAGGACGACCGGGACGACGACGACGTAGGCGCGAGACCAGCTCCGCCGCGCCAGAATCATCCACACCGCCGCCCCCAGGACGAAGGAGAGGGCGAGCTCGGAGAAGGCCAGGGAGGCGACGAGGAGGGCGCAGGCCAGCGCATCACCGCTGCCGTCCCGGCGCTCCAGTACGAGCAGCGCTCCGACCCCAGTGGCCATCGAGGCCGTGAACGAGACCTCGAACGGCCACAGCAGCACCTCGGACGCGTTGCCCATGAAGAGCACCGGGAGGACCCCTGCGAGGGCAAGCCACTCGCCTACGTGGCGGCGCAGATATGCGAACAAGAGCAGCACACTGGCGAGGAACGACGCGGTCGACACGATCGCGTACGGGATCAGGCTCTCCATCCCGATCGTCGCCTGGATGCCCTTGTAGATCAGGGTGGGCCCCAGGAGGATGTGCTCGACGTGAGGTCTGAGCAGTACGTCGAGGTTGAATCCCCGCCGGTAGAGCAGCGGATCCCAGTCATCGCCGAAGAAGCTCAGGTGCGAGAGCAGGACGAGCAACAGGACACCCGACGCGGCGAGGGCGACGGCGAGCAGCACCCGGGGGTCGAAGCGGTCGAGGGCCGCCTCGGCCCGCCGCACTAGCCGGCTCCCCGGGTCAATTCGGTCAACGCGTCCCACTCGGGCGTCGGGTGGCCATGAGCTCTGCGCCTGGAGGGGAGGATCACTCCGGCCGGCGGGCGAATGCCCAGACCTGAAGCGGCAGGTCGGGCTCGTTGCGTAGCGAGTGCCACCAGCGAAATGCGGGCCAGCTGTCGAAGTTGCCCACCACGCAGTCGCGATTGCCCCAGGACCCGACCTCGTCGACCTCGAGCCCGCCGCGCTCGAGCAGGATGCGAAGGCCGCGCGGGGTGAACCTCCAGTAGTCCTTCATGTCCCAGAACCAGACCTCGTGCACCCTGACCAAGAAGGGTGTCGAGACGATCACGTGTCCGCCGGGCACGCACAGCTCCCGGAGGTTCGACGCGGCCCCAAACGGGTCCGGGACGTGCTCCAGCACCTGTTCGCAGATCACCACCTCGAAGCGGCCCGGCTCGGCGATCGGCTCACAGATGTCGAACTCGGGGTACATCAGGCTCGTGTACTCCTTCCAGTTCCGCCCGGCGTGGGTGTCGCCGCTGATCTCCGCGGCATGCAGGCGCTCCGGTCCTAGGGCCTTGAGGTGGGCGTCCACGTCCTCATTGAGGACGATGCGCTGCCAGTGCTCGAGCGGCTTGTCCGTATGCGAGTAGCGGATCCGATCCGGGAGCCGACGCGCGCGCCGAACGACGTTGCGAAGCCGGTACGCCCGTCGTACGCAGGGGATTCCGCCGTGATTCGAGCGTGCTCAGAAAAGCCCCCTGAAGCTCTCGGGGATGCGCTCGACCTCGATATGCACGGCGTCGCCCTCGAATCCTCTGTCCTCGTAGAACCAGCGCTCCTCGTAGAACCAGCGCTCGAAGTCGCCTTCCTCCGCGGGCCAGTTCCTCACGATGAGTCCCTCCTCGCGGTCAAGTTCGGTCGACGCGCCGTCCGTACGGGAGAGGTGGCGAGTCCGACAAAGCTCGTAGTCCATGCGGTGGAGGTGGATCAGCCGCAGGTCGGGGTCGTAGTTGAGCCGTTCATCGGTTCGATGATGGAAGCCCGGAACCCATGACATCGGCTCGGTGGCGAGCGCCGACTTGTTGTAGGCGCCGTTGGCGAACCAGTAGCCACGCTGGTCAAGGATCGGCCTGCTTGGGTCATACGGCTCTTCGCGGTCGATCATATGCAGAAGCTCGTAGCCGATGCAGGTCACGAACCACTCGGCGAACTCGTCCATGTATTCGCCCAGCGTGCCCCACTCGGGCGTCGGCGTGACGATCTCGTCCACGTCGGTCACCAGCACGACGTCGTACTCGCCCTCGAGGAGCTCGTGCTGGAGCTTCTCGACTGCCTTCACATTCCCCGACGCGACCGGGTCGTATTGTCCCGGAATCCGCACGAAGCCACCAATGTCCGTGGAGCCGTCGGTCGTCTCGTTGTCGATTACGTACAGATCGTCGGGGGCGAAGAAGCGAGAGTAGTAGCCCAGCCAGATCGGCAGGAAGACCGGCTCGTTGTGGACGACCGTGATCAGCGCGCGCCGCTTGCTCGCGCCGAGCTTCCGCAGCCGCCGGGAGTGGGCTCGATTCCTCCTGATCGGCTCCCAGTACTCGCCCCAGGGGGGAGGCTTGGGGTTCTCCTGGATCTCGGGAATCCTCACCTGGCGCCGCACGGTGACGGATCGTAGAGGCAAGAGGGCGACCGGCCAGCGGCCAACCGCTACAGCTTCCGCTGGAAATGACGGCAGCCGAATCGGGCTAAGGTCAGGTTCATGCCTCGCGGGATCGGATTGGTGCTGCTCGACTACGATCAGGCGCCGACGACGCGGCGGTGCCTGCGCTCGGTTGCCGCCGGAAGTCGTCGACCCGACGAGATCGTCCTCATCGAGAACGGAGAGTTGTCCGTCGACCTGGAATACGAGAAGGCGATCGCCGAATTGGGTGTTCACGTTCTAAGCCCGGAGGGCAACCTCGGGGTCGCGGGAGGGCGCAACCTGGGGATCAATTATCTGGTGGACAACTCGAAAGCAGAGCGCTACGTGCTGCTCGACAACGACACGACTGTCCCCTCGGACTTCTTCGAGCTGGTCGAGTCGAGCTCGATCGAGCGGTTCGAGATTGCTGCGCCCTTGATTCTCGACATGGGATCCGGCGAGGTCATATACGCGGGTGGCAGATTCGATCGATATCGATATCCGAGTGTGATTCCCGAGTGGCGTGACGGGGACCCGGCGCACCGCGACGTGGACTGGGCGCCCGGCGCTGGGCTTGTCTTCGACCGAGATACGTGGCTTCGCGTGGGCGGCTTCGATAGCTGGTATCGCCTGATGTGGGAGGACGTCGAATGGTGCGACCGGGCAGTGCGGCTGGGAGCCACTATCCGCGTGCAGCCACGCCTTTGCGTCATGCACGAGGCACACCAATCGAGCGGCGGAGCCTTTAGTCCCGAGCGAGTTCGCCAATGGGGGCGCAACGGAACGGTTTTTATGTTCGAAACGGTGGGCTGGCATTCCAGGCTGAAGTGGTTCGCGAAGGAGTTCCGCCTGGTCTGGGGAGAGGTGCGGGCAGGCTGGAGTTCAACCGCAACTGCCCGGCTCCAAGGCCTTGCCCAGGGTCTCCGGGAAGTTTGGCGCCGGCGGCTCGGGCGCGCCCGAACTGGCGTCTAGGACGTCCCGCCGGTCAGCTTCGTGAACGCATCCCACGACGGCTTGGCAGAGCCGTCAAGGTCGAAGAGGCCGCAGTGGCCGGGCCAGAGCGGGCCCGGGGTGTCGCTCAGGGCGTACCAAGTGACCCCGTGGAGATGGAGGCGCTCGCGTGCGCCGGCGGCAAGCTCGAAGATCCTTGTCAGGTATTCCGCCTGGCGCTCGGGCCCGACAGTTAGCCCGGAGGGCTGGCCGCCGGACGCCCAGCCGACCTCGGTGATCCAGATCGGCTTCGTCCCGTCGCCCGCGCGGTCCAAGAGGCCCCGTAGCTGCACGGTCCTGGCCATGGCGCGCTCTGGGTTGGCGGCGTACGGGTGCACCGCGGCCTCATCGAATAGCTTCGCGGCGCCAAGTCGGTAGAGATCGGCGATGAAGGCCGGCATCGCGATGCCTTTCGGGGTCGGGAAGAGGCCGCCGAGCATCACGTTTGCCTCGGGATCTGCGCGCTTCACCGCACCGTGGAAGGCCCGCGAGCACCGTCAGGTAGCTCTTGGGGTCCGGCGCGGGCTTCCAGAAGTACACGGAGTTCGGCTCGTTCCAGAGCTCCCAGTCGGTGATCGGGCGGGCCGGCAGCTCGGGGTGCTCCTTCCAGAAGGTTCCGCCGGACCCGTAGCGGGCGACCGCCGCCCGCACGAATGAGGTGAAGCCGGGCAACGCCGACCCCAACGGCGGGTATTCGGGGGTGGGCTCCGCCCAGGTCGGCGAGCCGTAGACCGTCGCCAGGACGCGAATCCCGTTCACCGCCGCCCCGGCCACGGTCAGGTCGTAGTGCGACCAGTCGTAGGGGCCACCGCGGCTCTGCTGTACGAGCCCCCAGCCGAAGATGACCCTGAGAGTGCCGACCCCGCCCTGGCCGAGACTGTGGAGCGTCGCCCCGTCCAGGAAGGGGTCGCCGCTGACCACGCCGTAGAAGGACTGGGGCGTCCCCGCGTAGCGTGCGTCGTCGCTCCGTTCCACGTCGCCGCCGCCCCGCCGCAGCCGCCGAGCCGCCGCGGCGGCCACGACGAGGCCGAGCCCGAGGCGGCGCCTCAATGCTCCAGGACGAGCCCGAGGAACTGCTTGGTGCGCTCCTCCTTCGGGCTGCTCGATCACCTGCCTGGCCGGGCCCGTCCTCGACGATCACGCCGCCGTCCATGAAGACAACCCGATCGCCGACGTCGCGGGCGAACGCGATCTCGTGGGTTACGACGATCATTGTCATCCCCTCGTCGGCCAGGGCCCGCATCACGTCGAGCACCTCCTTGACCAGCTCGGGGTCGAGCGCGCTGGTGACCTCGTCGAACAGCATCAGCTTCGGCTTCATCGCCAGCGCGCGCGCGATCGCCACTCGCTGCTGCTGTCCCCCGGAGAGGCGGGCGGGGTACTCGTCGACCTTGTCCGCCAAGCCGACCCGCTGGAGCAGCTCGCGGCCTTCTTCAATCGCATCACGCTTGTGGACGCCCTTTACGCGGATCGGCGCCTCGATCACGTTGCCGAGCGCGGTCATGTGGGGGAAGAGGTTGAAGCTCTGGAAGACCATGCCGATCTCGGCGCGCTTGCGGGCCACCTCCGACTCCCGCAGCTCGTAGAGCTTTCCCTTCTTCTGGCGGTAGCCGACCAGCTCGCCGTCGACCGAGAGGCGCCCGCCATCGATGTTCTCGAGGTGATTGACGCAGCGCAGGAAGGTGGACTTGCCAGAGCCCGACGGCCCGATCATGCAGACGACCTCCTTCGGGGCGACCTCGAGCCACAGGCCCTTGAGCACCTCGAGCCGGCCGAAGCGCTTGTGCACGCTCTCGGCTTTCACCATCGGCTCGCTCATCGGCTTGTGCTCCGAGATGGCCGGTGGCGGCCCTGGTCCTGGGTCGCGAGCGTCGTCGTGCCGCGCGGCGATCCCACGGAGGATGCGCTCGAGCAGCGTCTCGGACTGCGCTCCGGGCCCGCCGCGCCCGTAGTGGCGCTCCAGGTAGTACTGGCCGATCGAGAGCACCGTGGTCGCGGCGAGGTACCAGATCGAGGCGACGATCAGCAGCGGAATCACCTTGTAGTTCACCGAGTAGATCAGCGTGCGCCGCTGTAGAGCAGCTCCTTCACCGCGATCACGTAGACCAGCGAGCTGTTCTTCAGCATCGAGATCGTCTCGTTGCCGGTCGGCGGGATGATCACTCGCATCGCCTGGGGGAGGACGACGCGGCGCATCGTCTGACCCTGGGTCATGCCCGACCGCCTTGGCGGCATCGAATTGCCCCTCGTCGACCGAGATGATCCCCGCCCGGACGATCTCCGACATGTAGGCGCCCTCGTTCAGGCCCAGCGCGAGCATGCCGGCGAAGAACGGCGTGATGAGGTTGGTCGCGTTGATGTGGATGAACGAGGGCCCGAACGGGATCCCGAGGCCGATCGTCGGGTACAGCGCGGCGATGTTGAAGAAGATCAGGATCTGGACCAGCAGCGGCGTGCCGCGGAAGAACCAGATGTAGACCCAGCTCACGCTGCTCAGCGAGCGGGTTCGGCGACAGCCGCATCAGCGCGAGGATCACGCCGAGCACGATCCCGATCGCCATCGCCGAGAACGGTCAGCTCGATGGTCAGGCGCAGCCCGTCGAGGACCCGGCTGTCGAACAGGTAGCTCGCCGACGACCCCCCACTCGAAGTGTCGGTTGGTCGACCGCCGAGCGGACCAGCGCGACGCGACGATCGCAGGACGATCGCCGCCGCGATCCATCGGCCGAGATGGCGGACCGGAACCGCCTGGATCTCGTCGGGCGGTTCCGGTCCTGTCGCCTCTGCTCTGCGCCGGGAGTCGAGCTGCCACCGGCTTCCCTTCTGGCTAGCTCGATCGCGCCGTTGATCGGCGGGTTGCTGATCGCGCCGCCCTGGAGTCCCCAGTAGTCGAGGATCTTCTTGTAGGTGCCGTCGGCCATCAGCGCCTTCACGGCAGCGAGCACGGGCTGCTGCAGGCCGCTGTCCTTGGCATCGCGATCCCGTACGGCGCGTTCGCGATGAGGGCGCCGCCGCTGAGCTTGAACTGGCCGTCCGACTGCTTGACGATGTAGTCGGCGACCGGCGAGTCCGCCAGCGCGGCGTCGACCCGGCCGCTCGAGAGCGCCAGGTTGACGCCGTTCTGGTCGGGGAAGACGCTGACGCTGACGCCGGGCTTGCCGCTTCGGCCTTGCACTTCTTGCCCTGCGCCGTCGCGTCGTCGGCCTCGGTGGTGCCCTTCTCGGCGCCGACCTTGTGCCCGCAGAGCTCGTCGAGCGAGTTGATCGTGGGTCCCCCGCTCGCCTTGACGATAGAACGACGTCCCCGGCCGTGCGCGTAGGTGACGAAGTCGACCGTCTTCTCGCGCTCCTTGGTGTCCGTGAACGAGGACATGCCGAGGTCGTACTTGCCAGCGGCCAGCCCCGGGATGATGCTGTCGAACGGCTGCGTTCGTGGACGGCGGCCTTCAGGCCCATCAGCTCCGCGATCGCCTTTGCCAGGTCCGCGTCCATGCCGATCACCGTCTTGCCGTCGGAGGCGATGAACTCGTCCGGCGCGTAGGTCGCGTCCGCGGCCACGGTCAACTCACCGCTCGACTTGATGTCGGCCGGAACCTGGCCCGCGATCGACGGATCCTGTCTGCACGCTGAAGCTCGCGGCCGTCAGCGTCCCGCCACCGCTCGTGCCGCCATTGTCGTTGTTGCTGCTGCCGCAGCCCGCGGCCACCGTGACAGCGGCGAACGCGATCACTGCGATCAGGACCGTAAGTCTGGATCTCATTTCTGGTCACTCCCCCTTGGGGCTCGGTTACGTGGCGGACCTTATCTGAGCATCGTTGAGGCGAGATTGCTGCGCCTACTTCACTTTCTGAAGTATTCTTGAGAGCAGATGACCACTGAGCCGCTCCTCAATCGTCCCTGCGGCGGCCACTTCGAGAACATCCTCGAGGCGATCGGCAACACGCCGCTGGTCGAGCTGCCGCGCCTGACGCCGAAGCCGGAGGTCCGCCTCTGGGCGAAGCTCGAGGGCCGCAACCCGACCGGCTCGGTCAAGGACCGCGTCGCCAAGTACATGATCGAGGACGCCGAGGCGCACGGGGCGATCGAGCCCGGCCACACGATCCTCGAGCCGACCTCCGGCAACACCGGGATCTCGCTGGGGATGATCTGCCAGCGCAAGGGCTACCCGCTCAAGGTCGTGATGCCCGACAACGTCACCGAGGAGCGCACCCAGCTCCTGCTGATGTACGGAGCCGAGATCGTCTACTCCGAGGGCGTCAAGGGATCGAACGGCGCTGTCGAGCTCGCCCTGGAGATGGCGGAGGCCGACCCCTCGTACTACATGCCCTACCAGTACGGCAACGAGGCCAACCCGCGCGCCCACTACGAGGGCACCGCGAAGGAGATCCTCGACGAGCTCGACGACGTGACCGCCTTCGTCGGCGGGCTCGGGACGGGCGGCACGCTGATGGGCAACGGCCGCCGCCTCAAGGAGCACGACCCCGACACCAAGATCGTCGCGGCCGAGCCGATGCAGGGGGAGCTCGTCCAGGGCCTCCGCTCACTCGACGACGGCTTCATCCCGCCGATCATCGACCTCACCCTGCTCGACCGGAAGATCATGGTCTCGAACCGGGACGCGATCATCTGGACGCGCAAGCTGCTGCACGAGGAGGGGATGTTCGCGGGGGTCTCCGCGGGTGCTATCGCCTACGTCGCCCACCGCATCGCGGGCGAGCTCGATGAGGGCAATGTCGTCTTCCTCGTCCCGGACGACGGTTGGAAGTACCTCTCCAGTGGCGTCTACACCAGGCCGCTGGAGGAGCTCGAGGCGATCGACAGCACCGTCTGGTGGTAGCGGGCCCTACCGCCCGAGGGACGAGCGGTCGTCTCGCACGCGCATGCGGAAGAAGCTGAAGCGCAGACCTCCGTCTGCACCGGTCACCTCGATGGTCCTGGCCTGAGGAATGTGTGAGAAAGCGCCTGCGGCGATCCGATCGCCGCCCCAGAGCAGCAGACCGTCACTCGCGGTGCCCGGAATCAGCCGGTAGCTCTGCGCGCCGTTGACAACCACCCTCCTCGTCCGGGCGTGCAGGAGAAACGTCGAGAGACGTTCCAGTCCACTCACCCCGGCTCCGTAAATTCGTACGAAGACGACCTCGTTCCGACCGGGCTCGGGTACGGGAACCGTCGTGCCGGGGCTTGCATCGACTGAGCGGATCAACTGCGGCGAACTGCATCGGTTCGACGTCCGCCCGAGGACCTGCCACCTGGCGCTTGCATGCAGCGGCACGAAGTTGCAGAGGATCGCCCGCGCCTGAGCCGGCGGGTCCCAGCCCGGATAGCGGTTGTCGGCATCGCCGGTGGGGAATACGCGTAGCTCGTTCTCACGCAAGATCCGGGCCGGTCCAGTGGGACTCTCGACCTTGGCGGCATTGGCATCGTCGAGTCTCGACGTGTAGGCCTGGTAGTTCTGAAAGACGGGCAGCGGATCCCAATCGAGCTGATACGCCCAGGCGACTGCGATCTCCCACGGTTCGATGGCCACCGTGTGGCCCCGCAGGTCGGCAAGCATCTGAGGATCGAGGCCGTACCCGATTGCCAACCCGAAGCGCCCACCGTTGATCAGCTTCGCGCGCCGGGATCCACTGACCAGGGTGCGAAATTGGTCCGTCGCGTACCTCACGTTCGCGATGGCGTTGAGATTGGTCGACAATCCGGGTGGCCGAACCGGTACTCCCATGGCGGCGATCACCGCCGAACCGGCCAACAGCCAGCGCCACCTGGCCCTGCCCCAGGGAATCGCGATCCAGAGGACGCAGGCAGTCGAGAAGTAAAGGCTGAGATGCCCCGCGTCGGTCCTGACGACACCCTCCTTGAAGACCGCGAACCCAGCTATTCCCATCAGTGCGGTGGCCGCCCAGCGTGCTCGGCGGTCCCGGTAGCGTCCCTGGGCGCTTGCGGCCACCAGCCCGACCGTGACGATCGCCGCGGCTATTGTGGCCAGAACCACCTTCCAGGCAGCGACTTGCTCCTGTACGAGCATTGCCGCGCTGTAGCCGGAGACGACCTGCCAGGTGTTCTCCAGGAAATCCGGGATCGTGGAGAGACTTTGCCCGGCGAGCAGCCAGAGGAGCAGGATCTCCGCTCCCATCAGCCCGAGAAATCCGAGCACCTGCCACCAGCGCGCTCCCACACCGATCACGGCGACCAGGAACAAGAGCGCCACGATGGGACCCGTGGAGAGTTTCCCCAGCGCCTCGAGGGCGGCGAATGACGCCCCGCCGACCACCAGGAGGTTGATGGTGCGTTGGGAGCGCTCCCGTTCCAGCACACCCAGGCAGACGATTACAGCCACCAGAATCGACTGTTCGAGCAGAGGTAGCAACGCGATGACAAGAAAGGCGATCAGGACGCTCGGCACGATGGGAAGCGATCGCCGCAGCGCCCACACGAGGGCCACAGAAAAGCCGACGTAGAGCGCTGCCGAGTACAGAAAGGCGAGGACCCCCAGATCTCCGAACCAGATGATCGACCCATCCAGAAATCCAAGCGGTCCGTATGTGAAGACCACTTGAGTGCCGAAGTGGAGGCCCTCCTTGGTCGCCATCGCCAATCCGGCAGTCCAGCTCGGGTCGAGACCGATCCAGGGTGGGTGGAATCCCACCCGCCACCCCAACAGCGCGACGATCACCCCGAGAGCCCAGCTCGGCGGCACGCGGCCGCCTCGCGATTCCGGCCACCTCCATAGCTTCTCCGCGCGTCCCAGGATCTCGTCCGTTGACGGCGACCTCTCCGCGGATTCACCGCCGCCGTGCGGGCGGTCGCTCCGCACCTGGTCGCTCTCCCCAGTTCGCATTCTCAGCCTCGTCGGGATGATCAGCTTGGAAACTAGCTCGATTCACTGCCTGCCAGCGGCTCACTCCCTTGACCAGTCTTTGCCGCACGACCGGACGCATGGTGGCTCTCGTA
>CAVXQP010000023.1:0-129460 GCA_963763955.1 uncultured Solirubrobacterales bacterium | reverse complement strand
CGATCCCGACGCACTGAAGCGCGTCGTCACGCGCACAAAGAAGCTCGCGAAGGACTACGAGCCGCCCACCTTCGACGAGGTCCCGAACCCCGACGCCGCGCTCTTTCTCGCCGCCATCGACCACCAGACCGGCTACACGGAGCCGCACATGGTCGACGGCCAGGGCCCCTACGAGGGCAGCGCCCTGCTCTGGGCATTGGGCCTGCGAGCCGAGCGGCGGGCGCCCGGCGCCCTCACCGCCCGCTCGCTGCTGGGCGTTCCCGCAGAGGCGATCGCCGCGGTCTTTCGCGCCGGCCAGGACAATCTGCACGACCCCGAGCGGCGCGCCAAGCTCTGGGACGACCTCGCCAAGGGGATCCTGAAGAGCTACGGGGGGCAGGCCGAGCAGCTGATCGAGGCCTCAGGCGGGAAGCTCGCCGGCACCGGCGGAGCCCTGGTCCGGCTGAGCGAGTTCGACGCCTTCGCCGACCCGTTGCGCAAGAAGGCCTTCCTGCTCTGCAAGATCTGGGAACGCCGCGGCTGGTTCGAGGTCTCAGATCCGGAGAACTGGGAGGTCTCCTCCGACAACATCCTGATGCGGCTCGCGCTGCGCTCCGGTCTCGTTCCCGAGGGAGATGTCGATCACGTCCGCGAGGCCACACGCGACGCCTTCAAGCAGGTGGCCGAGCAGGCGAAGATTTCGCCGCCCATCCTCGACGACCTGCTCTGGGAGAAGGGCCGCGAGGACCCCGACCTGATCGGCGACGAAGCCGGGGATCTGACCGAGCCGTCGCGCCGCGAGGGTGTGGTCTTCTACTAGCGATGAGGATCTCGAAGGAGATCTACGAGGAGCTGCTCGCCCATGCCCGCGAGGAGGCGCCGAACGAGTGCTGCGGGTTGATCGGCGGCACCGACGGTGTGGCGAGGACGGTTTACCGGGCTCGCAACGCCGAGGCCAGCCCCCTGCGCTACAACCTTGATCCCAATGACCAGATTCGGATCTACGGGAAGATGGAGCAGAACGGGGAGGAACTCGCGGCGATCTATCACTCGCACACCGCGAGCCCGGCCTATCCGTCGCAGACCGACATCAACCTGGCGCTGATGGACCGTCGAGAAGAGGGCAAGGTCGTCGGGAAGGAACAGATCTTCCCGGGAGTGATCTACCTGATCGCCTCGCTGGCGGACGGCGAGAAGCCGTTGCGCGGATTCGAGATCAGCGAGGACGAGGTCAGGGAGATCGAGCTCATCGTCGAGTGAGGCGATGAGCGACGCCGCGGACGCCGGTCCGCTCGCCTGCCCGCGCTGCGCCCTCTCGCACCCGATGAGCGAGCGCTTCTGCCGCAACTGCGGCATGCCGCTGGTCTATGCCGGAACAAGGGAGCAGGAACCGATCACCGACGCGCACGAGCGGGCTCGCAAGGTCCGCCCGCAGTACGCGCATGGGAGCCTCGTCAGGGTGACCGGGGCCCGGAACATGGCCGACGGCGAGCTGATCCAGTCGATCCTGCTGGACCACGGGATTCCGTCGATGCTCCGAAGGGCGCGCGGCTTCGACGTCCCCGACTTCCTGGCGGCCGGCCCGCGCGACGTGATGGTCCCGGAGTCCGGCTACGAGACGGCGCGCGAGGTGCTCGCCGGCACCGACATGCTCACTGCCGACGCGCCGCCGGGCTCACTGCCCGGGATCGGTTCTCCAGCGCGACTCGCGGTGGGCCTGATTGCGTCCGTTGGAGTTGCCGCCCTGATCGTCTACCTCTTCTATCTCGCGTTTGGCTGAGCGTCGCGGCGTCGTCGGGTCGAAGCTGAACTCGGGCGGCGTGCCGAGCTCGAGGTCGATGTCCGGGCGCTCCAGGGCGTCGCTGAGCGACGGGGCGTCCAGTGACTCCGACTGCCGGTAGAGGATCTCGTCCAGGTGGGAGCGCCAGGCACCCTCGATGTCGCGCATGCGGGCCTCGAAGGCGAGCTCCAGATTGCCCCGCGGACCCTGGCGGTGCAGGCGAGATGCCATCCGCACGCAGGCGTCCGGGCCCGCGTGCCGATCAAGGAGGTCGAAGACGGTGCCGCCCAGGATCACAGCGTCGCGACGCGATGGGGGGAAGGCCGGGCGATCCCCCTCCCGCAGCCTGGTGATGACTGCGGCGCGGTAGAACGAGGTTTGGCCGGCGAAGTACTGGGCGGCGCCCTCGATCAGCCAGGCCCAGCGCAGGTAGGTGGCGAAGCGACGCGGGGTCCACATCGGCGGGAGCGCCGGGTTGTTGGCGGCCAGCACGATCTCCGCGTACATCCGCTCGGCGGTGCCTCGCAGCGCCCGCAGCGAGTCCTCTCCGGCCGAGCGCTTTTCCATCCATGAGTCGTTGAGGGTGTGGATCTCTCCTGCCATCGGCCAACCCGCCAGATAGCGCCTCGCCGCCGGCGCCGCGGACCAGCGCACCGCGGGCAGCAGGGGGTGCGCCATGCTCAGCCAGGCGGGGTTGTCGTGGAGGATCACGGTGACATTCCCCGGGACCTGGTCGAAGCGGTCCTCGAGACGCAGGCGCAGCTCCTCCAGCGAGTCGAGCACGCGGTGCGCGCAGGCGAGGTCGGCGTCGTCGTGGCGCGCCGTGAAGCTCAGGGAGTCGGTCTCAATCCAGGTCATCGGTGGATCCGTCGGCGGGGTTTGTGGCCGACGTTGATGCTGAGGCTACTCGCGTGCCCCGGCGTCAATCCGAGGCCTGGGCTGCGCGCTCCCGCTCCAGCTCGAGCTCGGTGCGCACGCCCATCCCGGTGAGGGCCTCGTGGGCCTGCTCGAGGCTGGCGGCGGGGGAGACCGCGGTCGCCAGTGGCACGGCGGCATCGGCAGCAGCCAGCGGGTCGAAGAAGAAGGTGAGCGCGCCGAGCGGCGTGAGCTGCACGGTTCGCCGGCCGCCGCGGATGGGAACGGGCCCGCGCTCGCCCCGAGCGCAGCGGGCTGCGTTCAGGCTCGCTTCGGTCGGGACGACCTCGGCCGCCGATTCGACCAGGTCACATGCCTGCGGGGTCAGCCCCCAGGCGCCCAGCAGCGCGCCGGCGGACTGCAGCTCCGTGACGCGGCCGAGCACCTCGTCAGGGGTCAGCTCGCCGTCGCAGCCAGGCCCATAAACGGCCGCGATCACCTCTGCCGACCGGGCGAGGAACAGGCCCGCCGCCAGCACCACTGCGTCGCAGAGCGGGCTGGCGAGGCCGGGCTCGTCGCCATGCGCCAGCACGTCCCCGCCGACGTCCAGGAGCACGATCGCGTCGCAGCCGAGCTCACTGACCGCCTCCGCCAGCCCGGCGGCGAGCGCCCGCGGCCCGACCGTGATGTCGAGCAGCAGTACCGGCCGGCCGAGGTGCTTCGCCATCCGCGACTCCGAGAACTCGACGCCGTCCAGGCTCGTGGTGCCGCCCTCGGTGAGCACCGCCGCCGAGCCGCAGGGCCGGCCGCCCCGGATCTCCTCGAGCGATCGCGCGCCCGGGCGCGGATCGATCGGCGAGCGCTCCCAGGCGACTCCGCCCAGCACCCACTCGGTGCTCAGGTCTCCGAGCAGGTCGGTGAGCGCGAGCGCGCCGACGACGTCGCCGCCCCCTCCCATGCCGATCAGCAGGGCGCGGTCCGCGTCTTTCAGTGCGTTCAGTGGCACGGCTTCGCCATCAGACCGCGGCTGCAAGCGGCCGCCCCGCATAAGTCGCTACGGGCTTCGCCCTTCGCTCCTAAGTGCAGCGGCCTGGCAGCCGCTACGCGGGGACCAGGTCGCCCTGGACGATCTCGCGGATCGCGCCGGCGGCCCGCTCGAACTCCTCATCGGCCATCACGGGCGTGCCCTCGAAGGGGAGATCGCGGTCGATCTCCGCCCACGAGCGACAGCCGTGATGCTCGTCCTTGACTCGCACCGTGACCGGCCTCGGGATCCGATGCACCCGGAGGAGCAGCACGTGGAGCGGATGGGTCCGCTTCCACGCCAGGCGCTTCTGGGCGTAGTCGGAGGTCCAGATGTGGAAGGGCGCCAGCGCCTCGACCACACGGTTGTCATCGGTGGTGAAGTGATCGGTGATCTCGGCCCAGCTGCGGATACGCACCCGGTCGGGCTGCGGGATGCCGCCGTCCTGGAGCAGCGCACGCGGCGGCGGCTCCTCGTCGGGCCAGACGCCCTCCTCGAGGGCGCGACGAAGCTCCGGGTGGTGGGATTCGCGGACCAGGTCGTTCCGCTGATGGTCGAAGGTCGGGTAGAGGAAGAACTGGTCGTGCTCGACCTCGAAATGCTTGTTCTCCTCGCGGATTCCGCCCTTCCGAAGGGCGACGAGCTGCTCACCCTCGGCCAGCGCTCGCACGGTCACGGCCCACTCTTTGAAAGCAATCGGCATAGGAGTTAGGAAGTAATCAGTTTCGGGTTCGAATCCGGGGGCGGGATGTCCGATTTGGGCACCGGAGCCCCTTCGGAGGCGCGCAGTCTAGACGACGAACCCTGCTTTGACAACCCTTGTGACAGATCGTCACAAACTTTAAGACTTAGTTGTAAGTATCGAATAGCCCATTCCCATGCGGTGTACGTCCTGGTTGACCGGCCAATCGAGGCGACCTCCGGAAACTGGCGAGGGAGTGCTAATGATTTGGTTCGGCCCCGTACCCACCGCCTCCGGGGGTCTCGATCCGCAGCCGATCCCCCGGTTCCAGCCTTCCTTCGCTCTTCGGCGCGATCGGCCGGCCATCCAGCAGGTCGCGGCCCGGCGCCGCGGGGGTGCCTCCGTCCCGGCCGTGGGGTGCGTGGCGGCGCCGCTCGGCGATCAGGGTGAAGCGCATCGATTCCCTTGCCTCCAGCTCGCGGACGATTCCATCACCGCCGCGGTGGCGGCCGCCTCCGCCGCTCCCTCGCCGCACAGAGAGCTCCCTGACCACCACGGGGAAGTCAGTCTCGAGCGCCTCGATGGGCGTGTTGAGGGTGTTCGACATCGCCACGTGCTCGGCGCTCGGACCGTCTGCGTCCCGGCAGGCGCCCTGGCCGCCGCCGATCGTCTCGTAGTAGGTCCAGTGATCGCCGGAGAGCGTCAGGTTGTTCATCGTCCCCTGCCCCTCGGCCCCGACCGGCGCGAACTCGGCCAGCGCGGCAAAGACCAGGTCGGCGACGCGGCTCGAGGTCTCGACGTTGCCGCCGACGACGGCTGCGGGCGGATGCGCATTGAGCAGAGATCCCTTGGGGGCGCCGACGGTCACCGGGCGCCAGGCGCCGGCCGACGGCGGCGCGTCCGGGTCGCAGACGACGCGGACCGCGTAGAAGCAGGCCGCCTTGGTGACCGAGAGAGGGCAATTGAGGTTGCCGGAGACCTGATCCGCGCTGCCCGTGAAGTCGAGATCCAGGGTGTCCCCCCGAACGGTGGCGCTGACACGCAGCGGAATGTCGCCATCGCGGCCCTCGAGGACGTCCTCTGTCGCGCTCTCGCCGTCGGGCATCTCCGCGAGCGCGGCCCGCGTGCGCCGCTCCGCGTAGTCGAGGATCTCGTCGGTCGCGGTCCGGAGCAGCTCCCGGCCATGCCGCTCGGCGAGCCGGCGCAGCCTGCGGTTGCCGGTCAGGTTCGCTGCCCGCTGCGCCCGCAGGTCGGCTAGCCGCTGCTTGGGGTTCCGCATCCGCCCGGCCAGCTCAGCGAGGACCGCGTCGTCCGCGCGCGTCGGGGGAATGACCACGCCCTCCTCGTCCAGCGTCACTGAGAGCGCCGGCATGCCGCCCGGCGTCGGGCCGCCGATGTCGGCGTGATGGGCGCGGCTGGCGGCGAAGCCGATCAACCCCTCATCGTGGAAGACCGGAGAGATCAGGGTGATGTCCGGGAGGTGGGTCCCGCCGCGGTAGGGGTCATTGAGGATCCAGAGATCGCCCTCGTGGTGTTCTTCGCCGACGATCACGGCGACCGCATCGGGCATCGACCCCAGGTGCACCGGAATGTGCTCCGCCTGCATGACCAGCTCCCCCGCGGGGTCGAAGAGGGCAGTCGAGCAGTCGTGGCGCTCCGTGATGTTCGGAGAGTGCGCGGAGCGGATCAGCACGGCCCCCATCTCGTCGCAGGCGGCCCGGAGCGCACCGGTCATCACCTGCAGTGCGACGGGATCGAGCCCCGGGCCGTTCATCCGGTCTCTCCCTGCGCCATGACCGTGCCGGCCTCGTCCACGGATGCCCTCCACCCCGGCGGGAGCACCAGGGTCGCTTCGGGCAGCTCGAAGACGCACGGGCCCTCGGCGGTGAACCCGGCGCCCGGCTCGCCCCGCATCACGCGCGTGCCCAACCAGGTGCCGTCGAAGCGCGCCCGGCGCTCGCTCTCGGTGACGCTACCGCCGCTCGCCGCCCGTGGACGCGGCTCCGGGCCCGGCTCAACGGCGGCGACACGGATCGTGACCAGCTCCAGCCTGCCCTCCGGGTCGCGGTAGCCGTAGCGCGCCTCGTGCTGGCGCCCGAAGTCCTCGGCCAGCTGCTCCGGATCCGGTCTGGCCGGCCCCGGAACCGGGAGCTCGAAGGACTGACCGCGATATCGCAGCTCGTAGACGACCTCGAGCTCCGCTCCCTCCATGCCCTCGAGCAGCGGCTCGCTGAGGGCCTCCACCTCTGAGGCGATGCGCCCGGCGCTGATCTCCTCCCCGGAGAGCAGGACCGTCCTGGCAGTGTCGCGCCGGCGGCCGGCGGCGATCAGGCCGAGAGCTGAGAGGACGCCACTGGCGCGGGGGCAGATGATGCGGGAGATCTCGAGCTCGCTGGCCAGTGCGGCTGCATGCATCGGGCCGGCGCCGCCGAAGGGGAGCAGCGCATAGTCGCGCGGATCGACGCCGCGTTCGACGGTGACGACACGCAGGGCCCGGACCATCTCCTGGTTGGCGACCCGCACGATGCCCTCGGCGGTCTCGATCTCCCCGAGGCCGAGCCGTTCGCCCAGCGAGGCCACGCTGCTGCGCGCCGCCTCCCCGTCCAGGGCGACACCGCCGGCGAGCTCGGAATCGGGGGAGAGGTAACCGAGCAGCAGGTTGGCGTCGGTGACCGCCGGTTCGGTCCCGCCGCGGCCGTAACAGGCCGGTCCGGGCTCGGAGCCCGCCGAGCGCGGCCCAACGCGCAGAGCGCCGCCGGCATCCCGCCAGGCGATCGAGCCGCCGCCCGCCCCGACCGTGTGGACGTCGACCATTGGCAGCTGGACCGGGCGGCCCTCGATCTCCCGCGAGTCAGTCCGCCGGACCTCGCCGGCGTCCACCACGCAGACGTCGCAGGAGGTGCCTCCCATGTCGATCCCGATCGCGTCGGGGTGTCCGGCGGCCTTCGCGAGCAGGGCCGCGCCGACCGCCCCTCCCGCCGGGCCGGAGAGCACACTCCAGGCGCCCGAGCGGGCCGCCTCGGCGGCCTCGGCCGTCCCGCCCGAGGAGCGCATCACTTCCGGCTCGGGCAGCGACCTCGACCGGCAGGCCCGGGCGAGGCCGGTCAAATAGCGGCCGAGCAGTGGCGAGAGGTAGGCGTCGATGACGGTGGTGGAGAAACGCTCGAACTCCCGAAAGGCCGGGAGGACCTCGTGAGAGGCGGAGACGTGCAGGTCGGGCAGCGACTGACGCAGGGCGAAAGCGATCCGCCGCTCGTGGCTCGGGTCGCGGAAGGCGAAGAGCAGGCAGACCGCGACGGAATCGACCTTCGCGTCCCCCAGCTCCTTCACCAGCCCGGCGACGTCCTCGTCGGTGAGTTCCTCGAGCACCTCGGCGACGCCGATTCGCTCGGCGGCCTCGAAGCGGAGATCGTCAGGTACCAGCGACGGCGGCCGGCCGCGACAGGGGTGGTACAGGCTCGGCCGCGCCTGGCGGCCGATGTCGAGCAGGTCGGCGAACCCCTTCGTAGCGACCAGCGCGGTGCGCGCGCCTTTTTCCTCGAGCAGGGCGTTGGTCCCGACGGTCATCCCGTGGGTGAAGCCTTCGACGTCCCCGGGCCCGGCGCTCGCGCGGTCGAGGACCTCTTCGATCGCGGCGATCACGCCGCGCGACTGATCGTCCGGGGTGCTCGGGACCTTGGCGGTCCGCAGGCGATCGCCATCGAGCAGCGCTGCATCGGTGAAGGTCCCGCCGACGTCGACGCCGAGCAGCATGGCGCGACGCTACACGGCTTCGCCACCAAGCCGGGGCCACTGGCGGCCGCCCCACCCCGGATCAAACGGGTCGCGCTGACGCGCGCCCTCGCGTGAAGGGCTTCGCCCTGCGCTGCGAAGTAGGGCGGCCTGGTGGCCCCTAGGCCGCTGCGACCTCGCGCACCTCATAGGTCTCCTCGAGATGCTTGTGCGAGGGGCAGTAGTCCCTCCCCGGCAGTGGCTCACGCTGGCAGGGGGTGCCCTTCCGCGTGCTCGCCAGGCAGTTTCTCTCCTGGCCGTCCAGCGTCACATCGTCGGGCAATGAGTCAAGGAACTCCTCGATCCGCTCGATGTGGTGCTCGATGACCATGTAGACGCGAACCTGCTCCCCGAGCGCGAAGTGCTCCCGAACCTCGGTGAACAGCGTCTTCGCAGGCCGGGCGAAGTAGCGACGGTCGCTGACCAGTCGCTGGATGGTGGCCTCACATGCTTCCAGCAGTGTCCGCCGGGCCGCGAACGTCCTCTCGACGCCTTCCGAGGTGTCGATGCGAGGAGCGAGGTCCCGGTAGATGGAACGACTGAGTTGATACATCCTGATCTCCTTACCCCCCTGATCTCATCCCTGGGCGATTCCTGCCCCTGGACTCTTCAGGCGATGCTGGATTCAAGCACGGCATACCCAAAATTAGGTTAAATCGCCATTAAGTATTATTAAGTAGGCTCGGGCCCGCGGTTTTGAGTACAGTCGCCCTACTCCCACGCCTGCCAGCGCATCTCGTCACCTCGGCAGAGGATGTGCCGCCCATCGAGCTCGGGATCCTGCTCGGGGTACTCGAGGCGCTGATGGGAGCCCCGCGACTCGCGCCGCTCGAGCGCGAAGCGGGCGACCAGACGGGCGAGTGGATAGGGGTCGTCGAGCAGACGCTCGAGCCGGTCGGCACTGCGCAGCGGGCCGGCGAGCTTCCAGACCGCCTCGCGGGTCTCCGCGGGCGGGGGATCGAACCGCCAGTCTCCGGCTGGAGGTTCGGCTTCGCCGTCAACGGCGGTCACGAACCCCGCCGCCGAATCCATGGCCGCTGCTGACGCCGCGGCCGCGGCTCGCGCGCCGAGCACGAAGCACTCGGTCAGTGAGTTCGAGGCCAGGCGGTTCGCCCCGTGCAGACCGGTACAGGCGCACTCGCCGACCGCGAACAGGCCCGGCAGCGAAGAGCGGCCCTCCAGGTCGGTGGCGATCCCGCCCATCACGTAGTGGGAGGCGGGCGAGACCGGGACGGGTTCTCGCGCCGGGTCGAAGCCCGCCTCGCGAAGCGCCTCGAAGATGTTGGGGAAGCGGGCCTCGCTTACAGCGCGCAGGTCGAGGAGCACGTGGTCGGTGCCGTCGCGCTCCATGCGGTCGAGGACCGCGAGCGTGACCACGTCGCGTGGGGCGAGCTCGTCGGTGAAGCGCTCGCCGCCGGCACCGAGCAGGGTTGCGCCCTCTCCCCGCACCGCCTCGGTGACGAGCCGGCCGTCGAACCTGGTCCCCGGTGCGGCCAGGGCGGTGGGATGGAACTGGCAGAGCTCGAGGTCGGCGATGTCGGCGCCCGCTGAGTGAGCCATCACGGGTCCGGCTCCGATCGCGCCCCACGGATTCGTCGTCCGGGCCCAGAGGGCAGCGGCCCCCCCGGTGGCGAAGATGGTGGCCGAGGCCCGGATCGGGCCGCGGTCCGTGATCACGCCGTAGCAACCCTCGCCGTCGCCCCATAGGGCAACAGCGGAGGTCTCCTCTCGCACCTCGATGCGCTCGTGGCGCCGGGTCAGCTCGGTGAGTCGCTCCGTGATTCGGCGTCCGGTGCCGGCGCCTCCGGCGTGAACCACGCGGCGCCTGGAGTGCCCTCCCTCCAGGGCGAGGGAGAGCCTGCCGTCGGGGTCGCGGTCGAACTCGACGCCGCGGCGCTCGAGCTCGGTGACCACCCCCGGCGCCTCGCGCGCCAGCAGCTCCGCCGCCGAGCGCCGGCACGCGCCCCGGCCGGCGGCGACCGTGTCCTCCACGTGGAGCTCCGGCGAGTCGTCGTCGCCGATCGCCGCAGCCAGGCCGCCCTGGGCCCAGAAGCTCGAGCTCTCGCTGAGCGGCTTGCGGAGCACCATGCCGACGCGGGAGCCCGCGTCCGCGGCGGTCAGGGCCGAGTAGAGACCGGCGGCGCCCCCTCCCACCACCACGAGGTCGAGGTCGTCGGCCGTCATCGAGCCAACGCTATACGCGAGGGTGCTCCGGTTGCGCGAGGGCGCGCCGCAGGCGCGACCCGTTTAGTGCGAGAGGAGCAACCCATTTCATGTTGGAATGCGGGACCTGATCCCGGGCCTCTACCTCCGACATCCGAGCTCGTTCCGGCACGACACGGGCGGGCACCCCGAGAACGCCAGGAGGCTGACCGCGATCGAGGACGCGATGTCGGAGCGCGACTGGCTCGGCCTCGAGCTGGTGGAGGCTCCCGCCGCCAGCCGCGTGCAGCTTGAGCGCGTCCACAGCGCCGCCCACGTCGACTCCATCGAGGCGATCTCGGCGCAGGGCGGGGGCATGATCGACGTCGACACCGTCGCCAGCGCCGGCTCCTTCGAGGCGGCCCTCCATTCGGCTGGCGGAGCGGTCCACGCGACCGAGCGGCTATCGGTGGACGGCGGGTTCGCCTTCTGCGGCCTGCGCCCTCCGGGCCACCACGCCGAGCGCGAGCGCGCCATGGGGTTCTGCCTCTTCAACAACGTCGCGGTAGCCGCCGCGCACGCGCTCGAGGAATGCGGGGCGGAGCGGGTCCTGGTGCTCGACTGGGACGTGCACCACGGCAACGGCACCGAGGCGATCTTCTATAGCTCCTCACGGGTCCTCTACTCGAGCATCCACCAGAGCCCGCTCTATCCCGGGACCGGCGCGGAGACCGACTTCGGCAGCGGTGAAGGGGAGGGGTACACGGTCAACCTGCCGGTGCCGCCCGGAACCGGGTCCGACGAGTTCCTGGCACTCGTCCAGTTCGTGGTGGCGCCGATCGCCAGGGAGTGGCGTCCGGACCTGCTCTGCATCTCCGCCGGGTACGACGCCCACCGCGATGACCCGCTCGCCAATTGCGAGGTCGATGACGAGGGCTATTGGGAGATGGCAGCGACCATGAGCGAGCTCGCCGGGGAGATCGGCGTCCCTCTGCTGGTCTGTCTCGAGGGCGGGTACTCGCTGGGCGCGCTGGCGCGATCGGTGGTCGCGACGCTGGACGCGATCTCCGGCGACCGGCCTCCGCGCGAGGCGCCGAGCGCTCCCGCGACGCCATACCGGGAGCGGCTGGCGCGGTTCTGGCCGGCTCTTGCAGCGGGCTAGCCGCGGTCGGCCTCAGGCCGTGAGCTGGTCCCTGAGCTCCGTCATCAGCTTCTCTGAGACGCCGGGCACCCCGTCGAGCTCGTCGACCGAGTCGAAGCCGTCATGGCGCTCGCGATATGCGACCACCCGGGTGGCCTGGGTGATCGACATGCCGAGCTCGCGGAACTCCTCGACGGTCGCCTTGTTGACGTCCACCGGATCTCCGCGGCGCCCGGTGGCCTTGGACGCCGAGGAGCTCTTCGCGATCAAGGGCTTGGCCGTCCCACTGGACTGACTCTCCGTCTTGGTCGCGGCGGTCTTCGCCCGCCTCGCACGGCGGGCCTCGGCGCGTCGCTGCAGGAATCCCAGCTTGGGCTCCTCCGGTTGGACCGCGTCCTGCTCGGCGGTCTTGTTCTCTGCCTGATCCGGCTCGGGCTCGGGGCGCTGATCGCGCTCGGCGAACGACCGCTCGGCCTCGCGCTGCAGAGCCCGGGTCTGACTCCGGATCCACTCCGCCGCGGCGGTCCGCGCCTCGGCCTCTGCATCCATCCGGGCGGTCTCGATCTCCTCCTGGAACTGCGCTTCGGCCTGTTTGCGGGCGGTCTCGCCGGCCGCGCGGACGCGCGTTTCGGCTGCCGCTCGAAGCTGCTCCTCACGCTCGGCGAGGCGGCGGTCTGCCTCCCGCTGCACACGGACCCTGGTGTTCGATTCGACCTGCGAGAGGGCCTCTTCGATCTGCGCGTCGGACTCCGCCTGCAGGCGGCGCATCTCCGCGTCGAGCAGCTCCCCCACCGGGCGCTGAAGTCGGCGCTGCTCGCCCTGCCGGCCCGCAGGCTCCTCGCGCGTCCTGGTGTCCGTGACAGAGACGTCGCCGACGGCCCGGGCCTCGGCCTCCTCGAGCCCGCGCTGGACCTCCTCCAGGGTCTTGGCGGCACTCTCCCGCTCCCGCTCGAGGTCCACCTCGAGGGCCAGGATCTCGGCCGTCGCCCGCTCCGTCATCGAGGCGGTCACTCTACGCGACGCGCACGCGCGATCGTGGCCGGGCCGGCCTCCTCTGATTCGGCGCCGAGTGGTTCCCCTTCCGCCACACCACGGCTTGGTTTCGTTCGCCTGGACCGGCGAGCCTCCCCGAAACGAGCCGAGGAGGTTTGTGATGCGAGAACTCGTCGACCGAGCCCAGCTCGCCGCTTACGGTGCGGGCCGGAGGCTGCTGGGCCAGACCGCGCGCAGCGGCCAGGGGACCGTCGAGTACGTCGGGCTGATCCTGCTGGTGGCGCTGCTGATGGTGGGGATGGTCGCCGCGATGAAGGGCTTCCAGGGCAAGCAGGGGCTGGAGCTCGCCCAGACGATCGTGGACAAGATCCGCGAAGCCGTGGGCCAGGTCAAGTTCAAATAGGCCATGGAGCGCCGGCTCCCGTTTGGGGGCCGGCGTTTGATGGCAGACTGGCGCGCATGCCCGCCTCTCGCAGCTACGACCGCGCGCCCGCTGACCTGCGCCCGGTGACGATCGAGGCCGGCTTCGTCCGCACCGCGGATGGATCGGCCCTGATCTCGGAGGGGGAGACGCGCGTGATCTGCACCGCCTCCGTGAGCGACAACGTGCCGCGCTGGATGGAGGGGAAGGGCCGCGGCTGGGTCACGGGCGAATACGCGATGCTCCCGGCCTCCACGGGGGAGCGGAAGGCGCGAGACATCAGCCGGGGCAAGCAGGACGGCCGTGGGGTCGAGATCCAGCGGCTGATCGGCCGCTCGCTGCGCGGCGTGGTGGACTTCCTGGCGCTCGGCGAGCGATCGGTCTTCGTCGATTGCGACGTCCTGCAGGCCGACGGGGGCACCCGCTGCGCAGCGATCACCGGCGGCTTCGTGGCGCTGCACCAGGCCCTCTCGAAGCTGGTCGAGACGGGTGACATCGAGACCCTGCCGCTGAACCAGTCGGTCGCGGCCGTCAGCGTCGGGATGGTGGAGGGGCGCGCGCTCTGCGATCTCGACTACAGCGAGGACTCCACCGCGGAGGTCGATGCGAACGTGGTGATGACCGGCGACGGCGGCCTGGTCGAGGTCCAGGCCACAGCAGAGCGGACGCCGCTCTCGCGCACCTCGCTCGACGAGCTCCTCGCGCTCGCTGAGGGTGGCGTCGCAAAGCTGCGCGAAGCACAGGAATCGGCGGTCGGGGAGCTCCCGGACTGACAACCTAGAGCCGGCCATGTCGGCTTTGCTGCTAGCCACCCGCAACGAGCACAAGCTCCGCGAGCTGCGCGAGGCGCTCCCGGGAGTGGAGATCGATCCGCTGCCCCCGGAGGTCGAGCTGCCGCCCGAGGAGGGTGAGACCTTCGCCGAAAACGCGCTCGGCAAGGCCCGGGCCGCCCATGCCGCAACCGGCCGGACCGCGATCGCCGATGACTCCGGCATCGAGGCCTACGGGCTCGCTGGCCGTCCGGGGGTGCGCTCGGCCCGCTATGCCGGGGAGGACGCCACCGACGAGGAGAACCTCGCCAAGCTGCTCGAGGAGGTCGGGGCCCAGCAGGACCGGCGGGTGGCGTACGTCTGCGCCATTGCGCTGGCGGACGAGGACGGGTCGGAGTCCCTGTTCGAGGGGCGCTGCGAAGGGACGCTGGCGCGCGAGCCGCGGGGTTGCGGCGGCTTCGGCTACGACCCGGCCTTCTTCCCCGACGACACCGGCCCGGACGACGGGCGGACGATGGCGGAGCTCGCGCCCGCCGAGAAGCACGCGATCAGCCACCGGGGGCGAGCCGCGCGCAAGCTGGCCGAGCACCTGGGCATCGAGGTGCCGTCATGAGCCCGGTGACGGCGGCATCGGGCCGGATCACGAAGCCGCGCGCCGCCGCGGTCTCGATCGCGTCGAACTCCAGCCTGATCGCGCTGAAGCTGGCGGCTGCGGCGATCACCGGCTCCGTCGCGATCCTGAGTGAGGCGCTCCACTCGATGATCGACCTGATCGCGTCGGTGATCGCGTTCGTCTCGGTTCGCCGCGCAGACGAGCCGGCGGACGTCGACCATCCCTACGGGCACGAGAAGCTGGAGAGCCTCGCCGCCTCGATCGAGGGAATGCTGATCCTCGCCGGCGCCGGCCTGATCGTCTACGAGTCAGTCCATCGGCTCACCACGGGGGCCGAGGTGCAAAAGCTGGGGGTCGGCATCGCCGTCATCGGCTTCTCGGCGCTGGCCAACGTCGGCGTTTCGGTCTTTCTCCGGCAACAGGCGCGCCGGCACCGCTCGCCGGCGCTTGCCGGGGACGCCGCCCACCTGGGGACCGATGCCCTCACGTCGTTCGGCGTCCTCGTCGGCTTGGTGCTCGTCCAGATCACGGGAGCCGCATGGATCGACTCGGCGGTTGCGATCGGAGTCGCGATCGTCATCGTCTCCGCCGGCGTCCGGATCATGCGCCGGTCGGCCTCGGCGCTGGTAGACGAAGCGCCGCCGGCCGCCGAGATGGATCGAATCGAGGGCGCGATCGCCAGGGCCCGCTCGGAGTCGCCCGAGGTGGTCGGCTACCACAAGCTGCGGGCCCGCAGCACAGGGCGCCGCACCTACATCGACCTGCACGTGCAGTTCCGCAGGGGCACCTCACTGGAGCGCGCCCATGAGATCGCCCACCAGATGCGGGACGCGATCGAGTCCGACCTCGGGGACGCCGAGGTGCTGATCCACACCGAGCCGGAGAGCTCGCGCCGCGATCCGTCCGAGTCCCCGCAGGCCTTCCGCGCCGGTTAGCGGCCGCTTGTGGTCCCGACCTGATGGCGAAGCCGTTAGGTCAAATTGACCGCGGCCGCCAGGCCGACGAACCCGACGACGATGCTGTAGCCGGTGTAGCCGCCGAGTGCCAGGAGGATCACCGAGATCCCGCAGACGACGACGACCGTGAGCCAGGAGCCCTGCTGCAGAGTCACGCTCGCTATTTTGACCTAGTGGCCCCCGTCGACGCCCCGCCCCTCACAGACGCCGCTGGGGCCGTGTCTTACCTCGAGGAGATCTCGCCCGAGATGTGGGGCTGCGCGATCCTCTCCGACGGAGGTGACGTGCTGGCGGCCAGCGGCGATCCCGACGAATGGGGAGAGGCCGGGCGCGACCTGGTGGCCGCGGCGGACGCCGCCGGCGGCGAGCCGGTAGCTCACGCCCACGTCGCGACGGGCGATGGCGAGGCGTTCTGCGTCCGCGAGAGCGGCCTGGTCGCGGTCGCCGTGGCCGAGCGGTTCACGCTGGCGTCGCTGATGCTCTTCGACATGCTGGTCACCCTGCGAAGGCTGGCCGGCGTGGGGACGGGGTCCTAGGTGCCGACGAAGCCCCACCGGCTGCTGCTCGACCGCGTCTCGAGCTACGCGGACGAGGCCGCGGCCTACATCCGCCGACGCCGTCACCTGCGCAAGCCATTCGCAAGGACGTACTACAGTGGCGGGCGGAGCGCGGCCTGGCCCGCCGACTCGGAGGAGGGGCGAGCCCTGTTCCTGGCCGCCTCCCGGTTGATCGAGGTGGCGGGTCCGGCGCGGCGGTCCCGCGGCACGAAGCCGGCGGCGGAGGCGAAGCAGCGGAGCGAGAGCTGATGCTGGTGGAGCGCGACGTCGCCGCCCGTGTCCTCGAGCGCGCGCTCTCGCGGGGAGGCGATTTCGCGGAGCTCTTCTGCGAGGAGCGGCGGGGATTCACCCTCTCCATCGACGAGTCGCGAGTGGAGCGGCCGCAGTCCGGCAGCGAGCGCGGCGCGGGGATCCGGGTGATCGACGGCGAGGTCACCCGCTTTGCGCACGTCGATGGGCTCGCGGAGGAGGACCTGCTGCGCGCCGCCGACGGGCTGGCGAGCGCCCTCAGCGGCGATCCGCGCGAGCCTCTTGCCCTCAAGGCGGGGGGCTCTCCGCGGCTCCAGGAGATCCAGGTCGACCCGGCCTCCGTCCCGGCGGAGCGCAAGGCCGAGGTCCTCCGAGAGCTCGACGAGCGGGCGCGCTCGGCCGGCCACGAAATCGCGCAGGCGTCGGCCAGCTACAGCGAGGGGCGTCGCCGCGTCGCCGTCTTCAACTCCGAGGGCCTGGAGGCGACCGATGATCGGACCCGTGTCCGGCTCGGGGCCCAGGTCGTGGCCCGCAAGGACGGCACGGTCGAGACCGGATTCGAGACGCTCGGCGCCCACCGCGGCTTCGAGTTGCTGGACGGGGATCCCGGCCGCATCGCCGAACAGGCGGCCCGCAAGGCTCTTGACCTGCTCGGGGCCGACCCGGCTCCCGCGGGGGAGATGACGGTGGTGGTCGGGAAAGGCTTCGGCGGTGTCCTCTTCCACGAGATGACCGGCCACGGCCTCGAGGCGGATGCGGTGCAGAAGGGCGCCAGCGTCTATCAGGGCAAGATGGGCGAAAAGGTCGCGGAGCCGCTGCTCAACGCCTTCGACGACGGCACCATGCCGGGCGAGTGGGGGACCGGCGCGATCGACGACGAGGGAACTCCCTGCCACAAGACGGCGGTGATCGAGGAGGGAAGGCTCACCTCGTACCTCTATGACCGCCTCCGTGCCGGGCGCGATGGTGTGGAGTCGACCGGCAACGGCCGCCGCGCGAGCTTCCGGGACCTGCCCATCCCCCGCATGACCAACACCTACATCGAGCCGGGAGACGCCACACCCGATCAGATGATCTCCGAGGTCGATCGGGGCTTCTACGCGGTCTCCTTCGGCGGCGGCCAGGTCGAGCCCGCGACCGGCGACTTCGTCTTCGGCGTCTCCGAGGGCTACCTGATCGAGGGCGGCAAGGTGACCAAGCCGTGCCGCGGCGCGACCCTGATCGGCAACTGCCTGCAGGCGCTCGCCCGGATCGACGCCGTCGGCTCCGACTTCGAGATGAAGACGGGGTTCTGCGGCAAGGCCGGGCAGACCGCGCCGGTCGGCACCGGCCAGGGCCACGTCCGGATCAAGGGGATCACGGTGGGGGGAACCGCCGTATGAGCGCGGAGGGCCCAGACCTCGAGAGCGTGGCGCGCAGCGCAGCCGAGGTGGCCACCGCGGTGGGCGCCACCGACGCCGAGGCCTGGAGCGAGGGCTCGAGCGGCCGCGAGGTCCGCGTGCACGCCGGTGAGGTCGAGAGCCTCACCGAGGCGAGCGGCCGCGGCGTGGGGGTCCGGGCCTGGATCGGCCATCGCACCGGCTTCGCCTACGGCACCGATCTCTCGGAGGCCGGGCTCGCCGAGCTCGCGGATGCGGCGGTCGGCGCCGCCCGGGTGGCCGACGAGGACGAGAACTCGCGCGCGCCGGATCCCTCGGGGCCTGCCGCCAAGATCGAGGGCCTGCGCGACGATGGGGTCGCGGCCACCGGGACCGCCGAGGTGATCGAGCTGGCCAAGCGGATCGAGCGGGTCGCGCTCGACCGCGACGAGAGCGTCACCGGTGTCGAGGAGGTCGTCTATGTCGACGAGGAGGGCGAGGCAGCGATCGCCACGTCGCGCGGGGTCTCCGGCCGGTTCGCGGCCTCGACCGCCTATGCGTTCCTGCAGGCGATGGCGAGCAGGGACTCCGAGGTGCAGACCGGGCTCGGTTTCGGGGTGGGACGGGCACCGCGGGCCCTCGACCCCGAGCAGATCGGCGCGGAGGCGGGGGACGAGGCCAGTTCGATGCTGGGCGCCACCAAGCCGGAGTCGCGCAACTGCCCCGTCGTCCTCTCTGAGCGCGTCACCGCCAGCTTCGCCGGCTTCATCGGTGGGGCGCTCTGCGCCGATGACGTCCAGCGCGGGCGCTCGCCTTTCGCCGACCGGCTCGGCGACGAGCTCGCCTCCCCGGCCTACGTGCTGGCTGACGACGGGATCGATCCAGGCGGCCTCGCCAGCGCCCCGTTCGACGGGGAGGGAACGCCCCGGGGGCGCACTCCGCTGATCGCGGACGGGAAGCTGCTCGCCTATCTACACGACAGCTACACCGCGCGCCGCGGCGGGACGCGCTCGACCGGCAACGCCGCCCGTGGTTCCTACAGGACGCCACCTTCGGTGAGCACCTCGAATCTCGTCCTCGACCCGGGGGAGCTCACCCTCGAGCAGCTCCTCGAGCGGGCGGGTGACGGCGTCTACGTCACCGAGGTCGCCGGCCTCCACTCCGGCGTCAACCCGGTGACCGGCCGCTACTCGGTTGGGGCTTCCGGACGTGCGATCCGCGGCGGCGAGCTTGCCGAGCCGCTACGCGAGTTCACCGTCGCGGGCGATCTGCTCGGCACCCTGGCGGCCGTGCAGGCGGTGGGTTCCGAGGCTCGCTGGGTGCCGTTCGGCGGTTCCGTGCGCACCGCGCCGATGTTGGTCGGGGAAATGGCGATCGGCGGCTCCTAGCGGCCACCGGGCCGCTCGCTGTCGAAGCCGTTGCCGCAAGCGAGTTTTGGCTTCAGGACTCGCTGTTAGGCTCGGCGCCCACTCCAATCCGTAGGAGGAGATGACGTGACCAAGGCTGAGTTCCTCGACGTGCTCGCACGCGACAGCAGGATCGGCAACAAGAAGGGGGCTGGGCAGGCCGTCGACGCCGTCCTTGACGCCATCACCGACGTGCTCCAAGGGGGAGGCGACGTGAACTTCACCGGCTTCGGCAAGTTCGCGGTGGCCGAGCGGGGCCCTCGACAGGGCGTGAACCCGCGGACCGGGGAGCGGATTTTCATCCCGGGCGGCAAGGTTCCCCGCTTCTCGGCCGGTTCGGGCCTGAAGAAGAAGGTCAAGGGCGGCTAGGACCGCCCCATTCGCCGACCGGCTTTCGGCGCTCGTCGAGGAGCGCCGGAGCCAGGTCTGCCTGGGCCTGGACCCGGACCCGGCGGCCCTCGCGCCCGATACCGCCCCGGGCGCGGACTTCACCGACGTAGCGGACCGCGCCGCCGCGGCCATCTTCGAGGAGTGCCGCGCCCTGATCGAAATGGCTGGCCCCGCCTGCGTGGCGGTGAAGCCGCAGCTCGCCTGCTTCGAGCGGCTCGGAGCGCCGGGCTGGGGGGCGCTGGCAGAGGTCTGCGCCGCGGCGCAGCGCGCCGGCCTCCTGGTGGTGGCGGACGGCAAGCGGGGAGACGTGCCGGTGACCGCGAGGGCCTATGGCCAGGCGCTGGTCGGGGAGACCGAGACGCCCTGGGGGCCGGTGCGCGGCCTGGAATCCGATGCCTTCACCGCTAACCCGCTGTTCGGCGAGGACGCAATCGAGGTGCTGGTCGAGGCAGCCCGCGGGTCAGGCGCCGGGGTCTTCCTGCTCGTCCGTACTTCGAACCCCGGCGCGGCTCGTCTTCAGGACGCGCAGCTGGGCGAGCGGCCGCTCCACGAGGAGCTGGCGGCCCTGGTGGCGGAGAGCGCCTCAGAGCTGGCCGGTGAATCGGGGCTCTCCGGCGTCGGCGCCGTGGTCGGGGCGACGGCGCCCCAGCATCTCGGCCGGCTGCGCGAGTTGATGCCGGACTCGGTCTTTTTGATCCCGGGAATCGGCGCGCAGGGGGGCAAGCCCCAGGACCTGGGTCCGGCGCTCGCACCGGGCCGGCCGGCGTCGGTGCTCGTCGCGGCCTCCCGCAGCATCGCCGGCGCGGACGATCCCGCGGTGGCCGCGGAGAAGCTCCGGGCAGCCGTGTGGGACCTGGCTTAGGAGCGCCGGGGTACTATCGCGACCCCGCGAATGCCGGACTACAAGCCGAATCAAATCGTCCGTGCGTTTGCCGTGATGGCCCTGATCGCGGCCTTCATCCTGGTGGTCCTGATCATCGCGACCTCGGGCGGAGGCTCCGGCGGCAACGACAACGGCAACGCGCAGAAGGCCAACGTCAGCAAGGCCGGCCAGAGGGCCGTGCAGCGGGGCGTATGGATCGTCCACTCCGGCGACACCCTGGGATCGATCTCGCTGAAGACCGGCATCGACGTCGCCACCCTCCAGAGCCTCAATCCCGATCTCGATCCGCAGACTCTGCTCGAGGGCCAGCGGATAGCGTTGCGCTGACGGTGCGCGGAATCGACGGCAGGCGGGGAGGGGGAGTCGTGCGCGTGGTGTTCGCGCTCCTCATTGCGATCGCGATCGCCGCGCTGGCCGCGGCTCCGGCGGGGGCGCAGAAACCGACGGAGACCCAAGCGCCGGCTGCGGCCGCCCCTCCCAGGCTCGACGCGAAGGCGTGGATCCTGATCGACCCTCGTGACGACTCCGTCCTGGCCAGCAGGTCGCCCGACAAGCGGCTGCCGATCGCCAGCACGACCAAGCTGATGACGGCGTACCTCGCCCTCAAGCACCTCAAGCCCAGCCAGATGATCGCGGCGCAGAACTACCACCCCGAGGCCTCAGCCGAGATCGAACTGGGCCTGCGCGCGGGGGAGCGGATGCGGGTCAGGGACCTGCTCTACGGGCTGCTGCTGCCGAGCGCGAGCGACGCGGCCGAGACCCTGGCCGTCGGTGTGGCGGGCTCTGTGCCGGCGTTCGTCACGCGGATGAACCAGGCCGCCAAGCGGCTCCGGCTCAGCGATACCCGCTACGCGAACCCGATCGGGCTCGACGATCCCGACAACTACTCGAGCGCACGCGACCTGGTCACCCTCGCCTCGATCCTGCTGCGCAACCCCCTCTTCGCCCGGATCGTCAACGCGCCGAGCGCCACCCTCCACAGCGGGGATCACCCGCGGAGGGTCACCTCCCGCGACACGCTGCTCAACGCCGTCCCATGGATCAACGGGGTGAAGACCGGCCACACGCTCGGCGCCGGCTACGTCCTGGTCGGCTCGGGCACACAGGATTCGACCACCCTGATCTCGGCGGTGCTCGGCACTCCCGATGAGGCCAGCCGCGACGCCGACACGCTGAAGCTCCTCCAGTACGGATTCTCGCTCTACCACTCGGTGCAGCCCGTCCATCGGGGCGAGGAGCTCGCGGCTCCGGAGCTCGACTACCGCAGCGACCACCTCCCGCTGGTCGCGCAGCGCGCCCTGCCGATCAACGCGCGCCGTGGACAGCGCGTCACCACGCACGTCACCGCCCCGGGCAAGGTGAGTGGAGCGGTCAGCCGGGGTCAGGTGCTCGGCCGCGTCGCGGTGAGCGTCGACGGCAGGGTCGCGGCCGCCAGCCCCCTGGTGGCCGCCCGCGCCGTGGGCGCGGCGACCACATTCGACAAGACGACCTCGACCGTCAAGAATCCATTCGTTCTCCTTGGACTGGTGGCGATCGTGATACTTGTAGGACTGCTGCTGGTGAGACGAGGGCGCGGCCGGAAGGAGCCCGAGGAGGTCACCCCCCGACCGAGGAAGGACCGGCGGCAGGTTCCCCAACAGCGAACCCCGGAGGAGCGGCGCAGGATGCACGAGGAGAGGATGCGCAGGAGGCGCCAGAGGCTGGAGCGGGAGGAGGGCACGGGATGATCCTCACCGTCACCCTCAACGCCGCGATCGACCGGACCGTGGCGGTCCCGAGCTTTCGGCAGGGGCACCGGCACCGCGCCGTGGAGGCGAGCACCGTGGCCGGCGGCAAGGGTGTCAACGTCGCCCGCGCCCTGAAGTTGCTGGACAGACCCGTGATCGCCACCGGCCTCGCCGGCGGCCCGACCGGGGCCCGGCTGATGGAGCGCCTCGCGGAGGAATCGATCCTCACCGACTTCACCTGGATCGCCGGCGAGTCGAGGACCAACCTCGCCGTCGTCGATCCCACCTCCGGCGAACAGACCGAGATCAACGAGCGCGGCCCCGAGGTCAGCGCCGAGGAGCTCGAGCGGTTCCTCGAAAAGCTGCTCTACCTGGCGCGAGGCGCGCGAATCTGCGCGATCGCCGGCAGTCTGCCGCCGTCCGTCCCGGCCTCGTTCTCGGCCCGGATCGTCGAGGAGCTCAAGGAGCTCGGCGTAGAGACGATCGTCGACACCGAGGGCGAGCCCCTGGTCGCCTCCCTGCGCGCCGGCCCGGCGGCGGTCACCCCGAACGTGCGCGAGGCGGAAGGCGCCGTCGGCCATGAGTTCAACGACCGTGAGGACGCGATCAGCGGTCTCCGCAGCCTGGTCGAGCTCGGAGCGACCGAAGCCGTGATCACGCGGCCGGCGGGCTGCCTTGCGTCGGTGCTGGTGGACGACGACCAGCGGCATGCCTACGAGGTGACCGCCCCCCAGGTCGAGCCGGTCGCCACCGTCGGCTCGGGCGATGCCTTCCTGGCCGGCTTCGTGGCGGCTCGCTACGACGGTCGCCCACCGGAGGAGTGCCTCCGCTTTGCGGTCGCCTGCGGCGCGGAGTCGACGCAGCACTTCGGCGCGGGCAGCATCGACCCCGCCGAGGTCGAGCGCCTGCTGCCGGGCGTCGAGGCCCGCGAGCTCGAGACGCCGGCGAAGGTCTAGCGGGGGTGCTGGACGCGAACTTCGCGCATATCGCCGAGAACGCGTCCACCGCGGCGCGGCTCGTCGCTGGGGCCGCGTTGACCGCTGTTATCCTTGGCGGGGCGTTGGTGAAGGACCTCCGAAACGCCGCTATCAGTGCATTTCCGGCCCCGCGACGCGGGGTTTTTTCGTCCGCGAACGAACGTAGGGTGAGGCAATGGAAGTAGAGATCGGCCGTGGCAAGAAGGGCCGCCGGGCATACGGCTTCGATGACATCGCGATCGTCCCCTCACGCCGGACCAGGGACCCCGACGACATCGACATCACCTGGACCCTCGGTCCCTACCGCTTCGAGCTCCCGCTGCTCGCGTCGGCGATGGACGGCGTCGTCAGCCCCAGGACCGCCGGCCTGATCGGCAACCTCGGCGGCCTCGGCGTCCTCAACCTCGAGGGGATCTGGTCCCGTTATGAGAACGCCGACGAGAAGCTCGACGAGATCGCGGCGGCCCCGAAGGAGGTCGCGACGCGGATCATGCAGGAGATCTACGCGGAGCCGGTCAAGGCCGAGCTGGTCGCCCAGCGGGTCGAGGAGATCAAGTCCGCCGGCGCGGTCGCCTGCGGCTCCCTCACCCCGCAGAAGGTGACCGAGTACTACGAGACTGCTCTCGAGGCGGGGCTCGACATCCTCGTGGTCCAGGGGACGGTGATCTCGGCCGAGCACGTCTCCACGCAGACCGAGCCGCTCAACCTGAAGGAGTTCATCGCCTCGCTCGACGTTCCCTGCGTCGTCGGCGGCTGCGCCTCCTACAACACCGGGCTCCACCTGATGCGGACCGGCGCGGTCGGCGTCCTGGTCGGAGTCGGGCCCGGTGCCGCCTGCACCACGCGCGGCGTGCTCGGGATCGGCGTTCCGCAGGCGACCGCGATTGCGGACGTCGCTGCTGCGCGCGGACAGCACATGATGGAGACGGGCAACTACTGCAACGTGATCGCCGACGGCGGCATGCGGACCGGCGGGGATGTCTCCAAGGCGATCGCCGTGGGCGCCGATGCCGTGATGATCGGATCGCCGCTCGCGCGGGCCAAGGAGGCTCCCGGTCGCGGCTATCACTGGGGGATGGCGACCTTCCATCCGTCGCTTCCACGCGGCGCCCGGGTCGCCACCAACCAGGACGGGACTCTCGAGGAGATCCTGCTCGGGCCGGCCCAGGAGAACGACGGGACCTTCAACCTGATGGGCGCCCTGCGCACCTCGATGGCGACCACCGGTTACGCCGACATCCCCGAGTTCCACCGGGCCGAGGTGATGGTCGCGCCGGCCTTGATGTCCGAGGGCAAGCAGCTGCAGCGCGAGCAATCGGTCGGCATGGGCTCCAATGGAAGCGCCACGGTCGCAGTCGGAGTCGCCGTCTCGGATGACTGACCCGACGGCTCCTTCGACCAAGAAGGACGCCGCTCGAATCCATGTACCTGAGAGGAGTACCCCTGACGCTGACCCGCGGGTGGCGCCGCGGGAGGCTCCATCCGAGGACGACGCCGTCGCCCGCAGGATGGAGGGGCCCGCGGCGTCAGGACCCGCGGGCCAGCAGCTGGAGGAGGTACTCGTCCTGGACTTCGGTGGCCAGTACTCGCAGCTGATAGCCAGGCGAATCCGCGAGTGCGGTGTCTTCAGTGAGCTCCTCCCTCACGACACGCCGATCGAAGAGATAGAGGAACGAGGGCCCCGCGGCCTGGTTCTCTCCGGCGGCCCGGCTTCGGTCTACGCGGACGGCGCTCCCGCCCTCCGCAAGGAGCTGCTCGAGCTCGGCATCCCGGTCCTCGGCATCTGTTACGGCATGCAGTTGATGGTCCACGACCTTGGCGGCCGGGTGGAGCAGGCGCCGGCCGGCGAGTTCGGTCGCAGCCGTCTCACGCTCCGCGAAGCCGGCGGCAAGCTGCTCGAGGGCCTGCCGGCCGAGCAGCAGGTCTGGATGAGCCACCGAGACACCGTGTTCGAGCCGCCGCCGGGTTTCACCGCCCTCGCCTCCAGTACTGAATCCCCCGTCGCGGCGGTCGAGGACACGGAGCGCGGCCTCTACGGGATCCAGTTCCATCCCGAGGTCGTCCACACGCCGTACGGCACCGAGATCCTCACCCGCTTCCTGCGTGACGTCGCCGACTGCTGGGAGAAGTGGTCGCCGGCCTCGGTGATCGAGGAACAGGTGCAATCGATCCGCGCGCAGGTGGGGGGCGCCCGGGCGATCTGCGGGCTCTCAGGCGGGGTGGACTCGGCGACAGCCGCGCTGCTCGTCCATCGCGCGATCGGCGACCGCCTCACCTGCGTCTTCGTCGATCACGGGATGATGCGCAAGGACGAAGCCGACCAGGTGGTCACGGCCTTCCGCGAGCAGCACGGCATCCAGCTGGTGCACGTCGATGCGGCCGACCGCTTCCTCGATCGCCTCGCCGGCGTCGAGGACCCCGAGACGAAGCGCAAGATCATCGGCGAGGAGTTCATCCGCGTCTTCGAGGGGGAGGCCGGCAAGGTCGACGACGCTCGCTTCCTGGTCCAGGGCACGCTCTACTCGGACGTGATCGAGTCCGGCGGCGACGGGCGTGCGGCGGCGACGATCAAGTCCCATCACAACGTCGGCGGGCTGCCCGAGGAGATGGAGATGGAGCTGGTCGAGCCGCTGCGGATGCTCTTCAAGGACGAGGTCCGCGCGGTGGCTGCGGAGCTCGGTCTCCCCGAGCGCTTCGTCTGGCGCCAGCCCTTCCCGGGCCCCGGCCTGGCGATCCGCGTGGTCGGGGGGGAGGTCACACGCGAGCGGCTCGAGATCGTCCGCGAAGCCGACGCGATCCTCCAGGAGGAGATCCGCGCCGCCGGCCTCTACCGGGATCTCTGGCAGTCGTTCTGCGTCCTGCCGGTGGTCCGCTCCGTCGGGGTCCAGGGCGACGAGCGCTCCTACGCGCATCCGATCGTGATCCGCGCTGTCACCTCCGACGACGCGATGACCGCCGACTGGGCGCGCCTCCCCTACGACCTGCTGGAGCGGGTCTCCAACCGGATCATCAACGAGGTCCGCGGCGTCAACCGCGTCACGCTGGACCTGACTTCGAAGCCGCCCGGTACGATCGAGTGGGAGTGAGCTGGCAGAGGAGTTCGACGAGGGCCCTGGCCGAGATCCGCGCGCGATTCCGGGGCTGGGCTGGTGGCTGGCATCGCCGCCGCTATCTGAACAAGCCGGATTTCGAGGCGCTCGAGTCGCGCGTGGTATGGATCTTCGGATCGCCGCGGACCGGGAGCACTTGGCTCATGCGGATGCTGGCCGAGGCACGCGCACCCGGGGTGGCGACGATCAACGAGACCTGGGCCGGGGAGCTCTTCAACCGGGCATTCGCCTGGCCCCAGGACGGGACCCTGAAGATCACCTCTTCGGCGGACGCCCACGCGAACATTCCCGGCTGGGTGCTCGCTCCCGAGCGCGAGCACCTCTGGCGTCCGCTGATGCGGGCCTTTCTCCTTGAGGGGTTCGAGTACCAGCTCAAGCACGGACAGGCCCAAACGGACTGGAATCGACCGTATCTGGTGGTCAAGGAGCCGAACACCTCGGAGGCAGCGGACACTCTCGTCAAGCTGCTGCCTCGATCGCGAGTCCTGTTCCTGATTCGGGACGGTCGCGATGTCATGGACTCGCTGCAGGACTTTGTCACGACCGCCAAAGGGGAGGCAGCCGAGGACCTTGGATGGGACGGGCTGTCGCCCGAGGAACGCGAGAACTTTCTCCTGGGAAGCGCCGCCAACTGGGTCTACCGGATGGACGTGGTGCAGCGAGCATGCGAGCTGGTCGGGCCGGCCTCCGTGCTCACCGTTCGCTACGAGGACCTGTTGACCGAGACGCCCGACGAGTTGGTCCGGATCGCGCGCTGGCTCGGGGTCGATGCCTCCGCTGACTGGGCGGCGGACGTAGCCAGCCGGCACGCGTTCGAGCGCGTACCGGAGGACGAGCGGGGCGCTGGGAAGTTTCACCGCGCCGCGACGCCCGGGCTCTGGCGGGAGAACATGGGGCCCGCCGAGCAGACCGTGATGCAGGAAGTGATGGGCGACAAGCTGCGCGAGCTCGGCTACGACGCCGACTGAGACGATCGGATCAGCAACGAGCCGGTCGGTGGTCGGGAAAGGGCCGGCGACCAGCAGGTGCGATTCGACCTCGCGGGACAGTCCTACGCGGAGGCGAGGGCATCGAACTCGTCCTTTGTGAGCTCGATTTCCCGCGCGCCGAGGTTCTCGCGGAGGTGGTCGATCGTAAGCGTGCCCGGGATCGGCAGCATCACCGGTGAGCGGCGCAGCAGCCAGGCGAGCTTGATCTGCGCCGGGGAGGCATTGTGGGCCTCCGCGACCTCCTCAAGCGTCCGCGGGTCGCCGCCCTTGACCGGGTAGTAGGGGACGAAGACGATCCCGTTCTCCTCGCAGTAGTCGACGACGCCGTCCGAGCGTCGGTCAGTGACGTTGTACTGGTTCTGCACGGCCGCGATCGGAACGAACTCGCGCGCGGCATCGACCTGCTCGACATCCACGGCGGAGATCCCGACCTCCTTGATCTTCCCTGCCTCGCGGTACTCGTCGATCGTGCCGAGGCTCTCCTCGAGCGGTGTCTCCGAGTCGACCCGATGCAGGTAGTAGAGATCGATCGTGTCGGTCCTCAGGCTCTCCAAGCTCTGCTCGATCTGCGCGCGCAACGCCTCCCGGCTGCCGGCGCCCGTGTAGCCACCCTTGGTGGCGACCACGACGCCGCCGGGCGGCGGGGAGAGCGCTTCGCCGATCGCGCGCTCGCTGTCACCGCCCGTATAGACGTGGGCCGTGTCGATCATGCCGACGCCAGCCTCGACGGCTTGCCGGAGGAAGGCATGGTTCTCCGGTGTCGACGCCAGCCGGTTGGTTCCCAGGCCGATTCGCGCAATCTCCCTACCCGCGACCGTGAGGGTCCGCGGCGCGGCTGAAGGCTGAGTGGACATGTTCAGGGGGCCGTTTGCACTCGGCTACTCCGCTGAGTCGTAGAACAGCCGCTTGCTCGCCGAGTACTGGCCCTGTGGCGGCTTGGGCTCGGTCTGCAGCGGACCTCCGGAGCGCTTGTCCCAGGCGCGCAGGTGGGGGAGGGGGTCCGTGCGGCTGCCGCCGGCGAACCAGCGGCCCTTCCAGAGCTCGAAGTGCAGATGGCAGACGCCGCTGTCCGTCCCCGTCTGGCCGACGGAGCCGATCCTCTGCCCGGCCCTGACCCGACGGCCGTCGCCTACGCGGGCGCGGCCCTTCATGTGGCCGTAGACGAAGTCGAAGCGAGTTCCCTGTCCGGAGACCACGACGTAGTTCCCGTACCCGGTCGAGTAGCCCGCAGACTTGACGACGCCAGAGTGGGCGGCCACGATCGGCGTCCCGCAGTTGGCGATGATGTCCTGGCCGGTGTGGACCGACCCATCGGCGCGCTTCACCCCGAATCCGGTGACGGCGAGGTTGCCGTAGTTGTGGGGCCCCTTGAGCGGGTACCGGTAGCGCTGGTAGGCAAAAGCGGGGACGGCCATCATCGCCGCGGCGACCGCGACGAGCAGGGCGACGGGCAGGACTCGGCTAAGTCGCATGCCTCGGCTCGAACACATCAAGTCCCCCGTTGTACCAGCACCGGCGCCACGTCCTCCGCTCTCGAGTCGGGGCGGGGCGGCAGCCCTAGAAGCCCTGGTAGGTCTGCAGGTAGGGCATCGGGTTGACCGGATGCCCACCGCGGTACCACTTGCCGACCCAGAGCTCGAAGTGGAGGTGACAGGCCGTGGCGTCGCCGGTCTCGCCGACGATGCCGACCTGCTGGCCGGGCTGCACGACCTGGCCCTTGCTGACCATGGCGCGGCTCGCGAGGTGCGCGTACATGTAGTCCTGGTGGAGCCTCTTGTTGCGGATGACGACATAGTTGCCGGCGAGCTTCTGGAAGCTCACCCACTTGACCTTGGCCCGGCTGATCGCCACCTCTGGTGTGCCGCAGGCGGCCATGATGTCCTGACCCTGGTGGCTGTGCCCGCTGCGCGCAGCGCCGAAGCCGTCGCCGAAGGTGTGCGGACCGCCGACCGGGAAGAGCATCGCGCCGGTGGGCGCCGGGGTCGTCGTAGTCGTGGTGGTCCCGCCAGGGGTGCCGACGCCTCCGCTCTGCGCGAAGGCGACCTGTGAGCAGGCGACGGTGATCGCCATCGCGGCGGCAGCGATCAGCGCCACCCGCTTGCGGGGCGTAGGACCAACCGGCTTGTCGATCAACGCGCTTCGCACTCTCTCTGCGGCCTACGGAGTTAGCTGGCGGGCTCGCGCCGAGAGCGGCGCTACGAACCAGTTGGTTGCGATTCGCCCCTGGGGTGTGAACCCCTTTTGGGTCCTCCGTTCCCCCCGGTCAGACCGGAGGGACTTGGCCCTCAATTGGCGCGGCAGGATAGCAAGAGGGCCGGGGGATTAGACCCGGCCCTCTGCTGGACGGCTTCGCCACAAAACGGGTCGCTGCTGACGCAGCGCCCTCGCATCTACTGGACGTAGCCGTCCTCCTTCAGGTACTCGGTGGCGACGGCCGCCGGGTCCTGCTTGTCGATGTCCACCCGGGCGTTCAGCTCCTGCATCACCGGCAGGGTGAGGCCCTTCTGGACCTTCTCGATCGTCGCCATGTAGTCCGGACCGGCCTTCTGGACCGTGGACTGATCCGTCACCCAGATGACGTTCCCCGAGGGAAAGATCCCCTTGTCGTCCTGGAGCAGGACGTACTTATCCGGGTTCGCCGAGAGCTGTGCGTCCGAGGTGAACACGATCGAGGCGTCAGCCTGGCCCTTGTCGAGGACCGTGTAGCGGAGGCCGATGTCGACCGGATTGAATGACTTGAAGTGGAGGCCGTACGTGTCCTGCAGCCCGACGAGACAGTCGGTCCGCTCACGGCACTCCGGCGAGCCATAGAGCGTCAGATCCTGGGACTTGCCTTGCAGGTCCGAGATCTTCGTGACCCCTAGCTGGTCGGCCTTGCTCTTCAGCATGCCGAGCGCGTTCGCGTCGGCGAACGGCGTCGGCGCGAAGGCGGTTTCGCCCTTCGGCTCGAGCTGCGCCTTGGCCTGGGCAAAGGCCTGCTGGGCATCGGCGGGAACCGACTTCGCCCCGAAGATCGACTCGAGCAGCGTCGAGGTGTACTCCGGGTAGCCGCTGATCTGACCCTCCTGGAGCGCCTTGTACGCGATCACCTCCGAGCCGAGGTTCAGGTTGGTGCTGACGTTGTAGCCAGCTGCCTTCAGCGCCTGGGCGTAGATGTTCCCGAGGATGTACTCCTCGGTGAAGTTCTTCGAACCTACGGTCAGCGAAACGCTCTTGTTCGCCGGGTTCGACTTGATCAGGTTGGCGGAGTTGCCCCCGTTTGTCCCGGTGTCGTTGTTGTCGCTGCTGCCCCCACAGGCGGCAACGCCGAGTGCAACGACCAGCGCCGCAAACAGCACGAAAGCCGCCCTAAGTCGCGAATGGCTGGTCACCACGTGACCCTCCTCTTTTCTCGGGGCTTTCGTGCCCCTGGAATGGACTGCGTGATCCTATGCCGCCGCACCGGCCCGCGCCAGCTTCAGGCCCCGCGGTGTGAGCAGCCACTGCAGACCGGCGAGGCCGAGCTCGAGCGTCAGGGTGAGCAGCGCGATCAGGATCGCGCCGGCGACGACGCCCTGGTCGCCGTAGACGTTGCGGCCCAGGATGAGATCGCCGAGCGTGCTCACCCCCGCGAGGGAGGCCAGGGCGACCGTGGCGATGATGTTGACGGCGGCGGTCCGCACCCCGGCCATGATCGTGGGCACCGCGAGCGGCAGCTCCACTCTGAGGATGACCTGGAGACCGCGCATGCCCATACCGCGGGCGGCCTCGACTGCGGTCCGGTCGACCTGGCTGATTCCCACGTAGGCGTTGGTGAGGATCGGCGGGATCCCCAGGACGGCGAATGCAAACGTGACATTGAGCAGCCCCACACCGATGAAGGCCGCTACGAACGCGATCAGCGCCAGCTCGGGCACCGCCCGCCCGGCATTGCCGAGGGCGATCGCGAAGCCTTCCCCCCTCCGCAGGTGGCCGAGGATCACCCCGGTGGGCAGCGCGATGGCGATCGCCGCGCCGAGCGCCAGGAAGGTCACCTTGAGGTGCTGGCCCGTCAGGTGAAGCACCTGGTCCGGCCCGCCCACCATTGTCTGTCCGGTCCGCGCCACCTGTTGGTGGAAGATGAAGTCGAAGGCGTCGCCGAAGGTGCCGAGGAAGGCGAGGTGGAGCGGGAAGGCGCTCAAGGCGTCGCTTCTCTCTGGGACCGCCGCCACGGAGCCAAGAGACGCTGGGCCAGCAGGAGCATCAGGTCGAAGGCGATCGCCATCAGGATCGAGAGCCCGCCGGCGATCACGATGTTGGTCTTGAAGTCGATCTGCTGGTAGAGCGGCGCGCCCAGTGTGTTCACGTTGGCGAACACCATGAGGGTCGCGATGGCCACCGTCGACACGGTGGCGATGCGAAGCCCCGCGATGATCTCGGGCAGGGCCAGGGGGAGCTCCACTCGCCAGAGGAGCTGCCGGTCGGTCATCCCCATTCCCCGCCCGGCGTCCTTGCTGTCCATCGGGACGTTGTTGAGGCCCGCAACGGTATTCCGGTAGATGATCTGGAGCGTGTAGACGCTGAGCACGATGATCGCCGTCGTCCAGCCGAGCCCGGTGATCGGCAGGAGCAGGAAGATGAAGGCGAGGGACGGGATCGTGTAGAGGACGCCGGTCGCACCGGTGAAGCTGGGAACGAGCCAGCGGCGCCGGTGAGAGATGAGCGCCATCGCAAAGGCAATGGCGAAGCCGATGGCGACGGCGATCAGGACCAGGAGAAGCTGGTTCAGCAGTGGCGTCGTGTAGCGATCGAAGTTGTCTGCCGCCCAGCCGAAGCAGAAGACCTTGCCCTGCTGGGCCTGGCAAGGGGCGTTGCCTCCTGTTCTGTTGTGGATCGTCACCTGGGCGAGCAGGGGCGCGAACTGTGCGAGTACCCGGCTCATTGCCCGCGCGGACGCTCGACCGCGTCGTGCTCCTCGACCTTCGCCTCTGGGGAGACGAGGAACTCGGAGATGATCTCGACGGAGAGCACGCCGGCGATCCGGCCGCGAGCGTCGGTTACCGGCGCGTACTGGGTCTCGGTCTGCAGGAGGTCGGCGAGCGCGTCCCGCATCACGTCGTCGAGGTCGAGGAGCGGTTGGGGGCCGCTGTCCGGCTTCTCCGGGACGGTGTCCGCCCTCAGGTCGCTTTCGGAGAGCCAGCCCAGCGGGTGGCGCTGGGAGTCGACCACGAGCGCGTGGGGGACCTCGGCTCCGTCCAGCTTCGCGCGGATTTCCGCGGTCGACTGGCCGACGAAGGCGAGCGGAGCCTCCCAGAGATTGATGTCGCGCACCCGCATCAGTGCGAGGCGCTTCAGCGCTCTGTCGGCGCCGACGAAGTCCTCGACGAAGTTGTCGGCCGGCGCCATCAGGAGCTCGGCGGGGGTGGCGTACTGGGCGAGGTGACCGCCCGCCTTCAGGATTGCGATCCGGTCTCCCATCTTGATCGCCTCATCGATGTCGTGGGTGACGAACAGGACGGTCTTCCGGATCTCCGCCTGGAGCCGGAGGAACTCGTTCTGGAGGCGCTCGCGGTTGATCGGGTCGATGGCGCCGAAGGGCTCATCCATCAGCATCACCGGCGGGTCGGCCGCGAGCGCCCGCGCCACTCCCACCCGTTGCTGCTGGCCGCCGGAGAGCTGGCTCGGGAAGCGGTCGGCCTCGCTCTGATCGAGGCCGATCAGCTCGAGCAGCTCACCGACCCGCTTCCGGGTGCGCTCCCGATCCCAGCCCACCAGCTTGGGGACGGTCGCGATGTTGTCGGCCACGGTGCGGTGGGGGAAGAGCCCGGTCTGCTGGATTACGTACCCCATCTCGCGACGGAGCTCGGACGGATCCCGGTCACGCACCGAGGTGTCGCCGATCAGAATGTCGCCCTCGGTGATCTCGACCGTACGATTGAGCATCCGCATCGCCGTGGTCTTGCCGCATCCGGAAGGCCCGACCAGCACGCAGATGTCGCCGGCCGGAATCTCCAGAGACAGGTGGTTGATCGCGGGGCTCGACTGGCCCGGATAGCGCTTGGTCACATCCCGGTAGCTGACCGAGGCTGCGGGGGTGCGTCCATCCGCCTCCACGCGGCGATCCTACTCCCGGGTGAGGGAGCGACTCATCGCTCACGGACAGGGCGGACCCTGGCTATCATCCTGCGGCCGCGGGCATCTCGTGCGGCTCTTTTTTATGGCCACTGCGACAGCGATGAAGACCTACCAGGCGACTGCCCAGGACCGCAAGCGGGACTGGTACGTCGTCGATGCCGAAGGCAAGACGCTCGGCCGGCTCGCGACCCAGATCGCGGACGTTCTGCGCGGCAAGCGCAAGCCGACCTACACGCCGCACGTCGACGTCGGCGATTTCGTCATCGTGATCAACGCGGCGAAGGTCGCGGTCACCGGCAAGAAGCGCGAGGACAAGCGCTACTGGCGGCACAGCGGGTATCCGGGCGGGATCCGCTCCAGGACGCTCGGCGACCTGCTCGAGCAGCGGCCCGAGGAAGTGATCCGCCGCGCGGTCAAGGGCATGCTCCCCCGCAACCGGCTCGCCCGCCAGCAGCTCCGCAAGCTCAAGGTATACGCCGGCGCTGAGCATCCGCACCGGGCCCAGCAGCCCGAGACCCTCGAGATCGATACGCGAGGGCGCGCGACAGCGCGACCCGACTGATGATGCAGGACGAAGAGAAGCAGCAGCCCGACGAGGGCACTCCCGAAGAGAAGCAGGCCGAGGAGCAGGCGGCTCCCGAAGAGCACCCTCCGTCCGAGGGCGGAAGCCCGGAGCGCGGTGAGTCCGACGACCCGCCGCCCGAGGAGGCCCTGGCCGAGGACGCCGCGGCCGAGGACGACACGCCCGCCGAGGAATCGTCGGCGCCACCTGAGGAGGCTCCGGCCGATCAGGCTCCACCCGAGAGGGCACCCGCCGAGCAGCCGGCCGCCGAGGCCACCAAGACCAGCGGCAAGAAGGACGAGGTTGTCCCCGGCGCGGAGCTCGACCCGATCGCGATCGAGCCCGAGCGCGAGCTCGACGCCGAGGAGCGTGCTCGCCGCGAGGCCGACGAGGAGGAGCGCGCCCGCCGCGAGCGGGAGCTGATCGGGGACGAGGACGAGTCGGCGCCCGTCGCGGCGAAACCGGCCAAGCTCTCAGGGGACGCCAGCTACGCGGCCACCGGGAAGCGAAAGTCCTCGGTGGCGCGAGTGATCCTGAGGCCCGGCGACGGCAGCATTCTGGTGAACAAGCGCACGCTCGAGGAGTACTTCCCCCGCGTCTATCTGCAGTCGGTCGCGAAGCAGGCGCTCACCCAGAGCGGCTACGAGGGCAACGTCGACGTTCGCGTCCGCGTCCATGGAGGCGGCATCTCCGGCCAGGCGGCAGCCGTTCGCCACGGCATCGCCCGCGCCCTCTGCGACGTCGATCCCGCGCTGCGGCCCGAGCTCAAGCGCCGCGGCATGCTGACCCGTGACGCGCGGGTCAAGGAGCGCCGCAAGGCCGGCCTGAAGAAGGCCCGCAAGAAGCCCCAGTTCTCGAAGCGCTAGCGTCCGCCGCGAGTGGCGGAGAGGAGATTCTTCGGAACCGATGGGGTCCGGGGGCCCGTGGGCGAACTGCTCACACCCGACCTCGCTGTTCGTCTGGGCCGTGCCGCCGCCCTGGAGGCCCAGGCCGAGCGCCCTCAAGTCCTGATCGTGCGCGACACGCGCGAGTCGGGCCCGATGCTGGAAGAGGCCCTGGCCGCGGGGATCGCGGCGGGAGGGGGCGACGCGATGCTGGGCGGCGTCCTGCCGACGCCCGCGGCCTCGGTGCTCGCCCGGCGTCTGAGCTTCGATCTGGCGGCGGTCGTTTCCGCTTCTCACAATCCCTTCGGCGATAACGGAATCAAGTTCTTCAATGACCGCGGCACCAAGCTGGACGACGAGCGGGAGCTGGCGATCGAGGGGCGGATGGACGAGGAGACGGGCGAGCGGGTCGGCGGGGTTCGCACGCTCGAGGGAGCCTTCGACGACTACATCCGGGAGCTGCGGACGGTGTTCCAGCTCGACCTTTCCGGGATGCGCGTCGCACTCGACTGCGCGAACGGGGCGACCTACCGGGCAGCGCCGGTGATCTTCGGCGCGCTGGGCGCCGACGTCCTTCCGATGGCGACAGAGCCCGACGGCCGCAACATCAACGCAGACTGCGGCTCGACCCACCCGGAGGGTCTGATCGAGCTGGTCCGCGAAACGGGCGCGGAGATCGGGTTCGCCTACGACGGCGACGGCGACCGCGTGCTCGCCGTGGATGGCGAGGGGCGGCTCCATGACGGCGACGATCTGATCGCGTTGATTGCCCTCGACCTGCAGCGTCGCGGCGAGCTCGACGGCGGTGTGGCGGTCACGGTGATGACGAACTTCGGGTTCATGACGACGATGGAGAAGGCGGGCATCGAGGTCGTGCAGACGCAGGTCGGCGACCGCTACGTGATCGAGCAGCTGCTGGAGCGCAACTGGCCCCTCGGCGGAGAGCAATCGGGCCATCTCGTCTGGACGGACTTCACGCCGACCGGCGACGGCATCGCCGCGTCCCTTCTCACACTTCGCTCCCTGCGGGGACGCCATCTTGAAGATGTGGAGGCGTTCGAGCGGCTGCCCCAGCGTCTCGAGAACGTGCGGATCGCAGACCGCTCGGCGATCGAGGGGGCCGGCGAGCTCTGGCGGGCGGTCGAGGAGGAGAACGCCAAGCTGGAGGGACGCGGCCGCGTCCTCGTCCGATCATCCGGGACCGAGCCCCTCGTCCGGGTCATGGTCGAGGCGCCTGACGAGGCAGAGTGCGAGGCGATCACCAAGCGCCTCGTTGGAATCGTGGAGCGCGCTGGCGACCGCCAGGCCGCTCCACCTCGGAGCGAAGGGCAAAGCCCGTAGCGACTCCTTCTGGGCGGCCGGTTGCGGTCGCGATCTGATGGCGAAGCCGTGTGCCACTAATCTTTGACGCTCTTATGTGCGGCATCGTCGGATATGTGGGAGACCGACCGTGCCGGGATCTGCTGATGGCCGGGCTGGAGAAGCTCGAATACCGGGGCTATGACTCGGCCGGCATTTCAGTGATCTCGGACGGCCAGATCGACAGCGTGCGCGCTGTCGGCAACCTCGCCAATCTCCGGTCGGCTCTCGAGGAGCACACCCAGAACGGCGACTCGGGCTCCGTCGCCGTCGCGGCGAAGCCCGCGACGATCGGGCTCGGGCACACGCGCTGGGCGACCCACGGCCGGGTCACCGAGGAGAACGCTCATCCACACGGCGACTGCGGCGATGCGATCCAGATCGTCCTCAACGGCATCGTCGAGAACCACGCGGAGCTGCGTCGCGAGCTCAGGGAGCAGGGCCATCACTTCACCTCCGAGACGGACGCCGAGATCGTCGCCCACCTGATCGAGCGCCACTACGAGGGGGACCTGACCGAGGCGGTGCGCAGGGCGTTCGGCGACCTGCGCGGTCACTACGCCTTCGTGGCCATGCACAACGACCACGAGGACACCCTCGTCGCGGCGCGGAAGGAGTGCCCGCTGATCGTCGGCCTGGGCGAGGACGAGAACTTCGTGGCCTCGGCGATCCCCGCCTTCCTGGCCGAAACCAGGCGCGCACTGGGCATCAAGAACGACGAGATCGTCACCGTCCACCGGGGCGACGTCACCGTGATCGACGCGGACGGGGACTTGGTGGAGGGCCGCGAGCCGATGGAGATCACCTGGGACGAGGACGCGGCGGAGAAGGGCGGCTACGAGACCTTCATGCTCAAGGAGATCCACGAGCAGCCGGATGCGGTCGCCGAGACGATCACCGACCGGCTGCCGACGCTGGACGGGGTCGACCTCTCCGACGTGGAGCTCGATGACGATTTCCTGAAGGGGATCGAGCGGATCGTGATCGTCGCCTGCGGGACCTCGTACCACGCCGGTCTCGTCGGCCGCTACGCGATCGAGCAGTGGGCCAGGGTCCCGGTCGAGATGGACATCGCCTCCGAGTACCGCTACCGCGACCCGGTGCATCGCCCGAACGACCTGGTGATCGGAATCACCCAGTCCGGCGAGACGGCGGACACGCTGGCGGCGATGCGGCTGGCGAAGGAAGGCGGCTCCAAGGTGCTGGCGGTCTGCAACGTGATGGGCAGTCAGGCGACCCAGGATGCCGACGCCGTCCTCTTCACTCGCTCCGGGATCGAGGTCAGCGTCGCGGCGACCAAGACCTTCGTCAGCCAGGTCGCGGCCATGTACCTGCTCGGCCTCCGCCTCGCCGAGCTCCGCGGGACGCTGGCGCCCGAGCGAATCGTCGAGCTGGTCGCCGAGCTCAAGACGCTCCCTCACAAGATCCAGGAGACGATCACCTCCTGCGACGAGCGCGTGAAGCAGATCGCGCACGAGGAGCACGGCCAGCGCTTCTTCATGTACATCGGCCGCCACATCGGGCTGGCGGTCTGCCTCGAAGGCGCGCTGAAGCTGAAGGAGATCTCCTACATCCCCGCTGATGCGTACGCGGCCGGGGAGATGAAGCACGGGCCGATCGCGCTGCTCGACGAGTCGACCCCGGTTGTGGCCGTCGCCACCGACAGCCCGGTGGTGGAGAAGATCCTCTCCAACATGGAGGAGGTCAGGGCCCGCGGCGCGGACGTGATCGCGATTGCGACCGAGGGATCCGCCGGCGTCGAGGAGGTGGCCGATCAGACCCTGTTCGTCCCGCCCACCGATTGGATCGTCCAGCCGATCGTCGCGATCGTGCCCCTGCAGCTACTCGCCTACTACATCGCTCGCGAGAATGGCCTCAACGTCGATCAGCCTCGGAACTTGGCCAAGACGGTGACCGTCGAGTGACGTAGGATCGCCGCCCTTTGATTCGCGTCCGAGTCCAGTCGCTGCTGCTTGCCTGCGTCGCCTTACCGGCGGCGATCCTGGCAGGCTGCGGTGGTGGCGGGGGCAGCAGCCCCGACGTCGGCCCTGCGGCCGCCGTGCCGGCGAGCGCCGCGCTCTATCTGGATGCGACCGTCAAGCCGAGCGGCACCGCGCGGTCCGACGCCAATGCGGCGCTCAGCAAGATCATGAAGACCCCGGATCCGGGGGCCAAGATCATCTCGCTGATCGAGGGCCAGTCGAAGGCGGATGGGCACCCGATCAACTACCAGCAGGACATCGCGCCCTGGCTGGGCCAGAAGGCGGGCGTCTTCTTCACGAGTTTCGGCCAGCCGGCGCAGCATGGCGCGGCCGTCGTCCAGACCGACAACGCCGCCGCATCGCTCGCCTTCGCCCAGAAGGCGTCCGGCGCGACCGCGACCAATCCGGCGCCGCAGACCTACAAGGGGGCCAGCTACCAGACCGACCCGAGCAGCTCCCCCGGCCCGGACCAGACGGTCTTCGGGACGGTCGACAACAAGTACCTGATCGAGGGCGATCTCACCGCGTTCAAGGCCGCGGTGGACGCCTCGAAGGGCGATTCGCTAGGGGACGATGGCGACTTCAAGGACGCGATCGGCGGGCTGCCGAGCGACCGCCTGGGCACGCTCTACACGGTTCCCAAGAATTTCATCGATGCGCTCGGTGCGCAGTTCGGCCCACAGCAGCAACAGCAGCTCGAGCAGGTCGCGGGCGACTCGCTGGACAAGCCGGTCGCGGGCGCGCTCACGGCGAATGCGGACAGCATCCAGATCGACGCCACCGGGGGCAGCAGCGGTGTCGACACCCCTGAGAGCTCGCTGATCGGCGACGTCCCCTCCCAGTCGTGGCTTGCCCTCGGTATCGGCAATCTCGGGGATACCGTCAAACGGACCGTCGACCAGCTCAAGGACCAGATCCCGAACTTCGACGCCATCGTCCAGCAGATCCAGTCGACCACCGGCTCGTCTCTCGACCAGCTCGAGGGCTCCCTGGGCGATTCGGTCCTCTACGTCGAGGGCACCACGCAGTCGACCCTGGCCGGGGCGCTCATCGTGCACACCAACAACGCGGACCTGACCGGCAGGCTGCTGAGCCAGCTGCAGGGACTGTTCCAGCTCGGCGGCAGCACCGGGGGCGTCAAGCCGCTCAAGCTGTCAGGGGGTGGCACTGGCTTCCAGATCGACAACCGCAGTGTCGCGCCGCGGCCCGTCGAGATCGCGCAGCAGGGAGACAAGCTCGTGATCGGGTACGGCGCCGGCTCCGCCGAACAGTCACTCACCCCGGCCCAGAAGCTGTCCGACTCGCCGACGTTCTCCACGGCGCACTCGCAGGTCTCCTCGCTGGGCACCGATCTGTTCCTCGCCTTCCCGCAGGTGTTCTCGCTCGCCGAGTCCTCGGGGGCCAAGTCCGATCCGAGCTACCGGCAGGCCAAGCCCTACCTGGACTCCCTCAGCTACCTGGTCACCGGCTCGGGCAGCAAGGACGACCAGGCCGAGATCAAGGCAGTCCTCGGCATCAAGTAGCTCGCTCCGGGGTGAGCAGCCGCCGAAGGTAGGCTCACCCTCGATGGAGGACTGGCTCGAACCCTGCCTGGACGCCGAGGAGATGCGGGCGACGGACGCCTGGGCGATCGAGGAGCGCGAGGTTCCCTCCCTCGAGCTGATGGAGACGGCGGGCCGCGCCGTCGCCGAGGCGGCGGCCGAGGCCGCGACCGCGAGCACGGCGGCGATCGTCTGCGGAAAGGGCAACAACGGCGGCGACGGGCTGGTTGCGGCCCGGGTGTTGCGCGAGATCGGCTTCCAGGTCGATGCGCTCCTGCTGGCGTCGCCGGACGAGCTCTCAGACGACGCCAGGGCCAACGCCGAGCGCTTCGAGGGCGCCCGCCGGGTCGATCCGGGCGGGCTCGAGGCGGCGATGCGGGGCGCCGGGGTGATCATCGACGCGGTCTTCGGGACGGGCTTCGCGGGGACCCCCAGGGATCCCGCGGCGTCGGCGATCGATGCGATCAATCAGGCCGGTGCGCCGGTGGTGGCGACCGACGTCGCCTCCGGGGTGAACGCCTCAACGGGCGAGGTCGAGGGGATGGCGGTGGCCGCCGATGTCACGGTCACCTTCCACGCGCCGAAGCTCGGCCATTGGATCGCTCCGGGGAAGGAGCACACCGGGGATCTCTACGTGGCGCCGATCGGCATCCCCGAGGGAGCGCCGGTCGATCCGAAGGGCGGCCTGATCGCCCCCCGGGTGCTGGAGCTGGCGCCGAGCCGGGCGGCCGGCTCGACCAAGTTCAGCTCAGGGCAGGTGGTGGTGATCGGAGGATCCCGCGGCCTCACGGGCGCCGTCTGCATGGCCTCGCTCGCCGCCATCCGGACCGGCGCCGGCTACGCGACCGCCGCCGTTCCGGCGGACCTGGAGCAGATCTTCGAGGTGAAGCTGACCGAGGTGATGACGCTGGGCTGCGCGAGCCGAGACGGGCGGCTGCGCCCCGCGGCCTCCGAGCAGATCCTCGGGGCCACCGACCGCGCTGCGTGCGTCGTGCTCGGGTCGGGCATGGGCCGCGAACAGGGGACCCAGCGGCTGATCCGGGAGCTCACCGAGCGGATCGAGGCGCCGCTGGTGATCGACGCCGACGGCCTCAATGCGCACGCCGGAAGCATCGAGAGGCTGGCGGCCCGCGGGGCGCCCTTCGTGCTCACGCCTCACGCGGGCGAGATGGGACGCCTCCTCGGCCGGGATTCCACGGCGATCGAGGCGAAGCGGGCCGAGAGCGCGCGCGAGGCGGCGCAGCGGAGCGGGGGGATCGTCCTGCTCAAGGGGGACGACTCGATCGTCACCGATGGCGAGCGGCTCGCCGTGAACGCGATCTCGAGCCCGGAGCTGGCGACCGCCGGGACCGGAGACGTGCTGTCCGGGATGATCGCGGCCTTGATCGCACGGGGCGTTGAGCCGTTCGCCGCGACCTGCGGCGCGGTCGTCGCCCACTCGAGGGCTGGAAGGGCCGCCGGTGAGCGGGTGGGCCACGACTCGGTGATCGCCGGCGACGTGATCGATTCGATCCCCGCGGGGCTGGCCCTCTGAGTCCTGCCCAGGAGACAGCGCGAGCGCTCGCCATCGTCGATGCCGGGGCGGTCGAGCGAAACTGCAGGACCCTCAAGGGCCGCGTCGGCGAGGGGACCGAGCTCTGTGCCGTCGTCAAGGCGAACGGCTACGGGCACGGCGCCGCGGCCTGCGCCGCCGCCGCGCTCCGCGGAGGGGCCACCCGGCTGGCAGTCGCCGCCGCGGCGGAGGCGGAGGAGCTCCGGCTGCACTTCCCCGACACGCCCATCCTCGTGATGGGCGCCCTCACGGTGGACGAGCTCCGAGTGGCCCTCGCAGCGCAGGCCGAGATCGCGGTCTGGCGCGAGGGCTTCCGCGACCTCTGTTCGAGGGTGTCCACCGATCTCGGCCGGATGACCCGGGTCCACGTCAAGCTCGACAGCGGCATGGGCAGGCTCGGCGAGCGCGACCCCGACGCGCTGATCGAGCTCGCCGGCGCCTGCCGGGACGACCAGCGGCTGGATCTGGCGGGTGTCTGGACCCACTTCGCCACCGCCGACGAGGAGGGCGACTCGTTCATGGCCGAGCAGCTCGCCGCCTTTGTGCCCGTCGCCGATGCCGTCAGCGAGCTCGCGCCCGACTGCACCGTGCACGCCGCCAACAGTGCGGCGACCCTGCGCGACCCCGCCACCCATTTCGACATGGTCCGCTGCGGCATCGCGGTCTACGGGCTCGATCCGTTCCAGCGCGATCCGGCTGAGCAGGACCTGGAGCCGGCGCTCGAGCTGCACTCCTACGTGGCAGACGTGAAGCGGTTCGAGCGCGGGGCCAGCGCCGGCTACGGCCGGACCTGGCGGGCGCCGGAGGACACCTGGGTCGGGGTGCTTCCAATCGGCTACGGGGACGGGGTGCGGCGCGGCCTCTCCAACAACGGGGAGGTCCTCGTCGGGGGGCGACGCTACCCGTTGGTCGGCACGGTCTCGATGGACAACGTCACCATCGACCTCGGCCCCGAGACCGACGTCGAGTCCGGAGCGCCGGCGGTCCTGATCGGCCCGCAGGGACCCGAGCGGATCCTGGCCGAGGAGCTGGCGGCCCGTCTGGAGACGATCAACTACGAGGTCACCTGCGGCATCTCTCAGCGCGTCCCGCGTGAGGTGGTGGAGTGAGCCCGACGCTGGAGGAGGCCTTTGCGGCCGCCCCCTCGATCGCGGCCGCCCGAACGGCGCTCGACCAGCAGGCCGGCTCGGTCTGGATCGTCGGCGGGGCGATCCGCGACGCCCTGCTGGGCAGGTCTGTGGCGGATGCCGACCTGGCGGTCGAGCCCGGGCACGAGGAGCACGCGGCTCGCGCGATCGCCAGGGTCGCCGGGGGCTCGGCCTTCGCGCTGTCCGAAGAGCACGCCACCTGGCGGGCCGTCGCCTCAACGGACAGCTGGCACGTCGACGTCTCCGCTCTCCGGGCGGGGACCATCGAGGAGGACCTGCGCGGAAGGGACTTCACCGTCAACGCGGTCGCGGTCCCCCTCGCGGGGGGCGATCCGATCGACCCAACCGGGGGCGTGCGGGACGTCGAGGCACGGCTCCTCCGGGTCGCCTCCGACGCCTCCTTCGAGCGGGACCCATTACGGCTGCTGCGTGCCTCCCGCCTCGCCTCGGTCCTCGGCCTCGAGATCGAGTCGGGGACAGCGGACCTGGCCCGCGACCACGCCGCACACGCTGCCGACCCAGCCGGCGAGCGGCAGTTCGCCGAGCTGCGGGGAATCGTCGCGGGGCCGGAGCCGCTGCGGGGCGTCGCGCTGATGGACGAGCTCGCGCTCACCCCGGTGGTCCTCCCGGAGTTGGAGACGCTGCGCGGTGTGGTCCAGAACCCGAACCACCACCTCGACGTTTTCGGCCACACCCTGGCCGTGCTCGAGGAGTGGCTCGGCATCGAGAGCGATCTGCCTGCGTTCGCCGGGGATCTGGCGGCCGAGACTGCTGAATTCCTCGCGGAGCCGCTCGCCGACGAGCTCACCCGGCGGGACGCGCTGCGCTTCGGCGCGCTCTTCCATGACCTGGGCAAGCCGGAGACCCGCTCGGAGGGATCGGGCTACGTCACCTTCATCGGTCACGACGAGGTCGGCGCGGAGATCATCGCCGGGATCTGTCGGCGGCTTCGCACCAGCCGTGCCCTCAGCCTCCACCTTCAGGGGCTCGCGCGCCACCACCTGCGACTCGGCTTCCTGATCCACCAGCGACCTCTCTCCCGGCGGGCGGTCTACGACTACCTCGTCGCCACTGAGCCGGTGTCCGCCGACGTCACCCTGCTGACGGTCGCCGACCGGCTCGCGGCCCGGGGCGAGGGGCCGCTGGCCAGCCCGGAGATGGTCGATGCTCACCTCGACCTGGCGCGGGAGATGCTGCGCGACGCGCTCGCCTGGCATCGCGACGGCCCGCCGCGCCCGCCCCTGAGCGGCGACGAGCTCGCGGACGAGCTCGGGGTCCCGCCCGGGCCGGAGATGGGGACGCTGCTCGAGGAGCTCCGCGCCGAGGCGTTCACGGGGGAGATCGGCAGCCGCTCGGAGGCCCTCGAGCGGGCCAGGCAGCTCCGCTAAGGCCCGGCCGCAACCGGGCCACTCGCTCTTTGTGAGAAGGTCACGCCCGGATGACGGAGGCTGACTGCTTGTTCTGCGGCATCATCGCCGGATCGATCCCGAGCCAGACGATCGACTCCGACGAGCGCACCGTCGCCTTCATGGACATCAATCCGGCGACTCCCGGGCACGCGCTGGTGGTGCCGCGGGTGCACTCGGCCGACCTGCTCGAGATCTCCTCCGAGGATCTGACCGCCACCGCGCTCGCCGCGCAGCGACTGGCACAGCGGATGAAGGATGTCCTCGAAGCTGACGGGATCAACCTGATCAACGCCTGCGGTGCGGCGGCCTGGCAGACGGTGTTCCACTTCCACATCCACGTCGTGCCCCGATACGAGGATGATCCACTCAAGCTTCCCTGGGTCCCCGCGCCCGGGGACTCGAATGAGATTGCGGCTGTCGCCGCCAAATTGCGAGGTGAGAATGGCTGAGACCGAGACCAAGGTGGCACCGATCCGGCTCGAGCGCGATGGCAACGTGGCCGCGATGGTGCTCTCCAATCCGCCCCTCAACCTGTTCGGCGACGACGCCTGGGGGGCTCTGGTCTCCTGCATCGAGGAGGTCGAGGGCTCCGACGCGCGGGCCCTCGTCTGGCGCGCCGACGGCGACATCTTCACCGGCGGCGTCGACGTCAACAGCTTCAAGCGGGTGCAGGAGGAGGGCAGCGCCTCCGACTCGTTCGGCTCGCTGATTCCGGTCGTGCAGCGGCTCGAGCGGCTCCCGATCCCGACGCTGGCCCTGGTCCACGGCCTCTGCCTGACCGCGGGCCTCGAGATCTCGCTGGGCTGCGACATGATCTGGGCGAGCGAGTCGGCGCGGTTCGGCCTGGTCGAGGCGGTCGTCGGCCTGACCCCCGGCGCGGGCGGCACGCAGCGGATGGCGGAGCGCGCGGGCCCCACGCGGGCGGCCGAGTTCGTGATGAGCGGCGGCCTCTACGAGGCAGCCACGCTGGAGGCCTGGAACGTGGTCAACCGCGTAGTCCCCGACGACCAGCTGCTGGAGAAGGGGATGAAGTTCGCGCACAGGCTCGCCGACGGCCCGACGATCGCCCACGGGGCGACCAAGCGGATCATCCGCGCCTACAGGGCGGGCGGCGTGGAGGAAGCCGACAAGGTCACCCCCGACGTCTTCGCGGATCTGTTCGCCTCGGAGGACCTGAAGAACGCCGTGGCCAGCTTCCTCAAGGATGGGCCCGGCAAGGCGACGTTCGAGGGGCGTTAGGGCGAAGCGCTACCCTGCCCGGCGCAGATGGCGAAGGAAGAGAAGATCGAGATGGAGGGCGAGATCACCGAGGCGCTGCCCAATACGATGTTCCGTGTGAAGTTGGACAACGACCACGAGGTCCTCGGCCACATCTCGGGCAAGATGCGCCGCCACTACATCCGCATTCTCCCCGGGGATCGCGTGAAGATCGAGCTCTCGCCGTACGACCTCGATCGCGGGCGCATCACCTACAGGTACAAGTGATGAGGGCCGCAAAACTCGTCGTCGTGGTCGCGGTGGCGGTGCTCGGGCTCGGGCTGCTCACCTCGGCTGCGCTTGCCGGGGGCAAGAAGAAGAAGACGTCGGTGATCTACTTCGCCGGAAACCCGAAGATCAACAACAGCGGGAAGGTGACCGCCCGGGGTTCGCTGAACACGGCCAGCGCCTGCAAGGTCTCCCGCGGGATGCGCCTGCAGGCGCTCGATCAGACCGGGACGGTGTTCGCGACCATTGACGGCGCGACGTCCGATTCGAACGGGAACTGGTCGCTGTCGGGGCAGCTGCCCGCCACTCTCCCCGTGGGAACGAACTCGGTGCGTGTCAAGGCGACGAAGCGGACGGCCGGGAAGTTCGTCTGCAAGGCGGGCACCTCCGCGGCGGTCGTCATTCCGGCCAAATAACCGGAAATCGGCCCCGATCCGCCGTGTGGTCCTGCTTTCGATCCAGCCGCCTCGAGCTAATCCAGATAGGAAGAAGAAGCGGACCGGTCCGGGTCCGCCAGCTCCGCGATCAGCGAGGACCAGCCGAACTCCTTGGCGCCTAGACCCTCACCGTTGTAGGGCTCGTAGAACTCGCGCAGGCGCTGGTCGGCCACCGCGGCGCCGAGCCGCTTCGCCATCTCCATCGCCTCGGGTTCGTAACCGAGCCGCAACAGTCCGATCCAGATCAGCCAGGCCGCGTTGATCCAGGTCGGGCCACGCCAGTAGAGGCGGCGCAAAGTCTCCTTCCACTTGCGCGGCTCGAAGGTGGGCTCCTCGGCCGACACCGATGTGGGCGGGAAGGGCAGCCAGTAGCGCTGCGGATTGAGCAGGTGCTCCTCGATGAGCCGCCGGCCGATCTCCTCGGGCAGGTCGGGAAGCGCCAGCGGCGCCAGCGCCGACCAGGTCGAGGTCCGGACCCGGCGGCCGCCGTCGACCGGGTCGGTCCGGTCCGGGTGCGCGAGTCGGCCTCGGGCGACGTCGAGGAAGAGGCCGCGGCGCTCATCCCAGAAGCGGTCGACCATCCTCGTGGTGATCGAGGGTTCCCCGGCGGCCATCCTGGCGAGGCCCCAGAGCACGTTCGTGACCACCTCGCAGAGCACCGGCCCCCCGGCGCCGATCACGCGACGCGCGTCCCAGCCGAGGCGCCGGTTCCTGGCGATCAGGAAGGGGAAGAGCGGCCGCGCATGTGCGCGCAGGCCCCAGACCGCGTCGAACTTGGGCGACGAGTCCAGACCCGACTCGTCGGGTTGGAGGATCCAGAGGAGCCCGTCGCCGTCCAGCTCCCGGTTCGCCTCGAGCCAGCGATGGTGCGCCGCGATTCGCGGCTCGTCGGCCGGGTCGCCCACCGCGATGCGCCAGGCCCAGGCGAGCAGCGGCGGCTGGATCGTTGAGGTGTTGGGAGCAGTCTTCGAGGCGACGTTGTACGTCCAGCGGCGCTGCCAGTCGACGTGGCCGTGCCAGAAGATCGTGTGACCGATGAAGCCGTCCTCGGAGCCGCCGGCCAGCAGGCTGCGGAGCTCGCTCTCGGCACGGGCGGGATCGAAGCGGCGCCAGACGATGGCGTGGAAGCACGAATCCCAGTACCACTGCCATGGGTAGTGGCCCGGGCTCGGCCGCGAGTAGCCGTAGTGGACGCCGTCGCGCTCGCCCTCCAGCCAGTTGCCGCGCAGAGTCTCCTCCGCGATTTGGAGGACCTCGCCGCTGACGCCAGTCGAGCTCACGGGCGCAGACTAGACTGGCCGACTTGCCTCCCTCGATCAACGAATCTCTGCTGCAGGCGTGGCTCCAGCCGCTTCTCGCGGACCTGCCGAGCACCGCTCTCTTCGACGCTCACACCCACATCGGCGCCAACGACCCTGATGGCGCACGGCTGTCTGGCGAGGAGCTCATCGACATCCTTGCCCCGCTCCATGCCCGCGGGGTCGTCTTCCCGATGCATGAGCCCGGCGGGTATGGGGACGCCAATGACGTGATCCTCGCGGAGGCCGCCGGCTCGGACGGCCGGCTAGTCCCGTTCTGCCGGCTTGACCCGAACGACGGTGCGGTGGCCGAGGGATCGAGGTGCATCGAGCTCGGGGCCCGTGGCATCAAGCTGCACCCGCGCTCCGACGAGTTCTTGATGGACACACCGGAGGCGAGGGAGATCTTCGCGCTGGCCGACGAGCATCGCGTCCCGGTTCTGATCCACGCGGGGCGCGGGATCCCCGCTCTCGGTCGCCACACCTTCGAGTACTCGGAGGAGTTCCCGGGAACTCGGATTATCCTCGCGCACGCAGCCGTCTCGGATCTGAGCTGGATGTGGCGGCACATGCCCGACCACCCGAACGTCTTCATCGACACCTCTTGGTGGGTTCCGGCCGACCTCACCTTCCTGTTCTCCTATGTCCCACCGGGCCAGATCCTGTTCGCGAGCGACGTGCCCTATGGGGCGCCCGCATTGAATGCCATCCTCACGATCCGCTGCGGCCTCGAGGCCGGGTTGTCGGCCGATCAGCTGAGCGGCGTTTGCGGCCTCCAGCTCGAGCGTCTTCTGGCGGGTGAGGACCCGCTCGACCTTGGGCCCGCGCCGGGCCCCCGGATGGAGGCCGCGACCTGATCCTCGAGCGCGTCTATCTGTACGCCATGGTCGCGCTCGGCAGGATGATCGTCGGCGCCGACGCGCAGGAGATCATCGCGATGGCGGAGCTCGCGGCCTCGGTCGAGGCGGACGCTCCGCAGGCGACCGCCTGCCGGACGATGACCGAGTTGATCGGGCTCCAGAATGAGGCGGTTGCCGAGGTCGCCGCCAAGGACCTGGCGACCCCCTCGACGCAACGGCTCGCCCTGCTCACCCCGCTGCTGCTCGCCGCCACGCTCGCCGCGACGCCATCGGTTTCCGCGCCCGAGGCCGCGACCGCCGGCCGCGCAGGCGCCTCGTAGCTCCGTTCCCGATCGTCGACTACGGACCGGCGCGCACTGCGGTCGGCGCCTCGGCCGCGGCTTGCCTGCGGCGCTGCCGTAAGCGCGTGACCACCGCGTTGGCCCCCGGCGGGAGGCGTCCGTCCGTCGCGAGCCACGAGCCCGCCAGGATGAGCAGCAGCCCCGCGATCGCTCCCGCGCCCGGGCTCTCACCGAGCACGATCACGCCAAGCGCTACGGCGATGACCGGGTTGATGTAGGTGATGATCGAGGCGCGCCCCGCGCCGACCTCGGAGACGAGCACCATCAGGATCACGAAGGCCGTCGCCGTACACAGGACGCCGAGCACGATCAGGGAGGTCAGCGCATCAGCGGGAGGGACCGAGCTCGGGAACGTGATCAGCGCGGCCGGCGTGAGCAGAACCGCCGCGACGCTGAGGCTGGCGGCCATGGTGGCGCGCGGGTCGAACTCGAGCAGGTGCCGCTTGATGATCATCGGGCCGGCCGCGTAGCCGAAGGCGGCGATCATCACGGCGGCGGCGCCGACCAACTCGTCGCTCTGGCCGCTCAGGTCGATCCCGACCAGCGCGACCACCCCGGCGAGCCCGATCAGCATGCCGAGCATTCGCGTTCGCGTCGGGCGCTCGGTGTGGTCGAAACGGAGTGCGAGGAGTGCGATCAGCAGCGGGACGGTTGCGATCACGATCGCGGCGACGGAGGAGTCGACGTGGCGCTCACCCGCTGCGATCAAGGGGAACGGGAGCGCCATCTCCACGGTGGCGTAGCCGAGGATCCAGCGCCGCGGTCCGTGCCGAAGCATGTCCACGCCCTGGCGGGGCGCCACGGCCCAGAGCAGCGCGGCGCCGAGTACGAGCCGGGCCCAAGCGAGGAAGAACGGGGAGACCCCGCCGTCGACGGCGATCTTGATGAAGAGGTAGGGGATGCCCCAGATCGCCGAGAGCGCCGCAAATGCGATCCATGCCCGCCTGCTCACCGTCTCAGGATTGCAATCAGCCGACGGTGGCCGGGCGCAGCTCCACGAACTCACGGTCCGTGGCCCGCTCGAGCGCCTCCGCGGCGTCGAGCAGCAGGGCGTCGGCCCCCCAGCCCGCGAACAGCTGGAGCGCGACCGGCATGCCGTCGTCGAGCCCGACGGGGACGCTCACGCCCGGCACGCCGGTCAGGTTCGCAAGCACCCCCTGGCGGGCGTTGCCCGAGTCGGCGGACGTCGTCCCCGAGGGAAGGTCGATCATCGGCTCGACCAGCGAGGGGGCGACGGCGGGCACCGTGGGCCAGGCAAGCAGGTCGATTTCGTCGAAGAGATCGGCCAGATCGCGCCGCACCTTGGCGCGGACCCGGAATGCCCTCGCCGTCAGGCTCAGAGGGAGAATCGCGCGAAGCTTGAGGACCCCGCGATTGATCACGCCGAGCTCGGGGCTGATTGCGTTCAGGTTCTCGGGGGTGAGGTGGGCGGCCTCCTCGGCCTGTGCCACCAACAGTGCGGCCGGGAGCACCAGGTCCAGGTCCGGGAGCTCGACCTCGACGACCTCGCCGCCGACCTCACCGCGCAGAGCCTCGAGCGCGGACTCGCACGGCTCGCGGACGCCGGGCGCCGTGTCGGTCCAGTAAGGATCGCGGACCACCCCGATGCGCAGACCCTCGGGCTGGGCCGCCGGGAGCTCCTCTCCAAAGAGGGCGGAGGCGAGCAGCCTGCAGTCGGCGGCGTCCCGGCAGAGGGGCCCGGAGACGATGGTCTCCGTGTTGGCGATGTGATGGCCCTCCATCGCGGAACGCCCGAAGGTCGGCTTCAGCCCGGTCAGTCCGCAGTAGGCCGCCGGGTAGCGAACGGAGCCGAGTCCGTCGGCCCCGACCGATCCAGCCACCAGGCCCCCGGCGACCGCGGCGGCAGGGCCGCTCGAGGAGCCGCCCGGGCAGCGCTCGAGGTCCCAGGGGTTGTGGGTGGCCCCGTAGACGGAGGTGTTGCCCGTGCTGCTCGAGCCGAGCTCGTGCATGTTGGCGACGCCCGCGATCACTGCGCCGGCGTCGCGCAGCGCGCGGTAAGGCCCGGATTCACCGGGCTCCAGCTTCACGCCCGGCACGCTCGCCGCACCGACGGTCTCGGCGCGCCAGGGCAGCGGCCACTCGTCCTTGAGCACGACGGGAACGCCGCCCAGCGGCCCCTCCGGCGCCTCGTCGAGCATCCGCCGCGATTCGTCGGGGAAGGTCGCCACGATCGCGTTGAGGTCCGGGTTCCGCTCGTCGATCCTCGCCAGGCAGGCGTCGAGGAGCTCGCCTGCGTCGAGATCGCCGGCTGCGATCCGCGCTGCCTGCTCTCGTAGGGGAAGGTCGAGCGCGCTCATTCCGGCGGCTCGGAGAGGTCCGGCGCCATCTCCGGCTCGATCCCGTCGAGGTCGGCGTCCCGCAGCTGCTCCATGCCTGGCTCATACAGCGACCAGACGCCCAGGATCACAGCGCGCTCGGTCTCATCCGTGGCGATCCCGAAGGTCTCGAGGGCTCCCTCCAGATAGCGCTGGAATGCGGATTCGCCCTCCATCCAGGCACAACCCTACCCGCCCGATTGCAAGGACCCCCGCAACCCTCCCCGAAAAGGAGTGTTCAATGAAGTTCATGGGCCTGGACGCTCACGTACTCGCGCGCCTGCACAAACTGGGCATCGTCGCCGCCATCGCGGTGTTCGCTGCCGTGCTCACGATCGCCATGGCCACGGGTGACGCGGGCGCCGCACCCCGCATCGTGGTGCTCGGTGCGGCGACTCCCGCCGTCCCGTCCTGCCCGACCAGCTGCCAGGCGGTGGGCAAGACGACAGGGTTCCAGACCTCGATCACCGGCTCCAAGAGCCCGTTCGTCGTTCCGTTCCGGGGACGCGTCGTCGCCTGGTCGATCAAGACCGGCGCGCCGAGCACCAAGCCCAACCCGAACAACAACAACCAGAGCGACTACGACTTCTTCAGCAAGACCTTCGGCGGCACGCCCAAGGCACGGATCGCGGTGCTGAAGCCGATCATGAAGTCGATCAAGGCCGGCAAGCCGATCTACAAGCTCAAGTCCCAGTCACCGGTCGAGGACCTAGCGGGCTTCCTCGGGCAGACCACCACCTTCACCCTCGACACGCCGCTGCGGGTCAAGCCCAACAACGTCGTGGCGCTGACCGTCCCGACCTGGGCCCCGGCGTTCGCGGTCAACCAGAGCGCCAACACCCGCTGGCAGGCGAGCCGCAAGAAGGGCAAGTGCAACGACACGGCCGACATATTGGCCGGGACCCCGCAGGACGCCCTCGGCACCGAGCGCGCCTACGGCTGCACCTACAACACCGCCCGGCTGCTCTACTCGGCAACGGTCGTGGCTGATCCCAATCAGGCCCCGGCGAAGCCGCCCAAGAAGAAGAAGTAGCTTTTCCTCGGTCAGCCGCAGGCGGAGGGATTCTGCTTGCACTGCTGCTCGAACTGCGCCTGCGGGCTGCCCTGGGGCGCCGGAATGTCGTTGGTCGCCGAGTCGGGCAGCTTCGGGTTGTAGGTCGTGGTGCCCTTAGTGGTCGTCGCCGCCCCGGGTGAGGTCGTGGTGGCGGGGGCCGTGGAGGTCGCTAGCGGGGCGGTCACCGCCGGGATCGAGACGGACGGAGCGGTCGGTGTCCCGCCGGAGTCGTCGCCGCCACAGCCGGCGGCGATCACGCCGAGGGCGAGGAACAGCGGGAGGACTCGGGTCAAGACGATCCGTCGAGTGCCGGCTGGCGGAGTCCGCAGTATGGGCAGTCGCTGACGTCGAGACCGATCAGCTGGTTGCAGCGACGGCAGGCGCGCAGGTTCTCCGGTGCCCTGACCAGGGCCGAGTCCGAGGGTGCGAGCGGCAGGGTCGCCGTCGCGATCCTCATCTCCTCGCCGGTCTCCCGGTCGACATAGATGCCGTCCGGCTTGACCTTGGCGAGAGCCTCGCGCCCGGAGGCCGGGGCCCTCAGCCTGTAGGTCTGTTCCGGGTTCTGCACGGGCGGCACGATAACAACGCGGCGGGCCAATACGGTTGGGCCGGTGCGAGTCCTGATCTTCCACGGATACCTGCTGCGGGGAACCGGATCCAACGTCTACAACGCCAGCCTGGCCCAGGCGCTCGCGAACCAGGGCCACGAGGTCCACCTGCTCTGCCAGGACCGGAATGCGGCGGAGCTCGATTGGGTGGACGCGGTCGGCGACTGGGAGGGCGGCGATCTGGACGTGGAGCGGGTCAGCGACGCCGGCCACCCGGGGGAGATCACCATCTACCGGCCGGACATCGGCGGGCTTCTACCCGTCTACGTGCACGACCGCTACGAGGGCTTCGAGGTGAAGACCTTCCCGGAGCTCACCGACGCCGAGCTCGATCGCTACCTCGACGCGAACGTGGCCGCCGCTCGCGACGTCGTGACATCCGCCGGCGAAGCCGGACGCCGCGCTCGCCAACCACCTGATCATGGGACCGGTGATCCTGGCACGAGCCGGTCTGCGCTTCGCGATCAAGCTGCACGGCTCCGACATCTCCTACACAGTGCGGCCGCACCCGGAGCGCTTCGTGCCGTACGCGCGCGAGGGCACCGATGCCGCGAGCGGGCTCCTGGCCGGGTCCGCCCACACGGCCGAGGCGCTCTTCGAGGTGGTCCCCGACCCGGGCCTGCGGGACCGCACGCGGCTCGGCCCCCCGGGCGTCGACGTGAATCGCTTCCGGCCCCGTGCGGAGGCGGATGCGCTGCTCGCCCTGCGAGCCCTGGCCGACCGGCTCGACGCCGAGCGGGAGGGGGCCGGCGACTCCTTCGGGCGCGATGGTCCGAGGGTGGCGGCGGCCATGCGGGCCTGGGCCGAGGGGGACCCGCGCGTTCTCTTCGTCGGCAAGCTTCTGGTCAGCAAGGGGGTGGACCTGCTGGCCGCCGCCTGGCCGCTCGTCCATCGGGCGCGGCGAGCGGCGGGGGCCCGGTCACCCCGGATCCTCTTCATCGGGTTCGGGGCGTTCGAGGATGGGCTGCTGATGCTCGTCGATGCCCTGGCGCAGGGCGACCTCGACGCAGCCCGTGCCGTCGCCGCCAGAGGCCGCGGCTTCGAGGGGGATGAGGACGAGCCTCTGCCGATCCTCACGGACTTCCTGGCGAACCCGCCGGAGGGCTACGCCGAGGCGGCTCGAGACGCGGCCGGCTCGTTTCTGATCGGGGGTCGTTTGGAGCACGACGAGGTCGCCGACGTGATGCCGGCCGCCGAGACCTTCGCCATGCCGAGCACCTGGCCCGAGGCCTTTGGAATGGTGCCCGCGGAGTCCGCCGCCTGCGGAGTGCCGCCGGTGGCGGCGAACCACTCCGGGATGAGGGAGGTCGCCGAGCTGCTCGCCGCGGCGGTCGAGCCGGGCCTGGCGCGCCTGCTCAGCTTTCCGGTGGAGCTCGGAGCCATCACGGAGCTCGCCGACCGTCTCGAGGGCTGGCTGGCGCTCGAGCCCGAGCGCCGCCACGAGGCCGGTCTCAGGCTGGCGGAGCGTGTCGATGACCTCTGGAGCTGGGAGGGCGTCGCCAGGACCGTCGTCGCCGCCTCAAGGGGTCAGCTGGGAGACCTTCCCAGGGTTGGCACGCCAAACGCGCCCTGACCGGGCATCCGCGGAAGCGAAGCTGGGGATGCCGGTTTATGAGGCCTGAATAGAATGCCGCCCGATGCGGGGCGTCCCGATTCCCAAGCTGATCGCGGCGATCATCGTCCTCACCGTCGTCACCTCGGTGATCATGCTGATACCGAATTGGAATGGCGCGGAGGACTCCACGGCAGCGCCCAAGATCGACGACCTGCTGAACGTGATGATCGTGCTGTCTTCGTTCGTCTTCTCGATCGTCATGGTGATGCTCGTCTACGCCGTCTGGCGGTGGCGAGCGAAGCCGGGCGACGAGTCCGACGGGGCGCCAATCCACGGCAACACCCGGCTCGAGATCGCCTGGACCGTGATCCCCACCGTGATCGTCCTCTTCGGGGCGATCTACTCATGGATCACCCTCTCGGACATCGAGGCCCATGACCCGAACCGGATGGTCGTCGACGTCTACTCCCAGCAGTACGAGTGGCACTTCGATTACCCCGAAACCGGCACGACCTCCCGTGAGCTGCACGTCCCGGTGAACCGCCAGATCGAGTTCAGGATGCACGCGCTCGACGTCATCCACTCGTTCTGGGTCCCGGAGTGGCGGATCAAGAAGGACAACGTCCCGGGGATCACGACGCGCGCGTACATCACCCCGACCAAGACCGGCGACTTCACTCTGGTCTGCACGGAGCTCTGCGGCATCGGCCACTCGACCATGCGGGCGCCGGTGGTGGTGGAGCCCTCGCAGACCGCCTGGCAGCAGTGGGCCTCGAGCCAGCCGCCGATCAAGTCGGACGAGGCGGCCGGGGAGAAGCTGCCGTCCGGGCCGACGATCCCCAAGCAGGTGCACCCGTGACCGGCCGTGCGATTGGGATAATGCCGGCGATGGAAGGATGGCGGGAGTGACTGCGGCCCTGTTCAAGCGCCCGGGCTGGTGGAGGGCCCTCGCGTACACGATCATCGCCGGCGCCTTCGGCTTCGCGCTGGTGGTGGCGCTTCGCAAGATCTCCGGACTGCCGGCGTTCCAGACCGAGCAGACCGGCTACCCGCAGATCATCGTCCCCGCGATCACCGCGCCACTCGGCTTCCTGATCGGGATCGGCTGTTTCGACTACTGGTTCCGCTGGGCGATCGGCGGTCCGACCTTCCCGAAGGAGCGCGAGCACGAGAACCACGGCGCCTACAGCTGGCGCGACTACTTCAAGGTCAACACCGACCACAAGGTGATCGGGATCCAGTACCTGGTCACGACCTTCTTTTTCTTCTTCGTCGGCGGCTCGATGGCGATGATCATGCGGGCCGAGCTGGCCCAGCCCGGCACCCAGATCGTCGACCCTTCGCAATTCAACAGCCTCTTCTCGGCGCACGCGGCGATCATGATCTTCGTCTTCGTCATCCCGGCGTTCTCCGGGATCGCGAACTACGTCCTGCCGCTGATGATCGGCGCGCCGGATATGGCGTTCCCTCGGCTGAACGCCCTGAGCTACTGGATGCTCCCGATCGCCGGGCTGCTCTTCGTCGGCAGCTTCGCGGCGCCGGGAGGCGCGTTCGACGCCGGCTGGACCGGGTACGCGCCGCTCTCGACCGGCGCGCCCTTAGGCCAGTCCTTCTTCAACTTAGGCGTCCAGTTCGCCGGCGCCTCGTCGATCGCCACGGCGCTCAACTTCCTGGTCACGATCGTGACCATGCGAGCGCCGGGGATGAACTTCTGGCGCCTGCCGCTCCTGGTCTGGGCGAACCTCTCGACCTCGCTGCTGGTCGTTGCGGCCACGCCGTTCATCGCCGGCGTCCAGTTCATGGTCCTCTTCGACCGCGCCCTGCACACGAACTTCTTCCAGTCGGCCTTCGGCGGCGACGTGATCAGCTACCAGCACATCTTCTGGTTCTACTCGCACCCGGCCGTCTACATCATGATGCTGCCGGGGTTCGGGATCGTCAGCGAGGTGATCTCGACCAATTCGCGCAAGCCGATCTTCGGCTACCGGCTGATGGCCCTGGCTCTGATCGGGATCGTGGTGCTGAGCTACTCGGTCTGGGCGCACCACATGTTCGTCGCCGGCATGTTCAGCTGGCTGCGGGTGCCGATGATGATCACCACCCTCCTGATCGCGGTGCCGACGGGGATCAAGATCTTCTCCTGGCTGGGGACGCTGTTCGAGGGGGTGATCCACCTGAGATCGACGGCGATGCTGTTCGCCCTCGGCTTCATAGCCACCTTCACGATCGGCGGCATCTCCGGCGTCATGCTCGGGATGATCCCGATCGACATCCACGTCTCGGACACCTACTTCGTGGTGGCGCACATCCACTTCGTGCTCTTCGGCGGATCCGTGTTCACGATCTTCGCCGGCGTCTACCACTGGTTCCCGAAGATGACCGGGCGGATGTACGACGAGCGCCTCGGCCGGATCCACTTCTGGCTGACGCTGGTCGGGATGCTCGGCACATTCATCCCGATGCACTGGATCGGGATGGAGGGCATGCCGCGCCGCGTCGCCGACTACGCCGCCACCTTCGGGGACTGGAACCTGTTCATCTCCTGCTGCGCCTTCCTCCTCGGCGCCGCCCAGCTGATCTTCCTCTACAACATGATCGTCAGCTGGCGCTACGGGCCCAAGGCGGGACCGAACCCGTGGCGCGCCAAGACGATCGAGTGGCAGGTGTCCTCGCCGCCGCCGGTCTTCAACTTCGATGAGATCCCGCGCGTCGTCGGCGGTCCATACGAGTACGGCGTCCCCGGCGCGAGGCACGTGATCATGCCCGGCGAGGAGGCCGAGGTCAGACAGCCCGAGAGGGCCGGCGTGGGAGCGCCCACATGACCGAGAAGACGACTTCACCGGGCGAGGAGAGGCAGCGCCCGGATCCGGCGGTCGACCCCCGCGAGGGCGAATCCGCGATCACGGACGTCGGCACGCCCTCGGAGCACGCCTCCGAGGTCGTGGCGAAGCGAGAGGTCGCGACCTTCGGCGATCCCGATCCACCCCCCTCGCGCGACGGCGTCAAGCGCGTCCTGGCCTTCCTCAATGAGGTCGCCGGCGGCCGCAAGCTGCTCACGGCCTGCAGGGAGCTCTCGGACGCGGGCGCCGACTACTTCGCGGTGGTCGCCCCGCAGAACCTGCCCATCGTCGGCCAGCTGGTCGACGTCGAGGAGCGCCGCGCGGCCGCTCAGAGCCGCGTCGATGTGACCCAGGCCGTGCTGCGGGAGTTCGGGATCGAATCCGAGGGTGCCGTGATGGACCCGAATCCCCCGCTGGCTCTGGACGACGCGGTGCGCGCGACCCAGCCGGACTACATCCTGCTCTCCTGCCTTTACGAGACTCGTTTCGGCCTGACGCGGAAGGACCTCGTCGAGTGGGCAAAGGCTCGCTACGGCAGAGTCGAGCACATCCCGGTGCGAGTCGACGATGACGCGGTCCGCTGGGACGTCACCCACACGCTGGTGGTCGCGACCCAGACCGTGAACAGCAAGGACCTCGTCGACCGGCTCGAGGAGCGGGCCAGGGAGAGGCCGCACCGCTACACGTTCATCTGCCCGCGCTCAGGCACGATCAGCCGAGAGGAGATCTCCTCGCGGCTGGCGGCGACGCTCGCCGAGATGTACCGCAATGAGATCGACGCGACAGGGCAGCCGATGAGCCCGGACCCGTATCACGCGATCCAGAACGCGATCGAGCACTACCGGATCGACGACATCCTGATCTCCACCCTGAAGGGCGAGCAGTCGAAGTGGCTCGAGGAGGGCCTGATCGAGAAGGTCGAGGCGCACACCGACAAGCCGGTGGAGCACATCGAGTCCGGCACCGAGCCCGCCACATCGAGTGCACAAGCGGCGGCCACCAACACCGCCGCCGATTCTGCCGCCGTCGGTGCGGGGGAGGCAGGCTGATGGAGTCCGCCTCAGTCGCCGTCGGCCACGCGGAGGAGCACCACCCCCATCCGCCGGAGGCCAACCAGAGCTCGCGGATAGACCGGCAGACCCTCGGGATCCTTCTCTTCATCGTCTCCGAGGTGATGCTCTTCGGGGCGTTCTTCGCCTCGTATTTCTTCCTGCGGGTCGTCGCCAACAACGGTCCGTGGCCCCCGCATCCGTTCGAGTTGCCGGTCGCCGTCGCCGGGATGAACACGGCCATCCTGCTCTCCTCGAGCTTCACCATGCATTGGTCCCTCGAGTCGATCCGCAAGAACAACCGGCGCGGCATGAAGATGGGCCTGGCGACGACCTTCCTGCTGGGCGCAACCTTCCTCTTCATCCAGCTCAACGAGTACGTCCACATCGGCTTCAGCGCCCGCGACGATGCCTTCGGCTCGATCTTCTATGGCCTCACCGGCCTGCACGGCGCGCACGTCACGATCGGCCTGATCCTCCTCGCGATCGCCAACATCCGCGCCTGGCGCGGCCACTACGGGCCGGACGCGAAGGACCACCTCGGCGTCGAGGTGCCCGGCATCTACTGGCACTTCGTCGACGTGATGTGGATCATCGTCTTCACGACCGTCTACATCCTCTAGAGCCGCTGCAAATGGCGGGGTTTCAGTTTCCGTTCGCCACTTGTTCGCCAGTCAGTTCGCCAGTCAGACCGGCTCCAGCACCGCGAGCGGCTTCGTCCGCGCTCTCGGCTGGCTTTCCAGGTAGCTGTCCAGGAGGCTGGCCGACGCCTCCTCCTCGGAGCCGGGCATCAGGTGGCCGTAGCGATCCAGGGTGAGCCCGATCTTGGCGTGGCCCATGAACGTCGAGAGCGCCTTGCATTGACTCCGGCGGCGATCAGCAGGCTGGCGAAGGTGTGGCGGCAGGCCTTCGACGTGATCCGCTCCACACTCGCCTTCTTCCAAGCCTGATCAGCCCGGCGCTGAAGCATGTTGGCGGTGAACGGGGTCTCCGGCGTGTTGCCAAAGATCAGCGCACGCCCGCGTCGCCCTGAGCGCATCCGTTGCTTGACCGGGTAGTCGCGCAGGATCGCCGGGATCGGCACCTTGCGCCGCCGGGCCTGGGACTTCAACTCGATTGCGCCCTCGACGGGGTCCCATCCACGCTCGACCCGGATCACACCGCCGGCCAGGTCCACGTCCTCATCGCGTAGTGCCCGCAACTCCCCGAGCCGCAGACCGTGGTACATCGTCGTGGCCCAGTCGACCGGTCGCGCCGTGAACGGCAGCGATCAGCGCCTCGGCCTCCTGGGGGCCACATAGCTGCTAGCATCGACTCCAGGTACGCCGGGTAGCAATCGATGGCCTTACGGAAAAGCGCGACGTTTTCCTGCCCGTCTGTCCCGCCGCCCCGACATTTCCACGCAGTATCCCCGCGGCGAGGTCCACCTCCGACCTTTCAGCACTAAACGCGCGACCCGACTCCCGGAAGCGAATTCGGGAGTGGACAGTTCTGCGCCAACCCCACTCCCTCACAACCGATTCGGAATAGGGGAGAACCGGAAGCCGGATTCGCGCGACAAGGACCCTACCCAGAACTAAGCGGCTTATGCAACCCAGGGGACCGAGCTCCCAGTCTCGGCAATCAGCTGCCTGCCCAAGAAACAGAAGCCTCCCCCGGATCTCTCCCCCCTCGCCGCGTCCTTGTTCGCTCCATCCGCCTTCGCCCACCCGCAAGATGAGCTCGTGAACCCTGGTCATCGTAGCGGTCCAGCGTGATCGCTGATGTTCGCGTGGCCCATGTAGTCGCGAGCGCCTTCGCATTGACCCCGGCGGCGATCATCAGGCTGGCGAAGGTGTGGCGGCAGGCATGCGGCGTGATCCGCTCCAGACCCGCCTTCTTCCAGGCCTGCTCAGCCCGGCGCTGGAGCATGTTCGCGGTGAACGGCGTCTCCGGCGTGTTGCCGAAGATCAGCGCATGCCCGCGTCGCCCTGAGCGCATCCGTTGCTTGACCAGGTAGTCGCGCAGGATCGCCGGGATCGGCACCTTGCGCCGCTCTTCCTCGGAGCTGAACATTGAGCACTCCATCGCCCCGGTGGAGATTTGAAGTCAGCCACGCCGCCGAGCCGAAGCTCCTCCTCGATGAGCATTTCACGCCGAGCGTCGGCCTGCGCCTCGGCCTTCCTGGCGTTGCGCTCGCGATAACGGTGCAGGTCGTAATGCCGCCGACACAGACCCTGGCCGTGGACCCGAGCGGCGCACCCGGTGATCTCGCACGAAATCGGCTTCCCGTTGCTATTTGCCCGCTCTGCGTCCCCAGTGCTCATCGTCTTGTGGATGTGGAATCTCTTTCGCGGTTGGCTAATCGGCGGTATTTCGACGCTTGCGCTCCACCTGGAAACCCTCCCCTTGGTCCCTGCCCCGACGGTTTAGGGTGACACGCACCGACCGCCCGCAACCTGGAAGGGAGAATCCAGATGGGATTCGTTATCGGCGGCATCCTCTACTTCATCCTGCTCGTGACCCTGGGCATCATGTCCATCCGCAAGGGCCACTGGGTGATGTTCATCATTGGGATCATCTTCCCCTTGTTCTGGCTGATCGGGGCTCTGATGCCGCCGCGCCAACAGGCGACGGCGTAGTCGGCATGTACGATCCTGGAGCGAACGGCGCTGTGACGCCGAAAACGGCCCGTTTGCTGGGGCTCCGCGGGTCGGGTGGCCGAACTTCGAATCCCGGTAGCGGTGCCTCACAGAAGCCTCGCACTTGCGGGGCTCCCAATAAGTCGGTTGGACACCTTCCCTCCCGAACGGGGGGCACTTGTTTACGATCGCCTGGTGGAGGTAGCCCATCCTCCGTCGCAGGCGTCCGCTGCCAGCCTTCAAGGGGTCGCCCGCAGCGAGGGGTCTCCCGTCCCCGACGCCGTCGCGCCTCCACCGCGGCATCCGCGGTTTCCTCTCTTCGACGGCCTGCGGGCGATAGCTGTCGGGGCTGTGCTCCTGGTCCACACTCCGGGGGTCGCCGACCTGCCGGAGCCCCTCGCGCGCATCGCCACCCGCGGGCAGATCGGGGTCGCGATCTTCTTCCTGATCTCGGGCTTCCTCCTCTACCGTCCCTTTGTCGCGGCCCGTGGGGGAGGCGCGGCTCGCCCCCGGGTCGCCGACTACGCGAAGCGCCGCGTCCTACGGATCTTTCCCGCTTACTGGGCGGCCCTGACGGTTCTCACAATCCTGCCGGGATTCACCGGAGTCACCGGTGGCAGCCCTGTCGCCCAATACGGCCTGTTCTTCACCCTGCCCGTTCTCGGGGGGCCGGTCTGCTACTTCATCACCGATTGCGGGCTCGCGCAGACGTGGAGTCTGGTCGTCGAGTTGAGCTTCTATGCGGTCCTGCCGCTCTACGCGCTTGCCATGCGTCATCTCACGGGCCGTCTCGCGCTCCGCACCTGGATGTGGGTCGAGATAATCGTCCTCGCCGTCCTCGGGGCCGCCTCCCTGCTGTTCATGTTCGTCTTCGTCCCGGCGGGCGGAGCTTCCCTTTGGATCAGCAGCACGGCAGCCGGCTACTGGTACTGGTTCAGTCTGGGGATGGGGCTTGCAATTGCTTCGGTCGCACTGGACGGGAGCGATAGGAAGCCCTGGTTGATCAGGGCCGTGGGCTCGAGCCCACTGGCCATCTGGCTATGCGCAATCGGCGCGTTCCTGGCGTTGTGCCTCTGGCTGCCCGTCAACCCGTTCGCCCTGAGCACAGCGCAGCTGGTTGCTTACCAGCTGATCTTCGGCCTGGTCGCCTTCCTCCTGCTTTTACCGGCCGTGTTCGGCGATTCGCAAGGAGGAATGCCGCGCAGGTTCCTCGCCCATCCGCTGGTCGCTTGGCTGGGCCTGATCTCTTACGGCATCTTCCTCTGGCACCTCGCGATCGCCGAAAAGTTCGGCGGCAATGGAGCCGATCTTCCGTTCGTTTGGGCGCTGATCGCAACCGCGATCGTCTCGACAGCGGTCGCCGCCACCAGCTACTACGTACTCGAGCGTCCCATTCTGCGTCTCAAGTACCACCGGTTGCGGGATCTGCTGCGGAGCGGCTGATCACAAAGTCGCGTGCCGCTGGTAGTCAGGCTCGAAGTCGAAGTCGTAGCCGTGTGACTCCAGGTAGTCGGCGAAGCGTCGCTCGGATTCGGTCGTCGGGGCGGCCATCGAGCCAGCCTGGTGTCGGATCCCCTCTGCCGAGGGACAGTCGAGGGACAGAGGACCTCGGATCAGGCCCCCTTTCAGCCCCCCTCGGCCGATTCTCCTCGCAAACGGCGGTTTTCTGAGCCAGGCAGTTCTCCTCCCGCACCCTCCCCTAGGCGGGTTGATCCACAGTCAGACTGATGCGAGCCATACGACGTGCCGTCTGACCGGTCCAGGCTCCGGCGCCTGCTCGACGCGCTGATCGTCCCGTCCGTGCTCGGGCGCCTGCTCCGGGCGGCGAAGTACGCCGCCAAGGAAGAGCACTTCGCCGCCGTCGCGGGAGCCGCGATCGTGCTCATATTTGTCGGGACGGTCACCTATTCGCTTGGCGAAGGCTGGAACGTGGTCGACGGGTTCTACTTCGCCGTCTGAACGCTGACCACGTCGAGCATCGCCGACCCGCACCTCACGCTGACGCATGAGTCGCTCAAACTCTTAACGGCCCTCTACGTGCTGACCGGCATCGGGATCCTGGTCGAGCTGGCGCGCGAACTCGGCGTCGGGTACGTGAAGGACCGCGAGGAGCGACACGCCGCCAGACACGCCAGGCACCACAAGGAAGATCCGCCCGAGACACAGTCGGCGGGATAGCTCGAAGCCGCCAGCCTGTCGGAGTTAGGTCGTGAAGAAGTTGGGGGCCTGCTGCGAGAGGATGACCAGGCGGCCGGGGCCGCCGCCGGCCAGGCATTGTGATCGCCTCGAACCAGAGAACGCTCGGGCCCGTCTCGCCCGGGTCTTCCCCGGAAATCCGATGACTGCGAAGATCGGCTGCGTGAACGAGCGGCCGGCGGCGACGCCACGCAACCCGCTGCGCAACGAGGCGGACATGTTCCGGGTGCTGATCATGTTCGGCGTCGGAGCGGCGATCGTGATCGCCGTGGCGCTGCTGATCGGCTCCCTGGCCGGGGCGATCGTCCTGGCGGTGCTCGTCGCGATCGGGTTGTGGCGGACCTGGGGCCTGATCCAGGCCTGGCGCCGGTTCGGGTCCTGATTCGGTCGCGATCTCTATGGCGCCCGTTGGTTCGGAGCGCCAGCTACTTCTTACCGCCGCCTCCGCCGCCTCCTCCGGTCGCCTGCTGGAGGTAGGCGACGAGCGCGGAGAGCTGGTCCGGAGTGAGCGTCTGGCCGAAGTTCTGCGGCATGACGTTCGCCGGGTAGCCGGGGGTGATCTTCGCGTTCGGGTCGCTGATCGACTGGGAGATCTCGGTGGCGCTCATGCCCTTGAGCGCGGTGTCGAGGTTCGGCCCGGTGGTTCCGGTCGTGCCCGCCTGCGCCAGGGTGTGACAGCCACCGCAGTTGGTGGCGAAGAACTGCGGCGGCGCGAACACCGGCGGCTTGATGCCGGGCACGCCGGCAACGCTCGCCACGTAGGCCGCGACGTCCTTCGCGTCCTGGCCCGTGACCAGGTCCTGTGGCATGTAGACGTCGGTCTGCTGCGGAGACGCGGGGCGGGCGTGGGCGATCTGGTACTCGACCACTCCCTTGATCGTGTCCGAGTCGAAGCCGCTGGCACGGGCGTTCTTGAAGGCGTAGTCGAGGTTCGGCCCGATGTCGCCGTTGGTGCCGGCGCCGGTGAGCGTGTGGCAGCTGCCGCACTTCTGGGTGAAGAGCTGCTGGCCCTTGTCGAGGTTGTCCTTGGGGCCGAGGTCGCAGCCCGTCAGCCCGACCAGCGCGGTCGTCGCGGCAACGGAGGCGATCAGCCAGATCGCTCGACCATTGATGCGGCGGCGGTCCTTGTGGCCGCCGTTGATCAGGGGGCTCATGAGCGCGGGAATCCTATCTGTCGGCGAGGAGGCGCCCTCCGGTCGCCCAGGCGTGGGATAAGCTTGCGCGGAACGGCACGAAGCAAGAGTGAGGAGGGCTTGGTGGAGGTTCGCGAGGGCATGTCGAGCGTGGTCCTGGCCGTGGGACCAAGCCACACCCTGCGGGAGACCGCGACGAAGATGACCGAGAAGGGAACCGGCGCCGCCCTGGTCTTCGATGACGAGTCCCCGGCGCCGCGGATCATCACCGAGCGCGACCTCCTGAACGCCGTCGGGAGCGGCAAGGACCCCGACACTGAGAAGGTCGCCGATCACATGAGCGAGAGCGTCATCTCCGCGGCTCCCGACTGGAGCCTCGAGCAGGCTGCCGAGGAGATGGTCCAGCGGGGTATCCGCCACCTGGTCGTCGTCGACCGGGGAGAGCTTGTCGGCGTGCTCTCGATGCGCGACATCGTGCGTTGCTGGACGCAGGTCGGCGCGACCTCGTCCATGAGCCCTCCATAGCGGCCACCAGGCTGCTCCGCTTCGGAGCGGAGGGCGAAGCCCGTAGCGACTTACGCGGGGCGGCCGCTTGTGGCCGCGGCTATATGGCGAAGCAGGGCTACTAGTCCGCTGGCGGGGAAACCGACAGCGGAATCGGCGCCGTGTCGGTGTGCTGGTGCCGGGGCATCCGGGCGATGTCGTCGCGGTTGGTCCGGAGCCAGCCGATCAGCGAGATCAGCGCGATCACACCTCCGATCACGGAGTACGGCCACCAGGCGAAGAGGCCGACGAAGAGGGCCGCCAGGCCAAAGGCGAGCAGAGCCGGGAAGATCGACGGCCGCGACAGGTAGATGACCTCTGTGGGCTTGGGCGGCTGGCTCATCGCAGGTAGAGGATCGAGACGTAGAAGGCCAGGGCGAAGACGAGGAGCGCCAGGCTGGCGGCGATCATGCCCGCTCGAATGGTGGCTCTGGCGCGTTCGCGATCCACGGACGGAACCCTATCCAGTCCCCTGGCTCGAAGCCCTCACAAGGCCCGGTCGAGGGCCATCGCGACGAAGAGCAGGGCCAGGTACGCGAGGGAGCTCAGATAGAGGCGGCGCGCCGCCGGCCGGGAGGGGTGCGCCAGGAGGACGAGCGCGAGGCCGACGAAGCCGGCGCCGAGCGCCAGCGCCGCGATCAGGTAGGCGGTCCCGAACAGCCCCGTGATCACCGGGCCGATCGTGACGGCCACCAGGAGGAGCGCGTAAAAGACGATCTGGTGCCGGGTGGTGGTCTCACCGCGGACCACCGGGAGCATGGGCACGCCTGTGCGGGCGTAGTCGTCGGAGATCAGCAGCGAGAGCGCCCAGAAGTGCGGCGGCGTCCAGAAGAAGACGATCGCGAACGGCCAGAGGGCCTGCAGCGAGAGGGCGCCGGTGGCGGCGGCCCAGCCCACCAGCGGAGGCATCGCGCCGGCCGCGCCGCCGAGCACGATGTTCTGGGGGGTGCGCGGCTTGAGCCAGAGCGTGTAGACGAAGACGTAGCCGAGCAGCCCGGCGGCGGCGAGCGCCGCGGTCAGCCCGTTGACCGTGATCCAGAGCTGCGCGACGGCGACGACGCCGAGAGTCGATCCGAAGAGCAGTCCCCGCCGCGGCTCGATCCTCCCGCTGGCCAGGGGCCGGCCCCGGGTGCGGGCCATGCGGGCGTCCGGCTCGCGCTCGATGTAGTGGTTGATCGCCCCGGCGCCGCCGGCGGCCAAATAGCCCCCGATGCAGGTCCAGAGGATTGTGGAGAGCGCCGGGCCGCCCGGGTCGGCGACGAACATCGTCGCGACGCAGGTGAGCAGGAGCAGCGAGATGATCCGCGGCTTGGTGAGCGTGACGTAGTCGTTCGCCACACCGATCGCGGTGCGCATCGTCCGCGCCCGCGTGTCACCGGGCGTCACCGAGACCCGGTCTCCGCCCGGCCTGGCTGCCCGCCCGGCGACGCGCTCGGACCCGGTTCCGAGGCGGACGCTCATGCGGCCGCCGCAGATGCTTCGGCCCGGGGCGCCCGCTCGTGCGTCGGCGCCCCGCTGGGCAGCCAGGCGAGCCGGTAGGCGATCGAGACGACAGTGGCCCAGAGCAGGGTCGCGGTCGCGAGGTGGGCGACGATCAGTGGCCCGTGCTCGCCGAGCCAAACGTTCAGGGCACCGAGCAGGAGCTGACAGAGCAGGAGGAGCGCGCCCAGGGCGAGCAGCCGGTCGCGCGAGCCCCGCGCGAAGGCCACGCTGAGCAGGACGATGATCGCGATCGTCGCCAGATAGACGAAGACCCGGTGAGTGAGGTGGATGTCTGTCAGCCGGTTGTTCCCGAATGGCAGGAACTTGCCGTCGCCGCAGGTCGGGAACTGGTGACCGCAGGCGAGATGCGCTCCCGCGATGTTCGGCCCGGTGTCGCTCACCCCCTCCTCCTCGGTGCCGGCCATGTATCCGCCGGCAACGATCGCGCAGAAGAGCAGGACCGTCGCGACGGCCGCGTAGGACTTGAGCCCGCGCACCGGCGGCTTCGCCGAGGCGCCGGCCTCGGTGGCGGCCTCGGAACGGGCCTTCGCCCCGAGCCAGAGCAGTAGGCCGAGCAGCAACATCGCGGTGCCGAGATGCGCCGCCACGAGCTCCTCGGCGAGGCTGTGCTCGACGGTGAGGCCGCCGAGCACCGCCTGGACCAGGACCAGGACCCCGGCGATCAACGAACCGCGGAAGGCCCAGCCGTGTGCCTCCCGGAGGTGCTTGTAGGCGCGCCAGCAGAGGACGGCGATCAACACGACGACCACGGTGGCGAGCAGCCGGTGCGAGAACTCGATCACCCGGTTCTCGTTCCCGACCAGCGGGATCACCTGCCCGCCGCAGAGTGGCCAGCCCTTGGTGCCGCTGCCGCCCGGGCCGCAGCCGAGCCCCGATTGGCTCACGCGCACGATCCCGCCGACGACGATCAGCAGGAATGTGACTACCGCGGTGAGGTCTGCCAGGCGGCGAAACCGGCGGAGCTGTTCCCCGCCGCCCCCGGCGAGGGGTCCGGCCATGCGCGTCAGGCTACCGGCTCGGTGGTCTCCGCCGGTTTGGTGCTGGAGGCGTCATGACGCCGCACGGCCTCGCGGATGTCGCGCAGCGGCTCGTCGCTGCGGACGTCGGGAACCACGTCGAAGTTGTGCGGGGGCGGCGGCGAGGTCGCGAACCACTCGAGCGTCTCGCCACCCCACGGGTCGTGCCCCGCCGGGGTTCCTCCCTTGATGCCGAGATATGCGTTGATCAGCGACAGCACGATCCCGAGCGCCAGGACGAACGCCCCGATCGTCGCGATCAGGTTGAGCGTGTCCAGCTGCATGGCGTTGATCGCGTCACTGGCTTTGAAGAACTTGAAGATGTCGACCTGCTGGCCGTCGACTCCCGCGAGGAAGAGCGGGATGAAGGTCACCTGGGCGCCGAGCACGATCAGGGCGGCCGACGGCTTCGCCAGCCCCTCGCCCATCGTCCTGCCGGTCATCTTCGGGAACCAGTAATAGAGAGCGGCAAGCCCGCCCAGGATCGGTCCGCCGACCAGCACGTATCCCGTGGCCGCGGTGGAGGCGGTGGTGTCCGCCAGCAGCCAGTTGACCGGGATCACGCTCTGAATCAGCTCGCCGATCAACCCGAAGCTCAGCGTGGAGATCGCCGCGAGGGCGAAGACCATCGGTGCGCGCATCCTCAGCACGCCGCCCGCGAGCGTGCCGATCCAGTTGACGAAGATCGCCCCGATCGGGATCGTCAGCAGGAGCGCCATCAGCATCGCGGCGTAGAGCCAGCCGATCGGAATCGAGGCGCTCATCATGTTCTGCATCCAGGCGAGCAGGCCGAGGGGCATGATCGCCGCCAGCGAGCCGAGCAGCGCGGTGCGCGAGAGCAGAGGCTTGCCGGAGAACACGGGCAGGATCTCGGAGATCGCTCCGAATGCCGGCAGCAGGAAGACCAGGTAGCAGCCCGTGAAGAAGATCCAGCTCAGGTGCTGGTAGTAGATCGGCGCGCCGCCCGCACCCGGGTCGAAGAAGACACCGCCGAAGTGGCGGTCCATCTCGAGCATGACCAGGGCCGCCAGCATCGCCGAGCCCGCGACGATCATCGTCCAGCTCGAGACCGCGCCGGAGAAGGTGAACGCTGGCAGCCGGCGCCAGGCGAGGCCGGGTGCACGCATCCGCGCAATCGTCACCGAAAGGTTGATCGACTGCAGCACGATCCCGAGAACCGCCAGGCCGACGGCGACGATCCAGACGTCGGGCCCGTTGTTGGAGGTGAAGACGACGTCTGAGAGCGTCGGCCAGTTGTTGAAGCCGGTCTCGGGCGGCGTGTAGACGAAGCTGACGTAGAGCAGCGCGCCGCCGAAGATGTAGAGCCAGACGGAGAGGGAGGAGAGCCGCGGGAAGGCGAGCGACCGGGCTCCGATCTGCAGGGGGACCACGTACGTGTAGAGGCCGAAGGCGAGCGGCAGGGCGAAGAGCACGATCAGCGTCGGGCTCCCGACCGAGAGCAGGCGGTTGAAGGTGACGGGCTCGATCAGGTTGTTCTCCGGCACACCGAGCTGCAGCCGCATCATCAGGAAGCAGACGATGCCCAGCACCAGGAAGGAGAGGGCGGCGCCGATGTAGAGCCGCCCGACGTCCTTGTGGTCGGAGCTCATCGCCATCTGGAACCAGCGCGGGCGCGCCGGCGCCGGCCCGTCGGTGACAAGCTCCGGGCGCTGGGCTCTCATGAAACGGGTTGCTCCTCGGCTATCGCCTCGGAGCACCCTCGCATCTCGTCCGTCGCTCATCAGCCCTCCCCGTTCACCTGCTGCACGAAGGTCTGGGCCTGCTGGATGCCGGCGGCCTGCTGCTGCAGCCAGGCCTGATAGGTCGGGACGTCGACCACCCGCACGCGGGTACGCATCACCGCATATGAGGCGCCCGAGAACGCGTAGCTGGCGCCATCGTAGTCGCCGGTCTGATCGGCCCGGAACCAGGTCTGGTTGCTCTCACCCGGCGTCGCGTCGAACTTGCCGCTCAGCCCGGGCACCCACCAGCGGTGGACGACGTCAGTCGAGCAGAGATTGAGGATCACGGTCGTATCGACCGGCACCACGAGCTCGTAGTAGGAGTAGGTCCCGTCCGGGTACTCGTAGCGCCAGATCCACTGCTGGCCGCAGGCCTTGACCTGCAGGGGCGCCTGTGATGCCGGCGTGGCGGGCAGCGTCAACGATCTCTGCGCGAGGAGAGTGGAAGTCGCCTGCAGGCCGTTCGGCCCCGACGCCTCCACCTGCTTCGCGTCGTGGGTCTTGATCACGCCGAGGACGAAGGTGACGACGACGATCGCCGCGAAGACCCCGGCGGTCCCGAGCTGGGCGGGCCGCCGTACGACCAGCCGCCGCGGCTGCCGTCCCCGTGCCGAGCGGAAGCGCATGACGATTCCGATCACGGCCAGGTTGATCGCGACCAGGAGCACCAGGCCGATGGCGAGCATCACCCAGTAGAGGGTGTTCAGATCGTCCGCGTTGGGCGAGTGGGCGGCGTGCGGGCCAAGCAAGGCGGCGTGAGTCTATTAACTCGCCCCCGGGAGACGTGGCACAATCGCGCGGATGGCTACGAACGGGACGGCCGCACAGGCGCTCCGGCGGATGGCCGAGTCGGAACCCGAGCTGGCCGCCCGCCTTATCGTCCACTCGCTCCCCGCCGCGGCCGCGAGCCTGCCGCCGGGTCTCAGCTACCGCCTCGAGCTCGAGGGCCTGGGCTCCTGGACCGTCAACCCGCTCGGTGACCGAGCGGAGGTCACGGAGGTCGCCGGGGACGGCGATCTGAATGGCGAAGCCTTCTCGATCTCGACCGACCCGGCGACGCTCGCCCAGGTGGCCGCCGGCCGCAGCCCGGTCGGCGCGCTCGCCCGCGGCCGCATCAAGCTCCGCGGCCGCCGCCGCAAGGCGCTCGCCCTCCGCCGTCTCGCCCCCGACGCGGGGCCGCGCGACCTAGCTCGCCTCGGTGTCCCGGTCGACCCCGACCTGGTCTTCCGCTCGCTGGCCTACGCGATCGAGCCGGAGTGGACCAGGGGCCACAGCTTCACCGTCGGCTACGAGCTGATCGGCGATGGCGGAGGCGTCTGGCGGGTCGAGGTGGACGACGGGCGGGTCCGTGTCGAGCGCGGGCTCGGCGAGTCCCCCGACTCCGTCGTCCGCGTGCGTTACTCGGACTGGCTCCGGCTCCTCTCGGGGGAGCTCACTCCCTCCGACGCGATGAGGCTCGGCTACACCGAAGTGGACGGCCGGATCTTCCCGGTCACGCGCATGGGACGGTGGATCGACCGTGCGGAGGGCATTGACGGCCCGGAGCTCGCGCGCGAGGAGCGTCAGCGCCTCCTGCAGGCCGAGAACGCCGGCAGCTGGGGGAGCAAGGTGAGCGCCGATCGCACCTCGGCCGATGCCGGCGATCCGGCCGAGTCGAAGCGCCCTCGGGGCGGCCTGATGAGCTACGAGCAGCTCTATGCGCTCTGGGAGCGGCAGAACTGGCGCGCCCACGAGCTCGACTTCTCAGTCGACCGGGAGCATTGGCTGGTCAGCCCGGCCGAGTCCCAGCGGCACACGGCGTTCAGCATCGGCAGCTTCTACGTCGGCGAGGAGCGGGTGACCGCCGACCTGGCGCCCTTCCTGCTCGCCGCCCCCAGCGGCGAGATCGAGGCCTTCCTGGCGACTCAGCTGGTCGACGAGATGCGCCATGCGGTCTTCTTCGATCGCTTTGCGAACGAGGTGATGGGCCTCGAGTCGGGCAGCTTCCGCGCGCGCCTGCATGAGATCGAGGATCGGATGCTCGGCCCGTGGCGCTTCCTGTTCGACGATTCGCTGCGGGACATTGCCTGCCGCATGAAGGCGAAGCCCGACGACCTGGAGTTGTTCGTCGAGGGCATCGTCACCTACCACATGGTCACCGAGGGGGTCCTGGCGATGCCTGGGCAGCGGATCATGATCCAGTACACGGCCGACCACGACCTCTATCCGGGGTTCAACCGGGGATTCGGCCTGGTCGAGCAGGACGAGCACCGTCACATCGCCTTCGGGGTCCGCTTCTTGAAGGATGTCTGCGAGGAGCGACCCGAGATGAAGCCGGTCATCCTCCGCCGGCTCACCGAATTGCTGCCCAAGGCCGCCGAGGTCTTCTGCCCGCCGGAGGCCGACGACGCCTCGGACTTCTTCTCCTATGGGCACCACTCATCGCAGATCTACGGCTTCGCCTATCAGGCACTCAAACGCCGGATGGCTGCGATCGGGATCGAGATCCCCCCGCCCGATGAGCTGATGCCGGGTCCGGTGGACTTCGGCGGACTCGACGAGCGGCGGGTTCTCGCTCAGGTCGGGATGTCGCCGCCGCCGTCTCCGCCGGCAGGCCCGCACTGACGCAACGCCGGCGAGTGGTTCGCCGCGTTATCCAGTCCGCGCGACTTGTCGTTGCCGACCCGCATCTGCGAGCCACGCAGGAAGGCCGGGGGCACCGGGTCAACCGTCCCTCCGGAGACCTCGTAGCCGCCCCTGTGGGAGTTCTCGGCCTCGTTGCAGACGGTCGCACCTTGGCTCGCGGGTGCGATGGCGCCCAGGTACGTCGCGGCTATCGCCCCCGTCGTCGCCAACAGCTTCACTCTGGTCCTCAAGGTGACCTCCATGTCGTTTCCACGGCTTCCTTGCCGTGGGTCGTTGCAGTTGTGTCGATCCACGCCGCCGAACGCTTGAGAGCGTTGGACGCCTTCGCGACTTCCTGGACGGACGGATGAACGGACCGCCGCGGCCGAGGCGCCGGGAGATGGCCATCTGGCGGATAAACCGCGCAGTTGCCTTGCTCGCCATGGCCGGCGCGATCGTCGCCGTCCAGTCCGCGAGCGCCCAGACGGCCGGTGCGCCCGGGGCCGGTGACCCGTACTACCCGTTGGCGGGGAACGGCGGCTACGAGGTCGATCACTACGGCCTGCATCTGAAGGCACGGCCGAAGGTCGATCGGGTCAAGGCGACCGCGACGATCAACGCGACCGCGACCCAGTCGCTCAGCTCGTTCAACCTTGACTTCCGGGGGCTGCGGGTGAGCTCGGCCACCGTCGATGGGACGCGGGCGGCGGTCGTGCGCCGCGGCGGCGAAATGACCGTGACGCCGGCCCAGCCCATCGCTTTCGGCGCCCACTTCGTCGGTGTCGTCGCCTACCGCGGCAGGCCGAGACCGATCGGAGGGGTGGGGTGGATCCGCACGCATGACGGCACGGCCGTGTTCAGCGAGCCGACCGGCTCGCCTAGCTGGTTTCCCTGCAACGACAGTCCCTCCGACAAGGCGAGCTACTCCTTCACGGTGACTGTGCCGCGCAGGTATCGCGCGATCGCCAACGGCCAGCTCGACCCGGTCGAGAGACGCCGCGGGACGGCCACCTTCGCCTGGCACGAGACGCGCCCGATGGCGACCTATCTCGCGACCGTGACCGTGGGCCACTTCCGGATCAAGCCGTCCACGGTCGACGGGGTCCCGGCCTGGACTGCGGTGGCGCCTGGTCAGGGAGAAGGTTGGGGACGCAACCTTCTATTCCATCCTGCGCAAATGGGTGGCCCAGCACCGCTACGGCAACGCGACCACCCGGCAGTTCATCGCTCTGGCCCAGGCGACGGCCGGCGTCCCCCTCGAGCATTTCTTCGACCTCTGGCTGTTCGAGCCGCGCAAGCCGACTGGCTGGTAGCGCTCAGCGCACGGACGTATCGTTGATCCGCCGGGTGGGTCATGCGAACATACGTTCGTGTCCCGCCTACCGTCGATCCTGCACGCGGACGCCGACGCGTTTTTCGCCTCGGTGGAGCAGCGGGACGATCCGAGCTTGCGGGGCCGTCCGACGATCGTCGGAGCCGGCGTGGTCATGGCGGCGAGCTACGAGGCGCGCGCCTACGGGATCGACGGCGGGATGAGCGGCGCCAGGGCGCGGCGCCTCTGTCCACAGGCCGTCGTTGTCCCGCCACGATTCTCCGCCTACCTGGAGGCCAGCAGGGCGCTGTTCGACCTCTTTGAGGAGACCGCGCCGCTCGTCGAGGGGCTCTCGATGGAGGAGGCGTTCCTCGACGTGCGCGGGCTGGAGCGGATCTCGGGGACCCCGCGGCAGATCGCCGAGCGCCTGCGGCGGCGCGCGCGGGAGCGAGTCGCCTTGGCCGTCACCGTCGGCGTCGCCAGGACGAAGGTGCTGGCCAAGATGGCGAGCCGCGCCGCCAAGCCCGACGGCCTGCTCGTCGTAGATCTCGATCGGGAGGCTGCGTTCATGCGACCTTTGCCCGTCGAGGCCCTATGGGGAGTCGGCCTGGTCACGGCGGACAAGCTCCGCGCTCACGGAATCCAGACGATCGGGCAACTCGAGCGCCGCGATGAAAGCGAGCTCGCGCTGTTCCTCGGGGCCCATGCGGCCAGCCATCTCCACGGAATTGCCAATCGTCATGACCCTCGCCACGTGCGCCGCGGCCCGCGGCGGCGCTCGATCGGCACCCAGTCGGCATTCGCGCGCGGCGGGAAGTCCGGGTCCGACCTCGACGCACTCCTGATCACCCTGGTCGATCGGGTCACGCGGCGGGCACGGGCCGCCAACCGCGCGGGCCGCACTGTGACGCTTCGCTTCCGGTTCGGCGATTTCTCCCGCGCCACGCGCTCCCGCACGCTCGCCCACCCGACGGCCGGCACCGCCGCGATCCTGGCGGCGGCGCGGGCGCTGCTGGCGGCGGCCGGCCCCTTGATCGAGCGGCGCGGGATCACCCTGCTCGGAATCGCCGTGGCCAATCTCAGCGACGAGGCCCAGCTCGAGCTGCCACTCGAGCCGCGTGTGGATCCGGCGCTCGACCTGGCGATCGACGAGATCCGCCGGCGCTTCGGGAACGATGCGATCAGGCGCGGCTCGGCCTCGCCCTCGACGCCCCGCCACGTGACCCAGGTCTGAGGCCCGCCTGCGGTTCGGTCCCGCCGCCTCCCGGATAGGCTCCCCGCCCATGGCGAGCGTTCGCGAGGTCACCTTCGAGCTCTTCCGGGAGCACCGAATGACGACGATCTTCGGCAACCCCGGCTCGACCGAGCTGCCGATGCTCGCCGAGTTCCCCGACGACTTCCGCTACGTGCTCGGGCTGCAGGAGGCTGTTGCGGTCGGGATGGCCGACGGCTACGCGCAGGCCTCCGGACGGCCCAGCCACGTCAACCTGCACACCGCTCCTGGTGTCGGCAACGGGATGGGGGCCATCTTCAACGCCCAGGCGAACCACTCGCCCCTGCTGGTCACCGCCGGCCAGCAGGTCCGTGCCCAAATCACCATGCAGGCGAACCTGACGAACCGCGACGCGACGCGCGTCGTCCATCCGTTCGTCAAGTGGAGCTTCGAGCCGCCGCGGGCGCAGGACGTTCCGCATGCGCTCGCCCGGGCGATCCACACCGCTGCGCTGGCGCCCCGGGGGCCGGCCTTCGTCTCGCTGCCGATGGACGACTGGAATGAGGAGGCGGATCCCGAGTCCGGCCGGGTCGTGGAGCGCACGGCCGAGCCGAGGATGGGCCCGGACCCGGCAGCGATCGAGACGCTGGCGCAGCGGCTGTCGGCAGCCAACAATCCCGTGCTCGTCGCCGGCCCGGACATCGACGCGGCGGGCGCCTGGGACGACGCGGTTGTCCTGGCCGAGCGCCAGCGGCTCCCGGTGTTCGCCTCGCCCGCTCCGGGCGGCGGCCGCCTCGGCTTCCCGGAGGGCCACCCGCTCTTCCAGGGCGTCCTGCCGCCGGCGATCGGGCCGGTCGCGGAGACGCTAAAGGGCCGGGACCTGATCCTGGTGGTGGGCTCCTCCGTCTTCCCCTACTACCCCTACATACCGGGCCCGCTGCTGCCCGAGGGCGCGAGCCTCGTCGCGATCACCAGCGACCCCGACGAGGCCGCGCGGGCGCCGATGGGCGATGTGATCCTGGCGGACGTCGGGCTGGCGTTGCGCGCGCTCGTGGAGGAGGTGGGAGAGGCGAATCGCGCCGAGCCCGAGCCGCTCCCCGAGCCGAGCGCCGGCGACGAGTCGGACCCGATGACGCCGACGATGGCCCACAACACCCTGGCCCAGGTCTTCCCCGATGATGGGATCGTCGTCCTCGAGTCTCCCTCCAGCACGCTGGCGCTGCGCAACCAACTCCGTTTGTCGAAGCCGGGCAGCTACTACTTCGGCGCCGGCGGCGGCCTCGGCTTCGGCCTGGCCGCCGCGCTCGGTGTCCAGCTCGCCCAGCCCGATCGGCCGGTCGTCTGCGTCCTCGGCGAGGGCTCGGCGCAGTATGCGATCACCGGCTTCTGGACGGCGGCGGCCTATGACATCCCCGTCACCTTCTTCGTCCTGCGAAATGAGGAGTACTCGATCCTCAAGTGGTTCGCGGACATCGAGGAGGTGAAGGGCGCGCCGGGCCTCGACCTGCCGGCGCTCGAGGTCGCCCGGGTGGCCGAGGCCTACGGGGTCCGCGCGCAGAGCGTCACGGGCCGGGACGAGCTCCACGCGGCGCTGCAGGGCGGGATCGGCTCGGCGAAGCCCCAGCTGGTCGAGGTTCCGGTCACGCCAGGTATGGCCCTCTTCTAGCGGTTCCGCGGAGCCGACCAAGTGGCGCCTCCGCGGATCAATCCCCTCTGCGTCCACCCGACTAGGCTCCGGCCATGGATCTCCTTGCTCCAGATGTGAGTCGGATTGCGCCCGAGGCAAGCGAGGCTGCGAAGGACCGGGTCCCCGACGAGCTCGCCTCCGGCACGCCCGAGCCACTGCGCGGCGAGCTGATCGACCTGCTCGGGTCCGACCGCGTCCTGACGCGGATCATCGACCTGGTCCGGTACGCCTCGGACGCGAGCCCGTACCGGCTGCTGCCGCAGGCGGTCGTCATGGCGCGCGACGCGAACGACGTGTCGAAGGTCCTCTCCTTCGGGCGGCGGAACGGGGTGCCGGTCACGTTCCGCGCCGGCGGCACCAGCCTCAACGGGCAGGCTCAGAGCGACGGGATCCTTGTCGACGTCCGGCGGCATTGGAGCGGCGTGGAGGTGCTCGACGACGGGGCCCGGGCGCGAGTGAAGCCGGGCACCGTGCTCGGCCACGCCAACCGCGTGCTGGCGCCTCACGGGCGGAAGCTCGGGCCTGATCCGGCCAGCACCGACATCGCCTGCGTCGGCGGGGTCGTGGCCAACAACTCGGGCGGGATGCGCTGCGGAGTCGTCGCGGACTCCTACAGCACCGTCCGATCGCTGACCTTCGTGTTGCCGTCCGGGACGGTGATCGACACGGCGGCGCCCGACGCGGCCGAGAGGTTCGAGCGCGCCGAGCCCGATCTGGCGAAGGGACTGACGAAGATCAGGGATGAGATCCGCGCCGACGCCGAGCTCAGCGAGCGGATCCGGAAGAAGTTCCGGATCAAGAACACAACGGGCTACCGGCTCTGCGCCTTCCTCGACGCGGACGAGCCGGTCGAGATCTTCCGGCGTCTGCTGATCGGTTCCGAGGGGACTCTCGGCTTCATCGCCGAGGCGGTTTTCGAGACCGTGCCGCTCCCGGCCAGGACGACCGTCTCCTGGCTCCACTTCGACGGCATAGAGTCGGCCACCGAGCCGGTCCCGGCGCTCGTCGAGGCCGGCGCGACAGCCGTCGAGCTCATGGTCGCCCCGGCGCTGATGGTCGCCGCGCAGAACATCGCCGGCGCGCCACAGGACTGGATGGAGCTGCCGCCGACCTCGGCGGCGCTCCTGGTCGAGTTCGGCGCCGAGACCGACGGCGAGCTCGACCGGCTGGTCGCCGGTGCCGAGGAGATCCTCCGCGAGCACGAGATGATCCGCCCCGCGGACTTCACTCGCGACCCCGAGCGGGTCGAGGTGTCCTGGACCGTGCGCGAGGGGCTCCACGGCCTGATCGGGCGCTTCCGGGCCCCGGGGACCTCCCTGATCATCGAGGACGTCTGCGTGTCGCCGGAGCGGATCGCGGAGTCCGCAGGCGACATCCAGGGGCTTCTCACCGAGCACGGATTCCTGCCCGGCGTCGCGGGCCACACCTCGGCGGGGAACCTCCACTTCATGCTCACCCCGGACTTCTCCAAGCAGAAGGACGTCGAGCGCTACGAGACCTTCATGGAGAAGCTGGTCGACTTGATCCTCGACAAGTACGACGGTTCGCTGAAGGCGGAGCATGGCACCGGGATCAACATGTCCCCGTACGTCGAGCGGGAGTGGGGTGAGATGGCGACCGAGCTGATGTGGCGCGCGAAGGCCCTCGCCGACCCCGAGGGTGTGCTCGCCCCGGGGGTCGTCCTCAACCGTGACGGCGGCGCCCATCTCCGCAACCTGAAGACGACACCCGAGATCGAGGAGGTCGCCACCACCTGCGTGGAGTGCGGCTTCTGCGAGCCGGTCTGCCCGAGCCGCCACCTGACTACCACGCCGCGGCAGCGAATCGTGATCCGACGCGAGATGGCGCGGCAGGCGGCGGGGTCCGCGGTGCAGCGGGCTCTGCTCGAGCAGTACGAATACGACGGCCTCCAGACCTGCGCCGCCGACGGGACCTGCCAGATCGCCTGCCCGCTCGGCATCGACACCGGCGACCTGATCAAGGGGTTCCGGGCCGAGCAGCAGACGCCCGCGGCCCAGCGGCGGGCGGCCGGCGTAGCCCGGCACTGGGCCTCGGTCGAGCACACCGCCCGCGCCGGTCTGCGGGCAGGTGCCGTCGCGGGGCCACTGATGCGCGCCGGTGCAGCCGCCGCTCGCTCCGTGTTCAGCGACGAGATGGTTCCGTCCTGGCCTCGCAACATGCCGTCCCCCGCGCCCGCGAGACTCCCCCGGAGCTCGCGCGAGGGCGCCGCCGCGGTCTACATGCCCGCCTGCGTCAACCGGATCTTCGGCCCGCCAGCATCAAACGGGTCGCGCCTGGCGGCGCGCCCTCGCACTAATGGGTCCGGCCTCCCTCTGCCGGAGGCGATGCTGGCGGTCTCGGCGCGGGCGGGGATGCCGGTCTGGATCCCGGACGACGTCGCCGGCAGCTGCTGCTCGGTCCCGTGGGCGTCCAAGGGCTACACCGAGGGTGCAGCCTTGATGGCGAACCGCACGATCTCCGAGCTCTGGCGCTGGAGCGGGGAGGGCGAGTTGCCGGTCGTGATCGACGCGAGTTCCTGCGCCCATGGCCTGGCCGGCGAGCCACCGGGGCTCGACGAGGAGAACCGGGAACGGCACGGCAAGCTCGAGATCCTCGACTCGGTCTCCTGGGCGAGGCGCTTGCTCCCGAAGCTCGAGATCTCCGAGAGGCTCGGCTCCGTCGCCGTCCACCCGACCTGCTCCACCCGGCACATGGGCCTCGAGCGGGACCTCCGTGAGATCGCCGAGGCGATGGCCGATCGGGTCGTCCAGCCGATCCGGGCAACCTGCTGCGGGATGGCGGGGGACAGGGGGATGCTCCATCCGGAGCTCACCGCCTCGGCGACGGCCGACGAGGCCGCCGAGCTCGCCGGCAGCCGTCACGACGCGTATCTGTGCAGCAACCGGACCTGTGAGATCGGACTGCAGCAGGCGACCGGCGCCGCCTATCAGTCCTTCGTGATCCCTCTCGAGCGGATCACCCGCCTTTAGACTCGCCGACCCGTGCCCGGGAACGGCCAATCCTCGCCCTGGCGTCCGCTGGTGAAGGGGGCGGCGGCCATCGCGCTCACCGCCGCGTTCGCAATCCCGCTGCTGCGCAAGAAGCGCCGCATCCCGCCGAGCGTCACGACCGCGGCGCTGGCAGCCGGGCCGCCCGCGCTCGCCGTGCTGCGCCCGCGCACCCGGCTGCGCGACGCCGGCATGTACGCGCTGCAGATGTGGATGTTCACGCTGGCGCACGAGCTGCCCTACGACGACCCCGAGGCGCTGCGGAGGCGCGTGAATGTGCGCTATCCGATCCGGGTCGATCGCGTGCTGGGCGGCGGGGAGCTGCCGAACGTCAGGCTGCAGAGGGCGCTTGCGGGCCTGGGTAGGCACAACGTCATCGACCGCTTCCTGTCTTGGGTCCACTGGGCCTGGTTCTTCGAGCCCCACAGCTCCCTCGCCTGGATCCTGTCCCGCGACCAGGAGCAATTCGCGCGGTCGGCCCGGCAGATGTCCGCGGTCTACGACCTCGGCTGCATCGTCTACGCGGCGGTCCCCACGGCACCCCCCTGGTGGGCATCCGAGGAGGGGCACACCGACGCGAAGGTCCGGAGGATCATGGTGGAGGTCGGCGAGGAGGAGTGGGGGAAGGCCTGGCCGGTCCTCTATGACGCGCTCGGCGGCAACCCGTGGGCCGCGATGCCCTCCCTCCACTTCGCCAGCTCGCTGATGGCGGCACTGCTGCTCTCGGAGATGAGCCCGAGAGCGGGGGCAGTGGGTTGGGCATACTCCGGGACCCTGGGCTTCGCGCTCGTCTACCTGGGCGAGCACTACGTGGTCGACCTGCTCGCCGGGGTCGCGCTCGTGATCGCGATACGGCGGGGTGAGCGATACATCGAACCGGTGGCGCTCGCCGCGAGCAGGGTGTTGCAGCGTCTGGAGCGGATCGCAAACCAGTAACGCCGTTTGGGAACATTGGCGAGTGAGGGAGGAGCGCCCGCCAAGCGCTTCCGAGCAAGACGAGACCGCCCACGAGATCGGCGCGGAGGCCGAGCCGAGTTTTTTCGCCGACCCGAAGCGGCTCATCGAGACGGCGATCGCCGTCGTCCTCTTGCTGGTCGCGATCTACGTCCTGGTCCCAAAGCTCTTCGATCTCCAGGATGCGCTCGGCAAGATCGATCAGGGGGACCCGGTCTGGATCGCGGTCGGGATCGCCTGCTGCGTCGTCATGTTCGCGGCCTACGTTGCGCTCTTCCGTGGCGTCGTCGGCGAGAAGGTGATCCACCTCGAGTGGGGAGAGAGCTACCAGATCACCATGGCGGGGCTCGCCGCGACCCGGCTCTTCTCGGCCGGAGGTGCGGGCGGCATCCTGCTCACATACTGGGCCCTTCGCAAGGCCGGGATGGAGCGCCGCCAGGCGGTCTGTCGCATGGTGGCCTTCCTCGTCGTCCTCTATTCGGTCTACCTGGCCGCCCTGGTGATCTTCGGCGTGTTGCTGCGCACCGGGGTGCTCTCGGGCGACGCGCCCCTCTCCGGGACCGTGATTCCAGCCGCGCTGGCGGGGCTGGCGATCGTCATCGGTCTGCTCATCGCCCTGCTGCCCGATGACTTCGAGCGCCGCATCGAGCGACACACCTCGGGGCGGTTCGGCCGAATCGCGAAGTCGATCGCCAGCGCTCCGGCCACCTTTGCCCAGGGCACGCGTACGGCCATCGCATTCGTCCGTCATCCGAGCGCGGGCGCGCTGGCCTTCGGTGGCGCGATCGGGTTCTGGGGCGCCAACATCGCCATCCTCTGGGCGAGCTTCCACGCCTTCGACGTCTCGGTGCCCCTGGGGGTCGTGATCCAGGGCTTCTTCCTCGGCATGCTCGCGAACCTGATCCCGTTCGCGCCCGGTGGGGTGGGCACCGTCGACGCCGGAATGATCGGAGCGTTCGTCCTCTTCGGGGTGCCGAGCGCCGATGTGTTCCCCGCCGTGCTCACCTATCGCGTCATCGCCTTCTGGCTGCCGATTCCACCAGGGATCATCGCCTTCTTCCAGCTTCGTAACACCGTCAGCCGCTGGGAGCGAGAGGGGCGCGAGCGCCCGGAGCGGATCGGCGTGAGGGAGCCCGAAACGGCCGCAGCCGGGTCGTAACGAACGGGGCCTCGGCGCTACTATAAAAAGTGAAGTACGAGCCGTCCGACAGAGGCTCTGGATAGGCTCCGAAAGGATCGAGATGAGCGACAGCGCTGAGAACAAGGATCGGGTCGAGAATCTGATCATCGTCGGCGGCGGCCCCGCCGGCTACACGGCGGCGCTCTACGCCGCGCGCGCCGAGCTCGAGCCCCTGGTCATCGAGGGCTTCCAGTGGGGCGGCCAGCTCCAGAACACGACCGACGTCGAGAACTACCCCGGCTATCCCGAGGGCGTGATGGGCCCGGAGATGATGAACCAGTTCCGCGCCCAGGCCGAGCGCTTCGGCACCCGCTTCATCACCGACGATGCCGCCGAGGTCGAGCTGACCGACGGCGGCGTGCAGACGGTCCGCGTCGGCAAGGACACGTACAGGGCTCGGGCGGTGATCCTCTCGATGGGCGCCGAGCCGAAGCGGCTGGGCATTCCCGGGGAGATCGAGCTCGGCGGCCGCGGCGTCTCCACCTGCGGCGTCTGCGACGGCGCCTTCTTCAAGGGCGAGAATGTGGCCGTGATCGGCGGGGGCGACTCGGCGATGGAGGACTCCATCTTCGTCTCCAAGTTCGCCAAGAACCTGAAGATCGTTCACCGCCGCGACGAGTTCAGGGCCTCGAAGATCATGCAGGAGCGTGCTCGGGGCAAGGAGAACATCGACTTCCTGACCCCGTACAAGCCGCTCGAGTTCGTCGCCGGCGACGACGGCAAGATCGCCATGATCCGGCTCGAGCACGCCGAGACCGGCGATGAGAAGCAGATCGACGTCGGCGGGGTGTTCGTCGCGATCGGCCACCGGCCGCGCTCCGAGCTGGTCAAGGGCCAGGTCGACCTGGACGGCGAGGGCTACGTGGTGGTCGACGAGCCTTCGACCAAGACCAAGCTCGCGGGCGTCTTCGCAATCGGCGATCTGGTCGACCACACCTACCGCCAGGCCGTCACCGCGGCCGGCAGCGGGACCAAGGGCGCACTGGACGCCGAGTGGTACCTGCGCGACATGCCGCCCGACCCCGAGGAGCACTGGGGCACGAACACGGGCGCGATCGTCCAAGCGGTCGAGGCTTCCTAGCGGCCGCGGTCTGACCGCGAAAAGCGGTCCTTGACATACCACTGGGTATGTGATCGGATACCGGTTGGTATCTGAGATGGAGACGGCGACAGCCCAGATCCCGAGGTCCACGGTCCCGGCGAAGCCTGAGCTGCCGCCCGGCCCGGACTGGTCGGTGATCCGCTCGACGCGGCGCTGGTGGCGGCGCCCGCTCCAGACCCTCGAGGAGTGCCGGGCCCGATACGGCGACGTCTTCACCTACCGGATCGCCCACGAGGGGACCTGGGTCTTCCTCTCCGATCCAGCGGCGATCAAGCAGGTGTTCACCGGCGACCCGCGTCTGCTGCATGCCGGCGAAGCGAACACCGTCCTGCTGCCGGTGCTCGGCGAGCACTCGGTCCTGCTGCTCGACGAGCCGGCCCACATGAAGGAGCGCAAGCTGATGCTGCCGCCCTTCCACGGCAAGCGCATGCAGGCCTATCGCGAGGTGATGACGGAGGTCGCCGTGGCCGAGATCCAGCGCTGGCCTGCGGAGGAGCCCGTTCGGATGCGGCCGCACATGCAGGCCATGACCCTCGAGATCATCCTCCGCGCCGTCTTCGGCGTCGGCGAGGGGGAGAGGCTGACCCGGCTCCGCGACCAGCTACGTCGCACGCTCAACCTGATCTCCGATCCCCGCCGCGCGCTCTTCCTGGTGATGCTGGGACCGGAGCGCATACGGCGCTTCCCGCCGTTCCGCCGGCACATCGACCGGGTCGACCGGCTGCTGTTCGACGAGATCTCCGCCCGCCGCGGCGCATCCGACCTCGCCGAGCGGGACGACATCCTGTCACTGCTGCTGCAGGCCGAGCACGAGGACGGGCGTGCGATGAGCGACCGCGAGCTGCGCGACGAGCTGATGACGCTGCTCGTCGCCGGGCACGAGACCACCGCCACCGCCCTGTCCTGGGCGGTCGAGCTGCTCGCGCGCCATCCGGCCGAGCTCGACCGGCTCGAAACGGAGGTGGGCGCCGGCAGCGACGACTACCTCGACGCCGTGATCAAGGAGACGCTCCGGCTTCGCCCGGTGATCGCGCTCGTGCTGCGCAAGCTGGTGGAGCCGATGGAGATCGGCGGACGCCTGCTGCCGGCCGGGGCCTCGGTCGCGCCATCGATCTATCTGGTCCACCGCCGCCCCGACATCTATCCGGAGCCCGAGCGGTTCCGTCCCGAGCGCTTCATCGAGCAGCCGGCCGGGACCTACACATGGATTCCCTTCGGCGGCGGGGTCCGGCGCTGCCTCGGCGCGGCGTTCGCGGAGTTCGAGATGGCGGTCGTCCTGCGCGAGCTGGTCGCGCGGCGTCGGCTGCGCCCGGTCGGCGACCCCGAGCACTCCGTCAGGAGCACGATCACCAACGTTCCGAACCGCGGGGCGGAGGTGATGGCGGCGCCGAGATGAGCCCGGCGACGCTCACCCGTGCCGAGCGCAAGGCGGAGACGCGGGCGGCACTGCTGGACTCGGCCGCTCGGCTGTTCAGCCGCAGAGGCCTGGAGGGAACCTCCGTGGAGCAGATCGTCTCGGATGCCGGCTACACGAAGGGCGCCTTCTACGCGAACTTCAAGAGCAAGGAGGAGCTCTTCCTGGTCATGCTGGACGAGAAGTACGCCGCCGAGCTCGAGCGCTTCGAGGCCGGGCTCCCCAGTGATGGCATCCCGGCGGAGGAGGTTCGCGCGGCCGCGGAGGACTTCATTCGCTTCGTCTGGTCGGACCCCAAGTGGCCGAAGCTCTATTTCGAGTTCGTCGCCTACGCGGTTCGGCACCCCCGCTTCCGAAAGGAGCTGGCCGCGCGCGACCGGGCGCTCCGCGAGCGGATGTCGGCAGTGATCCGGGCCGCGTCGGAGAGCCTCCCTGCCGACCCGCCGTTTGCCGCGGACGACCTGGCAATGATGTTGTTCTGCATGGCCAACGGGTTCGTCATGGGGCAGCTGGTCGAGCCGGGCCTCAGCGGTGAGCTCTACGGGACGATGCAGGCGACCTTCTTCCGCGGCCTGGCGGCATCCGCGCTCGGCCTTGACCTCCGGGGGATGGCCGAGGCTCAGGAGGCTCTGGCGCGGAGCTCCGGCGCCGGCCGGTAGGCCTCGCCCCGCAGCTCGCGCAGCTCCTCGAGCACCCCGAGCGCGCGGCTCCAGCCGAGCCGCTCTCCCCACTCGAGGGAGCCGATCGGCCAGTTGTAGCCGAGCCGCATCGCGGTGTTGATGTCGTCGGCCGAGGCGACCCGCTCGCCGAGGGCGAAGCAGGCCTCGTTTGCGATCGTGGCCCCCAGCCTCGTCAATACCCACGGCGCGCTCTCGCCCGCCACACGCTCGAGCTCGTCCTCGTCGAAGATCGGCCGGTCGCCCTGGACGTCGGGGTCCCGGGGCCGGTGGGGTGTGTCGTTCTCATAGGAGTAGAAGCCGCGGCCGGTCTTCCGACCGAGCCGGCCGGAGGCGACCATGCGTTCGTGTATCGGAGTCGGGCGCCAGCGCGGCTCGCCGAAGGACTGGTCCCAGAAGGAGCGGGCGACCGCAAAGTTGACGTCGATCCCGATCAGGTCCATGAGTTCGAAGGGCCCCATCCGCAGGCCCCCGCCGAGCCGCACGATCCGGTCGATCTCATCGTGCGGCGCGATCCCCTCGCCGAGCATCCGCAACGATTCGAGGAAGAACGGGCGGACGCAGCGGTTGGCGACGAAGCCGACTGAGTCACGAGCACGGATCGGGGTCCGGCCCATCCCGCGGGCAACCTCCATGGCGAGCTCGAGCGCCGGCTCACCGCTCTCGTCACCGGCGATCACCTCCACCAGCTGCATGAGGGCCGGCGGGTTGAAGAAGTGCATGCCGACGATCCGCGTGGGCTCGGGGACCGCCGCGGCGATTGCGGTCACCGAGAGCGAGGAGGTGTTGGTGGCAAGCACTATCTCCGGCCCGCAGGCAGTCGCCAGCCGCTCGAACAGGTTTCGCTTCAGGTCGAGGTCCTCGGGCGCGGCCTCGATCACCAGTTCGCAGTCCCGGAGGACCTCGATGATCGTGTCCGTCTCGATCCGCTCCAGCGCGTCGATCGCCTCCTGCTCCTTCCAGCGGCCCCGCTCTGCGCCGCGGCGCAGCGCACCTCGCAGCTGTTCCATGCCGCGCTCGAGGGCCTTGCCGTCCAGTTCGTAGATCGCCGTCCGGTAGCCGCCCAGCGCCGCGATCTGGGCTATTCCGGCGCCCATGGTCCCGGCGCCGACGATGCCGACGAACTCCCCGCCGGAGCTCACGAATCGTCAGCGGTGGGCGGCACCATCGCGTTGATCCCGGTCGCGTCCCTTCCGATGATCAGCTTGTGGATCTGGGATGTGCCCTCGTACAGCGTGGTGACGCGGGCGTCCCGGAGGTAGCGCTCGACCGGGTAGTCGTCGACGTAGCCCGAGCCGCCGTGGACCTGGATCGCGGCGTTGGCGCACTCAACGGCGGCCTCGGTCGCGTAGTACTTCGCGATCGAGGTCTCGACCGTGTTGCGGACGCCGCGGTCCTTGAGGTCGCCGGCACGGTAGACCAGCAGCCGGGCGGCGTCCCGCTTGACGATCATGTCGGCGATCAGCTCCTGGACGAGCTGGAAGCTCGCGATCGGGACCCCGAACTGCCGACGCTCCTTCGCGTACTCGACCGACGCGTCGACGCAGCCGTCGCAGATCCCCACGCAGCCGGCGGCGACGCTGTAGCGGCCGTTGTCGAGAGCGCTCATCGCGATCTTGAACCCGTCGCCGATCTCACCGAGCAGTGCGTCATCGGGGACCTCGACGTCGTCCAGGGAGATTTCGGCGGTGTCCGATGAGCGCAATCCGAGCTTGCCGTGGATCTCTTGCGCGCTGTACCCCTTGGCCGAGGTGGGGACGAGGAAGCAGGCGAGGCCGCGGTGCTTCTTCTCCGGATCGGTCTGGGCGAAGATCAGCGCGAGCTCGGCGACGCTGCCCATCGAGATCCACATCTTGTTGCCGGTGATGGTCCAGCCCGAGTCGGTCTTCGTGGCGCGAGTGCGCAAGCTGGCCGGGTCCGAGCCCGCGTCCGGCTCGGTCAGGGCGAAGCAGCCGAGCGCCTCACCTGAGCAGAGCCGGGGCAGCCATTCCTTCTTCTGCTCCTCGGTCCCCCAGCGCTCGATCGATCCCGCGACCAGCGAGGTCTGGACGGAGACGACCGTCCGCGCGGACGAGTCGACCCGGCCCACCTGCTCGACGATCAGCGCGTAGCTCAGGTAGTCGAGGCTGCGGCCGCCGTACTCCTCCGAGACCGGGGCGCCCAGGTAGCCCATCTCACCGAGCATCGAGGCGAGCTCGCGGTCGAAGCGCCCGGCCCGGTCGTTCTCGCGCACGCGCGGGGCGATCTCCTTGTCGCAGAACTCTCGCGCGCTCTCGGAGATCAGCCGCTGCTCGTCTGTCAGCTGGAAGTCCAGGGCCTCACCTCGATCTCCACCGGCCTCAGGTCGAGACCTTCATCTCCTGGGACAGGACAGTCCCGAAGGCGTCCGCTGCCTCGCGGGTCCGAGCGCCCGGGCATTGCGGCAGCTCCCGCCCATCGATTGCGGAGACTGGCTGGACCTCTCTGACCGTCGACGCCAGGAATGCCTCGTGGGTGCCGCGCAGGTCCTCGACCTGGAAGGCCCCCTCCTCGATGTGCAGTTCGCGCACGATTCTGTCCCTCGTGATCGACTCGAGGATGCCGACGTCGAGCGCGGGGGTGAGCAGCACGCCGTCGTAGGAGACCCAGAAAACCGTGGAGGTCGGGGCCTCGAGCACCACGCCGTCCGGTCGGACCAGGACCGCCTCATCGGCGCCCTTGCCCTGGGCGATACGGGTCGCCTGCATGTTGGACGCGTAGGAGAGGGACTTCACCCCATTTAGGATCTCGGACGGCGAGTAGGTCACCGTCGCGAGACGAACGGTCTCGCCCCGAGGCGGGAGGTTCTCGGTGAATGCGAGGTGGCGCCCGCCGCGGGTGACGATCAGTCGCAGCTGTCCCTCGTGGTCGCCGAACTGATCGAGTAGCGCCGAGATCTCCGACTCGAAGCGCTCGCGCTCGACGGGCAGCTCGATCGCGGCGGCCGAGCGCTCCAGTCGGTCGAGGTGTTCGATGAGGGCGAAGGGCCTGCCGGCGTAGAGTCTGATCACCTCGAAGACCCCGTCCCCGCGCTGCAATCCGTCGTCCGCAGCCGGGATACGGGCCTCCGCCGTCTCGGCGATTCGTCCATCGACACTGGCCAATTCCGGCGCGCTCATGCCCAAACGAGGCTATCGGAGCCGCAAGTCCGCCACCTCACCGAGATTGTCGTCCGGGATCCCCGCTGCCAGGGCGACCTCGGTCTGGCCCAGCTCATCCGCGGGTCGATTCAGTACACGAAGTAACGACGCGGCTGTAGCCTCAGGGGCGGGAGATGGTCTTCATAGCCCTCACCCTCGGGCTCCTCGTCCTGCTCTTCGTGATCATGGTCGCGCTTGCGCGCGTCTTCGAAGGCAACCGCGCCGCGGACTTCCTCGACTGGAAGCCGACTCGCTCGCCGGAGGTCGAGGCACAGAACGAGGTCGACGACGTCCGGCAGATGATCGAGGCGCAGAATGCCCTGCGACGAAAGCGCGGCGCAAAGGAGATCACGGAGGCGGACGTCGAGCGGCAGGCCCAGGAGGATCAGGCGTTCCGGGCTCGCGGCCGTGGGCCGTTCGCTGAGGGCGGGGGACTCGACGAGTAGTTGGCCCGTGCGCTGATCGTCGGCTGCGGCTGTCGCGGCCGCGAGCTGGGCGGCGAGCTCGCGGCGCGCGGCTGGCAGGTGCGGGGAACGAGCCGGGAGCGTGCCGGCCTCGATGCGATCGCGGGGGCGGGGCTGGAGCCGGCCGAGGCCGATCCCGACCGACCGGGCACCATCCTCGAGCTGTGCGGCGACGTGGCCGTGGTCGTCTGGCTGCTCGGATCGGCTACCGGCGAGCGCCGAACTGTTGCCGCGATCCACGGTCCCCGGCTGGAGCGCCTGCTGGAGAAGCTGGTCGACACGCCCGTGCGCGGCTTTGCCTACGAGGCGGAGGGGTCGGTCGACCCGGCCGAGCTCGCGGCCGGCGGGGAGATCGTCGAGCGGGCGGGGGAGACCTGGCGGATCCCGGTGACGTTCCTCACCGAGGAGCGCACCGACCCTGGGTGGGCCGGGCGCGGCGCCGAGATCGTCATAGGGCTACTTGGCGCCTGAGAGGCCGGCGACGTTGCTGGGGCCCCCGGAGCTGGCGCCCTGGTGGGCGTTCGCCTTCGACGGCGGCGCGTTCCGCTCCGCCGCCAGCTGGGGGCTGGTCAGCGTCGTGGACCAGGGTGCCGTGTCCTTGAAGTGAGTCGGTGGCTTGTCGAAGATCGATACGAGGGTGAGCCAGCCCCCGACGATCACGACGGCCACCGCCGCGACCGCGACGAAGAACATGATCTGGGAGCGCCGGGTCGGCCCGTAGGAATGGCCGACGACCTGCCTCTTGTCCTGGCCCATCGCGTCGACGCCAGAGGGCGTCGTGCACGAGCGCGAGCTCTTCGAGCCCGGCGATTCGGATCGACCCCCCGGTCTCCTCCGCTGCGCCATCCCGGGTTCCAACCATACCGTCGGCCAACGGCCCGCGCGCCGGTCGGTCTGGGCCATGCAGAGGGGTGAGCGGCGGCGACCGGCCCGCCGGCCGGTCGCCGCCTCACTCACTTCACGACGCGGTACTTGAGGTGCGCTACCCCGGGTGCCTCGACCGCGCGGAGCTGTTCAAGCTGCAGATCCGGACCGACGCCGGCGAAGAGTCCCTCGCCGCGGCCCAGGAGGATCGGGACGACGTGCAGCGCGACCTGGTCGACCAGTCCCGCCGCCAGGTACTGGTTGATGACGTCGGCGCCGCCGCCGATGAGGACGTCCTTGCCGCCGGCCACGTCTCGCGCCTGCTCCAGAGCCGACTCGATCCCGTCCGTCACGAAGGTGAAGGTGGTGTCCGAAAGTTTCAGCGGCTCGCGCTCGTGGTGGGTGAGGACGAAGACCGGAGTGTGGAAGGGCGGGTCCTCTCCCCACCAGCCCTGCCACGGTTCGCCACCCCATGGTCCGCCACCAGGAGGTCCGAACATGCTGCGGCCCATGATCTCGGCCCCGATATCGGCCGTCCGCTCCTTCATCACGGGAGTGCTCGCGTTCTCCTCGCCGCCCTCCATGCCGTGTGGCTCGCGCCAAGCCTTTAGCTCGAGTGCCCAGTCGTGGAGCTGTTCGCCGCCCACGCCCAGCGGGTTCTCCTCGCTCTGCTTGGGCCCCGCCACGTAGCCGTCGAGCGAGATCGAGATGTCGGCCTTGATGTTGGTCATGTCCTAGAGACGCCTCCTGATCTCGAAACTCATCGGTCCGATGGATCCAGGAGGCCGAGCTGCAGGGCCTGGCCGAGATCCTCGCGGACGGACCAATGCTCCGGGCGTCAAGCGCTGAGGCGCTCGAACAGCAAGGCGAGAATCCGGGCCGTCGCGCCCCAGATCAGCTGGTCCGAGACGAGATAGGTGTCGGTCTTGATCGGCACTCCCCGGCGAACCAGCCGTCGCTTCGCGTATGTAGCACGCAGCTCCTCGAGTGAGGCGACCAGCACGCTCTCCACCTCAGACGGGTTCGGCTCGAAGCGGAGGCCCTGGTCGATCAGGCCGACGAAGGGATGGACCTTGTAGTTGGTCACGAAGGTGCCGATCGGCGGCAATGCGCCGACCACCCTGACGTGGTCGCGGGAGAGCCCGATCTCCTCCTCGGCTTCGCGCAGGGCGGTGTCGATCAGGGCCTCGTCCCCATCTCGCCTTCCGCCGGGAAAGGAGACCTCTCCGGCGTGCCGTTTCAGGTCCGACCGGCGCTCCGTGAAGACGAGGCCGGGATTCTCAGGCCAGCCGTGCATCGGGACCAGCACCGCGGCGTCGGTTCGGCCGTGCGCGTCAAGTGCCTCGGCCTCGGCGGGGGCGAGCAACAGCTCGCTCAGTTCAGATGATGATCTGGACGACTCCGCCATCAACGCTCCAAGCCGCACCGGAGGTATAGGAAGCGTGCTCGGAGCAGAGGAAGACGATGGCCCCGGCGACCTCATCGATCTCGGCCAGGCGGCCGATCGGGCGACCAGCCGTGGCGGCCTCGAGAGCTTCCTCCCGGCTGGACAGCCCCTCCATCTCCATCACCTGGTCGAGCAGGCCGCCCTCGGCCGTCCAGAGCTCAGACTTGACCGCACCGGGGCAGATCGCGTTGATCAGGACGCCGTGCGCCGCGTACCGGTCGGCGTAGAGCCGGGAGAGCGAGAGCTCGGCTGCCTTGGCCACGGAGTACTCGGGCGTCGCAGTCGAGGGGCGCTTCCCCGATGAGCTGGAGACGTTGACGACGCGGCCCCATCCGCGCTCGCGCATGCCCGGAGCTGCCGCGCGCATCAGTCGCATCGGCGCCATCACGTTGAGCTCCCAGGCCGCGTACCAGTCCTCGTCCGGAACGTCGTCGAGATCCCGGCGGCGGGCTGTGCCCGCGTTGTTGACCAGCACGTCGAGCTGACCCAGGCGCTGATCGGCCTCCCGGACTACCAGCGCCGCCGCCTCGGGGTCGGTTACGTCGGCGACGAGCGACTCCGCGCGGCTCCCTGCGTCCTGCCCCGCGGCGGCGCATTCGTCGGCGGCTTCGATGAGGCGTTCCTCGGAGCGAGCCACGAGCAGCACGTTCGCCCCCTCGGCGCACAGCATCCGGGCGGTCGCGCGACCGATTCCACGGCTGGCGCCGGTCACCACGCAGGCGCGACCGCTGAGGCCGAGGTCCACGCGTCAGTCCTCGTCCTCGAACTGCGCAACCAGCTCCAGGGAGTCGCGGACCACGATGTCCTGGGACTTGAGCGCCCGGAGCACCGGGCACTTGCCGGCGATGATGCGGATCTTGTCGCGAGTTTCCTCGCTGAGCTCTGCTCCCAGGGTGATTCTCACGTCGAAGGTGGGGGGATCGTCGGTTGTCGCCTCGGTGTAGTCGACTGCCACCTCCACGGTGCCGAGTCCCCACTCCTTGCGGTCGGCATACATCTCGATCGTGATCGCTGTGCAAGTGGCCAGCGAGGCGGCGAGCAGCTCGCCCGGCGTGGGGCCCTGGTCGGTGCCGCCACTCTCGTCGGGCTCGTCGACGATCAGATGGTGCTCGCGGATCTCGACCTCGTGCTCGTAGCCCCGGCGCCGGCGGGCAACGGCACGCTTCATCAGGTCCCGCTCCTGCCCTCGAACATCTCTGGCTTGGGCTCGTCGGCGAACCGGGCCAGGGCGAAGGCGAGATCGGAGGCGCGGTTCAGGTATCGCAGGACGGCGTCGGAGGCCAGTCCGTCGGAGTCCCGCAACTCGACGGTACGGCGCTCCGCGCGGCGGATCACGGTGCGCGCCACGTCGAGCGCAGCCGAGAGCCGCGTGCCCCCGGGGATCACGAAGTGCGGCGGCAGGTCAACCTGGTTCATATAGCTATCGATGTCGGCCTCAAGCGCAGCGACCATCCCGTCGGTGATCCGGCTGACTTCGTCCTGTAGGCGGTCGGCCGCCTCCGGCGAGGTCGCCAGCTCGGCGCCGGCGACGAAGAGGCCGTGCTGGAGGGAGAGGATGGTCGCGTGCAGGTCGGCCTGGTCGTTGGCCTTGCACAGGGCGCGGGCCATGCCGAGCGCCGAGTTGGCCTCGTCGATCGACCCGTAGGCCTCGGTCCGAACGTCCGTCTTCGCCACTCGGCCCCCGTACCAGAGGGACGTGGTGCCATCGTCTCCCTTGCGGGTGTAGATCTTGACCACGAACCGACGATATCCAACGGGCAAAGGAGGCTGAATGGGCATCGACGTGTTGTTCGCCGGAATCCCGGTGGAGGAGCTGGAGCCGGCCTCGACTGGTACGAGCGCTTCCTCGGCCATCCCTCCGACAATTGGGCGAGGCGGTCAGCTCAGAGGGTTGAAGGCGATCCCGGTGAGGAGCTTCGGGAAGAAATAGGTCGACTTGGGCGGCATCGTCTCCCCCTCGGCGGCCACGGCCCGGACCTGCTCCACGGGGGTCGGCCGCAGCAGGAAGGCGGCCTGGTAGTCGCCGGAGTCGAGCTTCGCCAGGGCTTCGTCGATGCTCGGCGTGTAGCCGACTCCGCGCTTGGCGGCAATGTCGTCGGTGCTCATGCCGAGGATTCCCTTGAGGACGAGCTCCTCGAGGATCGCCGCGTCCAGGATCCGGTAGGAGGCTGAGCGGTCCGCCAGAGCCTCATCGAGGCGGGTTGTGTCGCGCAGCCGCAGGCGGAAGGCCCGTTTGAGATGAGAGTCGATGTAGCCGAAGACGCCGACGCCCTCGCTGCCGCCGGGGTCGAGCTCGTCGGTGGGCACCTCCTCGACGTCGAAGGCCTCCCGGAGGCCGGTCGCGAGCGCCTCCTGCCTGGCGGGGTCCTCGGCGAGGCCCGAGATCAGGCGGTGGGTGGGGAAGACGGTGAGGCCAGGGTCCTCGAGCGAGACCAGCGCCATCAGCACGTAGTCGGCCGGCCCGCCGGCGCCGACCTCGCGCTGGTAGGCGAGGGAGGTCTCGTAGCGGTGGTGGCCGTCCGCGATCAGCAGCTCGCCGGCCTCGAGCTCGGAGGCGATCGCCTCGTGCACGGCCGGGTCCCCGACGCGCCAGACGCGGTGGGTTGTCCCCTCGGGGTCGGTGACCTCGCCCCACGGCTCTCCCCCCACCGCCGGCTCCAGGTGCTGCCAGGCGTCGCCCGGGTGGAGGGCGAAGATGGGGGAGAGGTTGTGGCGAGTCGCGCGGGTGAGGCGCAGCCGGTCCTCCTTCGGCCCGGGCTGAGTGCGCTCATGGGGCCGGATCCCCTCACCGTAGGGCGCCAACTTGACGCGGGCCAGGAATCCGCGGCGAGTGAGTCGTGCACGGTCGGCGGCCGTGTAGTCCTGCTCGAGCGCCCAGATCTGCGGGTCGTCGTCGCGGACGAGGGCGCCTTCCTCGATCCACTTCGCCAGGAGCTCTGCGGCGTACTCGTATGGGTCGCCGCCGCCCGGCTTGCGCGGCAGGTCGAGCTCGACCGCGTTATAGGGCGAGCGCGCTGCGAGCTCGGCGCGCTGGGCGTCGTCGATGACGTCGTACGGCGGGGCGACGACCTTGGCGAGGGAGCCGACCTTGGCGAGGTCGTAGTGGACTGCCTGAAGGGGAAGCACCTCTGCCACGGGGGCGAAACCCTAGACTCGCTCGGATCGGGGCGTGGCGCAGCCTGGTAGCGCGCTGCCTTTGGGTGGCAGAGGTCCCTGGTTCAAATCCAGGCGCCCCGATTCCTAGCCGGAGTGCTCCACTCGATCGATGGCGGCGTGGGTACTCCCCGCGGCGTCGCGATCGGCGAGGTCTATCCCCGGCGGCAGCTCGACGTGAAGCTCGCCGGACGGGTCGAGCCGGATGCGCGCCGTCTCGGCGCGAGAGTCGAGCACGTGGCCGCCGCGTCTCCGGTCCTCGCTGATGAAGTGGAGGTGCCAGCCGGAGACCTCGATCCCCTCCGCGTAGGCGGGGAAGCGGAAGCCGAGCATCGTGCCGTCCAGGTCGGTGAGCTCGAAGACGTGCTGGTCCGAGACGACCTCGGTGAGGGGCCGGTAGGGCGGCTCCTGGCGCGGCACCGACCGTGCCCTGACGAGCTCGAAGCGACCGTCGACTCGGACGGCGCAGGAGGCCGCCTCGGCCGGGATCCGGCGGTCGATCTCGGCCAGCAGCCGGTCATGGTCGATCGAACCCTCGAGGTCGAGGTCGACTTCCGCGGCGAAGGGCGCAACCACCGCGAATGGGGTGTGCTCGTCCAGGGGCACCTCGGTGATGTCCCCCTCGACGTCGGCCCGGTAGAAGCACCCGTCGATCGCGATCATCTCGCCGTCGAGATGGTTGAGCGTGCCGAGCCCGAGATCGCCGTGCTCGGCCAGCTCGGCGAAGCTGACGTCACCCTCGAAGGAGCCCTCGAGCAGCGCCCCGATCGTGGAGGCCTGAAAGAGCACGTGGGGATCGCGCTCGGCGTGCAGGTCGGCGTGTCGCATCGCCTCGACGTGCAGCGAGCGGATCCACCGCTCGTCGAGGCTCATCGTCGGGCCGCCGTCAAGTCAACGGGCGGGGTCCAGGGTGCGCGCTGTGTCGGATTTCGGCACGTCGCGCTGGTCGGGGTTCGTGCCGAGGACGCGATCGCTGAGATTGTTCGTGATCCCGTGCCAGAAGTGCTCGTTCTTGAAGTGGTGGAGACGATGGTTGCGCCAGATGGTCCTGTAGACCCGGGTCCGCGGGACGTATGAGGTGTGGATCAGGAAGTGAGTCCACTCATAGACGAAGACCATGCAGTAGCCGGCGATCGCGGCGCTGATCATCGCGCTGAGCGGCACCGGACCGGCGATCAGGGTGACCAGACCCACGCCGATGCCGATCGTGAGGGGGACCGCCACCAGCATCAGGAAGGCGGCCTGCCACCAGTAGAGGAGGACCATGTCCAGGTCGTTGGGGTCCCCGTGATGCGCGCGATGCGCTCGCGCCGCGACCGTCTCGATCTCCCTGCCGCGGATGCGCATCGGCCTCGCGTGCAGCAGGTAGACGTGGATCGCCCACTCGCCGAAGGGATAGATCGCGAGCATCGCTGCGACCGCCACGCCGTCCCGCCAGCTGAAGTCGCCGACGAACCCCCGCAGCACCGCCAGCACGAGGATCCCGGCGCCGAGCGCCCACGGCGATTCCTTGCGCAGGAACTCCCCGCGCGCCTGCCCGATGGAGCTGACCTCACCAGAACGCATCTTGGATTCCTCAGCCTAGTGCCGCGGCGCACCCGTGCGGGCAGGCGGGCGATGGACCGGCCCGGGAACCCTCTCCCGTTGGCTCCGCGCGCCGGTCCCCTCCCATCTCCCGCTTGCGTACCCCTGAGTACGACTGAAAGACTGGCGGCACTATACCTAATTTTGTGGTGCTTACAAGTAGGTAGGAGAAACATCTATTTTTGGGGAGTGCTCTGCCTAGGCGAAGCTGGATCCGACCGATCATCCTGCGAACATACGTTCGGGGCAAGAATAATGGGAGGCGGACCGGCAGAGAAGCAGTGCAAACGCTGCGGGCAGCCAAAGCCCCTGACCGAGTTCCACCGTTGGCGAGACCGACACCAATCCTGGTGCAAGCCATGTCGCGCGGAATACGCGGCGGCTCACTACCAGAAGAACAAGGCACGTCGCCAGGCCCAGAACAAGGCCCGACAAGCGGAGTTCATGGCGTGGTACGTCAGCCTCAAGGTAGGCAGGCCGTGTGTTGATTGCGGCGGCGAGTTTCATCCAGCTGCGATGCAATGGGATCATCTGCCGGGGCAGGGCAAGACGGCCAATCTGTCGTTCCTTGCACGACGCGGAAACCGCGATCGCGTACTTGAAGAAATCGCCAGGTGCGAGCTGGTCTGCGCCAACTGCCATGCGACCCGCTCATACCGGCGGCGTGACTCAATTCCGATGGCACATCGGGAAAATGCGTAGCCCGGCTACAACCCCCCGACCTCATACGGTATTGGCAGTCAGCCCCCGTAGCTCAGCTGGATAGAGCGCCGGCCTTCTAAGCCGGATGTCGGAGGTTCGAGTCCTCCCGGGGGCGCTCATCGGTTTTCCGAAACTCTCGAACGCGGCATGGGTTAGATCTGCCGGAGCCAGTGGGGGCGGATTTCGGGGATGGAGCCCCGGTCGAGAGAGGAGAAGGACTTGCAAGCCCGTGCCGTTTCGCTTCGCGTTCGGAGGACCCTCGCCATGCCCATCGTCGCCCTGGCCGGGGTTTTGCTGTTCGTCGCGTTCTCGCAGCAGGCGGACGCGAAGGCCAAGAAGGAGCACAGCCAGGTCGCCAAGGGGCCGAAGGGCCTCTCCTTCTACAAGCCGCCGAAGGGCATCCCCAAGCAGCACGGCACGCTGATTTGGGCGCGCAAGGCGACCGGCCTCGTGCCGCTGGCCGACGCGAAGTACACGAAGCTCGTCCTCTACTCCTCGCGCACGCCGCAGGGCGCCAAGGACGCGATCTCGGGATCGGTCAGCGTCCCCAAGGGCAAGCCGCCGAAGGGCGGCTGGCCGGTGATCACCTGGGCACACGGGACTACGGGCGTCGCCGACGCCTGCGCACCGTCGCGTGACTTCCAGGGCTCGCCCGCCAACACCGGCGAGACCTACATCAATGGCGATCTCAACGCCTGGCTCCGCGCCGGGTACGCGGTCCTGCGGACCGACTATGAGGGCCTGGGGACGCCCGGCAAGCATCCGTATCTGATCGGCACCTCCGAGGGCCGCAGCGTGCTCGACATCGTCGCGGCCGCTCGCCAGCTCGATCCAAACATCTCCAAGCGCTACCTGATCTCGGGTCACTCGCAGGGCGGGCAGGCGGCGCTCTTCGCCGCCGGCCTGGCGAGCAGCTGGCAGCCCAAGCTCAAGCTCCGCGGAACGGTGGCGTTTGCTCCGGCTTCGCACATCATCGACCAGACCTCGCTACTGCTCGGCGGTCACCTCCCCGAGTGGGCTGAGTGCCCTGGTCACGCTGATCGTCGACGGAGCCTCGACCCAATCGAGCGCGATCAACGTCAACCAGATCCTCTCGGACCCGGTGCTCCAGTTCTATCCCCTGCTGCAGAGCCAGTGTCTCTCCCGCCTCGGGGCATCGGATGAGCTCGGCGGCATCGCGCCCTCGCAACTGGAGCGCACCGGCGCGGATCTGAGCGCGATCAATCCCGTGTTGGCGGCGATGAACCCGCTCGTCAAGACCTCGGCCCCGATCCTGATCCCCCAGGGCGAGGCCGACACCACGGTGTTGCCCGTCTTTACGAACAAGCTCAAGGACGAGCTGATTGGCCACGGGGACCAGGTCACCTACAAGACCTATCCCGGCATCAACCACGTCGGCGTGGTGACCGCCGGCGAGGCCGACGCGCTCGCCTTCTTCCAGGCGCAGCTGCCCGCGCGCCCGTAGTACTCACAGTTGACGCGTGCACCCGGGGCCGCATAGACGGCCCCGGGTCACGCTAGATTGAAGCGACGCGGTGGGCGTAGCTCAGTTGGTAGAGCTCCTGGTTGTGGTCCAGGTGGTCGCCGGTTCGAGTCCGGTCGCTCACCCTTCACGAAGCCCCTGCTAGCGCGCTGGTTTCCCCGTTCGACCTAGCCGATCCGCCAGATGACGGGGTACTACGGGGGGTACTAACGCCGACCGCTGCTTTGCATGGAAAGGAGTGGGGGGACTGACACCCGTCCGGGGCTCTTGGGAGCCTCTCGGAGATGGTCTCCGTGGTCAGGATGTTTCGCCGATTCGTTGGCGCGATCAAGCACGCCGCCAAGGAGGAGAGCTTCGCCGCCGTCTTCGGAGCCGCGATCCTTCTCATCTTCACCGGGACCGTCACCTACTCCCTCGGCGAGGGCTGGAACGTGATCGACGGGTTCTATTTCGCCGTCTGCACGCTGACCACGTCGAGCATCGCTGATCCACACCTCACGCTCACCCATGAGGCCCTCAAAATCTTCACGACTTTCTACATCCTGACCGGCATCGGCATCCTGGTCGAAGTGGCGCGTCAACTTGGCGTTGGCTTCGTGAAGGTGCGCGAAGAGCACCAGGAGGCAAGACACGCCCGGCGTCACAAAGATGATCCGCCAGAGGCACAGCCGGCGGAATAGCCGCGACAAAGGAGAAGAAGAATGAGCGATCACGGTTGACTCCAGATATGCGTATGGGGTGAACCATGGCTGACGAGACCCTGGCGCAGGAGGACGTGCGTGTGGCCACTGGAGGCTGGTGGCTGCTTCTCCTAGTCGGCTTGCTCAGCATCGCGGTGGGATAACAACCCTCTTCAAGCCCGGCGACAGCCTGGCCACATTGGCGGTGATCGTGGGATCTTCGCGCTGATCGACGGCATTCTCGAGCTGGCCGCCTCGCTCATGCACTGCACCGAGAACCGCGGGATGGTCGCCCTGCTCGGGGCCCTCACCGCCATCGTCGGCGTCCTCCTCATCCGCCACCCGGTCCAGGGGGTCGTCTTCGTGGCCTTGCTGATCGGGATCTGGCTGATCGCAGTCGGCGTGATCCGCTTCGTCGCCGCCTTCGAGAGGGTCGAGGATCGCGGCTGGAACATGATCGCCGGCCTGGTCGAGCTGATCGCCGGGATCGTGATCGTCTCCAATCCGAACATCGGCTACGCGACACTCGCCGTGCTCGTCGGGATCGGTTTCATCGTCAACGGCGTGGGCATGTCCGCGCTCGGGTGGAACATGCACACCCTCAGACGAGCGGCCGCGGCGCCCTAGCCATGAGGCTCCACTACCGGTAGCCGCTTTGGACGAAAAGCAGCAGTTCGGCCCGATCGTGCTGAGCGGGACCTAGTGGCCCGACATTCGCACCATCAGGGGCGGCAGCGCCAACCCTGAGGAAGAAGAACCGAACAACTGGGTGAAGTACTCCTCCGCGGACCCGACCTCGTCAGGCCGCAGATGCAGGTGGTAGTCGGTCAGCACCCGGTCCACGCTACCCACACGCGCAATTGGGCGTCTGGCGCGGCCAGTAGAACGCGTTCATGGTCCGTGCCTGGATCGCGTGGTTCGTGCTGCTCAACCTCGTCTGGTTCCTGCTGATCGACGGATTCGTGATCGCCGAGCAGATACTCGGCCTGGCCGCCTCGGCCGTGGCGGCGACGGCGGCAGTGGCGCTCGGCCGGCAGCGCATCTTCCAGTTCCGCCCGCGGTGGGAGTGGGTCCTGCCGGCCTGGAAGCTCCCCTGGCAGACCGTGGTCGAAAGCGGCTGGGTACTCGGCGAGCTCTTCCGCCAGCTGGCTGGCGGGACCGCGAAGCGCGGCAGCTTCCGCCAGGTCCCGGTCACGCTTCCTGACGACGAGAGCAAGGCCGCGACGAAGCGAGCCCTGCTCACTGCCGGCCTCTCCTTCCCTCCCAACAGCTACGTGCTCGAGATCGACCCAGAGGGCAAGGAGATGCTCGTCCATCAGCTGATCAACCCGGAACGCCGGTGAGCTCCTACTACCTGGTCGCCGCGGCGGTATTGCTCGTCCAGATCGGGCCGCTGGTGATCTTCTCCGTCAGGGCGAAGCCGCAGGACGGGCTGATCGCCCTCAACGTCGGCGGCGACATCTCCACCCTCGTCCTGCTCCTGCTGGCCGCCGGGACGGGCCGCGAGCCCTTCTTCGACCTGGCGATCGTCTCCGCGGTGCTCAGCTTCGCCGGCGGGCTCGCCTATGCCCGCTTCCTGGAGCGCTGGCTGTGAGCGTCGCCGACATCCTCGTGATCGCCCTGCTGGCTTTCGGCGTCGGCATGGAGCTCACCTCGGTGGTAGGCATCCTGGTCGGAGCGGACACCTACGCGCGCCTCCACTTCACGGGACCCGCCTCGACCTTCACGCCGATCGCGATCGCGATCGCGATCGCCATCCACTTCGGCGCCTTCTCGCAGGCCGGGATCAAGGCGGCGATGACCGCCGCGCTGATCATCGTGCTCGGGCCGGCGCTGGTGCACGCGACAGCGCGCGCCACGCGCGTCCGCCAGCGGGGCGGTATCCAGTGAACGACGCGCTCGAGGCGGTTCAGATCGCGGCGCTGCTGATCGTCGCGCTCGGTGCGTGGGCGGTGGTGGCGGCGCGCGACCCGACCCGCCAGGCGGTCGTCGCGAGCCTCTACGGGCTCACGCTGGGAATCCTCTTCTTCAGCTACCAGGCTCCCGACGTCGCGCTCTCGAACATCGTCATCGGCGCGGTGGCGATGCCGACGATCATCCTGCTGGCGATCGCCAAGACCCGGCGGTGAGCAAGCGGAACCCAGACCACCCGCGCCGGCCGGGCGAGATCTCGTTTGCCGCGCGCCGGGGGATGTTCCTCCTCGGCGGCGCCGGAATCGCGGCGCTCCTGATCTGGGGCCTGACCGGGCTTCCCCACTTCGGAACGAACTCCCCGCTCTACGGCCAGCTGCTGAATCGCCTGGCAGTTCCCGAGCGGAGCACCACCGACGTCGTCACGGGCGTCAACTTCGACTACCGGGGGTTCGACACGCTGGGTGAAGAGTTCATCCTCTTCGCGGCAGTGCTCGGGCTGGGGATCCTTCTGAGGGAGACGCGCGACGAGACCGAGGGGGAGATCGACGACGACGCCCCGCAGCGCCGCCCACCTCCCACCAGCGCGGCGCTTCGCCTTCTCACCCTCTTGCTCGTTCCCTTCACGGTGCTGCTCTCGATCTACATCACCGCGCACGGGCACCTCACCCCTGGGGGCGGCTTCCAGGGCGGGGTGATCGCCGCCACCGCGTTGCTGCTCGTGTACATCGGCGGGGAGTACGTGGCGCTGCGCAGCGTCCGCCCACTGACGCTGGTCCAGGGGGCCAAAGCGGCGGGGGCCGGGGCCTTCGTCCTGATCGGGATCGGCGGGATCCTCTTCGGCGCCGCGTTCCTCGACAACTTCCTCCCCATCCGCACGCCGGGGGAGCTGGTCTCGGCCGGGACGATCCCGCTGCTCAGCTTCGCCGTGGGCTTCGAGATCGCCGGTGGCTTCGTGCTGCTGCTCTCGGCGTTCCTCGACCAGCTGCTGATCGTAAGGAGAGGCCCGCCGCGATGACCGTCGCGCCCTACATCGTCGCCGTCTGGGTGCTCCTGGTCGGCCTCTACGGGGTGGTCACCAGCCGTCACCTGATCCACCTTGTCATCTGCCTCAGCGTCGCCCAGTCGTCCACCTATCTGATCCTGCTGGGGATCGGGTTCCACAAGGGATTCGTCGCGCCGGTCTTCGCCGACGTCCCGCTGGGCACGCCCGCGGTGGATCCGGTGGTGCAGGCGCTGACGCTGACCGACGTCGTGGTGGGCGGCACGGTGACGGCGCTCCTGCTCGCGATCGCCGTGCAGGCGTTCAAGCGGTTCGGCACCCTCAACCCGGACGAGCTCGACCCGCTGCGGGATTGACGGGACAGGATCGATGGGCGAGGTCGCTCCCCTAGCCGTCGGAGTTCCTTTCCTCGCCGCCGCCGTGCTGGCGGCGCTGAGGCCCTGGAGGACGCGCGACGACCTGATCGCACTCGTGGTCGCCACCGCGGTGACGATCTTCTGCGGCGCCCTCCTGATCGACGCGATCGGCTCGCACGCGCCGGTGGTCTCCTACCTGGGGAACTGGCGCCCGCTGCCGAGCGGAGCCGAGATCGGCGTGACGATGACTTTCGATCCGCTGGGGGCCGGTCTCGCGACCCTGGCGGCGGCGCTGGTCGGGACCGCCCTCCTGTTCACCTGGCACTACTTCGACACGAAGGGCCCGACATTCGCGGCTCTGCTGCTCGTCTTCCTCGGGGGGTTGGCGGGGTTCGCGCTGACGGGCGACATGTTCAACCTCTTCGTCTTCTTCGAGGTGATGAGCGTCAGCGCCTACGCGCTCACCGCCTACCGCATCGAGCGCCGGGGCCCGCTGCAGGGCGCGCTCAGCTTCGCCGTCACCAATTCGGTCGGGGCGATGATGATCCTGTTCGGGATCGCGCTGCTCTACGGGCGGACGGGGGCGCTGAACATGGCCCAGGTCGGCGTGGTGCTCGCAGGACATCCCGCCGACGGCCTCGTGATCGTCTCCTTCGCGATGATCGTCGGCGGCTTCATGGTCAAGGCCGCGATCGTGCCCTTCCACTTCTGGCTCGCGGATGCCTACACCGTAGCGCCGACCCCGGCCGTGATCGTGTTCACCGGCGTGATGAGCGACCTCGGGATCTACGCGGTCGCGCGGATCTACTGGACGGTCTTCGAGGGGCCGCTCGCCGCCCACGCGGACGGGATCCGGACCGTTCTGGTGAGCTTCGCGGTCGTGACCGCCCTGCTCGGCGCGGTCATGTGCCTGTTCCAGGCGAACCTCAAACGCCTGATGGCGTTCGTCACGGTCAGCCAGGTCGGGTTGGCGATGATCGGCGTGGGGTTGCTGACGCCCGGGGGGCTCTCCGGTGCGGCGCTGCTGGTTCCAGCCGACGGCCTGCTACGAGCCGGCCTGTTCGTCTGTCTCGGCATCCTGATCCACCGCTGCGCGACCGTTCAGGAGCTCCACCTCCACGGGCAGGGCGGACGGGTCCCCAAACTGGTCGCCCTCCTGTTCGTCGCCGGGGCGATCGGACTGGCCGCCACCCCATTGCTCGGCGCCTTCGCCGGGAAGTCCCTGGTCGAGCACGCTGCGAGCGACGTGGGCTACGGATGGGTGATCGCCGTCTTCGTCGTCGCGACGGTCCTCACTTCGGGGGCACTGCTGCGGGCGGCCGGCCGGGTGTTCCTCGGGCGCGGCGTGGGCGCCGAGGCGATCGAGGAGGAACCGGAGGTGAGCGAGTTCGCAGGGACACCCGACTACACGCCCACCGTCGTCATGGTCGCCGCGACCATCCTGATCGTGGCCGGATTGGCGCTCGGCGCGCTCCCCGGCTTCGTCCACCACGTCCAGGACGCCGCCTCCCGGTTCACCGACCGGACGCTCTACGTCGCGGCCGTTCTCGGGCATCGGCTGCCACCGCTGCCACCTGCCGAGCATCCTGCGATCGGACTGGATTCCGTCGCGCTCGGCTTGCTCACTTCGGTTGGATCGATCGTGACCGCCGTGGTCCTGCTCCGCCGGAGTCGGCCGCTCACCCACCGCGTTCATCCGTCGAGCCCCCTGCACACGGCCCTCCTCCGCCTGCGCCGGCTGCACTCCGGCCAGATCGGCGACTACGTCGCCTGGGCCGTCCTTGGCTTCGCCGCGCTGGGCGGGGCGCTCGCCCTGACGATCTAGAGTCCCGAGCGGGACCTAGTGGCCCGGCATCCGCACCATCAGGGGCGGCAGCGCCAACCCTGAGGAAGAAGGACCGAACACCTGGAGGGCCGGGCACTACTGCTTTGCATGGAAAGGAGCGCTTTTCTTTGAGCGCTCCTCTCGCGGCGAAACGGACCTGGATGCTCGCTCATGTGGCGGCAAGGACGGTCTCGAGATTCTCCCGATGGACCGCCTCATAGGGGGCGAAGTAGTGGATCGATCCGGCTTCGAGCGAGGGAGCGATCAATTCCCGCAAGCTGGCGTGTCGCAATCGCGGCTCGCTCCGGCAGCCCTCGAGCGCATGGATGTACTGCTCTGTAGCGTTGATCAGATCTCTCGAGTACCCGCCTCGGGCGATGACGTCGGGATCGCCGTGGTTGGGCAGGATGCGTTCTGGAGACAACCGCCGGAGCCTCGCGAGATTGGCGAGGTGCACACCGAAGCTCTTCGGTTCATCGACGTACGTGACCGTGTCCTCCATCGTGTCTCCACAGAGCAGCAGCCTCTGCTCGGGCAGCCAGACGGCGGTCGCGTCGTCGCTGTGGATGTTCGTGTGGATCAGGTCGAGTTGCACGCCGCCGATCACCAGACGCAGACGATCCCCGAACACCCGTGTGGGCAGTATCAGTGGATCGATCCCGGGCGGTCCCTCGTGCTCACCTCGTTCGATCGCGGACTTGAACCGCCTGAGCAGGTCGGCGGTGCGTTCGGATGCGATGACCTCGCAGTCCTCGAAGGCGGCGGTGCCGGCGACGTGATCGAGATGCCAGTGACTGAGAACAACGGTGAACTTCCGCACGCCCCCGTCCTCGAGGGCCTGGCGGATGTAACGCGCATGCTCGACCGAGACGTGCGTGTCGTAGACGACCGCCTCGGCATCAGCGACTACGGCATAGCTCGCGATGCCGAGCGACAGCCCTCCGTCGTCCACCCAGTTCGGGCCATCCGCAAAGCGATAGCCGTCAACGCGTCCGTCGTAGAAGGCGAAAATGCCTTCGGCGGGACGAAGAACGCGCATGTGGTGCATCGCCGCGATGCTAACGCGGCCATCGCGTCGCTAGCGCATCGCGTGAGAAGCGGGAGCGCCAGCTTAAGCCACCGCTTTGCATGGAAAGCAGCGGTCTTCACGAGATACTGCCTGGGCGATGTCGGAGGAGAACGTGGAGATCGTGCGGCGGATGCTCGACGCCGTCATCCGACGCGATCCAGATGCGTTCGTGGCCTTTATGACCCCCAGCGTCGAATGGGATGATCGCGAAGGGTGGCCGGGAATCCGGCGGATCTATCGAGGCCGGACCGGTGTGCGCGAGTGGTGGGACAAATTCATCGATGTCGGGCAGATCGCGAGTGCCGAGGTCGAGGAGATCACTGAGGGGAGCAGTGGCCGCGTCCTCCTCGGGGTGTTTGGCACCTTCCGTGGCACGTCGAGCGGCGCCGAGTTTGATGCCCGCGCCTGGTACGTGTTCTGGCTCGTTGACGGCAAGGTCGCCAAGGGGAAGCTCTTCTGGGATAGAGCCCAGGCCCTCGAAGCCGCCGGGTTGTCGGAGTAGGCGATGTCGCAGGAGAACGTCGAGGTCGTACGCAAGGGTTTCGACGCATTCAACGCATTCATGCGCGGCGAAGGGGCCGAGAAAGCCCTTGCTGCACTCGCCGATCCCGAGTTCGAATACGACTGGCCTGCCGAGCGGGACTTGCCTAAGCCAGACCACCATCGGGGTGTCCCCGAGGTCTTCGCGTCCACCAAGCAAGTGCAAAGCAAGTGGATCGACTTCGTCTGGGAGCCGCTTGAGTTCATCGAGGCACCGGGCAATCGCGTCCTCACCACAGTCCGCCAAACGGGACGAGCCCGAGAGAGCGGCCTGCCAGTCGAATCCCAGTTCTTTCAGGTCTTCACCATCCGGGATGGACGAGTGCGCAAGCTGGACTTCTTCCGCCATCGCGACGAGGCCCTCGAAGCCGCCGGGCTTGAGGGGTAGACGATGTCGCAGGAGAACGTCGAGACCATGCGCACGAGCTACGAGGCGATGAACTCCGCGCTTGCGAGCGGCAGAAGCCGACGAAGCGGTCGAGGTAGCTCACTTTCCCACCCCTGAGCTACTACGGTTGAGCCGACAGCGAGAAGGAGGCCATCCATGACTGAGAAAAGCCCCGGTGAGCTTCGGGCGGCTCCGGGCGATCGGCTGGTGGTGGAGGGCCACCATCAGGGCGAAGCCCAACGTGACGGCGAGATCCTTGAAGTCCACGGCGATGACGGTGGACCCCCGTTCGTCGTTCGCTGGGAGGACGGAACGACCACCACGCTCTATCCGAGTTCGGACGTCAAGGTCCAGCATTTCCCCAAAGAGTCCTGAAGCGAGATAGCCCCTTCCCCCGCGGCTGAATGCAAGGAGCGCCGGGAGTGCCCCTGGACCCCCGGCGGGCACCCTCGACGACTCCTGTCCCGCGTTTCCGGCTCCCTAGAAACCGAAGAGCAAGCGGGGCCGTAGATACCCGCGAATCGCGGAGTCGAAATCGAGCGTGCTGAGCATTAACGCGAACTTCATGTGGCACTCGCACCCTGGCTCGTCCGGCGCGGTTTCCGATCCTCCGCCTCGGTCGCGAGATACTGCGGGGGCGATGTCGGAGGAGAACGTCGAACTGGCCCGCCGCGCTTCTGAGATGTTCAACCGAAGGGACCTGCATGGGTTTCTGTCGCTGATGGCTCAGGACGTGAGGTTCCAGCCCCAGGCGGGCCCCATCTCCGACGGCCACGATGGAATCCGTCGCTTGTGGGACTCGCTGATCGAGGGAGCTGACTTGACCGTCGAGGTCCTCGACATGCGCGACCTTGGGGCTGATCGGGTGCTGGCGAACGTGCGCCAACACGGCCACGGCCCCGGGGGGCCGTCCTTTGAAGATGTGCTTTGGGCAGCCAGCCGCTGGCGACAGGGAGAGTGCGCCTGGTGGGGCGTCTTCTTCGACGAGGAAGGCGCTCTCGAGGCCCTCGAAGCCGCCGAGCTGTCGGAGTAGGCACGAGGGCCCGCGAAGAAACCGCCTCTTTGGAGGAGAAGCGGCGCTTTGCATGGAATGCGGCGGTTGCTACGACCAGTCACTGGCCCAGGATGCGGGCGAGCTCATCGTCCACGTCTTCTTCCGCCGGTGGCTTCGTCCGAAGCGCTCGCTCGAGCGCGACTGCGGCGGTCACCGAGCCGTTCTTCGCCTGCTCGGAGAGGATGCGGAGGGCCTCGTCTCGCGAGAGGATCTCCTGGTCCCCGGTGATCTTGCCCTTCTGCCACTTGCCTTTGCTCATGGTGAATCTCCTCGGTTAAAACCTGGTTGGTGTGTACAGCCGCCCAGGTCGGTCAGCGGCATCGTGCCTCACAGCCTCCGACCCTCCCCCCGCGAGATGAATGCGTGGGCGGTGGGCCGGGGTAGGATCCAGACCGTCGGAGGAGAGAGATGAGAACGGCAGGAAAGACGACCTTTGTACTGATCGCAGTCGCGACCCTTTGCCTCGGGGTATTCAGCGTCGCCGCATTGGCCGCAAAGAAGAAGGACACGTTTGTCAACTTCTTCGGAGACGACCCGACGTTCAACCCGGGTGGCGAGGTGAAGGCGAAGGGCGACCTCCGTACGGCCACCGCGTGCAAGCCCCAAAGGGTTCTGAAGTTGCAGGTCCTCGACCCCCATCGCAACGTGATCACGGCGATCGACGAGCACACGACCAAGAAGAACAACATGTTCGGAAACTGGAACCTGTCGGGGCACCTTCCGAAAAATCTCCCGGCCGGGACAAGCTCGGTGCGTGTGAAGGTCAAGAAGCGAACCGCGGGCAAGTTCATGTGCAAGGCGGGCTTCTCGATCCGATTCCCAATCCCGACGCAGTAAGAGCCGGCGCGGAAGTGGGCCGGGGGTCACCCGGCGGTTTTCTGAGCGGGCAATCCTGGGCTGGCACCCTCCCCTACGCCGGGGGATACTGCGTGGGCGATGTCGGAGGAGAACGTCCTCTCTCTTGAACCCGCCCATTCGTAGTGCTAGACCACGAACCACCAGGGACTTGGATCTAGAGGAGCCACCATGAAGCTGAAGCTGATCCTGACCACGGCGATCGTGGGAGCGGCCTTGGCCTTGCCCAGCGTCTCGAACGCCGCGCCACCGGCGCCGACGTTCCAGGATTCGGTGGTCCTGACCGGTGGACCCGCCGTCGAGACCCCCCTCACGTTCTTTGGTTTCACGATCGTTGATCTCAACGCCACAAGCGGCTCGAGCGGCGAGAATCCGAGCGGCCTGGTCAGGCTCAACACCTTCTTTGGCGCAGCTCAGATCGGGGGGCCAGTGACGTGCCTCGCCGTGAGCGGAAACACCGCGACCTTCAACTTCCAAGACCAGATGGAGTTCGCCGGACGCATCCTGACCTTCCGGGTGGTTGACGACCAGCCCGACACTTTCACCTTTGGCGCGTTTGACCGAGCGCCAACCGACTGTTCTCCGGTTCTTTCGCTCGAGAAACATCCATTGACCGGCGGCGACATCAAGGTGGTCGATGCGCCGCCACCGCCGACCACGACGCAGCAATGCAAGGGTGACGGCTGGAAGCAGTTCGGCTTCGCGAATCAAGGGCTCTGCCTCGCCTACGTCAACCGAAGCTAGAAGAGCGCCCGCGAAGCCGCCGGGCTGTCGGAATAGCCGCTTTGGACGAAAAGCAGGTCGTCAAGCCACATCGCGCTGAGCCGCGCCTAACGGCCCGAGATCCCGATCTCCAGCCGAGGGAGGGTCAGACTCTTGAACAGAGAGTGCAACTCGTGAAAGCCCGGGCACTTGGCTTTGCATGACCCGCATGCTCAACCGCTCAGCGCCGTTCGCGTCGCACGCTCCGTGCTGCGAGTGCTCAGAGCCGGTCGTGAGGGTAGTCCTCGGCGCGCCGCTGGAAGGAGATAATCCGGGGGTTCTGAACGACCCCGTCGCGGACCTCAATCGCGCGGCGGATCGTCTCCTCCCGCCTCCAGACCTCGGGGCCCTCGCATAGCGGGCGCAGATAGGGGATCAGCGCCCTACTGATCTCCCAGGTCGCTGAGTTCCAGAGCAACGAGGGACTGTGGTCGACCGCATAGCAGCTCAGGCCGTCGCCGAGCTCGAAGATCGGCTTCTCGAAGCTGGTCGGCCGCGCCCATTCAAAGCCCATCCCTACGTCGGCGGAAACGTCAACGAAGAGCGTCCCCGCGCGAAACAGCGACAGCTCATCGTTGGTGACGAGGGTGAGGGGAGCCTCGGTGTCCTGGAATAAGCAGTTGACGATTATGTCCTGTTCAGCGAGGAACCCGGACACCGACTCCTGGCGGCTGTCGAGCGCGAGCGGGTGGTCGGGATCTCGGGTGTAGGTGATTAGGCGTACCGAGTGGATCGGCGCGGCAACCGCCGCTGCCTCGCGGTGGGTGAGCACCGAAACGTCATGGACGCCCAGCGCCCTGAGGGCGAGCACCGCTCCGCGGCCCGTTGCGCCGAAACCGATCACGGCCGCTCGCAGCCGGCGCCCATACTCGCCGGTGATCCCCTTCAGCTGCATCGCGTGCAGAACCGAGCTGTATCCGGCCAACTCATTGTTCTGGTGGAAGACATGAAGGCCGAAGGACCCGTCGCGCGACCAGTGGTTCATCGCCTCCCAGGCGATCAACGTCAGTCGGTGGTCGATCGCGAGCTGGGTGAGCTCCTCGTCCTGCACGCAGTGGACCCAGCCGCACAACACCTGGCCCTCGCGCATCTCTGCGAGGTCCGCCGGCATCGGCTTGGGAAGCAGCAGCAGATCGCATTCGCGCATCAGCTGTTCGCGTGTGCGCAGGCCGCCCACGAGGCGCTCGAGCTCGCCGTCGTCGACGCCGAAGCGCGCTCCGTAGGCACGCTCGAGGAAGATCCGTGGCCGCAGGGCGTCGAGCTCCCCGAGCTGGGACGGGTGGATCGGCAGCCTGCGCTCGTTCTCCTTGCGTGAGCTGGCGATGACTCCGAGGCTGAGATTGTTCATGAGGGCAGAGCAGCGCGATCCGAGCCGGCCGTAGGCCCGGCCGCACAGGGAAAGCTATCTCGCGGCCGCCCCGGGGACCGTGCCGCAACCGTGGGCCTACTTGCTGTAGCGCTCGGCGGTTTGGAGCCGCACCGAGAACCTCATCGGCACCCTGGCGACTCCGGTTGGGGTTGTCATCCCGGTGTTCATTCTCCAGCGCATGGTCTCGCTCGGAGACCCGAGCACCTCGGACACGTTGTTCGCCCTTGGCGCGCTATTGATGTTCGTCCTCGGGCTCGCCGCAATCACGTACTTCGCGGTCCGCTTGAGGCAGCGATCCAAGCGCGCGGCTCGCCTGGCTCAGTAGCGGAGCAGCAACGACCCGAGGCTGGTCCGCACCTTGCTCTTGTCGCATGAATGCGGAGCCTGACCGCCCAGCGGGAGCCTCTGCCGAAAGCGCCGCTTTGGACGAGAAGCAGCGGTTTGCGGCCTGCGCCTAGCCACCCAGCCGGGCGACGGAAGCCAAGGGCTAGCGAGGACGCCGCGGCGCGCGGTCGGGGGGCGACGACGGCAGCGCGACGAGCACCAGCAGGCCGGCGACCGCGGCGACGATCGCGGCCGCCGCCAGCGACACGTGCGTCCCGCTCATAAAGGCGCCGCGCGCGGCATCGCCGAGACGCGAGCCCGTGGTTCCTCCGACGACGGAGGCGACACCGAGCGCGCCGCCGAGCGACCCGGTGATGGTGTGCATCACGTCCGCCGGGACGTGGTGCGAGGCCAGCGCGTCGGTGATCCGGTGACGGTAGCGGGTGGAGAGCATGCTGCCGATCACTGCCACGCCGAGGGCGCCGCCGACCTGGATCGCGACGACGTAGGTCGCCGAGCCGACGCCGGAGTCCCGCCGCGGCACCGATCCCAACACCGAGTCCGCGGCGGTCGGCATGAGCAGGCCGGCCCCGAGGCCGAGCAGCAGCAACCCCGGCACCACGTCGCCGTAGGTCGCGCTCGTGGTCGACGCCGCCGAGACCTGCCAGAGGCCGCCCGCGACGGCCGCCAGCCCCGCCAGGGCGGTCAGCTTGCTGCCGACCAGCCGCACGATCCCCGTCGAGAGCGGGGCGGCGGCCGCGATCAGCGCGGCGGTCGGCAGGATCCTGACGCCGGCCTGAAGCGGGGTGAAGCCGAGGTCGAACTGGAGGAACTGCGTGAGCACGAAGACGGCCCCGAACAGCGAGAACATGCCGAGCGCGACCGCGCCGACCGCGGCGGAGAAGCGGCGCGAGCGGAAGAAGCCGAGCTGCAGCATCGGATGGGAGATGTGCGCCTCCCAGGCGACGAACGCACCGAGCATGGCGAGGCCGCTGCCGCCGACCGCGAGCACCGCCACCGACGTCCAGCCCTTGGTCGGCGCCTCGATGATCGCCCAGAGCAGCAACCCGAGGCCGAGCACCGAGAGCAGCGATCCGACGGGGTCCGGCCTGGCCGCTCGCGCGTTCCTCGACTCGGGCAGCAGGCGCACGGCGGCGATGCCGCCGGCGATCAGGATCGGGACGTTGACGAAGAAGACCGAGCCCCACCAGAACCTTGCGAGCAGGAGACCGCCGGCGAGCGGGCCGATCGCGAGGCCTACCCCGATTGTCCCGCCCCAGATCCCCACGGCTCGGGCCCGCTCGCGCGGGTCGCGGAAGACGTTGTCGAGAATCGAGAGCCCGGCGGGGATGGTGAGGGCGGCGCCGGCTCCCATCACCCCGCGCCAGGCGACCAGGGCGTTGACGGAGCCGGCCAGGGCCGCGCCCAGGGATCCAGCGCCGAAGGTGAGGAAGCCAAGCAGGAAGAGCCGCTTGCGCCCGAACCGGTCGGCCAGGCTGCCGCCCACGAGCAGAAGGCCGGCGAAGACCATCGCGTACGTGTCGACGATCCACTGCAGCTCGCTCGAGCTGGCGTGCAGCTCACGGACCAAGGTCGGCAACGCAACGTTGAGGATGGTGCCGTCGACGTTGACCACCAGCACGGCGACGCAGAGCACGGCGAGCATCACCCAGCGGCGAGGGTCCGGCTGGTCCGCGGGGACATGCGGACGCTCGGGCCGCTGCGTCGCGGACGGGACCGGCTTCGAACGCCGTCGACGCCGCGCAGCTCGACCGCGGTTCAGCGGCTGAAGCTGGCGGTAGGCCATGACCCCGGCGAAAGTAGACCCGGCCGGGGCGCTCCGCATCCGTGCTGCACACCGATGGCCGTCGGTGCCCGCCACCCCTGGCGTGAGATGCAGTCACCTTTGGCCTTCCAAGACGATTGATTCAAGGTGTTCGCCGACGCAGTGTGAGCGCACCCAGCCCGAGCGCCAGCATCGTCACCCCGACGATCACGACGATGTCCACCCAGCCCCTAACGCCGATGTCTCCCCCCGCGGAGACCCGCGCCAGGGCGTCGTAGGCGTAGGTCAGCGGCAGGGCGTAGGAGATCGCCTCGAGCACCGGGGCCATCTGGTCCCGGGCGACGAACAGGCCGCAGAGAAGCAGCTGAGGGAAGACGAACGCCGGCATGAACTGAACGGCCTGAAACTCGGTGGTCGCAAAGGCGCTCACAAAGAGCCCGAGGGACATGCCGAGGACCGCATTGGCGATCGCGAGCGCGACGACCGCGATTGGCGATCCCCCCACGTCGAGCCCCAGCACCAGGAAGGCGACGCTCGCGGTGATCACCGCCTGCAGGGTCGCCATCACGCCGAAGGCGATCCCGTAGCCGGACAGCAGGTCGAGCTTGGCGATCGGCATCGACATGAGCCGCTCGAGCGTTCCGCTGGTCCGCTCCCGGAGCATCGTGATCGAGGTGACCAGGAACATCGTGATGAACGGGAAAAGGCCGATGAGCGGCGCGCCGAGACGATCGAAGGTCTCGGGCTGGGCGTCGAAGACGTAACGGATCAGCGTCACGAGGATCGCCGGCACGAGCAGCAGCAGCGCGACCGTGCGAGGGTCCCGGCGCAGCTGTGTGAGGACTCGGAGGGCGGTGCCTCCGGTGGCGGCCGCGCTCATCCGCCTGCCTCCTCCCGCTCGATCAAGCGCAGGAAGGCCTGCTCCATGTCGTGCTCGCCCGTGCGCTCGCTGAGCTCCTTGGGGGTGAGCTGGGCGAGCAGCCGCCCCTCGCGAAGCAGTAGCAGGTCGTCACAGCGGGCGGCCTCATCCATCACGTGGCTCGAGACGAGCAGGGTCGTGCCGCCTTCGGCGAGCTCATGGAAGGTTTGCCAGAGGTCCTCACGGAGCACTGGATCCAGACCCACCGTCGGCTCGTCGAGCACCAGGACATCCGGCTTGCCAAGCAGCGCGGTGCCGAGCGAGACACGGGCCTGCTGCCCGCCGGAGAGGTTGTGTACGGGACGCTCGGAGTGCTGCTGCAGCTGCACGGTCACGAGCGTCTCCTCGATCCGCTCAGCGGGTGCCCCAAGCACACGCGCGAAGTAGCGCAGGTTCTCCCGCGCCGAGAGATCCATATAGACCGCCGGCGCCTGCGTCACGTATCCGGTGCTCGACCGAACGCAATAGGAACCCGCGACCTGGCCGAGCACGCGCACCTCGCCAGACTCGATGATCTGCACGCCAACGATCGAGCGCATCAGCGTCGTCTTGCCGCCGCCGCTCGGCCCGAGCAGGCCGGTGATCCGACCGCGGGCGACCGTGAAGTCGAGATCGTGCAGGATCCGCCGTCCTCCCCGGGAGACCCGCAGGCCGCTCACCGCGATCGCCGCCTCGACTGCTTCAGTCATGGCCTGGAGCCTCCGTTCTCCACTCAGCTGAACTCAGCGATGTCTTGGCGGACGATGGCCCGCTCCCGGTCGAGGGCTCGCACGATTAGAGGGCGCCCGACATCACTGGTTGGCCCCTAGTTCCCGACAGACGTCAGGCAAGCGGGCCAGAGGGTGCCAGTTTCCGCATCCCCATGCGATGGCGAGGCCAGAGGCGAACTGGCGACACCACGATTTTCAGTCGTCACTTGGGTCCTGCTTTGCATGGAAAGCAGCGGTCCTGAAGACGGCCCGACACCGCGGTCTCCCGTGTGCGCGGTCGCAAACCGGTAGCCCTCAATCGGTGAAGGTCGCCAGCGGCTCGCCCACCTCGACAATGTAGGTCGAGAGCATCTTCCCTGTCTCCGGGCCTAGATCCAAGGCGTTGTGAGGCGTGCGGGGCGGCATTAGGAATGGTCGCCGGCGTGCAGCGTGAGCGTCGGCTGGCCCTTGATTCTCATCTCCACAGTCCCGGCGAGGATGTAGCCGACCTGAACGATCTCCCTTCCCGGGATCGATGACGGTTTGTGCTGGAGCTCGGTGCGCTCGAGCTTCTCCGCCAGCTCATCGGCCGGCTTTTCGGGGCCTGTCATGCGGAGACCGCGGCGCCGATGGCCTTCACGATCTGTTCGGCTACAGCCTGTGGTTGGGAGATCATGATCACGTGGGAGCCCTCAACCTCGACGATGTCGGCACCCGCCCGCTCCGCCATTGAACGGGTGATGTCGGCGCCTGCTGCCTTATCGCCGGTCGCCACAACGGCCCAGGACGGGAGCTTCTTCCAGGCCGGGGGTCCGTTCGCCTCGCTGAAGGCCAACTCAGCGACAGGCCGCTGGGTGGCAGCCATCACGGCGGTCTGCTCCTCGGGCAGGTCGGCGGCGAAAGCCTCCCGGAAGAGATCGGGGTTGATGGCGAACTCCACCGCCGTCTCTTCGCCATTCCCGGCCGGATACTGTTGCGGGACGAGGGCGGAATTCAGGACACTGTCCTTCGAGCCCTCCTCGACATCACCCAGACGCTCGCCTTCGTCCGGGGCGAAGCCCGCGACGTAGACGAGCCCGATGACATTCGAGGCGGAAATGGCAGCATTGGTGTTCACGGCGCATCCGTACGAGTGGCCGACCAGCAGCACGGGGCCTTCGATCTGGTTGACCGCGCTGGCGATGTAGGCGGAGTCGAAAGCGATGCCGCGCAGCGGGTTTGCCGGGGCGACGACGGTGTAGTTCTGCCGGATGAGCAACTCGGCGACACCATTCCAGCTGGAGGCATCGGCGAAGGCGCCGTGCACCAGCACGATGGTCGGATTGTCCGCGGATGTGGAACTTGCGTCCATGCGCAACTCCTTTGAGTGGGATGCAGCGTGACTGTGCACCGAGCCCGAGGGACGTCGAAGTTGGGCGCCTGCCCGATCAGCGCGAACCCGACCATCCGTCTCGAATGCCCACTAACTCAGTGAACATACTCCGATCGGGTGGTGTCTGCGACCTGGACCCGGGCACGGTGAACGTGGGGACTGCTGCTTTGGACGAGAAGCGCTATCCGCTTTGCATGGAAAACAGCGGTTTGCGCGAGATACTGCGCGGGCGATGTCGGAGGAGAACGTCGAGATCGTCGCTCAGGGCTACGCCCAGTTCTCGGCGACAGGGGAGTTCGTCGAGGAACGCACCCATCCGGACTTCGTCTGGGACATGTCGACCTTCTCGGGATGGCCCGAACGGAAGATCTATGAGGGCACTGACGGAGCGAGGGAGTTTCTCGCCTCTTGGACAGAGGCCTGGGACGACTGGGAGGTCGAACTCGAGGAACTCGTCGACGCGGGGACTGACCTGGTCCTTGCCCTGCTGCGTCAGCACGGCAGCTCGAAGACCACCGGTCTAGAGGTCGATATGCATTTCGCCCAACTCTGGACGATGCGCGACGGGCAGTACGTCCGGATGCGAATGTACGCGGACCCGGATGAGGCCAGGCGAGCCGCCGGGCTGTCGGGCTAGTTACGAACCGCCGCTTTGGACGAGAAGCGGCTATTCGCTTTGCATGGAATGCGGTAGTTCCGTGCCCTGACCGGGCCACGGCTGGATCGCGACGACCAAAGGCCGGACACGCTCACCCGTTAGACGCGGAAGTCGAGAATCTTCTCGACCGGAAGAGGCGACTGCGAGACATCGCGTCCATATGCTTCCTGCATCCGCTGCACGAACCACCGACTGATCTCCGCATCAGACGAGACAAAGCGCTGGGGGGCATCGGGATCGGTTGCCTCGATGTAAACGACGGAAAGGTTGTCGCCACGTGGCGTCTGCTGATGCCAGACGGCTTGGCGCGTCATTCCGGCGTCTTTTATCGCGGCCGCATATTCATCCCGGCGAGCGCCCGCTATCTCGTCCGTCGTTTGGCGATAAAAATCCTCCTTCCCGGGCAGGATCCGAAGGGCATACACGATCTCGGCCATAGCGCTCTCCTTACGTCAGACGAGGTTGTCGGCTGAACCTACAGGGAGCCGGATCTTGGGATGTCCGAAGGGATCGCGGCGTGCCGCCCTGATAGCCGCTTTGGACGAGAAGCGGCTATCCGCTTTGCATGGAAAGCGGCGGTCTCAAGAGCTGCCCGGACCTTCGAGCCTCTCCAGGTTCTCGATGACGTCGTGACCGTACCCTCGAAAGATGCGGTTACCGAACAGACGGAAGGCTGTTCCGAACAGTCGTCCGCGGAGGCCATGCCGGAACTCGCGGATCCAAGCCATCTCGACTTCGGTCGCGCCGTTCTTCGGTCGCGCGGTGATCTCCCAGCTGCTTCCCGGCACCGCATAGACATTTGAGTCCGTCACCGTCGCGGTGACGATCCCTTCCCGGGACCAGTCGTAGTCGCACCGCTCCCAGTTCGCTCCGATGCCCGTGGAAGTGCCCTCCGTCACGTCGGCTGAGGTGTCGCCGAGCTCGTGCACCTCCATGCGCTCCATCGAGACGGCCGGAAACACCTCTGCGCGCCGCGACGAGAAGTCTCTGGCAGCCCTAAGCACTTGCTCCGGGGCCAAAGGGGTCTCGGTGGTGACTCGGATCGTCGTCATTGCGGGCGACCCTAACCCCCTCAGGGAATCGAGTCCAGGCCATCGGGACACGCAGCCGGGCTACTGCTTTGGACGAGAAGCAGCGGTCCTGCTTTGCATGGAAAGCAGCGGTCTACACGACAGACGAGGAAGGCCGGCGCTAGGCGTCGCCTCCGCCACCGTGCGACTCAGCACACTGGACCTCGCAATGTGCTGACACCCACAGTGGGGAGGAGGTCCGGCGGGGAAGATCCGCGCATCAGGTTTGGAGTCGATGACGAGGCTCGCGACGCGAGCCTCGTTCCGCGAGGAGCCGGGATCGGACCGGCCATACAGAGGAGAACGATGAAAGCCTTGGCACCCCATACGCAACGAACTCCTCGGACGATGTCGCAGCAGAAGGTGAAGCTGGTCCGAGGCTACTTCGAGGCCCTGCGAAACGGCGCGGTCGCCAGAATCGATGACCAGGCTGATAAGGCCCGGGCAGCGGAAGCCGCCGGGCTCTCAGAGTGGGACGCCAGCACTCTTCGGCCCCTTAGCCCCACCCGTCGTATGTGGGACACCCCCTTTTGAACCCGCTGCTTTGCACCGAAAGCGGGAGTCCGCCGAGAGATAATGCGTGGGCGATGTCGGAGGAGAACGTCGAGGCGCTGAAAGCGGTTTACGAGAGGTGGGGAGCTGGCGACTTCTGGACGCCGGACGTCTTCGATCCAGACGTCGAGGTGGTGTGGGCAGGAGACATGCCTGATATCCCAAAGGGGCGCGGCCGAGGCTTGTCTGCGGTCGAGGCAAGCATGCGAACCTTCCTGGCGGCCTGGGACGAGTACCGATGGGAGGCCGACAGGTTCGTCGCCGTTCAAGAGGATCGGGTCTTGGTCCTCATCACCGCGCGTGGTCGCGGCAAGGGCAGCAGCGTTGAGGTCGAGGCGTACTGGGCGCAGCTATGGACGTTTCGTGATGGCAAGGCAACGCGGCTTGAAGGCTTCACCAACCGAGCCGAAGCCCTCGAAGCCGCCGGGCTGTCGGAGTAGTGCTTTGGACGAAAAGCACTAGCGGGCAAGTGCCGCCGCAGCCGGGATCACCGGAGCGCGACGGGTGCGGACCGTCTCGATGATCTCGCCGCTATCGATGCCCTGCAGGTAGATCGAGGTGACCCCGAGGTTGGCATGTCCCAGCTGGCGCTGGATGACGTTCGGCGGGACGCCCTCCCTGGCCATTTCGACGGCGCGGGCGTGGCGCAGCTGGTATGGAGCGAAACGCCGCCGTACGCCGGCCTCTAGGGCGAGCGCCTCGGAGATACGAAGACCTGCTCGCCAGCGCACGACGATCAGTCCCCGCAGCCGGCGGCCGTATAGATCGGCTCCCGCCTGCCTCATGACCGCAACGATCTCTTCGACCCGAGGCGGGGCAGCCGGATAACGACGTCCCTTGTTCCCGGGTCGCCGTTTGGCGATGACCTGGTGTGACGTGGCGGTGAGGTGATCTTTGAGCTCGAGCATGCTTCCTCCGTGGTCGGGTACGGAGGAGATGCTTTTCGTCCAAAGCGGCTACTCGTCCGCCTACCCGATTGTCGTCTTGCTGCCTGGGAAAACGACGCGTAGGGTCCGGGCTATCGAGCGAGGAGACTTCATAGGGGGAGCGCGGAGGAGCTCGGGCGGCCAGCTCTGCATCCTACTTGCGCTTGCGGTCCTGCTGGCGCTACTAGCCGCGTCAGCGGCGCGGGCGGCGACGGTCACGATCGGAAGCCCGCTGACCGGAACGTTCTCTTCGGGAATCGCAGGCCTGGCCGGTACCTGGGCAAACGTAAGTCTGCCCCCAGAGGCGAACCTGACTTCCCCGGCCGATGGGACGATCGTGCGCTGGCGGATCGTCCAGGCCACCGGCGGCCCCTTCCGCCTGCGTGTGCTGACACCGGTCAGCGGCATCACCTACACCGGCGCGGGCACCGGCCCACCGCAGACCCCCACAACCAACGCAACTGAGACCTTCCCGGCCAACCTGCCGATCAGGACCGGCCAGATCGTTGGCTACGACAACACGAACAACTCGGACACAATCGGGTTCAGGACCGCCACCGGCGCGACCTATACGGACTGGAATCCTGCGCTCGCGGACGGCGACACCGTTCCCTATACGAACCCCTACGGCGCCAACGGAGAGATCGGCTTCAACGCCGACGTCCGCTACTGCATCGTCCCGGCGCTGACCGGCAAGAAGATCGGAGCTGCCAGGCAAGCGCTGGCCGCCGCTGACTGCACAGTCGGCAAGATTCGCCGTCCGACGAACAAGGCAAGGCGCAAGAAAGCGAAGTTCGTACGAGCCCAGAGTGCCGTCGCCGGCAGCTCGATCTCCGACACCGCGCCCATCGACTTAGCGCTCGGCAAGCAGGGCCGAAAGAAGCAGCGGTAAGACCCGCAGCGGCGCACAGCCTCGAGACCGTCGCGTTCCATGCGAAGCGGTGCTACCGCTTCTCGTCCCAGGCGGAACTTTCGCCGCGTTCCGCTACGGCCACGCCAGCGTTCCAACCAGGCGCGCGCCCATTCGGCGGTGGCGCGATCCCCGCCGCATCAATCCCGCTCGCGCTGAGGATCCAGGCGATGACCGAGTTGGAGTTCCACATCTCGCCGGCGCCGAGTTCGTCTCGTCCCCATGCTGGGGTCGGGATCTTTGGGGCAACATCGAGGACACGCCGGGCGCAGCCCTCGTCACGGCTGAGCTCCCTTGGGCTGTCGACTGCCCCTGCCACATCAGGTATTCGGCCGCCGGGCCATAGGCGGATCTCGTAACGAAAGATCCGGAAGCGGCTGAGCAGCCGGCTGCCCACAGGGCCGACGGCCACGACCCCGCGTTGCTCGCCGCTCAGGTCGGGAACCGCCGTTTGCTCGATCACCCAGGTATCCGACTCCAGGTGGATCTGAAGGGCCGAGTGGTAGAGGTCAGATGGGGGGCGGTGTCGCACACGGGCCGCGATTGCCTCGTAGACGCGCCCATTGAGTCGAACAAAATGACCGCCAGCACCCAGGGGAAGCCAGTAGAGATCAACTGCTCCCATCGTGGCTCTCGGCGTCATCGCGAACCACCTCGAGCAGAGCACTTACAAGGACATGAGCGCCGGGGCCGACGCCGAAGGTCCAGTAGCGCCTGAACCAGCGCCGCGCCTGCTCGTCTGTGGTCGCGGTCCGCATCGACCCGTTCAGCATCGTTGTGTGCTCATCGAGCTCACGGGTCGCAAGGGAGTAGATCGTCTTGGCGAATCCCGGCTCGTCGAACTCCTTGAAGTCCTCGGGCGCCACATCCGCGAACTCGATAACCGGCCGCCAGAACTTGCCCACGAGGCCGAGCGCGATCTCCTCTCGCGGGCGCTCCCCCAGCCGAACCCAGCCACCGTCGCCCGCCGGCATGCCAGCGAGATCGTCAAGCCGCAGCGTCTTGGGAGCCGACGGCGGGCGCTCGCCATGGAGGAGGTGGGCAGCGAGGTCAGGCAGGGCGCGCATGCCGCCCAGCAGGCCGACGAGCGGCTTCTTTCGGCCGACATCGATCAGATCGACCCTCTTGAGCGCGTCCCAGGTCACCTCCACGGGAGCCTGAACAAGGCAGCCCACGGCATCGGAGACGTCATAGGTTGGGAGGAACTCGTCAAGAAAGGTCGCCATGGTGCAGTCTCATTCTCCCCATCTGACCGGTCTCCCGCACCTGGTTGCGTGCACCGCTGCTTTCCATGCAAAGCGGCACTCTGCCCGGCGCTGGGTCGCGATGCGGCTCCCGCGTGAAAGCCGGAGCACGGCAGGGCCGCGCAGTGTCCGGTATTCCGTAGTTCCAAATGAGGTACTACACGGGGTACTAAACGGAGCGGAAGTGAGCGAACTGAGCGAAACTCAGGTGAACTGAGCCGACCTCAGCTGACCTCGATTCGCCTCCTGAGCGCGATTTGTGGTCCAGGTGGTCGCCGGTTCGAGTCCGGTCGCTCAGCCTTCACGATGCGACCTCGACGCGCTCGAGGGCGGTAGCGGCGGCCTTGAGAAGCTGCGGATGTAACCAGGGAGCGGCTCGAACGCGGCGTCCGCGCCAGCGTGGCACCGGGATCCGCCCAACGCGCTAGAGATTCACGAATCGAAAGGCGCGGCCTCAACCTTCGATTAGGAAAGAGTCTCGCTCGTCCCCGTGATCGACAAGAGCTTTTTGACCTGGCCATGCCTTGAGTGAACGAACCGGAGACGGTCGCCGTTGAGACTTGGTCTTCGTCGTGCCTCAAGCAACGCGTTGAGACCCGTCGAGTCCATGAAGGTCAGTTCCTCCAGGTCGAGGATGATCCATTTGGTCGTTCCGTTCTCGGCGCTCCGAATCGCTGCTCTGAGTCGATCGACGCTAAGGCCGCGCGAAAGGTGGAGAAAATGGCAGAGATCCCGTCGAACGGCCCAGCGACCGTACCGGAGCATTCATCTGAAACAACGAGCATTCGTCTCAAACAACAGATGTCCAGGGGCTCACATCAGGTAGCGAGGTGGAAAACCCAGGAGATTGCGGGTTCTGCTTCCCTGGCACGAAGAGTTCTCAGAACGGCGTAGACACTCCCCGCACCTCCTGTCGTTCGGGGCGGCCTCTCGCGGCACCGAGGGAACGAATCGAACTGAGGGGGCCTCCCGGCCGGTTTTGTTCAACCCCGTAAACGCGCGACCCGACTCCCAGCGGCAAACCGGATGGCGGATTAATCCTTTGCCGCACAACCGATTCCGAATAGGGGGAACCGGAAGCCGGAGCCGCGCGAGAAGACTCTACCCAAAATCAACCCCCTTATGCACCACGTGCGGACGGGGCAGGTTCAGGGACTGAACGCACCGCTCATCTGCGCCCGGATTCGCCGCTCTCCTCCTCTTCCGGCCGCTCGAAGCCGACATCCACTACTTCGAACCCCTTGTGCCGCTCACTCTCGGCATATCCGGTGTAGGCGCGCTCATCGGCTGAGGTCAGCCGGACATGATCGGTGAAGGGCGTCAGCAACGCCCTGGGCCACAGGCGCCTCTGGCCGACGACGTTGACCTCGACCGCGAACACAATCACGAGCGCCAGCAGATAGATCCACGCGATCAGACCAAGCACCAGGCCGAAGACGCCGTACGCCTCGGGGGCTCCCTTCAGCACGTGGGCGACAAAGTAGGTGCCAAGGATCTGCACGATCTCCCAGCCGATGCCGGCTACGACGGCACCGATGCGCAACTCGCGGGCGGGCACCTCCTTGGACGTAAGCACCCGGAACGCCAGCATGAAGAGCCCGACGTTGACGAGTGTGGCCATGGGAATCGCGGCGATGCGTAGCCCAGTACCCAAGGTCGCCCCGAAGGAGCCCGCTGCTGTGGTCAGTCCGGAGAGCGCCGTAGTGACGACCACACCGGTCCCAAGCACAAGCAGCAATAGAAGGCTGCGCAGGCGCAGTGCAAGCGGGTTTGGCCGCTTGTTGCGGGGCACGGCCCATGCACGATTGAACGCGTTCTGAGTGGCGCCGGCTACGCCCAGGCAGCCGTAGAGCGTGCCCACGATCCCAATCGCCAGTCCAACGCCGCTGCCCTTGAGCGAGTGCACGTTCTCGCGCAGCTGGCTACCGATGATCGGGAGCTCGGCGAGCGTCGAGTTGACCACCTTGTCTTGCACGTGGGGGTCCCCCTGCAGCACGAAGCCGAGGATCGTCACAAGCAGGAGCAGCAGCGGGAACAGCGACAGGAACCCGTAGTAGGTGATCAGCGCTGTCAGGTAGGGACCCTGATCGTCGGCGAATTTGTAGACCACGGCGATGGGGAAGCCCAGCCCGCGATGACGGCGCTGGTAGGCGTCTATTGCTTTAACGGCACGGCTCGCCATCGTCCTGGTTGAGGGCGTGATTCATCGCCTCCACGGTCTCGACCTTCTCCTCCGACATCGCCCCCGCAGTATCCCGTGAAGACCGCTGCTTTCCATGCAAGCGGATATAGGACCTTCGCGTCCGCACGCAAGCTGAAGCTTGGGCGAATCGTTATCTCCGCAGAGGGGGCGCGATGACACCATGAGTGCGCGTGCCCCTGTGTGTCTGGGAGCGAGCGGCCCCTCCAGGGGCCGTTCGCTTCTGATAAAGCGAGGTGATGGCCGGCGGCGAGATCGCCTTCTTCCCGCCCTGCCCGCCGGCCCGCTGTGTGTCGATTGAGTTGCCCATGCTCAATTGACCAAACTGGCGCTCGTCATGTGACAGCGCCGGCTGGTGGGCCAACTCACGGTCAGTCGCCGAGGACCGTCAGATCGAGCTCCCGGAGTCGCTCCTGGTCGATGAGGATGTCGATCTCGGCGATCTTCCCGCCCCGAACCGTTATGCCCCCGACCGAGAACGGCTCTCCGTCGCGGGTTGCGACCCAGCCAAAGGCGCCGTTGACGAGCGCCGGCTTGACGAGCAGGCCTAGCCGCGAGGCGATGATCGCCTGGCTGGCGACCTCCTCGGCCCCACGGACCTCTCCCGAAGCAGCTGCGGCCAGCGGACCGAAGTCTCGTCTGAGTACGACATCCGGATCGAGCACCGCGACCAGTCGATCGAAGTCCCCGTCGCGCGCGGCCGCGAGGAAGGCCTCGACGACCTCTCGCTGAGCGTCCAGGTCGGCGTCGGGGACGGTGTTCTCAGCCCGCACGCGGCGGCGGGCGCGGCTCGCGAGCTGACGGGCCGCCTCGGGGGAGCGGTCGACGATCGGCGCGATCTCGTCGAAGGGCACGGCGAAGATGTCGTGGAGCACGAACGCGAGCCGCTCGGCGGGGCTCAGCGTCTCGAGCACCACCAGCAGCGCGAGACCGACGGAGTCGGCCAGCAGTGCCTCGTGCTCGGGGTCAGTGCCGTCCGCGCGGTCGACGATCGGCTCCGGGACGTGCACGTCCAGAGGCTGCTCGCGCCGCGTCCCGCGCGAACGCAGCATGCTCAGCGACACTCGTCCGACCACGGTGGTCAGCCACGCGCCAAGGTTCTCGATCTCGTCCGCATCCGAGCGGCTGAGCCGCAGCCAGGCTTCCTGCACAGCATCGTCGGCCTCGCTCACCGAGCCGAGCATCCGGTAGGCCACCGCGCGCAGACGGCCTCGATGCTCCTCGAAGCGCTCCGCCAGCCAGTCTCGCTCATCCATGGTCACATTCCTCCGTCGCCTTGGGTCATAGAGGTAGACCCGCCAGAGCGCTTCGGTGTGACATCTTCGCGCCGCCGGGTGTCAAACGAGTTACCGATCAATTTGCCGGCGCCGAGCCGCCGGCGCTGGGAAAGGAAGGACGATGGAGACCGAAAACAGGAGCCAGAAGATTGCCGTCACGGGAGCCACCGGCCGGCTCGGATCGCCCCTCGTCGAGATCCTCGAGCAGCGCGGACACGAGGTGGTCCCGATCGCGCGCTCCAAGGGTGTCGACGTGGTCAGCGGCGAGGGGCTCGAACAGGCGCTCGCCGGGGCCGAGACCATCATCGACACGGCCACCGGGCCAACCCCCGACCAGGAGGAGGAGACCGCGTTCTTCACCGCCTCGGCGCGGAACCTGCAGCGAGCCGGCGCCGCAGCCGGGGCGAGGCGGATCGTCGTCGTCTCGATCATCGGCATCGACAAGTTCCAGGGCGGCTATAACGCGGCGAAGGTCGAGCAGGAGCAGGCGCTGCTGGAAGGCCCGCTCCCGGTCCGGATCGTTCGCGCTGCCCAATTCCACGAGTTCTTCGACCAGCTGGTCGGGTGGATGACCCAGGACGGTGTCGCCTACCTGCCCGAGATGCGAACCCAGCCCGTGGCCGCCCATGTCGTCGCCGAAACCCTCGCGGACGCCGCCGAGGAGCCGGAAATCGAGAACGGCAGGATCAGCGAAGTAGCCGGCCCGCGGGAGGAGCGTCTCGCCGATATGGCCGCCGCGCTCTTCGCCAGCCGAGGTGACACAACCGAGATCCGCGAGGTCCGTCAGCCCGGCGACCCAGACGCCGAGGCCTATGCGGAGGGCGCCGTGCTGCCGAACCCGGGCGCGAAGCTGGCCGGCCCAAGCTTCGAAGCGTGGGTCGACTCGAATCCGAAAGGCCGACGCAAGCCGGCTGCCGTGGATCCCGGGCGATAGGCCAGCTGGCGCGCGGCGGAACCGCTGCTTTGCATGGAAAGCGATAGACATGGGCGCGCGCAACGCGACGGAGGAGAGGGCATGGATATCAACGAGGATGCGCCCGTCATCACCCGGGAGGAGATCGTGATCCGCGCACCGATCGAGACGATCTGGGAGGTTCAGACGAATGTCGACGATTGGCCCTCCTGGCAGCCGGACGTCGACGGTGCGGAGTCCGAGGGACCGCTCGAGGTTGGCTCTGTCTTTCGCTGGCAGACCGCCGGCTTGGACATCACCTCGACCGTCGAAGAGGTAGATGCTCCCCGCCGGATCGTCTGGGGCGGTCCGGCCCAGGGCATAGTCGCCGTCCACGTCTGGACGCTCGAAACCCAAGGCGACGGCGTAGTCGTCCGAACCGCGGAGTCGTGGGAGGGCGAACCGGTGGAGGCTCAAGTCGAGAGCCTGCAGGGGGCGCTCGATGGCTCGCTCCGCGCATGGCTGGAGAACCTCAAGCGCACCGCCGAGCAGCGGTCGGGGGGCGCGAGCGGCGGATAGTCGCCTTCGAGATGGTCCGCTACCAGCGTTCGGCGCCGTTGCTGTCGAAGAAACCACCGGTTGGCCCGTCGGCTGCGATCCGCGCATAGCGGACGATCACCTCGGCACCCTGCTCCACAGTCTGCGTACCTCGATGGTCGTTGAAGTCGGTGTCCGTGAAGCCCGGGTCGACCGAGTTGATCCGCAGCCTCGGGAAGGCGGCCGCGTACCGGATGGTGAGCATGTTGAGCGCGGCCTTGGACGAGGCGTAGACGGGATAGTTCGCCTCGCTCAAGGGGCTGCGGGGGTCAGAGGCGAGGCCGAGTGAGCCGACGCCGCTCGAGACGTTGACGACCACGGGCGCCGGAGACCTCTCGAGGAGCGGGATGAATGCGTGCAGGACGCGGACGGGCCCAAACACGTTCGTCTCATAGACCTTGTGCATGTCGTCGACCGTCGCGTCGCTGGGGCCGATGCGTCCGCCACTTATGCCCGCGTTGTTGACCAGCACGTCCAGTTCCCCGACGGTCTCGACCGCGGCGGCAACCCAGGCATCATCGGTGACGTCAAGGTGCACGAATCTGCCGCCGACTGCGTCAGCCGCCCGCGCGCCGCGCGAGTCGTCACGCGCCCCGATCCAGACCTGGTGGCCGGCGGCCGCCAGCTGACGAGCGGTCTCAAGGCCGAGTCCCCTGTTTGCTCCGGTGATGAGCGTCGTTGTCATCTCCTGGATGATGCTTTGCGTTTCAAGGCCGCACAAGGCGACTTCGCCCTCGAAGCTGCCGGCTTGAGCCCGTCGCGGGAGGTGGGATAGGGTCGCAGCGACACCGATAGGGGGTAGGAGGAGCCATGGCAGCAGATGAAAACGTCGCGATCATGCGGCGCGCTTACGAGGCCTTCAACGCGGCCGACATCGACACCCTGACCGACCTCTTCGACGAGAGCGTCGTGTGGCACCTGCCGGGGCGGAGCTCGATGGCCGACGATTACCAGGGCCGCGACGCAACCCTTGCCTACTTCGGCCAGATCGGAGAGAGGACCGGGGGCACCTTCCAGGCCGAGTTGCAGCAATTGTTCAGCGCCGATGACGGCCGGGTGATCGGCGTCCAGCGCAGCACCGCGGAGCGAGACGGCAAGCGCCTGGATGTCGGCAATTGCATCGTCTTCGAGCTCAAGGACGGCAAGGTCGTCGACGGCCGGGAGCACTTCAACGACCTCTATGCGTGGGACGAGTTCTGGTCCTAAGTCCGCGCCTCGCTGAGGCGCACGATCGTTCGAACCGCATCTGGCTCGAATCGCCGATGGGGCCCAGACGTTCCTCGGCTGAGGCCCTGCGGGATGTCTTGCGCGCGCGACCCTCCTGTGGTACTGATTCGGGCTGGCAAGGCAGCCTCATGAACCACACCGGGACGCTCACGCGGGCAAGGAAGCTCCTCAGGACCAGTGGTCTGCCGGTTTTTGTGCTCGCCCTCGGCGCTTCACTTGCCTTCACCGCCGCCGCGTCGGCCCGCGTCCTGCGCGTGGCCCAGAGCCATCCGCCGGGTACGGCTGCCGCGCAGTTCAACTCGATCCAGGCCGCGGTCGACGCCGCCCGCCCCGGAGATTGGATCCTCGTCGCGCCCGGCGATTACCACGAGCGTGGCGACTACACGACCCACCAGCCGACCGACGAGGCAGGCGCCGGCGTCCTGATCACGACACCCGACATCCACCTGCGGGGCCTCGATCGCAATGGCGTCATCGTCGACGGGACCAAGCCGGGGTCGCCGAAGTGCTCGCCGGCCGCCGGCAATCAAGACTTCGGGCCGAATGGGCTGGGCCGCAACGGGGTCGAGGTGTTCAAGGCCGACGGAGTGACGGTGGAGAATCTCACCGCCTGCAACTTCCTCAGCGGCTCCGGTGGCGGCGGCAACCAGATCTGGTTCAACGGCGGCGATGGCAGTGGCCAGGTCGGCATGGGACCGTTCCGCGGCGACTTCCTGTCGGCGACCTCGACCTTCTATGGGGGCTCCGACGCCCCCGCCGGCACCTACGGGATCTTCACCTCCAACTCCCGGGGGCCGGGGGTGATCGACCACTCCTACGCCAGCAATATGAACGACGCCAGCTACTACATCGGCGCCTGTCCAGACTGCAACCAAGTCCTCACCCACTCCCATGCGGAGGGAAGCGCGCTGGGCTACTCCGGCACCAACTCAGGCGGCCACCTGGTGATCAAGAAGTCCGAGTGGGACCTCAACAACACCGGCATCGTCACCAACTCTCAGAACAACGACGACGCGCCCTCGCCGCAGGTCGGCCTCTGCCCCGGAAGCGCGACCCGGTCCTGCACGATCTTCCGCAACAACTTCATCCACGACAACAACAATCCCAACGTGCCGATGGCCGGCAGCGCCTCGTTTGGCCCGCCGGGCACCGGCATGGTCGTCTCCGGTGGGCGCTTCGACACGGTCAAGCGGAACCGGGTCACCGACAATGGCGCCTGGGGCATCCTGCTCGTGCCATTCCCGGATGACACCCCGAACCCGCTCGACACCCCCTCGCACTGCCAGGGCGGGACGCTCAACTTCGTCGTCGCCTGCTACTACGACGACTGGGGCAACGAGGTCTCCAACAACGCGCTGAGCCATAACGGGTTCTTTGGCAACGAGACCAACGGCGACCTCGCCGACCTTTCGCAGCTGCACGATCCGGGCAACTGCTGGCACGGCAACTTCCATCCCGACGCCAGCCCGGTCACCAGCTCACCCGCCGACCTCCAGGTCACCCACGCGACCTGCGGGGTGCCCAACCAGGGCGCCAGCCTCTTCGATCCGCTCGCGGCGCAGGTGATCTGCGCGACCCAGGCCTTCGGCCCCTGCCCGGCGGACACTCCGGGAATGATGTATCCGCGCCCGACCGACGTTCAGATGCTGCCCCTGCCGCCGCAGCGCTCGATGCGCTCGCCCTGCTCCGGGGTCCCCAACACGCCGTGGTGCAAGAAGACGCCGTGGTGCAAGAACCCGCACCACGCCGGCTAGTGCGGAGCCCTTGAGCACCGATCCGCGACGCGCGGAGCGGATGCGCGTTCGATGAAGCGCCGCCACGCGGGAGCGATCCTCATCGTGGGTGCGTTGACGGCGGGCTTAGTTGCGGCCGGCGCCGGCGCTTCGTCCGTCGCACGCTCCGCCGCGTTGAGCGCCGACCAAGCAACGTCGCTGGGCAAGCAGGCCTACGACTACGGGCTGCCACTCCTCGAATTCCTCCGGGTCAGGGCGGAGGAGACGAGCGTGCGCTGTCCGGACGGCAGGGGCAACGCCCCCGTCAACTCCTTCTCGAACGCGGCCGGCTTTGCGACGGCGAACGACCGCACGGTCGTCGCGCCCAACACCGACACCCTCTATTCGATCGCGCATCTCGATCTCGCCCGCGGCCCGATCGTTCTCAGTCATCCGGACATGGGCAAGCGCTACTACAGCTTCGAGCTGCTCGACCCGTACACGAACGTCATCGACATCCGCGGCGCGCGGAAGGACGGCGGCGCCGCCGGAGCGTTCGAGATCCGCTGGAACCATGCAACCGGGAAGGCCAAGCGCTCCGCTCGCACGCCACTGATCAAGTCGAGGTACAGGCGAGTCTGGGTGATCGGCAGGACGCTGGCCACCGGGCCTGCCGACCAGCGCAAGGCGCAGAAGCTGATGGCCCGGTACCGGCTCACCCGCCTCGGCGGAAAGGCCCGGACGTTCCGCAAGGGATGCGAGCCGGGTGCGCCGCGGGACTACACGACGCCGAAGGACGGCCCGAGCTTCGTCGCGGCGCTCGACGCGGCGCTCAAGCGGAATCCGCCTCCCAAGCGCGACGCGCCCCTGCTCTCCCAGCTCAGGCCGCTTGGCATCGGCGCCGGCCTCTCGCCGGAGCGAGCGGGCCTGCCTACCGACGTGCTCGCCGCGCTCTACGACGGCGTCGCTCAGGAGGCCGCCTCGCTGCCCGGCTCCACCCGGCTGATGTTCTTCGCACAGTCCAAGCTGAGCGCGGGCTGGCTGCTGCCCAAGTCGAGCATCGGCGACTACGGCACCGACTACCTCTACCGAGCTCAGATCGCGGTGGTGGGGCTCGGGGCCAACACACCCAAGGAGGCGATCTATCCGACGGGCATCACCGACGCCACGGGGGCGCTCTACAACGGCGCCAACCGCTACCGCCTCATCTTCCCGCCCGGCCAGGCGCCGCCGGCCCGGTACTTCTGGTCCCTGACCATGTACGACAGCGACGGCTACCTGGTCGCCAATCCGATCAACCGCTACTCGATCGGGTCGAGCCATCCGCCGCTGCTGACGCAGCCCGACGGCTCGATCGTCATCGCGATCCAGCACGATCCTCCCAGCGAACCGGGCGTCAACTGGCTGCCCGCGCCAACCGGAGGGTTCCGCCTCAACCTGAGGCTCTACGGCCCGAGCAAGGCGGCGCGGACAGGCCTATGGCGTCCTCCGGGGGTCGTCAGGGTCGGCTAGGGAGGCGGCCGCAGAGGCGGCTGGATGTTTGACCACTGGCCTGTCGATCCGTATGTTCAACACCAGGGTGGGGAATCGACCAGACCCCAACAGGAAGAGGGGTTAGGCGATGAGCCGGTTTGAAACCGAACACCCCCTAATCGGCCCGAATCGCCAGAGTTAGGCGTAGACGGGCCGTGAAACCGAACAGCTGCTTTGCATGGAAAGCAGCACTCCGCCGGGGGATACTGCGTGGGCGATGTCCCAGGAGAACATCGACTTCATTCGGCGGATGTTCGATGAGTTCGGCTGGTCCCCGGCGGGAATCGAGGCGGCCAGCCGTGCGGGGTTGGTCGCACCCGACGTAGAGCTCGATTTCTCGGCGCTGTACCTGGATGGGCCACTCGTCCGTGGGCTGGAGGACTGGCGCCAGACCTTTGCGCAAACCGCTCCGTGGGGGCGCTCCGTTGCGTTCGAGCCGGAGCGTTTCTTCGACGTTGACGACGAGCGAGTGGTGATCTTCGTGCGCGTCACCGCCCAAGGGGAGGGCAGTGGTGTTCCGGTCGAGAACCGAGTTGCGCACGAGTTCACGATCCGCGACAGCGTCCTGGCGCGGTGGAAGGGATACGCGGACCGATCCGAAGCCCTCGAAGCAGCTGGACTATCGGAGTAGCCGCTTTGGACGAAAAGCAGCAGTCCTGCTTTGCATGGAAAGCAGCGCTAGCTTCGGGTGCTAGAGCGCTCCGCCCATACGGCAGATCGGCAGGCCTGGTCAGGGGGCCGGCAGTGGGCCTGCCCAGGCTAAGGTCCCGGAGGTCGAACAGTTCCACTGGCCGGGGGGCGAGTCGAGGTCATCGATTCGCAAACTCCCCACGGACCGTGGAATCCTTGGCTTGGGCACGACGGTGACTTTGTCGATCTTGCCGGTGATCGTGCCGGTGAAAGCGGTGAAGCTGGAGGTGAAATCGAAGGCGTAACGTCCGGGCTTCGACTTGGGCCCGGCTGGAATCTTCTTCAGCTTGACATTGGTCGCGAGGGTCGTGGTGAGCAAGAGTTGCGACGTGCCATTGGGGTTGACCGGAGCGTTGTAACAAAGGAGGGGGACCTTCGAAAGGTCGATCCGGGTCAGCTGTCGCGGCGTGAACGTCTTCTTGTTGCCCCTCTTGTTCTTGAAGACGAAGTCGAGGGTGAGCATCCCCCCTGGCGTGGGCGGAACGTACCAGGAGACAGGTGGCATGACGGTCTGAACCTGTCGGACCTGAGTCGCCCCCTGAGCCGCTGGCGCGATCAGCGCCACGGCGAGCAGTGAGCCAAGAACGGCAATCAGTAGGCGTCTCATCAGTCCCTCGGTAGCCCTAAACACTGGAAATCCCCCCACAGAGCGTGCCAGGCGAGGATCCTTCCGACGTCCGTGGTCCCCGCCGAACTCCCGCCAAGGCCCCCACCAACATTCTCTTTTGGCCTCGGCGCAAATAGCCGCTTTGGACGAAAAGCAGCGCTGCCTCATCCACTAGGGTCAGAACGAGTGGGGAACCTATTGACAGGAGGAGCTATGTACGCTCGCATCGCCAGCTTTGAAGGGGCCGGTGACGTTGATCAAGCGGTCGAAGCAGTCAAAGCAAGAGTCGAGGAGAACTGGGAGTCGCCACCAGCAGGCCTCGAAGGGGCGAAGGAGATGTGGATGCTTGTCGACCGCGATAACAAGAAGGGCATCGGCATCACGATCTACGAGACCGAGGATGAGCTGCGGCGCGGAGATGAAGCGCTGAACGCGATGACTCCCCCAAATCCCGATGGACAGCGGTCGGGGGTCAGCTTCTACGAGGTTGCGCTGCGCAAACAGCGCTGAGCCAGTAGCCCCTTTGGACGAGAAGCG
>CAVXQP010000022.1:0-233999 GCA_963763955.1 uncultured Solirubrobacterales bacterium | reverse complement strand
CTGCTCGTCGTTGAACTGGCAGGCGAGGAACACCGGGACGTTGATGCGGCTCACGAATGTGGATGGATTGATCGGATCGGCGACCTTGGGCCGATAGACGTGGTTGCGGGGGATTTTGTTGATCAGGTCCGCGGCGGCGGTGTGGAGCGTCTGATTCGCCTTGCAGATCTGGTCGCCCTCCTGGATCCGCTTGTACGCCCAGGCCTGACCATCGGTGGCCGTCGCCGGCTTCGCGTCGTCCACGCGGTCCTGGACCCACTTGACGGTGAACCCGGTGTTGAGCAGCCCGCCCGGGTACAGCGTGGTCGCGGAGTTGTCGATCACCGAGAGCGGCGTGATCGCAGCGAGATGGGGCGGCCTGGTCGCGCCGACGAAGAGCTGACTGATCCCGCCGTACGAGACCCCGGCCATCCCCACCCTGTTGTGAAGCACCCAGGGCTGGCGGGCGACTGTCTCCACCACGTCGTAGCCGTCCAGGCTCTGCAGCTTCTCGAAGAAGTCGAAGGCACCGCCGGAGCAGCCGGTGCCGCGCATGTTCACGTCGACCACGGCGAATCCGAGCAGGTTGAGGATCTGGCTGATGCCGCTCTCGGCGCCGGCCGGGTTGGCGTAGCCGTAGCCCGAGTACTCGACCAGGGTCGGGTAGGGGCCGGCAGAGGCGGGGCCCGGCAGCCTCACGTCGACCGCCAGGCTGGTTCCATCCCTCGTGGTCAGGTATCCGTAGCCTCCGGCGGGCAGCGTCTGGTTGTAGATCGACGGGTCCTTCGGCGCCGAGCGGTCCCTCATCACCCCGACCGGCACCGAGAGAGAGCCGTCGGCGGCACGGACCCGGTAGCCCTTGCCGGCTGCGACGCGGCGGAAGAGGATCGCCACCGAGGCTGCCGACGGGCTTCTTGGAAACCGTCTTGCCCTTGCGCACCAGGCGCAGGCTGGTACCCGGCTGGGCGCCGGTGACGTAGACCTGGTTGACGCTCCCATGGACGGCCAGGGAGTTCGCGGCGGACGCCGCCGAGGGCACCAGCAGGACGAGGGCGAGCGCGGCCAGAACCGGCACGCCGATCCGCTTCGGAATCCTCTCTCTCCCCGCCCTGCTCATTCCCTGCCTCTCCTTGGCCTAGGTCCCTGGGGACCGCAAAGCATATTGAGGAGGAGCGCTCGGCGGCTTGACGTCGCTACCCGGTGTGCACGGCGTCTCCGCCCATCTCCTCGAGAGTGTTCCCGATCGGCGGGATCGGGTTCTCCCGCATGATCCGGGCCATGTGGAGCAGGTTGTGCCCCACCCATGAGCTGGTCCGCTGCGTGTACGGGTGCATCTCACCACCGGCCTCCAGATAGGAGGGACCCGGACCGGCGTCGCCGACCCAGTAGGTGTCCGCGTTGGGAGGCACCACGCAGCCGAGGTGCGTCATGTTGAAAAGCACGGATTCGGCGCAGCTATGCGCGCCATCCTCGTTACCGGTTACGACCACGCCGGCGACCTTGTTGTAGAGCGGGTACTGGCCGACCTCGTTCCGCTCGTTGTAGGTGCCGTCGAGGCGTTCGATCACCATCTGCGCGATCGAGTTCCTGTGACCGAACCAGATCGAGGTACCGATCAGCAGGATGTCGGCCGCCTTGATCTTCTCGAGCAGCCCAGGCCATTCGTCGCCGTCGCCCTCGTCTGAGGTGACGCCGAACTTGATTTCGTAATCCGCGGGCCGGACCATCTCCGTCTCCACGCCGTGTTCCTCCAGGATCCACAGGACGCGGTTCATCAATGCCTCGGTGTTGGACGTCTCCGGCGACTTCTTCAGCGTGCAGTTGACTCCCAGCGCCTTCAGGCCGGCGCCTGCGTCGGCGGCGAGTGATTCGGCCATTCCTTCTCCTCTCGAATCGGATATTCGTGGGAGGTTCTGCCCTTCGTCCCTGCATGGGCCCGAGCGTTACGGGACACTAAGGGTCGGCATCGATCGGCCGGTAGTGTCCGCCGCCGTGGCCAGCTACGACCAGATCAAGGACCTGCCCCTCGAGATCGATTCCTATGAGCTCCAGGGCCTCGAGTTCCACCCACCCGGCACCGACTTCGACCGGCTGACGACCATCATCCACCTGAAGGGCGGCGACCAGGAGGGGCTGGGCGAGGACGTCGTCTACGACTCGCTCGACCACATCGCCTTCCAGGACGCCGGCCCGGCCCTCGACATCGCCGGTCAGCACACGATCGCCTCCTTCTCGAAGCTGCTCGAGGGCTTGGAGCTGTTCCCGAGCCCGCCGGAAAGAGACGTATCGGTCAACTATCGCCGCTGGGCGTTCGAGAGCGCCGCCCTGGACCTCGCGCTGCGCCAGGCGGGCAAGTCCCTCCACGAGGTGGTCGGGCGCGAGCCTCGGCCGGTCACGTTCGTCGTCTCGATGCGGCTCACGCCGCCCGGATCCGACGAGGTATCCACGATCGAGCCCGTCCGCAAGCGGCTCGAGATTTACCCGACCCTGCGCTTCAAGCTCGACCCCACCAACGACTGGACCGACGAGTTGATCCAGCAGCTGGTGGAGACGGGCGCCGTCGACTCGCTCGACCTGAAGGGCCAATACAAGGGGACCCCGGTCGACGTAGAGACGGATCCCGAGCTCTACCGGAAGCTGATCGAGGCGTTCCCCGACGCCTGGCTCGAGGACCCTGACGTGAACGACGAGACCAAGCCGATCCTCGACCCGGTCGCCGACCGCGTCACCTGGGACGCGCCGATCCACTCCGTAGACGACATCAAGGCCCAGCCCTGGCCACCGAAGATGGTCAACATCAAGCCGTCGCGCTTCGGCCCGCTGAGGGCCCTGTTCGCGGCCTACGACTACTGCGACGAGAACGGGATCGGCGCCTACGGCGGCGGCCAGTGGGAGCTGGGCCCTGGACGCGGGCAGATCCAGTACCTCGCCTCCCTCTTCCACCCGGACACGCCAAACGACGTGGCCCCCTCCGGCTACAACACCGCCGGCACCGAGCCGGGCCTCCCCTCCAGCCCGCTGGACCCGATGCCCGCGGAGACCGGATTCCGCTGGGGTGAGTAGGCTGCGCGCCAATGGCTGAGCAGAGCTTCGCTGACGCCCTCAACGCGCAGATCTCGAACGAGTTCGCCGCCTCCCAGCAGTACATCGGATCGGCGGTCTACTACGACTCGGAGACCCTGCCGCGTCTGGCCGCCTTCTTCTATCGGCAGGCGGTGGAGGAGCGGAACCACGCCATGATCATGGTTCAGTACCTGCTCGACACCGACGAAGAGGTGCGGATCCCCGACATCAAGTCGCAGCAGACCAGCTACGACGACGTGGTGGGGCCGGTGAAGATGGCCCTCGAGCAGGAGAAGCGGGTCAGCAGCGAGATCAACGACCTCTTCAAGCTCGCCCGCGACGCGGGCGATTTCCGCGCCGAGCAGTTCCTCACCTGGTTCGTCAAGGAGCAGGTCGAGGAGGTCTCCTCGATGAACGACCTCCTGAACGTCTGCGAGCAGGCCAAGGAGAGTCCGCTTCTGATCGAGGACTTCCTGGCTCGCGAGCAGATCGGCGAAGAGGGCGGCGACCCCGCGATGCCACCGGCCGCCGGCGGCGCGCTCTAGCGCCCCGGTCAGCGCCTCCGCATCGTCGGCTCGGGGCCGCGCTGGCGCGTGAAAACGGCCACCAGGACCAGCGGGGCGAACCAGATCACGTAGGGGTAGAACCAGTGGTTCGCGGTCACCTGGACCGCGATCAGGAGCGCCGCGGCCAGTGCGGCGATCTGGGCGGTCGAACGCCGCCTCGGGAGAAAGAAGAACAGAGCGGCCAACCCGACGGCGGACACCTTGCTGACGGTCTGAAGGAAATGAAGCGATGGCGCCTGCCCCCAGGCGCTGAATGGCGAGCCGCGCGAGGCCTGGTAACCGAGCGAGCGGTCATAGAGCTCGCGGAAGCCGCCGTCGGGAAGCAGGGGGATCGTGACGATCGCCGCCGCGGCGAGGAAGGCGATCGCGAAGAGGATCAGAGGACGGGCCCTGCGCTCCCCGTGGCCGGCGGCGAACAACGGCGCCAGGATGAGCGGGCCGAACTTGGTGAGACCCGCCAGCGCGGACATCGCCCCGCGAGCCGGCGGCGAAGCAAGCACGAGCAGGCAGCAGACGACCAGGAACGCAACCAGGCCGTCGTTGAAGCTCGACCCGAGCGCATAGAGCGTGAACGGAAAGGCGAGCCAGGCGTAGGCGAGGGCGATACCGAGGGTCTGCCCCTCGGGCCCCGCTCGGACCCGACGCCCGAGGCCGAACAGCGCCACGGCGGTGAGCAGCTCGAAGCCAAGCGCCGCAGCCCGCGCCGCCGAGACGTCATCCCACCTGCCGCTCCACGGGAAAGCCTGCTCGAACGGCACGTAGGCCAGGTAGTTGACCGGCCCGTACACGTCGCCCCGGATCGGCATGCCGGAGGAAGCGCCGGCCCCGTAGACGTCGTCGCCCTTCACCAGCCGGTCGGCTCCGACCACCCCAGCGAGCCCGACGTCGATCACCTTGCCCTGGGTGGCGATGTAGGCGGTGTGGAAGGCCACGAGCGCGACGATGCCCGCCACCAGCCAGCTCCGCGGCGCCAGTGGGAGCAATCGATCGCGGCTCTCGATCGGCCTGAAGCCGGCGATCAGCATTCGCAGGAAGACGTATGCGAGCACCGGGTAGACCAGGGCGACCGCCGCGCCGATCTGCGCGTGGTTGAAGAAGGCGAGCGAGACGCTGAAGCCGAGCAACGCCAGGAGGTCGAGATGGATGAGACGCAGCGGTCGCCGTGGATCGACGAACGGCGCCAGGAACAGCACGCAGAGCGGCAGCCAGATCCACCAACTGCTCGCCTTGCCGGAAACGGCCCCCGGGTAGCCTCGGGCGAGCTTGGTGTCGACCTGGGTGCCAGTCCACTTCTCCAGCACGCACGCCCCCGCATCGTCGATCACCACCTGGCCGATGTCGTTCCCCTCCCCATCGAAGTAGTCGACCTGCCATTGCTGCGGGACGCCCGCGGCTGTGCGCGTGCGGGTTTCGAAACGATGGACGGATCCGCGCGGTGTGAGGGCCTCGGTCGCGATCGCGGTCGCCTGTCCGGGGGTGAGTCGGAAGCCGGGGATCCTGATGCCGGGCGGGAGCGACCGGGACAGCCTCGTCGTCTGGCCCCCGAAGGGGGGCTGATCGGCGGGCCTGAAGGAGCCCGCGTCACAGGCCCGTGCCATCGGAGCCGCAGCCAGCAGGGCGGCGGCGGCGATCAGGAGGACTCGCAGTGGACGCACGACCGGCGCAGTCTCTCCCATCCAAAGCGAGCACGCTGCCGGTCTAGCGCGACGCGCTGCCGGTCTAGCGCGACGCCGCAGAGGCCGGGAGCCGCACGGACTGCAGGGCGATCGCAGGCGCGCAGGCGGCGAACTCCTTGCCGCTCGGCATGTCGCGACGCAGCCCCTCGAAGGCAACGCCGCCGACGAGCAGCGGCAACCAGAAGAGGATGATCCGGTAAGCCAGCACGGCCGCCGCGGTGGCCGCCGCCGGGGCCCCGTAGACGACCAGCGTCCCGATCAGCCCGAGGTCGATTCCACCGATCCCACCCGGAATCGGGAGCAGGCCACCGAGCTGGCCGATCAGATAGCCCATCAGGATCACGGTGAGCGGCGGCGAGCTGCCGAAGGCGTGGAAGGTGGCCCAGAGGACGGCGTTGTCGAAGGCCCAGTAGCCGACCGCGCCCGCGATCACGCCGAGGTTCCCCGACAGCAGGATCTGCCGGGCCTCGGCCGCACCATCGATCAGCGCCACACGGGTCGCGCTGAGCCAGCGGCGCACCCGCGAGGCGTCCGGATCGGGCTGCTCGCCGGGCCCTAGGCGTGGAACCACAGCCGCCGCGACGATTGTGAGCGCTGCCAGGAAGGCGGGAAGGGCGGTCAGCCACAGCGAGAGATCGGGGCCGAGGAGGCCGACGGCGAGCGCGGCGCCGAGCACGGCGACAGCGACGAAGTTCACACCGCTCTTGATCAGGAAGAAGGCGACGGACCGGCGGGCGATTCGCCTGCCGCCCATGCCGCCGCGGTGCAGCACCCACGCACCGAGGGCCAGCCCGCCGGCTCCGCTCGCCGGTACCAGGGAACCCATCGCAAGCTCGGAGCCCGAGATCTGCCAGCTCCGCCGCCGGGTCAGCCCGGTGCAGAAGATCGGACCGAACATGATCACGTACGAGAAGAAGGAGAGTGCCTCGAGCGCGACCGCCAGCACCAGCCAGCCGGGGCTGGCCTTGACCAGCAGATCGCGTACGTCGCCCAGGCCGGGTGCGAACAGGAACACCGCCACCAACACCGCGAGCAACCCGATCGCCTGCAGCGCACGACGTCGCAGGCTGCGCGACTGGAACTCCTGCGGCAGCTCCTCCGACGGGGGCGTCAGGACCATGATCTCGACGTCGTCGGGCATGCTCAGAGAATTGCGCCCGTCAGCGACGCGGGAGATACTCCTCGGCCCATTGACTGATCCGGGAGAGCGCTGGGATCAGCGCCTGTCCGGCATCGGTGAGCGCGTAGGCGACCGAGACCGGGGGGCCCTCCTCCACCGTTCGCGTGATCAGACCCGTCTCCGTCAGAGCTGTGAGCCGGGTGGAGAGCATCGAGTCGCTGATGCCGTCGATCGCCCGAGCGAGCTCGCCGAAGCCGGCCGGCCCTTCGCTCAGATTGCCGATCACCACCCCGGTCCAGCGCTGTCCCAGCAGGTCGAAAGCTCGCGCCAAGGCGACATCACCGCGTGCGCAAGCTTCAGCATCCATGCGGTTCGCCGCGGTCCTGGCAGCCATACAAGCGCGAGACTAGCAGAGTGCTTGTTACTAGGAATTTCCAGGCTGCTTCGGTATTTGAAGTCACTCCGGGAGGCCATCGGCACTGTCACATCGGCGTCCTGGAGGTCATCGAGGCGGTCCGTGCGGAATGACCCTGCCCGCCTTGGGTAACTCCTCTTAGTCGCTGGGTTTGCGCGCTTGGTCAGGCGTTTGCGGTTCAGGCGGTTGCCATGACGTTGTGGACTCCGGGCGCGGCGTGGTCGTCAGTGAGGAAGGTCAGCAGCCGCGCGGTGAGGTAAGCGGGGTCTTCCTCAGCGACCCAATGTCCGGTGGGCGCGACGTGCCCAGCGACGTCAGTGGCGTATCTGACGACCTGGTCGTGGACCGTCTGTCCCAACGTGCCCTCCGCACCGATCGCCAGTACCGGAATGATCAGCGGCCTGTCGCGGTGGTGGATTGTCTCGGCGGCATCGGCGTGAAACGCGCGGAAGTACTCAAACGACGCGCGCGTGTGTCCGGGCTGGCGCAGCTGTGCCGCGTACTCGGCGATGGCCTGCTCATCAACGCCGCCCTTGACCGTCTGGGCCACAACCGGGCTACGGTGGCGCGGTGCTCGCTCAGCGCCGAACGGGCAGAACCCGGACCATTACAGGCAGAACGTGGAACGGGAGCGACGGGACTCGAACCCGCGGCCTCCGGCGTGACAGGCCGGCGCTCTAACCAACTGAGCTACGCCCCCGAGGGCGTCTTGCAGGCTAGCCGCTCAGCTCGGATACGTTCGGCGCAACAGGGCCCTTGGGACCCTCCTCCGACTCGTAGCTGACCCGGGGCGTCGTCGTTCAGGGCGCGCTTGCCATCTCCGTCGATGCTGGAGCAGTGGACGAACAGGTCCTGGCCGCTCCGAGACGGAATAGGGTGGCCGCATGCGACTGGTGACCTACCGCCGCGGTGGCGCGGCACGGGCCGGCGCGCTGACCGCGGAGGGGGTACTCGACGCGGCCGAGGTCCTCGGCATCGAGGAGACCGGCGTCAGGGAACTGATCGCCGATGGAGGCGTCGAGGAGCTGCGGGACGGCCTCGAGGAAACCGATGCATCGCCCATCGCCGGGGCCGCGCTGCTTCCTCCGCTTCCCGACCCGGACAAGATCGTCTGCATCGGCCTCAACTACCGCTCGCACGCCGCCGAGGCTGGGATCGACCCGCCCGACCAGCCCACCTTCTTCGCCAAATTCCGCAACGCGCTCGCCCCAGCGGATGCCACGGTGAACCTGCCGGCGGCGAGCGAGAAGGTCGACTATGAGGCCGAGGTGGCCTTCGTGCTCGGGCGGCGCTGCAAGGACGTGGGCGCCTCCGATGCACTCGACGCGATCGCCGGGTACATGCTTCTCAACGACCTCTCCGCCCGGGACCTTCAGTTCGCCACACCACAGTGGATGCCCGGCAAGGTCTTCGACGGCTCGGCGCCGTGCGGTCCCGCTCTGGTCACGCCCGATGAGGCCGGGGCCCCGGATGCCATCTCGTTCGCCCTCGACCTGAACGGCGAGCGCATGCAGGAGGCATCGACCTCCGACCTGGTCTTCTCGGTCCCGGAGCTCGTGGCGAGGCTCTCGCGGTGGATGACCCTCGAACCGGGGGACATCGTCTCGACCGGCACGCCCTCCGGGGTGGGGAGCATTCGCCAGCCGCGGGTCTGGCTCAAGCCGGGGGACGAGATCGTGATCTCCTCGCCGAGCCTCGGCGAGCTGCGCACGACCATCGCCTAGGACCTACTCGGAGCGCTCCTGCACGAGCTCTTCGATGGAGCTGTAGACGCCCGGGGCGTCCTTCTTCAGCCGCTGCACTTCGAAGTGGCCCAGGCTGATCAGCCTCATCCGCGAGGTGGCGGTGACGGTGGCGCTGCGCATCGAGTCGTCGAGCATTCCCGCCTCGCCGAAGACGTCGCCGGGGCCAAGGTCGGCGATGTGCTCGCCCTCGCGAGTCACCTCGGCGGTCCCGTCCTCGATCGCGAGCAGCTCGCGGGAGAAACCGCCCTCAGAGACCACGACCTCGCCCTCCGGGACCTCCTTGGATTGCGCGAAGGCGGCGACCTGCTTGAGCTCCTCTTCCGATGCGCCCGAGAAGAGCGGGATGCGCTTCAGCTGACCTGCGTCCATGTCGCCAACGTATCCGAAAGGGTCACGTCTGGAGTGCGACGTCCGCCACAGACAGAAACGGGGAGTGGAGACGTCAGTTGGATGCGCCCCTGGGCGTGACGCTCGGCGCCCGGGACCCGAAAATGGATTCAGGCGTGGCTCTCGCCTGCCGATAGGTGATTAAGCGTCTGATATGCCCCTGCTCGCATCCATCCAAGACTTCTTCTTCGAGTGGTACCCCGTCTTCGGGGTCTTCTTCTCGGCCGGCCTCCTGATCGTCTTCGTCGTCCTGCTTCGCAACACGATGGGGACGACGAAGCCCGAGTCGGTCAAGGCCAGCAAGACAGCGCCCGTCCTCTGGGAGGAGGTCCAGGGGGTCGACGCCGCCAAGGAGGAGCTGGTGGACGTCGCCGAATGGCTCAAGGACCCGAAACGGTTCGAGGCCCTCGGCGCCAGAGCGCCGCGGGGCGTGTTGCTCTACGGCCCCCCGGGCACCGGGAAGACGATGCTCGCCCGTGCCGTGGCGGCACACGCAGGGGTGGACTTCTTCGCCGCCTCGGGATCCAGCTTCGTCGAGATGTTCGTCGGGCGCGGCGCGGCGCGAATCCGCCGGCTCTTCAAGGAGGCCCGGCGTTCCGGACGCGCCGTGGTGTTCATCGACGAGCTCGACGCGGTCGGTGGCCATCGCGGCTCGGGCGCCGGCGACGGCGGCACCTCCGAGCGCGAGCAGGCCCTCAACCAGCTGCTGGTCGAGCTCGACGGCTTCGAGCGCGACCCCGGCATGGTGATCGTGCTGGCTGCGTCGAACCAGATCGACAAGCTCGACAAGGCCCTGCTGCGGCCCGGCCGCTTCGACCGCCAGGTGCTGGTCGCCCCCCCGGACCGGGACGGGCGCGAGGCGATTCTGCGCTCACACGCCCGCGACAAGACCCTGGCCGACACCATCGACCTGATGGACGTCGCCCGGAAGACCACCGGGCTGACGGGGGCGCAGCTCGCCAACGCGCTGAACGAGGCGGCGATCATCGCGGGACGCGCCGGGCGGATGGCGATCGCCCGGGAGGACCTCGATGAGGCGCTTCTCCGCCAGTCGGTCGGCTCCCAGCAGTCGCGCCGCCTGACCGAGACCGAGCGCAGGATCGTCGCGTATCACGAGGCCGGCCACGCGCTCTGCCGCCGGCTCTGCGGCCTCGATCCCCCCGAGATCCTCAGCATCGTCCCCCGCGGGCCCGCCCTTGGCTTTGTCGGCCACTCGCCCAGCGAGGATCGCTACCTGCGCTCGCGCAAGCAGCTGATGGACGAGATCGTGATCCTGCTCGGCGGCCGGGCTGCGGAGGAGGAGGTCTTCGACGAGGCGTATTCGGGCGCGGCCGACGACCTGGCCCGGGTCCAGCAGGTCTGCGTCCAGATGGTCACCGAGCTCGGGATGACCCTCTCCCACGGGCCGCCCGACAGCGCGCCCCTCGCGCAGCCGACCAGCGACTACGCGCTCTCGGACCGCACCCGCCGCGAGGTCGACGAAAACGCCCAGGAGCTCGCCCACATGGCCTACGCACGCGCACGACAGCTGATGAAGGTGAACCGGGGCTGCCTCGACGACCTCGCCAGCAACGCGCTCGAGCGCGAGACCCTGACCCGAGAGGACCTCGACGCGATCTTCGACGCGCACGAACTGCACCGCACGCTGCTCCCCAAGGATGAGGAGTCCGAGGCTCGGAAGCTGATCGCCAAGGACCGCGCCCGCTCCACCGGTGCGCTGATGCCGCAGCACGTCAGGCCAGACGAACCGGACAAGTCCGACTAGACGAAGGCGGAGCGCGCGCTCAGGTCCTTGGGGTGCTCAGACGGTGCGGGTGCCGCGTCCCATGAAAAAAATAACGAGCGCGACGATTGCGAGCGCGAACAGCACCGGGTGAATGATGGCGCCACCGGCGATCGCGATGATCAGCAGGACGATGCCTGCGATTAGCCACAACATCAGCTCTCCTCCTTCCTTGGCCTGGCTGCTCCGGCACGTATACCCGCCCCTCGGAACCCGCAATCCAGGCCCCTTCCAGGAGGTTGAGGCAAAATATGGGCGGTGCCGGGCTCGAACCGGCGACCTTCTCGGTGTAAACGAGATGCTCTCCCAGCTGAGCTAACCGCCCTGGGACGGACGATTATTGCGGCTCGGCCGAGCCCGGTCGGGCGCAGCGGACCGGCGCGCGGCGGCGTTCGCTTGCGTCGAAGTCGCGATGCCGCGCCGCGTCATAGGGTTTCGCGCGTGAGGGTGCTGATCACCAGCTCGCGTATGCCCTTCGCGCTCGACGCGATCCGCAAGCTGGGCGAGACCGGTCACGAGGTGTTCGCCTGCGACAGCTACGCCGCCTCGCCCGGCAGCCATTCGAAGTATCTGACGGGCCACTTCACCACGCCCGCCGCGTCGGCCGACCCGGAGCAGTTCGCCTCCGACGTCGAGCGCATCGCCGGTGTGAACCAGATCGACGTCGTGGTGCCGATGTTCGAGGAGGTCTTCTACCTGGCCGCCCAGCACGAGCGGATCTCGGCCGTGACCCGGCTCTATGCGCCGCCCTTCCGCACGCTGGCCCAGGTCCACGACAAGGGCACATTCCAGGAGCTCTGCGACCGACTCGAGATCCGCACGCCCCGGACGGTGCTGGCGCACACGCGCAAGGAGCTCGATGGGGCGATCGGGCGGTTCCCGGAGTACTTCGCCCGCGCCGCCTTCTCGCGCGGCGGGGTCGGCCTGCTCACCAACACCGGGCCGCTCGCCGGGCACCTCACCCGCGACGACTGCCACCCGACGGAGGCCAATCCCTGGCTGGTTCAGGAATTCGTCGGCGGCCCCATGCACTGCACCTACTCCGCCCTGCACGACGGGAAGGTCGCCTCCCACATGTCCTACCGCGCGCCTCGGCAGTGGGAGCACTCGACCGGGATCCAGTTCCTCTCGGTCGATCCCGAGGACACGCTGCCCACCGTCGAGCGGCTCGGGGCGGAGCTGGGCTGGGAGGGCCAGATGTCCCTCGACTTCATCGAGACCAGCGAGGGTCTGGTGATGATCGAGTGCAATCCCCGCCCGACGGACGGCATTCTGCTGATGGAGCCCGAGGAGCTCGAGCGGGGGTTGTTGTCGCCTCAGGAAGAGGCCCTGCTGGTGCCGCCCGGTCGCGAGCAGCAACTCGACTTCGCGGTCTTCGCGCAGATCTTCAAGGAGCCGCTGCGCGAAGCGCCGAAGACGATCCACGATCTGGCGAAGATTCCGGGGACCGACAAAGGCTGGCGGGACGCGCTGCCCAAGCTCTACTCGTTCCTGGCCCTGGGGCGCTTTGAGCGGCTCAGCCTGCGGGATCGCGAGCAGCTCTTCGTGGCGATGGCCGACGGGATCACCTGGGACGGCCAGGCCATTCCCGGCCTGCCGGCCGACGACGCCGCGTACCTTGCGAAGCTGACCGGCGACGACTCGCCATGAACGACGGCCAGACACCGGCGCCGGACCTAGCGGCGCTGCCAGAATGGCGGGGATGGACCGCTCGATCCTCTGGAGGGCAGCCGCCGCGCAGGTGGTGGCCGTTGCAGCTCTCTCCCTGATCCTGGCCGTGACCCTTCCCCATTCCTTCTTCGACGACTGGGGCTGGATCACCGGTCCGGTCGCCTGGCTGGTCTGCGCGGCGCTGACGGCGTGGGCGCTTCACCTGAACGTCTCCGGGGTGCTGCTCGGCGCGGTGCTTGCAGGGATCCCGAGTGCGATCGCAGTCGTGGCCGGTGTCCACTGGCTGGGGGTGGCGATCGCGGTGGTGGCTTTCGCGGCCTGGTGCGCCTGGCTGGCGAGACGGCCGGGGGGAGTGGTGTGGACTTAGGGATCGAGGGGCGGACCGCCCTCGTGGTGGCGGCCAGCAAGGGCATCGGGCGCGGCATCGCCGAGGCGCTGGCGCGGGAAGGCGCGCGCGTTGCGATCTCGAGCCGGTCGGAGGATTCGCTTCGGGACGCCGCGGAGCAGATCGACGGAGAGGTACGGATCTTCGCGGCGGACACGGGCGATCTGGACAGGGTTCGGGGGCTGCCCCGAGAGGTGGCCGAGGCGCTCGGTCCCACCGAGATCCTCGTCCTCAACACCGGCGGGCCGCCGCCGGGTGGGGCGCTGGACAACTCGCTGGAGGGGTGGGAGGAGGCCTTTCGCTCGCTGGTGCTCGCGCCGCGCGTGCTGGCGGAGGCGGTTGTGCCCGGAATGCGGGAGCGGGGCTGGGGCCGGATCGTGAACGTCTCCTCGACCTCGATTCGCGAGCCGATTCCCGGGCTGACGCTCTCAAACGCCAACCGGCTGGCGGCGCTCGGCCTGCTCGAGACCCTCGCGGACGAGGTGGCCGGCGACGGCATCACCGTCAACACGGTCGCGACCGGGATGTTCGCCACGGAGAGGCTCGCCGACGCCCAAGGATCGCTGGAGGGTGCGGAGGAGGGCGCCCGGCAGCGAGTCCCGGCGAAGCGACTCGGCCGACCCGACGAGTACGGCGACCTGGTGGCGTTCCTGTGCTCGGAGCGGGCCGCCTATCTCACGGGGGCGGTGATCCCGCTCGACGGCGGCCTGCTCCGTTCGGTCTAGTGAAAGGCGCTGTGACGCTCAGGCCGGAGCCGGCCGCGGCTCCCGCCGGAAGGCGAGCAGGAGCCAGAGGCCGCCGGCGATCATCATCGCCAGGCTGATCAGCTGGGCCTGGGTGAGGCCGATGGCGACGTCGTTGTTGCGCCGGATGAACTCGACCAGGAAGCGCTCGGTGCCGGCAAGCAGCAGGTAGAGGGCGAAGAGGGTGCCGTTCGTGAAACGGTCACGGAGCCTCCAGAGCACCAGGGCGACCAGCCCCATGGCCAAGGTCTCGTAGACAGGGGTGGGATGAACGGTCTGATCGGTCGGCTTGGTGCCGTCCGGATACGCCATCGCCCAGGGGCCGTTCCAGGCCTTGCCGTAGTCGCCGTCGCCGGAGAGCTGGCAGCCGCAGCGACCGATCGCGTAGCCGAGGGCGAGCGCGGGGGCGGCGACATCGAGGAGGGCCAGCGTGAGAAAGCCACGCCACCAGGCCCAGAGGAAAACGCCGATGGCGCCGCCGATCACTCCGCCGTACCAGACCAGCCCGGAGCCGCTGAAGAGGTTCCCGAGCAGATCGTGCTTGACGTCGCTGTAGTTCTCGATGATGAAGTCGAGGCGGGAGCCAACCAGTCCGCCGACCAGCGCGGCGAAGCCCATCTCGTAGGCCCAGTCGACCGGCTTGCCGATTTCGCCGAACCTCTTCCAGACCAGCGCCCCCGCGGAGATGAACGCGACGGCGAAGCAGATGCCAAAGGTCTGCAGCGTGACCGGTCCGAGGTGGATCGTGGGGAGCATCTGACGGGAGGCTAATCGAGCGCTCTAAATAGCCCCGGCGGGAGTCGAACCCGCGCTACGAGGTTGAAAACCTCGCGTGCTAACCGTTACACCACGGGGCCGCGTAGCTGATCTTAGGAGGCGGGTGAGAGGAGCCGTTCGAGGAGCGCCTTCTGCGCGTGCAGCCGGTTCTCCGCCTGGTCCCAGACGGCCGAGCGCTCGCCGTAGAGGACGTCGGAGGTGATCTCCTCATCGGGGTGCGCCGGCAGGCAATGGAGCGCCACGGCCCGTTCGGAGGCAACGGCCAACAGCTCGTCGTTGACCTGATACGCCCCGAGGTCGGCGCGTCGCCGGTCCGCCTCCGCCTCGTCCCCCATGCTCACCCAGACGTCCGTGTAGATCGCATCGGCGTCGGCAGCGGCGGCCTTGGGATCGTCGGTCAGCTCCGCCAGGCCCTCGTTCAGTCCGTAGCCGGAGGGGCTCGCGACCACCACCTCGACGCCGGCGATCCCGCCGAGGATCGCGAGCGAGCGAGCGACGTTGTTGCCGTCCCCGACGTAGGCGAGCCGCAGGCCGTCGAGGTCGCCGAAGCGCTCCTTCAGCGTCAGCAAATCGGCCAGCGCCTGGCATGGATGGTGTTGCGGCGTGAGGCCGTTGATCACCGGGACGCTCGATCCGTCGGCCAGCTCTCGGACCCGCTGGTCGGATCCGGAGCGGATCACGATGCCGTGCAGGTACCTGGAGAGGATCCGGCCGGTGTCGCCGATCGACTCGCCGCGCGTCAGCTGCATTTCATCCCCCCGCAGTACCAGCGGCGTCGCCCCCAGCTCGGCGACCCCGACCTCGAACGAGACGCGCGTCCGGGTCGAGGGCTTCTCGAAGACCAACCCGACCGAACGCCCCGCCAGGGCGTCGGCGCCCTCGCCGCGATCACGGCCCTGCTTGAGCTCCTCGGCGCGATCGAGCAGCGACAGCAGCTCGGCGCGGTCGAGCTCCTCGCCCGTCAGGAAGTGGTTGGCTGGAAGATGTGCGGCCGGCGAATTCATCGAGCCGCCGATACTAGGGCCGTGCAACTGACCGGAATGACATGGAACTTGTTCCACGGCAGGGACTGGCCACCCGAGCCGGAGCTGCAGGTGCGCGCCCACAAGGGCAACTTCCGGCGCGGCCCCCGGCGCGGCAAGGCCTACGAGCAGGTGAACTGGGACCTCTTCGGCGAGTTTTCCTCATTGATCTCCGCCACGGACTGGGACGTGGCCCTCTTCCAGGAGTTCCCACCGAGCTGGAAAGCGAAGCTGGCCAGTGCCTGTGATGCCGAGGCGCATCGCGCCCTCAGCGGGCGCAATTGGCTGCAGCCCCTCACCTCGATCATCGGCCGCTGGCGACCGGATCTGCTCGGCGCCTGGGAGGGCGGCTCGAACACGACTCTGGTCCGCCGCGCCGCAGGAGGAATCGCCGAACGCCGGCGGGTCGTTCTCACCCGGAGGCCCGAGCTCCGTGTCATGGCCCTCACCCGGCTCGCATCGGGGCCGTGCGTCGCCAACCTCCACGTCAGCACCAAGCCCTCTTCGGCGGAGCGGGAGCTCTTGGACGCCGCCCGGCAGGCGACCGAATTCGCCGGCTCAGCGCCGCTGATCTTCGGCGGCGACTTCAACGTCAGGCCCAAGGCGAGCGGGGTCTTCGACCAGCTCGAGGAGCGCTTCGGCCTCGCTCCCCGCACAGCCCCGGACCGGCTCAGCCACCTGCTCGTGCGCGGCCTCAAGGTGATCGAGCATCCAGCCGCCTGGCCGCCCGAGGCGCGCGACGTGGTCGACCCCGACACGGGCCTAAAGATCCGTCTGGCGGACCACAACCCCGTGGCTGGAAAGTTCGCAACTGTGGGATAGTGCGGACGATGGCACGCTCTCCCACCGAGACCGAAGAGAACACCCGCGCCGAGCAGAGCGTGCAGGCGTTCCGCAAGGCGCTCGAGAAGAGCATCACGATCCCCCGCGAGCGCCTGCAGGAGGTCGTAGACGACGCGGTGAAGCGCGGCCGCATGACCCGCGGCGACGCCGAGGAGATGGTCGGGCGCCTGGCGACGCGGGGCCGCGAGCAGGCCGAGGACCTGCTCGCCCAGCTCGAGCGCGTCCTCTCGCAGGTCCGCGAGGCGCCAGACCGAGCCCGCCGTGAGGTCTCAGGGCGCGCGAAGCAGGCGCGCAAGCGGACCGTCGCCGCGGTCGACAAGCCACTCGCCGGCGCCGACCGGGTGCGTCGCGCGGCCGGGGTCCCAGGCTTCCCGATCAGCGCCTACGACCAGCTCTCGGTCCGCCAGATCAACCGACGGCTCCAAGACCTCAGCCCGAAGCAGCTCCGCAAGGTTCGCGACTACGAGCGCAAGAACAAGGCCCGCAAGGGCGTGCTCCGCGCGATCGATCGCAAGCTCCAGGGCTAGCGCCGGCTACTACTTCAGAGCGTTGCGGCGCTCGTCGAGTTCCTTGCCGATCTCATCGACCGACTCCGTCGAGGTCTGCGCCCGGACCGCGAGCTTGCCGAGCTCCTTGCGCACGTCCTCGGTCGCCTTATCGAGGGTGTCTCGCCAGCCGGAAATCTGGTCTTGGGCCTTCCCGGTGGCGTCGCCGGAGACGTCACGCAGTTGCGCGATGGCGTCGTCGATCCTCGAGCGCACGTCACCGGTCGCCTTCTCGCCGGCCGCGCGCAGGTCGTCGATCGCCTTCTGCACCTGGTCCCTGACGCCACTACTTTCGCTTGATTCCACCTTGGACCTCCTGCTCGGGTTTATGCGAGGGCGCGCCTCAGGCGCGACCCGTCATAGGTGGGTTCCGTGCAAGCCTATACGTCGACCAGCTCCGAGGCGAGGCGATCGAAATCCAGCGACCCGCCCGTCGCCTCGGCGAGCAGCGCCTCCGCCACGAGGCGCTGGCCCTGCGACCAGAGCCCGCGCAGCCATTCCCCCGCCTCGCGATCCTCGAACCACGCCTCCCCGAAGCGCTCCCTCAGCGCGGCACGCCAGTCCAGCTCCAGGGCCCAGGCGCGCAGGTAGCAGGCGACGTAGAAGCTCGAATCGACGTCCGAGAGCCAGGTCTCGCGCGGCCACGGCACCCCGATCCGCTCGCCGAGCAAGGCCGAGTAGCGCTCCGGCATCGCGCTCAGGTCCGCTCCCGGCGCGTGCAGCTCGACCTCGTATGCGATCTTCGCCGAGTAGCGGCGCAGCATCACCAGCCTGGCCGCCCGAGCATGCTCGATCGCCGCCTCCGCCTCATCGACCCCGAGGAAGCGGGCGAGCCATTCTCCGTTCGCAGTCAGCCCCTCCAGCAGGAAGGCGAACGACTCGGTGACACCGTTGTCGCCGAGATGGCGGAACTCGAAGGCGAGCTCCGCGTCCGTGCACCCGTAGTGCTCCGCGTGACCGGCCTCGTGGAAGAGCGCCGCGTAGTCCTCCCGGCCACCGATCGGCGGCAGAACGAGGTAGACCTCCTCGGGAACCCGCGGGGTCGAGCAGAACGCGCGCGGGCTCTTCGTCGGCCGCGCCTCCGTGTCCAGCGTGACGTTCGACTGCGCGTACAGGTCGATCCCCAGTCCGGCCAGCGTGTCGCGGAGGGCCGGGACCATCGCTTCGGCCGGGAAGAGCGAGTCCAGGTGGGAGGCACGAAAGAAACGGGCGAGGTCCGATCGCCGCAGCTCGCCCAGCCGTCTCCCGACCGTTCGCGCCAGCTCCGGATCGACGGTGCGGGGGTAGCCGGCCTCCGTCGTCGCCACGAAGTCATCGACCCGCCGGGCCAGAGCCCTGAGATCGAGCGCGCGAACGTCCGAGTAGGCGTCGAGGTACGAAGGCCAGCCGAGCGCCGTGCAGGCGGCGTGGGACCTCTCGAGCTCCTCCAGATGCAACGGATTGAGCCGCTCCGCGAGGACCGCGTTGCGCGCCGCCTCGATCTCGGCCCGGCGTTCGGAGTCCGGCTCGTTCGCCTGGACCACCGGCGCCATCCGGTACGGGATCGCCTCGCCGCCCACCTCGACCTCGAGCGATGCCTCGAGATCGGCCGTCCTGGCCTCCAGGTCGCGGGTGATTGCCCCGAGGTGACCATCGAGGGCGAACTGGTGCAGGTAGCGGAGCCGCGCCTCCTCCGCATCGTCACCGAATGGGCCGGGCTGCCGGGCGCCCTCGCATCTCCGGCGCGCCTCCCCGACGCGGTCGACCGACTCGCGCTCGAAGAGGCCACCGTGCCTCTCGTAGATCGGTTCCACGGCCAGATCGGGCTTGTGGCCGGCTCCCTGCAGGTAGTACTCGCGGTCGATCTCCTCGAGGAAGACCTCCGCCTCCCGCCGGTATTCGTCTAGATCCCAGGCCACGCGCGGCTGCAACGATAGGCCGGATGCCCGGTGAGACCGCAACGCAGGAGCGCCCCGCCCGCGGGGAGCTGCTCACCCTCGACGTCGAGTCGCTGGCCTACGGCGGCAAGGGCGTGGCCCGCCGGAACGGCTACGTCGTCTTCGTCGCCGGAGCTCTGCCCGGCGACCGGGTCACCGCCGAGGTCACCCGGGCCAAGCGCGCCTACGCCGAGGCCTCGACGAGGGAAGTCGTGCGCCCCTCCCCCGATCGGGTCGCGTCGCGCTGCGACCACGGCGGCGAGCCCTGCCCCGGCGCCCCCTGGCAGGCCCTCGCCTACGAGGAGCAGCTCCACCAGAAGCAGTCCCAGGTAAAGGACGCGCTCGTCCGCCTCGGTGGGCTCGAGGGCTTTGACCTGGAGCCCATCGAGCCGGCAATCGAGCAGTGGCGCTACCGCAACAAGCTGGAGTACTCCTTCGGCGAGCGCGAGGGCGAGCTCGTCCTCGGCTTCCACGCCCGCGGCCGCTGGGACCTGATCGTCGACGCCGAGGACTGCCAGCTCGCTTCGGAGCGCAACAACACTCGCCGCAACGAGCTCCGGGACTGGGCCCGCTCCGCCGGCCTTCCCGCCTACGACAAGCGCAGCCGGGATGGAGTCCTTAGGAACCTCGTGATCCGCGAGGGACGCCGCACCCGCCAGCTGCAGAGCCGCCTCGTCACCTCACCGGCCGAGATCCCGCGACCGCCCGTCGACCTCCACACGATCGTCGAGGGCCCCGGCAGCGGCACCGACGGCCCGACCGGCGCGCTCGGCGCCGAGTACCTCGAGGAGGAGCTCTGCGGCCTGCGCTTCCGGATCTCCCACCGGGCCTTCTTCCAGACCAACACGGAGATGGCGGAGCGCCTCCACGGGATCGCAGCGGAGATGGCCGGACTGACGGGCTCCGAGCGCGTCTTCGACCTCTTCTGCGGGATCGGCACCCTGGGCCTGAGCCTGGCTAGACAGGCAGGCGAGGTCTGGGGCATCGAAATCGTCCCCGACGCGATCGTGGACGCGGAGGAGAATGCGCGCCTCAATGGAATCGAGAACGCCCGCTTCCGGACCGGAGACGCGCGCAAGGAGATTCGGCCGCTGCTGGCGGAGGCCGGCAACCCCGACGTGGTGGTCGTGGACCCGCCCCGTGCCGGCCTCTCGAAGAAGGTGGTGCGCCGCCTCATCGAGTGCGAGGCCACGCGCATCGTCTACGTCTCGTGCAACCCGACCACCCTCGCCCCCAACGCCGCCCAACTCACAGAGGCCGGCTATAGGCTGCGTCGCGTGAAGCCCGTCGACATGTTCCCCCAGACGCCGCACATCGAGTGTGTGGCGCTGCTGGAGAAGGCGTGAGCAGTCGAGGCTTCGGAGTCACCGCCGGCCTCGACCCTGAGATCGCGAGCCCCCTCGCGGCGCGCTGCCAGGAGCTCGGCTACAGCTCGATGTGGTCGAACGACCACCCCGGCGCCATGGGCCTGGAGACCCTCGCCGAGTATGCGAAAGGAGCGAACCGCATCGATCTCGGCGTCGCCGTCATCGCACTCGACCGCCAGTCGGACGAGGAGATCGCCTCGGACATCGAGCGCCTCGGCATCGACCGCGACCGCCTCTGGCTGGGTCTGGGGGCGGGCTTCACGAAGAAGCCGCTGACCACGATGAGGGAGGCGCTTCCGGGCCTGCGCGAGGCGCTCCCCGGCGTGCGGCTGGTGCTCGCGGCGATGGGGCCGAAGATGTCCGCGCTCGGTGGTGCCGAGTGGGACGGCATCTTCCTCAACTGGATGACGCCCGAGTTCGCCGCCCAGACCCGGGAGCGGGTCGAGGAGGGCGCGAGGGAGGCGGGCCGGGAGCCCCCGCCCATCTTCGGCTACGTTCGCACCGCGGTGGGCGCCAACGCGGAGGAGCGCCTCGCCAAGGACGAGTCCTTCTACCGCGACATGCACCAGGGCTACCGCAACCACTTCGACCGGCAGGGCGCGCCGGAGGGAACCGTCGGAGTCGCGGCCGAGAACGCCGGCGTCGCCCAGGAGGAGCTCTCCCGCTACCGCGCGCTCGACACCGTCGTGGTCAGGGCCCTGGCCAGCGCGACCCTCGAGGACATGAGCGCTCTGGCCGAGGCCGCCGCCCCAGGCGTGTGATGGGCCGGGTCGGCTGCAGGCTCCGGCCGAAGCGCCGGCGCTAGCCCTCCAGCTCCTCCTCGTCCTCCGCCAGCGGAACCATCTCGGACGCGCAGGTGGTGCAGAGCACGCGGCCTCCCGGCGGTCCCTCGGTGAGTGCCGTCTGCTTCTCGGCATCGGTTAGCCGCGCGCCGCAGTTCTGGCAGCGATCCGGCAATTGCTCGATCGTGCGCTCCTCGAGCTCCACCGGTTGAGTCTATTCCCGAAACGGGTGTGTCTAATACGGCGGCAGCTTGTCGTACCACTCGCCGAGCACCCGGAAGGCCGACCAGAACTGCTGCTTGGCGTCATCAGTGTCGAGTGACTCGTCGATGTCCGGCACGTAGAGCGTGTCGATCGTCGGGGTGAGGCGCTGGACCTCGCCCACGAGCGGCTCGATCCGATCCGCCAGCGGCAGCTCGAGATCGTTGAGGACCTCGAGCGCCTCAGCCCCCATCACCACCACGATCCGGGGCTGGACGATCGCGATCTCCTCGGCGACCCTGGCGATGCAGGCATCCGAGGCAAGGGTCGGATCGGTGAGGGGACACTTCACGCAGAGCGTGCCGAACACGACGATCGGGTCGATCGCGAGCCGCTTGAAGCTCTTCATCAGGGCGTTGCCGGCCCGACCGTAGAAGGCGACCCCCTCCTCGATCTCCGACGGAGTTGCGGCGCGCTTCAGCATGAAGATGTCGGCCTGGGGATGGCCGGATCCCTGTACCGGCATCACGTTGCCCCGGGGGCAGTCCTGGCAGGTGGCCAGGTCCCTGCCCAGGTCGTTCAGTTCCCGAATCGCGCGCTCCAGGTACTTCTCGCGGATCTCGTCGTCGGTGATGGATGACACGGCGTCTTGCCTTTTCTTCGGCCCGGCCCCGGCCCCTTGCGAGTGCATCAACTCTTGCTCGCAGCGCGCCGTCGCGGCTTGCGACGACCGTCACGTTCTGCGAGGGACCGCCCACCCCGCCCGCCGCTGGTCTGCAGGAACTTGAGCGCCTGGACGTAGACGAGGTTCTTGTGCTTGCGGACGATGTCCGCGTCCCGCATCGACTCGAGGAACTCCTGCGGGCCTTCGAAGTCGCGCAGTCGGATCTTGACGCTGCCAAGGCCCTGCGCGACGTGGCTGTCCGAACCGGCGCCGGGGACGATCGAGTACTTGCGAGCGAAGCGCACGGCCTCCTCGTTGAAGGCCGAAAAGGCGACGCGCGGATTGAACACCTCGAGGATGTCGATCTGATCCACGATCTCGAGCAGATGCTCGTAGTCGGGCACGGAGTGCAGCCGGTCGAACGGATGAGGGACGTAGACGAGGCCCCCCTGCCGGCGAATCTCCCCGATCGTCTCCGCCATCGACATGCCGCGCTCGATCCTCTCCGTCAGGAAGAGGCCGATCACTTCCCCCTGATGTGCCGTCTTCACCTCCTCGGCGAGGATCACCTTGATCCCCCCGATCCGCTCGGCGATCTCACGGGCCTGCAGCGCCCCCGAGATCTCGTTGTGGTCCGTGATCGCGATCGCGCCCAGCCCCTGCTCCTTGGCGGTCTCGAGCAGCAGTTCCGCCGGGGTCGCGCAATCCGGCGAGTGATCGGTGTGCATATGCAGGTCGCAGTGGATGTAGTCCCGCCCCCGGAGGCGTGTGCGGATCTCGGGGTTGCCTTTCGGGTCTTGGCGCCGCCCGGTGAGCCGGTGGTAGACGGCCTCGACCTCGTCCGTCACCTGAGCCCAGGGCCGCCCCTCGCGGGAGTCCCGCGCGGCGACGCCGAGGCGCTTGCGCAAAGCCGTGTCGCGGCACAGCCTCTCCACCTGGGCGGTCAGCGTAAGCACGTCCCCGAGCGGGAAGAGCAGCCCGCGCTCGCCCTCCCCGACCAGCTCGCGGTAGAGCTGGAGATCGGAGACGACCGGCACGGCGCCGGCGGCGAACGCCTTCCGGACGACACCAGGGGCTGCGCGCACCCCTCCGGAGGCGAGCACAGCGACATCCGCCCCGGCCAGGAACTCCGCCGGCTCGCCGTCCCGAGGGCGTACGACCCGCAGACGCTCCCGTAGCCGCTTGCTGACGCGGGCGATGGGATCGGTCGGTCCGTCGAACCAGATCACGCCCTCCCAGTCGAGATCTTCCGGGAGTTTGCGCAGGGCCCGCAGCAGCAGCCGGAGGGCACCTCGCTCCTCCTCGGCGCAGTGCACGATTCGCACCCGGCCCGGCGGCCGAGGCTCGAGGGCCGGCTCGGCGACATCGGCGCCCGGCCTGACCAGTTGGTACTGGCCCGGGAAGAAGCGCTGGAGGAGCTCGCCGGTGGCCTCGTTGCTGGCCAGCCGCTCGTCGATACGCCCGAAGAAGACCTCCACCAGCATCCGGGCCACCTGGGTGGAGAGGACGCGCTCAACCGGCTCGTGGAAGGTCGCCACGTTGAGCGATTGCGAGTGCCGCAGCGCCGCCGACCCGGTGCTGGGAGCGAAGGGCTCGTGGACGTGCACCAGGTCGAGGGGCACGGCGCCCAGCAGGCGCTCCAGCGCCCCGCTGATGTCGAGCGGGAGCGGCGCGGGCCGGCTGCGCGGGCCGCTCGGCAGCGGGATGCTCTGGCCGACCGCCACCACTCGCGGGTTCTCTCCGGTGAGCAGCGCCCCGGGCTCCTTGGCCGCGTCGCGGATCAGCCGGCGGCTCTCGCGGATCGCGGTCCGCGACTCGGACGGCGCCACGATCAGCACGCGATGGCCGCGTGCAGCGAGCTCCTCGGAGGTGCGCCTGACGAACTCGTTGATCTCATGCCGGGCCCCCCAAGGATGGGGACTGACCTGGGCAATGGAGAGCGATTCCACGCTCATGCGAGCTTAGGGAAGCGGCGACTCAGGGCCGGCCGTGACTGCCGCCGTGCGAGGCTGCGTCCGCAGCAGCGAGCAGTAGGCGGTAGTCGCGGTCGGCCCTGCGTCCCTGCAGCTACTTCGACTTGGCCTTCGTCTTGCTCTTCGCCCTGCCCGCAGGGGCACCGCGCTGGCGGGCGTAGTCGGCGATGAACTCCTCGGTCATCTCGCGCGCCACCGGATCGGGCCGCTGGTTGTGCGGCGACTTCATCAGGTAGCTCGAGGGGCCGTCGAGCTGGCCGGCGATGCCGTGGTTGAGGGCCAGCTTCACGATCCGGACGGCGTCGATGACGATGCCGGCGGAGTTCGGGGAGTCCCAGACCTCGAGCTTGAGCTCGACGTTCAGAGGCACGTCGCCGAAGGACTTGCCCTCCACCCGGATATGCGCCCACTTGCGGTCGGTCAGCCACGGCACGTAGTCCGAGGGGCCGATGTAGACGTCCTCTGGAGGAAGCTCGTGGTCCATGATCGAGGTCACCGCATTCGTCTTCGAGATCTTCTTGGACTCCAGCCGCTCGCGCTCGAGCATGTTGTAGAAGTCCATGTTCCCCCCGACGTTGAGCTGGCTGGTGCGCTCCATGCGCACGCCGCGATCGGCGAACAGCCTGGCCAGCTGGCGATGAACGATCGTCGCGCCAACCTGGGACTTGATGTCGTCGCCGATGATCGGCAGCCCGGCCTCCTCGAAGCGCCGGTCCCAGTAGTCCTCGCGGGCGATGAAGACGGGCAGGCAGTTGACGAAACCGACGCCGGCGGCCAGCGCCTGCTCGACGTACCACTTGGTCGCCTGCTCGGAGCCGACCGGCAGGTAGCAGACGAGCACGTCCGTCTGGGTGTCCTGCAGGATGCCGACGATGTCGGCGGTCTGGCCCGGGGCCTTGGTGATCTTCTCCTTCAGGTACTTGCCGAGGCCGTCGTGGGTCATGCCGCGATGGACCTTGACCCCCAGCTTCGGGACGTCGGAGAACACGTAGGTGTTGTTCTGGCCGGAGAAGATCGCCTCGGAGAGGTCCTTGCCGACCTTGTCCGCATCGATGTCGAAGGCGGCGGTGAACTCGATGTCGCTGATGTGGTAGCCGCCCAGATCCACATGCATGAGGCCCGGGACCTGCTCGGCGGGATCCGCGTCCTTGTAGTACTCGACGCCCTGCACGAAAGAGCTCGCGCAGTTGCCGACACCGACTACCGCGACGCGGACCTTGTCGCCACGAGCGCCGTTGTGCCGGGCGCTGTTCGCTCTTCCATTCACGGTGCTCATCTCTGGGAAATCCTCCTAGGTAACGAGACTCAGCTCTGAAACCACACTTGCGCTGCTGCGTGGTTACACGTCGTCGGCCGGAACAGCGTGCTCGACAGGCGCCTGCTGCACCTCCGCGGCGCGCTCGGAGAGCGCGTTCCTCACGTGCCATACGCGCTGTACCACGGTGAAAGCCGTCAGCGCCGCCATAGCGTAGATCGCCGGGGCCAGCAGATCTGCATCGAACACTCCGGCTCCCTTGGCGAAGACGAGGCCGACCGAGAGTATGACTACCCGGACGGGGCGCGTGGCCAACCCGACCTTGCACTCGACGCCGAGCGCCTCGGCGCGCGCCCGCGTGTAGGAGACCGTCAGCGAACCGAGCACCACAACGACGCACATGGCGGCGGCGAACTCGTCGCCGGAGAGAGCGAAGCGATAGGCGACCGCCGTCAGCACCAGGCCCTCCTCCACCCGGTCGAGAGTCGAGTCGAGGAAGGCGCCGAAGAGCGTGCCCTTGCCCGAGGCGCGCGCGTAGCGCCCGTCGAGCGTGTCCATCACCGAGCCGATGATGAAGGCGACGCCGCCGAGGAAGTAGAGGCCCTGCCACACCAGCACGGCGGCGGCCAGGTTGCCGACCAGCCCTGCCATCGAGATCGCGTTCGGTGTCAGGCGTGACTCGATCAGCCGGTCGCGGACCGCGGCAGAGAGCTCGGCCGCCGTTGTCGGTCGCGCCGCGGGTCCGGTGGACCCGTTACGAGGACGGTCGCGTTGGTCGATGCTCATCGGGGATTGGGCCCTAGGCGGGCGCCGCCTCGGGCTCCGGCTGGGGTTCGACGTCCCTGGACGGTGTACGGCGCGGGAATCCGCCGAACGACCACTCGGGGTTGAGCCGGGCGAGGAGGATAGCGACGCCCGTCGCGAGCGCGGCCGTGAGCAGGCCGAAGACGGCGTCCAGCCAGAAATGGTTGCCGCTGGCGACAACCACGAAGGTCATCAGCAGCGGATATGCAAAGAGCAGCGCGCGGATCACGGGTTGGCGAACCAGCATCGCCAGCGACCCGGCCAGGATCACCGACAGGCCGACGTGCATCGAGGGCACCGCCGCGAACGGGTTGAACAGCGAGTCACCCGGGTTCGAGAGCAGCGGGTTGTTGCCCGTCACGTGGCTCGAGGGATCGAGCCCGAGCTCCGGCAGGAACCGAGGAGGCGCGGTCGGGAACAGTGCGTAGCCGATCACCGAGATGGCCATCGCGGCGAAGACAGCATTGCGGACGAAGCCGAAGCTGCCGCGGTAGCCGAAGTAGAGAACAGCAAGCATCACGCAGCTTCCCTCGAAGTGGAGGTTCGCGTACCCCCAGCGGGCGACCTCGGCCGGCCAGCCGGCGTGCACCGCCCAGTGTTGGACACTCGGCTCGATCAGCAGGCCGAGCGAGCGCTCCGCGCTGACCAGGTCGCGGGCGTGGGAGAACGACAGCCCCAGGCTGCCGTGGACCGCGCCACGGGCGTGCCGCCAGGCCCAGTAGGCCGCGGCGAGAAGCAGCAGCTGTATCACGAGGTCGAGAGGCCCGCGCGGCAGGAGGCGCCGTCGCAGCTGGTTGACGGTCACCGCGACCCGCCCATGCGGGCGATCGCCGCCGCTCGCCCCGCCGAGGACTGCGCCGTCCCGTACTGGATCACCGGGTCCTGGTGACAGCGAGGGCCCGAGCTGACCGCGCGCCAGGGTGTGAAGTCGATCCCCACCCGGAAGCGGCCGGGAGTGGTGACGTCGATCATCGTGTAGCCGCCCGGGGCCTGCTCCACGCAGCCGCTGCCGTGCTCTATCGACCAGTAGGGCGTCCAGTGCACTCGAACGAGCACGGTGCCAGGCTGGCTCGCGTCCACCACGAATCCCTGCGGCGTCAGCTTGACCATCTCTCCCCCGATGGCGAGGGGCGACGGATTGCGCACCGCGTACACGGTCCAGTTCTTGCTGTGGAAGACCTTCTCCAGATATGAGGGCGGGCCCCTCTTGATCAGGCGCTTCTCGCCCAGGGCGGCGTAGTCGAGCGGCGCCCGCGGGACGGCCACGTAGCCGACCCCGAGATCGTCGAGCCAGCTGCGGTACTGGGTCCCGGTCAGGGGGGCGGACTGGTAGAAGAGCGGATTGAGCTTACGGTCGAGCTGGCGCTCCCAGCCTCTCGCTATATAGATCCCGTTGGGCACGTAGGCCGACTCCCAATGATGCTCCTCGGGGAGTACCTCCACCCGCTGGGAATCGCGATGCGGCTGGCCGCGAAGGAAGTCGATCAGCGGGGCGTAGTAGCCCGCGCTGACCGAGGGTTGCGCGTTCACCTCCTCGAGGTCCCGCACCACCGGCGACCACTGCCAGTAGATCAAGACCGGCACGAGCAGGACCAGGGCGAAGCGCTGCCGGCGCCAGAGGCCGAAGGCGAGCACCGGGCCGAGCAGCAGCGACCCCATCCGGGTGGCGTTCCCGCCCATCGGGGTCTGAATCAGGAAGGCCGCCGTCAGGGCAGCGCCGTAGGCGGCGACGCCGTATCGCAACAGTCGCTCCTCGGGCGGGAGCGCGACGAAGACGGCGATCGCCACCAGGATGGCCGGCTCATAGCTCGAGAAGTCGAAGGGCTCGGTGCCGCCCTCGGGGAACGCCGCGGAGATCAGCAGCGCAACGCCGACGCTGACCACGGCGAGCTCGAGCCCCCTGCGGCTGCGCTCCGCGATCGCGAAGGCGACCACCCCACAGGCCAGGAACAACGAGGCGACCGGGCTCGCCAGGGGAGTCGCGGCGGCAAACAGGATCGCCAGCCAGCGATGTCCCCGCTGAGCGGCGAGCACCGCGCAGAGCGCCACCGCCACACCGAGGGCGAAGGTGAGCCGCCCGGTGAACAGGCTGATCGCCGTCGCAGTGGCAAACCAGACCACGCCGAGCCGGGCGCGGTCCCCGAAGCGGTGGTACGCGATCGACGAGAAGAGCAACGCCGCCAGGATCGCCGCCAGCACTCCGACCAACCGCGGGCCGATCAAGCCACCGAAGACCGGCAGCAGAACCCCGTAGCCGGGCAGATGGTGGCCGCCGAACCAGCCGTTGTCCCAGGTCACCAGCCCCTGGTTCGCGAACAGGTCCGACCGGTAGATCTGGGCGGCGTGATCGGCGCTGTCCGGCTGGACGATCAGATACGCCACGCCCAGGGCGGCGGCCACCAGGGCCGGCTCGCCATAGCGGCGGAGCACGTCTCGTGCGCTCAAGCCGTTGCTGGCCGCCAGGACCAAGCGGCGGGCCGGACGCGGGCCAGGACCTGCCGAGCGGCGAGGGCCGACAGCACTGCGACGAGCAGGCCGAAGGCGCCATCAACCCAGAAGTGGTTCGCGGTGACGATGACGACCCAGAAGACGAGCACCGGATAGGCGCACCAGAAGATCTTGGTGATCGTGTGCCTGGAGATGAGGACGCCGGTGACGCCGATCATGGTGGAGAAGGCCACGTGCATGCTGGGGATCGCCGCGTAGGGATTGATGAAGAGCTTGACCAGGCCGGAGTCGTGATTGACCTGGGCGTACTGGGTGATCGTGTCGGTGAACTGGTCGAACATACGCGGGGGGGCGGTCGGTAGCAGCGCGTAGCCGACGACCGCCAGTCCCATGGCGACCATGAACATGTTGCGCACGAAGTAGAAGTTCTGGTTCCTGAAGATGTAGAGCCAGACGAGGAACGCGGTCGTCACCACGAAGTGGCTGTTCATGTACATGAAGTTGGCGAAGTCGACGATCCAGCGGTGATCGATGAACGCCCTCTGCAGGCTCGGCTCGAAGAAGGCATGGATGCTCTTCTCGAACGAGATCATGTGCTGCCCGTTGGCGAGGGCGATCGCCCGCTGGCCGTCGGCGACGCCGCGCACGGCCTCATAGCAGAGCTCCGCGACCACGAACAGACTGAGCTGGCGGGCCGCGTCGCCGTACCCCTGCGGAAGCCAATTGCCGATTTTGTCGATCGCCGCGCGCATGACCGGAAGATTCTAGTAACCCCGTGGTGACAGCTTCGTCACGCGGGGGCGAACTCTTCGTCGATAGTGAGGAACCGAACCACCCGGTCCACGACCCCGGGATCCTCGATCCAGGGCCAGTGCCCCGCGCCAGGGAGCTCCACGAGCTCCGAGCTCGGCAGGGCAGCCGCGTAGGCGGCGCCGAAGCGTGCGGGGAGATACCGGTCGCGAAGGCCCCAGACGACCAGCGCCGGGCAGGTGAGAGTCCCGAGGCGCGCGCCCGCGGCGGCGAGGCGGTCCGGGTCTGCGGAGCGGTAGAGGCGCAGGATCGCTTCGACGCCGGCCGGATCTCGGAGCTGCGCGAGCACCTCGTCCACGAACGCGGGGGCGTGCCGGCTCCAGTCCCCTCGTGACTCGCGGAGGCCGAGCTTGACCAGCGGTCTACGCGCCGCGAGGCGCGAAAGCTCTCCGACGCCTCGCGTCCTCCAGATCCGCGCGGTCCGGTGCCAGCGGTATCCCGGCAGCAAGGCCACCGCGTTGATGATCACGAGTCGCCTGACCCGCGCCGGCTCCTCCTGGGCCGCGATCAGCCCCACCGCCCCCCAGTCGTGAACGACGAGCGAGTAGCGGTCGACGGCCATCCGCTGCAGGAAACGGCTCGTGAACCTGGCGAGGCCGTCCATCGAGTAGTCGAACTCCGCCGGCGATGGGCGTGCCGAGCGGCCCCAGCCGGGGAGATCGAAGGCCAGGGCCGGGCCTTGGATCCGCTCCAGGAAGGGCCGCCAATCCTCCGAGTTGGTGGGGTTCCCGTGCACGAAGACGGTGGGCGGCCCGTCTCCAGCCAGCCTTCGGAAGAAGGTGGAGACGCCGTCGACCATCGTGGTCCCGATCTCGATCTCGGCCACGGTGGCGCGGACATTAGATGCGAGGGTGTCCTGCGAGGGGGCGGCCGTAGGCGCCACCCGTTTGACGGCGGGCAACCCGTTTAATGAGTGCGTGCCCCTACCCAGCAAGGTCAAGCTCGCCGATGGCAGGACCGCGACGCTCCCTCCCGGGACCCCCCCGCGCATACCGAAACGCGATCCGAGCTGGAAGCGGCCGCCTCGCCGGCGGGTGCTCGCGATCCTCGATCGCCTACGCGAGATCTACGGGCAGCCGGTCAACGAGCCGCACGGACATCCGATCGCCGAGCTGGTCCGAGGTGTGCTCTCCCAGAACACGAACGACCACAATCGCGACGTCGCCTACGCTCGGCTCCGCGAGCGCTTCCCGACCTGGGAGGCGGTCCGCGACGCGCCGACGGAGGAGGTCGAGGCGGCCATTAAGCCGGGAGGACTGAGCCCGACCAAGGCGCCCCGCATCCAGGAGATCCTCGGCCGCCTCGGAGACCACCCCGACCTCGACTGGCTGGCCGAAGCTCCGCGAGACGAGGCGCTCGGCTTCCTCACAGGCCTCCCGGGGGTGGGACGAAAGACCGCCGCCGTGGTCCTGCTGTTCACCTTCGGGCGACCGGAGATCCCGGTGGACGTGCACGTCAAGCGGGTGGGCGGGCGACTCGGCCTGTTCAGGGCGAATGCGTCCTTCGAAGAGGCGCACGACGAGATGCTCGCGATCACTCCACCCGAGGACGCCTACGAGCTCCACATCAACCTGATCCGGCACGGACGGGCAATTTGCCGCCCCCGTCCGCGGTGCAGGGAGTGCGCGCTGCGCCGCATGTGCCCGTGGTACCGCGACAACAGGACCAATATGCTCCGGCGCGCGAAATGAAGCGGAGCACCTTCGTCATCTTCGGGCTGGTCGTGTTGCTCCTGGGGGTCGGGGTCCCGGCTTGGGCATACACCCACCAGGGCTCTCAGAGCTCTTCTCCGGACGAGGTCGCGGCCAGCCTGCAGCCCGGCAAGGACCTGTTCGTGACCAACTGCGGTGCCTGCCACACCCTGGCCAAGGCGGGCACCGACGGGGTCGTGGGGCCGAACCTGGACGAGCTCCTGGCCCCGCCCAGCGCCAGCGCCCCGGACCCGGCCACCATCAAGCCGCGTGTCCTCAGCGCCATCAACAACGGGATAGCGGGTCGCATGCCCAAGGGCGTGCTCAGCGGCCAGCAGGCCGACGAGGTGGCCACCTTCGTCGCCCAGGTGGCCGGCACCGGTCAGTAGTACCTACGATTCTGCGGGAGATCGCCGTATCGCCCGCAACTATGCGCCGAATTCGGTTGTTAGCGGCAGAGAGAGGAGTCGAGGGCTCCGCACGCACCGACGCGTGGGACGAGGGGCCCCCACCGAAAGGAGTTTCGTTGAGTCACGCATATCGGCGCCCGCGGAAGCGGGGGCGCATGGGTCTGGCGTTGGTCATGGGGCTGGTTGCAGCCCTCAGCCTGACGCTGCTCCCGGGCGTCGCCGACGCCAAGGGCAAGTCAAGCAAGGGCGGTCATCAGCTCACCGTGATGACCCGGAACCTCTATCTCGGGGCGGACCTGAGTCCGGCGCTCAACGCCCCCGACGTGGACGGCGCCGTCGACGCGGCCTACCAAATCGAGCAGCAGGTGCACCGGACCAAGTTCCCCTCGGTCCGCGCCGGGCTGTTGGCCAAGGAGATCCAGAAGGCGAAGCCCGACATCGTCGGGCTTCAGGAGGCGGCTTGGTGGCGGACCGGCCCGTACAGCCTGACACCGGCACTCACCAACCATCCCGAGGCGACGCAGACGGATCCTGCCGGCGGCGATTTCCTCAGCGATTTGCTCGCTCAGCTCAACAAGGGCGGCAAGAAGGGGAAGAAGGGCAGCGCAAGCGCTGCTAAGAAGAAGAACAAGCCGCTGCAGTACAGGATCGCGGTCGTCAAGACCGAGTTCGACTATGAGCTGCCGGTCAACCAGGGCTCGGGAGGGCTCGGTGCGTGTCCGGCCCAGTGCCACAACGAGCGGCTCACCATGCGCGACGCGATCCTGGTCCATAAGGGCGTCAAGATCGGCAACGCGAGCAGCGGCACGTTCAACACGCTGCTGCGCGTCAAGGTCGGCGGTGTCCTCAACGTCGACGTGACCCGCGGCTGGGCCGCGGTCGACGCCAAGGTCCACGGCAAAAAGGTTCACGTCGTCGACAGTCACCTGGAGGCATTCGACAGTGCTGCCAGCAACACGGGCAGTGACGGCAAGACCTACCCGAAGGGCGGGATCCGCGAGGCTCAGGCCAAGCAGCTGATCGCCCCGGACGGTCCGACCAGCTCGAAGCTGCCGACGCTTCTGATCGGCGACTTCAACTCCGATTCACCGGTGCACGGCGACCAGGTGGACCCGGGCGATGCGCTCGCGTACCGGGCACTGCTAGCCGGCGGCTGGAGCGAGCGTGCGCTTACGCCGCCTCCGTTCGGGTGCTGCATCGAGGACTCGAACCTGAACGATCCGAGCACCGCCGGGATCACCCACCGGGTGGACCACATCATGTCCAACAGTAAGAAGGTCAAGTTCAAGAAGGGTGGCCTGACCACCACCTACGCGAACGGCCTGTGGTCCTCGGACCACTTCGGTGTCTGGAGCCGCCTCCAGATCAAGTAGTGCTGGTTTGTGGATAGCTGCAAAGAGAGGCCGGGCATGCGCCCGGCCTCTCTTTCCTTCCATACTTAGTGCAATGGCTGATCAGGGAGCGACAGTCGCGGTCGCAGCGACCGAGCGACATCACGAGCACAAGCTCACTCCGCTCGCTGATCCGGGCAAGCAGGACCGCTCCGCTCATGGGATCCCCGTGGTGCCGGAGTTCGACGGTTACCGCGCCTTCGCGATCTTCGCGATCATGGGCTCGCACGTGATCCTGTCCGCGGGGCTCATCACCGGGACGGAAGGCGACCGGGGAGACAAGCTGATTGCCGCTTTCGGTCCCTGGCTGGTCTCGATCCTCTTCATTATCAGCGGGTTCGTGGTCTTTCTTCCAACCGTTGCGCGCGATGGCGAGTTCGGCAGCGTCGGCGGTTACGCGATCAGGCGGGCGGCGCGGCTCCTGCCGGCCTACTGGATCACGATGCTGATCGTCCTGATCCTGATCCTGATCGCAGCGGGTCCAACCAGGCCATTCCCCGGCTTGTCGGAGACGATCGTGACCCTCGCCGGGCAGGGCACCTGGGCGACCATCTTCCACTCCGGTTCTCAACTCGGTTTCGGGATCGACCCGCCGGTCTGGACGCTCACCCTAGAGATCGGCTTCTACATCCTCCTGCCGCTCATCGCGTCCGCCTACTGCAGGCGCCCGTTGCTCGGCCTGGCGATCGCCGCGGCGATCTCCGTTGGCTGGCGGCTCGGGTTCGCCAACCTCGAGGAGATCACTGGCATCTTCGGCCTGGACGTCAGCGCCGACCGCGCCGCCGAGCTGAACTTCGCCGCCACTGACCAGCTCCCCGCCTGGGCCTACGCTTTCGGCGCCGGGATGACGGCTGCCTGGGCCTATGTCAACCTACCCCGACGCTTCAGCGCGGAGGCCGTCGCCCGCGCGGCGCGTCCGGCCCTCGCCGCATCGATCGCCGCAATCGCCGTCTGCGCCTACTTCTCGCGCCTCCACGCGGTCGGCAATGACCCCATCCAGGCTGCGCTCGCGGCGGAACGTGACATCCCACTCTCCCTCGCGTACATCGGCGCGATCGCAGCGGCCATGGTCGCCCTCAGCCTGTCCCGACTGCGCTCCCCTTTCCGCTCCACCTTCGCCCGTCGCCTCGGCGACATCTCTTACGGGGTCTTCCTGATCCACGCGGTTTTCATGTGGATCCTCTTCTGGTGGATTGGAGCCCCATTCGACGGCTCGGCTCGCGCCCTGGTCATCTGGGTTGTTGGCGTGGTACCCCTCAGCGTGGCCTACGGCTACGTCTCGGCCCGCTTCGTCGAGCAGCCGATCCGCCGCTGGGCTCGTCGCTTCGGGCGCCGGGCGCAAGAGCAGGCCCCCGCCACACCCAAGGCCCGAAGCGCCGCAACGGCGCCGCGTGCATCCGAAGCGGTGCGCGCCGCCGAAGTCGATGCCTGAGCTCGCTCAGCCGCTGATATCTGCCGTACTGCCACTTAGATTTCTTGGGCCGCTATGCTGAAGCCCAGGAATCCGAGAACAGACAAAGCTTTGGAGGAATGACAGTGGCAAAGACGATAGGAATCGATCTGGGCACCACCAACTCGGCCATGGCGGCCATGGAGGGTGGCGAGCCCGAGATCATCGAGAACGCAGAGGGCGGCCGGACGACTCCCTCGGTCGTCGCTTTCACCGACTCTGGCGAGCGCCTGGTCGGCACCGTCGCCAAGCGGCAGGCGGTGATGAATCCCGAGAAGACCATCTTCTCGATCAAGCGCTTCATGGGTCGCAAGGAGTCCGAGGTGAAGGAGGAGGAGACGATCGTCCCGTACAAGGTCGTCGCCGGCCCGAATGGCGACGTCCGCATCGATGTGGACGGCAAGCAGTACTCCCCGCCCGAGATTTCGGCGATGATCCTGCAGAAGCTCAAGGCGGACGCGGAGGCGAAGCTCGGCGAGCCCGTCGACTCAGCCGTGATCACCGTCCCGGCCTACTTCAACGACGACCAGCGCCAGGCGACCAAGGACGCAGGCAAGATCGCCGGCCTCGACGTCAAGCGCATCATCAACGAGCCGACCGCCGCCTCGCTCGCCTACGGGCTCGACAAGGAGTCCGACCAGACGATCCTCGTCTTCGACCTCGGTGGCGGCACCTTCGACGTCTCCGTGCTGGAGATCGGCGACGGCGTCTTCGAGGTCAAGTCGACCGCGGGTGACAACCACCTCGGTGGCGACAACTGGGACAAGGCGATCGTCGAGTGGCTGGTCGCCGAGTTCAAGCGCGACCAGGGAGTCGACCTCTCGCAGGACAAGAACTCCCTGCAGCGCCTCTACGAGGCCGCCGAGAAGGCGAAGATCGAGCTCTCCACGACGCAGGAGACGCAGATCAACCTGCCGTTCATCACGGCGACGGACGCGGGCCCGAAGCACCTCGACATCAAGCTGACCCGGGCGAAGCTCTCCGAGCTCACCTCGGATCTGCTCGAGCGGGTGGTCGGTCCCGTGAAGCAGGCCCTCTCCGACGCGGACACCGACATCGACCACGTCGTGCTGGTGGGCGGAATGACCCGCATGCCCGCGGTCCAGGAGAAGGTCAAGGAGCTGACCGGCAAGGACCCGCACCAGGGCGTCAACCCCGATGAGGTCGTCGCGATCGGCGCCGCCATCCAGGCGGGCGTGCTGGCCGGCGACGTCAAGGATGTGCTGCTGCTCGACGTCACCCCGCTCACGCTCGGCATCGAGACCAAGGGCGGAGTGATGACCAAGTTGATCGAGCGCAACACCACGATCCCGACCAAGAAGTCGGAGATCTTCTCGACCGCCGAGGACAACCAGCCCTCGGTGGAGGTCCACGTGCTCCAGGGTGAGCGCGAGATGGCCTCCGGCAACAAGAGCCTGGGCAAGTTCCAGCTCACGGGCATCCCGCCCGCCCCGCGGGGGATGCCTCAGATCGAGGTGACCTTCGACATCGACGCGAACGGCATCCTCAACGTCTCCGCCAAGGATCTCGGCACCGGCAAGGAGCAGAAGATCGAGATCAAGGGCGGCTCGGGCCTCGACGAGTCAGAGGTCGAGCAGATGATCAAGGACGCGGAGTCGCACGCGGATGAGGACCGCAAGCAGCGTGAGCTGGCCGAGGCCCGCAACGTCGCCGAGAACGCCGCCTACCAGGCGGAGAAGCAGCTCGGCGAGCTGGGCGACAAGGTCGACGCGAGCGCCAAGAAGGAGATCGAAACCGCGATCAAGGACGTGAGGGACTCCCTCACCTCCGAGGACGCCGGTGAGATCCGATCCCGCTCCGACGCGCTGCAGGCGGCCTTCCAGAAGGTCTCAGAGGAGATCTACTCGCAGACGGCCGATCAGCAGGCCGCGGCCTCCGGTGACGGCGCGGGCGCGTCGCAGAACGGCGCCGGCGACGAGGAGGAGGTCGTGGACGCGGAGGTCGTTGACGACGAGAAGACCTCGTAGGGAGGGCGCATGACTGACGAGCAGCGCGATGCGAGGGCGCGCGAAGATGCGAGGGCGCGCGACAGCGCGACCCGTGATGTGGTGGGTGATGTGAAGGGCGAGGAGGAGGTCGTCGACGCAGAGGTGGTCGACGGCCCCTCCGTCGCCGAGGAGGGCGACGGAAACGGTGCCGCGGATCAGGTCGAGCGTGATCTCGACGAGTTGACCGCTGCGAAGCGGGAGCGCGACGAGTACCTCGAGCTGGCCCAGCGAACGCGAGCTGATTTCGAGAACTATCGCAAGGCGTGTGTCGAAGGAGACCTCCGACGCCCGCGCCCGTGGCAAGGCGGAGCTCGCTCGCCAGCTGCTGCCGGTGATCGACAACCTAGAGCGCGCGCTCAAGTCCGGCGCCGATCCATCGGCGCACGAGGGGCTGGTGCGAGGAGTCGAGCTCGTGCTCGATGAGCTTCGCGGCAAGCTCGGCAATGCGGGCGTCGAGGCCTTCGATCCGACGGGCGAGAAGTTCGACCCGGAGCAGCACGAGGCGCTCTCGGCCCAGCCGGCCGAGGGGACCGAGTCCGGAGTCGTCCTTGAGACCGATCGAGAAGGGTTACCGGCTCGACGGCCAGGTGCTGCGGCCGGCTCGCGTGGTGGTGAGCAAGTAATGGCGACCGCCCCGCGCGACTTCTACGAGGTGCTCGGCGTCTCCAAGTCCGCCTCGCAGGATGAGATCAAGAAGGCATATCGGGAGCTCGCCCGCAAGTGGCACCCGGATCGCAATCCGGACGACGCGGAGGCCGAGGAGCGCTTCAAGGAGATCCAGCAGGCGTACGACGCGCTCTCCGATCCCGAGAAGCGCAAGCAGTACGACGCGGGCGGGTTTGCCGGCTTCGGAGGCGCCGGGTTCCCCGGCGGGGGTTTTCAGGGGGCGGAAGGCTTCCCGGGTGGCGGCTTCGCTTCGGATCTTGGGGACATCTTCTCCTCGTTCTTCCGTGGACGCGGTCAGCAGGGGCCGCGCGAGCAGCGCGGACGCGACCTGGAGACCGAGGTGCGCCTCTCGTTCGACCAGGCCATGCACGGCACCCAGATCGCCGTCTCGGTGCCGACCACCGGCCCCTGTCCGACCTGCCACGGCAGCGGCGCGAAGCCCGGGACCTCGCCGCGGGTCTGCCCACGGTGCGAGGGGACCGGCATCGACGCCCAGAGCCAAGGGCTCTTCTCGATCTCCCAGCCGTGCCCCGAATGCGGCGGTCAGGGCGAGATCATCGACGACCCATGTCCGACCTGCCACGGCAGCGGCATCACGGAGGAGACCAAGCGCTACCGCGTCAACATCCCCGCGGGCGTCCACGACGGCAGCCGGATCAGGCTCGCCGGCAAGGGCGAGTCCGGTTACCGCGGCGGGCCGCGGGGCGATCTCTACGTGACCACCCGTGTCGCGCCGTCACCGGTGTTCAAGCAGCGCCCTGACGGGAACCTCGAGGTCGACCTGCCCGTGACCGTCGCCGAGGCGATCCAGGGAGCGGAGATCGAGGTCCCCACACTCGACGGGACCAAGACCATCCGAATCCCGCCGGGCACCCAGCATGGCTCGGTCCAGCGCCTGCGCAACGAGGGGCCTCCGCGTCCCAAGGGCAACGGTCGCGGCGACATCTACTACCGGATCCGGATCGACGTGCCAAAGGAATTGACCGAGGAGCAACGCGACGCGGTCGAGAAGCTCGCCGAGGCCCTCAACGGCCAGAACCCGCGGGCCTCACTCCTCGGGAAGACGGCTCGGTCCGGAGCGGAAGGGAAAGTGAAGTCTGATGGCTAGCGGCTCGAGCAGAAGAAAGCAGGGCGAGGGCGAGCGGATCGATCAGGAGCGGGGCGTCTTCATGATCTCGGTCGCCGCCGAACTCGCCGAGATGCACCCGCAGACCCTGCGGATGTACGAGGCGCGTGGGCTGATCACTCCGAAGCGCTCCCCGAAGAACACGCGCCTCTACTCACAGGCGGACGTGGAACGGCTGCGGCGGATCCAGCAGATGACCAGCGAGGAGGGCCTCAACCTGGCCGGCGTCGAGACGGTGCTGGAGCTCGAGCGGCGCCTCGAGCGTATGCGCACGGAGATCGCGCGGATGCGCAAGCGCGCCGCCGAGATGGAGGACCGCATGACCAGAGAGCTCGAGAAGCTGCGCAGGTCCCTCGGCGGCGAGCTCGTTCCCTACGGGGCCTATGAACCCGAGAGCCTCACCGGCGGCGCCCGGGAGCCCACCCGGATACCGATTCGCCGGCGCAGCGCCTGACGGGCTTCGCCATCAGGCCGCGGCTAGAGGGACGGCCACCCCTTGCGGCGGGGCGGAGGCTTCGCCAGCAGCCGCTCGGTGACGCCCTCGATCGCCGCGAAGCCGCCCCCATCGCCGGGGGGCTCGTCGCTGAGCACCGCAAGGCCGACGCGCTCACCGCGCCGGTGCACGAGGAGCGCCGCCTGGTGGGTGACCGCGCCACTGGTGTCCTTCTGCCCCGCCGGGCGCCAGCCGCCCTTGAACCAGACGGACCAGCCGTGGCCCACCGCCTGGGGGATCCCCCAGCGCTCCACGGGCGCGATCCGGGCGAGCAGACCCTTCGCGTAGGCACGATTGCGGCCGGGAAGGTTCTGGTCGAGCCGGTAGAAGAAACGGGCCATGTCTGCGGCCGTGATCCGGTCGCCGCCCCAGAAGCCCGGGGTGGCCTCGAAGTTCCGCATCCCGGCCTGGCGCGCGACCTCCTCGAGCCCCTCGTCGCCGACCTCGGCGTAGACCGCATCGGCCGCGCGGTTGTCGGAGTAGACGATCATCGGCTCGAGTAGGTTCTTCGTCTCGCCGTCGAGCGGCAGGTGCTCGCTGTCGAGCCGCCGCAGCTCCGCCGCCAGCAGCAGCGCCTTGCTGACGCTCGCCGAGCTGAACCGCCTCTCGGTGTCGTAGCCACGCAGGCCGATCGAATCGTTCATCACTGCGAAGGAGACGTCGCCGCGAGAGGCGGCGAATTCCTGGGCACTCCGGATCGCCCGAGGCGCCGGGTAGTCGATCCGCGGCCAGCCCTGCCGGAGGGAGTCGCCATGACGGCCCTTCTCGACCTGATCGGCAACGGAGCGCCCGCCGGCCGACGCGGCCGCGATGAGCACGGCTGCGCCGAGCACCACCCTCGCCCTCCTGCTCACGCTGTGCTCCCCACGCGGGAAGCCTATGAGTGGACTAGGAGGGTGACGGCGTGCCGCTGCTGGCCAGCGCGGGGTCGAGGCCGGCGTCCTGGAGGGCTTCGGCCTGATCCAGGTAGATCCGCCAGTAGGTGATCTTGCCGTCTCGGAACGTGATCAGGTGCGCGTCGCGGGTCTCGACCTCGAGGTCGCCCCGTTCGCTCCATCTGCGCGTGTGGATCAGGCCGACGACGCGGTCGCCCGCGGGGAGCAGGCGGAAGTCCTGGACCTCGACGTCGTCGAAACCGCTGATCGTCATTTCGATCACGCGGCCGACTGCCTCGCGCCCGCGATAGGTCCCCGGCGGAAGATCCGGGTCGTAGACCTCGGCGTCCTCCGTGTAGTACGGCAGCACCCCATCCGCACCCTCGCGGTTGAATGCTTCGATCACCCGTTGAAAGATCTCGACGTTGGTCGCCATCGTCTTCCTTGACCCGACCGGCTTCATGGCCCATCCTAAACCGGTCTGGCCGGCTGACGCCACCCTAAATTCGGCCAGTCGGACCGGTTCCTAGATCTGAGTCGTTACGACATAGATTTCTTTACCTTTTCGACTCAAGCGGCTACCATGACCCGAGATGCAGCCTGATCGCTTCACAGTCAAGTCCCAGGAGGCGGTGGCCGCCGCGCAGCGGCTCGCCTCGGAGAACTCGAACCCCGAGGTCGCCCCGGCCCATCTGCTTCTCGCCCTGCTCGAGCAGGACGAGGGCGTCGTCGTTCCGGTCCTGCAGCGCCTTGGCGTCGATGCACAGGACGCGCGCTCGAGGGCGCGCGAGGCGATCGGCAAGCTCCCCCAGCTGAGCGGCAACACAGTCCCGGACGTACGGCCCTCCAGCGAATTCGTCTGGGTGTTGCAGCAGGCGGAGAAGGAGTCGACCGGCCTCGGCGACGAGTACATCTCGACGGAGCACTTCCTCCTCGCCCTGGCCGAGCAACGCTCTGGCATCTCGGATCTGCTTCCCGATCGCAAGGACCTGATCCAGGCGATCTCGGAGGTCCGCGGCCCGCATCGCGTCACCTCGCCCAATCCCGAGGACACCTTCGGAGCGCTCGAGAAGTACGGGCGCGACCTGACCGTGGAGGCGGAGAGCGGCAAGCTCGACCCGGTCATCGGCCGGGACGAGGAGATCCGCCGGGTGATCCAGGTCCTCTCGCGGCGGACGAAGAACAACCCCGTGCTGATCGGCGACCCCGGCGTGGGCAAGACCGCGATCGTCGAGGGCCTGGCCCAGCGCATCGTCTCGGGCGACGTGCCGGAGTCCCTTCGTGATCGGCGCGTCATCGCGCTGGACATCGGCGCGCTTCTGGCCGGCTCCAAGTACCGCGGCGAGTTCGAGGAGCGGCTCAAGGCCGTCCTCAAGGAGATTCAGGCCGCCGAGGGCCAGATCGTCCTCTTCATGGATGAGCTCCACACCATCGTGGGCGCCGGCGCCGCCGAGGGCGCCGTCGACGCCTCCAACCTCTTGAAGCCGATGCTCGCTCGCGGCGAGCTGCGCGCCGTCGGCGCCACCACGCTCGACGAGTACCGCAAGCACATAGAGAAGGACGCCGCACTCGAGCGGCGCTTCCAGCCGATCTTCGTCGGCGAGCCGAGCCCTGAGGACACCATCGCGATCCTGCGCGGGCTCAAGGAACGCTACGAGGTCCACCACGGCGTCCGTATCACCGATGCCGCGATCGTCGCGGCAGCCACCCTCTCCTCCCGCTACATCGCCGACCGGTTCCTCCCCGACAAGGCGATCGACCTGATCGACGAGGCCGCCTCGCGGCTGAAGATCGAGATCGACTCGATGCCCACGGAGATCGATGAGGTCGAGCGTCGGATCCAGCAGCTCGAGATCGAGCGCGAGGCGCTCAAGAAGGAGAAGGACGAGACCTCCAGGGAGCGGCGTGAGGCGATCGAGGCCGAGCTCGCCGACCTGCGCGAGCGCTCCTCCGAGATGAAGGCGCGCTGGCAGAACGAGAAGGGCGCGATCGACGAGATCAAGGGCGCCAAGGCCGAGCTCGAGGAGGTCCAGCGCGAGGCTGAGCGGGCCGAGCGCGACGCCGACCTGGAGCGCGCCGCCGAGCTGCGCTACGGCCGCATCCCGGAGCTCGAGAAGAAGGTCACCGACGGGGAGGAGAAGCTCGCCGAGCTCCATCGTGACGGCGGCTCGATGCTGACCGAGGAGGTCACCGAAGAGGACGTCGCCGAGGTCGTCGCCAAGTGGACCGGGATCCCGGTCTCCCGCCTGATGGAGGGTGAGGTCGAGAAGCTGATCCACATGGAGGAGCGCCTGCACGAGCGGGTGATCGGCCAGGACGAGGCGGTCGAGGCCGTCTCGGGGGCGCTGCGGCGCTCCCGCGCGGGGCTCTCCGATCCGGACCGGCCAATCGGCAGCTTCCTGTTCCTCGGCCCGACCGGGGTCGGCAAGACCGAGCTCGCCCGCGCGCTCGCCGAGTTCATGTTCGACTCCGAGCAGGCGATGGTCCGCATCGACATGTCCGAGTACATGGAGAAGCACGCGGTCGCCCGTCTGATCGGCGCTCCGCCGGGCTACGTCGGCTACGAGGAGGGCGGTCAGCTCACAGAGGCCGTTCGGCGGCGCCCCTACTCCGTGATCCTGCTCGACGAGATCGAGAAGGCCCACCCGGACGTCTTCAACGTCCTGCTGCAGATCATGGACGACGGCCGGCTCACCGACGGACAGGGCCGCACCGTGGACTTCAAGAACACCGTGCTGATCATGACCTCCAACGTCGGCTCGCAGTTCATCGCGGCCGAGGCTGTGGAGGAGAAGGCGAGGCAGCAGGTGGAGGAGGCGCTCACCCAGACCTTCCCGCCCGAGTTCCTCAACCGGATCGACGACGTCGTCATCTTCCACCGCCTCACCAAGGCCGACCTCGGCAAGATCGTCGACATTCAGGTCGCCCAGCTCTCCGAGCGGGTCCGCGAGCGCGGCATCGAGATCGAGCTCACCGACAAGGCGCGGGAGCTGCTCGGCAACCTCGGTTTCGACCCCACCTACGGTGCGCGGCCGCTGAAGCGGGTGATCCAGAAGCAGCTCGTGGACAAGCTGGCGCTGCGCATGCTGGAGGGCGAGTTCGCCGAGGGCGACACGGTCAAGGTCGACGCCTCCGATGGCGAGGTCACCTTCACCAAGGTGAAGCCGGCGAAGAAGGCCGAGCCGAAGGCCGAGAAGGCCGCCGCTTAACGCCGACCACGCCTGTCACAGGCGTAATCGACCAAGTTCTCGGTATCGGGCTTCCCCCTTGCCTAGACGAATAGGTAGGGATGAGCCTTCACCCACCGGGCCGCGTCTGGCGGCGAGCCATCGCACCTACGACCGAGGACGCCAGCTGGACGATCCGCGAGGCCGCCTGGGGCTTCGAGGAGCGCGTGATCTGGCCCGGCAGCGATGCCACTCGCGGTGCAATCGAGCGCGCCGGGCGAACGATGCAGCCCCTCCAGAGGCTCATCCAGACCAGGCTGACTTGGCCGCTTGGGGATGCCCTCCGTGAACGGAGCGGGAGGACGCAGGCGGCGATCGCGGCCGGGGCCGCGACCCTTGCGCTCGCGGCTGCGGGCGGTGGGGCGATGAGCGCCTCGCATCACCATTCGTCCGCGCACGGAGCGCTTCAGGCGGCCTCGGTCACGGCTGCACCCGCCGGGTCCGACGCGCAGGCCCTGCAGGGGATCACTCCCCAGTTCAAGGCCGGCCACGCCGCGCCCGCTCCGCCGCAGCCGCCGACCAAGACCTCGGCGCCTCCGACCCAGGTCGCCTGGCAGTTCGCCCAGGCCCTCGTCGGCTACGAAGTCGGACAGTCGGGCAAGAAGACCGAGACCGCCTTCAACGCCACCGCGACGAAGCCGCTTGCCAAGGCGCTCGCCAAGGACCCGCCGCGGTTGCCCGCCAACGGCAAGGTTCCCCGAGCCCAGGTCCTCAACGTCGTGATCGGCGCCGCCGGTAAGGAGCAGGTGACCGCCAGCGTCTCGCTCGTCCGGCTGCGGGCGATCAGCGAGGTGCGACTCACCCTGACGAAGACCGGCGACGAGTGGCGGGTCGGGCAGGTCCTGGGCTGATGAGACGGCTCAGGAGGGTCATCGCCGCGACGGTCGTGGGAGCGGCAATCGCCGCGCCCGTGGCCGCCGCGCAGACCACCACCACCGAGCCCGACCCCACCACCACGACCACGGACCCGGAGCCGCCGGTGCAGCCGGTGCCGCCGGCGCCGATCATGCCTCCCGCGCCGGCGACGCCCAAACGAAAGGTCAAGCCGCAGCACCAGGCGCCGAAGCCGTCGCCCAATGGGGGCACCAAGCCCCAGGGCGGGGAGAAGGAGAAGGGTGCTGCCGAGGTGGGCGGCTCAGTTCCGCCACCGCCCGCCCCACTGGTTCCCACAGCGTGCGGGCCGATCGGCGTCCCCGTCTTCCTCGGTCCGATCTATCAGGCTGCGGCGCAGGCGTATGACCTCGGTCCCGCCGGGCCGTCGATCCTCGCCGCGATCAACGAAATCGAGAGCGGCTTCGGCCAGAACCTCGGGCCTTCGTCGGCCGGCGCGGAGGGATGGATGCAGTTCATGCCATCCACCTGGGCGACCTATGGCGTGGACGCGGACCACAACGGCACCGCGGACCCCAACAACGCGAACGATGCGATCTTCTCGGCCGCCCGCTACCTGCGGGCAGCCGGGATGCCGGAGGACCCCGAGGGAGCGGTCTTCGCGTACAACCACGCCGACTGGTACGTCGCCGAGGTCATGGCGCGCGCCGCCTGCTTCAACGGCATCGGCAACGGCGCAATCGGCGGCCTCTCGCTGATCCCGAAGCGCCAGGAGCTGGTCTGCGCCCCCGCCGCCGGCGCCCGGGAGTCGATCCCCGACGACTACATGAAGGCCTTCCAGGACGCCGGCGGACGCTACGAGCTCGGGCAGACCGGGGTCTGGGCGCTCGCGGCCGTGGCCCGCGCCGAGTCGAACTTCGGCAAGGGCATGAGCACCGAGCAGCTCGCCTCGACCGGCCCGCTCGGCATCACAGAGGACAACTGGAAGCGCTACGCCGTCGATGGCGATGGCGATGGCAAGGTCAGGCATTCGAGTCCTGCGGACTCTGCCGCGACGCTCGCCCGGATGATCTGGGCGGCGGGCGACCTGCGCGCCGGGCTCTTCCAGCACAACCATGCAGAGTGGTACGTGGACGCAATCCTCAACGACGCCGAGGCGATGGCCGGCAGCTGTCAGGTCAAGACGGTCGCCTATTCGGTCGCGCTTCCGGGGCCGACGAACGCGCCGATCAACTGGGCCAATGTCGAGCTCTCCAACCAGCTCGAGATGGTCGATATCCAATCGGGCGCCATCGACCCGCGGATCCTCAACATCCTCGGCGCGATCAGCCAGCAGCACCAGGTCCGGATCTCGGCCCTGCGCTCCGACCACTCCAAATTCACCTCGGGCGGGAACATCTCGAATCACTACTACGGCCGGGCCATGGACATCGCGGCGATCGACGGCGTGCCCTGCACCGACGTCTCGCCGGACGGCCCCTGTGGCACGATCGCCCGACAGTTGGGCGCCCTGCCGGTGGGCCAGGAGCCCACGGAGCTCATCTACTGCTTCGATCCCGACGGTCCGGCCAATCCCAACGGCTTCGCTCAGGCCGACCACTGCGACCACGTGCACGTCGGATTTGACGCCTAGTCGGTCGGCGTAGGCTTCGGCCCATGCCGATGCTGGACACCGAGCGCCGGGGCCGTGTTCTGGTCGTGCGGATCGACCACCCGCCGCACAACTTCATGACCGCCGAGATGGTCCGCGAGCTACATGAGCTCGTCCGCTCGGTGAACGGCGACGAGGAGATCGGAGCCGTAGTGATCACCGGCAAGCCGGACAACCTCTACATCACCCACTACGACGTCGGCGAGATCCTGGCTAGTGTCAAGCGGGCCGGCATCGCGGCGCCTCCCTGGCTCACCGGGATCATCCTGCGGATCGTGGGCGCCGCGCGCCGCCTGCCGGGCCTGCGCGACCTTGCAGGCAAGACGCCCCTCTCCGCCGTCTTCGAGCTCTACCGGATCCACGACCTGTTCCTGGAGATGAACCGCTCGGACGTAGTCTTCATCGCGGCGATCAATGGGCCTGCGACCGGCGGGGGCTGCGAGACGTCCCTGGCCTGCGACATCCGGCTGATGGCCGACACGGACATCTCCATCGGCCTGCCGGAGATGACGATCGACTTCAACCCGGGCGCCGGAGGGACGCAGCGCCTGCCGCGCCTGGTCGGGGTGGGCCGAGCGATGCAGATGATGCTCGAGGGACGGGTGCTGAGCCCGCGGGTAGCGCTCGACTACGGGCTCGTGCAGGCGGTCGTGCCGGCCGACCAGGTGAAGGAGGCCGCGATCCGCACCGGCGAGCGGCTGGCGCGGCGCTCCCCACTCGCCATCAGGTCACTCAAGCGCGCCGTCTACGAGGGCGCGTCCCGGCCACTGGGGCGGGGCCTCGGGGTCGAGCGGAAATGGTTCATGGTCTCCTCGGCCGGGCGCTCATCGCAAGAGAAGATGGCCGTCATGAGAGATCAGGTCGAGGCCGACGGGCGCTCGCCCTGGGCCAGCGCCGACGGGCTGTTGCCCTGGCAGGCGGGGACGGCTGTTGAGCCGGACGGCGGCGAGTCCTAGCCGGACCCGACTCCCGACGGTCGCCTGGCGACCCCGTGGATGAGCGGCCTGACGAGCGGCGGCGCCTTCGGCAGCTTGTCGCGCTCCAGGCTGTCGATCCAGAAGCCGGCGTCGGCGATGGCCTGGTCGGTGGGACGGTTGGGATGACAGCCGCCCGCGATGAGCCCCCAGGGCTTCTGCAGGAGGTCCTGCCAGCGCCCGAGCCCGGGCCGGCTGCTGCGAATGTGCTCGAGGTAGAGCAGGCGGCCGCCCTCGACGAGGACGCGGCGGGCCTCCGCCAGCGCCCGCTGCTGGTCATCGACCGTGCAGAAGACGAGCGTCGCGACCACTGCGTCGAAGGAGCCGTCATCGAAGGGAAGCTGCTCCGCCGGCGCCTCCACGACCGTCGGGTTTGCGGCGGCGCCCGTCTCCTCCGCCAGCCGCTCCCGGAGGCGGCGGGCCATGTGCGGATCGGGCTCGATCATCACAAGCTCGGTGACCGCATCCGTGTAATAGGGGAGGTTGTGGCCCGTCCCGGCGCCGAGCTCGAGCACCCTGCCGGAGGCGTTCGCGAGCAGCTCGCGGCGCATCTCTCCCAGGCCGCCGCGCTCGGCGCGGGCCGTCATCCGGTCGTAGAAACGGGCGAAGATCGGATGCTCGCTCACGCCTTGATCATGGCTCAAAGCTCGGCCGGGATTGCAGATCGGCAGCGAACGTGAGAGAAAGCAGGCCTGCGGCAAAATTCCGAGTAGAGGAGACGACATGCCGACATTCGTAATGCTCACCAACCTGACCTCCGAAGGCGTTCAGACGCTCAAGAACAACCCGAGCAGGATCCAGGAGGTCAACAAGGAGGTCGAACAGCTCGGGGTCACCGTGAAGGAGCAATGGGCGACGCTCGGCCAGTACGACTTCATCACGGTCGTCGAGGCGCCCGACGAGAAGACCATGGCCAAGGTCTCGGTCGAGCTCGGCTCGCGGGGCACCATGAGCAGCCAGACGCTGGCCGCGATTCCCGCCGAGGACTTCGCGAGCGCCCTTTGAGGGTTCTCGTCGTCGGGGGAGGGGGACGCGAGCACGCGATCGTGCGCGCCCTGGGTCGCTCCCAGCAGCGACCGGAGCTGCTCTGCGCCCCCGGCAATGCGGGGATCGCCGCGGAGGCGCACTGCCTCAACGTCAGCGCCGAGGACGTCGACGGCATCGTCAGGGCGGCGGGCGATGAGAAGGTTGACCTGGTCGTGGTTGGCCCCGAGGCGCCGCTGGTCGTCGGCGTCGTCGACGCGCTCGAGGAGGACGGGATCGCGGCCTTCGGGCCGAGCGGAGTGGCCGCGCGGCTCGAGGGCTCGAAGCTGCACGCCAAGGAGCTCATGGAGGAGGCCGGCGTCCCCACGGCATCCCACGCGGTCGTGCGCTCGCGCAAGCAGGCGCTCGACGAGATCGCGCGCGGGTCCTATCCCTCGGTCCTGAAGGCCGACGGACTGGCGGCGGGCAAGGGCGTGATCATCTGCATGTCGGAGGCGGAGGCGCGCGAGGCGATCGACGTCTTCTTCGAGGAGCGGCGCTTCGGCGACACCGAGGTGGTGATCGAGGAGTTCCTCGAGGGAGAGGAGCTGTCGCTGCTCGCCCTCTGCGACGGGCTGAACGTGCTCCCCCTCGCTCCCGCCCAGGACTACAAGCGGATCTACGACGGCGACGAGGGGCCGAACACGGGCGGTATGGGGAGCTACTCCCCGGTACCGGGATTCGATCCGGCCGAGACGGAGCGGATCACCGACATCGTCCATCGCCCGATAGTCGAGGCGATGAAGGAGCGCGGCACTCCGTACCACGGTGTTCTCTATGCAGGGCTGATGCTGACTGCCGACGGGCTGAAGGTGCTCGAGTTCAACTGCCGCTTCGGCGACCCCGAGACTCAGGCGGTGCTGCCGCGGTTGCGCACCGACCTGCTGGATCTCTGCGTCGCATCACGCGAACCCGGCGGGCTGACCGGCGCCGAGGCGGACTTCGGGGACGACTGGGCCGTGACCGTGGTGCTCGCCTCGGCCGGCTATCCGGCGTCCTCCTCCAACGGCGACTTGATCACCGGACTCGATCGGGCCGCCGCCGTCGAGGGAGTGCAGGTAATGCACGCCGGTACCGCGCGACGGGACGGGGAGATCGTGACCGCCGGCGGGCGCGTGCTGAATGTAACCGGCCTCGGCCCGACGGCGGCAGACGCCCGCCGCCGCGCCTACGATGCGGCCGAGCTGATCAGCTTCGAGGGAAGGCAGCTGCGTACGGACATCGCCGCTCGGGCCGTGGATCGTGCGGCGGCGGCTTAGTGATCAACGGAGGGATGACGACGAATGGAGGAGCTGATGCCTGAGGGCGAGGTTGTCGCCGAGACGATGCCCGAGGTGGAGGAGGCGTTCGAGGAGATCGAGGTCGACGCTCCGCTGGTCGGGATCATCATGGGCTCGAAGAACGACAAGCCCAAGCTGCAACCAGCAGGCGAGGCCCTCCGGGACCACGCCATCCGCTACGAGGTCCGCGTCCTGAGCGCGCATCGAGATCCCGACGCCACCAGCGAGTACTGCACCAACGCCCGGATGCGTGGCCTGAAAGTGATCATCGCCGGCGCCGGGATGTCCGCGGCGCTGCCGGGTTTCGCCGCCTCGAAGACCGACCTGCCCGTGATCGGCGTGCCGATCTCCGGGAAGAACCTCGGTGGACTGGATGCCCTGCTCTCCGCCGTGCAGATGCCCCCCGGCGTGCCGGTCGGCTGCGTGGCCATAGACGGCGCCAAGAACGCCGGGCTGCTGGCGGTCCGGATCATCAACGCGTAGCCCCCCGGGCTTGACCGTCAGAATCGGATCGTGATCCCCCGCTACACACGCGAGGAGATCGGCGCCGTCTGGACCCAGCAGCGCCGCATGGAAAGCTGGCTGCAGGTCGAGCTGGCCGCGACCGACGCCTGGGCCGCGGAAGGCGTGGTCCCGGAGGAGGCGGCGAAGGCCTGCCGCGATCGGGCGTCATTCACTGTCGAGGCGGTCGAGGAGCGCGAGCGTACAACCGGCCACGACGTGGCCGCGTTCGTCGACGTCGTCTCGAGCTCGATCGGGGAGGAGGGACGCTGGCTCCACTACGGGCTCACCTCCTCGGACGTGCTCGACACCGCCCTCGCCCTGCAGCTCTCCGAGGCCGGCGAGATCGTGCTGCGGGGCGCCAGGGCGTACCGGGACGCACTGGTCGAGTCGCGCCAAGGAGTTCGCCGAGACGCTCTGCGTCGGCCGCACCCACGGCGTCCACGCGGAGCCAACCACCTTCGGCCTGCGGCTGGCGAGCTTCGCCTTCGAGGCAGACCGCAATCTCCAGCGGCTCACCGGGGCCTTCGAGCAGGCCGCCGTCGGCAAGCTCTCGGGCGCGGTCGGGACCTATGCCTCGGTCCCGCCCTCGGTCGAGGCCAGGGTGATGGAGGCGCTCGGGCTGGCCCCCGAGGACGTCTCGACGCAGGTCGTTCCCCGCGACCGCCACTCGGTGGTGCTGGCACGGATCGCGATCGCCGGCGGGGGATTGGAGCGCTTTGCGACCGAGATCCGCAACCTGCAGCGCACCGAGGTGCGCGAGGTCGAGGAGCCGTTCGGCTCCGGCCAGAAGGGCTCATCCGCGATGCCGCACAAGCGCAACCCGATCCTGGCGGAGCGGATCTGCGGCCTCGCCCGCGTTCTGCGCGGCTACTCGCAGGTGGGGCTCGAGAACATCGCCCTCTGGCACGAGCGGGACATCTCCCACTCCGGGGCCGAGCGCGTGGTGCTGCCCGACGCGACGATCGCCCTCGACTACATGCAGCACATCGCCACCCGCGTCGTCGAGGGAATGACGGTCCACACGGATCGGATGCTCGAGAACATCGAGCTCACCCACGGCGCCCTCTTCAGCCAGCGGGCCCTGACTGCGCTGATCGAATCCGGGATGACCCGCGATGACGCCTATCGCCTGGTACAGGAGTCGGCTCAGAGGGCCTGGGACGAGGAGACCAGCTTCAGAGAGTTGATCGCCGCCAAGGCGCCACAGCTCGACCTCGACGCCGTCTTCGACTACCAGGCCTATCTCCAGCACGTCCCGGAAGTGATCGGTCGGCTGGATAGGCTTTCCGCATGATCCTCTACACCTGCGCCCAGCAGGACAAGCACGGCTCGATCGGCCACCCGTGCGGCCGCGCGGCGGACGCACTCGACGACGCCGGCTACGAGTACGAGATTCGTGAGCTGCCCGGCTACCGGCTGGTGCCGTGGACCTGGGGGCAGCGCCGTCAGGGCCGCGATGAGATCAAAGAGCTGACCGGGCAGGTCAACCTGCCGGTCCTGCTGCTCGACGAGGGCAAGGCCGTCTACCCCTCGGGCGAGATCGTCAAGTGGGCCAAGGCGCATCCGCACGCGCAGCAGGAGATCGGCGGCGGATGACGACTTCGCTCGCGGACCTGCGGCTCGCGGCCTCTGGGAAGGTACGCGAGATCTACGAGGACGGCGACGAGTTGATCATGGTCGCGTCCGACCGGATCTCGGTCTACGACGTGATCCTGCCGACCGAGATCCCCGACAAGGGCAAGGTGCTCACCCAGATGTCGCTGTTCTGGTTCGAGCTCACCGGCGACATCGTTCCCAACCACTTCATCTCCGTGGACGTCCCTCCGGAGGCCGCCGGGCGCGCCATGCGCGTGAAGAAGCTCGAGATGTATCCGATCGAGTGCGTCGTCCGCGGCTACCTCTCGGGATCCGGCTGGCGGGAGTACGGCGAGTCCGGGTCCATCTGCGGCATCGAGCTGCCCGAGGGGCTGACGGAGTCCGACAAGCTGCCGGAGCCCATCTTCACCCCGGCGACCAAGGCCGAGCTGGGAGAGCACGACGAGAACATCGACTTCGAACGCGCCGTCGAGATCCTCGGCAGCCGGCCGCTGATGGACGAGCTGCGGCGGATCTCGATCGAGATCTACGAGAAGGCGGCGGAGCACGCGGTCGAGCGCGGAATCATCGTCGCGGACACGAAGTTCGAGTTCGGCAGCTCACCTGGGGCGGAGGTCGTCCTCGCCGACGAGGTGCTCACCCCCGACTCGTCGCGGTTCTGGCCCGCCGACGATTACGAGCCCGGCCGCTCTCAGGCCTCCTTCGACAAGCAATATGTGCGCGACTACGCCGACTCCGTCGGCTGGGACCACACCGAGCCCGGGCCCGAGCTTCCGGATGAGGTCGTCCAGAACACCAGGGCGAAGTACGTCGAGGCCTACGAGCGGATCACGGGCCGGAAGCTCGACTGAGTGATGCGAGGGTGCGCCGCAGGCGCAACCCGTTTGTGGCGAAGCCGTCCTGCGCGTCGTTAGGCTGACTACGTGAGAGCCAAGGTCCTGATCCGGCCGAAGGAGGGCATCCTCGACCCACAGGGGAAGGCGGTGGAACGGGCGCTGCCGGCGCTCGGCTTCGAGGGCGTCCACGACGTCCGCATCGGGCGACTGGTGGAGCTCGAGACGGACGACCCGAGCAAGCTGGACGCGCTCTGCGAGAAGCTGCTCGCCAACCCGCTGATCGAGGAATTCGAGGTCGAGCTCGAGCAGTGATCGGCGTCATCCAGTTTCCGGGGTCATGCGATGAGCGCGATGCGTTGGATGCGGTGAAGCGGGTCGGGGAGGGTCGCCTCGTCTGGCATGAGGAAACGGACCTCTCGGACCTCGACGGGGTGATCGTTCCCGGAGGCTTTTCCTACGGCGACTACCTGCGCGCCGGTGCGATCGCCCGTTTCTCGCCGGCGATGGAGGTTGTCAGTCGCTTCGCGGCCAACGGCGGCGCCGTGCTCGGCATCTGCAACGGCTTCCAGGTCCTCTGCGAGGCCGGGCTGCTTCCCGGCGCGCTGCTGCCCAATCAGGGGCTGCGCTTCATCTGCCGCCAGGTCGGGCTGGTTGCGGAGGACTTCAAAGGACCATTCGGCTCGGGAATCGAGCCCGGGGACCTTCTCTCGATCCCGGTCAAGCACATGAGCGGCCGCTACTTCGCGCCGGATGACGAGCTCGACCGGATGGGGGCCAACGGTCAGATCGCTTTTCGCTACGCCCGCGGCGAGAATCCCAACGGCAGCGTCCGGGACATCGCCGGGGTGGTCAACGAGGCCGGCAACGTGCTCGGCCTGATGCCGCATCCCGAGCACGCCGTCGATCCGCTCACCGGCTCCGATGACGGGCTCGCCCTGTTCCGGGGGCTCGTCGGCGCTCCCCAGGCCACCGCGGCGTGAACGCGGTTTCCGAGAGCAGACACCGCGAGCTCGGGCTCACCGACTTCGAGTACGGGCGCATCGTGGAGCTGCTCGGCCGCGACCCGAACGAGGTCGAGCTGGCGATGTTCTCGCTGCTCTGGTCGGAGCACTGCGCCTACAAGCACTCCCGGAAGCTGTTGAGGCGACTGCCCACGGAGGGCGAGCGGGTCGTGATGGGCCCCGGTGAGAACGCCGGGGCGGTCGACGTCGGCAACGGCCACGCAGTCGCGTTCAAGGTCGAGTCGCACAACCACCCGAGCGCCGTGGAACCGTTCCAGGGCGCGGCCACCGGCGTGGGCGGGATTCTCCGGGACGTCTTCGCGATCGGGGCTCGGCCGATCGCGGTGCTCGATTCCCTGCGCTTCGGCGAGCTCTCGTCCGAGCGCTCTCGGTACCTGTTCGAGGGCGCGGTCGCCGGGATCGGGCACTACGGCAACTCGATCGGGGTCCCCAACGTCGGCGGGGAGGTCTATTTCGAGCCGCCCTACGAGCACAACTGCCTGGTGAACGCGATGTGCGTGGGGCTCGCCCGCACCGATGAGATGATCCGCTCGGCCGCTGCCGGTCCCGGCAATCGGTTGGTGATCATGGGCGCCTCAACGGGGCGGGACGGGATCGGCGGAGCGTCGGTGCTCGCCTCGGCCGAGCTGGAAGCGGGCGACGACTCGAAGCGCCCGAGCGTCCAGATCGGCGATCCCTTCGAGGAGTCCAAGTTGCTCGAGTGCTGCCTCGAACTGCTCGAGCGGGGCCTTCTGGTCTCGCTCCAGGACCTCGGTGCGGCGGGACTGACCTCGTCGGCCGGCGAGATGGCGTCGAAGGGCGGCGTCGGGATCGACATCGACGTGGCACGGGTGCCGCTGCGCGAGGCTGATCTCGAGCCCTTCGAGGTGATGATCTCCGAGTCCCAGGAGCGGATGCTCGCGGTCGTCGAGCCGGGGCGGCTGGAGGAGGTGGTGGCGACCTGCGAGCGCTGGCAGACCGGCTCCGCAGCGATCGGCGAGATCACCGATGGCGACCGGCTGCGCGTCCTCGATGACGGCGTCGAGGTCGGGAACGTGCCGGTGGCTGCCCTGGTCGACGAATGCCCGCTCTATGACCTCGAGCCCGAGGAGCCGGGCGGATGGATGTACGGCAACGACGGCTCCCTCGATGAGGACGATCCCTCGGCGATCCTCTGCGCTCTCCTCGGCGCACCCAACGTCGCTTCGAAGCGCTGGGCGTTCCAGCAGTACGACTCCGTGGTGGGCTCGCGCACTGCGCGGCGCCCGGAGGCCGCCGATGCCGCGGTCCTGATGCTGCCCGAGTCCGACCGGGCGATCGCGGTGGCGATCGACGGCAACGGGCGGCGGGTCGCCTGCGATCCGTACGCCGGCACGGTCGAGGCGGTGCTCGAGTGCGCGCAGAACCTCGCCTGCGCCGGCGCCGAGCCGCTCGGCCTCACCAACTGCCTCAACTTCGGCAACCCGGAGAATCCGAGCGTCGCCTGGCAACTCGACCGAGCCGTGCTCGGCCTGGCCGACGCCTGCCTCGGGCTGCGGATCCCGGTGGTGGGCGGAAACGTCTCCCTCTACAACGAGACCGAGCAGGGACCGATCTACCCGACGCCGGTGGTCGGGATGGTCGGTGAGCTCCCGGACCCGGCGAAGGCGCCGGGCCTGGCCCCGCGCGAGGGTGACCGGCTCCTGCTGGTTGGGCCGTTCGCGCCCTCGCTGGCCGGCTCCGAGCTCGCGAAGCAGCGCGGGGAGCTCGACAAGGGCCTGCCTCAGCCGCCGACCACGGAGGTGGACGCCGCCCTGAAGCTCGTCAGGGAGGTGGTGCGCGAGGGCCTCGCCTCCGCCGCACACGACGTCAGCGACGGTGGGCTGGCCTCTGCGCTGGCCGAGATGGCGATCGCCGCCGGAACGGGAATGAAGGTCGACCTCGACCCCCTCGTCGAGCTGCGCGGTGGCTCGGGCGAGACCTGCCTATTCGGTGAGGGTCCGGGCGGGATCGTTCTCGCTTCCAGCCGGGATCGGGCGCAGGCGCTGCTGGAGCGCGCCGAGGCCGCGGGCGTTGAGGCAGTGGAGATCGGCGGGGTCACCGGCGAGCGGATCTCGATCTCCGCGGCCGAGCGCGACATCTCCGTCGAGGTTGTCGACGCCGAGCGGGCCTGGCTCTCTCTGCCGGAACGCCTCTAAATCCAGCGAATACGCCGCCGAGGGCGAGGTAGGATCGAAGGGTGTTCGGGCGACGTCTCTCGCACGCCGGCCACTCGCATCACGTGGGGCATCCGCATCCTCTGCGGAGACGGGTGCTGCTCACGATCCTGGTCGCCGCACTGCTCGCGGCGCTCGCCCTTCTGATCAGTCCGCCGCACGCCCATGGCAACTTCGTCTACTGGGCGAACGGAACAACTCCGGGGTCAATTGGCCGGGCCAAGATCAACGGAACGGGTCAGAACAACAACTTCATCAGCGGATCTGATCCCCCCAATCGGGGTCGCGGTTGACTCGAAGTTCATCTACTGGACCGACAGCGGGGCCGACAGGATCGGCCGCGCGAATCTGGACGGCACCGGTGTCAATCGGGACTTCATCATCGATGAGTCACCAACCCGGGCGGGATCGCGATCGCCCCCACCGGGATCTACTGGGCCAACAACCCCGGCGCCACGGCCACCATCGGGCACGCGAACATCGATGGAAGCGATCCGGTGTCAGATTTCATCACGACCTCGGGCACGGGCATTCTGGGCGTGTGCGGTCTGGCCGCGGACCCGAACTTCGTCTACTGGTCGGATGGCGCCGTATTCGCTCGGTCCACACTCAACGGCTCGAGCACCGATCCGAATTTCGTAACCGGCGCGAATTTCTCCTGCGGTCCCGCGGTTGACCCGAGCTTCGTGTACTGGGCGACAGACGGAGGCAACCACGTTGGGCGCGCACCGGTCGCCGGCGGAGCCGCGGACAACAGCTTCATCGACGCTGGAACGACGAGCGGTGGTCCGAGCGGCGTCGCCGTCAACTCGCAATATGTCTTCTGGGGCAACTTCGACACCGGAGCCATCGGCAGGGCCAATATCAACGGCAGCTCGCCGAACCTCGCCCTGATTCCGGCGGCGGGCGTGACCGGCCCGCTTGAACCATCATTGCTGGCCGCGGCCCCCTCGAACAAGATCACCGTCAACTCGATCACGAAAAAGAAGAAGAAGGGCACGGCGACGATCAACGCCAAGGTGCCCGGACCCGGGCAGGTCACCCTGAACCAGACCAGTACCCCGCCGGATGCCAACGCGACCGCCGCAGCCGTCAAGCAGCAGGGCCTGACGATCACCACCGCGTCGTCCTTCAAGCTCGCGGTCAAACCCGTTGGGAAGACGGCGAAGAAGCTCAAGAAGCAACTGAAGAGGAAGCGCACCGCGAAGGTGAAGGTGAACGTTTTCCTCCACTTCGTCCCGTCGGGGGTGGCAGGAGTGCCCAACTCCCACAAGGTCGGGGTCACTCTGGTCAAACAGCGCAAGAAGTAGCTCGACCCAGGCATTTGGTGCGAAACCGGCGATTTTGCGGCGGATTGAGCACTCAGGCCCGGCCGTGCCCGCTGCTACCCTGCCGGTGCGGGCTGCTCTCCTGTCCGCTACTTTCGATCTCCAGAGGTTGAGACACCTCCTACAGACGTGACCGACGCGCGCTTTGACGTTCCCGATCGCGATGGCCCGCGCGATGAGTGCGGGGTCTTCGGCGTGTATGCCCCGGGCCGCGACGTGGCGCGCCTCGCCTACTTCGGGCTCTACGCGCTACAGCATCGCGGGCAGGAGTCGGCCGGGATCGCCACCTGCGAGGGCGGTCACATCACGACTCTTCGCGAGCTCGGCCTCGTCTCGCAGGTGTTTGACGAGGAGAAGCTGCGGGCGCTCGCGGGAGACATGGCGATCGGCCACGTCCGCTACTCGACCACGGGCGGCGGCGCCTGGGACAACGCCCAGCCGGTGTGGCGCGACGACGGCCGTGAGCTGGCCCTCGCGCACAACGGCAACCTGACCAACGCGGTCGAGCTCTACAACGAGCTGACCGAGGCGGGGCTGCAGCTGCGCGGCACCTCGGACTCCGAGATCATGGCCGCGCTCCTCTCCCGCACGGCCGGCGAGGGCGACGAGTGGATCGAGGATGCGGTCGCACAGGTCATGCCGCGTCTCGAGGGTGCCTACTCCACGGTCGTGATGACCAAGCACGCCGTGGTCGCCTTCCGCGACCCGCACGGTGTCCGTCCACTGGCCCTCGGCAAGATCAAGCCGAGCGACGGCTTCGGGGAGTGCTTCGTGGTCGCCTCGGAGAGCTGCGCCTTCGACATCATCGGCGCGCAGATGATCCGCGAAGTGCAGCCGGGGGAGATGGTCTCCCTGACGGCGAAGGGCCTCGAGCTGAAGCCGGTGATCACCGGAGAGCGTCCCGCCCAGTGCGTCTTCGAGCACATCTACTTCTCCCGGCCCGACTCCCGGTTGGAGAATCGGGTCCTCCAGGAGGTCCGCGGCCGCATGGGCGAGCTGCTGGCCGAGGAGGCGCCGGTCGACGCCGACCTGGTCATCTCGGTGCCCGACTCCGGCAACCCGATGGCGAACGGCTTCGCTCGCGCCTCCGGGTTGCCCAAGGACGACGGGCTGATCAAGAACCGCTACGTCCAGCGAACCTTCATCCAGCCGGGGCAGGAGCTGCGCAAGCATGGGCTCCGCATGAAGTTCAACCCGCTCCCGGAGATCGTGGCGGGAAAGCGCGTAGTGGTCGTCGACGACTCGATCGTGCGGGGCAACACCACGCGCCAGATCGTGGCGATGCTCAAGGACGCGGGTGCGAAGGAGGTGCATCTGCGGATTTCGGCTCCGCCGATCCGCCACCCCTGCCACTACGGCATCGACATGTCGACGCGCGAGGAGATGATCGCCCACGACCGTACGGTCGAGGAGATCGCCGAGGAGCTCGGCGCCGATTCGCTCGCCTATCTCTCGATGCAGGCCGTCTACGAGGCGGTCGGCACTCCGCGCGAGAAGCACTGCGACGCCTGCTTCACGGGCGACTACCCGCTCGGCGATCCCGAGTCGGCGAACGGCAAGTTCGCGCTCGAGGACATCGCCGTCGTCCCCGCCAGCCGTTGATGCGAGGGTGCCCGACAGGGCAACCCGTTTAATTGGTGCAGTGTCCGCGGAGAACGTAGAGCTGCTGCGGCGCTACTACGACTCCTGGAACGCCGGCGACACCGATCTGGTGGTCTCGGCTCTCGCCGAGAAGGTCGAGTGGCACGGCCATCCTCGGCTACCCGAGCCGGGTCCCTACGGCGATCCGGAGGCGGTCGGGCGCTGGATGAACCAGTTCCAGGAGGCGTGGGAGGAGCTCCGCGCCGAACCCGTCGAGCTGCTCGACGCGGGGGACGGCGTGGTGGCATTGGTTCACATGACCGGACGCGGACGAGGGAGCGGGCTCGCGGTTCAGGGAGGCGTGGACGTCCACGTCGTCGGCTTCCAGGATGGGATGGTGAGCTTCTTCCGCATCCTGCCGGGGGATGACGCGGCCGAGCTGGCCGGACTGGACGAGCGCGAGATGGGTCTGCTGGTCCTCAGGGTGCAGGACGGGCTGACCGAGGAGGAGATCGCCGAACGTCATGGCGGTGACAAGACGATCCCCTCGGCGCTTGCGGGCGCCTATGAGAAACTGCGCCGCCTGCCGCAGGGGGTGATCCGATGAGCATGTTCCGCGTCGTAGTGCTCGCCTCGGGAGGCGGCACCAATCTGCAGGCGATCCTCGATCAGCTGCACGCCGGCGAGGAGGGGATCGAGGTCGTGGGGGTGGCGTCCGACAAACCGGATGCCACGGCGCTCGAGCGGGCCAAGCAGGCCGAGGTCGAGAGCGCCGTGTTCCCCGCCGCCGACTACCAGGACCGCGGCGCGCGTGACGCCGCGCTGGGGGATTGGATCGAGAGGACCGAAGCAGACCTGGTCGTCCTGGCCGGGTACATGCAGATGCTCTCGCCGGAATTCGTCGAGCGCTTTCGCGGCAGGGTGATCAACGTCCATCCGGCTCTGCTCCCGGCGTTCCCGGGAATCGACGCGGTCCAGCAGGCGATCGACCACGGGGCGAAGATCACGGGGGTGACCGTGCACTTCGTCGACGAGGGGATGGACTCCGGGCCGATCATCTTGCAGCGCCCTGTACCGGTCGCGCCCAGTCGGGAGTGGGCGGAGACCGAGAGGGCGATACACGCGACCGAGCACGCGCTGCTGCCGGAGACCATCCGGCTGATCGCGGCGGGGCGTGTGCGGGTCGACGATGAGAACCCGCGGGTCGTGCACATCGACCCGGAGTCGGATGACTGAGCCGGTCCGTCATTCACGGTCTTAGACTCGCCTCTCCGTGTCGACCCCCTCTCCCGAGATCGCTCCAGAGCCGGCCGGCGAGTCGCTGCCGGTGCGCCGGGCACTGATCTCGGTCGCCGACAAGACCGGGGTGGCGGAGTTCGCAGCCGGGCTCGCCAAGCTGGGGGTCGAGGTCATCTCGACCGGCGGGACCCTCTCGGTACTCCGCGAGGCCGGGGTGGATGCAAGGCCGGTCGAGGACCTGACGGGGTTCCCGGAGATACTCGACGGGCGGGTGAAGACGCTTCATCCCCACCTGCACGCGGGTCTCCTTGCCGTGCGGGACAACCCGGAGCACTCCGAGACGCTCCGCGAGCGGGAGATCGAGGAGATCGACCTGGTCTGCGTCAACCTCTACCCGTTCGAGCGGACCGTCGCCCGGCGGGACGTGGCGGAGGAGGAGGCGATCGAGAACATCGACGTCGGGGGGCCGACGATGATCAGGGCGGCGGCGAAGAACCACCGCTTCGTGGCGGTGGTGGTCAGACCGGAGAGTTACGACGCCGTTCTCGACGAGTTGGAGGAGACCGGCGAGCTCTCGGCCGCGACGCGGCATTGGCTCGCCAACGAGGCCTTCGCCTACACGGCGCGCTACGACGCGGCGATCAGCCGCTGGTTCGGGCGACGCTACGAGCAGCTGCCGACGTACTGGGTGACGGCCTGGGAAAAGGAGCTCGACCTCTCCTACGGCGAGAACCCCCATCAGCGGGCCGCCCTCTACGTGGAGCCGAGGGTCAGGTCGCATGTGCTCTCGAGGGTGGCGAAGCTCCACGGGAAGCCGCTCTCGTTCAACAACGTTCTGGACCTCAATTCCGCGCGGACGCTGCTCGCTGACCTCGAGGGCCCGGGCTGCGTGATCGTCAAGCACAACAACCCCTGCGGGGTCGCCGAGGCGGACGCGATCCAGCCCGCCTACGAGGCGGCCTTCGCCACCGATCCGATGTCCGCCTTCGGCGGCGTGATCGCGCTCGACCGGCCGGTCGACGAGGCGCTTGCCCTGCGGCTGCATGAGCAGTTCATCGAGGTCCTGATCGCTCCCGGCTATGAGGACGGCGCGCTGTCGGTGCTGCAGCAGAAGGAGGCGATCCGGATTCTGGAGGACACCGAGCGCCGCGCGCACCAGGTCGAGCCGGACATCAAACGGGTGCGCGGCGGGATCCTCGTTCAGGACCCGGACGGCTCGCCGGAGCCGCGGGAGCTGATGGAGGTGGCGACCAAGACACAGCCCACCGAGGAGCAGTGGGCAGACCTGCTTTTCGCCTGGCGCGTGGTGCGCCACGTGCGCTCCAACGCGATCGTGCTGGCGCGCGACCGGGCGACCCTGGGGATTGGTGCCGGCCAGATGAGCCGGGTCGACTCGGTGCGGTTGGCGATCGAGAAGGCGAAGGACGCTCGCGGCCCCGACGCGGAGCCGCTGCTCGGCGGCTCCGTCGTCGCTTCGGATGCCTTCTTCCCGTTCGCCGACGGTCCCCAGGCGGCAATCGAGGCCGGCGCCACCGCGGTGATCCAGCCCGGCGGCTCCAAGCGCGACGCCGAGGTGATCGAGGCCTGCGATGCCGCGGGCGTCGCGATGGTCTTCACGAAACGCCGCCACTTCCGGCACTAGGGCGACGAGAAGTCTGATGCGCCCCCCGGGACTCGAACCCGGACCGCCGGCTTAAAAGGCCGGAACTCTGACCAGTTGAGTTAGGGGCGCCCGGCAAGTCTAGGCGGCGGTTCCGCACCCGCACTAGAGTCTCCGGGCGGCATGAGGATCTCGGCCAAGGTGGACTACGCCGTGCGCGCCGCGATCGAGCTCGCCGCCGTCGGCGGTGAACCGATCAAGGGTGAGGCCATCGCCGAGGCGCAGGACATCCCCCTCAAGTTCCTCGAGAACATCCTCGGCGAGCTCAAGCATACCGGCATAGTCTCCAGCAGACGCGGCGCTCAGGGCGGCTACTGGCTCGCCAAGGACGCAGACGACGTCAGCCTCGCCGACATCGTTCGCGCCGTCGAGGGCCCGCTGGCGACCGTCCGCGGTCAGGGGCCGGAAAGCTCACTTACAAGGGGCGAGGCCGTTCCGCTGCAGAAGGTCTGGATAGCGTTGCGCGCGAACATGCGCGAGGTGATGGAGGACACGAGCCTCGCCGACGTCGTCAGCGGTGAGCTGCCGTCGGCGGTCCGTGAGCTGAGCGAGCCGGCGGAAGCCTGGAGTCAGCGTTAGCCGTCGTCCTCGGCGACGCGACCCGGTGGCGGCCCGGCCGGCTCGCTCAGCTCAGCGGCATCTGACCTAGGAAGCCACCTCGGGCTGGTTGGTGACGCTGGATCCCCGGCCGTCCGGCGCGAACACACGCGTGGAGCGCGGCCGGACGAAGACGATCTGCCCTTCGGTGAGCTCCAGCTGGTCGACCTCGTCCCGGGTCAGCTGAACCGAGAACTGCTCGCCGTCGGTCAGCGTCAGCTCGACCCTGACCTCGAAGCCGAGGTGGACGATCCGCTGAATCATCGCCTCGATGGTCTGACCGTTGGGCTCGTGGCGGATGTCGACGTCGTGCGGCCGTACCCAGGCGTCGCCGAGGCGATGCGCCGGCCCGACGAAGCTCATCACGAACTCCGAGGCCGGATCCTCATAGAGGTCCCGCGGGCCGCCCGACTGCTCGACCTTGCCGTCGTTCATGACGATGATCTGCTCGGCGACGTCCATCGCCTCCTCCTGGTCGTGGGTGACGAAGATCGTCGTCACGTGCACGTCGTCGTGGAGGCGGCGCAGCCAGGTCCGGAGCTCCTCGCGCACCTTCGCGTCCAGGGCGCCGAACGGCTCATCGAGCAGCAGCACCCGCGGCTCGACCGCCAGTGCTCTGGCCAGTGCCATCCGCTGGCGCTGGCCGCCGGAGAGCTGGTTCGGGAAGCGCTTCTCGTACCCCTTCAGATGCACCAGCTCGATCAGCTGCTTGACCCGCTCGCGGATCGTGCCGCTGCCCTCGCCCTTGATCTTGAGGCCGAAGGCGATGTTGTCGTAGACCGTCATGTGCTTGAAGGCGGCGTAGTGCTGGAAGACGAAGCCGACATTTCGGTCCTGGACGCGCGTCTCGGTGTTGTCCTCGCCGGAGATCAGCACCTGGCCCTCGTCGGGCTGCTCCAGCCCGGCGATCACCCGCAGCAGCGTCGACTTACCGCTGCCGCTCGGACCGAGGAGAGCAGTCAGGCCCCCATCGGGCACGTCGATGGAGACGTCGTCGAGGGCGACGAAGTCCCCGAATCGTTTGGTCACGTTCTTGACGGAGATGGCCATCTCAGGCCTCCTTTTCAATGGGCTGTGGGACGAACACACCCGGGCCGGGAAGCTCGTGGTCCTCATCGCCACCGCCGGCATTCCGTGCCGACCCGCGCTGAAGAAGGTTCATGCTGAACAGCACCGCGATCGCGAGGATCGCGAGCACGATCCCGGCCGCATAGGCGCCCGCCAGGTTGAGGTTGTCGAACTGGCTTCTGACGAAGAGCGGCAACGTCTGGGTCTGGCCGCTGATGTTCCCGGCGACGACGCTGACCGCGCCGAATTCGCCGAGAGCCCGCGCGGTGGCCAAGACGACCCCGTAGCTGACCCCCCAGCGGATCGCCGGCAGCGTCACCCGCCAGAAGGTCTGCCAAGGAGTCGCCCCGAGGGTCTCCGCGGCCTCCTCCTGATCGGTGCCGATCTCCTGGAGCACGGGCATCACCTCACGCACCACGAAAGGCAGGGAGACGAAGATCGTCGCAAGCACCATGCCCGGAACCGAGAAGATCACCTGGACGCCTTGGTCCATCAGCCAACCGCCGAACCAGCTGTTGCGAGGGGCGTAGACCAGGAACAGCGCAAGGCCGATGATCACCGGTGAGATCGCGAACGGCACGTCGATCACCGCATTGACCAGCGACTTGCCTCGGAAGTCCTGGCGGACGAGCACGAGTGCCGTGATCACGCCGAAGATGGTGTTGAGGGGCACGGCGATGCCGACGCAAACGATCGTCAGCCAGAAGGCGTGCAGCCCGTCCGAGCTGGTGATCGCGTCAATTGGGGCACTCAGGCCATGCTCGAAGGTCCGGTAGAAGATCAGGCCGACGGGCACGATCAGCAGCGCCGCCAGATAGAGGAGGGCGACTGAGCGAAGGCCGAGGCGGGCGGGTCGGCTAAGCGCGCTGATGCCTGGTCCTCCAGAGTGCGAAGAAGTTGATCGCCAGCAGAACGCCGACGGCGATCGCAAGAAGCAGCACGGACACGGCAGCGGCCCCCGAGTAGTCGCTTGTCTGCACCCGCCCGAAGATGTAGACCGACGCGGCCTGTGTCTTGAAGGGGATGTTCCCCGTCAGCAGGACCAGCGAGCCGAACTCGCCGATCGCCCGCGCGAAGGCGAGCGCGCAGCCGGCGACGATCGCGGGGGTGAGGTTGGGAAGAAGGATGCTGCGGAAGATCCGGTGGTTGGGCGCGCCGAGCGACGCAGCCGCCTCCTCCATCTCGCGGTCCACCTCCATCAGGACCGGCTGGACGGCGCGGATGACAAAGGGAAGCGTCACGAAAAGAAGCGCCATCACAACGGCGACCCGTGTGTAGGCGGCGTGAATCCCGATCGGCGAGTTCGGCCCATATAGCGCGAGCAGGACGAGGCTCGCGACGATCGTCGGCAGGGCGAACGGTAGATCGATGATCGAGTTCAGCAGCTTCTTCCCGCGGAACTCGTCCCGCACGAGCACCCAGGCGATCAGCGTCCCCATCACTGCATTGATCGCGACAACGATCGCCGATGAGATCAACGTGAGCTTGATCGCCGCGACCGCTTCCTTGTCGGTGATGGCGTCGAAGAAGTGCCCAAGCCCATCCGAGAAGCCACGGCTGATCACCGCGGCCAGCGGGAGGAGAACGATGAAGCTGATCCAGAGCAGCGCGGCACCGCGGGCGAGACCCGCACCGCCGAGGGTGGGTCGGAAGCCCACCCTCGGCGGTCTGGCTACAGCGGTGTCGGCGGATGCCATCTGGTGGCTCGCTCCAGCTGGTTAGCTCGTCGGGTTGCCGAGGTTCTTCTCGGCCTGGATCACCCAGCCGTTGTCGCCGAAGAACGGATCGGCGACCTTGTCCCAGCCACCGAACTTGTCGATGGTGAACAGGCCCGACGGCGTCGGGAACTTGCTGGCGTTCTTGTCTGCCACGGACTTGACGACCGGGCGGTAGCCCGCATCGGCGAAGTCCTGCTGGCCCTGGTCCGTGTACAGGAAGTCCACGAACTTCTGGGCCTCCGACGGCGCGTCCTTGGTGACCGCGATCGGGTTCTCGATCAGGATCGTGCTCGCAGGCGTGACGTAATCGAGATCGATGCCGTCCTTCTTGGCCTGGATGGCGTCGTTCTCGTAGCCGACCAGAACATCGCCCTTGCCGCTCGAGAACGTGTTCAGGGAGTCACGGGCGCTCGAGTCCTGAACCGAGGTGTTGGCCAGGACCTGCTTGACGAACGCCTGGGCCTCCGCCGGGGACTTGCCCTCGGCGATCTGCGACCCGTAGATGGCCATGATGTTCCAGCGGGCTCCGCCGGAGGTGGCCGGGTTCGGGTCGATCACGTCGACGTTTGGCTTGGCGAGATCGTCGAAGCTGGTGATGTGCTTCGGGTTGCCCGGCCGGACCATCAGGGTCACGACCGAGTCGGTGACGATTCCCTTGTACTGGTTCTGATCCCAGTCGGCCGAGACGATCCCCGCGTCCACCAGACGCTGCATGTCGGGCTGCAGAGAGAACTCGACGACGTCAGCCGGCTGGCCGGACTCGACGGCGCGGCTCTGGTCGCCCGATGCCCCGAACGAGTTGGAGAAATCGACGTCCTTCCCGTCGGACGTCTTCTTGAAAGCAGGCTCGAGGCTCTGCTCGTAGACCTGCTGTGGAGTCGAGTACGCCACCAGGCTGAGAGAGCTGCCGCTCGAACCGCACGCGGCGATGCCGACGGTCGCTCCGAGGGCGACGACGCCGATCCCAAGTCGTGCGACGAGGCGCCCCGGATGGCGCTTCTTTTTTCCCTTGCTCATAGAGGCTTGTGGCCTTTCTTGATTGATTTCGTTGATAAGCGCCGGGCAAGGTACCAGAGTTCTCGACCTTGTGGATCAAAAACCTCTTAATTCCCTACTGGATTGGGGGAAATGCCAGAAAATCGGTGGAAAAGGCAGGGTTTCGGCGACCTGGGCGGATTAGGTACGCGGCAAGCGGGAAGGACTCCCCGCAATGAAGGGAAGGGCTTACCCGGCATGAGAGTCATGTTCTGGACCTGGATGACCCTGATCGCGACGGGCCTCGTCTTCTACTCGGTCATCGGCCTGACCCACAACTGACCTGGACGATGCGGCGGCTCATCCGCGACCACTCGCTATCCCTGTTCTTCCTGGCCATCTTCCTGGCCTCACTCGTCGGCCTGGCGATCGCTGGGCACACCCTCCACAACGAGGACGCGGCGGCCCATGGCGGAACGCCGATGACCTTCTGGCGATACATCGTCTCCTCGGACTTCGGCAACGCGGTCATGGAGAACTGGCAGTCGGAGTACCTCCAGTTCATGCTCTTCATGCTCGCGACCATCTGGCTGGTGGAGCGCGGCTCACCGGAGTCGAAGCCGCCCGGCGAAGAGGGTCTCGAGTCGGATCAGAAGCAGCGAATCGGCGGCCATGCTGACCCGGAATCCCCCGACTGGGCGAAGCCCCGGGGCATCAAGACGTTCGTTTACTCCAACTCACTGTTGATCGTGATGTCGATCATCTTCTTCGGCGCGTGGTTCGCCCAGTCGGTGACCGGCGTGACCACCTACAACGCCCAGCAGGTCGACCACCACGAGGCGACGGTGACCTGGCTCGGCTACATCGGGTCGGCCGACTTCTGGAAGGCCACGCTGGAGAATTGGCAGTCCGAGTTCCTGGCGGTGGGCTCGTTCGTCGCGCTGACGGTCTTCCTGCGGCAGCGCGGCTCGACCCAATCGAAGCCGGTGGGCGCTCCCCACCACTCCACCGGCGTCGAGGGGTAGCCCCTCCTCTGTGGAAGAGCGCGACTAGAAGAGCTTCGTCTGCTCGGGTTCCCGCCGCTCGGCATCCCGGGCCCGCTTCGCGCGCCGCGCCGCGAGGCGAGCGCGCCGGCTGTAGCGCGGGTCCGGGGAGAGGTTCGGCGCGCGGACCAGGGCGCCGATGCGCTTCCGCTCAGCATTCGGCGCGTACGCGCGGCCCTCGTAGAGCCTGTCGTAGCGGGGAACCAGATCCGGTCGCGCCGCGGAGAGCCAGGACATGAAGACCTCCTTCACGCCCGGGCGGAGGTGCAGGGCGATCCCGTTCACAAAGGTCGCCCCCGACTCCTCCGCGATCGAGACGATCTCGTCTACCAGCTCCGGCGAGTCGTTGATCCCCGGCATCAGCGGCGCGATCAGGACGCCGGATGGGATCCCCGCCTCGTTGAACTTCGCAACCGCCTCCAGGCGCTTCCGCGGATGCGGGGTGTGCGGCTCCGTCTCGCGCCAGATCTTCTCGTCGAGCGTCGGCACCGAGAGGTTCACGCTCACATCCGCGACCTCGGCGAGCTCGAGGAGTACATCCAAGTCTCGAAGTACGAGCGGTGACTTGGTCAGGATCGAGGTCGGGGTCTCGGCCTCCAGCAGCGCCTCGATCATGGGGGGCATCAACTCGTACTTCCCCTCCGCCCATTGGTACGGGTCGGTGTTCGTCCCGAAGGCGACGAGCTCCCGCTTCCAGCTCGGGCGCCCGAGCTCCGCGCGGAGCAGCTCCGGCACGTTCACCTTGACGACGATCTCACGCTCGAAATCGCGGCCGGCATTCAGATCCAGATAGGTGTGCGTGTTGCGGGCGAAGCAGTTATGGCTCACGACGCCGTTGGCAATGAAGTCACCCGTCCCGGTCGTGATGTCGAAGAGCAGGCGCTTGCCGATCGGTTCGATTGACTGGACTTTGAGATCGGAGTCGCTCTTGAGTGCAACGCCTTCGATCGAGCGCTTGCGACTGATCGCAGGATCGGTGAGGTGGAAGAACCTCACGACCTCCCTGAGGCCTCCACGCAGGCGAATGCAGGTGAGGCCATTGGACTTGCCGGTCGACTCAATCGCGTAGTCGAATCCGAACCGCCGTAGGGACCAAGTCGTCCAGTCAATGATTTCCGGGTCGCAATTCGCGATCCGGAACGCACCCTGCGCGTAGCAACCCTCCGCATCGAAGATGCCGGCCAGGAACCCCTTGCACCACAAATCGGAGCTGCCCCTCGGCCAGGCAATGGCGTGGGTTATCCGCTCGAAGCCGGCCCTGCTCTGGTCACGGATCGCCCGGATTTCTCGGTGGGCACCCGCCGCGGCCGCGAAAAGAAACTCCTCCGGATACAGGTCGACGTCGGCGAGATACTCCCGGGCCCGGCGTAGAGCTTCGAAGTCGGCTAGGGCAAGCCGGAAGCGGTGCAGCTTCTGCCCAGCTCTCTCCGCGCGGGCGTCGTCATACACGCTGAGGTTTCCGTCGCCACGGATAAGTCCACACAGGTAGCCCCGGCGGTAAGTCCACGCATCGGAATCCGGTCCCTCGGTGAACTGGCCGATGCCGGCGAGTTGGTCATTCAAGGTCAGATGTGGGCGCTGGAGCGGACCGTGCTGAGCTCCGGTCACGTGCTTCCATTTGCCTCGGCGCGTCCAGAAACGGTGATCCCCGCTCGCCACCAACTCGGTGCCGTCCTCGAGCCTGACCCGATAGGCCTCTTTGTAGGACTCCCAGTGCGCCAGGACTTCGGTTGTGACGTAGCGCCGGTACTTCTCGCGTCGAGTCGTCCCGTATATCCGATCGCCGACCCCGAGGTCAGCGATCGGTCGCGTGGTTCCGTCGGCCATAAGGATGGGCGTTTCAGCGCCCAGGCAGTAGGTACAAGCATGTGCACAGCCCCGGAAAGCGTTCACCGTCCAGTCGAACGGCAGGAAGTCGCCGGGCACCTTGTTGAGCGCCGACTTGGCCCGGACCTCGTGGAAGTTGATGCCGAGGGCCTCCGGAGCATCGAAGGTCCGGACCCGTTCGACGTCGAGGCCCGGCAGGCTCCGTCCGTCCTCTCGATCGACTCTCTGCGTATCCCAGCGCATCAGTTTGGAGTGTTGCAATTTCCGTCAGGAGATACGAACATATGTTCGCATACTGTCCGGCGCATCGTTCGCTGTGAAAGGATCGGTCACATGCAGGAACACGTGGTCCACCTGTTGCGAATCGAGGGCACGGCGGACGAGGAGTGCGAGGAGTTCCTCAAGTGCCTCTACGACCGGATCGAGTTCGGCCCTCCCGAGGGGAGGGAGCCCGATCAGGCAGCGGCTCGTGACCTGCACGTGGCGCCGGGTGGAGATATCCAGCCGGTGTCGATCACGGGCAACTTCGGTCTGGAGGTCGCTCACGCGCAGGTCGATGAGCTTGCGACTGCGTGCAGGCCGGACTGGGAGACGCTCTACCAACTCGTCCGGTAGCCCTCCAGCGCTCCGACTGTCTCGCTTGAACGCGGGTAGGAGGCCCTCGTGAGCCAGCTCCCCCTCCCGGGCGAGGAGATCAGCGGCGCGGCGACACTGATCCCCGATCGGCCGACACTGAAGTCATTGCGCGCGGCCGCGGCGGGGTGCACCGCGTGTCCCCTCCACGAGAACGCAACGCAAACGGTCTTCGGCGAGGGCTTGAAGCGGGCGCGCCTGATGCTGGTCGGCGAGCAGCCGGGCGACCGGGAGGACATCGAGGGCCACCCGTTCGTCGGGCCGGCGGGCCGGATTCTCGATGAGGCTCTCGACAAGGCGGGCATCGAGCGAGCGGACGCCTACGTCACGAACGTCGTCAAGCACTTCAAGTGGACGCCGAAGGGCAAGCGGCGGATCCACCAGGCCCCCCGCGCCGAGGAGATCAAGGCGTGCGCCCCCTGGCTCGAGGCCGAGCTCGATGTCGTCGACCCCCAGCTCATGGTCTGCCTCGGGGCGACTGCCGTCAGAGCGATGATCGGTTCGAAGGCTCGGGTGATGAAGGATCACGGAGAGCTCTGGGAGTCGAAGCTCGGCCGCACGGCGATGCCGACCCTCCATCCATCCGCCATCCTCCGTGCGGACCCGGAGGACCGCGACGATGCGATGGCCATGCTGGTCGGAGACCTGAGCGTCGCCCGCCGGCACCTGGAAGCCTGAAGCGACCCGACGTGACCGAGGAGAAGCCGAAACTGCATCCCGCCGAACACCGCGCCTACCGGGAGCTGTATGCGTCGGCGCGCCACCTGGCCCACCGCTGGAGCCGGCTGGCCGGCGCGCTGGAGGGCACGGCCGTGGGCGAGAGCCTGGAGCGAGGCGCCGCCGAGGCCGAGCGCCTGCTCGAGGAGCTCCGGCCGCGGACCGAGGCCTACGGGCTCCGCGGCTGGCCCATGGCACAGGGCGTCGGTGCGGGGTTCGCAGATCTGCGCACCGCCGTCACCGATCGCGGCGGCGACACGGGCATGGTGGTGCGCTTCGCCGTTCTGGACGCCGACCACTTGACGACGCTACTTCGCCAGCTCGCCGAGTTGGCGCGGTCGCGTCGGGACGGCGACCTGGCCGAGTTCTGCGCGGGATGGGCCGGGCGATTCGAGTCCGAGCTGGATGCAGTCCGCCAGGCAGCCGTGGAGCTGGGCACCGATCCCGACCGGGTCGCCGCACCAGTCGACGACTCACTGGTGAACCGCGCTGCCCACGGGATGGGTTGGGCCTTCGGCGCCATCGGGGAGGGGATCGACCGAATCGCAGGACGCTCGCGTCGCTCTGAGTAGTCCGGCCGGCTAGGACAGGTCCGGCTGGCCCTCGAAGGGCGTCGAGGCGTCGGCGTGCAGCCGGCGGGGAATCCGCCCCGCCCGGCGAGCGGTCCAGCCGGCCTCGACCGCGGCCCGCATGGCGGTCGCCATCCCCGCCGGGTCCTCCGCCCTCGACACCGAGCTCGCCAGCAGCACCCCATCGCAGCCCAGCTCCATCGCGAGCGTGGCGTCCGAGGCCGTGCCGATACCCGCGTCGAGGATGACCGGCACGCCCGCGCTCTCGGCGATGATCCGCACGTTGTATGGGTTGCGGATCCCCATTCCAGAGCCGATCGGGGATCCCAGCGGCATCACCGCGGCGCAGCCCACCTCCTCCAGCCGGCGCGCGAGGATCGGGTCGTCGTTGGTGTAGGGGAGCACCGTGAAACCATCGTCGACCAGCGTCTCGGCGGCCTCGACCAGCTGGACCGCGTCTGGCAGCAGCGTGCGGTCGTCGCCGATCACCTCGAGCTTGATCCAGTCGGTCTCGAACGCCTCCCGGGCCAGCTTGGCCGTTCGGACGGCGTCGCGTGCCGTGTAGCAGCCCGCCGTATTCGGAAGCGCGAACAGCTCGAGCCCTCGGATCAGATCGAGGACCGACCCCTCTGCCTCGGGGTCCACGCGCCTCAGCGCCACGGTGACGATCTCCGTGCCGGAAGCGATCAGGGCCTCCTCCATCTGCTCGAGTGAGCGGAAGCCCCCGGTCCCGACGATCAGCCGGGATCCCCAGCTCCGACCGCCGAGCTCGAAGCCGTCCTCCGCGCCGCCCTGGATCGCCGCGAGAACCTCGATCTTCTCGCCCTCGTGCAGGCGGGTCGCGTCCCACTCGCTGCGAGGCACGACCTCGCCGTCCACGGCGACCGCCACGCCACGCCGCGCCGCCGCCCCCGAGGCCTCGATCGCAGCGGCAACGGTGGCTCCGTCCGGGAGAGCCGTGGGCTCCCCGTTGAGTTCGACCCTCATGCGACCTCCACCGCGGTCTCGGCGGAGCGCCCGGCAAAGCGCCGCGGCGAGAAACGAGTCGAGATCGACGTCGGGATCCTGCCTCGCGAGCAGGGCCGCGATGCAATCCGCGGTCAGCGGTGCCTGCAGAACACCGTTTCGGAAGTGGCCGGTGGCGATCAGCAGGCCCTCGGCCGCGCTCGTCCCGATCAGCGGGGCGTTGTCCGGCGATCCGGGCCGCAATCCGGCGGTCGTCTCGATCAGCTCGAGCTCCGCGATCTCCGGAATCAGGCGGTAGGCCTCGCGCAGCAGCTCGTGTACTCCTCCGGCGGTAACCGCTGAGTCGAAGCCGCGCTCCTCCACGGTCGCGCCGACCACCAGCCTGCCGTCCGAGCGGGGCACCATGTAGACGCGCTCGCCGGCGACGATGCCCTCGCAGACGGGCTCGCTCGCGGAGCCGCGCAGCGTCAGGATCTCCCCCTTGACGGGACGAACAGGAGGCCTCGCCTCAGGCGGAATCCAGTCCATCCGTCCCGACCAGCAGCCGGCGGCCAGCACCAAGCTCGGCGAGGTGAAGCTGCGACCGTCAGAGGTCCCCACCCGCCAGACGCAGCCGTCTCGATCGGCGGAGGTCACCTCCGCGCCCGTGTGGACAGGAACCTCCTCCCGCTCCAGGGCGGCGAGTAGCGCGGCAACAACCCGCCTGGGATCCACGCTTGCCTCCCCCGAGACGCGCGCGCCACCCCGAACGGCCGTGGCCAGCCCGGGTTCGAGGTCCCTGCAGGCGCGCCCGGAGAGCCACTCCGAGGAGATGCCGAGGCGCCGGTGGAGCTCGTAGCGACGCCGCAGCTCCTCCGCCTCGTCGCGATCGAGGGCGACGTGGAGCGCTCCGGGCTCGGCGAATCCCAGCTCGATGCCGGACGCCCGCTCGAGCTCTGCCGCGAACGCCCGCCAGCGCCGCAGCGATTCGAGGTTGAAAGCGAGGAGCGCCTCCTCGCCCCAGGACGCCTCGCCGCCCGGGGCGAGCATGCCCGCGGCGACCCCCGTCGCACCGGCGGCAGGATGGTCGCGCTCGAGCACGCAGACGCGCGCGCCCCGTCCCGCGGCGCGCCAGGCCGAGGCAAGCCCGATCACGCCGCCCCCGACGATGATCGCGTCGAATTCCTTGTCTGTGTGGTCAGCCATCGCGCCTGTCCGGGCCGAGGCGCTCCAACCTCCCTGCGCCGGCATTACCCGGATCAGGTTCAGACGGTCGGCGGCGCTTCAGCCGCCCTCTCAGCCCGTTGGTGGGCTCCCGTTGCCCATCCATCGTACTCGCTGATCTACGCTCCTCCTGGAGTGAACGACGCCGCCCCGGCCAACATATTCGGAGGCCACAAAGACCGCCGCCGGATCTAGCACCGCCCGAGGCGATCGGGGAGCTGCGGCGTCAGCGGTTGCGCTGGGCTCGCCTCTACTTCGTCTGCGACGCCCTGCCGCACGGGCGAGACCCGGAGTTGATGCTGAACGCTGCGATGAGCGGTGGTGCGGGCATGATCGAGCTGCGCGATCGAGAGCACCCACGCCGCGTGATCGAGCGCTCCGGCCATACCTTCCGGCGGCTGGCCAACACCTATTCGGCGCTGTTCATCGTCAACGACGACCCCTATCTCGCGCTCGAGCTGCGTGCCGATGGTGTCCACCTCGGCCAGGACGACATGGACCCGGCGGAAGCCCGCCGGATCATGGGGCCCGACGCGATCATCGGCCTCTCCACCCACAATCGCGGGCAGGTCGAGGCGGCGGCCAAGAGCCCCGTCGACTACATCAGCGTCGGCCCGATCTGGGAAACCCCCACCAAGGAGGGGCGACCAGCAACCGGGCTCGAGCTGATCCGTGAAGCCGCCGAGGTCGCCGCACAGCCCTGGTTCGCGATCGGCGGGATCGACAGCGGCAACGTCGATCAGGTCATCGCAGCGGGCGCCACGCGGGTCTGCGTGGTGACGGGCGATTCGAGATGCCGAGGATCCACGGGCGGCGGCCACCACGCTCTTCGACGCCGTCGATCCCGCTGCCCGCGAGGAGACCCGCGGCTGATGGCCGGCGCGCGAGACAGAAAGCGCGCCCAGCGCCAGAAGAGAAAGCGCCGCTCGGGCGACCGGGAGCCGGTCCCGGTCGATGCACAGGCGCGGCCGATGCAGGATGCCGCGGATTCCAATGGAGACGGCGCGCAGTCGGAGTCCTTCCAGGAGCGGATGGCGCGCCGCTACGAGGAGCGCAACGCGGAAGCCCGCGCCAAGCTCGAGCCCCTGGAGCAGGGCGACCGGCCGACCGCGGTGACGGTGGGTGCGATCGCGTCGACGGTGCTCGCGCTCATCTTCACCGTCTCGGCCGGCCTCGCGATCGCCGGCGTGGAAGCCGGGGGGCGTCACATCAAGCCACTTCCGATCATCTTCTTCACGGGCGTCCTCTGGGCGATGACGGTCGGCATGTGGCAGGCCCGCTACTGGGCCGTGCTCGGCTTCCAGACGGTCCTGCTTCTGGTGATGCTGGCGAGCGCCTTCGGGCTGGTAGTGGTCAGCTCCGTCCTCCAGGCCGTCGGCACGACGTTGCTCCTGGCGGGCTCGGCAACGCTCTTCTACTTCATGATCCGCGCGATGGCCCGGATCCAGATGCCGGCGCCGCCCGGCGCCGACTAGCCGCATTTCGGCCTCCGATAGAGTCGAAGAGATGGCCGAGTACGACGTGATCGTGATCGGAGGCGGCCCGGGCGGTTACGTGGCCGCCATTCGCGCCGCCCAGCTGGGTCAGAAGACAGCAGTCGTCGAGCGGGACAAGGCGGGTGGCCGCTGCCTGAATTACGCCTGCATCCCGGCCAAGACGGTCCTGCACACCGCCGAGATCTTTCACGCGGTCAGCTCGGATGGCGCCGACCTCGGCATCAAGGCGAGTGGGACCTCGATCGATTGGAAGGGGCTGCAGGAGCGCCGCACGAAGGTCTCCAAGACCCTCGAGGACGGCGTCGAGTTCCTCTGGAACAAGAACAAGGTCGAGTTCCTCCACGACGAGGCGTCGCTCGCCGGCCCACGCGACGTCAAGGTCGGCGACGACACGCATCAGGCCAAGGCGATCGTGATCGCCACCGGATCGGTCGCGCTGCCGATTCCCGGAGTCGACTTCTCGGACCGGGTGATCGACACCTGGGGCGCCTATTCCCTCGATTCGATGCCCAAATCGCTGGTGATCGCCGGCGCCGGCGCGTCCGGCTCGGAGATCGCCTCCGCCTACTCCCGCATGGGAGTCGAGGTGACCCTGATCGAGATGCTCGAGCAGATCCTCCCCCTGGAGGACAAGGACATGGCCCGTGTGGTGGAGCGGCAGTTCAAGAAGGACGGCATGGAGGTACTGACCGGCACGAAGGTCGAGAGCGTCGAGGAGCAGAAGTCGGGCGTCAAGGTCAAGGCCGGCGATCAGGAGATCAAGGCCGACTATCTGGTGATCGCGGGGGGACGGCGTCCCGACACCGATCCCCTCAACCTCGATGCGGCCGGCGTGAAGACCAACGATCGCGGCCAGATCGAGATCGACGACTTCCAGCGCACCTCGGCGGAGGGCGTCTTCGCGATCGGCGACCTCGTCCGCGGCCCCGCCCTCGCCCACAAGGCCGAGGAGGAGGGCGTGGTCGCCGTCGAGACCGCTGCCGGTCACGAGACCGAGCCGGTCAACATCGACCTCGTCCCCGGTGCGACCTTCACCCATCCGCAGGTGGCGAGCGTCGGGATGACCGAGGAGCAGGCCAAGGAGACCGGCCGCCAGATCAAGGTCGGCAAGTTCAAGCTGGGGGGCGCCGGCGCCTCGGTGGTCTACGACGACCGCGCCGGCCTGGTGAAGATCGTCGGCGACCCCGAGTACGGCGAGATCCTCGGCGCCCACATAGTCGGCAACATCGCCTGCGACATGATCAGCGAGATCTGCAACGTGATGGCGCTCGAGGGCGGCTACCCGGAGCTGCAGCGGATCATCCACCCGCACCCGACGATGTCGGAGGCGGTGCTCGACGGCGCCCGCGCCGTCGACGGCTGGGCGATCCACGCGTAGGAGATGAAGACCAATCGCCTGGAGGCCTTTTCCGACGGGGTCTTCGCGGTCGCGATCACGCTGCTGGTGCTGGAGATCAACGTTCCGGGCGGCGAGAACCTGTGGCACCAGCTCAAGGAGGAGTGGCCCTCCTTCGCCTCCTTCTTCGTCAGCTTCTGGGTGATCGGGATCATCTGGGTCAACCACCACGGCCTGCTCGACCATCTCAAGCGAACCGACCGACCTGTCCTCTACCTCAATCTGCTGGTGTTGATGACGGTCGTCTTCATCCCGTTCTCGACCGCGCTGATGGCGGAGCACCTCAAGTCCGGCGCCGACGAGAAGGTGGCCGCGCTCGTGTACGCGCTGGCGTTCCTCGCGATGGGGATCGCCTTCAACCTGTTCTGGACGTACATCGTCAAGCACCGTCGCGAGCTCGGGGTCGAGATACCCGACGAGGAGGTTCGCCGCATGTCCGTCGGGTTCATGATCGGGAGCCCGCTCTACCTGGTCGCGGTCATCATGGCCTTCATCAGCCCGGCGGTGGTCTTGATCATCGTCGCCGCGGTCGCTGCCTACTACATGCTTGCGGGAATGCGGAGCCCTGACCTGTGAGGTGTGGATGAGCGAGCGTGCCGTCTTCTTCTACGACTTCAACTCGCCGTACTCCTACCTGGCGGCGGAGCGGATCAGCGGCCTATTCGCCGAGGCGCAGAGTCGAGCAGCCGGAGTGGCAGCCGATCTCCTTCGGGCATGTGCTGAAGACGACCGGCAGGCGTCCCTGGTCCTTCGAGGAGGACCGCAGCGCCGACTTCGCCGAGATCCAGCGGCGGGCTGACGATCGGGGCCTGCCCGAGGTCGTCTACCCGGAGGGCTGGCCGATCGAGAACTACTCGCTCAACCCGGTCCGGGCGGCGATCTACGCGAAGGAGTCCGGCCGGGTCGTCTCCTTCTCCCTCGCCTGCTTCCGCCAGGTATTCGCCGCCGGCCGCGACATGAGCGATGTCGACAACGTCCTGGTCGCCGCGGCGGCCTGCGAGCTGCACCCGAACGCCGTGCTGAAGGGGATCGAGACCCAGTCGGTGAAGGACAAGCTCCGCGCGGCGACGGACAAGGCGATCGAGCGGGGTGTCGAGGGGATTCCCACGATCGCCGTCGGCGAGGGGCTCTTCTGGGGGGACGACAAGCTCGAGGAGGCGGTCAGAGCTTCACAACGGCAGTAGGGTGCAACCCCTACAGCGGCTCCCCGCATCTGGCTGGCGTCTCCTGTCCAAGCCGCCTCTTCTGCATGGCCGTCGGCAGCGTCTTCGGCGCCGTGCAATTCACCGGAACGCTGGCCGCGAAGTGGACGCCCTGAACCGGCCTTCCTGAGCTTCGTCCCAGCGAGATCTCGACCGGCCGCAGCCCCGGGAGTAGGCTGAGCCCGTGGCCCAGAGCAAGACGAAGACGACGCGACGGGCGACCGGATCGTCCGACGGCAAGGCGGGCGCGGTCAAGACGAAGCTCCCCGACGAGGCGACCTGTCGCGAGCTGCTCAGCCAGATGGCTCTGATCCGCCGCTTCGAGGAGGAGGCGGGCCGGCAGTATCAGCGCGCCAAGGCCGGAGGCTTCCTGCACCTTGCGATCGGCGAGGAGGCCACCATCGTCGGCACGACCTCGGTGATGCGGCCGGACGACTACCTGATCGGCACCTACCGCACACACGGACACGCGATCGCGCGCGGCACCGATCCGAAGCGAGTGATGGCGGAGCTCTTCGGTCGGGTGGACGGCACCTCCGGCGGCCGGGGCGGCTCGATGCACATCTTCGACGCCGAGCGGCGTTTCATGGGCGGCTACGGGATCGTCGGCGGCAACCTGCCGCTGGCAGCGGGGCTGGCGCTCTCCTCCGACTACCGCGGGACCGACGAGGTCACTGTCTGCATGTTCGGCGACGGCGCCTCGAACACGGGCAACTTCGGCGAGACGATGAACCTGGCGGCGCTCTGGAGCCTGCCGGTCGTCTTCCTGGTCGAGAACAACCTCTACGGGATGGGGACGGCGCTCGAGCGGCACTCGGCGGTCCCCGATCTCTCCCACAAGGCGGAGGGCCTCGGCGTCCCTGGTGTCCGGGTCGACGGGATGGATGTGTTGGCCGTCCGCGAGACCGTGGCGGAGCACATCCGCATGGCGCGGGAGGACCGCAAGCCGACCCTGATCGAGGCCTTCACCTATCGCTACCGCGGCCACTCCGCCGCGGATCCCGAGGTCTACCGGGAGAAGGAGGAGGTCGAGGAGTGGCAGCGGAAGGACCCGATCGAGAGCTTCGCCCGCCGCCTGATCGAGGAGAAGGTCCTCTCCGAGGACGAAATCCAGGCGATTCGGGACGAGGCGGACAAGCTCGTCACGGAGGCGGTCGAGTTCGCCGACAACTCGCCGGAGCCGCCGCTCGACTCGCTCTATGACCACCTCTATGTCCTCGGCGACCAGGTGCCCGGTTGGTACGGGGTCGACGAGCGCTCACCCGACTCTCACGCGGCCGAGGAGGAGCGCGGTGCGAGTGACCGGGCTCGTCAGCTCGCCGAACGCGGCGCGGAGTACGCGGAGGACGAGGAGCTGCGCGAGGCCGAAGGTGACCAACCGGACACTCGGCCGGAGGACGTGCACTGATGGCGACGATGCGGATGCGCGAGGCGCTGCGCGACGCGATGGCGGAGGAGATGCGCCGCGACGAGGACGTGTTCGTGATGGGCGAGGACGTGGCGGTGTTCCAGGGCTCCTTCAAGGTCACCGAGGGACTGCTCGACGAGTTCGGCGAAAAGAGGGTCCGCGACACCCCGATCTCCGAGAACTCGATCGTGGGGATGGGGGTCGGCGCCGCGATGGGCGGCATCCGGCCGGTCGTCGAGATCATGACCGTCAACTTCGCGCTGCTGGCGATGGATCAGATCGTCAACCACGCGGCCGCGATCCCGTACATGTTCGGCGGCCAGGTGCGCGTGCCGCTGGTGATCCGGATGCCCGGCGGGGGCGGCCACCAACTCGGCCCGACTCACTCGCACAGCTTCGAGGCGCTCTTTCTCCAGATTCCGGGCCTGCTCGTCGCCTGCCCCTCCACGCCGGCGGACGGCAAGGGCCTGCTCAAGGCGGCCATTCGCGACGACAACCCCGTGATCTTCATCGAGCACGAGACGCTCTACGGGCTGCGCGGAGAGGTCCCGGAGAACGGCGACGTCGTCGTCGACTTCGGCGAGGCCGCCATCCGCCGCGAGGGGTCCGACGTCACCATCGTCGGCATCCTGAGGATGGTGGAGGTCGCGCAGCAGGCGGCCAAGACCCTGTCCGAGGAGCACGGCGTCGAGGCGGAAGTGATCGACCCGCGCACGCTCCGCCCGCTCGACCTCGACACGATCCTCGAGTCGGTGCGGAAGACCAACCGGGTGGTGATCGTCGAGGAGGGCTGGCCCCACGGCGGCGTGGGCGCCAACCTCGCGGCCCTGATCCAGGGCCAGGCGTTCGACTATCTCGACGCGCCGATCGAGCGCGTCACCGGCGCCGACGTGCACATGCCCTACTCGAAGCGGATGGAGCAGGCGGCGATCCCGCACGCGGAGAACGTCGTCAGCGCGGCGCTGCAGACGGTCGAGGGGAGCAGCTGATGGTCGACATCGTGATGCCGCGGCTGTCCGACTCCATGGAGGAGGGCACGGTGCTGCGCTGGCTCAAGGGCGTCGGCGACGAGGTGGCCGTCGGCGAGGAGCTGGTCGAGATCGAGACCGACAAGGCGAACATGGTCTACGAGTCCGACACGGCCGGCGCGCTCGTCGAGATCCTGGCGCAGGAGGGAGACACGCTGCCCGTTGGGGATCCGATTGCGCGGGTGGGGGATGCTTCTGAGGTGGTTGAGGGTTCCCGGGGCGGGACCGGGGCCGCCGCCCGGGGACACGCACCATCTACAGAAGAGCAGGGCGCCAATGGTTCGGATGGCGCAACGTCCCCGGTCACCGCCCCCGGTCCCGCCCCGGCCGCCACGCCGTCAGCTCCTGCTTCCCCAGCCCCGTCGACCGCAGCGCCGGCGGCCTCTCCTTCCCCAGCCGCTGTTGGAGGTGACGGCCGCGTCAAGGCCTCTCCGATCGCCAAGCGGATCGCGCGCGATCGGGGCCTCGATCTGCACGGGCTTTCCGGGTCCGGCCCCGGCGGACGGATCGTCAAGGCGGACGTCGAGCGAGCTCTCGCCGCGGGCGTTGCCCCTCCGGCGCAGGCGCCTCCCGCGCCGGCGGCCCCCACTCCCGCCGGCCCCACTCCCGGCGTCTCCGAGAAGCCCGAGACCGCCAAGGGCCAGGTCGAGGTCGTCGAGCTCACCAAGCTCCAGCAGACCGTCGCGCGCCGCATGGCCGAGTCGAAAGCGACCGCGCCGCACTTCTACCTGCAGGCCGAGTTCGACCTGACCGCCGCCGTCGAGGGCCGCAAGCATCTCAAGGCGATGGCGAAGGAGGGCGAGGCGGTCCCCACCTTCAACGACATGGTGGTCAAGGCCTGCGCGCTCGCCCTGCGCGAGTTCCCACGGGCGAACGGCGCCTATCGCGACGGGCGCATCGAGCTGTACTCGCGGATCAACGTCGGGGTAGCCGTGGCGGCGCAGGACGCCCTGGTCGTCCCCACGGTCTTCGACGCGGACCGCAAGGGACTGCGCCAGATCTCAACGGAGACCCGCGCCCTGGCCGCGCGCGTCCGGGACGGATCGATCACGCCGCCCGAGCTCTCCGGTGGCACGTTCACGGTCTCCAACCTCGGCATGTACGGAATCTCCAACTTCTCCGCCGTGATCAACACCCCGCAGGCCGGCATCCTCGCCGTCGGCGAGCTCAAGGCAAAACCGGTGGTCAGCGCGTCCGGCGACTTCGAGGCCCGCCAGCTGATGGGCGTCACCCTGGCCTGCGACCACCGCATCCTCTACGGCGCCGACGGTGCCCAGTTCCTGGCGCGAGTGCGCGAGCTCCTCGAGGAGCCGCTCGGCCTCGCTCTCTGAGCGGCAGGCCTCGCCGACTTTGCGAGGATCACCGACTGGATCGAGCGGTACGAACGTGCCTGACGCGTGTGACAATCGGGGTGTGGACGAGGTGCTGATCGTGCGCTCAGGGCTGGTTCCCTACGAGGAGGCCCGCCGCCTGCAGAAGCGGATCGAGGAGGCCCGCCAAGCCGACCGCGTGCCGGACGTGCTGCTTCTGCTCGAGCACCCGCCCGTCTACACCAAGGGCCGCCGCACGGAGCCGGGTGAGTTGGGCATGGGAGAGGACTGGTACCGGATGCAGGGGATCGAGGTCTGCGAGACCGACCGCGGCGGCCGCGTCACCTACCACGGTCCCGGACAGCTGGTGGGTTATCCGATCGTCTCGCTGCGACCCTACGGCGACAACGTCCACGAGTACGTCCGGAAGCTCGAGCGGCTGATGATCGACTCCCTCGCCGCCTACGAAGTCAAGGCTGAGGTGATCGACGGTCTCACAGGCGTCTGGGTCGGTGGGCGTCCGCCCGAGGGGCGGAAGATCGGCTCGATCGGGGTCCATGTCAACCGGGGCGTCACCACCCACGGCTTCGCAGTGAACGTCAACAACGACCTGCAGCCCTTCGAGTGGGTCGTCCCATGTGGCATCGAGGACTGCCGGATGACCTCGCTCTGCCGGGAGCTGGGTGCGGAGCAGGAGATGGGCCGCTACATCGACGTCGTCGCCGAGCGCTTCGCTGAGATCTACGGGCGGGAGCCGGTAGCCGCCGACCCGGATGCGCTGGCCGAGCTGGTCGGCGAGAGGGCCCCGGTACGGTAGGGCTGATGAGCTCGAGCGCCGAGAACATGGTCGATCGAATCCACGTCACCCGCTCCCGGGCCAACCCGGGCGGGCGGACGGTGGACGTCGAGGGCAAGGTCGACTTCCGCTCCCGCAAGCCGCCCTGGCTCAAGGTCCCGGCGCCCGGCGGGCCGACCTACCGCCGTCTGAAGAAGGCGATCGAAAAGGACAACCTCCACACGGTCTGCCAGGAGGCCAACTGCCCGAACGTCGGTGAGTGCTGGGAGCGCGGCACGGCCACTTTCATGATCCTCGGCGATGTCTGCACTCGCCGTTGTGGCTTCTGCACCGTGCAGACCGGCAAGCCGACCTGGCATGACCCGCTCGAACCGTTGCGCGTGGCGAACCAGGTCAAGCGGATGGGCCTGCGCCACGCGGTGATCACCTCCGTCGATCGCGACGACCTCCCCGACTACGGAGCCGGCGCCTTCGTCGGCGTGATCCGTTCGATCAGGCGCATGGCGCCAGGCTGCAAGGTGGAGGTGCTGACTCCCGACTTCCGCGGCCAGGAGATGCCCCTCGCCAAGGTGATCGCCGAGCGGCCCGACGTCTTCAACCACAACGTCGAGACCGTGCCGAGGCTCTACCCGATGGCCCGCCGGGGATCGGACTTCCTGCGCTCGGCGCGAGTCCTTCGGATGGCGAAGGAGATGGCCGGGGATGAGGTCGTCACCAAGTCCGGGCTGATGGTCGGGCTGGGCGAGGCGTTCGACGAGATGGTCGAGGCCTTCTCGATCCTCCGTGACCATGGTGTCCAGGTTCTGACCGTTGGGCAGTACCTACGGCCGACGGAGAAGCATTTGCCCGTCGACCGCTACTGGCACCCGGACGAGTTCGCAGAGCTGGAGAAGGCGGCTTACGGGCTGGGATTCGCATCGGTCGCCTCCGGACCGCTGGTCCGCTCGAGCTATCACGCGGACGAGCAGCTGCCGGCGGCCGCGACCCTTTAACCCGACGCACCTTTCTCTGCAGAGGCGTGTTTCGGCGTCCGTAGCCTCGAAATCATGCGCGCCCGCCGACGCAAAATGCTTGCTCTCCTCGCCGCGGCAGCCGTACTCGCCCTCGCCGCCGGCCCGCTGACCGGCGGAGCCTCCTCCCAGACCAGCAGCGGTCCGGAATCCAAGAACCCGCTGGCCGGCAACGGCATGTGGATCTGGTACCTGAGTCACTCCTCCCACGGCAGGCTGGGCGCGATCGCGAAGAAGGCGCGCGCACACGGGCTCAACACCGTGTTCATCAAATCGGGCGATGGCACCACCTACTGGAGCCAGTTCTCACCGAGGGTGGTGAGCGGGCTCCACGCTCGCGGGCTGAACGTCTGCGCGTGGCAGTTCATCTACGGGCGGAAGCCCGGCAAGGAGGCGGGGGTGGGTGCCGCGGCGGTCGCCAACGGGGCCGACTGCCTGGTGCTCGACGTCGAGGGTCAGTACGAGGGGAAGTACCCCCAGGCGTCGTACTACATGTCGTCGCTGCGCTCGCAGATCGGTCCGGATTACCCCGTTGGGCTCGCCAGCTTCCCGTACGTCGACTATCACCCGGCGCTGCCCTATTCGGTCTTCCTCGGTCCCGGGGGCGCCCAGTACAACGTCCCGCAGCTCTACTGGAAGGACATCGGGACCACCGTCGATCAGGGATACATCCACACCTGGGTCTGGAACCGGATCTACGGGCGGGCGATCGCGCCGCTCGGTCAGGTCTACAACAAGCCGAAGGCGGGTCAGATCCGCCGCTTCCGCGCGCTGGCGATGTCGCATGGCTTCGACGGCGTCAGCTGGTGGTCGTGGCAGTCGGCCGGCAAGCGGCAGTGGAAGGCGGTCGGCTCTCCGGTCTCGCCGGCGGCTGCCGGGCCTTACCCGAGCTATCCCTTCCTGCATGTGGGCTCGAAGGGGGACTTCGTCGCCTGGGCGCAGCAGCTGCTGGCCGGCGGTGGGTACTCGGTCCCGATCAACGGCTACTTCCAGGGCCCGACGCAGGCGGCCGTGTACTCGTTCCAGGCGAATCACGGCCTGCCTCAGACCGGCAACCTCGACGTCCCGACCTGGAGCCTTCTGGTGCAGAACAAGCCGCTCGCCGTGACCTGGACCAGCGGCGGCGCGGTCGCCGCTGGCTCGAGGCACGGGGTCATTCTGCACTCACCCAAGTCAGCCAACCTGCCGCCGGTCAAGGACGAGATCCCGCCGGCCCGCGAACGGCACTAGCGGCTCCAACATGACCGGCCGCCACAAACACCGCGGCCGAATCTAGGCTTCGCGGCGCCCGATGCTGCCGCTGAAGGACAACATCCCGACCTCGCGGTTCCCGATCGTGACGGTCGGGCTGATCGTCGCCTGCGTCATCGTCTTCATCTGGCAGCTCAACTTCCCGACCAATCAACGGCTCGACCAAGCCGGATTCGGGTCCATCGACCAGAGCTCGTTGGACTACGGCGCAATCCCGTACCGCATCACGCACACCAACACCGGCGATTGCAGCGTGGGTGCGGTTGCCGAGGTCGCTCCGAACGAGTTCGAGGCCGGTGTCGTTTGTCCCGGGACCAGGGACTATGCGGAGGCGGTCGCGCGTAGCCGGGAGCATCCGACCTCCGACCTCGGACCCTTCCAGATCGACCAGAAGCCGTGGTGGGTGACGCTCTTCACGTCGATGTTCATGCACGGCGGCATCCTGCACATCGCTGGGAACATGCTGTTCCTCTGGGTCTTCGGCAACAACATCGAGGACCGGCTTGGCCGGGTGAAGTTCCTGCTCTTCTACCTGCTGGCGGGGCTGATCGCCGTCTACACGCAGGCGCTGATCGATCCCGGGTCAACGGCCCCCACCATCGGGGCGAGCGGCGCCATTGCCGGCGTGCTCGGCGCGTACGCGTGGCTCTTCCCGCGGGCGCGGGTGCTGACCCTGATCTTCATCATCTTCTTCGTCACCGTCGTCGAGATACCGGCGTTGATCCTGCTGGCGCTCTGGTTCATCCTTCAGTTCGTTCCGGCTCTGGGCCAGGTCGCGGTCAGCTCAGGGGGCGGCCAAGGGGTCGCTTACTTCGCGCACGTGGGTGGGTTCGTCTTCGGTTCGGCCGTGGCGGGGGCCATGCTCTACGCGACACGAAGACGCCGAATCGAGCCACGCTTACCCGGCTACTGAGCCAAATTGGACCCAGACCTCAGGACCGCCCTGCTGCTGCTCGGCCTGATCTTCTGCGGGTTCTTCGCGGCCGTGACGCTGTACGTCATCGCCGACACCGGCCTGCATGTGCGGACCTACGGCGACATCGGTGCGATCGCGCTCTACGTGGTCTCGCTGCTGATCGTGGTGATGATCGGCGCGGGCCTGATCGGCGCCCTCAGGAATCCTCCCGATGATTAAGCGGAGCGCCGCGATCGCGGGGGTAGTGCTCGCCTTGGGCGCCACCGCCGCGGTCGCGATTGCGATCTGGCCGGAGCGCGCCGGGGAGGGAGGTTCGACCTCGACCGGCCAACCGTCGGTGGGCTCGGCGGCAGGCCGCGCCGGTGGCCTTGACGGCGGGGCCCAGGCGGGGATCCCATCGGTGACCGCGCCGGACATCGGGACCGCGCCGCTCACGGTCGATGCGCGCTTCGCGCTGCGGCCGCTGGCCGGGCCCTCGCCGGTCCGCTACCGGTTCAAACATCCGCCGCTGGCGGGCGTCCTCTTCGACGTCAGGACCGGGAAGGTGCTCTGGCAGAGGCATCCGCGGCTCGAGCATCCGATCGCGAGCCTGACCAAGATGATGACCGCGTTGATGGTGGCGAACCGGAACCGACCCGGGGAGAGGGTGAAGATCAGCCAGAAGGCGGCGCACACGCCCGGGTCGGCGACCGGGCTGCTGCCCCGCGGCAAGAAGGTGCCGCTCGAGCCGCTGCTCCAGGCACTGATCATGATCTCGGCCAACGACGCGGCCGTAGCGCTCGCCGAGCACGACGGCGGAACGGTGACGCGGTTCGTCAAGGAGATGAACTTCCGGGCGAAGTCGATGGGGCTGACCTGCACGCACTACTCGACGCCGAACGGCCTGCGGGATCGGAACAACTACTCCTGCCCGCTCGATCTGGCGGAGCTCGCGCGCGCCGACCTGGCGAATCCGCGGATCGCGCAGATCGCGCAGACCCGCAACGCCCAGCCGCGCTTCCCCATCAAGGGCAAGCACCTCTACCTCTACAACAACCATTACTTCCTGCAGCACGGGTTGCCGGGACTGCCCCAGGCCCGGGTAACCGGGCTGAAGACGGGGTTCACGGATCCGGCGGGACGCTGCTACGTGACGACGGCGCGCATCGGCGGCCACCAGCTCGGGGTCGTCCTGCTCCACTCGCCCGATCCGATCACGCAGGTGCCCGCCCTGCTTCGGGCGGGTTTCGTGGCGGAGGGAGCTGCGTCTCCGCTCGCCGCCGCCCCCGAAGGCGAAGCAGCCGCCGAACCGCTAGGCGCCTCGATGCGGGAGCCGACGCCGCCCTCCACCTGGTCACGCTGGCGCGCGCCCTCGAATTACACCCTCGCCGGCATCGCGCTCTGCCTGCTGATCGGGGTCGTCGGCGGGCGCCGACCTGGCGCATACGGAGTCGCGCCTGCCGGACTTCCCCTCCCACGCCTGCCTGCCGAACCAGGCGAGTTGCTTCAACGCGGAGCTCAGCGAGGGGCTGGCGCGCGACCGAGCCGCGGACCCGCTCCAGCGCCAGTACGACTCGCGAGTCTGGGTGTACGGGTTCGCGATCCTCGCAATCGTCGCGATCGCGACCGCCTGGAGCCTGCGTTCGAGGGCGCGGACTCAGTGGCTGCGGATCTTCACCAATCTGGGCGTGATCGGCGTCTGGCTCGGGATCGGGGCGATCGTGCTGCTGCTGCTCACCGACGGCAACTCGGTCCAGCCGCCGCCGGGTCCGGTGCTGATGCTGCCGATCGTCCTGCTCGTCGCCGCTGCGGCCGGCACGCTGATCGGGCGCTCCGAGGGCTGGGCCGAGCAGCCTCAGAACGGGGTGCGGGAGCGGGTGATCCAGATCGGCAAGCTGGCGATCCACGTCGGCACGGTCGGGCAGGTGAAGCGCTCGCGCATGGAGGAGGTGGGGCGTTGGCTGGCCAACGCCGCGCTCGTCCTCACCGCGATCGCGGGCGTGCTGGCGCTGCTCTTCGTTCTCGCGCAGCCCGACTGCAGCACCGGCGGCGGGCCGCCGCGGTGGACCGACCCGATCGACTCCGTGGCGGCGGTTGCCGCGGTCGCGGGGATGGCGGCGGGGGTCGGCGCCCTGATCCTGCGGCGCTGGATCGCAGCGCTGGTCTGCCTGGTCGTCTGCCCCGTGGCGCTGCTCTCGGTGCTGCTCAGCACCTGCGCGCTCTCCTGATTGCGTCCTTCGCCTTTGCGGAGCGGGATCGCGGGTATATGAATACGGGGCGATGACCTCGGTTCTCCACACGCTGGCGATGCAGAACACCACGCAGCAGTCGGGTGGGAGCCTTGGGGTGTCGATCGAGATCATCGGGGCGACGGTGTTGGCGTGCGTCCTGTTGACCGCCACCGTGCTCCTGCTGACCAAGTTCAGGCGGCGCCGGGACCCGATGTTCTTCCGCGAGCAGCACGCCAAAGAGCAGATGCAGGAGCTCTGCCCGCACGGCTGGACGGCGCGGATCATCCTCTACGGCGAAGGGGCACCGATGCCGGACGACGCCCCGACCGCCGGCGAGCGCAGGGTGTGCGTGGAATGGACGGAGTACGACGAGGACGCAGCCGGCCATACCGAGGTCGCCGTTGCTCGCCGGATGTGGTCCCACACGATCACCGGCGCGCTGCGCGGGATGCTGGCCGACCGCGAGCTCGATGCCGAGCTGGAGAGGATCGAGCGGAAGGCGATCGAGGACACCTCCGAGGGCGGCGGCACCGGCCCGCCGGCGGCGGGTCCGCACGGCACGAACCAACCCTGAGAATGGAGCCAGCCGGGCTCGAACCGGCGACCTCTTCCGTGCAAGGGAAGCGCTCTCCCAACTGAGCTATGGCCCCAGGGCGAGGGTTGATTGTAGGTGCGCGAATCGCACCCCCGTGAATGCCCTTGTGAGAGACTGGCGATGCTGGCGTCAAGGGCCCAGCATCGGCAATGGCAACCAGGGCCACACAACCTGAATCGGCGGGAAATGGGGCCGCCACCGACAAGTCGGCCCCCGCTCGGCACGCGGAGATGTCCAACCTCGACATCGTCCGCCACTACTTCGACCGGGCCGTCGAGCGCCTCGAGCTGCCCGACGACATCCGCACCGTCTTCTGGACGCCGTATCGGGAGGTGACCGTCCAGATCCCGGTGAAGCTCTCCGACGGCAAGGTCCACACCTTCTCGGGCTACCGGATCCAGCACAACGGTGCACGCGGCCCCTACAAGGGCGGCATTCGCTACCACCCCGAGGTCGACGTCGATGAGGTCCGCGCCCTCGCCTCGCTGATGACCTGGAAGACGGCGGTGGCGAACATTCCCTTCGGCGGCGCCAAGGGCGGGGTCAACGTCCCGGCCGAGCGGCTGGATCGCTCCGAGCTGCAAGCGATCACCCGCTCCTTCATGGACAAGATCCAGAAGGTCCTCGGGCCGACGCGCGACATTCCGGCGCCCGACGTCAATACCGACGCCCAGGTGATGGCCTGGATGATGGACGAGTACGGCAAGCTCCATGGCCACACTCCAGCGATCTGCACCGGCAAGCCGATCGCGCTCGAGGGCTCCTACGGCCGCGAGCAGGCGACCGGCCGCGGCTGCATCTACATGTTCCGGGAGGCGGCTCCCCAGCTCGGTCTCACCCCCGCCGACTGCACCTTCGTCGTCCAGGGATACGGCAACGTCGGCTCCTGGGCCGCTCGCATCCTGCAGCAGCTCGGCGCGAAGATGATCGGCGTCTCCGATGCGACCGGCGCGATCCACGGCGAGGCCGGCATCGACGCCGACGGGCTCGTCCATCACCTCCGGGAGGGCGGCGAGCTCACCGAGTTCCCCGGCGCCGAGGTGATCAGCCCCGACGATCTCCTCGCGATCGAATGCGACGTCCTGATCCCGGCGGCGCTAGGCGGCATGATCCACGAGGGCAACGCCGATCGGATCAACACCAGGCTGATGATCGAGGGCGCCAACAGCCCCACCACCCCCGCCGCCGACGAGATCCTGCAGGAGAAGGGCGTCTACGTCATTCCGGACGTGATGGCGAACGCGGGCGGCGTCGTCTGCTCCTACTTCGAGTGGGTTCAGAACCTCCAGCACTTCCGCTGGTCCGAGCGTGAGGTCAACGACAAGCTCGGCGGGGTGATGCGGCGGGCCTACCGCGACGTCGACGCGCGCTCGAAGGAGGAGCGCATCTCGCTGCGCGAGGGGGCCTACCTGGTCGGGATCGAGAGGGTGGTCGAGGCGAGCCGGACCCGCGGCTACGTCTAAGTCGTCCCCGGCCTAGTCGTCGAAGTCAAAGTCCTTCGGCGGGCCCTTCTCGAACCAGAGACCCTCCTCGGCCTCCTCCTCTTCCCAGGCCTCCTCCGGATCGGCCGCTCCTCCCTCGTACGCCTCCTCGTCCTCGAGCGCGGGCCTCACCTCGGTCTTGGGCTCCTCCGCCGGTGGCTCCGCACCGGCAGGGGGCTCGGTACCGGAGGGGGGCTCCTCGGCATAGGGCTCCTCCTCGTCGAGGTACGGCGCCTCCTCCTCGGCCGGACCGAGTGCCTCGAAGTCGTCGTCCGGCTCTGAGGCCGGCGACTCGACGAGCGAGTCCTCGTCGGTCTCGAAGTCATAGAGGGCCGGTCCACCCGAATCCCCAGGCGGCTGCTGATCGGCGAAGGGCTCCTCCTCGACCGGAGGGGCCGTACCGGTCGGCTCGAGGTGATCCGGCTCGTGCTCCGACTCCGGCAGAGAAACAGGCGGCAGATCACCGGTCTGCCCCGGGGGCGGGTGCTCCTCGGTCGGAATGTCGACCCTGCCCCGAGCCCGGCCCGGCGGCTCCGGACCGGTGTCCGGAGGCGGTGGGGGCGGGTCGGGGACGGTGCTCTCGGGCTCGGGCGTAAGAGGCCGGTCGGACTCCTCCCGCACGGGGGCCTCCGGATCGGCCGGGTCGGCGGGCGGCGGCTCGGCGGGCGGCGGCTCCGCGACCTCCGGCGGCGGCTGGTCCTCATGGGGCGCGGCGGGGGGCGCCGCGCTGTCCTCGGGGAAGGGCTCCTCCTCCGCGATCAGGTCCTCGAGCGACTCCGACGGCTCAGGGGTCTCCGCCTCAGGCTCGGTGGAGGGGCTGTACCCCTCGGGCTCAGGCTCGGTGGAGGGCTGGTAGCCCTCGAGCGGGTCATCGAGGCGCTCCTGGCCCGGAATCTCATCCTGTCCGGGCAGCTCCGTCTGACCGGGGATCTGGTCGAGGCCCTCGGGAGGGCTGATCGGCTCCCCCGGCGTCCCGGCCTCGGAAACCTCGGTGCTGGGCTCGGACGGCAGCAGCGCCTCGGGCTCGACCAGCCGAGTCGGCTCCTCGCCACCGCCCAGATCCTGATCGGGCTCGGCCTCCGCGGTGCCGGCGGGAGAAACCCCGCTGAAGAGCTCGCCGGCCGCAAAGGGATCGGGGCGATCGGTCGAACCGAACGCCTGATCCTCGATCTCTCGTATATCGGCGTCCCGGGCGCCGTGCTTGCGCTTCAGATCGAGGTGTTCGCGAATCGCGTCGTCGAGTATGCCCATGGTGCGCGGTCTGACCCGCCCTCGAAGAGTCAAGCTTAGGCGCTGCGGCTCCCATGTGATAGCTGGATCCACGCCTGAGCCTTGCAGCCAAGCAACCAATTTACGGCCCTTTACGGCCGTTTGCGCCCGGCCCTCCGATCCGAGGGCCGGAACCGCCGACCGCGCCTGTGCGGGTCGGCGCCGGCGGGCGCTTCGGGGCGCGTCACCGGAGCGGTCCGTATCTGGTTCTTTCCCGCCCTCTTCGCCCTCAGCAGGGCGCGATCGGCCGCATCGATCAGCGATTCGAGGTCGTTGGCCGAATCCGGGATCGTCGCCACCCCGACGCTGATCGTGGCCCCCATTGAGCCGCCGTCCCGAAGCGGCACCGTCGTCGCCCTCATCCGCTCGCCGAGCCGCTCACCCAGGATCGTCGCTCCCTCGCGCCCGGTCTCCACCAGGATCAGGGCCAGCTCATCGCCGCCGTAGCGGGCGGCGACGTCGATCAGGCGGGTGGCATCGCGGACCAGGTCCGCCACCCTCTCGAGCACCAGGTCCCCCTGCATGTGACCCTGGTGGTCGTTGATCAGCTTGAAGTCGTCGACGTCGAGGATGATCAGCGAGATCGGATGTCCGAAGCGGAGCGCGCGGGAGACCTCTCGATCGAGCGTCTGTGCCATGTACCTGCGGTTCCAGAGGCCGGTGAGCGGATCGGTGACGGCCTGCTCAGCGACCCGCTGATGGAGGCGCGTCAGCGTCCTGGCCAGCGCCCAGGCGAGCGCCATCGCGGCTGCCACGAAGACGAACAGGATCGCGAGCGCCGGGCCGCCGATCCCCAGCAGGCCCCCCGACTTCGGCGGACCCAGCAGGAGCAGCGTCTCGCCGTCCCTCTGGTTGAGGGTGATCGCGTGCCCGCGGTAGCCCTTCCCCCCGGTGCTCAGCTCGGCCGTGTGATCCGCCGGAACCGACTGGGACGGCGGCGGCACCGTCGAAGCGAGCACGGAGCCCCCGCGGCTCAGCACCAGCTCCCGCCCTGTGAGCTGGTGGACCTGCGCCACGTACTGCTGGGCGGTCGTCGTGGAGACGCGCAGGTCGCCGACGGGGCGCGCCTCGTCGGTCAGACCAACCTGCGCGAAGGCCACGGCGTTCGGCGACCCCGCCGCGGCCATCTGGCGCCCGGCGTTGTCGAGCACCGCGACCGCTTCGATCCCGGGCTGGGCGGCCGCGGCGCTTGTGAACGCGCTCAGGGAACTCTGGTCCCCCGACCTGAGCGCAGTGGCGAGCTCCGGGCCGGCCGCCAGGCGGCGAGCATCCGCCGTGGCCTCCTGCGTCCGCTGGGAGTAGACGGAGACGGCCGTCTGCAGACCCGCCGCGAGCCGGGCGTCAGCCTTGCCCGCCTGGGAGTCGTTGCTGACGAACAGCACGATTGCGATCAATGCCGCGGTAGGCACGATCGCGATCAGTAGGAAGAAGAGCGCCAGGCGCCGTCCGAAGCTCACCCTTCGACAGCGTATCCTTGGCCCCCGACTCGCACAGCACCACCGCCTGCGGGCCGGACCGAACATATGTCCCACTCCACGCGGGGCTATAGCTCAGTTGGGAGAGCGCCTGGATCGCACCCAGGAGGTCGCCGGTTCGAGTCCGGCTAGCTCCATCTCAGGAACCCCTGCTGGCGGGGGGGTTTCTGCGTTACGGGGTGGCTCACCACAGCTGCCGCGATTGGCGAGCGTCGACACCAGGGTTCGGACCAGTGTTTTTGACTGGTGCGACCTCGACGTGGAAGCATCAGGCTCCTAGCCTCGTTGTCCGCTCCGTGAAAAGGAGATCTCCATGACAGCTGCTGACGAAGATCCCGGCTCCGTCTCCGAGGAGTCGAAGCCCCCAGCGGGATCCGACGACCCGTTCAACGGCCTGGCGGCCGACGGACAGATCGAGCTTCGGGAGGGCTACGCCGAGGTCGGCGACGTGCGGTTGCATTACGTGGAGGCCGGTGAGGGGCCGCTGATCGTTCTGCTGCATGGCTTCCCGGAGTTCTGGTACGGCTGGCGGCTACAGATCGAGCCGCTGGTGGCGGCGGGCTTTCGAGTCGTCGCGCCCGACACGCGTGGCTACAACCTGTCATCGAAGCCAGAGGGCTTCAAGGCCTACGCCGTCGACCTGCTCGCCGCCGACATCAGCGGCCTCATCGGAGAGCTCGGTGCCGAGTCCGCGCCGATTGTCGGTCACGACTGGGGCGGATCCATCGCCTGGACCATGGCGATGAACCACCCCGAGGTGGTCGATCGCCTCGCCATCCTCAATGCGGCCCATCCGCGGCGGCTTTCAGAGGGTCTGCGGAACCCCAACCAGCTCCGGAAGTCCTGGTACTTCTTCTTCTTTGCGACGCCGGGACTGCCCGAGGACGTGGTGCACGCCAGAAACTGGCATTTCTTCCGACACTTCCTGAGTGACGCGAACCCGCCCTACACGCCGGAGGAAATCGAACACTACGTCGAGGCGTGGTCGCAGCCAGGGGCAGCAGCCGGGATGATCAACTACTACCGCGCCTCGGTAAGACAGTCCCAGAAGGAGGCCGCAGCAAAGTTGCGCCCGATTTCGGCGCCGACACTGGTCATCTGGGGAGAGCGCGATTCCTACCTCGGCTCCGACCTCGCCGAACCGGACCACGACGACGTGCCCAACCTCGACCGCGTGGAGCGCTTGGCCGACGCGTCGCATTGGGTCCATCACGACGAGGCGGAACGCGTCAATCAGCTTCTCATCGACTTTTTCGGGGGCTGATGGCGCGAGCCGTGCGAAGCGGGAATGCCAAGAAATGCGCTCGGTGTAGTGAGCGAAACTGAGATCACCTTCCCCCGCCGACTACGACGTGGATGTGCTCGGCGGCGAGCTCAATGAAGCCGATTGAGATCGACACACCGTCCGGGCCCGCGCGGGCGCACCTGCACGCGGCCAAGACTCCGCGGGGCGCGGTCGTCCTCGGTCATGGCGCCGGCGGCGGCGTGGAGGCGGCGGACCTGGTCGCGGCGACCGAGGGCGCGGTGGAGGAGGGCTTCACAGTCGCCCTGATCGAGCAGCCCTATCGCGTCGCCGGCCGCCGCTCGCCCGCCGGCGCCAAGCAGCTCGACGCCGCCTGGATCGCCGCGCTCGATCACCTGCGCGGCGACGAGCTCGCGGACCTGCCTCTGATCGTCGGCGGCCGCTCTCTAGGCGCCCGCGTCGCCTGCCGCACGGTGGAGGCGACCGGAGCGGCGGCCGTCCTCTGTCTCGCCTTCCCGCTGGTACCTCCGCGCCGGGGCGACAAGCCGCCTCAGACCCGCCTGCCGGAGCTGGAGGCGGTGAAGCTCCCGGTCCTCGTGGTCCAGGGCGAGAGCGACCGCTTCGGGATGCCGCCCTCGGGCCGGCGGCGCCAGGTGGTCAAGGTACGCGGGGACCACGGCCTCAAGGCCGACAACGAGGCGGTCGCAGGGGCGGTCGCCGCCTGGCTCGCGAGCCTCCCGCTCGCGGCGGCGCCGGGCCGTCAGCGCGCGTAGGCGAGCTCCCACATCCGCAGATAGGCCTCGGCCGAGCGGTAGAGGGTTCTGACAGCCGCTCCACCGCCGTGCTGTTGCATGTCGGCGATCAGGTCCGCGATCAGGCCGTAGTGCGCGACGCCATCGGTGTTGAGGTCGAAGGACCGGCTGCCGCTCTGCTCCCGCTCGAGCCGCACGTTGCAGTAGAGCGCGCGGAAGGGATAAGTGAGCGGCGCCTGGGACGCGTCCGGCCTCGGCCCCGGGAGGGAAGAGAAACCGCCGGTGTCGGTGCCCAACCCGACGCCGAAGTAGTGGCGCTTGCTGCGGTCGCCCTTCAGCTCCTCGATCCGCGCCGCCAGCGCGGGAGCCGTGTCCGCTCTGGCCGCGGCCATCCCGCCGAGTCTGTAGAGCAGCCGCAGCTGGTTCGGAGTCCACACCCCGCCGGTCCCGGTGTGGCTGGAGACCAGCGGGTAGCGATGCCTCGTCGCCATCCTGAGCACCGTCTCCCGCGCCAACTCACTCATGTGGTCCATCTCGATCAGCATGTGGTTGGCCATCAGCCGCTTGATCAGGTAAGCGCCGAGCGGCGTCAGGCCTTTCGCGTTGCACTGGATCCCCGCCGGGTAGGCCGGAAAGGCCTCCTGCGCGATCGGCTTCGCCGCGGGGAAGTACATCGACAGGAAGTTGAGCTCGAAGGGGCTCAGCGTCCCCATGGTCTCGCCCTGCCCGGGCTCCGGGCAGGGGCCGGTGCGGAAGTAGTGCCCGGTCTGAAAGCGCTCGAGCACGTTGATGAAGGTGCCCCTGCCGCCGCCCTCGATGGCGGCCCCGCCAAAGGCATTGTCCGTCCAGTGCATCGGGAAGACGGTCCGCACCCCGAGCCGGCGGGCGTTGCGGATCCCACGGTCGATGTCGCCCCTGTCGCACTGCGGCAGGTCCATCCGCTCGCTGCAGCCGAAGAGGTTGGAGGACTCGATCCCGATCAGCACCGCCAGCTTCCCCCGCTCGATCACCTGCCGTGCCTGGCGCGGGTTGTAGACCAGCCGGAACCAGCCCTTGCCGCGGCCGCCGGCTTGCGCGTCGACGTAGCCCTGCAACCGCCGAAGGGTCTGGATCTGTTGGGCGACAGCGGCCGTCTCGTCGCACGAATGGGTCTTGACGGGCTCGATCTCGCAGATCGACTGGTCCTCGACCGTTTGCGCGACGACCAGACGCTCGCCCGCCATCCAGTTCCGCTTCAGCCAGACGTAGTAGGTCTGCTGGTGGGTGATCGTGTCGTGGACCGGCCAGCCGGCGAAGGTCGGCCACCCGTGCGTGTCGTGGGTCCCGAAGGGCAGGCCCGTGCGCAGGAGGTTGCCGGTGACGTCGAGGCTCCCGTCGGGGCCGTGCACGTCCGCGTCGTGACCGAGGGCCTGGGTGATGCCGTAGGGGTCGAAGGGCTGGCCGGAGAGGACCGCGCCGCCGGCGCGCAGATTGGCGGTGATATGCAGATGCATGTCGGCGAAGCCGACGACGTCGCCCTTGCGGTTGGTCCCGCGGAACGGCGTGCCCGTAGCGTCCAAGCCGGCCTCGGGGAACGCCGTGCAGCCGCCGACCCGAATCAGCCGGAAGAGGCGATCATGGCTCCTCGCACGCGGACCGAGAAGCACGAGGCTGCCGTCGGCGGCGGCGCCGAGCTGGGTGCCGTCGGCGACCGACCGAAGCGTGATAGTCCGCCTCGCCACGTAGGTCACCCTCCAGGCGGTCGACGGGCCGGGGGAGTCCGCGCGGGCCACCGTCGCGTCGGGACCGACGCCGAGCAGGGCTCCGCCCTGATCCTGAGGCAGGAAGTCCCGGAGCGTCGTGGGCTTCCAGAAGAACCCGGACGCGGCGGGTGCATCCGCGCGGTAGGTGGCGCCGGCTGAGCCGACGAAGCGCCCGGTGGCCTCGGAACGGAGGGCGAAGCAGGCGTTGGCGAGATGCGGGGTCTTGAACGGCCTCGCTCCGCTCGTCGCGGCGAGAACACTCGACGCCGAGGCACATGCGCCGATCGACGCCGCGACGGCCAGACATCCGGTCACGAGCCGGCGCATCAGGACCAGGAACTTAGTCCATACGCAGCTCTGCCAGGCGGTCCGCCTCTCCGCGAAGCTCACGGCGGGCGGACGCGTCGAGCTTGCGGAACGGCTTCGTCTTGACCCTGCCCTTCTCGTAGCTCCAGGTTCCGGCGACCCGGCCGTCGACCAGGAACGTCGGTACCGACTGCGGGGTCTTGGCGTTGAAGACCTTGGATCGATGCTCCTCCGGCAGGATCGCCGCGCGCCGGGCGTGAGCGAGCAGGCTCGCGTCCCAGGTCGGCAGGAACCTGACCGGAGCGGGGGTCTCGGGATCCGGCAGCGGCGCCCTGGCAAGGTCGAGCAGCTCGGCCCCGTCCTCGGCCTCGAAGCGACGCAGCTTGAGTCGCCCGAGGACCGGTTCGAGGCGCTTGGGATGCAGGCCGGCCCAGTTGGCCGCCTCGGGGAGGGTGGCCGGGCCGAAGGCGCCGAGATAGCGGCGCACGAGCAGCTCGATGCCGTCGGCCTCCTCGATCTTCGGTGAAGGCCCCACCCAGTGCTCGGCGGCGGCGTAGAGGTCGGCCCGGCGGCGCTCCCAGGTGCCCGAGGGCGGCACCCGGACGAGGTCGAGCCACATGTTCACCCCGTTGGTGAGCACGCTGTCGGACCCCAGCAACTCGTGGATCTCCTTGCGGCTGATCGTGCCGCCGGCGAGCCGCCTCCGGAGCTTGCTCGCGAGCTTCGCCATCTGCGAGGCGCTGTAGTCCTTCCTGTAGGAGGCGCTGAGCCATGCCTCCCGGCGCCCCCGCCGCACCCCGATCGCCACGGGCCAGTAGTCGGCCTCGGAGACCAGGTGGATCGTCGCGCGCATCAGGGTGCCCTGGGCGACCGAGCGCCGCTCCAGGGCGCGATCCAGCTGTTCTCTCTCGAATCCCTCCATCCGCGTCCAGAGGCCGATGTACATCGAGGGCGCATACTGCGCCTGCAGCGTGCCCATCCGGTCGAGGACCTTCGGGAGCGGCGCCGAGACGCGCCCCAGCAGCATCTGGCGAGCGAGCAGGGCTCTGTTGAGCTCCCGCTCGGTCAGTACCCGGCGTCGCGGCATTTGGGCAGAGCGGTCTGGTTGAGCGGTGGGCTGTTGGCGGCCGGGCTGCGGCAGAACGACGCCGCCCGCTCGCCACAGAGGGTCGTGGCGCTCGCCCCCATCGTGCTCGGCACCTCGACGCGGATGCAGCCCGCCGGCGTCGATGGATTGCTTGAGCCGATTGCCACGATCACGCCGGCGATCGCTGCCACCAGCAGCAGTCCCAAGGCGACCGCCACGATCTTGCGCTCACGCCCGGTCGTCTCGCGCAGGGGCGTGTTGACGCGCTGCCAGTGGCCTTCCAGAGGCACGAACCCAGTCTAGGCGTGGCCCTGTGCAGGCAGCTTCGACCGACTGTCGAGATTGCGGAGGGTGATTTCCGCCTTATGGAGGTAGGAGGTGGACCTTCCGTCCGGCACCCTGCAGCACGGCTTTACCCGTCCGGGCGTCGTTGTGACGGCCAGGCAGGCATCGCCTTTCGCTCGATACCGAAAGAAAGGAGAAGGCGTACCTATGCCTACGTGGGTGCCCTATCCCGATTTTGTGAATCCCGGCGACAATGCCTGGCAGCTCACCGCGGCGACCCTGGTCGGCCTGATGAGCGTGCCCGGTCTCGTCGTGCTGTACGGCGGCGTCATGCAGAAGCGCTGGTCCGTGAACTCGATGATGATGGCCTTCGTCGCGTTCGCCCTGGTGCTGATCGTCTGGGTTCTCTACGGGTTCAAGATGGCCTTCGGCAGCCCCCTGCACATCTTCGGGGCCGACACCGGGTTCTTCAGCGCAATGTGGGGAACCCCGGCCTCGGTTCTGGGGACGGGTGCGGAGCAATCGCAGGCAGTGATCCCATCGATAACCACCGGGCCGGCGTTCAATTTCAGCCAACCGACGCTGGTCTATTTCCAGTTCGTGTTCGCGGCGATCACGCCGATCCTGATGCTCGGATCGGTGCTCGGCCGGATCAACTTCCGGGCCTGGATCCCGTTCGTGATCCTCTGGTCGAGCATCGTCTACACCGTCAACGCGTTCCTGATCTGGGGCGGCGGCTGGTGGGCGGCTCACGGGGCGCTCGATTTCTCGGGCGGCTACGTGATTCATCTCGCGGCCGGCGTCTCCGGTTTCGTCGCGGCTGCGGTGATCGGGCCTCGGCTCCAGCGTGACCGAGAGATCGACGCGCCCAACAACCTGTTGATGGTCGCCACCGGAGCGGGCCTTCTCTGGCTCGGCTGGAACGGCTTCAATGGCGGCGACCCGTACTACGCAGGGTCCAATGCGTCGCTGGCGGTTCTCAACACGAACCTGTCCTGTGCCGTTGCGTTCCTCTCGTGGGTCGCCCTCGACTACATCACGGGACACAAGCCGAGCCTGATCTCGAGCGTCAACGGCATGATCACCGGACTCGTGGTGATCACGCCCTGCGCCGGGTTCGTGAACGGCTGGGGCGCGCTGTGCATCGGGCTCATCGGCGGAGTGATCGTCTACTTCGCGCTGAACTACCTGAGCCGGATGCGTCCGTTCCGGAACGTCGACGACACCCTGGGCGTGATCTACACGCACGGGATGGCGGGACTGGCCGGCGGGCTGCTGCTGGGGTTCTTCGCCGACCCGAACATCATCGTGTACGCCGCGACGGGCGGCGGTGCAACCGACCTGCCCGGCATCGCGGGCATATTCAACGGAGGCAACGCCGAGCTCTTCAAGGACGAGCTCGTCACCGGCCTCTGGGTGATCGGGTTCTCGGCGCTCGGCACGTTCATCCTGCTGAAGCTGGTGGGACTGTTCGTACCGCTCCGCATGGAGGAGGCGGAGATGGAGGAAGGCGACATCGCCGTGCACGGGCACGAGGTCTATCCCTCGGACGTGCCGTCGCTGGCCTATCCCTCCGGGGCCACCAGCTAGGTCCGAAGCCGAATCCAACGCAGTGATCATCGCCGCCCCCGCCGCAAGGTGGGGGCGGCGATCGTTACAGCCTGTACTGACGTGCCGTGTCCCGCAGGATCTCCAGCATCGCCGCGGCGGCGGGCAGCGACACTCCCGTCCCCGGCGTCGCCACCACCACATGGCGGACGGGTCCGTCCGGCTGCAACTCGCGGACCGCGATGTCGTAGCTGACGGTCTGCGAGAGCGCCAGCTGGGGGATCAGCGCGACCCCCACGCCGGCCGCGACCAGGCCCTGCACGGTCAGGTAGTCGTCGCTCTCGAACGAGACGCGCGGCTCGAAGCCCGCCGCCCGGCAGACGCGGACCACGTGGCGCGCGCAGGCGCTCGCCTCCGAGGTCTGCACCCAGGCATCGTCGGAGAGATCGGCGAGCGCGACCTGCTCTTTGCGCGCGAGGCGGTGGCCCTTCGGCAGCGCGAGCTTCATCGGGTCCTCGAAGAGGCGCGCGCTCCGCAAGCCCGGGCCGAGCTCGCCGGTCCCCTCGAACTCGAAGATCAGCCCGAGATCGAACTCCCCGTCGCGCAGCCGGGGGATGAGCTCCTCCGGCTCTCCCTCGACCAGGCTCAGGGTCACCTCGGGATGAGCCGACCGAAAGGCCGCGATCGCGAGCGGCATCAACGTCGCGCCGGCCGTCGGGAATGACGCCAGGCGCAGCTCGCCGCCCGCAACGCCGGCGATCGCGCCGAGTTCCGCCTCGGCGGCGTCGAGCTGGGTGAGGATCCGCCCGGCGTGCTCGGCAAGACGCTCCCCCGCGGTGGTCGGCCGGACCCCGCGCCGGTCGCGCTCGATCAGCGGGACGCCTGCCTCGGTCTCGAGGGTCGCAATCGCCTGGGAGACGGCCGATTGCGTGTAGTTGAGGGCGCTGGCCGCCTCCGAGAACGACCCCTGGGCGAGGACCTCCCGCAACACCCTGAGCCTCTGCACGTTCAGCATTAGCTTTGCTAATTCTACGCATCACTAGAAGTACTTGTGCTAATGGCAGGTCCCGGGCACCATCCCATCGAACTTCGAATCGCAAATGGGGAGGCGCGCGACTGCGCGACCCGTCTACTCAAGAGGAGACCACCGCTATGGCCAAGATCATCGTTTCCTACGACGACACGGACAACGACCGCGACGCACTCGCACTGGGCGGCACGCTGGGCGAGCTGGGCGGCGACGTCTCGCTTGCCTACGTCCGTCACACGCAGCAGCCCGACAGCGCTCGCGAGGCGCTCGAGGAGAAGGAAGCCGAGGAGCTGCTCGAGCATGGCGCCGAGGCGCTGGGAGACGAGAAGATCTCGCGGCAGGTCGTCGTCCACGCCTCGACCGGCGCCGGGCTCTGGGAGCTCGCCGAGAGCGAGAAGGCTGACGTGATCGTCTTCGGGTCCGACTATCGCACCGCGCGGGGCGCCGTCATGCCCGGCACCTCCGCACAGCGGATGCTGACCGGCGGTCCCGCCGCGGTCGCCATCGCGCCCGCCGGCTTGCGGAACCAGGCGATCGAGATCAAGAGCATCGGCGTGCTGCCCGAGGACGACGGCGACGACGCCGCCTTCGCCACGGCCAAGAGCCTCGCCGATGCCCTCGGTGCCACTGTCGCCGACAAGCCGGAGGGCACCGGCCTGCTGATCGTCGGCTCCTCGCCGGCGTCCCCCAAGGGCCACGTCAACCTGAGCGCCCGGGCCGGCTACGCGATCGAGACGTCGAACGTCCCGGTGCTGGCGATCGCGCGCGGCACGCAGGTGAAGTTCTCCAAGCCGAGCCTCGTCCAGCGGGTCGCGGCGGAGGTCTGACCGGCGACAAGACCGGCCAGGCAGGTATCGAGCATGCGAGGCGCCCGTGCGGCCGCCCCGTTCTATTTGGTCAGTCGGTCTCCGAGCGCCCGCACCGATGCCTCCTCATCGGGCTCGAGGCGCATGACGTCCACGCCGGCGAGCTGGGCCGGGATGGAGGCGCTCCCGAGCTGGACGAAGACGGCCCGCGCGCCGAGCGCTCCCCGCGCGAGGCCGGCGTCGAAGAGCCAGCCGGGCGAGGGCGCAACACCCTCGACCGCCAGAACCGCGGCATAGCCCGGTCCCCCGGCCGCGGCGGGCCCTCCCAGGATGCGAGTGCGAAGCTCGGCCCACGGGACGGTGCTGAGCTCGAGGCGCTCCAGCATCCCCTGGGCGTCCGCCGCCGCAGACCCGTCCGCGAGCACCGCCACGAGCGGTCCCCCGGCGGGCGCTGACGCCGCGTCGACCAGCCTGCGTGTGACGTTCTCGGAGACCTTCTCGGCGTTGGACCAGCCACGGCCCATTGAGAGATCGGTGTCGGCGAGGTCGGGCCCCTCGAGGATGACCAGCCTCGAGTCCTTCGGCTCGAAGTCCTTCTCCCCCAGCGTGACCCTCCGCCCGAGCAGCCATGGCTCGAGGACGTCCCTGCGCATGCTCGCCTCGTCCAGGTTGAACGCCCGCGCCCGCTGCTTGAAGCCGCTCGAGATCTCGACGTGAAAGGGCACTCGCCCGACTCTATGGCGCTCTCAATACCCTTGCGGAGATGAGAATCGACGAAATGCTCGCCTCGACCCGGCCGGTCTTCTCGGTCGAGTTCTTCCCTCCGAAGACCGAGGAGGGCCGGGAGACCCTGTTCGAGACCGTGGAGGTCCTGCGCAAGCTCGATCCCCACTTCTTCTCTGTGACCTATGGCGCCGGCGGGGCCACACGCGAGGGAACGCTCGAGACCACGCGGGCGATCCGCGACGAGTACGGCTCGGAGGCCATGGCGCATCTGAGCTGCGTGGGCGAGACCACCGAGAGCCTGCGCGAGATCATCGACCGGATCGCGGACGCCGGGATCGAGAACATCCTCGCGCTCCGCGGCGACCCGCCGCGCGGCGAGAAGGACTTCGAGCAGCCCGACGGCGGGCTGGGGAGTGCCGCCGACCTCGCAGCGCTGATTCGGGAGACACATCCCGAGATCACGATCGGCGGCGCCTGCTTCCCCGAGGTTCATCCGGAGGCCCCCAGCCTGGCGGCCGACCTCGCCTATTTGAAGACCAAGGTCGAGAACGGCGCGAGCTTCCTGATCACGCAGCTCTTCTTCGACAACCAGCTTTACTTCGACTTCCTGCCGGCCGCCCGCGCGGCGGGTATCGACGTGCCGATCATCCCGGGCGTGATGCCGATGACGGGGTTCCGGCAGATCGGGCGAATCTCGGAGCTCTGCCAGGCGACCATCCCGGCGCCGCTCGCCTCGGCGATGGAGGCACTCAACGGAAACGAGCGCGCCGAGTTCGAGTTGGGCGTTGCCTATGCGACGCAGCAGTGCGCCGATCTGCTGCGCCGGGGAGCTCCGGGCGTCCATCTCTACGCGCTCAATCGCTGGCCGGCCGCCCGGGCGATCCTGGGCGCGCTGCAGGCCTCCAGGCCCTGGGAGGAGCGGGAGTCCGGCCAGCCCGCCGCCGCCGGGACCGCCTGAGGCTCCACCTACACTCTGTCCCGCCTCGATGCCCGAGTTCGAATACGACAATCACCGGATCTCGTTCGACGAGTACGGGGAGGGCGACCGCCCGCTCATCCTGATCCACGGCCTGCTGATGAACCGGCGGATGTTCGACCGCCTCGGGCCCGAGATGGCCGAGCGAGGGAACCGGGTGATCACCGTCGATCTCCTCGGCCACGGCCGCTCGGACCGTCCGCTGGAGATGTCGCACTACTCGATGACCTTCTTTGCCCGGCAGGTCGAGGCGCTGCTCGATCACCTCGACCTCGACCAGGCCGTTGTGGGCGGCACCTCCCTCGGAGCCAACGCGACACTGGAGCTCAACCACCTGGCTCCAGAGCGCGTCAAGGCGATGATGATCGAGATGCCCGTGCTCGACAACGCCCTGCTCGCAGCGGCCGTGATCTTCACGCCGATCATGGTCGGGCTTCGCTTCGGAGAGCCGCTTCTGCGGTGGCTCGCCTCGGGCGCCCGGAGGATCCCGCGGACCAATCCGCTGCTCGACCTCGGCCTCGACTGGTTCCGGCAGGACCCGGCGCCGTCGTCGGCCATCCTCGAGGGGCTCTTTCTCGGTTCCTCGGCGCCCCACCACCAGTTCCGCGTGCAGATGACCCAGCCGACGCTGGTGATCGGCCACCACGCAGATCCGCTTCACCCCTTCTCGGACTCGGGGATGCTGGCCGAGGAGCTTCCCGGCTCCCGGCTGATCGAGGCCAGCTCCATCCTCGAGTGGCGGCTCTCGCCTGAGCGCCTCGACAATGAACTGGCGAATTTCCTCGATCAGGTCTGGCAGGCACCGGCAGAGTCCTCGGCGGCGAAAGTCACCGCGGAATCCACCGGATCGCGCTAAGAGAGGCTTGAGCGAGCTCCGCTAGCCTGATCGCCCTCTGATGGCCTCTCGCAAGGAAGAGAAGGAGCGCCTCCGCGCGCAGCGGCTGGCCGCCGAGCGGGCGTCCCAGTCCGGCGGACGCACGCGCCTGATGGCCGGGTACGTGGTCGCCGGCGTGCTGGCCCTGGCGGTGATCGCGGGCCTGGTCGCGGTAGTGACGAGCGGTGGCGGAGGAGGCAGCGGGGCGTGCAGCAACGCACACATCCAGAACACCGGCAGCTTCTCCGGGCTCACGCCCGACTGCCGGAAGGGGACGCCCCCGCCGCCGCTCCAGTTCGCGGACCTGCAGATCTCGGCCCAGAAGGCGGGCTGCGAGGTCAGGCTCAACCTGCCCGACGAGGGGAACACACACGTCTCCAACTCGACACCGGTCCAGTACCGGACCACTCCACCGACGTCGGGCAACCACAACCCGGTCCCGATCTCGGACGGCGCGTACACGACGCCGATGAGCGCGAATCCCCAGACCAACGGCATGAACATCCGCGACGAGGTCCACGCGATGGAACACGGCCGGATAGAGATCCACTACAAGCCGAGCCTGCCGGAGAGCGAGCAGCTGGCGCTGAAGGGAGTCTTCGACCAGAACCCTGACGGCATGCTGCTCTACCCCGATCCGAATATGCCCTACGACGTCGCAGTCACTGCCTGGACCGAGATGGCGGTCTGCCAGCACTACAACCCGCTCGTCCTCGACGTGATCCGCAACTTCCGCGACACCTATCGCGGCAACGGTCCCGAGCAGCAGGTCCCCATCCACGTGGGCTAGCCGCCGCGGAGCGGCGGCTATCCATTCGGCACCACGGCGGCGGCGTCCCCGGCTAGGAGCGATACGCGGGGAAGAAGCCCTCCGGCGCCGGGCCCGCCTGGACCGCGAGCCGCTCGTAGGTGGCCGGGTCGCAGATCAGCTCGTGGGTGGAGAACGGCGCCTCCCCATCGGCGAAGCCGCGCTTGAAGTCGTCGAGCGAGTCGCCCGGTGCCAGGCCGCCGCCGAGGTTGACGGGGAGGCCGAGCTCGGATCCAAGCGAGATCATCGTCGCGAACAGGTTCTTCATCGGGGAGTCCTCCAGGGCCTCGTCGGCGGTGCCGCCAAGGTAGTAGTGGAGGTAGCCGTCGCCGGCTACCGCGATCGCGCCGGCCATCCGCTCCCCGTCCCGGGCCGCGAGGGCGAGCCAGCTCTGCTCGCCGCCGAGCAGGCGCTCGAAGTACTCGCTCGGATAGAGGTAGCGCTCGGCCGCGCCGGTCCTCGCCATCGTCTCCGCGTAAGCCCGCTCGAACGCCCGCCGGGCGCCGGCATCCGCCTCCGCCCCGGCGGTGAGGCCCACGGACCAGCCGCGGCGCTCGTTGCGCCGGATCTGCTCGCGCAGGCGCTTGCGGATGCCGGCGTCGCCATCGGCGACATGGACGTGGTTGCGAACCGTGCCGCCCAGCAGCGACGCATCCTCGCCGATCCTGCCGCGCACAAAGACGCTGACCAGGCCGGTCTGCGACCAGTCGATCCGATCGGGATCGATCGGCTTCTCGGGTGCCCCCGACCCACCCGGGTACCCATAGGGCGAGATCGCGTCGACGCGGTCGCCGCCCTCGATCGGGCGCACGATCACCGGCAGCCGCAGCTCGTCGCCGAGCGAGATGCTGTGGGTGACGCCCTCGGCCTCGAGGAACACCGGCGAGCGGAAGAAGCTCTCCGGGTCGGCGGCGGCGGCTCCGCCGTCCGCGATCAGCCGCGCCTCCATCCGGGTCATTCCTCGGGCGGCTCGGGCAGGTCCTCGCGGAATCCGCCCCAGAGCTCGACGTCGATCAGCTCGTCGCCATGGCGGACCTGCTTGCGCAGCACGCCCTCCTGCCTCCAGCCGTTGTAGATGACGGCCTTCTTCGCCGCCTCGTTGGTGGCGGGGATGCGGCCATAGACCTTGTGTGCGCCGAACTCCTCAAAGGCCTTCAGGTTGGTGAGCCGCTCCGCCTCCCTGCCGACCCCCCTGCCGCGCACGCGCTCGTCGCCCATGATCGCCCCGAGCTCCGGCGCCGTCTGCCGGTTGAGCCCGTAGAGCGCCGTGTAGCCGACCGGCTCGTCGATGCCCTCGACCTCGACCGCCCATTTGCGGTCCTCCGCGTCCGGATCGCCGGCCTGCTCGATCGCGCGCTCGACCCAGCGCCTTGCGTCGTCCCCGGTGAACTCGGCCCGGTGCTCGAGCAGGTTGGCGGTCGCGGCCGGGGAGTTGAACCAGCGGTACACGGCTGCCGCGTCCTCCGGGAGGAAGTCCCTCAGCGAGATTCCCCGGGCCATCAGCGCTCCCTCGCCTGCTCGCGCTCGGCGGCCTGCCTCAGCGGCGAGTCGGGCGAGGAGCCCGCGTACGGGTCCACGGCCGCCCTGCCGACGCCGCCCAGCAGGGCCCTGGGAGTGCGCGCCAGGATCTTCAGGTCGAGCCGCAGGGAGCGGTGCTCCACGTACCAGACGTCCAGCTCGATGCGCTCCTCCCAGGGAATCCCGGCGCGGCCGTGGATCTGCGCCCAGCCGGTGACGCCGGGGCGGAGGTCGAGGCGACGCCGCTGGCGGGGCGTGTAGAGCTCGACCTGGGCCGGGAGGGTCGCCCGCGGTCCGACGATCCGCATCTCGCCGCGAAGGACGTTGAAGAGGTTGGGGAGCTCGTCGAGTGAGAAACGGCGGAGCAGCCGGCCGACCCTGGTGACGCGGGGATCCTCGGAGGTCACCGCGGTGCCCACCCCGACCGGGTCGGCGCCCTGGCGCATGGTTCGCAGCTTGAAGAGCTCGAAGATCTCGCCGTCCCTGCCGACGCGGCGCTGGCGATAGAGGACCGGGCCCGGCGACTCCAGGCGAATCGCGATCGCGGCCGCGGCCAGCAGCGGCGAGACCGCAATCAGGCTGACGACGGCGATCGCCAGGTCGGCGACGCGCGGCAGGCCCTGTTTCGGGCGGCCCACCGCCCCCGGCACCTCGAGCCGCTGCTGCGCGTCGTTGGGTGAGTTGCCGTCAATCCCGCTCATCGCGTGCCCTCCACCTTCTCCCAGCCGATCGGCACGGTCCGCGCGCGGAGACGGTCCCAGAGTCCCACTGCGATTGAGGCGGTCACGGTGACGTAGTAGTAGGCGATCCGGAACGGGAGGGCGGGGACGAATCGCCCGAGCAGGGCGGCGAGCAGCACGGCCACCTGGATCGCCAGAGTGGCCGTGTAAACCCAGCCGCGGCCGAGCAGCGCGATGTTGACGCCGAAGGCGACCAGGTGAAGCCACGGGGTCAGGTAGCGGAGCAGACGATGGGAGTAGATCTCCAGCGCGTAGGCGGGCCCGTAGCCGCGCGGGTCGAGCATCCCCCACCGCAGCATCACGTCCCAGAGGCCCCACATCATTCGGCGCTTGCGGCGGAACTCGCCCTCGACCGTGGGCGCCATCTTCTCCTCGGCGACCGCCTCCGGCTCGTAGACGGCGCGCCAGCCCCGCTTGGTGAGCTCGAAGGGGAAGCCGATGTCCTGGCCGCGACTCGGGTCGAGCTCGATGTACGCCTCGCGGCGCACCGCATAGATCGCTCCGTTCCCGGCGGTGATCCCGGCCAGGCGCGTCTCCCTGGAGCGCACGGCCATCTCGTAGCGCCAGTAGAGGCCTTCCTGGTTGCCCCCCTCTCCGCCATCGAAGCGCACCTGCCCACACGCATAGCCGACCCGCCCGTCGGCGAAGCGGCCGACCAGGCGGCCGAGCGCATCCCGGCGCCAGTAGCTGTTGGCGTCCGAGAAGGCCAGGATCGCGCCCTCCGACCCGCGCACGGCCTGGTTGAGGGCAGCCACCTTGCCGCCGCGAGGCAGCTCCAGGACCCGGTCGGCGCCCGCCGCGCGGGCCAGTTCCGCCGTCCGGTCGCTCGAACCGTCGGACGCGACCACGACCTCGAGGCACCCTGCCGGGTAGTCGAGCGCCCGCGCGTTGGCGATCTTCCGCTCGATCACCTCCTCCTCGTCGTAGGCCGGGATGATCAGGCTCACGCGGGGAAGATCGCCCTCGCCGGCGCCCTCACCTGTCGCGCCCTTGCCCGCGTTCGCATCGTCCTCGCCGAAGATTGCAGCGAGCGCCCAGAGCAGGAGCGGATACCCAAGGTGGGCGTAGACGATCAGGCCGGCGGCGACCCAGAAGACGATCTCGAGAGCCATCAGCGGGGATTATCGGAGGTCACAAGGCGCCCAGGAGCTCGCGGTAGAGACCCATTGTCTGCTGGCCGATGCGGTCCCATGAGTAGGTGGTCGCGGCCTCGCGGGCGGCACCGGCGCCCAGCTGCGCGCGGGCGGCGGGGTCCGCGAGCAGCTCCGCGAGGGCATTGCCCAGCGCCACCGGATCCTCCGAGGGGACGAGCCTCGCCGCTCCCCGCTCGGCGATGTCGGGAAAGCCGCCGACCGAGCTGAGCACCAGAGGACGGCCGAAGGCGAGCGCGGTGTAGAGCACGCCGGACTGCTCGATGTTCCGGTACGGCAGGACGACGAGTTCGGCGCGCCGCATGAAGGCCGGGATCTGGTTGTCCGGGATGAAGCGGTCCACGAACCGGACCGTGCCCGGCACCTGCCGGGCGAGCTCATGCAAGCCGTCCATAGGCATCCGCGGTAACCCGGCGATCCAGAGCTCGGCTCCCTCGACCCGTTTCATCGCCTCCAGGAGGACGTCGATCCCCTTGTACGGGCGGATGAGGCCGAAGGCGAGGATGACGGGGCCCTCGACCGCACGCAGCTCCGCCGGCAGGGGCAGATCGTCGGCCTGCTCGGTCAGGTAGGTGAAGGCGCCGTGGGGGATCACCCGCAGTCGCTCGGCCGGGACGCCGAACTCGGCCTCGAGGCGCCGGGCGCCGTGCTCGGAATGGACCACCACGGCGTCCATCTCGGCGAGCAGCCCGGTGAGCGAGTGCCCGATCCGGCTGTCGGCCTCCGGCAGGCGCCAGTGCATCGTGTAGACGCGCGGGCGTTTCGGGGGAAGCAGGCGGCGGTCGAGCGCCGGGATCGGCAGCCACTGGTAGTTGACGAGATCCGCCCGCTCGGCCACCCGGCGGTAGCGCCACATGTCCGGTATGTGCTCAGCCGCACGCAGCATCCGGCGCCGGCGGTCGCCGATCCCCGGTCGTGAGCCGCGCCGGTAGAACAGCTCATGCACCTCATAGCCCTGCTCCTGGGGCACGGACCCATAGGGGAAATGGCAGGTGATCAGCTCCACCTCCGCGCCGGCGCGGGACAGGGCCCCCGCCAGGGCGTGGTCGTACGGTGGCGTGTAGGCGGGTGGATCGACGATCTGGACGCGCATGGGCGAGCATTGTCGCCGTGCTGGTCTCCTATTGCGTGGTCAATACGAATGGCCGGGAGCTGCTGCTCCGCTGTCTCGACGCGATCGAACGCACGACGCCGCCCGATCTCGAGCACGAGATCCTGGTGCTCGATAACGCTTCCGACGACGGCTCCGCCGAGGCGGTGCGACAGCTGGGCCGGGACATCCGGCTGATCGAGCTCGACCGGCGCGAGGGCAAGGCGGCCAACGACAGCCGCCTGCTGCAGGAGGCGCGCGGCGAGTTCGGCCTCCTGCTCAACGAGGACTCCGAGCTCCGACCCGGAGCCGTGGCTGCTCTCCTGGGGGCGCTTGAGTCGGACCGGAACGCCGCGGTGGCGGGCGCTCAACTGCTCGCTCCCGATGGTGGGGAGGTTCCCTGCGCCTGGCGACTGCCCAGCGCGGAGACCGTGCTGGCGGGCGCCTTCTTCATGCACCGCCGGGTGACCGTCGAGAGCGGCGGTGAGGGAATCCGCCCCGTCGGCTGGGTGCAATCGAGCGCGATGATGGTCCGGCGGGACGCCGCCGAGCACGTCGGCTGGTTCGACCACGACTTCTTCGTCTACTCGGACGAGACCGACTTCTGCAAGCGACTCTGGGATGCGCGCTGGAAGGTCCTCTACGTCCCTTCGGCGAGGGCCGTGCACGACGACCAGATGGCTCAGGACGTCTCCGGGGCCGAGAGGCGAATCGTCGAGTACCACCGCAACCGCGACCGCTACCTGCGCAAGCATCTCGGCCGGGTGGAGGCTGTTCTGATGCGGCCGCTGCTCGCCTGGCCGTACCTGCTGCGCGCCGCCGCGGCCCTCGTCCTCCCCGGGCACCCGGTGCGGCGCTACTGGCTCCACGCGCGCCAGGCGCTCTTCCCCGGCCGCGGCGAGGGTATTCGCGAGGCCGCGGAGGCGTACAACCGGGCCCTGGACTCCGAGGCTTAGGGTCGTAGTCGTGCGGATCCTCGAGGTGACGCAGATGTGGCCCAGCCCGGAGCAGCCTGACCTGGGCAGCTTCCTGGTGCCACTGAGCAGGGAGATCGAGGCACTCGGACACGAGGTCGAGATCGCCTCGATCAGCCAGCGCGGGGGATCACCGTCGAAGTACCTACGGCTGGTGCGCGAGGCGCGCGCAGCCGCCCGGCGCTTCCGCCCCGAGGTCGTCTTTGCCCATTTCCTCTTCCCGGCCGGGGCGGCCGGAGCACTCGCCGCCCGCGCGGCTGGCGCGCCCCTTGTCGTGATGGCCCATGGACAGGACGTCGCCAACCTCGGCCGGATCCCCGGCGTCACCGCGGCCACCCGCTGGGTGGTGGGCCGCTCCTCGGCCGTGATCGCCAACTCGCGCTGGCTTGCCGATCGACTCACAGGCCGGATCGCCGCGGCCGAGGGCAAGATCGAGGTGATCGATTGCGGAGTCGATCTTGACGCGTTCTCGCCGCGCCCCGCGGCCGAGGCGCGACACGAGCTCCGCTGGGAGGGCGAGGGACCGGCCTTCCTCTGCGTCGGCTCGCTGATCGAGCGGAAGAACGTGGTGCGCCTGGCGGACGCGTTCGCCTCACTGGGCCGGGGACGGCTCGCCTTCGTCGGCGACGGGCCCCTCCGCGAACAGCTCACCGGAAGGGCGAACGTCACCCTCGCCGGGCGGATTCCTCAGTCGGAGGTTCCCAAATGGGTCGCGGCCTGCGACGTCCTCTGCCAACCGTCGTTGATCGAGCCCTTCGGCCAGGCGACGCTCGAGGCGATGGCGATGGAGCGCACCGTGATCGCCACCAGCAATGGCGGTCCACCTGAGTTCGTCACCCCGGAGGCGGGGCTACTGGTTGACCCGCAGGACCTCGGCGCACTCCCCCACGCTCTGGAGCTCGCGGCGAGCCGGCCAACGCCCAACCCGGCTGCCCGCCGGGCGGCCGCCGAGCATGACGTCAAAGGGCAGGCCAAGAAGATGGTCTCGGTGCTCCAAGCTGCTCTAGCGAGGTGAGCTGCAAGGTCGGCCGCTGGCGCTAGCGGATGGCGTCCTCGTCGCGCTGCTCCGCCTCGAGCGCCTCGCGGGTCAGGCGCGGACCGCGGCCGGGACGACGCCCCTCGCCCGATTCCCCGGCAGGCTCCTCCCGACTCTCACGCCCCTCTGGGGGCGCCTCACGCAGGCTGCTGAGAGCCGCCCTGACCGTCGCCGGGCTCAGCACCCGGCGGGCGGCCTCGCGTTCCTCGTCATTGAGGAAGCCGGTCGCCCAGAGCAGCAACGGATAGGCGAGCCAGAGGACGGTTCGACCCGCCAGGCCCCCGACGCCCGAGGTGGGAACGAAGACCTCTCCAACCGTGACCAGCGCTGCCGCCAGGCCGAACGCCTGCGCCAACCGGGCCCACTCGTAGGGGACCTTGAAGAGCCGCTGCGTGAAGACGTACATCAGCGCCAGCACCACGGCGTAGGAGGCGACCAGCGAGATCCCGGCGCCGACGATCCCGAGCGAGGGCAGCAGCGCCAGGTTGAGGCCGATGTTCACGACGGTGCCGGCGCCGGTCGCCGGAAAGTTGAACTCGGTGCGGCCCGTGCGGCCGAGGATGATCACCAGGACGAGATAGAGCGCGTAGAGCATCACCCCGGTCGAAATCAGGCCGATCGTCTTGTACGAGTCGAAGAACTCGGGGGCGGCCAAGACCCGGACGATCCAGCGTGAGAGCAGCCACATGCCGGCGACCACGAAGGTCGTCACCGAGACGAACCAGGTGACGATCACGGCGTAGGCCTTGCGCGCCTCGTCGTCGTCCTGGATCGAGTACGCCAGCGGCGGCCAGGCGAGTTGGAACCCCTTGACCAGCACGTTGACGGCCTGGGCGAACTTGACCGAGAGGCTGTAGAGCCCCGCGTCGCCCAGCCCGACGATCCGGACGATCAGCACCCGGTCGATGAAGTTGAGGGAGTAGAGCGAGAGCTCCGCCGGCATCGTCGGCAGGCCCCAGCGGAGCATGCGGCGCCAGACTCCGAAGTCCGGGACCACGGCGAGGCGCCGCCGCTGGGCGATCACCAGGCCCGCGAGGAAGACCGCCCCCGTGCCGTACTGGCCCCAGAGCAGGCCGCTCGCGCCCCTGCCCTCGCCCACCACCAGCCAGACCGTCACCGGGATCGTCACCAGGACGTTTGCGACGGTGAAGACGAAATAGGCCTTGGCCCGCTCGTCGAGCCGGTAGAGCGTGGTCAGGAACTCGAACATCGTGAAGACCCAGAGGCCGAAGATCGCGATCCGCATCAGGGAGGCGTCCGAGTGTCCGAGCAGGAGCCTCGAGAGCGGCTCGGCGAGGGGAAGGGCGATCACCAGGCCGATCGTCGTCGTCCAGAGCAGCGAGGCGAAGGCCGTCTTCACCACCTGGTTCGGATCCTCACCGGCCTGGTAGTAAAACCGGAGCAGCGCCTCGATGATCCCCAGTCGGATGATGATGCTGGCCGCGATCACCCCGGTGACGAGCACCTCGGCCGCGCCGTAGTCGGCGGGCGTCAGATAGCGCGTGTAGAGCGGCAGCAAGGCGACCGCAATCAGCTTCGAGATCACGCTCGAAGCCGTGTAGGCGGCGCCCGTGGTCGCCAGGCGGCGGAGGTATCCGGTCATCGGATTAAGACGCGACTGTAGGAGTCGCTGCGGATTCAGCCGGCTCGGAGGATTCAACGTCGCCGCGGCGGCGGGGCCAGCCCCCCGCCCCGACCTCGGCGGCGAGCACACCCCCTACGGCCAGCAGCACCCAGGTCAGTGGGTCCGTCAGGTAGGCGGCGTAGCCGATCGTGTGGACCAGCAGCGCCGAGAAGGCCGCGGCGATCCCGATCCTGGCCGGGGTGAGCTCAACCCTGTCCCCCTCCGCGAGGGTCCGGAAGCGCCCGCCGAAACCCGGTGCCGTCGAACGCATCCCGTCGAAGACCGTCCACAGGGCTGCCGCAAGCAGCGCCAGATAGGCAGCGATGCCGATGATCCCCTGCTCAGCGGCGACGGTGACAGGCTCGGTGTGCGAGATCGTCGTGTCTCCCGGCGCCACCTGCTCGGCGCTCGCGAAGGCCTTGGAGAACGACGCGGAGCCATAGCCGTAGAGCGGTCTGTGACGGGCGAGCTTCACCCCTCCCGAAACCAGGCTGCTGTGCCCCTCGGTGACCGTGCGCGTGGATTCGTGCGAGCCGCCGGCAACGAAGAGGACCCCGACGGCGATCGCGGCGAGGGCGAGCGGCGTCGCGATGGCGGCCCAGCGGACACTCCAGCGCAGCGCGGCGAGCACCGCCAGGCCAATGAAGAGGGCGATGAAGCTGGTCTGAGAGAAGGCGAAGACGAGGCCGGCGAAGACGACCGCCACCACAGCGGCGAGGCCGAGCGCGAGCCGCCGGCTGGCGGCCCAGACCAGCCCGGTCGTCCCAAGCAGAACGGCGAGCACGAGGTACCGGCCGTAGATGTTCGGGTCCCAGAAGAGCGAGTTGACCCGGAAGTAGAAATGGAAGTCGTTGGAGGCGTCCAGCTTGCCGTTCCAGAAGATGTGGTGATCCGCGTACTGGCCTATCCCGGTCACGGCCAGGACCAGGCCCTCCGCGAGAACCAGCACGAAAGCCCACTTGAGCAGGCGGCGGTCCCAGGTCGCCTCCGCCAGCAGAGAGAAGAGGATGGCGAACGGAACCAGGAAGAAGCCCACGTTGCGCGCGGCGAAGGCGACGTCCTCCGAGTAGATGGTCTGCACCGCATACAGGCAGATCACCAGGACCAGGGCCAGGACCAACGGCTGCGGCAATTGCCGCAGCCTGGTCTGGCCCCGCACAGTCGCCACGACCGTCGCCAGGACGCCGGTGCCGATGACCACGTAGAGCGGAACCAGCAGGTTGACCGCCTGGCCGCCCGCCACGTGCAGCCGGATCCGGAAGGGCAGGGCCGCAACCACGAGCAGTGGCAGCAGGATCGGCCAGCGCAGCATCGCGGCGGCGCCAATTGCCAGGACCAGGATCCCGGCGAGGATCGCTCCCGCGAACTCGAGATGGTGCTCGCGAAGGTTCCGGATGTCGTCCCAGCCCTGTCCCGCGACCAGTGCGGTGGCGAGTATCCCCGCCAGCACCAGACCGGCGACCCGCAGGCGGGCGTCGGACGCGAGAAACGAGGTGGAGAGCGCCGCCGCCGCCGCGAGGCAGCCGATGACCTCGAGCGCCTCGCTCATGAGGGGGCCCCGCGCACCGCGATGGTCACGTGCTCGCCGGGGATCAGGACACGATCCAGGCGCTGGAACGAGAGGCGCATCCGGTAGACCCCCGCCGGCACCGGCCGGCCCGAGACATCGGCTCCGTCCCAGTCGAAGCAGTGAGCCCCGGCCTTGGGCTGGTCCGGCGCGCTGTCGCTGCCCGTCAGGGGGGCTGCCGATGCGAGTACGCGCACCTCCTGATCGGCGGCATTCACCACCGCGACCTGCACGGTGTCGTCGCGGGTGAGCCTGAAGCAGACTCGGTAGCCGCCGTCGCGGCGCGTCTTCAGCTTGGTCGAGCTGACGACCGGTCCCAGGTCACGAAGGTGCTGCGTCTCGACGATCGCCGCCGCGGTGGCCGTCAGCAGGATCGCCACCGCCAGAGCGGAGATCAGGACGGCCGATCGACCGCGCTTGGTCAGATCCCCGAGCCGGTCGTGCCGCTGGCCCCAGTCCCACTCGACGCCCCGGCCTTGTCATCCCCAAGCACGACCGCGACGGGGTTCCCCTCGGCCGCCTGCCGGACCTCGTTGTTCATCGGCTGCGTCTTGGATACGCCGACGATCTGGCCGATGATCGGGGCGCATTCCTTGCCATCGGACGGGTCGAACATGACCACGCTCGTCGGGAATGGGGTCGATGTGTTGCCCACGGGCCCGACCTTGTATTGCGCCTGCTTCAGCTGTCCCGCAGAGGACGCGGCGAGGCCAGGCGTCGCGGTCCCATTGAGGACGGCGACCTTGGTCTGCCCTGGCGGGCAGGGACCTTTCTTCGCCTGCCCCGACGGCGCCGCCGTGGAATCGGACCCGCTGTCGGTGATCCGGGTGACGGCGAAGGCGATCCCGCCGACCAGGATGATCGCGCCGATCACGACCGCGGCCAGCGACAGCGGCTCCGAGAGCCAGGCGGGGCGCTCACGCCCGCCGCCGGGGCTCCGGCGGCGCTGCTCGAAGCGCTGGCGGCGTTCAGCAGCCTGCCGGGCGAGCTCCGCCCTCCTGAACGCCTCCGCCTCGTTGGGGGCCGCGGCTGCCGCGGCCGCGGCTGCCTTCTCGGGCTCCTTGGTGGCCACCGCGCTCGCGGCCCGCTCCGCCGGGGCGACCGTCTCACCGTCGGCGGTGCCGCCCTCGACCAGGAAGCTGGCCCGTTCGCGCAAGCGACGCACGTCCCGCGCCTGGGTGAAATAGAGCAGGGCGAGCAGGGCGAGCCCCAGGAACGAGGCGATGCCCGCGACTGCTCCGACGTCCTTGACGAGGCTGCTCATGGCCGCGGCGCGGGATGTTAAGGGGGTTGATGCGAGGGCGCGCGTCAGCGCGACCCGTCTTCAGTGGGTGAGGTCGTCGACCGGAAGCACCGCGGCGCGCCTCGAAGAGACGAGCTCCACGGTCTGTTCCGCCAGGTGCGCCTCGTCCCCGTCGCTGACCAGCGCCTCGAGGCGAGTCAGCGTGCCGTTCACCCACTCCGGGTCGAGCGGCGCCTTGCGGACCGCGCGGACGATCCGCTCGGATGCGGTCGGCTGCGGCCGCTCGTCGGAGTTGAAGAGCTCCTCGTGGATCTTCTCTCCCGGCCGGGCGCCCACGTACTCGATCGCGATGTCGACCCCCGGCTCGTAGCCGGCGAGCCGGATCATGTTGTGCGCCAGGTCGACGATCTTCACGGGCTCGCCCATCTCGAGGACGAAGACCTCGCCGCTGGCGCCTCCCAGATCGCCGGAACGGATGACCAGCTGGACGGCCTCCGGGATCGTCATGAAATAGCGAGTCATCTCAGGGTCGGTCACTGTGACCGGGCCGCCGCGCTCGATCTGCCCGCGGAAGATCGGCACCACGCTGCCCGAGGAGGCGAGCACGTTGCCGAAGCGGACCGAGACGAACTTGGTCTGCGGGTGCTTGCGGCCAGCGGCCTCGACGATCCACTCCGCCATCGCCTTTGACGCTCCCATCACGGTGCGCGGGTTGACGGCCTTGTCGGTCGAGATCAGGACGAAGCGCTCGCAGCCCGACACCACCGCGGTCTCGGCGGTGACCCTGGTGGCCATCGCGTTGTTGCGGATCGCCTCGAGCGGGTTCGCCTCCATCAGGGGCACGTGCTTGTAGGCGGCGGCGTGGAAGACGACGTCGGGCTTGAAGCGCTGCATCACCTCGAGCATCCGGTCGCCCTCCTTGCAGTCGGCGAGCACCGACTCGATTCGCGTGAAGTGCCGCTCTTCGACCATCTCCCGGTCGATCCGGAAGAGGTTGTCCTCTGCGTGGTCGAGGATGACCAGCAGCTTCGGATGGACCCTGGCGATCTGGCGGACCAACTCGGATCCGATCGAGCCGCCGGCGCCCGTGACCATCACGACCTTGTCCTGGATGTAGGCGCCGACCCGGTCGAGCTCCATCTTCACCGGGTCCCGACCGAGAACGTCCTCGACCTGGACCTCGCGCAGCTGGCGCGTCAGTTGCACCCCGCCGCGGAGCAGCTCGAAGACCGTCGGGAGCGTGCGAACCGGCAGGTCGCGCTCGCGGCAGGCCGTGACGACCCGCCCGCGCAGGACTCCCGGGGCCGAGGGGATCGCGATGATCACCTCGTCGGGATGGAACTCGTCGAGGATCTCCCCGACCTCGTCGGTGGTGCCGAGGACGTTGATGCCGTGCAGGCGCATCCCGCGCTTGCGCGGGTCGTCATCCAGGAAACCGATCGCCCGGGCGGCGAGGTTCGGATTGAGCTGCATCTCGCGCGCGACCATCTGCCCGCCCGAGCCGGCGCCGACGACGAGCACGCGCCGCGCGCCGCGGACATCGCGCCGCGCCAGCCGCTCAACGAGCACCATCCGGACCAGGAGCCGCGCTCCGCCGATCAGGAAGAGCGTGAGCAGGAAGTTGCTGACCACCACGGAGCGCGGGATCTGATCGTCGAACGGCTTCAGCAACAGGAAGGTGATCGCCAGGATCGCCGTGGCGACCGCACAGGCGCGCAGCACGGCGATCATGTCCGGGAGGCGGAAGTAGCGCCACCACTTCTCGTAGAGGCCGAAGGCGTAGTAGACGATCAGCTGGCCGACCACGACGAAGCCGATCGAGTTGGCCAGCATGTGGTCATAGCGGCTCGGGATGCCGCCCGGCGCATCGAGGAATCGCAACCTGAAGGCCAGGTAGTAGGCCGCCGCGAGGAGGATTGCGTCGGCGGCGATCTGGATCAGCTTGTGCCGGTAGACGGGGTGCTTTAGCCGCTCCACGCGAGCGTGAACTCTAGCCCCTACCATGCCGCCCCTGTGAGCGGCAACATTCTCCTCACCGGCGCCGTCACCGACAAGCTGGTCGACTTCGCCACGAACCTGATCGGGGACGCCGGCTATGCCGGCGTTTTCGTGCTGATGACGCTCGAGAGCGCCCTGATTCCGATCCCGAGCGAGGCGACGATGTTGTTCGCCGGGTTCAAGGTCGAGGACGGCACGCTGACGCTGCTCGGCATCGTGGTGGCGGGGGTGCTGGGCAACCTGGTCGGCTCCTGGATCGCGTACGCGATCGGCTACTACGGGCGGCTCGAGCTGGTCGAGCGGCACCGGGTCTTCCATACCAACCGCCGCTACCTCGAATGGGCCGACGACTGGTTCAACCGCCACGGCGACGCGACCGTCTTCTTCTCCAGAATGCTGCCCATCATTCGGACCTTCATCTCACTGCCGGCCGGGGTGGCGCGGATGCCCTTCTGGCGCTTCACGGTGCTCACCCTGGCGGGCTGCATCCCATGGGTCCTGGCGCTCGCGCTGATCGGGAGGGGGGTCGGCAGCAAGTGGCACGAGTGGAAGGACCACCTGCAGTACCTCGACTACGCGGTTCTGGCGGCCATCCTCGCCCTGATCGTCTGGGCGCTGATCAGGCGCCGGCGCGGCCGAGTCGGGCCCGCGACCGAGGCTCGAGGGGACGCCGAGGTGGACGCCGAGGAGCAGCCCGTTTCATGATCGAGCGGTCGAGGGCGATCGTCCTCGGCGCCGTCGAGGGGCCGACCGAGTTGCTCCCGGTCTCCAGCTCCGCCCACCTCACCCTGATCCCGTGGCTGGCCGGCTGGGACCCTGACGGCCGCGATCCGGAGCTCGACAACAGCTTCGGGGTCGCCCTCCACGCGGGCGCGGCGGCGGCTCTCCTGATCGGCCAGCGCAAGGTGATCGCCGCGGAGCTCGAGACCTTCGACGCCCGCAAGGCCGGCGTGGTCGCTCTCTCGTTCCTGCCTCCGGCGATCCTCGGCGTGGTCCTGGAGCGGCCGATCGAGCGGCGGCTGGGGGGCCCCTTGGCGACAGCCGTCGGCCTGCTCGCCGGTGCCGCGGGGATGGTCATGGCCGACCGCCGCCCTCAGGTGCGGGAGCGAGGCCGCGCGACGGCCGCCGACGGGCTCGCCCTCGGACTCGCCCAGGCCGCCGCCCTGGCCCCGGGCGTCTCGCGGAACGGCGCCACCCTGGCCGCGGCGCGCTGGCGGGGATTCACGCGCCAGCAGTCGAACATGCTCTCCCGCACCGTGGCGCTGCCGGTGATCGTCGGCGCGGCTGCTCTCAAGGGAATGCGGCTCCGGCGGCGGGGCCTTCCCGCCGAGGCGCGCGACGGCTTCGTCGCGGGCACCGCGACGTCCTTCGTCTCCACCCTCGGCTCGCAGGCCCTGATCCGGCTGGTGGAGCGCGACAGCGCTCTCTGGCCCTACGCGGCCTACCGCGTGGGCCTGGCGGGGATGGTGCTGGCGAGGATGTGGAGCCGGCGCCGGCGCCGGGCGGCGCCCGACCCGCGGGTTGACGGAGTCGCGCCGTCCCAGTCCGGCAACGGCGCGGTAGTGCCCGGCAACGGCAGGCCGACCTGGGCGGCCGTCCGGACCGATCCCGAGAGGCGATCCGGTTGAGCGAGGACGCGTACGCCAAGGCCGGCGTCAGCCAGGGGGACGCGGACGCCGCCGTCGCGTCCCTGGTCTCGGCACTGGCCGCCTCGCCAGCGGCGCAGACCCGCCAGGTCCTGGCCAGCGGCCACTACGCCAATGTGGTGCGGCTCGACGACAGGACCGGGATCGCGCTCAGCGCCGATGGCGTCGGCACCAAGCTCGTCCTGGCGGAGCAGCTTGGCCGCTGGGACACGGTCGGGATCGACTGCGTCGCGATGAACGCCAACGACGTCGTCTGCGTCGGGGCCGAGCCGCTCGCGATGGTCGACTACCTCGCGGTCGATCGGGCGGACCCAGAGGTCGCCGGCGCGATCGGCGTCGGGCTCGCCCGTGGGGCCGAGCTTGCTGGGATCGAGATCGTCGGTGGCGAGCTCGCCCAGCTCGGCGAGATCATCAACGGGCTCGACCTGGCCGGAGCCTGCTTCGGCGTCGTCGCGCTCGACTCCCTGGTCACCGGCGCCTCGATCGAGCCCGGAGACCCGGTGCTGGGGCTGCCGTCATCGGGACTCCATTCCAATGGCTACACGCTGGCTCGCTCGGTACTCGGCGGGATCGCCGACGACGACGATCGCCTCGGCCGCCCGCTCGGCGAAGTGCTCCTGCAGCCGACCGAGATCTACGTCAAGCCGATCGTGGATCTGTTGCGCTCATCGGTCGACGTCCGGGGCATGGCCCACATCACTTCAGGAGGCCTGAACAACCTCCTCCGTCTCGATGCCGAGGTGGCGTATGAGATCGACGACCCGCTGCCCATACCACCGATCTTCGGCCTGATCCAGGAGCTCGGCGAGGTCAGCGACGAGGAGATGCACGAGGTCTTCAACATGGGCTGCGGCTTCTGCCTGGTCGTGGCGCCCGCGGACGAGGACGCGGCGCTGAGCCGGCTCCGCGAGCGCTATCCCGAGGCCCAGCGGATCGGCCAGGCGGCCGACGGACCGCCCGCGGTCACCCGTACTGGCTAGGCCCAGAGGTCGGCGTCGAGCGCAGCCCAGGCTCGGCCGCCCAGGACCAGGGACAGGCGGGGTGGGTGTAGTAACGGACCCGGACAGTCATCATTCGTTCAGCGGCGCCGTCGGATGGGGCGCCGGCTCTCAGCGACGCGGGCACCCGCGGGCGAAAATACACGGCGATGCAAAGGGCAATCGGTTGGAACGCTTGAGCTCCACAGTCCTGTCGGGCCGCTACCGGCTCGAGTCGAAGCTGGGCTCAGGTGGGATGTCGACCGTCTACCTGGCGCTCGACCAGGTCCTCGATCGCCCGGTGGCGATCAAGCTGCTGCATCGCGAGATCTCAGAGGAGGCCGACCAGCTCGAGCGCTTCCGCCGCGAGGCGAGAGCGGCGGCGAGGCTCTCGCATCCCAATCTCGTCGGCGTGATCGACGCCGGCGAGGACGACGGTCGTCCGTACATCGTCTTCGAGTACATCGAAGGACGCACGCTGAAGCGCCGCATCCAGGAGGAGGGCGGGCTGCCCGTGGACGAGGCGGTCGCCTACGCGATCGAGATCGGCAGGGGCCTGACCGCTGCCCACGCGCGCAAGCTCGTCCACCGCGACGTCAAGCCCCAGAACGTGCTGATCGATCCCGACGGGCGGGCCAAGGTGACCGATTTCGGGATCGCCCGGTCGCTGGAGCAGAAGGGAATGACAGCGACCGGCCGGGTGCTGGGCACGACCGACTACGTCTCCCCCGAGCAGGCGATGGGCGAGGACGTCGACGAGCGCTCCGACGTCTACTCGCTCGGCGTCGTCCTCTACGAGATGCTTACCGGCGACGTCCCCTTCCAGGCCGAGACGCAGGTCGGGGTGGCGATGAGGCACGTCAACGAGCCGATGCCGGACGTGCAGGCCAAGCGCCCGGAAGTCTCGGCGGCGGTGGCCTCGGTGGTCGACCGCTCGACCACCAAGGACCCTCGCGACCGCTACGACACGGTCGCGCAGATGGTGCGCGACCTGGAGCAGACCCTGGAGGTCGAGGCAGCCCGCCGGGGCGGGACCAGCGGCGAGGCGACCAGCGTGCTCGACTCGGTTCCCTCCTCGCGGCGGAGACTGGGCACCCGCAGGTCCAGGCTCGGGATCGCGATGGGGGTCATCGGCGCCGCCCTGATCGCGGCTGCCTTGATCTTCGGGGGCGAGCGCATCCACCTGGGCGGGAGCAGTAACCCGCCGACCAGCGGGGGCACCGAGGTCAAGCTGCCCGTCGACGCCGCCAGCGAGTTCGATCCGCCGCCGGGCGATGGCCGAGAGACCGGCACCGAGCGGCTCGCGACCGATTCGAACCCGACCGGGACCGATTGGACCACGGAGCACTACGACACCGCGGACTTCGGCGGCCTCAAGGACGGCGTGGGGCTCGCGATCGATGCGGGTAGCACCGTTCCGGCGAAGTCGATCGTGATCCGGAGCCCCACAACGGGATACGACGCGGAGATCTACGAGTCCGCCGGCTCGCCGCCGAGCTCGCTCTCCGGCTGGGGCCAGCCCGTGGCCACCCTCACCGACGGCGGGGCCACCGAGACGATCGGCCTGCCCGGCAAGTCCGCCAAGTCCTTTCTCATCTGGATCACCAGGCTGCCCCAGGCCAAGGACGACCCCGGCCAGTTCCAGATGGAGATCTCGGACGTCCGGCTGACGAAGTAGCCGCGGCTAGAACTCGTAGCTCCTGGCGTCCTCGTACCGCTCGACCGCGAGCTTGACGAGGCGATCGCAGAGCTCCGGGTAGGCGATGCCGTCCGCCTCGAAGAGCTTGCCGTAGACGCTGGTCTCGGTGAAGCCGGGGATCGTGTTGAGCTCGTTGACGAGTACTTCGTCCCCAGCGACGAAGAAGTCACAGCGGGCGAGACCGCTGCAACCGCAGAGGGTGAACACCTGGCGGGCCAGTTCCCTGAGGCTCTCCGTGGCGCGATCGGAGATCGGCGCCGGCACGATCAGCTCCATGCCCCCCTCCGCATACTTGGCCTCGTAGTCGTACCAATCGTGCCCCTTGGTGACGATCTCCCCGGGCGGCGAGGCGACCGGCTCCTCGTTGCCGAGCAGCGAGCACTCGACCTCCTTGCCCGGGGCGGGCGCCTCGACGATCACGCGCGGATCGTGTCGCCGCGCGGCCTCCACTGCGGCGTCGAGCTCCTCCTCTCCCGATGCGGGTGAGATCCCGATGCTCGAACCGAGGCGGGCCGGCTTCACCCAGACCGGCCGTCCGAAGCCGGAGGCGATGGCCCGCCAGTCCTCCTCTCCCGCGCGGCAGTAATCCACCTGCGGCATGCCGTGGCGGGCGAGCAGGTCCTTGAAGACGAGTTTGTCCATGCAGACCGCGGAGGCCTCGACGTCGGAGCCCGCGTAGGGCACGTCGAGCACCTCGAGGAGGCCCTGGACGCTGCCGTCCTCCCCGCCGGGGCCGTGGAGCACTGGGAAGGCGACGTCGCACCCGAGCAGTCCCCCGCCCGGTGTGCAGCTGACGATCCCTCCGTCCACCGACCAGCCACCCTCGCGGTCGATCGTCACCTCGACCGTCTCATGGCCCGCCTGACGCAGTCCGGCGGCCACCGAGGCCGCGGAGCGCAGCGAGACCTCGTGCTCGCTCGAGATCCCGCCGCCCAGGACCGCAACCCTCATGGCGTCGTCGTGGTGGGAGAGCTGATGCCGACCGAGACGGTGACGGTGTCGCCGCGCTGGCCGCGTGATCCACCCGGCGGAAACTCCGAGATCACCACGCCGACCTGGGTCGGGTCGGTCGTGTTCTCCTCCGTCACCGCGGGGACGAACCCCGCCTTCTTCAGCGTGCTCACGGCCGCCTTCCGCGTCTGTCCGATCACGCTGGGGACGGTGATCGCCCCGGTGGAGGCGAAGATGGTCACCTGCGAGCCTCGCGCCACCTGTTTGCCGGCGGCGGGGCTCTGGCTCAGGACCTTGCCCTGTGGCTCGGTGGAGTCGCGCTGCACCTCCGTCCCGGAGAGGCCCGCGTTGCCGAGCGCCGCCAGCGCGGCCTGGTCATTCAGACCGACGACGTTGGGGACGGTCACCGTATTGGCGCCGCGCGAGATCAACAGGGTCACGGCTTGGGCGGTCGAGAGCTGAGTGCCGGCGGGCGGCGATGTCCCGATCACCAGTCCGCGGTGGACCGACTTCGAGAACTGCTCCTGGGCGTTCACCCTGAATCCGGCATTTTCCAGGCGTTTTCTGGCCTCAGCCTCGCTCAGGTTGGCGACCGTCGGGACGGAGACGATCGCCGGGCCCGAGCTCACGCTGAGGGTCACGGTTGAGCCCTCCTCGGCCTTCCCGCCGCCGCGGTCGGTGGGGATCGGGTCCTGCTCGACCACCTGGTTCCTCGGGGCGCCGCTGGGGACCGCCTTGATGGCGACATTGAATCCCTTGGAATCCAGCACCTGATTGGCCTGGTCGACGTTCTGCCCGATCACATCGGGGACGGCCAGGTCCGACGGTCGCGTCAGGGCATAGGCGACGAGCGCTGCGACGCCCGCGACCAGGAGGGCGACCACGAACCAGCGCCAGCGGCGGCGCCGTGTGGGCCCGTAGTCCTCATACTCCGCCTCCTCGTCGCCCGGGATATCGGTCTCGCCCTCCGGCGAAACCGCCGCGTAGGCGGCGGTGTCCTGTGCCCGTGGGGTGTCGGGCGCTCGCTCGGCCGCGTCCAGCGCCTTCAGGAACGCGTCCGCGTCCTTGAAGCGGGCATCGGGGTCCTTGGCCAACGCCCGCATCACGACCGCGTCCAGGGCAGGCGGAATGTCCGGGTTGATCGCGCTGGGGCGGCGGGGCGCCTCGGAGACCTGCTTGAGAGCGACGGCCACGGCGCTGTCCCCCTCGAATGGAACGCGACCGGTGAGGGCCTCATAGAGGATCACCCCGATCGAGTAGATGTCGGAGCGCGGCGTGGTCGGCTTGCCCTGGGCCTGCTCGGGCGAGAGGTATTGGGCCGTCCCCATCACCGAGCCGGTCGCGGTGATGTCGGAGTTCTCACCGCCGCGAGCGATGCCGAAGTCGGCGACGCGGGCGCGCCCCTCGTCGTCGATCAGCACGTTCTGAGGCTTCAGGTCGCGATGGATGATCCCCTTGCGATGGGCGAAACGGGCGGCGTTGAGGATCTGGCGCGTGAAGTCGATCGCGTCCTTGGGGCTCATCCCGCCCTTGACCAGGTCCTTGAGAGAGGGCCCGTCCACGTACTCCATCGCGATGAAGTAGGTGCCGTCGAAGGCGCCACGGTCGAAGATCCCGACCACGTTCGGATGCTGGAGGCCCGCGGCCGCCTGCGCCTCGCGCTGGAAGCGCTGAACGAACTCGCCGTCCTGCGCGAAGCGGTCGTGGAGGATCTTGATGGCCACGTTGCGGTCGAGCTCGGTGTCCTCCGCGAGCCAGACGTCGGCCATCCCGCCCGAGCCGATCTTCCGCTCCAGGCGGTAGCGCTCGTCCACCATCGTGCCCTTGCTGGGGTCAGCCACCGGATCCTCCGTTTTGGAGAATCGCCTCGGCGACCGCCTTGAAGATCGGCCCGCAGGTCGGGCCGCCGAAGCCGCTGGTGTGCTCGACGATGCAGGCGATCGCGATCTGCGGGTCGTTCGCCGGCGCGAAGCCGATGAACCAGGCGTCATTGACCCCAGTCGAGATCTCCGCCGTTCCGGTCTTGCCGGCGACGTCGATGCCGGAGACGGCGGCCGCCGTGCCGGTTCCCTCGCGGACGACGCTCTGCATCATCGTGTTGAGCTCCGACGCGGTGTCCTCGCTCATCACGCGGCTCTGGTGAGAGGGCGAGAGATTCGTCTCGCGCCCGTCCGGTTGGACCACCTTCGACCACAGCCTCGGCTCCATCAGCTCGCCCTTGTTCGCCACGGTCGCCGCCACCTCGGCCATCTGCAGGGGCGTAACCCGGAGGCGCTCCTGGCCGATCGCCACCCGGCCGATGTCGATCGGGTCGGAGGGGCCCAACAACCTGTTCCCCGAGTACACCCCACTCGCTGCGAGCTGGAAGGCCGGGAGGTCGAGCCGCGGCTTGGAGTCGAACCCGTAGCGGTCCATGTACTTGAACATGATGTCCTTGCCGAGCTTCTCCCCGACCTGGGCCCACCAGGTGTTGACGGAGTTCGTCAGGGCGGTGGTCATGTCGATGTCCCCGAACTGCTCCCCGCCGGCGTTCGAGAGCGGCACCCCGTCGATCGTCTGCGGCGAGCGTCCGCTGAGCACGGAGCCCGGCGTGAACTGGCCACTGTCGAGGGCCGCAGTGGCGGTCACCACCTTCATCGTCGAGCCGGGCGGGTACCCGGCCTGGGTTGCGCGGTTGAAGAGCGGCGCCGAGTTGTCGGTGTTGAGGCGCTGGAAGGTCCGGGAGTTCTGTACCGAGTTGGGGTCGTACTCGGGAATGCTGACCATGGCCTTGATCTCGCCGGTGGAGGGCACCATCGCCACGACCGCTCCGCGCCGGCCCGCGAGGCCGTTCACAGCGGCGCGCTGGGCCGTCGGGTTGAGCGAGGACTGCACCTTGTCCCCCACCTGGGCGTGGCCCTGGAGCTCGTCGAGAATGGAGAGGAACTCGGTCTTGTTCCCGACCAGCTCGTCGTTGTGGGAGAGCTCGAACCCGACGCGACCACGGTCGACGAAGCTGTAGCCGATCGGGTTTCCGAACAGTGCGCCCTCCGGGTAGTGGCGGACGTAGATCTTGTTGTTTCCCTTCCCGACCGGCGTCGAGTGGGCGATCACCGTGCCGTCGTCGGCGACGATGTCGCCCCGCTTGATCTTCTGCTCCTCGAGCAGCGGCCGTCGGTTGGCGGTGTTGGCCTTCAGCGAGCTCGCGTCGAAGACCGACCAGTACGAGGTGAAGCCGAAGAGCAGGGCGTAGAGGAGCAGGATGAGGCCGAAGAGCTTGACGATCTGCCGGTTCACTCGAGAGCCTCCTGCTGGAGCCGGACCCTGCGTCTCGAGCGGTCGGAGATCATCAGCAGCAGGGCGAGCAGGATGAAATTGGCGACGATCGAGCTGCCCCCGTAGCTGATGAAGGGCAGGGTCACGCCGGTGAGCGGGATCACCCGTGTGACGCCGCCGATGATCACGAACGCCTGCAGGGCGAGGATCGTGGTCAGCCCCGTGGCGAGCAGCTTCGAGAAGCCGTCCTCCGCGAGCACCGCCGTCTTGAAGCCGCGCTCGGAGATCAGGGCGTAGATCAGGACGACCGCAGCGCCACCGAAGAGCCCGAGCTCATCGACGATCACGGCGTAGATGAAGTCCGTGTGCGGCGCGGGCAGGATCGCGCAGTCCGTGACGTTGGTGCAGTGGGTGGCCCCGGGCAGCTGCACCAGGGAGTCGCCGAGGCCCCTGCCGAACAGCCCCCCGTCCGCCTGGGCGAAGAGCGACTGGGAGATCTGGTACCCGCTGCCTCCCGGGTCCTTGAACGGGTCGAGCCAGATCTCGAAGCGCTCGTGGATGTGCGCCGCAGTATGCGAGAAGAACCAGGCCCCGAGCACGAACATCAGGAGGCCGATGATCACGAAGGAGATTCGCGCAGTCGCGACATAGATCAGCGCCAGGAAGGCTCCGAAGAACATCACCGAGCTGCCGAGGTCCCGGATGAAGACCAGCAGCACCATCGCGGCGCCCCAGACGACGAGCAGCGGTCCCAGATGCTTGAGCGGCGGCAGCACCAACCCTGCGAACTTCCGCGTCCCGATGACGAGCACCTCCCGGCGCTCGTTCAGGTAGCTGGCGAGGAAGATGACGATGCAGATCTTCGCCAGCTCGGTCGGCTGGAAGGTGACGGGACCCGCGGTAATCGCCAGATACGCGTCATTCGTCGCGTGGCCCAGGAATCGGGGCAGGATCAGCAGGAGGATCCCGGCGAGCGCGATCAGATAGCGGTAGCGCTCGAGGGCCGCGTAGTCGCGCAGGAAGATGATCGTCGCCGAGAACAGGACCAGGCCGAGAACGAACCAGTTTGCCTGGTCGCGGGCGAGGCCCGAGTCGAGGCGGTAGAGCATCACCATGCCGAACGCGGCGAGCAGCGCCACGAGCGGGAAGAGGAACGGATCCGCGTCGGGCAGCCGGATTCGGATGATGATGTGAGTGGCGACGCAGAGGGCCAGGAAGTAGGCCCCGTAGAACAGGCTCAGGTTGCCGAGCTTGTCCGAGTTCGTGATCAGGACGGCCGTGAACCCGGCCGTGACCAGGAGCGCGACCGGGATCAGGGCGAAGAGCTCGCGGGTGCGGGCGCTCAACTCTTCTTCGCCTGCTGGCCCTTGTTGCCGGCGTTGGACTTCTTCTTTCCGGGCGGCGGGGCGGGCGGCGGAGGCAGCCCCTCCGTGGGCCTCAGCTTGATGTCGTTGATGAGGTCGGTGGCGTCTCCCTTGGCCCTCAACGTGTGCCCGGTGACGGCCTTCTGGCGCTCCTCGGAGAGGGTCCCCTCCTGCACCGGGACTGAGTACTGCTTGGAGTAGAGGCTGATCCCGAGCGGCAGCGTGTAGGGCAGGCCGCGGTAGAGAGCAACCTGCCCCTGATTGTCCGTGCCGAGGAAGTAGGCCGAGCGGGCCACGAGGAATCCGCCGCCGAACACCACGATCGCAGCGAGGATGGCGACGGCCCAGCCCAGGATGCGCCGGCGGCGACGCGGGGCCGGCATCGGGCCGCGCCCGCGGAGCCGATCGGTCGCGGCCCGGACCTTCTCGCCGGTGAGGCCCGCCTGCTCGGCCGTGCGGGAGATCAGAGTCGCGCTCTCCTCGCCCTCCTTGGCCTCGGCGTCCGCGACGCGGAAGGCGACTGCCGTGATGTTGTCGCGGCCCCCGCCGCGGTTCGCCGCGTCCACCAGCTTGTTGACCGCGCTTCGCAGGGTCTTCGACTCGGTGAGGATCCGCCGGATCTCGTCGTCGGAGACCATCGTGGTCAGCCCATCGCTGCAGAGCAGGTAGACGTCCCCGTTGCGGGCCGGGAAGGTCATCGTGTCGACGTTCACGTTCGGCTCCGGGCCCAGGGCACGCGTGATGATGGACCGCTGCGGGTGCTCCTCAGCCTGCTCCTCGGTGAGCCTGCCCTGGCGACGGAGCTCCTCGACCAGCGAGTGGTCGTTCGTCAGGCGCTTGAGCTCGCCGTCGCGGAAGAGGTACGCGCGACTGTCGCCAACGTGACCGAGGGAGACCTCGTCGTCGCGGAGCATCGCCGCGGTCAGCGTCGTGCCCATGCCGGCTCGAGAGGAATCCTCCTGGGCGAGCCGGTGGATCTCCCTGTTGGCCGCCTGGGCGATCTCCTCCAGCTGCCCCTCGGCCGGGGTCTCCTTGACCACGCGCGGCCGGCGCTCGAACGCGCCCGCCGCGATCCGGGAGGCCACCTCCCCCGCCTGCGCGCCGCCCATCCCGTCGGCGACCGCGAACACCGGCGGACGCGCGAAGTATGAGTCCTCGTTGGCGTGGCGCTGGCGGCCAGTGTCGGTCTTGTGAGCCTCTTCGGCGACGATCAGCATCAGGAGACCTCGAAGCGGAACTCAGTGTCCCCGATCCGGATTACGTCACCCGGGGTGAGCTCTGCCTCGCCGTGTAACTCACGCGAGTTGAGCAGGGTGCCGTTGGTCGAGTTCAGGTCCTCGACGAAGTAGTTGCCGGATCTGTTGAAGACCCGGGCGTGGAAACCGGAGGCGTAGCGGTCGTCGAGCCGGATATCGGCGTCGGCGGAGCGGCCCAGTGAGACGCCGCCGAAGAGGTCGAAGTGCTCCCCCTTGGAAAGGCCCCCGCCCTCCTCCACCACCAGAAAGGCGTCGGTTCCGCCCGGGTCGATGCCCGCGACCTCGTGGTAGCCGGTCTCGAACCCCGGCGAGGCGGTGCCTCGCAGGTCCCGCAGCGCCATCCTCGTCACCCACAGCAGGAACAGATAGAGCACGGCCAGAAAGCCGAACTTGAGCGCTACCGCAAGCGGCTCGAGGTCGTTCACTGCTCGATGTCGAAGGCGAGAACCTTGGTCCCTAGGGTGATCTCATCGCCCGGAGAAAGGCGGGCATTCGCAACGCGGCGGCCGTTGACCTTGACGCCGTTGGTCGAGTTCAGGTCGACGATCTGCCAGTCCCCGACGTTGGAGCGGCGCAACTCGGCGTGGCGCCGCGAGATGTTGGGGTCGTCGATGATGCAGTCGGCCTCCTTGGAGCGGCCGAGCGTCGCGGCCGGCCCGTCGAGGACATAGCGGCGGTCGTCGACCGAGATGATCGCGCGGGTCTCCGAGAAGGCTGCGTCGGGCCGGCGCTTGGAGCGAGCCTTCTGGGCTTCGGTGGCCGAGTAGACCATCGTGTGGCCGTGCTCCCCCTGCTCCGGCTCCGCGCCCTGGCGCTGCGGCGGCCGCACCAGCCGGGTCTGGATCCCGAACTCTCCGAGGCGGAGACGCTCGTCCTGATCCAGGTTCACGACAGGCCGAGTGAGCAGATCGTAGTCGTGGTGGCGGGCGTGCTCGAGCAGATGCCCGCTGAGCTCCTGGGAGAGCGAGGACTCGTAGTCCTTGAAGCGCTCGTAGTCGTCCGGGCAGAGCCAGACGGTGTACTCGTTGGGCACATAGACGCGTTGCACCGAGGCCGTCTTGTGAGCGTCCATCTCCTTCGAGAGCTTGCGCGCGATCTCGACCGGCTGTACGCCGGAGCTGAAGGCGCGAGAGAACACGCCCTCGACGAGGCCCTCAATGCGAGCTTCAAGGTTGCGCAGAACGCTGATCGCAGGCTCCTAGGATCGATGGGTTGGCCGCCGCCGCCGCGGAAATGCTAGCGGCGGCCAGGCTGCTCCACTTCGGAGCGGAGGGCGAAGCCCGAGATGCGAGAGCGCGCGGGAGCGCGACCCGTTTCCCAGTCTGATGCGGGGGCGCCAGCCGCCGCGACTGATGCCGGAGGGGTCAGACGCCCGCCTTGCGCCCTGCGGCTGAGGAGGGCCGCAACCGCCCCGGCCAGCAGCGCCCCGAAAAGCAGTCCCGGCGGGCTCGCGCTTCCAGCAACCAGGCGCAGCGTCGTGATCAGCCCCGCCGCCCAGATCAGGGCGCCGAGGGCGTCGATCAGCGGCGTCCGACCCCGGATGAGAATCGGCAGAACCAGGGCGGCGGCAGCGAAGATACCGGCGGCCGCCAGGACCTGGCCGTCGATCAGGGGTGTCACGACATCGGTGATCGCGGTGCTCGCTGAACCCTTCCATCCCGCCGGTGGGTCGGCGACGGGCCCGAGCAGGAGCGTCTGGTGCGCGAGCTCCTCCCACGCCGCGATCCAGAGGTAGCCGATACCGCCCAGCAGGGCACGGCCGGCAGCGCCCTTGGTGAGGCCGGCGAGCGCCGGGTAGACCGGGCCGAGCCCGGCGAGCCCGAGGATCGGTGCGGCCCCCGGCAGGGCGATCCCCTCCGGGTCGATCGGGGGAGCGAGCAGAGGAGCGCCGAGCAGGGCGATGAGGGCGGCGACCCCCGGCTCGCCGGCGCCGATCGCCACCCAGAGCAGAACGAGCGCGAGCTGCAGCGCGTAGGCGGGACGGGCCCGGCCGAGGGCGAGGACCCCCGGGACCAGCGCCGCCAGCGCTATGGGAGCGGGAGCTCCGGTCGCGATCAGGGCCGTGAGCCCGAGCGCCGCCACCCCTGCCGCCGGCAGGACTCGGGCGATCCGCGGGAGCCGGCGTCGTTCCCGGGCGGGCTCGCCCTCGGGGCCCTCGATCGCCGGCAGCAGCCCGCCGTCCAGCTCGTTGACATGCGCAGCGAGCGCGGCCTCCAGCTCGGAGGCCAGCGGGCGAACCTCTGGGTCCGGGTCGAGTGCAGCGTCGATCGCCTCGGTCAGCGCCTCCGGCAGCTCGGGGCGCATGGCGGAGAGGGGCGGGATCGGCTCCCCGATCGCGCGGGCGGTCGCCGCGGGCCCCCCGCGGATCAGGGGATGCTCGCCGCAGAAGCACTCGTAGAGGGTGAGGGCGAGGGAGTAGACGTCTGCGGAGGGACCCGGGCGCAGTCCGTCCGCCTGCTCCGGCGCCATGTAGGCGAGCGTTCCCACCACCGCGCCGGTCGCCGTCAGGGTGCGCTCACCGGCGATCCGCGCGATGCCGAAGTCCACGAGCTTCGCCTCACCCGAAGCAGACGGATCGCGCTGGTGCGCGCCCTCGCATACGAGGATGTTCTCCGGCTTCACATCACGATGGACCACCCCGGCCCGGTGCGCGTGCGTCAGCGCCGCGGCCGAGTCGGCGCCCACCCGCGCCACCAGGCGGTCCGTGAGCTCGCCGCGGCGTCCCAGGACGCGCAGGGTCTCGCCCTCGATCAGCTCGGAGACCAGGAAGGCACGGTCACCGTCCGTAGCAAGCTCGTAGAGCGTCGCGATGTTGCGGTGCCCGAGCCTGGCGACGGCCTGGGCCTCGCGCGTCACCCGCGGCGCGCCGTGCTCGCGGTCGATGATCTTGACCGCGACCGGGCGCTGCAGCCTCTCGTCCCAGGCCCTGTAGACGGTGCCGAAGCCGCCGCTCCCGATCTGGCCCTCGATCCGGAATCTGCCCAGGATTCGCTCTCCGACCATGGCCTCTCCAAGTTCGCCCCCTGACTTCCTATTCCTGTAGGCGTTCAGGAGTCGCTCAGAGGCTGCATTACATGCGTCGCGGCCCGTGTTCATACTCTTGATCGGTTTGGCATTCCTCGATGAGGAACAAGACGACCTGGTCGTCGCCGAAGAGCCGGAGCGGCCGAGGCGCAGGGTCGGGGGGCCTCAGCGGCGACGACAGCAATTCCTGGTTCGACGCCTGATCGGCGTCGGAGTCGGCCTCGCGTTCCTGATCCTGATCGTGATCGGTATCCGCGGCTGCCTCGAGGCGCGCTCGGATCGGGCCCTGCGCAACTACGACTCGGACATCGCGACGATCATGCAGCAGTCCGAGCAGAGCGGCAAGGACCTCTTCCAGGTCCTGGGCAGCCCGACCAGCGCGTCGAGCTCCATCGACGTGCGAAACCAGGTGCTCGCCCAGCGAGACGCCTCCTCCACCCTGCTCGACCGGGCCCAAGGCCTCAGCACGCCCGGCCAGATGCACGACGCCCAGGCCGCGGTCGAACAGACCCTGACCCTGCGACGCAACGCACTCAGCGCCATCGCCTCCAACGTGACCCAGGCCGCCGCGCGGACCCAGACGGCGAACGCCATCACGACAATCGAGAATGCGATGAGCGCGCTCTACGCCAGCGACGTCCTCTGGACCCAGATCGGCATGCCGGAGATCAAGCAGGTGCTGCAGGACGAGGGGGTCGACGGCCAGCCGCTGCCTCCGGGCAAGTTCATGCCGGCGAACGCGACTGACTACCTGAACCAGGCGACCCTCGTCACCAAGCTCAACGCGATCACAGGGCAGTCCGCGACCACGGGCGGCGTCCACGGCCTCTCGCTGGAATCGACCACGATCGGCGGGACCACCCTGCAGCCCGACACGACCAACAACGTCCCCAGCGACGCGCAGGAGATCGACATCTCGGTCACCAATTCGGGTGACAGCGACGAGACCGGGATCACGGTCAACGTCACGCTCGGACGGCACGGCGCTGCGAGGGACGCTCCAGACGCTGAGCGCCGGCCAGTCCGGCACCGTGAAGATCCCGCTGACCACCAAGCCCTCCCCAGGAACCAACACCACGCTGCAGGTCGTCGTCAACCCGGTTCCCGGCGAGCAGCTCACCGACAACAACACGTCTACCTACACGGTCGTGTTCCAATGATGAAACGGGTTGCGCCTGTCGGCGCACCCTCTCGCTAAGGGTGCGGATCGCGTACCTGGGCCCGAGAGGGACCTTCAGCGAGGATGCGCTGCGCGCCGCGGTCGGGGACGCGGACGTCGATCCGGTTCCCTCGGCCTCCGTCTACGACGCGATCCTCGCCGTCCGTGAGGGGAAGGCGGACCGGGCCCTGGTCCCGTTCGAGAACTCGATCGAGGGAGCGGTCGCGGCCACACTCGACACCCTCGCCTTCGACGCCGACGGAGTCACGCTGGTGGGCGAGTACGACCTGCCGATCCGGCACTGCCTGATCGCTCGCCAGGACGGGCCGCTCGAGGGGATCGAGGTCGTCCTCTCTCACCCGCAGGCGAGCGCGCAGTGCGCTCGCTTCATCCGGGAGAGCCTGCCGCGGGCCCAGGTCCGGGGCGCGCCCAGCACCGCAGAGGCCGTCCGGACCGTCGCCGAGTCGGACGAGCCCTGGGCAGCGCTCGGAGCCGAGTCCGCGGCGCGTCTCTATGGGGCCGCGGTCCTCCGCCACGGGGTCGAGGACGAGCCCGACAACATCACACGGTTCGTCTGGGTGGCGCCGGAAGGAGCGAGCCCCTCCGGCTCCGGACCCTGGCGCACCTCCCTGGTCTTCTCGGAGCTCGGTGAGGACCACCCCGGCGCCCTGGTCGACGCCCTCCAGGTCTTCTCCGACCGCGCGGTCAACCTGACGCGGATCGAGTCCAGGCCGCTGCGGCGCGGCCTCGGCCGCTACCAGTTCTTCCTCGACATCGAGGGGGCCTCGGCCGAGGGCCCGCTGGCCGAGGCGATCGGAGCGCTGCGCTCGAAGGCGGAATCCGTGCGGGTTCTGGGCAGCTGGCCGATCACCGCGCCGCCCGGTATTCCCGGATAGGCCGAGGGCCGCGAAGATGCGATGGCGCGCGTCAGCGGAACCCGTGAGGGGCTGGAGCAGCCGGGGTCATGGGGACGCTCCATTACAATCGCGCGGGATATGGGCAACGGGGCCACCGCAGAGCAGGTTGCGGTCAACGGCCATGTGGCCGCCCATCAGAACGGCCACGAGCCGCCTGTGGACGGAGACGTCGACGGCGAGGTAGCGGTAGCCGCCGCCCGCCGCCTGACCCGCGGACGGGTGCTGGTCCTCAACGCGAGCTACGAGCCCCTCAACGTCTGCACCGTTCGCCGTGCGCTGGTTCTCCTCCTGAAGGAGAAGGCAGAGGTGCTCGAGCACGGGGACGGGGTGCTTCGTTCGGAGACGATGCGCCTCGACCGGCCCGAGGTGATCCGGCTGATCAGCTTCGTCCGGGTCCCTCGCGACATCCACCGGCGCCGCATCACCCGCAAGGCCGTACTGGCCCGCGACGGCTGGACCTGTCAGTACTGCGGCTCCAGCAAGCCCAGTCTCACCGTGGACCACGTCATCCCGCGGAGCCGAGGCGGGGAGTCCGTCTGGGAGAACATCGTCGCCTCCTGCGCCCCCTGCAATCGCAGGAAGGGCAACCGCCTCCCGCACGAGATCCGGATGCACCCCAAGCGCAACCCGCGCCCGCCCGGTCCCACGGTCTTCATCAGGATCGCAGCGCCTCGGACACCGCAGGCCTGGGAGCCGTACCTGCTAGCGGCCTAGCGGCGACCAGGCCGCTCCACTTCGGAGCGGAGGGCGAAGCCCTTAGTGTGAGGGCGCGCGCAAGCGCGACCCGTTTAGTGAAGCGTGGGGCGGCTGCTCGTCGCCGCGGTCTGATGGCGAAGCCGTCTAACGCTTAGCTGGCGAAGCCGCCTAGCGCTTGCGCTTCTTGTCGGCCTCGGCGCGCTGCTTCGCGGTGGCCGTGTGCTTCGGCTTCACCTTGGGCGTCGCCGGCTTTGGCTTCGCCGCGGAAGCGCCACCTGACGAGCTCCGTTTCTTGGGCGCCGGCTTTGCCTTCGGCTTGGAGACCGGCGTCTTGGCCGAGCCCGACGGGCGACTCGGCTTCGCCTTGATCACCTTCGCCTCGCCGTTGCCGGCGGCCTCCGCGGCCGCGGCCTCGTCAGCGAGGGTGGCCTCCGTCGGCGCCTCCCCCTCGACAGTGGTCCCGGACGCCGACGCCCCGTTGCCGTTCTGGTCGGTCGACTCGACCACCAGCGCGACGGCACTGACCAGGTCGCCCTTCTTCAGGTTCATGAGACGGACGCCCTGGGTCGGACGGCCCATCCGCGAGATGCCGCCGACAGCGTTGCGCTGCACCATGCCGGTCTGGGAGATGAAGATCAGCTCCTGGCCCTCGCGGACGACACGGGCGCCGGCGAGGCCGCCCTTCTTCGCGGTCAGCTTCGCGGTCAGCACGCCCTTCCCGCCGCGGCCCTTGACCGGGTACTCGGTCAGAGACGTCCGCTTGCCGTAGCCGTTCTCGGTGACCACCAGCAGCTCCCCCTTCGAGTCCTTGCTGCCGACCACGTCGAGGGAGAGGACCTCGTTTCCCTTGTCGGAGACGTTCATTCCCTTTACCCCCGCCGTGCCGCGCCCCATCGGCCTCGCAAGCTTCTCGTTGAAGCGGATGGCGTGGCCCGACTTCGAGACCATGATGATGTCGTCCTTGCCCGAGGTCATCCGGACGCGGACGAGCTCGTCGCCCTTGCGGACGTTGATCGCGATGATCCCGTCGGCTCGGATCGGCGTGTCGTAGTCCTTGAAGGGGGTCTTCTTGACCATCCCCTGCTTGGTCCCGAAGACGAGGTACTTGCCCTCGGAGAAGTCGCGCGTCGGGATGACGGTCATGACCCGCTCCTTGTCCTTGAGCGGCAGGACGTTCACCAGGGCGCGGCCGCGGGAGGCCCGAGTGCCCTCGGGCAGCTCGTAGACCTTGAGCCGGTAGACCTTCCCCTGGTTCGTGAAGAAGAGGAGGTAGTCGTGCGTCGAGCAGACGTGCAGGTGCTCGATGTAGTCGCCCTCCTTCATGTTCATGCCCATCACCCCGCGGCCTCCGCGCCGCTGCTGGCGGTACGTGGTTAGCGGGGTCCGCTTGGCATAGCCCGAAGCAGTGATCGAGACGACCATCTGCTCGTCGGCGATCACGTCCTCGATGTCGAGGTCGCCCTCGGCGGCTGTGATCTCGGTGCGGCGCTCGTCGCCGTAGCGGTCGCCGACCTCCGAGAGCTCGGACTTGACCAGGCCGAGCACCTTCTTCTCGTCGGCGAGAATCGCGCGGAGCTCCTTGATCAGCTTGGTGAGCTCCTTGTGCTCCTGCTTGATCTTGCCGGCCTCGAGCGCGGTGAGGCGCTGCAGGCGCATGTCCAGGATCGCCTGGGCCTGCGCGCGGGTGAGGCTGAACCGCTCGATCAGGCCGTCGCGCGCGGTGTCCGGGTCCTTCGAGCGGCGGATCAGCCGGATCACGGCGTCGAGGTTGTCGAGCGCCACGAGCAGCCCCTCGAGGATGTGGGCCCGGGCCTCGGCGCGAGCCAGCTGGTGCTGGGTCCGCCTGGTGATGACCTCCTTCTGGTGGCCGACGTACTGCTCGACCAGCTCGCGCAGGCTGAGGGTCTTGGGCACTCCGTCGACCAGCGCCACCATGTTGATGCCGAAGGCCTGCTGCAAGCCGGTCCGCTTGTAGAGCTGGTTGAGGACCACCTGAGCCGGGTCGCCGCCGCGCTTCAGCTCGATCACGAGGCGCATCCCGTTGCGGTCCGACTCGTCCCGGAGGTCGGAGATCCCGGTGATCTTCTTGTCGCGGACGAGGTCGGCGATCTTGGTGATCAGGCCGCCCTCCCCTCCCTTCTTGACCATGAAGGGCAGCTCGGTGACGACGATCGCCTCCCTGCCGCCCTTCATCGGCTCGACGTGAGCCTTGGCGCGAACGCGAACCGAGCCACGACCCGACCGATAGGCGTCGCGGATGCCCTGCGTCCCCATGATCGTGCCGCCGCCGGGGAAGTCCGGGCCCTTGACGTACTTCATCAGGCCCTTCATGTCGATCTCGGGATCGTCGATGTAGGCGTTGACCGCGCCGATCACCTCGCGCAGGTTGTGCGGCGGGATGTTGGTCGCCATCCCGACGGCGATCCCGGTGGCTCCGTTGACCAGCAGGTTCGGGAAGCGAGCCGGCAGCAGCACCGGCTCCCGCGTCGACTCGTCGTAGTTCGGGCCGAAGTCGACGGTGTCCGCATCGATGTCGCGGAGCATCTCGGTGGCCAGGGAGTCGAGTCGAGCCTCCGTGTACCGCATCGCCGCGGCCGGGTCGTCGTCGATCGAGCCGAAGTTGCCCTGGCCGTCCACGAGTGGGTAGCGCAGGGCGAAGTCCTGCGCCATCCGGACCAGCGTCTCGTAGATCGCCGAGTCGCCGTGCGGGTGGTACTTACCCATCACCTCGCCGACGATGAAGGCGCACTTCCGGTACGCCCTATTGGGCTGCAGCCCGAGGTCGTGCATCGCGTAGAGAACGCGCCGGTGGACCGGCTTGAGCCCGTCACGGACGTCGGGCAGCGCACGCCCGACGATCACGCTCATCGCGTAGTCGAGATAGGAAGAGCGCATCTCGTTCTCGAGCTCGCGCTCCTCGATCTTGCCGTGCAGCACTTCGTCCAAAGCCTTCTCGCCGTCAGCCATCAGTCATCACCTCCTCAGACGTCCAGGAAGCGGACGTCGCGGGCATGGCGCTCGATGAACTCCTTGCGGGGCTCGACCTTGTCCCCCATCAGATCGGAGAAGGTCTGCTCCAGGCCGCTGGCGGCGGCCTCGTCGATGCTGACCTGCTGGAGGGTGCGGGTCTCCGGGTCCATGGTCGTCTCGCGGAGCTGTTCGGCGTTCATCTCACCGAGTCCCTTGAAGCGCGACAGGGTGACTCCGTGCCGGGCCAGCTCGAGGATCTCGCGGCGCAGCTCGGAGAAGCTCTCGGCCTCCGCCTCGCGCTCGCCGAGGCTGATCACGAACGGGGGCTTGCCCATGACCGTGACGACCTTGGCGTAGGCGTCGACGAGCTCCTTGTAGGGCTGTGAGTCGAACAGGGCCTTGGGAAGGTTGTGGTCCTGCGCCAGGCCGCTGCGGCGATGAATGCCCTTGACGACCAAACCCGTGGTCTTCTGGTCGAGCAGCTTCGTCTCGTAGGGACGATCCTTGGGATCCCTCGCCTTGAAGAGCTTCGCCGCCGCCGCCAGCGTCTTGACGCCGGACTGGAGCAGCTGCGCGTCCGAGATGAAGTCGATGGTCTCATGGCCGAACTCCGCGCGCAGGGTCGAGGACCAGCCCTCCACCGCCTTGAAGTGACGCTTGAAGTCGAGCCAGCGCCGCTCGGAGAGCTTCTTCTCCTTGCCCGCAGAATCCATCACCTTGAACTCCTCGAGCTTGTCGGCGAGCAGGAGCTCCTCGAGCTCGCCCTCGCGCTCGACGTAGATCTCGCTCGAGCCGTTCTTCACCTTGTAGAGAGGCGGCTTCGCGATGTAGACGAAGCCCCCGTCGATCAGCTCCTTCATCTGCCGGTAGAGGAAGGTGAGCACGAGTGTGCGGATGTGGGCGCCATCGACGTCGGCGTCGGTCATCAGCACGATCTTGTGGTAGCGGAGGTCGTCGACCTTGAATTCGTCCGAGACCCCTGTGCCGATCGCCGTGATCAGCGCCTGGATCTCGTTGTTGGAGAGGACCTTGTCGATCCGGCTCTTCTCGACGTTGATGATCTTGCCGCGCAGCGGCAGCACCGCCTGGGTGTTCCGGTCGCGCCCCTGCTTCGCCGAGCCGCCCGCCGAGTCGCCCTCGACGATGAACAGCTCCGCCAGCGCGGGGTCCTTCACCGAGCAGTCGGCGAGCTTGCCCGGCAGCGTCGAGTTCTCCAGGGCGGACTTCCGCCGTGTGAGATCGCGCGCCTTGCGCGCGGCGTCCCGAGCCCGGGCCGCGTCCACCGCCTTGACCAGGATCCGGCGCGCATCTGCCGGGTGCTCCTCGAGGAAATCGCCCAACCGCCGGTTCACCACCTCCTTGACCAGGCCCTCGATGGGCGGATTGCCCAGCTTGCCCTTCGTCTGACCCTCGAACTGGGGGTCGGCGAGCTTCACCGAGACGACGGCCGTCAGTCCTTCGCGCACGTCCTCGCCGGAGAGGTTCTCGTCCTTCTCCTTGAGCAGGTTGCGATTGCGGGCGATCGCGTTGAGCGTCCGCGTCAGGGCCGACCGGAATCCGGACAGGTGCGTACCACCCTCGTGGGTGTTGATGTTGTTGGCGAAGCTGAAGATGGACTCCTGGTAGGAGGAGTTCCACTGCAACGCGACCTCGACCTGGCCGTCCTTGTTCTCGCCCTCGAAGTAGATGATCTTGCGGTGCAGCGCGTCCTTCGACTCGTTCAGGTGCTTGACGAAGTCCGCGATGCCGCCCTTGTAGAGGAACTCGACCCTGCGGCCGGCACCGCGCTCGTCGATCAGCTCGACCCGCAGGCCGCGGGTCAGGAAGGCCGTCTCGCGGAGCCGCTCGGCGAGCGTGTCGAAGTCGAATTCGATGTCCTCGAAGATCTCGGTGTCGGGGACGAAGGTGATCGTCGTACCGGTGCTCTTCACGGGACGGCCCTTCCTCAACTTGGAGAGGGGCCTGCCGCGCTCATAGCTCTGCGTCCAGACCGCGCCCTCGCGCCAGATCTCGAGGTCGAGTCGCTCCGAGAGGGCGTTCACGACCGAGACTCCAACGCCGTGCAGGCCGCCCGAGACCTTGTATCCGCCACCGTCGCCGAACTTGCCGCCTGCGTGCAGCGTCGTCAGCACCACCTCCGCGGCGGGCCGGTTCTTGGCCTTCTTCATCTTCTCGACCGGGATACCGCGACCGTCATCGACCACGGTGCAGCTGTTGTCGGGATGCAGCGTCACGGTGACGCGCTTGGCGTGGCCGGCGATCGCTTCGTCCACGGAGTTGTCCACCACCTCGTAGACGAGGTGATGCAGCCCGCGTGGGCCGGTCGAGCCGATGTACATGCCCGGGCGCTTGCGAACGGCCTCGAGGCCCTCGAGGACGGTGATGTCCTTGGCGCCATAGGAGGAGCTCCTGGAGCCCGAGGATCCGGCGCCCTTCGAAGCGCTCGTCGTCTTGGTTGCATTGCGCTTGGCAGCGCCATTCGTGCGGGAGGAGCTCTTCTTGCTCGCTCCTCCGCGCTGGGAGGTCTTCGCCACTCAGCTTCCTTTCAGTCCAATCAGGGGACGCCTCGACCTTCGTGACCCGGCTTGGAAAGTCCTTGCGGACACGGGGATCGGGGCCTCACACAAGTACCTATAAGTTTACCAGTCGAAAGCAGCGGAAATTGCGCGGGAGCGTCACAAAAGCCCTGCAAATGACCTACGAAATGAGGGGCTAACCGAGATCCCCCGAGGCGCTGAAGCGAAGGCCCTGCAAAGCGCCTCCGTCGGACAGATTTTCCCTGATCTGGGAGGTGATCTGCCCGCTCAGCAAGTCGAGCTCCTGGGCCCAGGTGGAGGAGCGGCAGGCCACCGTCACGACTCCATCCCGCTCGGAGACGGGCGACGCCTCGCGGGCGATCGCTTCCCCCACCGCCCCGGGCCAAGCGCTCTGCACCGCTGCCAGCAGGGTGGCGGGCTCCGCTCCGGTGAGGAGCCCGCCGAGCGCGGCTGCGATCGGACGGGGTGCCCGGCGGCGGCTCACGCCGCCCTCAGGGCGGGCGCGTTCGCCAGCGATCCCTCGCTGACCTCGATCCTGAGCGCCGACGTCGAGGGCACCTGCGCCGCCTCGGTCGCCGTGATCAGCGCCTGGCCGCCGGCTCCGCCGCGCTCGAGCAGCGAGACCAGCAGCTCCCGGTGGGCGGGGTCGAGCTCACTCATCACGTCGTCGAGCAGCATCAGCGGCGCCGATCGCCCGGCCTCGAGCAACGCCGCGCGCTCCGCGAAGAGCAGCGCGAGCAGCGCCAGCCGTTGCTGGCCCTGGGAAGCGAAGCGCCGTAGCTGCCGACCCCCGAAACGCAGCTCGACCTCGTCCAGCTGTGGCCCGTAGGAGGTATAGGAGCGCCCCAGGTCCTCCGCGCGGCGCCGCGCCAGCTCGGTGGCGAGCTCGGTTGCATTGCCCGCGGCCCGTGGCCGATAGGAGACCTCGGCCCCGTCGAGGCCGAGACGAACACCCAACTCCGAGAACGGCTCGGCGAGCGTGTCGACCGCGTCCGCGCGGGCGGCGATCAGCGGCTCCGCCTCCGCCGCCAGACGCTCGTCCCAGGAAGCCAGCGATTCGGCTCCCCCCGATCCGGCCCGGACGCGGGCGACCAGGGCGTTGCGCTGCGCGAGGGTGCGGCCGAAGCGCCGCCGCAGGTCCGCACGCGCGGGCCAGATCGCACCGCAGAGACGGTCCAGATGGGCCCTACGATGGGCAGGGGCAGCCTTGACGAGCGCCAGCCGGTCCGGGTGGAAGACGTTCACCAAAGGGCGCTCCCCGGGATCGCCGGACAGGGCCCTGCCGGAGAGCAGGTGCCTGCGCTCGCCGGAGCGGTCGAGGGCGGCCAGCAGCTCTCCACCCCCCTCGAGCTCGAGCTCCACCCGAGCCCGCTGATCGCCATAGCGGATCAGGTCCCGGTCGTCGCCGGCGCGAAAGGAGCGGCCGGTGAGGCCGAAGTAGACCGCCTCCAGGAGGTTGGTCTTGCCGGCTCCGTTCGGGCCGTGGACCACGACGACGTCCGCCCCGAGCGGGGTCCGCGCGGCGGCGAGGTTCCGGAACCCGCGGCACTCGACTGCGCCGACGACCACGGACGCCCCTAGACGTTGAGGCGAATCGGCATCACCAGGTAGCTGAAGTCATCGTCACCGGCCGGTTCCAGCAGTCCCGGGCGCAGCGGCGAGATCAGCTTGAGCACGACCTCGTCGGAGTCGATGCTCTCCAGCCCGTCCCGGACGAACTCCGGGTTGAAACCGATCTCGAGCAGCTCGCCCGAGTACGGCGCCGGGAGCGCCTCGCGAGCGTCCCCCAGGTCCGGGGTCTCCGCGGAGACCACCAGCTCGCCATCCGAGAACGAGAGCCGCAGCGCCGCGTTCCGCTGGGCGAGCTGCGAAACCCGTCTGGTGACCTCCAGGAACTCGGCGCGGGGCAGCTTCACCTCGTGCTCGTAGGATTCCGGCAGCAGCTGAGAATGGTTCGGGAACTGACCATCGATCAGCCTCGAGCTCAGCGAGATCTGGCCGACCCGGAAGATCGCCTGGTTGCGGGTAAGCCAGACACTCAGGGAGTCCTCCCCACCGGCCTCGATCAACCGGGCCAGCTCCCGCAGCGCCCTGGCCGGCACATTGGCCTCGAGCCGCTCCGCGACCGAAGTCTCCAATCTCGTGGTCTTGACGGCGAGGCGGTAGGAGTCCGTCGCGACCATCGTCATCTCGTCGCCCTCGGCCGTGACGAGCACCCCCGTGAGTACCGGGCGGGCCTCGTCCCGGGAGGCCGCGCGGGCCACCCGGTTGATCGTGTCGCGAAGCGGCGCGGCCGGCAGCTCCACGGGGTCGCCCTCGGTCTCCGGAAATCGCGGGAAGTCATCGGCGGAAAGGGTGCGCAGGTGAAACCGCGAGGAGCCGGCGCTGATCTCGATGTCCCGCTCGGCCTCGCGGAGGCCGAGGGTTACGGCACCGTCGGGAAGCGAGCGCGCCACCTCGACGAGGAGCCGGCCCGGGAGCACGATCGCGCCGCCGCCGTCGATCTCTCCCTCGAGGCCGACCTCGAGACCCAGTTCCATGTCGGTCGCCCGCAGCCGGGCCTCCCCGTCGATGGTGATCAAGATCCCCGAGAGCGCCTGGAGCGCGGCGCGGGCTGAGACCGCCCGCGAGACGACGAGCAGCGCATCGAGTAGCGATTGCCTTGTGGTGGTGATCTTCATTGCCTGATCTCGGGTTTCCCTAGGAGTAGTAAGGGTTGTGGATGGCGTGGATATGTGGACAACCTCCTCTGCTGATTCTTTCAATCGGTTCGGTCACGATCCATCGCGCCTGCGCCGCGGAGCTCCGAGCTGAGCTCCTCGACCGCCCGCGAGAGGCGCGCGTCCTCGAGTGCGCCGCGTTCGACCTTGCGGATGGCGTGCAAGACGGTGGTGTGGTCTCGGCGATTGAAGGCCGCGGCGATCGCGGGCAGCGAGAGATCGGTGAGCTCACGCGTCAGGTACATGGCGAGCTGGCGCGCTCGGGCGACTCCAGCCGTGCGGCTGGGGGAGAGGATGGCGTCGACGCTCAGCTCGAGGCGGGCGGCGACGGCCTCCTGGACCTGGCGAGCGTCCGGCTGAGCGGCGGCTGGGGGCGCGATCTCGTCCGACGGGAGTACCCGTTGGACCGACTCGGGTGTGACCGCGGAGGCGCTCAGGGATGAGTGGGCGACGACACGGGTGAGGGCTCCCTTGAGCACGCGCAGATTGGCTGAGGTCTTGGAGGCGAGAACCCGCAGGGCATCGGGCGGCAGATCCTCGGGCTGCTCGCGAGCCAGGTTGCCGAGGAAGACGAGGCGTGTGGCAAGGTCGGGTGGGTCCACCGGGACGGTGAGGCCCCACTCGAAGCGGTCGCGCAGGCGGTCGACCAGGCCGGAGAGCTCTCCGGGCACGCGATCGGCGGTCAGCACGAGCTGCGCGCCGCCTTCATAGAGGGCGTTGAAGGTGTGGAAGAACTCGTCGGCGGTCCGCGCCTTGCCTTCGAGGAATTGGACGTCGTCGATCAGCAGCACGTCCGCTCGGCGGTAGCGCTCCTTGAAGGCGTCGATGCCGGCGCCCTGCAGCGAGGAGACGAACTCGTTGGTGAAGGACTCGGCGGTCGTGTAGTGCACGGAGAGCTGTGGGGCGTGGCGATGGAGGTAGTTCGCGATCGCGCCCAGCAGGTGTGTCTTGCCGAGTCCCGGTGGGCCGTGCAGGAAGAGCGGGTTGTATGCCTCTCCCGGTGCCTCCGCGATCGCCAACGCCGCTGCGTGGGCGAGCTGGTTGCCCGGGCCGATCACGAAGCGCTCGAAGGTGTAGTCGGGGTTGAGCGCGACCCGGGAGGCGGCCTCTTTGGCGGCCGGCGAGGCGGCCGAGGCGTCCTCGGGGGTGACCAGCTCGATCTCGCGGATTTCGACCGCGGCCCTGTCGATCGCGATCCGGAAGAGCTCCATGTAGCGGCGCCCCACCCAGCGGACCACCCGGTGCGGGCCGGTCAGGTAAAGCGTCGCGCCCCGTCGCGAGACCGGGGTGAGGGGCGAGAACCAGATCCGGTAGGTGTCCTCGTGCAGCGAGGCTGCCAGCTCCCGCTGGATCTCCCGCCAGGGCCCCTCGAGGTCCTGACGAGTTTCGCGAACCTGCCCCGGAACAGGGCCCTCCTTCCTCTTCATGCGAGGGTGCTCCCAGGAGCAACCCGTTCACGTGGTCTGAGCCGAGCGGCGATCATAGGCTCGGCCCGCGCGGCTCGAAAGGGGGTCGGAGCCGAGGGCCGCGCAAAACGCGGCGAAAACCGGGATCGAGATTTCTCGCAGGGGCCACGCCCTATACTGCCCTGCCCTCGTCCCTCCCGCCGGGGCTCTCCTGATGAAGCGGACCTATCAGCCGAAGAAGCGGAAGCGAGCCCGGACTCATGGTTTCCGGGCCCGGAGCGGCACCCGCTCCGGTCGCGCGATCCTGCGCCGCCGGCGTCAGAAGGGCCGCAAGCGGCTCACCCCGTAGACGTTGGGCTCTGAGGGCCGCCCGGACGCTCGTCGGCGCCGTCTCTCCCGGAGCGGCGACTTCGACCGCGTCTACCGCGAGGGCAATTCGCGCGGCAACCGGTTCCTCGTTCTCTACTCCTTTGCGCGTCAGGACGACGAGCACCGGGCGCGCGCGCGCCTCGGCCTCTCCGTCGGGCGCAAGATCGGCAAGGCCGTGACCAGGAACAAGGTGAAGCGGGCGGTCCGCGACGCGTTCTGGGAGCTCTCCGACGCGCTCGAGAGCGGGCACGACTACGTGATCGTCGCCCGTCCGGGCGTGGAGGGACTACTCGAGCGTGAGGGGCAGGACGGCGTGCGCGCGTCGCTCGCGGAGCTGGTGAGGGGATCGGACGAGGAGCGTTTGTCGTGAAACGCCTGCTGACCTTGCTCCTGATCGCGCCCATTCGCCTCTACCGGCGCTTCATCTCGCCGGCGTTCGCGCCTCGCTGCCGCTACTACCCGACCTGCTCCGCATACGCGGTGCAGGCGATCCGAGAGCTGGGTCCCGTCAGAGGCTCGATCCTCGCCGGCTGGCGCCTGCTCCGCTGCAACCCGTTCAGCCATGGTGGCGTTGACGAGCTCTCGGATCGCCGGCTCTTTCGCCACACTGCGACCCGCTCCGAGCGAGCCGAGCGTCAGCGCCCGCCGCACGCGCAGGGGCCGAACCTAATCCCACCGGCCGGCGGATCCAGCGGCGCCGATCTGACGTAGAACTCCACCGAATGTTCCTCGAAGCCCACATCCTGCAGCCGCTGATCGATGTCTTCAACGACGTCCTCAAGTGGCTGCACAACGACGTCGGACTGGCCTGGGGGTTGGGGATCGTGCTGATCACCTGGCTCTCCCGGATGGTGGTGCTGCCCTTCACCCTGAAGTCGATGCACGGGATGCGCGAGATGCAGGCCCTGCAGCCGTACATCAAGGAGATTCAGGAGAAATACAAGGACGACCGCCAGCGCATGCAGCGCGAGCAGATGGCGCTCTTCCAGGAGCACGGCGTCAACCCGCTCTCTGCCTGCCTGCCACTGCTCTTCCAGTTCCCCGTGTTCATCGCGCTCTATGCGCTCTTGCGGAGCAGCGAATTCAAGGACGAGGTCGGCAACGCCGGCTGGCTCTTCGTCTCCGACCTGACCACCCACCCGACGGGCGCGGAAGCCGTGGTCCTGATCATCCTCTCGGTGCTCTCCACCTTCGCCCTGCTCTTCTTCAACCCCGCGCCGACTACCGGCGGCGCCTCGCAGCGCTACCTGATGGCCGGGATCTTCTCGCTGGTCACGGTCTTCCTGATCCCCAACGCGCCCGCCGGCATCGCCGTCTACTTCATCGCCAGCGGTGTCTGGCAGGTGGCCCAGCAGGGCGTGATCCGGATCGTCTGGCCGCTGCCTGCGGTGCCGACACCGGAGGAGGTTCGGGCCACCAAGCCGCCGCCGCCTCCACCGCGGAAGCGCAAGCGGCGCAGGTAGTTCGCGCCTAGACTGCCCGCGTGGCTGACGGAGGAGAGACCCCCGCTGCGGTGCTGCCCGAAGCGCCCGCTGAGCGGGTGCGGGTCCTGCTCGAGCGTATCGTCGAGGAGCTCGGCCTGGCGGCCTCGGTCGCGGTGGAGGAGGGCGACGAGGAGATCCACGCCGACATCGAGGGTGAGGACGTCGGCCTGTTGATCGGGCGGCATGGGCAGACCATCGACGCGATCCAGCTGCTCGCCTATCAAGCCGCCTTCCGCGGCCGGCAGGATCGGAAGCGGGTCTCGGTCGATGCCGCGGGCTACCGGCGCCGCCAGGGCGAGTCGCTGCGCAGGCGCGCCGACCTGGCCGCCGAGGACGCCGTCCGGCACGGCCAGGCGGTCGAGATGGACCCGATGGGATCGACCGAACGGCGCGTCGTCCACGAGCACCTCCGCGAGCGTCCCGAGATCGAGACCTACAGCGAGGGCGACGAGCCCAACCGCTACGTGGTCATCGCTCCCCTCGTCTCGGATTGAGCGCCGCCCGGGCCTCCGCCGAGCCCGCCCTGGAGGCGCTGCTCGAGCTGCTGGCGGAGGCGCGGGCCCCGATCTCCGCCGCGAGCGCTCGCCGCGCCCGCGACGTCCACATCGCCGATTCGCTGAGCGGGTTGGAGATCGAGTCCCTCGCCTCGGCGAGCCGGATCGCGGACCTGGGCAGCGGAGCCGGCCTACCCGGCCTGCCGCTGGCGGCCTGCCTCCCGAGCTCCCGTTTGGACTTGATCGAGTCGGTGGGGCGCAGGTGCGAGTTCCTCCACGAGGCGATCGAACGGATGGGACTCGCCAACGCCACCGTCGTCTGCGAGCGCTCCGAGGACTGGGCGGCGGGGGAGGGGCGCGAGGGCTACGAGGCGGTTACCGCCCGGGCCGTGGGCAGCCTGGCGACGGTTGCCGAGCTCGCCTCCCCCTTGCTCGCCGAGGGCGGTGTTCTCGCCGTCTGGAGGGGAGCCCGCTCCTCCGAGGAGGAGGCGGAAGTGGCCCGCGCGGCCGATCGGCTCGCCATCGAACCGATCGAGATCCGCTCGGTGCGGCCATACGAGGGCAGTCGCGACAGACACATCCACCTCCTCCGCAAGAATGGACCGACTCCGAACGAGCTGCCGAGACGTCCCGGCCTGGCGGCCAAGAGGCCGTTCGGGTCCGAACAGCACTAACCCGAACCAAACCATGGGCACTGTCTACGCAATCGCGAATCAGAAGGGCGGCGTCGGCAAGACGACCACCGCCGTCAACATGGGCGCCTGCGTGGCCACCGACGGCCGCCAGACGCTGATCGTCGACCTCGACGCCCAGTGCAACGCGACGGTTGCGCTCGGACTGCCGAAGGACTCGACCCCGTCCTCGTACGACTGCCTGACGGGAGAGGTCTCGGTCGCCGAGGCGGCCCGGCCGGCGAGCTCGGACAACCTCTGGATCGTCCCCGCGCATGTGGACCTGGCCGGCGCGGCAGTGGAGCTGCCGCGGGCGCCGGGCTACGAAACCCGCCTGCGCGACGGCCTCGGCCCGGTCCGCCTGCGCTTCGCTTACACGCTGCTCGACTGCCCGCCCTCGCTGGGGCCGGTCGCCGTCAACGCCCTGGTCGCCGCGGACAAGGTGATCGTCCCGGTCCAGGCCGAGTACCTGGCGCTCGAGGGCCTGGTCCAGTTTCTCGACACCTTGAAGCTGGTCAGGCGCGAGCTCAACCCGGATCTGGAGATGGCGGGCGTCCTGATCACCATGCACGACGACCGTACCCGTCTCTCCCAGGACGTCGAGAGGGAGCTGCGCGAGCACCTGCCGGCCCGGGTCTTCAAGACCGTCGTGCCCCGCAGCGTGCGAGTCGCCGAAGCGCCGAGCTACGGCATCCCGGTCTCGGAGCACGACCCGAAGTCCTCGGGCTCCAAGGCGTACCGCGCCCTCGCCGACGAGGTGCTCGCCCTCGGAGCCGTCGATGGCTGAGCGCAAGCGCGGGATGGGGAGGGGGCTCGCGGCGATTCTGCCGGAGAGCTCCGCCGGCGGGCCGGAACTGCGGGAGCTCGAGGTCACCCAGATCGAGCCCAACCCCGACCAGCCGCGTGCCAAGTTCGACGCCTCCGCCCTCGACGCCCTGGCGGGCTCGATCGGCTCGGTCGGGCTGCTGCAGCCGCTGATCGTCCGGCCGCTCGACGACGGCCGCTACGAGCTGGTCGCGGGCGAGCGGCGCTGGCGCGCCGCCCAGAAGGCCGGGATCGACCGGGTTCCGGCAGTGATCCGAAGCTCACCGGAGGACGAGCGGCTGCAGGCAGCGCTGATCGAGAACATGGTCCGGGAGGACCTCAATCCGGTGGAGGAGGCACGGGCCTGTGCCTCCCTGGTCGACGACCTCGGCATCTCGAAGGAGGAGCTCGCGCGCCGAGTCGGGCGCAGCCGCGCCGCGATCTCCAACCTGATCCGGCTGCTCGACCTGCCCGATCCGGTGCTGACCCTGCTCGAGCGGGGCGAGCTGACCGAGGGACACGGCCGGGCGATTCTTCAGGTCTCCGAGCGGGAGAAGCGGACCCAGCTCGCGAAGCAGGCTGCGGCCGAGGGCTGGTCCGTCCGCGACACCGAGCGGCGCGCCGGCGCCGGCCCGCGCCGGAAGAAGGCGACGGCCGGCGGGCGGATCTCGACCGAGGAGCGTGCGGCGATGGCGGAGGCCGAGGACCTGCTCTCCTCGGCGCTCGGCCAGGACGTCCGGGTCCGCCGCGCCGGCGGCGGTGTCAAGGCGGAGCTCAGCTTCGACGACCTCGCCGAGCTGGAATCCCTCGCGAAACGGCTGCGAAGGCGCAGCTAAACTGCGCGCGAGGCGGTCCGGAGGCGAAGCCGAGAGCCGCCGTAGATGGACGGCGGCGGACCCGTAGCGGAGCAGCCGGCGTCGTACGTGGGCGATTAGCTCAGTCGGTTAGAGCGCTTCTCTGATAAGGAAGAGGTCCCTGGTTCGAGTCCAGGATCGCCCATAGCTCTTTCAGCGGTTCCGGCGCCCGCCGTCAGCCGCCAACAGCGCCCTATGGAAGCGTTGTGGAAGCCTCCAACTGGCGGCCTCGCTTCCAGGCCCCTCGCCTCACTTGCTGCCGCCCCTACGCGGCGTCCTCGGCCTCGGCTTCCGTCTCCTGGCGCTTCAGGACTGCCAGCACGGCGCGGATCGTCGCCAGGTAGATGTGGAAGGCCCAGTCCAGCCAGATGTCCTTGTCGTAGTCGCCCTTCTGGTCGCGCCCGTAGTGGCGCAGCGCGAAGTTATTCGCCGGATCGAAGAGGGCGCCCTCGTCCTTGTGGAGCATCTCGCGCGTCACGTCCGGGCGGATCCGTTCCAGCACGTCCACTAGGTGTTTGACGGCTGCGCGCTTGTCCTCGATGGACGCCCCCGGTCGGAGGAACTGCCCCTTGGCGGCCTTGACCGGATCGGCCAGCGCGTCCTGCGACATCGCCTACTCCCGCAGCCCGGCGGCTTCGAGGGCCTCCGCCTTTTCGGTGAAGCCATCGATTCGCACGATGAGGCCGTCTCGAAACGTGTAGAGAGTCGGAAGCTCGCGCTCGATCTGGATGCCTCCCCTACCCCAAAGGCGCCATAGATCGATGGAGAGAATCCGGCCGTCCGCTGTCTCGATCCTCTCCAACGGCTCCGCGATCACCGTCTGCCAGGCCTCGATAGCGACCCGGATGAACTCTTTCCACCCGTCATGGCCGAGGAGTTTCGAGTCGTGGTCCGGAGCCATTACACCAGGATTGATTTCGACGGCCCGATCGAGGTACTGCAGGGCGTCATCGAACAGACGACGGTTGAACGCCTCGTTGAACGCCCGGAGGATCTCGACGTTTTCCTCCGACATCGCCCGCCCAGTATCCCGCCCGGAACCGCCGCTTTCCATGCAAGCACCGCTTCTCGTCCAAAGCACTAGTCCGACAGCCCGGCGGCTTCGAGGGCTCGCCGGGCGCTACTGCGCGAGCATGTTATGGACTGCGTACTCCGTGATTTCTGGCTGCGGGGCGCCGACATCGGCGGTAAACGGGCCGAGAATCTCCTCGTCGAACTTGTCGAAGGTCGCGCGGTCCTCCCAGACGTCAACCACCCGCACCCCGTCGTCGGTCGCAGCCACCCAGTGGAATATCACGCCTGGCGACTCCCTTCCTCCGGGCATCATTTCCGAGATCCGGTCGTACTGGGCGAGCGTGCCTCCCCTGTAGTCAAGGATCAAGCCGACTGCCATGGGTCCTCCTCTGAGTCGAGTGCGGTCTCAACGAGGAAGCTACGGGATAGGGGAGAGTGCAGACCCAGAACTGCCCGTCCAGACACCGGCTCCTGAGATTTCTGGCCGAAACGCGCGTCGTTGTAGAGCTTTGACTACTCCGACAGCCCGGCGGCTCCCCGTCTCACGTTCGAACCAGCCGGTAGAAGTGTTCGTCGAACTTGAGAAACCTTGCGATCGGGTCCGGCTCGGTGTCCGCGACCTCGATGTCCGTGATCGTCCAGTCGGGAAACGCCGCCTCTACGTCCTCCGGCTAGCCCCACGCGGCAGCGGCCCTCGTCGGCGCGGCGCAAAGCAGTCGAGCAGCACGGTGGCATCATCGGCGGCGACCGCATCCATCTCCCGACCCATCGCCGCGCGCTGGTCTGCGTTGAGTCCGTGGAAGGTTCCGGTGTCCAGCACCAGGCGGAAACCGCTGCCGACGTCGGTGTTACGGAGGTCAGTTACGTCGCCCTGTGTCACCCGCATTTCAACGCCGGCCTCCCGCACCCGCTCGCGCGCACGCTCCAAGGATTTGTCCACCAGATCGATTCCCGTCACCTGCCAGCCGCGCTCGGCCAATTTGACGCCCCAGACGGCGCTTCCGCAGCCGAGGTCGAGCGCCCGTCCGTAAGGCGGCTCCCGCCCGCTTTCCTCGCGCTCGACCAACTCCGAGAGCTTCTCTGCGAACGGGGGGTGCTCTGCGAGGTCCTCCCAGGGGTGGAAGCCGAGCCGGTAAAAGAGCTTGTAGGGAACGACCATTCCGGGGCTCCTTCGGATCGCTCACGCAGGCTTCTCCCGCGACATCGCCCACGCAGTATCCCGCGGCGAGGCCCCGCCTCTGAGATTTTCCCGACGAACGCGCCTCTCGTCGCCCCCGCCTTTGTGGCAGCCCAGGAACCGGAGTAAGCTAGTTGGGCTGGCGCTGCGGCCAGATCATTTTCCTCGGTGCCAGCAAGTTCGCTCGCTGGGTCATCCCTCTTCCTTCCGTGCGACCCGCTACAGAGGGCACGAAAGGTTTTGATGTCTTATGACCGGCAGCAAGCTGTCCCAACGAGCAGCACGACGGCGCGGTGAGTTCCATCACGCTGACGGCGATCGTCGTGTCGCCCTAGCGCTCGAAGCACACCGCCACCTGAACACCTCCGGCTCAGGCCGGCCCCTATCCAGGGTCGAGAGGGGGAGACAGGGGCCTTGAGCGAAACTACTCCGATGGAGAACAACATCCTCTCTTCGGAGCGTTCACCCGTCAGACGAGGGGAGCGCTCTCGGCCGCGGTGCTCGCACTGATCGCGCTCATCCTGTCCGGGGTTGCCGTCATCACCGTGGCGACCGTGGTGCTGCTGCGCTCGGCGCGGGCGATTGGAGCGAAGGAGGCGCGATACCCCGATCCGAAACGGGCGGAGGCGGAGGTCCGCGAGAAGCTCTACGGGAAGCGCTCGGGAACCGTATCCGCCCGATTGCCGGTAGAGCCGCCACCTAAAGCCGATGCGGATGGCCCCCGCACTCGCACGCCCTCAGACCCCGCGCCCGCGGACTCGCCGGCGACCCCGAGCGCGGGACTCGCATCGATGAAGGCCCACACTCACACTTAGGTGACGCCGCTTACCGGGGGCGCCGGCCCGGAGTAGGTTCTCCTCGACGCCCCCGGCCCCTGGACACACACGGCGGGTAAGCCCGGTTGCGACCCGGGACGAACCGTCCCAGGACCGGGGGCGCTAAGACTGGAGCGCCCGACAGCGAGATACTGCGTGGGCGATGCCGACGTAGAACGCAGTCGGACCTAGATTCAACCGTTGGCGATCGGCCAGCCGACCTGATCGACTACTGCAAGCCACGTTCTGACGAGGGCAACATTTGCCCGCGTGTCCTCGACGTCACGTGCCAGCACTGGCCGTTTGACGTGGGACAAGTCATCCATTGCGTCAGCGGCGCGACGGAGGTCGGTAGCCGCCTTCTCGAGGGTCTGACAACGAATCAGTTCCATCGAACTGTCGTTGAGCTTCATCTTCACGGGGCTCCTTCCCATTGCTTGGGCTGCTTCCCATTGCCCCTTGTCCGGAAGGATCTACCCGGTTACGCCGGGCTGCGGGAGTAGGCCATGTTCTCTAAGTGAGTTCAGGGGACCCGCAGCCTCGCAAGCCCCCTGAACGTTAGGAAGGACTCGTTGTGTGCCGAGTCTTCCCCCTGAAATGCTGAGCCAGCTAACTCTCAGCATTCTCAGTGCGAGATTATTTTGTGCCGAATCGGCGGCCGGCGCTTCGACCTGGATATGGACGAATGTTCCGCGCATCGTCCGGGGATCTTGTCGTCAGCGACCCCCGCGAAGCGCTCGAAGCCGCCGGGCTGTCGGAGTAGGGCGAGCTCGCCGCGTCCCCACACCGGCATCGACGGTGTTCATTTTCATTGGCAAGTGGCACCGCGGCGGATCAGCCTTTCCTGAGCCCTGCTAAAGGGAGCGCGATTAGGTTCTCGTCATGCGGATAACGCGCATCTTGTCGGCGCCGTTTCGCGCTGCAGGCAGATTCGTGACCGGGCTTGCTCGACGCGGGTGAGGTTCCCGCTCAACTGCGGGCTGAAGGCCTGGCCGAACAGGTGGTCTCCGGTTGCGGCGTTGAAGATGTTCTCGGTCGGCTGGCAGCTCGCAGCGAGTGTCTCTTCCGCAGCGGCGCTCGGGGCACCCACGAGGGCCAACACCGCAAGCCCCACCGCCACGAACGATCCGAGCGACCAGCACCTCACGACCCCACTCCTCCCCTTCATCGAGGCGACCGTATATCGACTGGGAAGAGCCGTCAACCTCGATAGCCCCCCACGCAGAATCTCGGGCAAGACCTCTGCTTTCCATGCAAAGCAGCACTCTTGGAACCTGGTAGGTCGCCGCCCTTTCGCGCGATAAGCGGCAGCGCACCTTCATTTTCCGCTTCCGCCTTGCCTTCGGTTGCCCGCTCTCGGCATCCTTCAGGTCGGAATGAAACGGCTCTATCTCCTGCGCCACGCCAAGTCGAGCTGGGATGATCCGACGCTAGCCGACCACGACCGGCCACTGGCGGCTCGCGGCCGCCGCGCCGCCAAGGTCATGGCGGAGCATCTGGGGCGGAAGGGGATCGCCCCCGAGCTGGTGCTGTGTTCGCCATCGAGGCGCACCCGCCAGACGCTGAAACGGCTCGTGCCGGCCCTGGGGAAGAGTGCCGACGTCCAGATCAATCCCGCGCTCTACGCGGCCCCGGAAGCCGACCTCCTCGAGGTGCTGCACGAGGTGCCGGACGAGGTCGAATCGGTGATGCTGATCGGCCACAACCCCGGCATCCAGGACCTCGGCCTGAGCCTCGCCCGCCCGGGCTCTGAGAGCGCGCGAGTGAGGAGCAAGTTTCCGACCGCGGCGCTGGCAACGCTGGAGCTCAACGGAAGCTGGCGCGAGCTGGCGCCCGGCAGCGCCGAGCTGGTGTCGTTGGTGAAGCCGAAGGAGCTCTCGCGCTAGCGCTTTGCATGGAAAGCAGTACTCCGTCGAGAGATACTGCGTGGGGGATGTCGGAGGAGAACGTCGAGATCGTTCGGGCTGCGTATAACGCCTTCGAGCGGGGCGACCTTGAGGCTGTTTCGCAGCTTCAGGCGCCCACAATCGAGTGGCAGACCAGCGTTGAGGACCCCGACGCGGCCACCCACCGGGGACGGGTCGCCGTGAGGCGCTACATCGAGGGGTACATGGAGACGTTCCCTGGACTTCGCGCCGGCCTGGAAGAATGCGTCGAGGCGCCCGGCGACAGAGTGCTTGCCACCGTCCGATACACCGGGCGTGCAAGGGCGAGCGGCATGGACATGGACTGGAGGCAGTGGCTCGTCTACACACTCAAGGACGGGCTGATTGTTCGATGCGCGGAATATTTCGACCGCGACCAGGCCCTCGAAGCCGCCGGGCTGTCGGAGTAGTGCTTTGGACGAGAAGCGGCGGTTCGATGGAAGCAGCGATTTGCCGACCTGCCTCTGAGCGCACCGGCGCATCGAGGCAGCCCCCCGGGTAGCCTCGCCAACGCGTGGCTCAATTGATCGCTGTCTCCGCTACCGAGCGCGGACTTGCGCTGGTCATCCTGTTGCCGCTGACCTATCTGGCAGTGCGAGGAATCGGTCGCTTCGTCAGCTATGGGCCGAACCGATAGACACACGCGAGTACAGAGAGTGGCTCAACTCGCCGTCGCTGTTTCCTGAGTGGGACGAGCGTGCTACTTGACCACCCCGTAGCGGATGTGGATCGTGCCGGGAGCCTCGAGCACGCGCACCAGCTCGAGCTCCGGCTCTCCCGGCTCGAAGCCGTCGAGGAGCCGCTCCCCCGCGCCGAGGATCACCGGGGACACCTGGAGGTCGACCTCGTCGACCAGCTCGGCCTTGAGGGCCTGCTGGGCGCATGAGGCGCCGCCGGCGATGGAGATGTTCTGGCCTCCGGCGACCGCCTTCGCCTGCTCGTAGGCGGACTCGATCCCTTCGGTGACGAAGTGGAAGGTCGTGCCTCCCTCCATCTCGATCGGATCGTGGGCATGGTGGGTGAGGACGTAGGTCGGAGCGTGGTACGGCGGATCGTCTCCCCACCAGCCCTTCCAGTCCGAGTCGCCCCATTCGCCGCGGATCGGGCCGTACATGTTCCGCCCCATGATGAAGGCGCCCATCCCGTCCATCATCTCCGACATCACCTGCTTGTTGACGGGGTGTCCGCCGCTCTCGGGCCCCTCATCGATGTGCCACCTGTGCAGCTCGATCCCGCCGACGCCGAGCGGATTGTCCTCGTCCTGGTTGGGTCCGGCGACGAAGCCGTCGGCGGACACGGACATCGAGAGATTCACTTTGTTGCCGGCCTGCGTGCTGATGCGGCACTCCTGTCAGTGGTTGCGATCCGGTAGCTGAGGTGCGTCACCTCGGGAGTCTCGATTGTCCGGATTCTCCACCATCCGGCGCAGCGGGGCCGCCGTCCTCACGCCAGACCCGGCTCTCCTGTCTTCAGCACGCCCGCCGGAACCTAACGCGAGAAGTGTCGCTTTCCATGCAAAGCGGATAGCCGCTTTTCGTCCAAAGCAGCTACTCCGACAGCCCGGCGGCTTCGAGGGCTTCGGCGTGGGTGAGGTAGTTCGTAATCCGAATCACGCGTCCATCCTTAAGCTCGTAGATCAGGCCGAGATCCAGCTCGACCGGGACGCCGCTTCCTTTTCCGGTTCCCGACTGGCGTGTGAGGGCGACCACTCGGTCGTCGCCGGCATCGATCAGTTGCTCGACCTGAATCGACCAGCCCTCGAACTCCTCGGTCCAGGTGCGTATGAACTGGACGAACTCCTCGCGGCCCACCCAGACCGTCCTCCCGTCCATCCCCTCGCGCACTATCCACTCGGCGTCGGCAGCGACGGTCCGAGCATCGAACACAGCGCCGGGATCGCCACGCTCCATTCCCGCCTGGAACCCTTCGATTTGACGCCGCACAACCTCGACGTTCTCCTCCGACATCGCCTATCTGATCTCGAGTACGGCCCGCCAGCCTGGGTCGATCTCGTCCAGATCGATGCTGAGAGCACTCAGCGCGGCTTCGCGTGTCTCGACGTTCTCGTAAGCGACGTTCCACCAAGGGCCTTCGCCGTAGACCGGCTTCCCTTGCCTGCGCGCCGTGACGATGATGTGGTTGGCGCGTTCTCCGTCCTCACCGGTGCCGATGTAGCTGACGTTGAGGTGCCAGATGTTCTCCTGCGACATCGCCCACGCAGTATCTCGCAGCGGGAGAGGGGTGGCGTCGTCCAAAGCGATACTTCTGCGGGCTGGCTGCCTTCTCGCCCTTGCTGAGGTCAGCGCGGCGATAGGGTGCCGCCGGTGAACGACGCCGCTGACCGACGGCTGTGAGGAGCGACCGCTCCCAGGCGCTGGACCACGTCGTGCTCGTGCTGTTCGAGAACCGGTCGTTCGACAACCTGCTGGGCCACCTCTATCGCCCTGACGACGGCAAGACCTTCGAGGGCGTGATCGGCAAGAACCTCAGCAACCCGATCCCCGAGTGGGCCGAGCACGGCGCTGAGCGCAAGACGGTCCCCTACACGGTGGCGACCGACATGGATGCCCCGAACCCGGACTCCGGCGAGGAGTACTACCACACCAACACCCAGCTCTTTAACACCCTCGACGAGCACAACCGCTTCAAGATCGGCGAGGAGGTGACCGCCCCGTGGAACCTGCCGCCGCCCGGGAGCGAGCCGACGATGGACGGGTTCGTCACCGACTACATCAGCACCTTCACCGGTGAGGTCGGACGCCAGCCCACCTACGAGGAGTACGCGCAGATCATGACCGGCTACACGCCCGAACAGGTGCCGGTGCTGAGCGGGATCGCCAGGGCCTTCGGCGTCTTCGACCACTGGTTCAGCGAGGTTCCCTCGCAAACGTTCATGAACCGCTCGTCTTGGACCGCCGGAACCTCATCGGGGTTCGTGACGAACTCGCCTGCGAAGAAATGGACGACGGAGAACACCGCCGAGACGCTCTTCAACCGCCTCGAGGCGCACGGGCGCTCTTGGAAGGTGTACGTGGCCGAGCCGATGCAGATCTCGTTCACGGGCTGGATTCACATGCCGCGGCTCAAGGACCGGCTGGCTACGCATTTCGTGCCCTTCTCGGAGTTCGAGCGCGACGCGGCCAAAGGGACGCTGCCGGACTTCAGCCTGATCGAGCCCAACCTGATCGCCGGACACGGCGACTACCACCCGGCGTGCGGGCGCTCCTTCATCGGCGGCGACGTGGACGTGGCGGTCGATCCGCCGTCGTCGATCGTGGCCGGGGAGAACTTCCTGGCGCGCATCTACAGGGCGATCAAGGCAGCCGATAGCGCCGAAGGCTCCAACGCCTACAACACGACGTTCTTCATCGGCTGGGACGAGCCCGGTGGCACCTACGACCACGTGCCGCCCGGGCCAGCCGCGCCGCCGGACTCAGACGCTCCCAAGGGGCAGTGCGACTTCACCTTCGACCGCTCGGGCTATCGCGTGCCGGGGGTCATCGTCTCTCCGTGGGTCGACGAGGGCATCGTGATCAACGAGGAGTACCGACACACCTCGCTACTCGCCACGCTTCGCAAGGTCTGGGACCTCGGCGGTCCCTTCACCGACCGCGACGCGGCCGCCCGCTCCTTTGAGCATCTGCTCTCCCGGAAGACACCGAGAGACCCGGCCACCTGGCCGGAGATGCACCCACCGCCCCTGCCGGACTGGCAGCTGACCAAGATCGCCTACGGCGAGGCGATCAGCACCCTGGGCAAGGCCGTCGGCCCCGGCATGATTGAGCATGCGCGGCAGTCCGGGCATCCGATTCCCGCCGAGCTAACCGACCCCGATCACCCGCCCACCCCGGAGCAGCTCGTCGATTTCGTCAGGAGCATCGCCGCGAATTACTTCCCCGGCCTCGTCCCTTCCGAGGCGCAGGGTTCTTAGAAACGCCTTTTTCGCTGCGCCACGGCTTGGGCGTGACGTGTGGAAACCGGCTTTCGATTCGAGCTGAGCTAACCGCTCGGCGAAAGTGCTGCTTTCCATGCAAAAGCAGCACCCCACGGGGCTGTCCGGTTTAGACCGGGCTCTTCTCCTCTCCCCTTCAACTGCTGGGGGGAGAGGAGAAGAGGCCGACCGAAACCGGACTCCGTACGCTCCCCATTCACAGCCATGGCGGAGCCCTCCACCGAAACCCCACCACCTACTCCAATCCCGTTCGAGCTCCACGAGTACGACCGTGCGTTCGTCGAGTTCATCTCGGAGGTTGTTCACGCAATAGCAGTTGCTCGGTCACCGCTCTTGCAGGGGGATCCCACGGATGTCAGCGCCCGGCGCGGGGTCCAGCGTTGTGGACGCGCGCGACCTCGAGCAGCTCGACCTTCCGGCAGAGGCGGTCGGCTTCGGCGTGACGACCGAGCTGAGCGCGGTCCGCGAGGGTGATTTTGCCCCTCTAATCGTCAGCGGTGGAGAGCGCCGAGAGCACGCGCGAGCTGCGGGTCGCCGAGTCGATCGCCGGGCGCCAGTACTGGCAGGCCTTCGCCCGGGTCCCGATCGAGTTCGAGAGGCGCTGGCGCCGATCGGTACCCGACCACTGGCACACTGCCGGCCCGCGCACCTCTCGCCTCGATCGCAAGCGGGCGAAACGGGCGCTCACCCCCGCACACGCAATGCTCAACTACCTGTACGCGATCCTCGAGACCGAGGCGACGATCGCGGCTCAGCGCATGGGATTCGATCCGATGCTTGGGCTGATGCATGCCCGACAAGCGCTACCGCGCGTCGCTCGCGTCGGACCTGATGGAGCCGGCTAGGCCTGTCGCAGATGAGATCGCTCTCGATCTGCTCGAGTCGACCGAGCTTCGCCGAGGCGACGTTCTGGAGACCCGCGAGGGCATCTGCCGGCTCGGCCCGGATCTCGCGAAGCGGCTCGGCGGCGCCAGCCCCCGCCTCTTCGAGGAGAGCGCGCCTGGGGCGGAGTGGCTTGCCAGGCAGCTGATGGGCAATCCGGAGCATCCGACGCCCCTCACCCGGAAGCGCCACCGTGAGAGCCGTGGATAGCAGCGGTTGCCACGCTGGCGGGCGAGTAGGCGACCCAGACCTTAGGTGCCCACACTGCCAGTTCTTCGAGCCGCCTACGCCCTCCTGTAGACCTAGCTAGGTGCCGCCGCCAGTTCGTCAGCCTTCTTCCTCGCAAGCGCGGCATCGAGCACCGCGTACTCGGCTTCGTCGATCGCGGCATTCGCATAGTCAACCGCGAACGACGCGTCAGCTTCGGCCTGATCTGCGTTCACCGCAGCTCGCTCGGCGTTGTCCTCTGCCCGCTTGCGGTCGATGTCCTCGCGAATTGCGGCGAGGTGTTCGTGCCACGAACGCTGCACGTCGTGCCACCAGGCAGAGACCTTCCCCTTGCCTTCCTCGACGTCCTTGTGAAGCTGATCGGCATCGGCCTGCGCCGTTTCACGCGACTGCTGAACGTCCTGCTCCAGAGTGGCCATGTCCTTGGCCTGTGCGGCTGCCGCCCGGTCTTCTGCTTCCTTGGCCCGAGCTGCCAACTTGCTCAATTGGTCTGATACGGCCATTTCACCTTCTCCATTTCTCCTGGCTCCCTCCGAACATACTTTTCAGCGGTGCGGGTGAACTCCGTGCTCAACCCGGATCTATTCCTGTGGGCACCACGGATAAATTTGGTCTGCGCCCTTCCTAAGATCCGGACTGACTGCTGCTTTGGACGAGAAGCAGCGCTTCTTTTCGCGGTCCTTTATCCGCTCGTCAGGGAGTGCCGCATTCCATGCGAGCCGCCGCTTCTCGTCCAAAGAAGTAGTGCGGCGGCGACCGCCGAGCTCCCGCGCGACGAGTGCCGCGAAGCCGAGCGTCAGGAGTCAGTGGAAGACAACCGTGTGAGGAAGTCCTTGATCGCGTCCAGCTCGCCTTCGTCGTAGCGCCTGTAGAAGCCAGGGCCCGTAGCCCGGCTGATGTGCGCGAGACGCGGGAGCAGCTCCCGCTCGATCTTCGTCTCATCGGGCCTGACAATCACCTTTCGCCGGTCGCTCGAATCGGCCACCCGCTGCGCGAGACCTGCGCGCTCGAGCCGATCGATTACGCCGGTGACCGCCCCGGTGGTCAGGCCCGTCAGCTCGGCGATCCGGCCGGCCGGGCTCGGCCCGTGCAGGAGCAGCAGACAGAGGAAGGCGAGATCGCTCGGATTCACCCCCACTGCCTCCGCGGCCTCGAAACTCGCGAACAGGAGGCCGATCACGAACTGCCGAAGCTGAAGGACGAGCTCGTCGACCGTCGCCTGCCGCGAGCCGATGTGCTTTTGTTTCGTATTCGTCATTAGCTTAGTTTGCTAAGCTAGCCGCCTAGATAAGACTCTCATACATTCTAACGAGAGGAGAGGCCTAGCCGTCATCCCGCCAACCCTGGCTGGACCTACAGAAGATGAGAGGGAAGTCTGATGAGCACAACCCTGCAAAAGACCGTGTTGATCACGGGCGCCAACGTCGGGATCGGCAAGGACGTGGCCCGGCAACTGGCACTACGTCCCGAGATCGCCCGCATCTACCTGGCGTGCCGGAACAAAGAGCGGGCGACAGCGGCAAAGGGTGAGCTCGAAGCCGCGACCGGCCGGCAGATCTTCGACATCGTTCTCATGGACGTTGCCGATCCGGGCTCAGTCCGCGCCGGCCTGGCGGGCATCAACGGATCGATCGACGCGCTGGTCATGAACGCCGGTGTCATTGGCCCGCAGTCGATGGCCTTGACCGCTGACGGGGTCACCACCGTGTTCGCGACGAATGTTCTTGGCCACGTCGTCCTCCTAGAAGGGCTCCTGGCCGAGGACCGACTTGGCGAGGTGGCGGTCTTCGCCGGAAGCGAAGCAGCCAGGGGAGTCCCGACGTTGCGCATGAAACGGCCATCGTTCGTCTCAACGTCTGCCGATGAACTCGCCACCGTCATCGACGGCAGCTACTTCGCCGAGGGAAAAGCTGACTTCAACCTAGCCTTCGGGCAGGCTAAGTACATCGGGGCCCTCTGGATGGCCTACCTGGCCCGCCAATACCCCGACCGCCGATTCATCACCGTGAGCCCCGGCAACACCACCGGCACCCATGCACCCGATGAGCTCAAATTGCCGCTGCGTATAGCGGCCAAGTACGTTATGCCCGCCTTGGGTTTCGCCCACAAACTTGACGTGGGCGCGAAGCGACTCGTCGATGGCGTCACCGACCCGACCCTGTCCAGCGGCGTGTTCTACGCCAGCCCGGCCAACAAGCTCACCGGTCCCTTGGTCGACCAAGCGGAGATCTTCCCCGACCTGGCCAACCCGTCGTTTCAGGACCACGCCAACGAGGCCATCCACCGCTTTATCACCTCGAAGAAATTGCACGTAATCGGATAGGCACCTCTTCGTCGGCAGCCAGGGCTGAGGGGGCCAGGCCCCCGGTGAGACCTGGACCTAGCGAGAGCCACGAGAACCGCTGCTTTCCATGCAAAGCGGGACCACTTCTCATCCAAAGCAGCTACTCCCGCAGCCCGGTGGCGCGCTCACGAGGTGGCGAGGCCCCGTGCAAGAATCATGCGCGCGAACGAAGGCCTAGGGAATAGGAGTCCTGATGCCGGACAACCCGCAGTCTTTGGCCGGGATCATCACCAAGCACAGCAGCAGGTCCGTCGCACAAACCGTCGACCGACTGACGGGTGTGATCGCGGATCGAGGCTTCACGCTGTTCAGGGTCATTGATCACAGCGGCCAAGCCGAAGAAGTTGGTGTGCAGATGCCCGATTCGAAACTCGTCATGTTTGGGAAGCCGACTGTGGGCGCGGCGGCAATGCTCGCGGCACCGCTCGCGGGTTTGGATCTCCCGCTCAAGGTGCTGGTTTGGGAGGACGGGAAGGGAGCGGTCGCCTTGAGCTACAACGCACCGGAGTTCCTGGCCGAGCGGCACCACATCGAGGGTGCCCTGCGTGCGCCCTTCGACGCGGTTGAGTCGATCGTTGAAGAGGTTCTCGGTCCCTAGCCCTCTCAGTATCTCCGGCGGAGTACTGCTTTCCATGCAAAGCAGCGCCGTCCGAGAGATGCTGCGTCGGCGACGTGACGACGCCTCGCGACCCCGCGGTGATGGGGCAGCTCGAGGGGAAGATCAAGGAAATCCAGGTCCAGGAGAGCTAGCCGGCGTCCTCGAATGCCGGCTGCGGGGGCCGCAGGTCGCGGCGCGGCTCGTCGGGTTCGGCGTCGATCGCCAGGTGTGGCAGTCGCCGATCGAGCCATCCCGGTAGCGCCCACGTCCTGCGCCCAAGCAGTTGCAGAACCGCAGGCAACAGCAGGCTGCGGACCACGAAGGCGTCGACGAACACGCCGGTGGCGAGACTGAGGCCGAACAGCTTCAGCACCCGGTCGTCTCCGAGGGCGAAGGACAGGAAGACGCAGACCATGATCGCCGCGGCCGCCGTGATCACCCTGCCCGAAGTCGACACACCGCTGACGACGGCCTCGGAGGCATCTCTGCGACGAGTCCATTCCTCATGGATCCTGGAGATGAGGAACACCTCGTAATCCATCGAGAGTCCGAACACGATCGCGAACAGGAAGACAGGGATAAAGGCGTCGATCGGCCCACCGGTGACGCCCAGCAGGGTTCCGAGCCAGCCCCATTGGAAGACCGCAACGACGACGCCCAGCGATGCACCGATCGAAAGCAGGTTCATCGCGGCGGCCTGAATGGGGATCACCAGGGATCGGAAGACGACCATGAGCAGGAGGCCCGCCAGCACGACGACGATGCCGATGAACAGCGGCAGCTTCGAGGAGAGGACGCTGGCGAAGTCGACCTGCGACGCGGTGGACCCGCCGACGAGCACGCTTGTATGAGTGCTCTGCTCGACGGGGGGCAGGACGTCGTTTCTGAGACGCTTGACCAGATCCGTGGTCGCCTGATCCTGCGGCGCGGAGCGCGGGAAGGCGCTGAACACTGCGGTCCGGCCGGCGGGGCTCAACCGGGAAGCGCCCACCGACGCAACGCCGGGATCACCGCGAACCGCGGAGGTGACCTGCGAGAGCACGGCCGTGTCGGCTGCCTTGGGCAGCTCCGTGACGATCTGGAGTGGGCCGTTGAAGCCCTTGCCGAAGCCCTCGGCGAGTAGGTCGTATGCCTTGCGAGTGGTGTCTGTTGTTGGGTTGTTGCCGGCGTCGCTCGAGGCGAGACGCATGGAGAAGACCGGCGCAGCGAGCACCGCCATGATCGCCACGCCGGCGATTGCGGAGGGCCAGGGATGGCGCTGGACCACACGGGCCCAGCGCGGCCAGAATCCGGAATCGGCAGCCGGTCGCTTCACCTCGCCGGCCGCGGATAGAGCAGCCGCCCGGCGGCGTTCCCGCCGTCCCGGGCGCCCGACCCTGTGCCCGAGCCGCGAGAGCAACGCCGGGAGAGCGGTGAGCGACGCGAGCATCGTCATCAGGACGCCGAGGGACGCGGCCACGGCCATCCCATTCAGGAAGCTGATTCCGAGCGCGAACATACCCAGCAGGGCGATAATCACGGTGGTCCCGGCGAACACCACGGCGCGCCCGGCGGTGTCCATGGCCGCAACGATCGACGCCTGCACATTCGCGCGGCGAACCACCGCCAGACCCGCCTCGTCCATGGCCGATGCCGTGTCATCCGTGGCCTGGGCCGTTGCGCGGTAGTTCTCACGGAATCGCGTGACGATGAACAGCGCGTAATCGATACCGACCCCCAGCCCGATCATCACCGCGACCTCGGTGGAGAAGTCCGGCATCTGGATGACGTGCGTCCCAATGGCGATCAGCCCGACCCCAGTCCCCAGCCCAAGCAGGGCGGTGACGATTGGAAGACCCATTGCGACCACCGAGCCGAAGGTGATCAGGAGGATGACGATGGCGGCCACCAGACCGATCCCGGTTGCGGTGCCGAGCGCCGGCTGCTGAGCCTGCTCAATCGCCTGACCGCCGAGCGCGACCTGGAGGTTCGACGTCGAAGCGCTCTGGGCGACGGAGATGACCTTCTTTGCAGCGGCTTGAGGAACGTCGAAGCCCTGCTGGTCGAAGTTGACCTCTGCGAAGGCGATCGTGCCGTTGGCGGAGACCTGGTCGCCACCGCCCTTCGCATAGGGGCTGACGACGCCCGTCACGTGTGGAAGGGCAGCCACCTTCGCCAGCATCGGCGCGATTTGTGACCGGACTCCCGGGTCCGTGAGCTTGCCGTTGGTCGCTTTGAAGACGATCTGATCCGTGTCGCCCGACTGCGCGGAAAAGTTCCGCTTCAGCAGATCCGTCGCGCGCTGCGAGTCCGTGTTCCCGCTCGACGAGCTGTTTGCGTAGTTGGTGCCGACCGCGTTGGAGGCCCCCAGCACCCCAACCAGCACCACGATCCAGCCGACCAGGACGGTCTTGCGATGCCCCGCGGACCAGCGCGCGATTCGCGCCAGGGGGCCGGAATGGTCTGCATGGATCTGCTCGGGGCTCATTGCGGTCCTCCTGGGGGGATATACTGTGATTTACAAGTAGTTAGACAATAAGACTGTTTGAAGATCAAGGGGTTATAGCACATGGCCATCGCCGCGGAGAAGAAGACGAAAGCTCGTGCCTCGTCCCTGGACGAGCAGGTGCGAGAGCTGATTGCGCTCTTCGCCGGGATCGTCAAGGGGCTGAAGGCCGACCGCGAGGAGGAGAAGCCCGAGGAGCTGCAGCGCGCCTTCGATGAGGGATCGCTTGGCGAGCGGCACTTCCCACCGCTGATCGTGCTCTCGCTGGAGGGGCCTATGAGCGTCTCGGAGCTCGCGGATCGCGTCGGCCTGACCGTGGCAACGACCAGCCTTCTGGTGGGGGAGCTCAACAAGGCCGGTCTGGTCGACCGTCGCGAGGACGAGCGGGATCGCCGCCGCACGATCGTCAGTCTCACCGAGGAAATCCGCAAGATCGCCGAGCCCCGAGTTCAGGAGCACCTGCATCCCTTCAAGCGGACTCTCGAGCGGCTATCGCCGGCTGCGCGCGCTCACTTCATGCAGGGCATACGCGTGCTGAATGAGGAGGCGGGTGGCTTCGTCGTCGGGAAAGGCCGCACCGACTGCTGAGGCCCTGGCCTAGGCCGGACGCGGCAGTTGCCGCGCAAGCCCGAGAGCTGCCTCGTCACGCTCGCTTCGTGCGTCCGCGCGCTCCTCATCTGCCTCGCTGGAGTCACCCAGCTCGTCGCGGAGGTCTGCAAGTTCATCGCCGAGACCGGCCGCGCGGTCATGAAGGCCTGCCGCTCGTTCGCTGGCTTCCGCGGCACTTTCTCGCGCTCGTTGGGCTTCACGGGTCGCATCGTGAGCGCGAACCCTGGCTTCGTCGCGGAGCTGCTCGAGAAGCCAGACGCGCTCGACCAGTTGCTGGCGCGTTGCAGGATCCATGACTGAACCTCCTTACAGGGCATTCGATCAAAGATCTCGCCCCGGAGTACTGCTTTCCATGCAAAGCAGCTAATTGAGCCTGTCCGGTTTAGGACCGGCTCTTCTCCTCTCCCCTTCAACTGCTGGGGCGTCGGGGCCAGCCCTGATGGAAAGAGGGGGCCGCTACGGTGCCCCGACGGGTGGAAGCTTGCTGGAAGCCCTAGCCGCCGCCAGCGACCGTCAGATACTCCTAGACCCGCTTCGAGGAATGCCGGATTTGCAGCAGTGATCGCCAAACGACCCTCGAACCGCCGTCACCTGCGCCGTCCTGATAAGGAAGAGGTCCCTGGTTCGAGTCCAGGATCGCCCATAGCTCTATCAGCGGGTTTCAGCGGTTCCGGACGGATCGGCACCGGGCGAAACCAGCCCTCTGGAAGCCTTGGGGGCCAAGGCCCTAGAGTTTGACCGTCGCGGAGGGGGCAGTCCCCGGCGAATAACCCTTGGCGAGCGTGCAGAGGGTCATCTCGCTGGCGGCCGGCAGAAAGAGGCGCCATGGACGGTTCGAGTTGTCGGCCGGAACACTGAGCGCGGAGGCAGCTTTCGGGTCCAGAAAACCGAGGTTGACCGACGCTCCGTCTGCGAATCGGGCCGCCTCGAGCGGGACGCCTACCTGGGCTGTGCTTCCTGTCAGCCGCCGACCTCTCAGCGTGTAGTCCCCAGGCCCAAGCGCCACGGCCGCCGAACCGGACTGCGACCCATGCCAGGTATGGCAGCGAGCCCCTGCTCGAGCGTGTCGGTCAGCAGGTGCGAGGGGCCCCAGCTTGATCCGCTCCGCTGGGGCGAGGATCTGATCAGCCGCGACGCGGTTCTTATCCCTGCTCGCCGCAAGTTGAGACTCGCTGAAGGCCGGAGAGCCCGACGCGTCGACGGCGGAGAAGTAGGAGCTTGCGTCGGGGACGACGAGAACCCTGGGGTCGTTGACGACTTCGCCGCTCTCGTGTCCGCGGCCGATCTCCACTGCTGCCAACTCGGCTCGCACAAGATCGCTCTGGTGTTTCCTCAGGCGGTAACCGTCGTGCAGGAAGATGAAGCCGCTGATCGCCGCTGCAGCAGTGACCGCAGTGGCAGCTGCGAGAAGCCGCTTGTCGATCCGCACTCCGCGCAGGAGCTCCGCAGTGATCAAGAGCAAGAAGATCGCGCCGGGATACTGATAGCGACCGATCGTGGGCGTACGTATCACCGGGATCGCGTTGAGCGCGCTGAGGAACCAGAATGCCCCGCCGGCCGCCAGAACCGCCCACAGCCCGCGAGATGGCCGAGCGCCCCGCCACAGCCGCCAGGTCACCAGGGCGATTGCGATCACAAGCAGGATTCGCCCCCAGTTGAGCCCGCCGACATACGGGCCTGTTTGCCCGTTCAGCGGAGTCGCCAGCCCGAGCAGCGAGGCGAGATTCTGGGACACCGAATCGAAGACGAACTTGGGCGAGTTGATGAGGTTGTGGAAGCTCGCCGCGCTGGTTGCCTTATGGCCCCAGCCGAGGTACCAGATGCAATAGAGGACCAGCGGCACGAGCGCGACGTAGAGACGGCGGCGCCGCGGTGAAGGTCCAAGCGCAACGCTCACCAAGGCGCCTATCGCGAACATAACCCCAAGCTCGGAGAAGGAGGTGGATACGACGAGCATCGCGCAGGCGACCAGGTCGCCCTTGCGATCGTCGCGGTCGAGCGCCAGCAGAGCACCGATACCCGCCGAGACCGAGCTGGTGAGCGCGATCTGGAATGGCCACAACAATGCGTTCCAGCCCGCGCCGAGAAACAAGATCAGGACGCTGCCGAGGAGCGCTGGCCAATCTCCCACCCGGCGGCGCAGGTAGATGAACAACAAGACGACGCTGAGCAGGAAGACGAGGGTCGAGACGATCTGGAACGGCAGCGCGGAGCTCATCCCGAAGGCCGCCAGCAGTGCCTTGTAGATCGAGATGGGAGCTAGGACGATGTGGTCGTTGTAAGGGTCGAGGAAGGCGTTCACGCTGAAGCCTGGGCGATCCAGCAGAAATACCCATTCGTCCAAGAGAAACGTGAAGTGAGACTGGTAGACCAGCAGGACTGCCCCCGACGACGCGACGGCGCCCGCCAGACATAGGAGCGCCGCAAGAGGACGCCGGCCGCCGGGCGCGGCCGGGCGGGTTGTCGGCGCCTTCGCGTGGGCCGCATCGAGTGATGGGGGGCCCATGCGCACCCCACGCAGTATCGCGACTACAAGCCAGCACAGCCTGAGTAGTAGCTTCCAAATTCCCGCGCGCTGGGTCAGCCCTGATGGACCGCGGCGGCCTCGGCGGCGCCGCGGAGCCGCTCCAGTGCGTGCTCGACCCAGCGACGGAAGAGCCGGTTGCCGGCGACCGCCACCTGCATCCTGACGCCGAGGTTGGTCGGGTCGTTCCCGGCCTCCATCTCGAGGAAGGTGCCACCCTGTCCCTCGGTGAGCACCGACCGGGTGTAGGTGCCGGTGTCCATGCAGCGGATGGTCAGCTCCTTGCCGGGAATCATCCGGTCGACCTCGAGCGTGGTCTCGAGGTCCGACATCGGCCAGGGCCGCTTCTGGACGTTTCGGACATGACAGCCCTGCTCGAAGGCGCCGTCGATGCACTCGAAGGTGAGTGTGTCGGGCCACCACTCGGTCTGGCGGTCCGGGTCGGAGGCGAGCGCCCAGACGACCTCCAGGGGAGCGTCGATGAAGGTCTGCTGCCGGCAGGGCGAAGACATCCTCCGGATGGTACGGCGGCCGGGAGAGCCCCTGGCGAGCCTTGGGCCGCTCCTATACTTCGTGCGGACGCCTGAGGAGAACCTGCGTGCAGCGAATGACCATCTACGGAGTGAGCTTCGACATGGTCGGCAAGCAGCCGATCGTCTTGTTGAAGACCGTGGACGGGAACAAGTTCCTGCCGATCTGGATCGGCCACCCGGAGGCGGCGGCGATCCTGATGAAGCTCCAGGGAGCCTCGACACCGCGGCCGATGACCCACGACCTCCTCTCGGATGTGCTCGATCAGATGGAGGCCAAGTGCGAGAAGGTCTCGGTGACCGAGCTGCGCGACAACACCTTCTTCGCTTCGATCACGATCTCGATGAACGGCTCGGAGATGGAGATCGACTCGCGGCCCTCCGACGCTCTCGCCCTCGCCGTGCGGACGTCGGCGCCGATCTTCGCCGCCGACGATGTGATCGAGGAGTCGGCGATCGAGTTCGAGGGCGAGGAGGTCGAGGACCAGGAGCAGGTCGTGGAGAAGTTCAAGGACTTCCTCGACAACGTCACGCCCGAGGACTTCGCCCAGGGAGAGGAACCCTAGGTAGGCAGCGCCGCCTCGCTCGCCGGCCGCGTCCGTGGCGTGGCCAGGATCCGCGCGACGAGCTGGGTGAAGTCGATCCCGGCCGCCTCCGCGGCCATCGGAAAGAGGCTGGTGTCGGTGAGCCCGGGGATCGCGTTGACCTCGAGGACCTGGGGGCCGTAGTCGCCCAGGATCAGGTCGACCCGCGCGAAGCCGGTGCAGCCGAGGACCTGGCAGGTCCTGGTGGCGAGCTCCTGGACGAAGCGCGTCTGATCATCGGCCAGATCGGGCGGGCAGAGGTACTCCGTGCGGCCGATCTCGTAGCGCGCCTCGAAGTTGAAAAAGTCCTCCTCGCGCGGAATCGCCTCGACCACCGGCAGGACCTGATCGGCGAGGACGCTGACGGCCAGCTCCCTGCCCTTCACATAGCGCTCCAGCAGGACCCGTTCGTCGTAGCTGAAGGCCGCGACCAGCGCCTCCGGGACTTGCTCGCGGGACGACGCGAACTCGACCCCGAGCGACGAGCCCTGGCTCGCGGGCTTGATCACGAGCGGGAAGCCGAGTCGCTCCTCGATCTCCTCCAGGGTGTCAGCGGCGCCCAGCTCCCGGAATGCGGTCGCGTTGAACGCCGCCCAGTCCGGGGTCGGCAGCTCGGCGGAATGCATCTCGTGTTTCGCCGCGATCTTGTCCATGCAGAGCGCGCAGGCCGCGACCCCGGGCCCGGTGTAGGGAAGGTCGAGAATCTCGAGCAGCTCCTGCACGGTGCCGTCCTCGCCCCCCGGGCCATGCAGGGCGATGAAGACGATGTCGGGCCGGTCGGCACGCAGGCGACGGACGAGGTCCTGGCCGACATCGATCCCGATCGTCTCGTGTCCCAGCTCACCCAGGGCGTCCTCGACCCGGGCGGCGGAGCGGAGCGAAACGACGCGCTCCAAGGAGCTGCCCCCCTTGAGGACCGCGACCCTCACGATCGCCTCGGCAGCGGGACGACGTCCCCTCCCGGCTCGTCGCCCTCCTCGGGCTCCGGTGCCCGGTGCTCACCCGTGATCGTCTCGTAGAGGGCGACCTGCTCGGAGACGACGTTCCCGATTCGGCGAATGCCCTCGCGCAGCACATCGTCGGGGGAGGCGGAGAAGTTGAGGCGCATCGAGGACCCTCCACGGCCGTCCACGTAGGCGGCCCGCCCGGGCACGAAGGCCACGTTCTCGCGGAGTGCCTTGGCCAGCAGGTCGGTGGTGTCGATGTAGTCGGGCAGGGTGGCCCAGACGAACAGGCCGCCCTCGGGATGGGTCCACTCGGCCTGCTCGGGGAAGTGGCGCTCGAGGGCGTCGAGCATGGCGTCGCGGCGGGTACGGTAGATCCCGATCAGGTCGTCGATGTAGGAGCGCCAGCGACCCTCCGCGAAGTACTCGCGGACGAAGTACTGAGTCAGGGTCGAGGTGCAGAGATCCGCGGCCTGCTTGCCGAGCCCGATCTTCTCCAGAACCGGCGGCGGGGCGGCGACCCAGCCGATTCGGATCCCGGGGGAGAGGATCTTGGAGAGCGTGCCGATATAGAGGACGTAGTCGCCGCCGTCGAGGCTGTACAGGGTGGGCCGCTGATCGCCCCCGTAGCGGAGCAGTCCGTACGGGTTGTCCTCGCAGATCAGGACCTCGTGCTCGCGGGCCAGCTCCACCAACCGACCACGGCGCTCCTTGGACATCGTCACGCCGGCCGGGTTCTGGAAGCTGGGGACCGTGTAGATGAACTTCGGGCGGCGCCCGGCGGCGGCGAGCGTCGAGAGCAGCTCCTCCAGCTCGTCGATCTGCATCCCGTCCTCGTCGGTGCTCACCTGATGGACGTCGGCTTCGTAGCTGCAGAAGGCGGGTACGGCGCCGGGATAGGTCGGCGCCTCGCAGATCACCGGGTCGCCCGGGTCGACCAGGGTCTTCGCGATCAGGTCGATTGCCTGCTGGCCGCCGGTGGTGACGATCAGGTCCTCGGGATCCGGCGCCATTCCCTCGGCCCCCATCACCTCGAGGATGCAGGCCTTGGTCTCCTCGAATCCCTCGGTCGGCCCGTACTGCAGAGCCTCCGCGGAGGACTCGCGGGCGATCCGAGCCATCTGCGCGGCGAAGCTGTCGGAGGGGAAGGTCGACGTGTCGGGCAGGCCACCCGCCAGCGAGATCACCTCCGGACGCGCCGTGATCGCCATCAGGTCACGCATCGCGGAGGAGCGCATGACCTGGGTGCGCCGCGCGAACAGGCCGGCATAGCGCTCCAGGTCCCGCGATCTGGTGTGAGCGCGGCGCCGACGCGGGTGCTCGCTGGGGCGGCCGGGCTGACCGGTCTGCTCGGACGGCTCTGTCATCGCGAACAGTGTGGCGGCAATTCGGCCGCGGTGTTTGTGGCGGCCGCTGATGGCGAAGAGAGCTGAGCTGGCGTTCAGCGGAGTCCCTGTAGCCTCCGGCCCCGATCATGCTCCTCGCCACCTGCCAGGGGCTGGGTCTGGCGATCGCCGTCGGGCTCATCCTCGGAGTCGTTCTCCCGCCGATCATGCCCAGCTGGGGCGCTGTCGTCGGCGCCGCGCCGCTCGGCGTGCTCGCGTGCGGGGCCGCGCTCAACGGCGCCGGCGAGGCGCTCTGGCCGGCCCTCCCGGTCGGGGTGATCGGAGCCGGGCTGGCCGCGGTGGTCGCCCGGGACGTCGCCTCAGGGGCGGCGCGTCGCGAGCAGGACCGGATCAGCGGAGCGGACCTGCAGGCCTCGGGCGGGGTCACTGCGATCGTGGTGCTGGCGGCGGTGATCGTCGCAGTCGTCAGCCTGGTCCTCAAGCCCTTCTCGCTGCTCGTCCTGGTGGCCCTGTTATGGGTGTGGATATCGCGCCGCCGGCGGGCCGAGCGCAAACACGAGGGCCTCCGGGTTCTGCGCTAGATGATCGAGTCTGGATGAATCCGACGTCCCGACCCCTCGCCTAGCCATGCCGCGGAAGCTGGTCCTCGTCGTCGTCGATGCGATGCACCCCAAGATGCTGCTGCGCGCGATCGAATCAGACGTCGCCCCGACCTTCGGCGCCCTGGTCGAGCGGGGGGAGATCGTCACCGACGTCGTCTCGAGCTTTCCCTCCGTCACACCGGTGGCCAGCTCAGAAATGCTGACCGGGCTGGGTCCCGCAGGCCACTGGGTGATGGGAATGAACTGGTACCACCGGCTCGAGCGCCGCTACATCGAGTACGGCTCCTCCTTCGAGGCGACCCGAACCTTCGGGCTGTTCCGGGCGATGTACGACCTCGTCTACAACATGAACCTCGACCATCTGAGTTGGGAGGCGCAGACGGTCTTCGAGCGGCTGGGGGACTCTGGGATCCGCACCGCCGCGACCCCCTTCCTGATCTACCGCGGGCGCCATCGCCACCAGCTCGGCCTCGAGGGCCTGGTTCGCCGCGCCGCCGCCGCCGCCAACTTCCGCCACGCCGTCTGGGGCCCGGACGAGTTCTTCTACGGCGACCTCTACGCCAGCCGGCCGACCGGCTGCGGGCCGTCGTTCACCCGGCCCGGGACGCGCGACGAGTACTCGGCCTGCGTCGCCGAGTCCCTGGTCGCGGAGGGCGCCTACGACTTCCTCCTCTTCAGCCTGCCGGACAACGACTTCCACTCGCACAGGCACGGTCCCGACGCCACGATCGACTCGATCGCCAAGGCGGACGCGATGTTCACCCGGATCGTCGATGCGGGCGGCGGCCTCGACGCCTTCCTGGACGACCACGCGGTGCTCCTCACCGCGGACCACGCACAGACCGCGGTGGAGCACGCGCTGCCGCTGGCCGACGAGCTGGCGGAGGACTGGGCGGTGCTGCAGCCGAACACCGATCGGCCGGAGGAGGCCGAGATCGCCGTCAGCCCCACCTCGCGCGCCGGAGCCGTCTACATCCTCGACACGGGCCGCCGCCATCCAGGCACCCACGAGCGCGCCCGCCTGCGCTTGCGGGAGCTGGCCGGGGTCGATCTGGTCACCTGGCTCGCCGGGGAGGACGGCGCGCCCGTCCTACGCTCCGGCGTGGGTCTCGACGATCCCGATCGGGTCGAGGCCGTGGTCGAGCGGGACGGCTGCGAGTTCCGCTTCCGGCCCGGGGGCCAGCTGCGGGACGTGCGCGGCAACCACTGGTCGGTGAGCGGGGAGCCAGAGGCGCTGGAGGCGGACATCACCCGGGGCCGCTTCGAGTCCGAGCAGTATCCGGACGCGCTCGCCCGGCTCTGGTCCGCGCTGGTCTCCCCGCACGCCGGCGACATCCTGATCTCCGCCACCGAGGGCTATGAGTGTGTCGATTGGGGCGGAATCAGCCACGCCGGAGGAGGAAGCCACGGTTCCCTCGGGCGCGGGGACTCTCTCGCTCCCGCAGTCTTCGTCGGTTGCGGGCCGAAGAGGCCCGGAAAGCGGCCGCAATGGGCATTGCGCGACCTGGCGCCGGTGATCCTCGAGCACTTCGGAGTGAATGGAGGATCTCGGGGATGACCTCGGTCCAAACCGCCAAGCGGATCGGCCGGGGCACCCTGAAGCCGGGCAACTGGATCCAGCTCCTCCAGTTCGGCCTGGTGGGGGCCTCCGGATACATCGTCAACCTCGCCGTCTTCGCGCTCGTGAACGGACCGCTGAGCGTCCACTACATCGTCGCCGCGATCCTCGCCTTCTGCGTTGCGGTCATGAACAATTTCTGGTGGAACCGCCATTGGACCTTCGACGCCAAGCACGGTCACGCGGGATTCCAGGCCGTGCGCTTCTTCATGGTCAGCGTCCTCGCGCTGATCGTCAACCTGATCGCTCTCAAGCTCCTGGTCGGCGGAGGGATGGGCGAGTTGCCCGCACAGGCCATCTCGGTCGCGATCGCGATGCCGTTCAACTTCATCGGCAACAAGCTGTGGACGTTCGACGAGTAGGCCGCCTTCTCGCCCTCGCCGTTCCCCTCGCGCTGATCGTCATGCTGCTGTTGCCCGGCCTGGCCGAGGCGAGCGTGCCGCAGATCAGTCAGTCGAAGGCGATCGAGATCGCCAAGACCGACCCGAATGCGATCGCGGCGCGCAAGGACCATCCGGGCCTCACCCCTTCGGCCAGCCGCAACCAGTCCACCGGCCTCTGGGAGGTCGGGTTCTTCACCGGCGGCAACGAAATCGTGCAGGTCGTGATCGACCCGAACGGGGGAAACATCCTCGAGTCCTGGACGGGCTACCAGGTCGCCTGGCGCATGGCCCGGGGCTATCCGGGGGCCTTCGGCCGCACGATCAACGCGCCATACGTCTGGCTTCCGCTCTGCGCGATCTTCGTCCTCGGGCTGCTCGACTGGCGGCGCCCGTTCCGGCTCGCTCACCTCGACCTGCTCGTGATCGTCGCCGGATTCGGGCTCTCCCACTACTTCTTCAACAAGGGCAACATCGGGGTCTCGGTGCCGCTCGCCTACCCGCCCTTGATCTACCTGCTCGCGAGGGCGCTCTGGCTCGGGTTCCGCAGGGTGAGGGGTTCGGGCCTGAGACCCTCGATTCCGATCTCGGTGCTCGCGGTCCTCACCGTGGCGCTGATCGCCGGCCGGATCACGCTGAACGTGATCGACTCGAACGTGATCGACGTCGGCTATTCGGGGGTGATCGGCGCCGACCGGATCGGAGACCAGAAGCCGATCTACGGCAACTTCCCCTCGGACGATGCGTCCGGGGACACCTACGGGCCGGTGGCCTACTACGCGTACGTCCCCTTCGAGCAGGCCCTCCCGTGGAGTGGCACCTGGGACGACCTGCCCGCGGCTCACGCGGCTTCGATCTTCTTCGACCTCGGGACGATGGGCGCACTCTTTCTGCTCGGCCGCAGGCTCCGCCGCGGCCGCAGAGGGACCGACCTCGGGATCCTGCTCTGCTTCGCCTGGGCGGCGTGCCCGTACACGGCCTTCGCGCTGGAATCGAACACGAACGACGCCCTGGTCTCGCTCGGCCTGGCGGCGACCCTCTTATGCCTGACCTCGCCGATCCCGAGAGGGATCACCCTCGGCCTCACGTCAATGACCAAATTCGCCCCGCTTGCCCTGGGGCCCCTGTTCGCCACCTACGGTGCGACCACCGGAAGATCCGTGCGCCGCTACGGGCGCGTGATCATCCCGTTCACCATCGCCTTCGCGCTGACGGTCCTGGTCGTCTGCTTCCAGGCTCTTCAGGACCCCGGCCTCTCGACCTTCTGGCACCGGACGATCGCCGAGCAGGGCGGCCGGGACTCTCCCTTCAGCATCTGGGGACAGGCCCATTCGCTGGGCTGGCTGCAGACCGTGGTCAAGATCGCGGTCGTGGGCCTGGCGGTGCTGGTGGCCTTCCGGCCACGCCGCCGAGACCACGTCACCGTCGCTGCCCTCGGCGCCGCGGTGATGATCGGCATGCAGCTCACCGTCGACCACTGGTTCTACCTCTACATCCCCTGGTTCCTGCCGTTCCTGCTGATCGCCATGCTGGCGGCCGGGACGGTGCCGCTAGGTGGCGACGGGGACGAGGATCTGCTCGACCCCACGAGCGAGCCCGTCGTCTCCGATCTCGACCGCGACTCCCATCAGCCAGACGTCCTCGTCCGCGCCGTCGAAACGGACCGGCATCTGGGTCTTGAAGGCGCGTAGCGCCTGCTCGCGGCGCACGCCGATCACTCCGGCGCGCGAGCCGGTCATGCCCACGTCGGCGATGTGAGCCGTCCCGCCCGGCAGCACGCGGGCGTCGGCGGTCGGCACGTGGGTGTGGGTGCCGAGCACAGCGGCGACGCGTCCGTCCAGGTGCCAGCCCATCGCGACCTTCTCGCTGGTGAGCTCCGCGTGGAAGTCGACGACGAAGGCGTCCGCAGCGCCGGCCAGCGATTCGAGGAGCTCGTCGATCGCCGGGAAGGGGTTGCGCTCGACTCGCATGTGCATCTGTCCGCTCAGGTTGATCACGGCGACGCGCATCCCGGCTGCCTCGACGACCGTGTGGCCGCGCCCCGGATTGCTCGCCGGAAAGTTCGCGGGGCGGACGATCCGCCGCTCGGAGTCGAGGTACGGGTATACGTCCCGGTGCCTGTAGGTGTGGTTGCCCAGCGTGATCACATCGACGCCGGTCTCGAAGATCGCCTTGGCCGTGTCCTCCGTGATGCCGACGCCGCCGGCAGCGTTCTCGCCGTTCGCGACGACCAGATCGGGCATTCGCTCGGCCCGGAGCTCGGGCATCGCCGACGCCAGGCCCTCCCGTCCGGGCTTGCCGACGACGTCCCCTATGAAGAGGAGGCGCATCAGCGGCGGAGCGTAGTGCACTAGCTTTCGCGCGATGAGCGAGCAGGCCCCCCTGGCGCGCCGGCGTCCGATTGACCCCGTGCTCGAGGTGGAGGGCCTCTCGAAGGCCTTCGGCGAGCGGCCCGCACTGCGCGAGGTGAGCCTCGAGGTGAACCGCGGCGAGCTGCTGGCGCTGCTCGGGCCGAACGGCGCCGGCAAGACGACGTTGCTCTCGATCCTCGCCGGGATCACCAGGGCCGACTCGGGGCGGATCGACCGCGCGAACGGCGAGGTGGGCTGGGTCCCGCAGCAGGCGGGTCTCTACCGGAGGCTGACGGTCGAGGAGAACCTCAGCCTGTTCTCCCGGATGGAGGGGGTGCAGGACGTGGAGGCGACGATTGAGCGGATGCTCGCTCAGACCGGGCTCGCGGAGCGCCGCCACGACCAGGTCTCTTCGCTCTCTGGCGGAAACCAGCAGCGGATCAACATCGCGATCGGCCTGCTCGGCGATCCGTCGGTGCTCCTGCTCGACGAGCCGAGCTCGGGCCTCGACCCGAGCCAGCGAGTCCGTCTCTGGGAGTTCGTCGCGGGGCTTTCCCAGGCCGGGACGACGGTGATCTACTCGACCCACCAGATCGACGAGGCGAGTCACTACGGTGACCGCCTGGTCGTGCTGGCCGACGGCGAGACGATCTTCGACGGCGGCTTCGACGAGATGCGCCGCGCGGCCGGCCCTCGCCCGCAGGGCACGGCCGCCGACCCGGAGAACGACTTCGTCCGCTTCCTCCACAAGCGCGGCCACTGATGCGCTGGCTGCTGCTCAAGGACCTCCAACTGCTCCGCCGCTCGCCGCTGGTCAGCGGCCTGCTGGTGGTCTACCCGATCGTCCTGGCGGTGCTGATCGGGCTGGCGATCTCGCGCGGTCCCGAGAAGCCGCGGGTCGCCTTCCTCAACCAGATCCCGACGGGAACCGGCCTCAGCCTCGGCAACGGCGGCTTCAGCCAGGACGAGGCGCAGTCGCCAGCTCTGCGCGAAGATCGAGTGCGTCGACGTCTCGAGCCGCGCTGAGGTCGAACAGAAGGTGAAGGACGGCGACGTTCTCGGAGGGTTGATTCTGCCGCCGGACTTCATCAGCAAGCTGCAGGCCGAGCTCAGCACCAACGGGACCGAGCCGGCGACCGTCGACGTGATCGTCAACAACGACGATCCGCTCAAGGCCCAGCTCGTCGACGACCGGATCAGCTCGCTGCTCACGCAGGCGAACCTGCTCCTCTCCGAGAAGATCAGCGGCGTCGCCGGGAACTACGAGCAGATCCTCGCCAACGGCGGCGAGTTCACGATCCCGTTCCTCAACCAGACCGTCCACATCCTCGGCCTGCAGCGCTCCGAGCAGATCCTCAACTCCGTCGCGCCAACCCTGCCGCCCGCCCAGCGAAGCCAGGTCACGCAGGTGAGCGACTTCGCCCGCCTGGCCCGGCAGAATCTGGCGCTCGCCAATGACCTGCTCGCGGCGGTGCGCCAGCCCATCGCCGTCGACAAGCAGGTGATCGGCGGCAGCGTGCCGCCGCTCGACACCTTCGCGGTGGCGGTGGCGGCCTCCATCACGCTGCTCTTCGTCACGGTGCTGCTCGTCTCCGGCTCCCTTGCACTGGAGCGGGAGGAGAACACCTTCACGCGACTCACCCGGGGCCTGGTCAGCCGCACCGGGCTCCTGGTCGAGAAGGCGGTGCTCGGGACCGGGGCGGCGCTGGCGGTCACCCTGCTGATGCTCGCCGCGATCACGCCCTTCGAGTCGATCTCGTGGGGTCGGATCTATCTCATCATTCCCGCGATCCTGCTCGCGGGTGCGGCCTCCTCGGGACTGGGGCTCGCCATCGGCGCGGCCGCTCGCGAAGTGCGCGCCAGTGCCCTGCTCGCCTTCGCGTTGGCGCTGCCGGTCGCGTTCATCTCGCTGGTCCCCTCGGGGACCGTCGGCAAGACCCTGCTCGACGTGATCCACGTGATCGCCGGGGCCTTCCCATTCCGCGCGACGGTCGACGCCCTCTCGGGGGCTCTCTCGGCGTCGGGCCCGGCACTCGGCCTGCCGCTGCTGCACCTCGCGCTGCTGACGGTTGCCTACCTGATCCTGGCGCGGTTGGCCCTGCGCCGTTTCGCGTAAGCGCCTCTCGGGCGACAGGACCCGCCCGCCGGGCGATTTGGGGACCGCCCTAGAATCAACCCCGTGAGCTTCCCAGCCACCCGCCTCCGCCGGCTCCGCCGCACCGAGCCCCTCCGCGACCTCGTCCGCGAGACCGACCTGACCGCCGACCATCTGGTGCAGCCGCTGTTCATCACGGCGGGGGAGGGGGTCCGCGACCCGATCGAGTCGATGCCGGGGATGGAGCGGCTCTCGATCTCCGAGGCCGTCGCCGAGGTGACCGAGATCGCCGCGGCGGGCGTCAGGGCAGTGCTCCTCTTCGGCATCCCGGCCAGCAAGGACGAGGTCGGGAGCGAGGCCTACGACGACGAGGGCGTCGTTCAGATGGCCGTCCGGGCGTTGAAGGAGGCGCATCCGGAGGTCGTCGTGATCACAGACGTTTGCCTCTGCGAGTACACCTCGCACGGTCACTGCGGCATCGTGCGCGAGGGTGAGGTGGACAACGATCTGACGATCGAGCTGCTGGCGAAGACGGCGATCTCGCACGCCGCCGCCGGAGCCGATGCCGTCGCGCCGAGCGACATGATGGACGGGCGCGTGGGCGCGATCCGCAGCCAGCTCGACGAGGAGGGTCATTCGTCGGTGCCGATCATCGCCTACAGCGCCAAGTACGCCTCCGCCTTCTACGGCCCGTTCCGCGAGGCCGCGGGCTCCACGCCCGAGTTCGGCGATCGCCGCGGCTACCAGATGAACCCCGCCAACGCCGACGAGGCCGTGCGCGAGGCCAAGCTCGACCTCGAGGAGGGCGCGGACGTGCTGATGGTGAAGCCCGCGCTCCCCTACCTCGACGTGATCCGGCGGGTCAAGGACGCGACCGGCGCGCCGCTCGCCGCCTACCACGTCGGAGGCGAGTACTCGATGTTGAAGGCCGCCGCCGCGAACGGATGGATCGACGAGCGGGCTGCGGCGATGGAGTCGCTCACCGCGATCCGCCGGGCCGGCGCCGACATGATCATCACCTACTTTGCGAAGGACGCCGCCGCCTGGCTGATGCGAGGGCGCGCGTGAGCGCGATCCGTTTCATGGGAGCCGTCCGCCAGTGAACAAACCCGCTTCCGAACCGGCATCGGTCAAAGGCGGCGCCGCTGGGAGAGCGGTTGCGAGACCTAAACTCCGCTCGCGCAAGGGCGGGGCCGCGATCCCGCTCGACGAGACCGACAAGCGGCTCATGAACCTGCTCCAGTCGAGCTACCCGCTGGAGGCGCGCCCCTTCGACGCGATCGCCGCGAAGGCCGAGCTCGATCCGGGTGAGGTCAAGACCCGCACCCAGCGCCTCCTGGACGAGCGGATCATCCGCGAGATCACCCCGATCTTCGATACCCGTGCGCTCGGGTACAGCTCGATGCTGGTCGCGGCGAAGGTCGACTCCGAGAACCCCCACCGTCCGGCCCAGATCATCAATTCCCACCCCGGCGTCTCGCACAACTACCTGCGGACCCACGAGTTCAACCTCTGGTTCACGATCGCGACGCCGCCCGATTCCGAGCTCGGGCTGGAGGGGACGCTGGAGGCGCTGCAGAGACTGACCGGCGCCGAGTCGATTCGCCAGCTGCCGACGCTGCAGCTCTTCAAGATCAACATGAACCTGGAGATGGAGGGGGGAACGGAGGCCCTCGCCGCCGCCGTCCAGGCCGCCCCGCCCCGCGAGCTCGACCGCCAGCCGTATGACGACCTCGACGTAGCGGTGATCCGAGCCCTGCAGGGCCCGATGGAAGCCACCGACCGTCCCTACGATGCCGCAGCTCAGGAGGTCGGCATGGACACCGGCGCGCTCCTTCAGCATCTGCAGGGAATGGTCGAGAGGAAGATCCTGCGCCGGGTCGCCGCCATCCTCTATCACCGCCGAGCGGGCTTTTCGGCCAACGGCATGGGGGTCTGGCGCGTGCCGGAGGATCAGATCCTCGAGGTGGGGGCACGCATGGCGGCGGTCCGGGGGATCTCCCACTGCTACCAGCGCCCGACCTACGCGGACTGGCCCTACAGCGTCTTCACCATGGCTCACGGCCGCTCGAAGGAGGAATGCGACGCGATCCTCGACGGGATCGCCGACGAGCACGACCTTCACGGCGACGATCGCGCCGTGCTCTACTCCTCGACGGAGTTCAAGAAGGTCCGCCTCCACTACTTCACCGACGACTACGCCCGCTGGGAGGCGGAGCACTCATAAGCCGCTCCGAGGAGCTGTACCGGCGGGCGATCCAGCTGATGCCCGGCGGGGTGAACTCCCCAGTGCGGTCGATGCGGTCGATCGGCCGCGACCCGATCTTCATCGCGCGGGGGGAGGGGCCGCACATCTGGGACGTCGACGGTAACCGCTACGTCGACTGGGTCTCCTCGTGGGGGCCGCTGATCTTGGGCCACGCCAATCCTGCTGTCGTGGAGGCGGTCCGCGAGGCCGCGGGCCACGGCACCAGCTACGGGGCCCCGACCGCCGGTGAGGTGGAGCTGGCTCTAGAGGTGACCGGGCGGTTCGCGAGCGTCGAGATGATCCGGATGACGAGCTCAGGCACCGAGGCGACCATGTCCGCGCTGAGGCTCGCACGTGCGGTCACCGGCCGCACCAAGATCGTCAAGTTCGCCGGCGCCTATCACGGCCACGTCGACGGACTGCTCGCCGAGGCCGGCTCCGGGCTGGCGACGGCGGGGGTCCCCGCCAGCCCGGGCGTCACCGAGGCGCAGGCCTCCGACACCGTGATCGTGCCCTGGAATGACACCGACGCGTTGTCGGACGCGGTCGCGATGACGCAGCCGGCGGCGGTGATCGCCGAGCCGGTGCCCGCCAACATGGGAGTGGTGCCGCCGGACGCGGGGTTCCTCGATCACCTGCGGGATGCGAGCGCCGAGGCCGGCTCGCTGCTCATCCTCGACGAGGTGATCAGCGGCTTCCGAGTCGCGCGCGGCGGCGCCCAGGAGCTGCTCGGGACGGAGGCCGATCTGACCGTGATGGGAAAGGTGGTCGGCGGAGGCCTGCCGGCGGCCGCGTACGGCGGCTCGCGCGAGCTGATGGAGCGCATCGCTCCGGCCGGCGACGTCTACCAGGCCGGGACGCTGTCCGGGAACCCGCTGGCGGTGGCGGCGGGACTCGCCACGCTCCGCGAGCTCAACGGCCCGGCCTACGGCCGGATCGAGTCGATCACAGAGCATCTGGCCGCCGGCCTCCGCCGGGCCGCCGGTGCCCGTGCCGTCCAGGTGAGCAGCGTGCCGGGCCTCGTGACGGTCTTCTTCAGCGCTGATCCGGTACGGGATTTCGCGGGCGCACAGGCCTGCGACACGGAGGCCTACGGCCGTTTCTGCCGAGCCCTGCTCGAGCGCGGCGTCTACCCCCCCGCCTCCCAGTTCGAGGCCTGGTTCCCCTCGCTGGCCCACGACGACGCGGCGATCGAGGGGACGATCGACGCCGCGGGCGAGGCCTTCGAGCTGGCCCTCGACTGACTGGCGCTTTAATCTCGATCTCAGGCATGGCGTCGACCACGACCCCCCTGTCCGCCCTGGCCTCGCTGTTGCGCGACGGCGAGAACGTGATCTCGCCGTATGTGCGCGACACCGATGAGGAGCCCGCGCTCGGAACCCTCGCCGCCTGCGGGCCTCGCGCCAGGGAGGCGCCCGGGGAGTACATGCTCCTGGTCGAGGCGATCAGGGAGGGCTACCTGTTGCATTACGAGACCCCTCGCCTGATCGACGGCGCCGACGGGGACCTGCGGCTGCTGGCCGGGGACTATCTCTATGCGCTCGGCTTGGAGCGCCTGGCCGGCCGGGGTGACCTCGATGCCGTCCGCGAGCTCGCCGACCTGATCAGCCTCGCGGCGCAGGTTCACGCGGAGAATGGCGACGGCTCCGGCGCGGAGCGGGTCGCGGCGCTCTGGCTCGCGGCGAGCGTCGCGGTCGGCGCGGGGACGAACCCCAAGCACAAGCGGGCCAAGGAGGCCCTGCGCCACGATCAGACGGACGCGACCGATCTGTTGCTCAGAAGCGCCGCCGAAACCGCGGGCCGGGCGGGCATGAGCGACGCTCTGGCCCTCGCAGCCGACTCGATAGGCTTCGCCGCCGAGGACATCCCGAACATTGGCTGACCAGGGAAACGACAAGCGGGGGGCACCGAAGGAACTGCCGAAGCCCGAGCCGCCCGGCTATTTCGAGGGCGAGTCCATGAACCGGCGAACCGCCCTCTCGATCGCCGTGCAGGCTGTCGGTGGGCTCGCGGGGGCCGCGATCGTGCTCCCTGCGATCGGCTTCGCCGCAGCGCCTCTCTTCGAACAGGAGGAGGAGCCCTGGCAGGCCGTCGGGCCCCTTTCCGACTTCAGCCCGGGCACCTATCGGCCGGTCGTGATCACCGCCGTGGAGAACATCGGCGAGACCGGCAAGACGACCGCCTTCGTGCGACAGGGCGATCCCAATCTCACGGGCCTGCCATCGGGATACGAGAAGGAGAGCTCGAGCGAGTACATCGCGATCTCCACGCGCTGTGCCCACCTCGGCTGCCCGGTCAACTTCGTCCAGGCAGCGGGCAACTTCATCTGCCCCTGCCACGGCGGCGTCTACGGCTTCCTCGGTGAGCGGATTGGAGGTCCGCCGGTGCGCCCCCTCGACCGCTTCCAGACGCGGGTCACCAACGGACAGGTCGAGCTGGGTCCCCGGTACAGCGTCACGAATCACTTCGACCCGGTGCGAGCCCGGGACCCCGGTGAGTTCACCGGCGGCATCTGGAACTACATCTACCCGCCGCGGCCCTCGGTGCCGCCGCCGCCGTAGGGAGCGAGCCGTGCCGAAGCTTCCGAAACCAGGTCCGCTGAGCCGTCCGGCGCCGCCCGGGCAGCGCACCAACGGCGCGAACGGCGAAACGGCGCCGGGCCCGCCGACGTCGCCAAGGAGGCGGGCGGGGACGTTCTCGGCTGGGTCGACGAGCGCACCGGCGGCGCGAGCTTCCTCACCGGGGTGCTCTACCGGAAGGTGCCGAAGGGGACCAACTGGTTCTACACGCTCGGCTCGGCGACCCTCTTCGCCTTCACCTTCCAGGCGATCACCGGCGTCTTCCTGGCGATGTACTACACGCCGTCGCCGACCCAGGCCTACGGCTCGATCACGCACCTGACGAACGACGTCTGGATGGGGGAGTTCGTCCGCGGGATGCACAAGTGGGGTGCCTCGGTGATGATCGTCTGCATCTTCCTGCACATGGGGCGCACCTTCTTCTTCGGCGCCTACAAGTACCCGCGGGAGCTCAACTGGGTGATCGGTGTGGTCCTCCTGATCCTCACCTTGGTGATGGGTCTGACCGGTTACCTGCTGCCCTTCGATCAGCGCTCCTACTGGGCGACGATCGTCGCCAACAACATCACCGGCACCGGCCCGATCGTGGGCCCGTATCTCGCCGACTTCCTCCGCGCCGGCCCGGAGATCGGCGCCACCACGCTGTCCCGCTTCTACGCCATACACATGCTCTTGGTGCCCGGCCTGATCATCGCGCTGATCGGGGCCCATCTCTACCTCGTCGTCAAGCTCGGCACCACCGCGCCCCCGTGGATGAAGGTCACCCGGCCCAAGGCTGCGGTGCGCAAGGAGGAGGTCGGGTGAACAGGCGGGAAAAGGAGGCGTACCTCCGCGACTACGAGGTGATGAAGAAGAAGGGCAAGCCCTTCTTCCCCTACGCGGTCATGAAGGACACCGTGATGATGCTGGTCGTGGCGCTGGTGATCGTGGCCCTCTCGATCCTGCTCGGCGCCGAGCAGGGGCCGAGGGTCGACCCGACCACCACCACCTACACACCCAGACCGGACTGGTACTTCTACTTCCTCTTCGAGCTGCTCCGGGTCATCAAGCCCCCGTGGGCCGTCCCGATCGCGACCATCGGGATCCCGACGCTCGCGATGGTGCTCCTCCTCTTCCTGCCTTTCTACGATCGCAACTCGGAGCGCCGGCCGGAGCGCCGGCCGATCGCGACCACCGCGGGAATCCTGACGATCATCGCGATGGCCTACCTGACCTTCCTCGGCGCCACCGCGGGGCCCCCGAGCCAGGTCGACCTGAAGACCTCGGCGGCCCTCGAGCCGGGGAAGGAGGTCGTCGCCCAGTCGGGCTGCCTCGCCTGCCACAGGCTCGGCGACAACGGCAACAACGGCCCCGGGCCCGAGCTCACCCACATCGGGGCCCGGCTGCCCAGGAACGCGATTGCGCGTTCGCTGCAGGTCGGGCCCAGCATCATGCCGTCCTACTCGGCGCTCCCGCCGGAGAAGTTCCAGGCGCTCACGGCCTACATCGCCTCGCTCAACTGATCGTCAACCCGCATGTCCTCCGCTTAGCGTCCGGGCATGCGGGGTTCGGGCACGTCTGGCTTGGCAACCCTGATCACCTAATCTCGAATTGATGAGTGTCTCGTCCGGCACAGAGGCCGGCAGCGGGGTCCCACACCGCGATTCGGATCAGTTCGCCACCGAGGTCCGTGTGATGTTCGACCGGATCGCGGGTGTCTACGACCTGATGAACTCGGCAATGACCGCCGGTCTCCACCACCAGTGGCGCCAGCGGGCGGTGGATCGAGCGGAGGTCGGACCGCGATCCGACGCCCTCGACGTCTGCTGCGGGACCGGGGACCTGGCCCTGGAGCTGCGTCGGCGGATCGGCGCCGACGGCCGGGTGGTCGGCTGCGACTTCTCCGAGCCGATGCTCGAGCTCGCCCGACGGAAGAGCGGCGAGGAGGGTCTGCCGGTCGAGTTCGGGTGGGCGGACGCGCTCGAGCTGCCCTACGGCGATGAGGGCTTCGACGCGGTCACGATCGGGTTCGGGGCGCGCAATCTCGCCGATCTCGGCCGAGGACTTGGCGAGATGGCCCGGGTCCTCAAACCCGGCGGCCGCCTGGTGATCCTTGAGATCACCCGGCCCCAGCGCGAGCCCCTGGCCAGCTTCTACTCGCTCTGGTTCGACCGAGTCGTGCCGGTCATCGGCAGCGTCGCGGGCGATTCCGAGGCCTACAGCTACCTGCCCAATTCGGTTCGCACCTTCCCCGAGCCCGAGAGCCTCGCCGCCATGATGGACGAGGCCGGCCTGCGGGAGATCCGCTGGCTGCTGCTGGCCGGGGGGATCATCGCCATCCACAGCGCGAGGAAGCCCGCATGACCCGTTCCTCCGTACCACCTCCCGTGACCGCTGTCATGGATGCCGCCAGCGCCTGGCTCCCGGCGAGGATGGCCGAGGTCGAGGAGCGACTCGGGCAGGTTTCCGTCGGCTACGGGCCCCGCCTGGGGGAGGAGGCCGAGGCGACGCTGACCGCCGGCGGCAAGCGTTTGCGCCCGATCCTGGTGCTGATGGCCGCCGGCCATGGCGCTGACAAGCGGGCCGTCCACGCCGCCACCGCCGTGGAGCTCGTCCATATGGCGACGCTGGTCCACGACGACGTCCTCGACGGTGCGCCCGTGCGCCGCGGCCGCCCCACGGTCGTGGCCCGCTCCGGCCGCGACCGCGCGGTCGGGGTCGGCGACCTGCTCTTCTCCCGCGCTTTCGCCGAGCTGGCGGTCGACGGAGGCGAGGCCGCGGTCACCGAGCTCAGCTCGGCCTCCGTCGCGCTCGCGCTCGGGGAGCTCGCCCAGCGCCGTGACGCGTACGACACCGCGTTGAGCGAGGAGCGCTACCTGTGGCGCTGCTCGCTGAAGACGGCGCGCCTCTTCGAGTCCGCCTGTCGTGTCGGCCGCCTTTCCTCGGAGCAACCCGGCGCCGAGGCGATCGCATCCTTCGGCCGGGACATCGGGCTCGCCTTCCAGCTGCTCGACGACGTGCTCGACGTCACCGGTCCGCCGGAGAGGACCGGGAAGGCACGGGGAACCGATCTCCTCGACGGCACCGTGACGCTGCCGCTGATCCTGGCCCGGCGTCTCGATCCCGGGCTAGGGTCGGTCGAGCTGCGGGGGCTGGATCCTCAGGAGGCGGAGGCGCTCTGCGACCGGATCGCCCAGACCGGGGCGCTCGACGAGGTCCGCGGGCGAGCCAAGCGAGGGATCAAGCGCGCGAAGAGCGTCCTCGACTCGGCCGACTTCTCCGACCAGGAGCGGCAGCTGCTCGCCATGATCGCCGACGGGGTCGTCGAGCGTTATTCCTGATCAAACGTCAACGGCCCCGACTGGGGCCGTTGACTGCAGGGAGGTGACTCGTTTTGGAGTGGTACTTCGGGTGAGTTGAACGGGCCGAAACGCCCTCGTGTGAAGCGCTAGAAGTCCTCTGGGAGGATGCTGTCGCTCGCCAGCGCCATGGCGAAGCGCTCCGCCTCGTCCTCCATGTTCGCCCGGGTCAGAGCGCGCAGGTCCTCGATCAGCTCCTGCCCGCCTCGATCCAGCTCCTCGTCGTACTGGTCGACGTCGGGCTGCGAATAGGAGTCCCGGCCCCACCACTCACACTCGGGACAGCGGAGTTCGACCTGCCAGTTGCCGTCGCCCTGCTCATGCCAGTTGACCGGCTGAACCAGGACCGAGGAGCAGCCGGGGCAGGCGTGCATTCCGTCTGCCGACTTGTTGCCCTCCTCGATGCGGGGCTTCGTGTTGGTGCGTCTCGGAACTCCCATCGTGGGTGAATTATCGGGCAGAGCGTGGGTGATCTTTAGGGCAATAGTCGGGTTCTTGCAGGCGTGCGGAAAAACCCGGGCACGCCTGCGGATAACCCCGCAAATTCGCGATTCGGGCCACGCCCGAGCGTATGTGGGCGGGGCCGCGAATAGACTGATTTCAATGGTGCTCAGCGACCGCACGATCAAGGAGGAGGTCGCCGCCGGCAGGCTGGTCTTCGACCCCTACGACGAGGAGCTCGTTCAGCCCTCGAGTGTCGACATGCGGGTCGACCGCAGCTTCCGGGTCTTCAACAACTCGCGCTACCCCTATATCGACGTGCGCAAGCCGATGGAGAACCTGACCGAGCTGGTCACCGTGGAGGACGAGGAGCCCTTCGTCCTGCACCCCGGCGAATTCGTCCTGGGCCAGACCCTGGAGCGCGTGCGCCTGCCCGACGACCTGGTCGCCCGGCTGGAAGGAAAGAGTTCCCTGGGCCGCCTGGGGCTCGTCATCCACTCCACCGCGGGCTTCGTCGATCCCGGGTTCGAAGGGAACCTGACGCTCGAGCTCTCGAACCTCGCGACCCTGCCGATCACCATCTATCACGGGATGCCGATCGGCCAGATCTCCTTCATGCGAATGGACGGCTCCGTGGAGCACGCCTACGGCGCCCGGGAGGCCGGCAGCAAGTACCAGGGCCAGGCCGAGCCGACTGCGAGCCGCTTCTACCTGAACTTCCCTCAGGAGGGGGATCCGAATGGGGGCGGGCCACGGCACAGGGCCCGCGACAAGGGCTAGACAAGTAGTTGCGGAGGGGAGGGTCCCCTGCCGCTAACATCCGGCGCGATGCCCAACGTGGGACCGCTCGAGATAGCCGTCGTTCTCGTCATCGTCCTGATCATCTTCGGGCCGAAGCGCCTTCCGGAGCTCGGCCAGTCGATGGGACGTGGCATCCGCGAGTTCAAGAGCTCTCTCTCCGGGGACAAGGACGAGGATTCCCCCGAGGAGCAGCGTCGCGAGCTGGAGGCAAGCCAGGAGGCAGCCCCCGCCGCCGAGAGCAAGCCCGCGGAGCCGGTCGAGGGCGAGGTCGTCACCGAGAACAAGGCGTAGTCAATGGCCCGGCTACGGCCGGTCGATTTCGAGGACCGGCTTACGCTCGTCGAACATCTCGGCGAGCTTCGTACGCGCATAGTCATCTCGATCGTCGCGTACAGCGTCGCCTTCGGCCTCTGCTTCTGGCAGAACAGCCGGCTGCTCGACATCGCCAACGCGCCGCTGCCGGGGGACAAGACGCCGATCACCTTCGGGGTCGCGGAGCCGTTCACGACCACAGTGACGATCACGGCCTACGCGGCGCTCGTCATCTCGCTGCCGGTGATCCTCTACCAGGCGTACGCCTTCATCCTGCCCGCGCTCACCGACCGCGAGAAGCGGGTCGTCGTCCCCTTTCTCATGGGAGTGCCCCTTCTGTTCATCGCCGGCGTCCTCTTCGGCTACTTCGTCGTCCTGCCCGCTGCCACCAAGTTCCTCCTCAACTTCAACCAAAGCCAGTTCAACATCCAGATCAGGGCGAAGGACTACTACAGCTTCTTCACCCTGACTCTGGCCGTCATGGGCCTGATCTTCCAGTTGCCGATCGGGATCCTCGCCGTGACCCGCCTCGGGATCGTCACCCCAGAGCAGCTCTCGCAGAACCGCCGCTACGCGTACGTGGTCCTGATCATCGTCGCCGCGCTGCTGCCCGGCACCGATCCGGTCACGATGCTGATCGAGGCGGTGCCGCTGCTCCTGCTCTATGAGGGCAGCGTGATCCTGGCGAGAATGTTCGGCAGGCCGCCCGAGCCGGCGTCGGACCGCGATATCTCGCTGTCCGAGCCGCCGCCCAGCGGCGCGGCTTAGGCGCGCATCGGGACCCTCTAGGCTTCCGCCGTGCTCTTCGACCTGCAGACCCCTCGCCGCCGCCGCGTGGTCCGAGTCGTGTTCGGCGGCCTCGCCTTGATCTTCGCGCTCAGCTTCGTCTTCCTCGGTGTCGGCACGGGCGCCGGCTTCAGCTTCAGCGACCTGTTCGGTACTAGCGGCGGAGGTAGCAGCTCGACCGCCTTCGACAGCGACATCCAGGCCGCCCAGGCGAAGCTGGCGATCAACCCGAATGACACCACGACGCTGGCCTCCCTGGTCCAGCTCCAGTACTCGGCGGCCAACTCCAACACAGACAGCAACGGGGCGCCGACCAGCGACGGCGTGCAGCACCTGCGCGAGGCCGCCGACGTCTGGAACAAGTACGTGACGGCGAGCAAGGGGAACATCTCTCCGACGGCGGCCGTCTATGCGCTTAACACGTTCGATCTGCTCGCGAGGATCGACTTCTCGCAGGCCCGAACGGACACGACCACGACGGAGGCGCTTGCCGACGTCAACGCCGCTGTGGATGACTGGAAGAGCGCGGCTCAGGCCCAGCAGGTGCTGATCACCAAACAGCCCAAGAAGGCCACCTCCAACTCGTACGCGACTCTGGCCCAGTACCTCTACCTCGCCGGCGACACGAAGGGTGGCGACCAGGCTGCGGCCCAGGCCAAGGCCGTCAAGGGCGCGGACGCCAGCACGATCGACACCCAGCTGAAGCAGGTTCAGCAGCTCGGCCAGCAGCTCCAGACGGCGATCAAGCAGCTCACCAAGCAGCAGCAGAAGACCCAGGGCGCGACCGGAGGTGGCGCGACCGGCGGGGCCACCGGCGGGGCCAACCCCCTCAACGGCCTCGGCACAGGCGGGCTCAGCGGCGGCTCCGGCGGTCTCTAGCTTCTCGTCCGCCCTTCCTATAATTCCGCCCTCAACCAGGGCCGTTAGCTCAGCTGGTAGAGCAGGAGACTCTTAATCTCAAGGTCGCAGGTTCGATCCCTGCACGGCCCATCGTTTTCTCCCGCCTAGCGCGCGACTGCGCGGATGATCAGCAGCAGGATGACCGACCCTGCGATCGCGATCAGCCAGGTCCCCAGGTCGAAGAAGTCGTGGATGTGGCCGACGTGCAGCGCGCTCGCCAGGAAGCCGCCGAGCAGGGCGCCGAGGATGCCGACCGCGGTGGTGCCGATGCAGCCCCCCGGCTCCGTGCGGCCGGGGATCACGGCGCGCGCGATGGTGCCGGCGAACAGCCCCAGGATGATCCAGGCGATGATTCCCATCGGGGAGACCCTATATAGCCAGGTCTGGGGGGCTAGCGCTGGCGCGGGCCGGCGTGGTAGCTCAGGTACCAGAGCACGTGGCGGGCGGCGCTGACGCCCACGTTGACCGGTGAGAGCAACCTGCGCATGCCCGAAACTCTATTCGGCGAGCCGGATCCCCGCCTCGTCAGAAGTGGCGATTTTGGCTGCACAACGCCAAATTCCCGCCCTATTTACGGGCTCGGAAACCTCGCGGCTAGCATGCCGACCCCATGCAGAGGCTGAGACGAAAGAGGCGACGGATCAGCGAGCGCAAAGCGGACCGGATGACGGTCGGGCTGGCCGTCTTCGCCGCCGGGTCGGCCGGGACGCTGCTCACGGGCGAGCTCCTGCGGATGGCCCGACGCCGGCGAGAGAGCAGGGATACGGCGACACCGGCCAACCTGGTCGACGCGGCGGGGTACGCGACCCGAGACACCCTGGCGGTCGCCCGCCGCGGGATCCGCGCGACGCCCCACCACGAGTCGGTCCTGCTCAACATCCTGGTGGGCTTCCTCGGGGCCTTCGCGGTTGCCCGGCTCTCGACCTGGGGGATCCGGCGAGGCTGGTGGCCGGCGGGGAACGTGCGGGTCAGCGGCCGCCATATCCATCACTTCATCCCGGGGATCGTGCTCGCGTTCTCCTCGGGTGTCGGCGCCATCACCACGCGAAACGACAGGGTCGAATCGGCGCTGGCGATCCCATTCGGCGTCGGCATGGGACTGACCATGGACGAGGCGGCGCTGCTGCTCGACCTGCGCGACGTCTACTGGACCCGGCAGGGCCTGCTCAGCGTCCAGGTCAGCCTCGGGGTGACGGCGACCCTCGCGGCGACGATTCTCGGCCTCCGCATGCTGCGCCGAGGCGAGGAGCGCGGGGTCGCGGAGGGCGTGATCCCCAATCTGGGGGAGCACGGCATGCGCTCCACGGGCGCCCTGGCCTAGGGGCGACGCCCTACGCGGCGGCGCGGAGCCGCGGCTCGGCCTTGCGGCCCATCCAGATCACCTGATCGCGGCCGGGGCCGACGCCGACGAGCCGGATCGGCGTCTGCAGGTGGTCCGAGATCGCTGCGAGGTAGTCGCGTGCCTCCGCCGGCAGGTCCTCCTCGCGGCGGCAGTCGCCGATCTCGCCCTCGAAACCGGGCAGCTCCTCGTACTCGGGCTCGGCCATGTGGATGATCGACTGGTGGTATGGGACCTCGTCGAAGACCGCCCCCTCCGGATGCCGGTAGCGGACGCAGACCCGGAGCGGATCGATCCCCGAGAGGACGTCGAGCTTGGTGACGGCCAGCGCGGACATGCTGTTGAGGCGGACCGCGTAGCGGAGGGCAACGAGGTCGATCCAGCCGCAGCGCCGGGGCCGCCCGGTGGTGGTGCCCATCTCGCCGCCCCGCTCGCGGATCAGCTCACCGAGGCCGTCCTCGAGCTCGCTCGGGAAGGGTCCGGCGCCCACCCGCGTCGCATAGGCCTTGGCGATTCCCCAGACCTCATCGATGTCGCGGGGCCCTACTCCGGCGCCGATGCAGGCTGCGCCCGCCACCGGGTTCGAGGAGGTGACGAAGGGATAGGTGCCGTGGTCGAGGTCGAGCATGGTGCCCTGGGCGCCCTCGAACAGCACCGTGTGGTCGGCGTCGAGCGCCTCCCAGCAGAGCTTGGCGGTATCGGCGATGTGTGGCTCCAGGCGATGGCCGTACGTGAGGTAGGTCTCGACCATCGTGTGAAGGTCGAGCTCCGGGTCCTTGGCGTAGGGCCGCAGCATCTGCTGCTTCGGCTCCATCGCGGCCATGATCTTCTTGCGCAGGATCGTCGGGTCCAGCAGGTCCTGCACGCGGATTCCCAGGCGGGCCGCCTTGTCCGAGTAGCAGGGGCCGATCCCACGGCGGGTGGTCCCGATCTCGAGCTTGCCCAGCTTGAGCTCACCCGCCGTATCGAGCTTCACGTGGTAGGGCATGACCAGGTGCGCATTGGCCGAGATGCGCAGGCCGCTGACGTCGATGCCGCGGTGGCGGAGCCCCTCGATCTCGCCGGTCAGCACGCCCGGGTCGATCACGACGCCGTTGCCGATTGCGCAGGTCTTGCCCGGATAGAGGATCCCCGAGGGGATCAGGTGGAACTTGAAGGTCTCGCCGTCGCGGATGATGGTGTGGCCGGCGTTGTTACCGCCCTGAAAGCGGATCACGACGTCGGCCTGCTCGGCCAGCAGGTCCGTGACCTTTCCCTTTCCTTCATCGCCCCACTGGGCGCCGACTATGACGATTCCAGGCACGGCGCCAGATTATGAGGGTCCGGGGACGGCGGCGGCCGGATTGGCGGCCCCCGGCGCTAGTGGTCGAGCGGGCCGAGCCCTGCGCTGCCGATCGAGTCTCCCGCCGAGCTCTTGCCCAGCGACGAGGCGACGTCCGCCGAGACGTGCATGCGCCGGTCCTCGTCGAAGAGCGGCAGCGGGTTCCCGCACATCTCGACGAGCCGGGAGACCACCCGCTCCCCGATCTGCTCCTCGAGCTCGGGCTCCTCGAGGTTGGTGGTGACGACCAGGGAGCGCTGAGCCTCGTAGCGCTCGTTGACCAGCGCGTAGAGCTGCTCCAGGACCCACTCCGTGCGGTTCTCGGCCCCGAGGTCGTCGATGTGGAGCAAGTCGACGGTGGCCAGGCGCTCGAAGAGGTCCGAGTAGGACTGCTCACCGGCCTCCGCGTCGAATGTCCGGCGGATCCGGGCCAGCAGCTTGGGCAGCGAGTAGATGGCGACCGAGCGGCCGGCCTCGAGCACGGTCCGTGAGACCAGCATGGCAAGTGTGGTCTTGCCCGTGCCGGAGCTGCCGTAGAGCCAGAGGCCGCGACCCGAGTCGATGTTCTCGTCTATCGAAACGCAGTAGTCCCTGACGCGCCGGACGACGATCTCGTTCATCTGCGTGACCGGCGGACGGTCGAAGGAGACGCCGCGGTACTTGGCGGGAATCACCGAGTCGACGCCGCGCAGGCGTGCCTTCGCGACCATGTGCGAGCGGCACTCACAGGGACGGGCGACGTCCTCGGGGCCGAGGATCCAGCCGGAGCCGTCGCAGATGCCGAGGCGGCAGGGCTGGCGCTCACCTGTGCGAGTCCGGTCCCCCAAAATCAGCCGTCCTCGGCCCCCGCGATGTCCTCCAGCGGCGGACCCTCGCCCGCGGGCTGCTCCAGCGGCTTCTCCTCGCGCGCCCGGTCGGCGAACTTCGGGTAGTGCTCGAGGAACACGAGGCGGACGGTGCCCACGGGGCCGTTGCGGTGCTTGGCGAGGATCAGCTCCGCCCCGCCGGGGTCCTCGGAGTCGGTGTTGTAGTAGTCGTCGCGGTAGAGGAAGCCGACCACGTCGGCGTCCTGCTCGATCGCGCCGGACTCCCGCAGGTCCGAGAGGATCGGCCGCTTGTCCGGCCGTTGCTCCGGCGCGCGGGAGAGCTGGGAGATGCCGATCACCGGGACGGCCAGCTCCCGCGCGAGGATCTTCAGGCCCCGGCTGAACTGCGAGACCTGCTCGACCCGGTTGGCGCGCGCGTCGTCGCTTCGCATCAGCTGCATGTAGTCGACGATCACCATCCCGAGCCCCTCGCTGCCGCGGCCCTTCTCCTGCGCCTGCAGCCGACGGGCTTTGGCGCGCAGCTCGAGCAATCCGAGGTCGGAGGAGTCGTCGATCCAGAGCGGCGCGGACTCGAGCTGGTTGCAGGCCTTGACCACCTTCGGCCAGTCCTTGCTTGAGACCTTGCCCTTGCGCAGCCGATCGCTGGAGATCCGCGACTGCGAGCCGATGAAGCGATGGGCGAGCTCCATCTCGGACATCTCGAGAGAGAAGAGAGCCACCGGCTTCCGGTGCTTGACGGCTACGTTCTGGGCGAAGTCGCAGACCAGCGTCGATTTACCCATCGCCGGGCGTGCCGCGATCACGATCAGGTTGCCGGGCTGGAAGCCGCCGGTCTTGTCGTCGAGGTCGCGGAAGCCCGACGGCGTCCCGGTGATATCGGAGGTGCCGCTGGCGAGAGCCTCGAGCTTGTCGATCTCGTCGTGGAGGATCTCGCCGATCTCGCGGAAGTCGACCGCCTGCTCGGTGTGGGCGACCTGGAACAGCAGACGCTCCGCCTGCTCGACCAGCTCAGAGGGCTCGCCGTCGCGCTCGATGATCGACTGCTGGATCCGTTTCGCGGCCCCATCGAGGCGGCGCATCAGCGAGTTCTGCTTGACGATCCCGGCGTAGTGCTTCGCGCTCCCCGGGGCGGGAACCCTGGCCGCCAGGCTCGCGACCACGTCCCGGCCGCCGATGTCGTCGAGTTGGCCATGTTGCGCGAGCGCCTCTGAGACCGTGAGGACGTCGACCGGGTCCGCCTTCTCGTGGAGGCGGATGATCGCCTCGTAGATCGTGCGATGGCGGTCGCGGTAGAAGTCCTCGGCGCGCAGGCGGACATCGAGCAGCACCGGCTCGATCGTCGACTCCGAGACCATCATCGCCCCGAGCACCGATTCCTCGGCCTCGAGGTTCTGGGGCGGGACGATGGTCGGTTTTCCGTTGTTGGCCAACTGCCTCTCTCTCGTGCAGGGATCGCTCGACCTGCCGGCCGAGTCTCCAATCAAGTCTGGATACGGGCCCGGCGGATTCCCATTGGCCCCGAGGTGGAACTAAATCCGCACGAGCCCGGCTAGAAAATCACAGGCCGCACCTCGCCGCAGTCGAGTTCGGGCTATTTGCGGCCGGCTTGTTCCAGGCACGTTTCGTGCCTGGCGTAGAAGGGCGCTGTTTGCGCTTACTCCTTCGCCTCGGCGACGATCGTCTTCACCGAGGCGGTGACGCCGCCGCCGACCTCGACGTCGACCATGTACGTGCCGGTCTCGCGGATCGGGTCCTCGAGGCGGATCTTCCTGCGATCGACCTTGATGCTGCGGGCTGCCTGGATCGCGTCGGCGATCTCGGCGGAGGTGACCGAGCCGAACAGCTTGCCGTCCTCACCGGCGCGGTGGTTGATCGTCAGCACGGTCTTGGAGAGCAGCGCCGAGGTCTCACCCGCGCGTTCTGCGGCCTGCTTCTCGGCCTCTACGGCCCTTTCGCGCTTGTGCTGCGCTTCCTCGAGGGCGCCCTTGGTCGCGGGCTGGGCCAGCTTGCGCGGCACGAGGTAGTTGCGCAGGTACCCGGGCGAGACGTCGATCGCAGTGCCGGCCTCGCCGAGGCCCTCAACGTCCTTGAGCAGAACCGCCTGGGCCATCGGCTCAGCGCTCGCCGACGTAGGGCAGCAGGGCGAGCTCGCGGGCGCGCTTCACGGCCAGCGCGAGCTGCTGCTGGTGCTTCCGGGAAAGTCCGGTCACGCGGCGGGAGCGGGTCTTGCCGCGGTCGGAGATGAACCGCCGCAGCAGATTCAGGTCCTTGTAGTCGATCTGATCGACGTTGATTCGCGTGTACTTGCGCGGACGGCCGCGATCGGTGAGACCGCGGCGCCTGCGGCCGCCGGTCTGCGTCTGCTGTCGTTGCTGTCTCGCCATGAGGGGCGCGAATGGTAGCGGCGACACTACGGGCTTCGCCCTCCGCTCCGAAGGAGAGCGGCCTGGTGGCCGCTAGAACGGAATGTCGTCGTCCGAGCCGCCGCTCGAGCTGACTCCCGCGCCCTCGAAGTCCGAGGTGTCAGCCGGGACGTCCGACTTCGCCTGGAAGCCATTGCCACCGCCCTCGCCCGCGTTGTCCGAGCGCGAGCCGAGGAACTGGACGCTGTTGGCGATGATCTCCACCGCCTGGCGCTTGGAGCCATCCTGGGCCTCCCACTCGCGCCAGTCGAGCCGTCCCTCGACGGCGACGGGGCGTCCCTTCGAGAGGTAGTTCGCGCAGTTCTCGCCCTGCGCTCCCCAGACGGTGACGTCGAAGTAGTTGGGCTTGTCGACCCACTCGCCGCTCTGGCCATCCTTGCGGCGGCTGTTGACGGCCACTCGAAGCTTGCAGACCGAGGTTCCGCTGGGGGTCGAGCGCAGCTCGGGGTCCTTGGTCAAATTTCCTGTGATCGCGACTACGTTGATGTTGGAGGCCGCCACTAGATCAACTCCTCTTCCTTTCGATTCCGAACATCGATCTTAAGTCGCCGCACGGCGGCTTCTCTCCCCCGCGGGGAATAAAGGGCGGAAACTGCGGGACCGTACCGGCGGCTACTCGTCGCGATCACTGCGGCGGGGCCGTCGCTCGCGATCGCCCCGGTCCCCTCCGGAGGGGAGGAGGCGCTCGAACTCGGGCGGCGGGTTCGCCGGTGCCTCCGGATCGACCTTGAAGATCCGGAAGCGCAGGACGCCGTCGATGATCTTGAGGCTGTGGTCGAGCCGCTCGAGCAGATCGGGCTCGCCCTGGAAGCGGTAGAAGCGGTAGTCCGCCTCGTTCCGCTGCTTGATCTCGTAGGCCATCTTGCGCATGCCCCAGGCGTCCGCGCGGTCGAGCGTGCCCGTGTCCTCGATGGCCTGGCGCACGTCGCCCGCGACCTTCTCGCGGGCCTCGTCGGCCGCCTCGGGATCGAGCATCAATACGAGTTCGTAGTGCCGGTTCACAGCGACGCGCGACTATAGAGGTTGTGCGCGGCCGCCGGGAGGCGCAGCGGGGGCGAAGCCGCCGCCTGCCGGCCTCATGGAGGCGTGGCCGGCAGGCAGATCAGATGGGCGAGCGTGGGTCGCGCCACGGCGATCGCGGCCGCGGGAATCGCCGGGATCGTCTCCCTGCCCGCACTGCTGGGCTCCGACAAGCCACCCCCGGTCCCTGCCGACGTCGGCTTGACACCGCCCCCGGCGGACGTCTCGGTCGTCGTACCTGCGGAGTCAGCGCCTCCGGACGCGGCAACGAAGGTCGATCCCGACGGCTCTGGGAAGTTCTTCCGGCATATCCGGAACAACTCACCAAAGCGCGCGGTGAGCCGCGCGAAGCGGCACGATCGCCCGCACTCGCACAGGGAGCGTCCCCGTCCGGATCGGAAACGCCGCCATCACTCAGATCGGACGTCGTCGCCGCTTTCGTTGCCAGTCCCGCCGGCGCCCGCCTATTCGTACGTCCCACCGCCCCAACCCGGCGAGTTTCGGTTCGAGCGCTGAGCGGCACCTCTCACGCCTGCCCGCCTGAGCTGACGGCCTACGAGACCTCCGCCGGCGAGCGCTTCGCGCGGATGTCGGCGAGCTGCTCGTCGACCCAGTCGCCCGGGTCTCGCTCAGTGATGATCTCCTTGAGGCGGCGTGCCCGCAGCGCCCGCTCCTCGGGCTCCATGGTCAGGGCGCGGTGGATTCCCTCGGCCTGCTCCTGGATGTCGAAGGGGTTGACGGAGAGGGCGCAGTCGCCGAGCTCCTCGTGCGCGCCGGTGTTCTCGGAGAGCATCACCACCCCGTCGCGTGTGTTCACCGCCGGCGCCTCCTTGGCGACCAGATTCATGCCGTCGAAGAGCGAGTTGACCATGAGGAGGTCGAAGTGCTTGTAGCGGGCGACGGCCTCGTTGAAGTTCTCGTAGATCCGCAGGTCGATCGGCATCCAGTCGGTGGTGCCGTGGCGATGGTTGACGACCGCGACCAGCGCCTCGATCCGCTCGAGGTACTCCGCGTACTCGGGGACGTCCTGCCGGGAGGGCTGGAGGTGCGCGATGAAGGTGACCTTCTCCCGGAACTCGGGATGCTGCTCCAGGAAGACGTCGAATGCGGTGAACCCGCGCAGCACATTCTTGGAGAGGTCGGCGCGGTCGACCCGGATGATCAGCTTGTCGCGGCGGCGCCGCAGGAGCTCCTTCTCGTAGAAGGTGACCTCGGAGGACTCCGCCGCGCGGTAGAGCCGCTGCGTGTCGATCGAGAGCGGATAGGCCCGCACCCAGACCTCCCGGCCCTCGTGGATCACCGCCATCCGCTCGTAGTCGGTCTCCAGCTCCATCAGCTCCCGGCAGCACTGCAGGAAGTTGCGGCAGTAGGCGGTGGTGTGGAAGCCGATGATGTCGTTGGAGAGCATGCTCAGGAAGATCTCCTCCCGCCAGCGGTTGGGGAGGATCCGCCAGGAGTCCGGCTGCGACCAGGGGATGTGGACGAAGTAGTGGAGGAAGGCGTCGGGCCGTGCCTGCCGGATCAGCCCCGGGCAGGTGTAGAGGTGGTAGTCGTGGAGCATCACCACCGGGTTCTGCTGGCCGTCGATCGCCCGGATCACGCACTCCGCGATGTCGTCGTTGACGACCTTGTAGCCCTCCTCCCAGGCGTCCACCTCCGCCTGCCGGATATCGGGGGCGTTGGAGAGGTCCCAGAGGTAGTGCTGGATGAACCAGAGGATCGGGTTGGCGATCACGTTGTAGAAGCGGTCGTATGCCGAGGGATTGGAGGCGACCATCTGCACGTCGTAATTGATCCCGTCGAGATCGATCGTCACCGGCCCCTCGCTCTCGCCGGCGACCACCACGTCCTCCTCGGTCATCGCCGAGGCGATCCAGAGAGCGTTGCGGTGCGAGACGAGGCCGGAGAGCGCCGTGACCAGCCCGCCCCCGCCGCGCTGGACGATCCGCTCGCCGCGCTCGTCCCGGCCGAATTCGGCCGGCCCGCGATTCGAGACGATCGTCAAGGGGTAGTCGGCCACTCCCCGTTTGTATCAGGGTCGGCTCAAGACACCGAGGCGGGGGGTGCGGCACAGGATGAGGCGATGAGTCTCGTCGCCCGCACGGGTCTATGGTCGTGAATGTCCCCTTACTCGTCCAAGGAGGAATCAGATGACTGACCACAAGACCGGAACGCGCGAGGAATGGGAGGCCGCGCGGGCTGAGGTCGCAAAGCTCGAAGCCGAGCAGGCCGAGCGAAACCAGCAGATCCAGAAGATGCGGCGGGAGCTGCCCTGGGTCCCCGTCGAGAAGGACTACGAATTCGACACCGAGGACGGCAAGAAGAGCCTCGCCGACCTCTTCGACGGCCGCTCGCAGCTGCTCGCCTACAACATCATGTACGGGCCCGACTACGAGATCGGAGCCTGCCCCGGCTGCTCGAACCTCGGTGACGAGCTCGACGGCTCGATGGTCCACATGAACCACCGAGACGTGACGTTGATGTGCTTCTCGCGGGCGCCGATCGACCGCCTGGTCGCCTACAAGGAGCGGATGGGGTGGAACTTCCCCTGGGTCTCGACTTACGAGACCGACTTCCCCTTTGACTTCGGCCTGGCAATGACTGAGGAGCAGGCCGAGCAGATTCCCGAGGTCAAGGAGATAATCGAGAACCCGCCCGACTGGCTTCAGGAGTGGTCGCAGCAGGTGGGCGCGGGCCTCGAGGACGGCCTGCGGGAGGGCCCGGGCTTCATCGCCTTCGCCCGCGAGAACGGGACCGTCTACCACACCTATCAGGTGATGGCGCCAGATCCGTTCGTGGCCCCGTACCACTCGTTCCTCCTCGACCGGACACCGAAGGAGCAAGCCGAGGAGCCTCGCGCGTGGCGCAAGGACGAATACCCGAACTGATCGCTACGCGTCCAGCGAGGTGAAGATCCGCAGCCAGTCGAGTAACAGTCGCGGGGTGAGGAAGCGCTCGCGCGTCCGCTCCTTGCCGGCGCGGCCGAGCCTGCGGCCCAGCTCCGGATCCTCAAGGATCTGGATGCAGCGCTCGGCGGCCTGCTCCGGGTTAGAGACCAGGTAGCCGTCCTCCCCGTCCACGATCTGCAGCGGAATCCCGCCGACGTCGCCGCCGATCGTCGGTCTGCCCTTCCAGAGCGCCTCCGCCACGGTCAGGCCGAAGCCCTCGCGGATCGACTTCTGCAGGACGACGTCCGACTGTGACTGGAAGGCGTTCACCTCGATCGCGCCGACGTTGTTGAGGTTGTTGAGGATCTTGATGTCGGGGTCCGAGCCCGCGTACTCGAAGGTCCGGTGGAAGAACTCCCAGCCCTCCGGGTCATCCGTGGCCATCGAGCCGACCAGGGCAAGCTGCACCTCTGGGATCTCCTTGGTCACCCGTCGGTAGGCGTCGATCACGCCGATCGGGTCCTTCCAGGGATCGAAGCGCGAGACCTGGGTCATCAGCCGCCTGTCGACATCGATCCCGAACTGGTTGCAGACGTAGGAGGCGTCGTCGGGCGAGAGCGCCATGTTCTTGGGAGAGAGCGGGTCGATCGCGGGCGGGACGATCCGAACCCCGCCGTGCCCGTCGAGCCCCTTTGGCACGTATTGCTCCATGTGCCAGACCGTCGCGTCGTACTCGGAGATCAGCGGCAGCAGGCGCTCGATCGGCTCGGGGTTCGGCTCGGAGAGGTCGATATGGCAGCGCCAGATCCAGTTCTTGGCGTGGTCGGTGGCGCTCCGCCGCATCCCGACGGGCTGGGGGTCGTGGACGATGATCACGTCCCATTCGCCCTCCAGGCTGTCCGCGTTCATCTTGTTGTAGTGCTCGAACAGCTCCCACTGGTTTGGTGTCAGCGTGTTCGGGTCGCCCTGCAGCGAGTTGTGAAGCAGCTTCGTCGCGTTGAAGAACTCCTCGCGGCCCATGATCACCTGCCAGTGCGTCTCCAGGCCGACGTCGCGCATCAGGGGCACCAGCGTGTAGAGGATCTCCGAGACGCCGCCGCCGAAGGCCGTCGCGCTCACGTGCAGGACCCGCTTTCCCTGCAAGGGCTCCGCGAACTCTCGGATCTCGTCCACCAGGCCGCGGCCGGCCAGGTGGGTGTAGTCGGCGAGCGACTTGCTGGCCAGCGCTACCTCTTGGAGCACCGAACCTCCCTTACGCGAGGGTGCTCCGCATATGCAAGGGCGCGCGACAGCGCGACCCGTTGCATCCCGGAGGAGCAACCCGTTAGCTGGTGACTGCGCAAGGGCGGAAACGTACTCGTTTAGCGCGAGGGTGCTCCGCTAAGGAGCAGCCCGTTAGACATACAGGGCGCGCAGCCGCTCGATGCCGGCGTCGAGCTCCGCGCAGATCGCGGCGTGGAGCTCGGCGTTGGCGGCGGCGCAGCACGACATCTGGAACTCGTGGGTCGAGCCGAGCAGCGGGCGATCGCCCAGGGGCTTGCCGTAAGCATCCGTGACCATCGCACCGCACTCCTCCAGGCAGATCACCGCGGCCGCGAGGTCGTAGGGCGAGTTGTTGAGGACCGCCCCGTCGCCGACCCGTTCGAACTCCGCGCGCACGGCGGGCACGTCGTCGATCATCCGCGGTCCAGGCTCGACGTAGGCGTCGAGCTGGCCGGTCACGATCCGGGTCATGTCGAACGTGGCCGAGCCGAGGTCGAAGGTGCCACCGCCGACCGATGACGAGTCGATCAGCTCGGCGAGGACCTCCACCAGCGCACGCGCCGGGCGCCCGCGGAAACCGTAGGTCCAGAACATCCGCTCCAGGGACGCGTTCCGGGAGAGGCGTGCGGCCGGCTCGAGGCCCCGGCCGCGCTCGGCGACGAAGCCCTGGCCGCTCTTCAGCTCCAGCACGCAGCCCACCCGCACATCGGCCATGGTCGGCTCCGACTCCAATGGCGCCGCGGCGACCGAGACGCACGAGGACTCGAGACCCGCCAGCGCCGGACGGGTGCCGTCGATCGGGTCGACGATCAGGACCCACTCGGCCCGATCGCCGGCGGGGGAGACCAGGCCGCGATCCTCGGAGTAGAAGGAGATCTCGGGGGCGCGCTCGACGAGGAACTCCTCCATCCGCTTCTCGGCGTGCTCGTCGATCTCGAAGGTGACGTCGCCACCCTCGGCGGCGCCGGAGTGCGCCCGCCCCGCGTGCGCGCCCAGGTGGGGCAGCACCTCCTCGCGCAGGGTCGAAGCGAGGTCGGTGACGAGGGCTCTTATTGACTGCTTCGCCATATAGCCGCGACTGCAAGCGGCCGCCCAGCATAAGTCGCTCCGGCCTACGGCCTCCGCTCCAAAGTGGAGCAGCCTGGCAGTCGCTACCCCTGGACGTCAGCCGGCCGCGAGCCGAGCGTGACCGGGACCGATGCGGGGTGACCGTCGCGCAGGATGTCGAGCGTGACCGTATCCCCCGGCTTGTGCGCGGCGATCAGCTCCGAGAGGTCGTTGTTCTGGAAGACGGGCTTGCCGTCGACCGCGATCACCACGTCGCCGCCGGTCTTGATGTGCTGGAGCTGGAAGGACGTCTCGCCGGTGGATCCGTGGAGCCCCGCCTTGTCGGCCGGGCTGCCGCCGACCACGTCGGTGATCAGGGCTCCGCTCTTGCTGTCGATGTTGAGATGCTCGGCGAGCTGCGGGTAGAGGGACTCGCTGGTGACGCCGAGGAAGGAGTACTCGACCTTCCCGTTGGCCTTGAGCTGGTCGAGCGAGTAGCGCACCGAGGTCACCGGGATCGCGAAGCCGACGCCCGAGTTGCTGCCGGAGCTCGAGGCGATCTGCTCATTGATGCCGATTACCTGCCCCTTTGAGTCGAGCAGCGGGCCGCCCGAGTTACCCGGGTTGATCGAAGCGTCGGTCTGGATCGCGTTGTCGATGCCGAAGTTGGTGAGCCCCTCGACGGTCCGGTTGGTCGCCGAGACCACGCCGATCGAGAGCGACTGGTCCTCGCCGAAGGGGCTGCCGATCGCCGCCACGGGCTCGCCGACGGTGAAGCTCGAGCGATTGGACAGCTGGACCGGCTGGAGGTTGAGGCCGTTGGGATCGACCTTGATCAGGGCGACGTCGGCGTCGGCGTCGAAGCCGACCACCTGCGCGGGGACCCGGTTGCGGTCCCCGAACTCGACGAAGACCTGCTTGGCCTCGTGCACCGAGCCTCCGCCGTTCAGGTGCCCGCCGCTGGTGACCACGTGGGCGTTGGTGACGATGTGACCATCGGTGTCGACCACGAAGCCGGATCCCTGGCCGGCCTGGGATCCGCCGCCGCCGAGCAGCGAGTTGCCGCTCGTATCGAAGACGGAGGTGATGGTCACCACCCCGGGGGAGACTTCCTTGTAGATCTGGGCCGGGTTGAAGCTGCCCCCGCTCGACTGGACCACGACCTGCGTGGTGGTCCGCGATCCGGACTCCGAGACGGTGGTCGTGCCGCCTCCGCCTCCGCCGCAGCCGGATGCGATCAGCGCGGCCGCCAGGGCGCCGAGCAGCGCGGACGCGAGGGTGCCCCGCAGGCGAAGCCGAGGGGCAACCCGTTTGATCTTGCTTCTCACGCCGCGGCTCCGGCAGGCTCGCGCTGCCTGCTGCGGCGCTCCGACAGCGGCAGGCTCAGGGTGAACGCAGTGTGCCCCCGGCGGGAGACCACCTCGAGCGTGCCGCCCATGCGCAGCGCGAGCTCATCCGCGATCGCCAGGCCGAGCCCGGACCCGCTGGCGGTGTCGCCCGTATAGAAGCGGTCGAAGACCTTGTCGATCGCCCTCGGGTCGATGCCCTTCTTGGCGTCGTCGCCGACGATCAGCTCCGCTGCGTTTCGCCCGCGTACAGCGGTGACCGTCACGTTCGTTCCGTGCGGCGTATGGGTGATGGCATTGTCGATCAGAATACGGATGATTTGTGAGACCCGATTTAGGTCTGCGAGCGCAACCACCTGACCACGGCCCCTGACCTGCAGGGACGAGCTGTGCGAGCGGGCTGCCGGCCGGAACTCGTTGGCCACCTGACGGGCCGCTTCCTGCAGGTCCACCTGCTCCCGCCCGATCACCATGACGTCCGCGTCCAGGCGCGAGAGGTCGAGCAGATCGATGGTGAGCTTCTGCAGGCGCTCGATCGCGCCGCGCATCTCCGCGACGAAGGCGCGGCGCTCCGCGGCGGTCGGATTCTCGGTCTCCAGGAGCTCGACGAAGCCGCCGAGGGAAAAGATCGGCGTCCGCAGCTCGTGTGAGGCGTTGGCGATGAATTCCTTCCGCGAGCTGTCCATGCGCGCGAGCCTGCGCTGCATCTCGTTGAAGCTCCGCGCGAGTTGACCGAGCTCGTCCTTGGAGTCGACCGGGATCGGCTGGTCGAAGTGCCCGTCGGCGACCGCCTCGGCGGCCTGGCGCATGCGGCGGAGCCGGCGGGAGACCGGGCCGGAAGCCCAGAGGCCGATCAGCGAGGCCGCGACCAGCGCGATCAGTCCCGCGATCAGGACCTGCTTCCGCACCAGCGCCACGTCGTCGTTCACCTCGGCGAGTGGGGTCGAGAGCACCTCGACCCAGCGCGTCTGCTCGCCGAGCTTGATCGGAACCGCCGAGGTGCCTACCCGCGTCCCGGCGACATGCTCCACGCCCGAGGCAATCTGCCCGTCCGAGATCGCCGCGTCGGCGGTCAGATACCGGCCCTGGATCGCGGTGGCCTCGGCCTGCGAGTCGGCCACGACGAACGACGGGACCGGTCCGCCGGACTCGTCCCGCACCGCCAGGAGCGTCACCCGGCTCTCGGTGAGCTGGGCAGTGCTGCGGACGAGGTCCTCGACCTGCTGCTGAGAGGCGCTCGACTCGAGGGCGTGTGCCAGGCGAGGCTCCTGCTCGTTTGCGAGCCGCTCCAGCCGGCGCAGCTTCTCCGCCGTGAGGCTCGATTCGAGCTGGGGCACCACGTACAGATAGACGAACGCGATCGCGGCGGCCGTGATCAGAGTGATCAGCGCTACCAGCCGGTTGCGGAGGGAGTTGAGCCTCATATTGGGGCCTCAATCGCGGTCCGAATCGCGGAAGCGGTAGCCGACGCCGCGAACAGTGAACAGGTACTCGGGATGCTTGGCGTCGGACTCCAGCTTCTCGCGCAGATGCCTGATGTGGACGTCGACGGTACGGGGGTCGCGGTAGGTGGAGTCGCCCCAGATGTGCTCGAGCAGCATCTCGCGGGTGAATACCCGGCCCGGCGCGGCGGCGAGCGCGGCCAGGATCTCGAACTCGACGTAGGTGAGCCGGACCGGCTTCGACTTCAGGTCCACCGAGCGGCGCTCGAAGTCGATCGCCAGGCCACCGGCCCGGATGGGCTCGCTGGGCGGGAGCGTCGGGGTCGCCATGCCGCCCCGGCGCAAGGCGGCCTTCACGCGGCTGCGGAACTCGGTCACCGAGAACGGCTTCGTGATGTAGTCGTCGGCCCCCATCTCGAGACCGGCGACCTTGTCGATCTCGTCCCCCTTCGCGGTCAGCATGATGATCGGCACCTGACTGCGGGTGCGAAGCCGTCTGCACACTTCGATCCCATCCAGTTTCGGGAGCATGATGTCGAGGACGACCAGATCGAACCGCTCTTCGCCAAAGCGATCCAGGGCTTCCTGCCCATCCATGGCCCCCACCACCTCATAACCTTCCTTGCGGAGCGGGTAGGTGAGAAGCGTCTGCACGGCTTGCTCATCGTCCACGAGCAGGATCCGCGCCTGTCCTCGCGCCATGCCTGAAGGTTAGAAGGCGGCCCGTGCCCGGCTGATGATCGACTTGCGCCTCTACAGATACGCGCTGCTCGCGGTCCCGGTGGTGGCCGTGATCGCGATGTTCTCGCTCCAGAGCCCTCCCTCGTCGGTCTCGGGGGGAGTGCCCCCCGATGCCTTCGATCCCGCGAGCGCCGCGCCGCTCGCCAAGCGGCTGGCAGAGTCCTCCGCCTACCCGACGCCCGGCTCTGCGGCGGACAACAGGATGGCCGACCAGGTGAGGAGCCAGTTCTCGGCGATTGATGGCGCGACCGTGTCCGAGCAGCGCTTCGACGGCTCTTTCAAGGGCCACGACGTCCATCTGCGCAACCTGATCGCCACGCTGCCGGGCGAGTCGAACCGCCAGATCGCCCTGATCGCGCCGAGGGACGTCGCCGAGGGCAGCGGTGCGGTGACCAGCGCGGCGTCGACCGCCGCGATGCTCGAGATCGCGGATAGCTTCTCGGGCGCCTCCCACCACAAGACGCTCGTCTTCGTCTCGACCGACGGCTCGAGCATCGGTGCCCTGGGCGCCAAGCGCTTCATCAGCGACTACAGCGACGCCGGGCTGCTCGACGCCGCGATCGTGCTGAGCCAGCCCGCCGTCCAGCATCCGCGGGCTCCCCTGGTGATCCCGTGGTCCAGTGGAGCTCAGAGCACCGCCAGCCAGCTCGACGACACCGCGAACTCGACCGTTTCCGAGGAGGTGGGGACGCCGGCCGGCGACGAGGGGCCGATCGCCGACCTCTTCCGGCTCGCCCTGCCCGCTGGGCTGGGGGAGCAGGGCCCGCTGATCAAGTCCGGCCTGTCGGCCGTCCGGCTCTCCTCGGACGGCGAGCTGCCAATCAACCCCTCGGAGGACACCCCCGAGCGCTTCAGCACGGATACCTTCTCGCGGTTCGGGCGGAGCGCGCTCTCGCTGATTCTCGCCCTCGATGCGTCACCCGGCGCGGTTCAGCATGGCCCGAAGGGCTACCTCGGCGTGGCGGGAAACCTGCTGCCGGGCTGGACGATCGCTCTGCTCGCCCTTTCGCTGCTCGTCCCCGTGGGCCTCGCCGCCGGCTTCGGGCTCGCCTCCTCGGCCCGCAGTCCGGCCCAGGCCGCGCGCGGCGGACTCTGGGCGGCGCTCAGAGCCCTGCCCTTCCTTGGGGCCCTGGTCGTCCTGCTCGCGACGGCCCTGGTCGGCCTACTGCCGAGCCCGGACTTCCCATTCGATCCGCGCATCGAGTCGCTCGGGCTGGGCGGGACGATTGCTGTGGTGATTGCGGTGCTGTTCTACTGCACCGTTGCCTTCTTCCTGCGCCCACTCCGCCCGCCGCCGCCTGCCGCCGGGTCGGGCGCCGCTCCCGCCGCCCTGCTGATCGCCGCCTTCGCGACGCTTGCCGTCTGGGCGCTCAATCCCTATCTGGCGCTGCTGGTCGCGGTCGGACTGCAGGCCTGGCTCTGGGCGGCGGCGCAGCCGCCGGCCGGGCGGCTGGGCGCCGGGGGGCTGATCCTCGTCGGCCTGCTGCCGCTCGTCGCCCTGGCCGCGAACCTCGCGGGCCGCCTCGGTGCGGGCGCGGGCGTTTGGCACGACTTGGTCCTGATGCTCGCCGACGGGCAGATCGGCACGACCCTGGCGCTACTTGGCTGCCTGCTCGCGGGCGCCGGGGTCGCGATCGTGGCGGCAGCGGGGACCGTGGGAGGTCGTCCCCGCAGCAGGGAGCCCGAGATGCAGATCGACAGGCCCGGGGAGATCTCGGTCCGCAGACAGGATGGAGCCGGCGAGCCCGAGCCACCGGACGAGCGAGAGTCCGGCGAGGATGAGGAGCCCGAATCCTCCGAGCCTGCTCAGCCCGAGCCCGAGAGGGATCCGCGCCTCTGGTCGAAGCCGCGCGGCTGGATCTCGCCGCCGCCGGGCAGGCGCAGGGCGACGCCCCGGCCCTCGACGACATAGCCGACCTCGGTCAGCTTCGTCCCGGTCTCCGCGACGGCGCTCGCGGCCGCGGCGACCCGATCGCGGGGCAGGGTGACCAGCAACTCGTAGTCCTCGCCTCCGGAGGCTGCCAGCTCCAGCGCCTCGCTTCGCCCTCCGGCGACCTCGGTGACGCCGTCCGCGACGGGCACGCGGTCCAGATCGATCTCCAGCCGGCACTCGCTCGAGGCGGCGATGTGTCCGGCGTCGGCACCCAGGCCGTCGCTGATGTCGATCATCGCCGTCGCCCCCTCGGCAGCCAGCGCACGGCCCTCCTGCAGCCGGGGAATCGGGTTGAGCTGCCGCGCGAGCAGCCTCTTGCGGACGCCATCCGGGAGTGACGTCGTCGCCCCTCCGTCCTCGAGCAGCGTCAGGGCAGCCGCGGCGCCTCCGAGCTCGCCGGTCACGGCGACCACGTCTCGAGGGCCGGCACCGGCCCGGGTGACGAATCGCGCCCTTCCAGGCTCATAGCCGATGGCGGTCACGGAGACGAGCAGAACCGGTGAGGAGACCAGGTCCCCTCCCGTGATCGAGATCTCCTCCCGGGTCGCGACCTCCGCGAGGCCGTCCGTGATGCCGAGCAGCTGATCGTCGTCCAGCTCGGGCGGGGCGCCGACCACCACGTACGCCTCGCCCTGGGACGCCCCCATCGCGGCCAGGTCGGAGAGGCCGGCGGACAGCGCCTTGCGGCCGACCGCCTCCGCGCCGAAATCCGCGAGCCGGAAATGGACTCCGTCGACGATCGCGTCGACGGAGATCGCGCTGGCGGCGCGCGGCTCGACCACCGCGGCGTCGTCGCCGCTCGCCACCCGCACCCTGGGTCCCGGCGCTGGGAGCCGCTCGTTGATCGCGGCGATCAGGTCGAACTCGGTCTGCTGCATATGCCCAGGCTACGGTCCCGCGACTAACCCGTCGGGTCAGCTCCCCCGCTCGGCGGGGGTGGCGCCGGCGGGACCGGCGTAGGGGTGGGCTTCGGTTTGGGCGTTGGAGCGGGTTTCTGATCCACCCCCGGCGCGTACGCCCCCTGGTTGTGGTCGCCCGAGCCGCTGTTGCCCGTACCGCTCGGATAGCTGTAGGTGGGCGATCCACAGGAGTAGGAGCTGCCCGAGCTGCTGCCCGAGCTGCTGCTGCTGCAGGTGCTCGAGCTGGACGACGTGTGCTCCCCGTGGTACGCCGTCAGGGTGGGGAGGCTCGAGGGAACCTCGAAGTCGGGGCAGTTGGCCCCCTGGGCGGCCTCCATGTAGGAGCGCCAGATCGGCCCGGAGGTGGGGCCGCCGAACCCGGTGTAGTCGCGCGAGAGCGGGTGCCCGGTCCAGACGGCGGTCGAATAGAGCGGCGTGTAGCCGACGAACCAGGCGTCCGATAGTCCTTCACTGGTCCCGGTCTTGCCCGCCTCCGACTGGCAGCCGATGCTCGTGTAACCGGCGCCGGTGCCGCTGGTGATCACGCCCTCGAGGACCTTCGTCACCTCGTAGGCCTGTCCGGGAGTCAGCACGCGCTTGCCCTCGTTTGCGCTCGGCTCGTCGACCTTGCCGCCCGGGAAGACCACCCTGTCGATCGCGGTCGCGTTGTGATGGACGCCGCCGTTGGCGAGGGTGGCGTAGGCGTCGGCCTGCTCGAGCGGGGTGACGCCGACACTGAGCCCGCCGATCGCGTCGGCCGGCGGGATGAAGCAGTTCGGGCCGAGCTTGCAGGGGATGTCGCGCGAACCCTTGATTCCGAGCGGTGAGGTGATCCCCATCTCGTAGGCGGTCTTGGCGATGTTGTCGGGGCCCAGGTCGAGGCCGAGCTGCGCGAAGATCACGTTGACCGACTCCCAGGTCGCCTGCGTCAGCGCCATCACGCCGCCGCCGGGCTCGGCGTTGTTGACCGTCCATGGCACGCCGCCCGGGGTCGTCAGCGTGATCGGCGAGGTGCCGTTGTAGTAGGTCGTGTCGGGGTCGATGCCCTGCCTGATCGCCGTCGTCAGGTCGTAGGTCTTGAACGAGGACCCCGGCTGGCGCTGGGCATGGGCGGCGAAGTTGAACTGGCTGCTCAACGAGTAGCGCTGGGTCGAGGCCAGCGCAACGATCTCTCCGTTCGAGGGGTCGATCGAGGCCAGTGCCGACGCCGGGCCACCGCCCGAGTAGCAGACCGAGCAGGAGTCGACCGCGTTCTGCGCCGCCTCCTGGAGGCGGGGCTGGATCGTCGTATAGACCTTGAGGCCGCCGTTCTGGACGGTGTTCACGCCGTAGCGGTCCTGGAGCTCCTGCTTGACGAGGTCGAAGATGTAGGGCTGGCGGATCCGGCTGTACTTGTCACCGGGGTTCAGGCCCAGATCCTGGCCGGTGGCGTCCGCATACTCGCTCGAGGTGATCTTGCCCTGCTGCTCCATCGCCGCCAGCACCTCGTTGCGCCGCGCCAGCGCCGCCCGCGGGTTGAGCAGCGGGTTGTATTGCGACGGGGCCTGAGGCAGCCCCGCGATCATCGCGGCCTCGGGCAGGGTCAGATCGCGGGCATGCTTGGAGTAATAGGTCTCGGCCGCAGCCTCGACGCCGATCGCCGTGGCGCCCTCGTTGGTGCCGTAGGAAGCGGTGTTCAGGTACTCGGTCAGGATCCAGTCCTTTGAGTGCTGGTCCTCCTCCTCGTTGGCCAGATGGGCCTCGATGATCTTGCGCTTCAGCGTGTCCTGCGGATTTGCGATGTAGAGGTTGCGGACGAGCTGCTGGGTGATCGTCGAGCCGCCCTCCACCGGCTTGCCCCCTGCGGTCAGGTCCTCCCAGCCGGCGCGGATGATCGCCGAGGGGTCGATACCGCCGTGGCTGTAGAACCTCCGGTCCTCGATCGCGACCGTCGCGTCCTTCAGGTCCTGCGGGATCTTGTCGCTGGCGATCGGCTGCCGGATGGTGTCGGAGTGGATCACCCCGATCAGGGAGCCGTCGGCGGCGTACACCTTGGACACGGCTCCCTTCGTGATCGGCTGCAGCGATGCAAGCGAGGGTGCCGAGTCGTAGACGCTGATCAGCCAGGCGGCACCCCCGAGGACGCCGATCCCGACCACAACGAAGGGAACGCCCAGCGCCAGAAGGAGCTTCTTCCTGCCCGAGTCCCGAAGGCGCCGGCGCCGGCTGCGCGCTCGCTGCGTCATAGCGTCGACAGGGTACTCAGCGCCGGTTCACGGGGACCGAAGTAGGCCCGCCTCCCGCAGGACTCCTTGCGCCCGCTCGCGGACCTCAGCCTCGTGCGCCTCGCGATCCGCACCGGCGTCGATCGCGGCCTTGATCTGGAGCCTGGCCCCCTCGGGCGTCACCTCCAACAGGTGGGCGGAAGTGACCTCGCCGCGCTCGAGCCGCTCGCGGGCCATCTCCACGTCGGCGTCCGGGCGTAACCAGACGTCGACGGTCACCGGCGCGCTTCTGTTGCCGGCGGAGTGGTTGATGACGACGTCGGTCGCGACGCGCTCATTCGGCACGACGATCAGGCTGCCGTCGCCGGCGTCCACGCTCGTGTAGGTGAGGGCGACATCGGTGACGCGGCCGTGCACCTCGTCGCCGATCGAGACCAGGTCGCCGATCCGGATCGGCTGGGTGATCGCCAGCAGGACGCCGGAGACCAGGTTGGCGATCACCTGGCGCCCGGCGAAGCCGATGATGATGCCGAGCACGGCGGTGGAGGCGAGCACGCCCGTCGCGAACCGCTTGATCGAGGTGAACTGGCTGAGCGCCAGAGCGACCCCGATCAGGATGATCGCGAGGAAGAGCAGCCGGCGGATCAGGCGCAGCCGCGTGCGGGCCTCCCGGGAGAGCTCTCCGGTGTCGAGGCGCGTGGTCGCCCGGACCGCCCGCGCGATCAGCACGCGGTCCACGACGATCGCGATCGCGACCGCCACCACCAGGGTGATCGCCGCCGAGATCTGGTCGCCGTGCGCCTGCCAGAAGGTCTGGTCCGCTGCCGGGATCATGCCGTCGGGCAGTATTAACGCGATGATCCGAGCTGTCTTTCTGGATGCCCTCGGCACGCTGGTCGAGCTGGAGCCGCCCTGGATCTCCCTGCGGAGTCGAGTGCCCGCGGAGATCGCCGACGAGCGGCTGGAGGCCGCGCTTCGCGCGGAGATGGCCTACTACCGCGAGCACGCCCAGGAGGGCCGCGATGAGGCATCGCTCGCCGACCTGCGCGAGCGATGTGCCGTCCTGGTCTCAAGGGAGCTGGGGCTCGAGATCGGCGTCGACGAGCTGGTCTCCGCAATCCGCTTCAGCGCCTATGCGGACGCCGTTCCGGCGCTCGGCGGCCTGCGTGACCGCGGGCTGCGCCTGGTCGCCGTCTCGAACTGGGATTGCAGCCTCCCCCGGGTTCTGGAGGGCTGCGGGATCGACGGCCTGCTCGACGGGACGGTCACATCGGCCGGGGCCGCCGCGCGGAAGCCCGACCCGGCGATCTTCACCGCTGCCCTGGAGCTCGCCGAGGTCGAAGCTGACGAGGCGCTCCACGTCGGGGACACGCCCGAGGAGGACGTCGCCGGCGCCAGGGCGGCGGGCATCCGGCCGCTCCTGATCGATCGCCACGGCTCCGGCGGCGACATCTCGTCGCTGGAGGAGATCGATCAGCATCTCTGAGATGTCCGATCCCATCTACGCGGGCTTTTGGCGGCGCGCCCTCGCGGCGTCACTCGACAACCTCACCTGGCTCTTCGGGGTGTTGTTCATTTTCGGCTCCCTGCCGATCAACGCCGATCACGTCTCGGGCACCGCTACGGGAGTCGGCGTTCTGGTGGTCCTCTCGCTCTGGTTCAACTACTTCGCCTTCTGCGAGTGGCGCTGGGGACAGACGATCGGCAAGAACGCCTTCGGGATCGAGGTGCGCTCGCTGGATGGAGCCGAGCGGCTCACCTTCAGCCAGGCGAGCGCGCGCAACCTGCTTCGCCTGATCGACTTCTTCGTGATCGGCGAGGTGATGATCGTCGCCGACGGGCGCCGCCAGCGCCTCGGCGACAAGGTGGCGAACACGGTGGTCGTCCGCCGCGCCCCGCGAGCCGAACGGGCGGCTCCGGTCCCCTCCACTCAGACGGCGGCGATCGCGGGTGCGGCCGAGTCCGCGCACCCCGCGGTCCCACGGCCCCCGGTCCCGGGGCCCGCCGAGCAGCCCCCAGCCGAGAAGCCCCCCGCGGAGGAGCCCAGGATGCCCGAGGTCACCTGGGGGCTCGGGGACTCGATCTGGGGCCTGATCGGGGGCCTGCTCCTGGTGGTGATCGTGCCGCCGCTTCTCGTCCTGCCGTTCGACCCGCACATCGGCGATCCGGACAAGGCCAGCGACGCCGGCATCCTGGCCACGCAGGCGATCTTCGACGTCTTCCTGATGGCAGTCGCCGTCGGCATGGCCTCGGGGTGGCATTTCAACCTCAGGCAGGCGCTCGGGCGGCTCGGCGTGAGGAGGTTCCAGCCCTCAGCGATCGGCTGGACGTTCGCCGTCCTCGGCATCTACTACGTCGGGGCGATCGCCTTCTCGGCGATCGTCATCCAGCCCAAGCAGGAGGACATAGGCAAGGAGCTCGGCGTCTGCAACCCCGGGATCGGGATTGCGATTGCGGCCATCCTGGCGGTCGTGGTGCTCGCACCGGTCGCGGAGGAGCTCTTCTTCCGGGGGTTCTTCTTCGCCGGGCTGTACAGCCGCTGGTCGCTGTGGCCGTCCGCTCTACTCTCCGGCGCGATCTTCGGCCTGGTTCACGCGCCGACCGGGCCGACGGCAGCGATCCCACTGGCCGGGCTCGGCGTCGGGCTCGCCTGGCTCTACAACAAGACTGGATCGATCTGGCCCTGCATGCTCGCCCACTTCCTCAACAACGCAATCGCGATCAGCGTGGTGGTCGGCCAATGCTGAGCGACCCCCGCAGGGCGCAGTCAGCGGCGCTGCGCAAGAAGCTCGTCGCCTAGCTCGGCGAGGCCTGATTTTTGCCGGTTAACCGCATCCGGCCGCCCGATCGTGCACAATGCCGCGGTCGTGATTCGTAGGGGAGGGACACCCAGATGAAACGGGTTGCACTCACCTGCGCCCTCGCATCTGCCGTAGCCGCTGGTCGCGTTCTCCGCGGCCCCGGCGAGCGCCGCCACCGGCTCGCCGACGCTGGATCTGAGCGGCCCGAAGAGCCCGGGGCTGCTCGACAAGGTCACCGCCACCGGCACCCTGCCCGGCGGCGTCCCCGGTGATCAGGTCACCGTGACGGTCCAGGCCAGCGGCCGCACTGTCGACAAGAAGCAGGTGGGAGTGGGAGGCGACGGCGGTTTCTCCTTCCCCTTCGTGGTCGACGCCTGCTGTGCCTATGAGGTGACGGCGACGAGCGGCGGTCAGGGCTCCCAGCCCCAGCGCTTCACGGTCAGAGTGCCCAAGCACCTCCGCAAGGGGGCGATCTCCCATCTCTACAACCAGTCGCTGGTCGATGCGGGCTACTACACCGGCGGCCACGTCAGCGGCAAGTACAACCACGGCTCGCAGCTCGCCACCTTGGCCTTCCGCAAGGTCAACAACATGGCGAGGAACTACCAGTACAAGCCGGTCATCTTCGAGAAGCTCCTGCAGGACAAGGGTGCCTTCCGGCCGCGCTACCACTCCGGCCACCACGTGGAGGTGGATATCTCGCGGCAGGTGATGGCGCTGGTGGACGGCGAGCAAGGTCGTCGCGACCTTCCACGTCTCCACCGGAAAGCCCTCGACGCCGACAGTGCGGGGGACGTACCACTTCTACCGCAAGGACCCCGGCTACAACTCCGAGGGGATGTACTACTCGGTCTACTTCATCCGCGGGTACGCGACCCACGGCTACAACCCGGTGCCGATGCACGAGGCCGCCAGCCACGGCTGCGTCCGGAACCCGATTCCCTTCTCGACCTATATCTACAACTGGATCCACCTCGGGGACGCGATCCACATCTACGAATAGCCCGTAGGACCGTTCGTCCCGGGCGTTTGTGGCGGCCAGCCTATGGCGAGTCGTTCATTCGACTCCGCAACGCGGTTCCACCGCCGAGGATCGCGGCCAGCAGCCCGCCCCCGGCTAGCACGAAGAGGACGTAGCCGAAGCTCCTCGTCCCATTCCGCCCGAAGCTGAGGACTGGGGTGACGGCGCCCGCGACGCGGGTTGTCGAGACCGCTTCGTAGGCGCCCGCCTCGGGCACTCTGAGCTTGGCCACGGCACGGCGCTCGTAGTCCCCGTCATGGAACTGCCCGGTGAGGTACGGCGTGGAGCCGAGGAGCTCCTGACCGTTCGTGGTCCGCACCCGGAGCCTCAGATTCGGCGGAACGCGCAGCGGGAAGCTCGCATCGGGCCGCTCCCCGTAGTAGATGATCACGTCTCCGGCCGGCAGGCTCACCGACTCCCGTCCGGGCAGTGGGATCTGGCCGTACTTGCTCGCGTCGCGCCTCGCCCCCACCACCTCCGCCACCAAGAGGACGACGGCGAGCACGATGGTGACGGCCGCCACGCCGAGCGCGAGCCTGTACCCCGTCCGCATCGGGCGCATCCTAGGATGCCCCGATGCCGACGGACCCCCGCAACGCCCTGCTGGCCGAACTGCGTGAACACGCGCTCGTGATCGGCGAGGTGACCCTCTCCAGCGGCCAGACGGCCCAGTACTACGTCGACGCGAAGCGGGCGCTTCTGCGGCCGGCGGCTTTCCACGCGGCCGGCGAGCTGATCGCCGCAGAGGCGGCCTCGCGCGCTGCGACCGCCGTCGGTGGCATGACGATGGGGGCCGACCCGCTCGCCTGCGCGGCGATCTCGGTGGAGGGCGGGGACGGTCTGGTCGGGTTCTTCGTCCGCAAGGAGCGAAAGGAACACGGCCTGCAGCGCTGGATCGAGGGCCCGGTGCTCGAGCCCGGAACACGCTGCCTCGTCGTCGAGGACGTGGTGACTACCGGCGGGTCGACCGTCCGCGCGATCGAGCGCATCGTGGAGGAGGGCCACGAGGTGGTCGGGGTCACCAGCATCGTCGACCGGCTGGCCGGTGGTGCCGAGGCGATCGAACGCGCCGCCGACGCCCCCTACCGGCCGCTGGTCACGATCGACGAGCTCTATCCGGAACGCCCGGACCGCGACTAGCCCGCCCTATGCACGCCAAGGAGATGACGGGCCGTGAGGCCGGGATCGCCGCAGCGGGCGCTGTCCTGCTCGCGATCGTGATGAGCTGGCCGCTGGTCCTGCACCTGGGCGGCACCGTCCCCCGTGACATCGGCGATCCACTGGCGGAAGCCTGGCAGCCGGCCTGGGGTGGACACGCGCTGCTCCATCAACCGCTGCACTTCTTCGACTCCAACCGCTTCTGGCCGATCAAGGACTCGCTTGCCTTCGGCGATGCGCTGATCGGCTACGCCCCGGCGGGAATCATCGGCAGCGGGCCGCACGCCGCCATGGTCCGGTACGACCTGCTCTTCCTCTTCGCCTACGCGCTCGCCTTCTTCGGCGCATACATGCTCGCCCGCGAGCTCGGCCTCAGCCCGATCGGCGCCGTGATCGCCGGGGCCGCATTCGCCTACGCCCCCTACCGCCTGGAGCAGGACGGCCACCTGCAGGTCATCTCGACCGGCGGCATCCCCCTTGCGATCGCGTTCGCGGTGCGGGGCATCCGACTGAGACGGCCCTGGTGGCTCTTCTGGGCGTGGATCGTCGCCGCATGGCAGGTGTCGATCGGCTGGGTGGTGGGCCTCCCGTTCGCCTACGGGGCCGGCGGGGCTGTCCTCATCGGTCTGGTGGCGTGGCTGCTGCGCGGCAGGCCGAAGCTCCCGCGCCAGATGCTCGTCGCCGGCGCAGCCGGCGCCGTCGTCTTCATCGCCTTCTCCTACCTGATCGCGCACCCATACCTCTACATCGCGGACAACTTTCCGGCGGCGAAGCGGAGCCCCCACGAGGTCGCCGCCTTCTCAGGTCCGCTCAAGGTCTTCCTGACGGCGCCGGAGGAGAATTGGGTCTGGGGGGCGGCGACCGCCGGCATTCGCGATCACCTGACGACCTGGCAGGAGAAGACGCTCTTCCCCGGCGCGTTGATCCTGATCCTGGCCGTCGTCGGGATGTGGTCGAGCAGCCTCGGCAAGCGCTGGCGCATCGGCTTGGGGATCGCGACGGTCGCGTTCCTGGTGCTGGAGCTCGGCTTCCGAGAGGAGGGCGGACTGCTCTGGCCCTACCGTGTCCTCTACGACGCGCTTCCGGGATGGGACGCGATACGCACCCCGGGGCGCCTGGTGACCTTCTCATCCCTGACGCTGGCTCTGCTTGCCGCGGCCGGCGGCGAGGCCGCGGTTCGCGCGGCAGGACGTGGGCGATGGCCCGCCTGGTCCTCGCTGGCAGTCGCCGGCGTGCTGACCCTGGCCATCGTCACCGAGGGCCGCAGCCTGCCCTTCGATCCGTTCGACAACCAGGCGCAACCACCCGTGCCCCCGTCCGGTCCATCGACCGCGGACGTTCCCACGCCACAGCTCCATCTGCCGGCACTGACGGCAAAAGAGAACCGCGCTTACCAGCTCGAGTCGACGCAGGGATTCCCCGACATCGTCAACGGCAGAGCCAGCACCAATCCAGCCGTGGTGCTGAACCTGGTCCGCGACATGGCCAACTTCCCCGACCGCGCCACGGTCGAGGAGCTACAGCAGTACGGGGTCCGAACGGTGGTCCTGCACACCGGGCTGACTCTCGGCACCCCGCAGCAGGGAACGGCGCGCAAGCCGATCGCCGGGCTGCCGCTGAGGCGCTACCGGCTGCCCGACAAGCCAGGGCTGGTCTTCTACGAGGTGGGCTCGTCGAACGCCAGCTCGGGCCCGAGCGCGCCCTCGCGGGCGGCGGGGACCTCGGGGCCGGGCTGAGCGCGCCGCTCGCGAGCCCTGACGACGGTGAGGACCGCGAGCGAGAGGACCAGGCCCGAGGCCACGAGCCAGAGGGCCGAGCTGTTGCCGGGGTTGAGCACGCTGATGTCGTCGCCGGCGATCCCCGGGCCGACCGCCGAGATGCACGCCCAGGTCAGGAGGGCCGGGACGGCGAAGCGGTAGTCCGAGAGGGCTGTCGACGGGGTCGCGCGGACCGCGAGTACGACCGCGGTCAGCAACGCCGCAATCATGGGGGCGACCGCCAGCCAGGCGTTGGTCACGCCGAAGGCGGTCAGCACCGTGTGCTCCAGCCTGCCCTGCACCAGCCAATCCGCCCAGGTCCCGGTGCCCTGCTTGCCGAGCAGCGGATAGGTCAGCGACCCGACCACCATCATCAGCGCTGAGGGGATCGCGAGGCCGAGCGTCAGCGCCGGCAGCCTCTTGTAGGCGAAGGCCAGCCCGATCGCGACGAAGGGCAGCGCGGGGATCAGGAAGCGCGGGCCGGGCGTGCCCCCCCCGAAGGGCAGCCAGTAGCCGCTGTTGTAGATGAAGTAGACGGCGGCGACCGCGAGGATCGTGTTCGCCTCAGCGCGATGGCCCTGCCTGCGCATCATGAAGACCCCGGCGATCGCCATGACGATGATCGGCGTGAGGACGAGCAGGCCCCGTCCGGCGAGCAGCAGGCTCATGGCGCTGTCGAAGCGAGGTGCGGTGATGCCGAAGAACCCGTGGCTGTTGAGGCCGAGCACGTCGTGTCCGGTCACGCCGGGGAAGGCGACCGCGTCGCCGTAGGCGAGCTTCAGCGGATTGCCGAACGCCCAGAAGTTGAAGGCCAACATGGGCAGCGCGCCCACCACGGTGCCGGCGGCGTACGCCGCGCCGCGCCGCAACCAGTCCGTGATGCGAGGGCGCGCGTCAGCGCGACCCGTTTTACGGCTGAGCGCGTAGCCGAGCAGGACCACGCCGACGAGCCCGGTCTGGAACTCGAAGCTGACGGCGAGTCCCGCCAGCAGGCCGGCAATGGCCACCATCCCCCACCGTGGCGGGCCGTCTCGCTCCTTCATCAGCACGCAGAACGCAGCGAAGGCGAGGCCGGCCGAGATCACGTGCGAGAAGTACTCCGCCGCGAAGGTCATCACCACCGTCGCGAGGCCCAGGGTGATTGCGGCGGCGGTGCCGTAGCCGGGCAGGAACCGGTCGGCGGCCCAGCGCACCAGGAGGAGCAGGAGGATGGCGGGGATCACCGCGGCGAACAGATCGAGCGCCCAGACGATCGGGGTGGATTGCTCGACGATCCGCTGGACTCGGAGCCCGCGCTGCACGTCGTAGCCGTAGTTCTCGAGCGCGACGACGCTGCTGTACGGGTACCACTTCGGGTGGGCGGTGTGGGCCGCGTTGTTGACCGCGGACCTGGCGAAGCGGCTCGCCGCCGAGGTCCTTGATCGCGACGTAGAAGGGCGTGGTGAGGGCGGCCATGCCGGGACTCTTCACCGAGTAGAAATGGCCGTCGACCCAGGCCTTGTCGTTGGTGTCCCAATGCCAGTGGTCGATCTGCGCCTGGCCCTTGGAGAAGGCCTGCACCTGGTCGAAGTGGGCCATCTGAGCCCAGCCCATCTGGTGCATGACGAGCCCCCAGGCGACACCGAGGGTGACGATGGCGGCGACGCCGGGGCGAGATGCCAGGGTCCTCCGCCAGGAGGAACCCGCCTTGTGCCTTTGTAGCTTCTGTCGCACGCCCCTCATGACGGCGGCGATTGTAGAGGGAGGATTCCTCGTTGTTTTTGAGGATGCACTCGGCAGAGCGCCATGGTCCACGGCGTCGGGCTCCTCGTTTCCACTATCTCGAATCGAGCGGTGAGAAACCGCACGAAGTCGCGCCGCGACCAGTGGTTCAGGTGCCCGGGTGTGTTGCCCAGCTCGCCCACGTAGGAGAGCCGCGCCAGGTTGAGGGCGCGCCAGAGGGGCTCGCGGGGCACGCTCGCGATCAGCCAGGGCCTGGCCAGGCGAGAGAGCACCTCGAGGGCCTGCTCGGGATCGTCGAGGTGCTCCAGCACCTCGCAGCAGACGATCAGCTCGGCACCGTGCCGGGCGGGATCGAGCTCCTCCAAGGGAGTCGCCTCGAAGTCGATCTCGACGCCGGCGCTCATGGCCCGCGAGCGCGCTTCTTCCAGGACCTGCGGAAAGGCGTCGGTCCCGCGCACCCGGATCCCCCTGCGGGCGAGTCGTATCGCCAGCTCGCCTTCGCCGCAGCCGACCTCGTGGGCATCCGTCGCCCCCGTCCGCTCGACCAGCTCGTCGAATGAGCGCATGAAGCCAGCCATCAGGCGGCGAGCGAGCGGGTTCGACGTCCCGTACTTGTCGTAGACGTTTCCGCCGGTCTCGGTTGAGGCGAGGGTGCTCCGAGGAGCAACCCGATTACTGCGTCTCACCGGGCGACGGAGGTCTCGATCGTCTCCACGGTGAGGGGCCTCGCGGCCTCGCGGTCGCCGCGCTCGTAGTTGGAAGGCTCGACGCCAGCCTCGAGCTCGAGGCGCCTGACCCGCTCGTAGACCCGCTGCTGGATCGCGCGCTGGCCCGCCAGCGCGTCGCCGATGATCCCCAGGGCGAACATCTGGACCGCAGCCAGCATGAGGACGGCTCCCAGGATCAGCGATTGGATATGGCCGCTGCGGTCGCCGTTGAGGATCCAGTCGAACAGGAACGGCGACCAGGCCGCCAGGGCCAGGACCCCGAAGAGGATGGCGAGCAGCATGAACACGCGCAGCGGCTCATACAGCGTGTAGGCGCGGAAGATCGCGAAGGCGTTCCGCCGGACGTACGACGAGGTGGAGCCGAGCAGGCGGGACTCTCGCTCGGTCGGATTCGGCGAGATCGGGACGTCCTCGATCGCGACCGACGCCTTTCCCGCCTGGATCAGGCTTTCGAGCGTATAGGTGTAGCGCGAGACGACGATCAGCTGGAGGGCCGCCTCGCGGTTGTACGCCCGGAAGCCCGAGGTCGTGTCGATCACCTCAGTCCCGGAGGCCTGGCGGACCACCCAGCTGCCGGTCCGCTGCAGCAGCTTCTTGGTGGGGGAGAAGTGCTCGACCGTCTGCACCTGGCGATCGCCGACGACCATGTCCGCGCGGCGGTTGACGATCGGTTCGGCCAGGCGGGGGATGTCCGAGGCGCTGTACTGCCCGTCGGCATCGGTATTGACGATCACGTCGGCGCCGAGCTTGAGAGCCGCGTCGAGGCCCGCCTGGAAGGCCGCCGCGAGCCCGCGGTTGCTGGTCAGCCGGACCAGGTGCTCGACGCCGTGGCGCCGGGAGACCTCGACGGTCCGGTCGGTGGAGCCGTCGTCGACGACCAGCCACTCCACCTCGTCGAAGCCCTCGACCTCGCGCGGCAGCTCGGAGAGCACCTGCGGGAGCGACTCCTCCTCGTTCAGGCAGGGAATCTGGATGACCAGCTTCACCGGGATGATCGTAGGGTTTGTTCGGCCATGGCGCGGGCGATCGAACTCGCGGTCGAGCGGCTCGGACGGGGGCCGCCGATCCTCTTCGTCCACGGCGACATCGTCGGCCCGTCGCTCACCTGGCGGAAGCAGCGTGAGCTCGCCGAGCGCTGGAGCCTGATCATTCCCAGCCGCCCGGGCTTCGGCGAGAGCCCACCGCTCGAGCGGAACGACTTCGATCTCGAGGCGCCGATGTTCGCGGAGCTGCTCGGTGAGGGGGCGCATCTGGTCGGGCATTCATACGGCGCGGTGATCGCCCTGCTGGCCGCGGCGCAGCGGCCGCAGGCCGTCCGCTCGCTTACCGTCTCCGAGCCCGGCTGCCTCCGGGTCGCCGGGGTGCTGCCGGAGGTCGACGAGATGATCGCCAACGGGGAGCGCCTCTTCAGCCACGCCTCGTCGATCCCATCCGAGGACTTCCTGCGGCTGTTTCGGGGCGGCGCCGGCTCCGCATTCGGTACGCCGGACGAGCTGCCCGACGAGCTCCTGCACGGCGTCGAGCTGCTCAAGCGGGAGAGGCCCTCGTGGGAGGCCGAGATCCCGCTGCAGCGGCTGGCCGGCGCCGCCTTCCCGGTGCTGGTGCTCTCCGGAGGCCATTCGCCGGCCTTCGAGGCGGTCTGCGACGCCCTGGCGGACTCGCTGGCCGCCGAGCGCGCGGTGATCCCGGGGCGGGGCCACACCATCCCCTCGACCGGGGCGCCCTACAACGAACGCCTCGAGTCGTTTCTCACCGCCGCCGAGAGGGCCTGAGCTGGTGCTCTTCTGGGGCGATCGGGGCCCGGGCGAAAGCCCGGGCCCCACATTCGTCCACGGAGTTACCGCAGATGCATCCGCGATTTCTGCGGATGCGTGGCAAGAAGCCGATGGCCTACTGTCATCCGGTGGATGGCTTCGACCCGATTGTCACTTGACAGGTGGATTGATGGCGGCACCGCCCCGCTTCAGCCGTAGGCAGCGAAAGCGCGTGTTGCGCTTCGCGGTGATCGGCAACGGGCTGCCGCTCGCGGTCGCCACGGCCACGGACTTCAGCTCGCACCACACCGTCTTCTTCATCGGCGCGGTGGGCGCCCTGCTTGCGCCGATCGGGGTCACCGTCTTCTCTCGAGAGCGCTCGCCGGTGGGCTTCTACGCGGCGGGCCTCGGGGGGCTGCCGGCGCTGACGATGATGCAGGCCTACAGCGGAGGCGCGGCGTCCGGCTACTCCATCCTGATGATGATGGCGATGGTCTGGTTCGGCATCCAGACCAGCGACCGGGAGCTGGCCGCGGGGATGGTGATCCTGGCCGCCTGCGCATACCTGCCGATGCTGATCTTCGGTCCGCCCGCCTACCCGGTTGACTGGGGCCACGCGACGCTGCTCGTCCTGGTCGGAATCACGGTCGCGATGGCCCTGCGCGCGCTGACCCGCGAGACCCAGCAGCTCAACGAGCGGCTGCGCCGGGACGCGACGGTCGACGACCTCACCGGACTGCTCAACCGCCGGGGCTGGCGCCAATCCGCAGAGCGGGAGCTGGCGCGGGCGGCCCGTCGTGGAGCCTCGCTCGGCCTCCTGCTGCTGGACCTGGACAACCTCAAGGAGATCAACGACAGCCGCGGGCACGATGAGGGTGACCGGGTACTGCGCGAGACTGCGGACAGGATGCGCTCGGCGCTGCGAGCCGGGGATGTGCTGGCCCGCCTGGGAGGCGACGAGTTCGGGGCGCTGCTGGTGGACATCCCGGAGGGCCAGGCGCTGACGGCGATAGATCGTCTGCGACAGATGACGCCCCAACTCGGCAGCTTCTCCGCGGGCGCCGCGATCTGGAATGGCTCCGAGAGCCTCGACGAGCTGATGCGTCGCGCGGATGTCGCGCTCTACACCGCGAAGACCGATGGCGGCAGTTGGATGCAGCTCGCCCCGCCGACCCTGGAGCCGTCTGACGCCTTCGCGCGGGCGGAGCCCGCCGCCGACTGATCCAAGCCGGCCGAACCGCGTAATTGGTTGAGATGGGGATGAGGTCCTTCGATGCCAGGCGGGTCGGCGAGCTCGAGTGCGATGCCTGGGTCGCCTACTACCGCCGCCGCTGGCTCACGCTGCTGCGCGCATCCCTCGGCCTGACGCGCGAGGCCTTCGGCCTCTCGCTGCCCGACACGGCGCGCGGCGGCTGGTGGGTCCTCCGCGCCAACCAGCTCTGGGCGCCGTATCCCGACAACGACCCCGATGGCGCCCGCCGCTACATGGAGCGCTTCTACCGCATGGTCGCGGCGCGTGAGGGCGAGTCGTTCGACCCGACGGAGGCCGCGCGGCGCGAGGTCGAGTGGTGGCGCGCCCACCGGGTGCTGCAGCACGACCGCGCCGAGGGCGATGACCGTCCCCTCGTGGAAGCCCTCGCGGAGCTCTATTCCTACGTCTACTCGGTCCCGTCGGAGTCGGTCGAGGACGCCGCACGGGAACGGGCACACGCCATGCTCCACTCGGACCGCTGGATCGACGAGGGCTGCGACCCCGCCAGCCCGCTGATCGAGGAGGAGCGGACGGCCCTGATCCGCTCCTACGAGGCCTTGCTTGCGGCGGTCCGGACCGACGCGGCCACCAGCCGCGAGTAGAGCTCGATCCCCTTCTCGGTCAGGTGGATGCCGTCGGTGGTGATGCCGCCGTGCGAGGAGGCGACCGCGTGCCAGTCCACCAGCTGGGCCTGCCCCCAGTTGTCTGCGGCTTGCGAGAGCACAGAGTTGACCTCGCCCTGCCAGCTCCTCGGCACCTCGACGTTCACCAGGTAGACATGTGGGACTCCTCGCAGCGCGGCGTGCAGCTTCTCGAGGTCGTCGCTGTAGACCGGGCCGTTGTTGCCCATCTGCAGGACGACGTTGTTCGGGAGCTTCTGGTGCGCCGCGTAGCCGTGGAGCAGGGAGATGATCTCGGCAGGCTGACGGCCCACCGAGGCGTTCAGGGTGAGCTTGGGCCCGAGCAGGCGCGCCAGGCCGGAGCGCGCGTCAACCATCACGGAGTCGCCCAGGGCGAGCACGGCGACGGGCTTGGCGGCGCCGCGAACTGTTTGCCGCTGGCCTTGACAGGGACCACGCCGTCGGTTTGATCCGACACTGCCCGAGTGACCGAGATCGGGTGGGACGCGCCCTCCGGCCGAATCGAGACGGAGTGCGGCGTGATCTGGGCCGATGCAACCCGCAGCTGGCCCGGGCGGCCGCTGGGGACGATCCCGCTCCAGCCGACGATCAGCACCACTGAGGTCACGCCGACCGCGATCCCGACACGGCCGATGCGCAGCCAATCCGGGTGTTGCCAGCTGGTCGAGCGCCGGAAGGGCTGCTCGACGTAGCGGTAGGAGAGGTCGGCCAGCGCGATGGTGGCGGCGAGCTGGAGCGCGAACAGGACCGGGCCGTGGAGCGGCACATCGATTCCGGGCCGGGTCAGCTCGAGCACCGGCCAGTGCCAGAGGTAGAAGCTGTAGCTGCGTACGCCCAGCCAGCGCATCCCCGGGCTGCCGAGGGTCCGGCCGATGTGCGCGGCCGGATGCGCGAGCGCGGCGATCAGCATCGCGGTCCAGATCGAGAGCAGCAGGAAGCCGCCGTGGTAGAGGGAGCGGTCGTAGTCGTGGACGGTGAGGAAGGTGATCACCACCATCGACAGCCCCAGAGCGCCAATCGCGTCCAGGGCGGCGGGCGCCAGGGTTCCTGTCCTGGGTTTGAGCCGCTCGGGATGCCAGAAGAAGGCCAGCGCGACCCCGACCAGGAGCGGGGTCGCCCGCGTGTCCGTGCCGTAGAAGACGCGGTTCGGGTTCGCCGGGTCGAACAGGATCGCCATCAGCAGGCTCGATGCGATCGCGCCGGCGATCACGCCGACGAGCAGGCGCCGGTGGCCGAAGCGGGTCATGCAGGCCGCGAAGACGAGGGGCCAGAGCAGGTAGAACTGCTCCTCGACCGCCAGGGACCAGAGGTGGCGGAAGAGCGAGGGACGCGCGAACTCCTGGAAGTAGGACTGGTGGCTCAGGATCAGGTCCCAGTTGGTCACGTACGCCATGGAGGCGAGCGCCTGTCCGCGCAGGGTGGAGATCTGGCCGAAGTCGAAGAAGGCCCCGAGCACCATCACCACGGCGATCAGCACGCCGACCGCCGGGAGCAGGCGCCTCGCGCGACGCAGCCAGAAGCGGACGAGGTCCACCCGGCCCTCCCTGCGGAACTCGCTGAGCAGCAGCGAGGTGATCAGGTAGCCGCTGATCACGAAGAAGACGTCGACCCCGAGGAAGCCGCCCGGAAGCCAGCCGCCGCCGTTGTGGAAGTGGTAGACGAAGACCGCGAGCACGGCCAGCGCCCGCAGGCCGTCCACGCCTGGCATGTACGGCAAGCGCTTTGCCCCGCTGTCGTCCTGCATCATCTGCATCAGGAATCGTCGCAACAACGCGTCGGCTTGAGAAGGCGCGGAGGCCGGCTGCAGGAGCCCGCCCGGCTAGATTTCGCCCCCGACCGAACGATGGCCGACGCCTACGTCATAGACGCGATCAGGACGCCCTTCGGGCGCTACGCCGGAGGGCTCTCGCATGTCCGCCCGGACGACCTCGGTGCCCAGGTCGTGCGGGCGCTGCTCGATCGCTCGCCGAGCCTCGACCCGGAGACGATCGACGATGTCACCTTCGGCAACGCGAACGGCGCAGGCGAGGAGAACCGCAACGTGGCGCGGATGGCGGCGCTCCTGGCGGGCCTGCCGACGAGCGTCCCGGGCAGCACGGTGAACCGGCTCTGCGCCTCCAGCCTCGAGGCGGCCATGCAGGGGAGCAGGGCGATCGAGACGGGCGACGCCTCGCTGATCCTCGTGGGCGGGGTCGAGTCGATGAGCCGGGCGCCCTGGGTGGTGCTGAAGCCGGAGCGCGGCTTCGACCGCTCCCACGAGCAGATGTACTCGACGACGCTCGGCTGGCGGATGGTCAACCCGGAGATGCCCGAGCAGTGGACGATCTCCCTGGGCGAGAGCGCCGAGCTGATCGCCGAGCGCTGGGAGATCGGGCGCGAGGCGCAGGACGAGTTCGCGCTGCGAAGCCACCTGAACGCCGACCGGGCCTGGGAGGACGGCTTCTACTCCGAATGGGTGATTCCGGTCCCGGACACCGAGCTGGCGCGCGACGAGGGGATCCGGCGGGACACGAGCATGGAGAAGCTCGCCAAGCTCAAGCCCGCCTTCAAGGAGGGCGGCACGGTCACCGCCGGGAACTCCTCGCCGCTCAACGACGGAGCCGGGGCGGCGCTGATCGCCGACGAGGCGACGGCCTCGGCGCTCGGGCGCGAGCCGCTCGCGAGGATCGCGGGCCGCGGCGTACACGCCGTCGACCCCGACATCTTCGGCATCGCCCCCGTCGAAGCCGCCAACAGGGCGCTGGGGCGGGCCGGCATCGGCTGGGACGAAGTCGACGTGATCGAGCTGAACGAGGCCTTCGCGTCCCAGTGCCTCGCCGACCTCGCGGGCTGGGACGGGGTGGAGGTGGAGAAGATGAACCCGAACGGCGGCGCCATCGCGATCGGCCATCCGCTGGGCGCCTCCGGGGTGCGGGTGCTGGGCGGACTCGCCCATGAGCTCCGCCGCCGCGGGGGCGGCTGGGGCGTGGCCGCGCTCTGCATCGGCGTCGGCCAGGGGCTGGCGGTCGTGCTCGAAGCCTGAGCTGCGTCCTATTCCGGAGGTGGGGACTCCCAGGCCTCACTGCCGGCCACGAAGCAGGCGCTGACAAGAGGCACTCCCGGGCGGTAGACGAGGTCCATGTAGGACGCTGCATCAAGCATCACCGCGTCAGCGCGGGCGCCGGGCGCCAGACGGCCGACGTCGTCGCGGCGCAGCGCGTTGGCGCCTCCCAGGGTCGCCGCCTGCAACGCCTCGTCGAGCGTCATTCCCATCTCCCGGACGGCGAGGGCGATGCAGAAGCTCATCGAAGTCGTGTTGCTCGACCCGGGGTTGGTGTTGGTGGCGATCGCAACGCGGGCGCCGGCGTCGATCATCCTGCGCGCGTCGGGATACGGCTGCCTGGTCGAGAAGTCTGTCGCCGGGAGGAAGGTGGCGACGGTGTCGCCGGCGGCCAGCGCCTCGACGTCGACGTCGTCGAAGTAGGTGCAGTGGTCCACCGATGCCGCGGTCATCTCCACCGCGAGCCTGATGCCGGGACCGGGGCCGAGTTGGTTTCCGTGTACCCGCAGGCCGAGGCCCGCGGACCGGCCGGCCTCGAGGACGGCGCGCGACTGTTCGGCGTCGAAGGCGCCCTCCTCGCAGAAGACGTCGATCCAGCGCGCCAGCGGCGCACAGGCGGTCAGCATGTCCCCGCAGACGAGCTCGATGTAGTCGTCCGAGCGTCCCTCGTACTCCGGCGGAACGGCGTGGGCGCCCAGGAAGGTGACGTCATCGGTCAGTTCCGCGGCGATCTCGCAGAGCCGTCGCTCGCCGGCGACGTCTAGCGCGTAGCCGGACTTGATCTCGAGGTGGGTGATCCCGCCACGCAGTCCCTCGGCCCGCCGCCGTGCTGCAAGCAGGCGCAGCTCGTCGGCGCTCGCCGCGCGGGTCGCCTCAGTGGTGACTCTGATGCCGCTCGCCTCGTAGGGTTGACCCGACAGCCGCGCCGCGAACTCCTCGGCACGGTCGCCGGCGAAGACCAGGTGCGTGTGGCTGTCGACGAAGCCGGGAATCACGCAGCGGCCGGCTGCGTCGCGGCGCCGATCGGCTGCAACCCCCCGTCGCTCAACCGCGGCCACCCGGTCGCCCTCGAAGACCAGAGCAGCGTCGCGCACGATCCCCAACGCACCATCGCCCAGCTCCGGGACGTTCGTGACGAGCAGGCCGATGTTGTCGATCGCCAGCGAGCTCATCACGGCAGCACGGCGATCGCTGCGCCGAGCTCGCCCGCCACGTCGAGATCGAGATGGACGCCGTCGCGGACGACGAACCGGCCTCCGACGATCACGTCGCGAACGTCGGCAGCGGTGGCGGCAAAGACCACTGACTCGAGAGCATGGTCGGGGGCGATGCCCGCCAGGCGTACGCCATCGAGGCCGACGGTCACCAGGTCGGCGAGGCGGCCGGGCTCGATCCCGCCTGCCTCGGGCCAGCCGATGCCCGCGGCGGCGCCCGCGGTCGCCGCGCCGAGTAGCGCTGCGGCGCTATGCCCGCCGCGCTCGCCGCTCTCGAGCCGCTCGTCGAGCTCGACCGCGCGCGCTTCTTCGAACATGTCGATCAGGGCGTGGCTGTCCGTGCCCAGGGAGAGACGAGCGTTGGCTTCAGCCAGGCGACGGGCCGGCGCGATGCCGTCGGCGAGGTCGCGCTCCGTCGTCGGACAGAGACACGCTCCGCTTCCCGCCGCGCCGAGCAGGGAGAAGTCGGCATCGATCAGATGCGTGGCGTGGACTGCGGTGAAGCGCTCGGTGAGGGCATCGGCCCCGGCGAGCAGCCCGGTCGGGGTCACCCCATACGCGGAATCGCAGTCGTCGTTCTCGGCCCGCTGCTCGGAGACATGGGCATGGAGCGGCCAGGATCGCTCTGCGGACAAGGCCGCCACCCGGGCCGCGGCCTCAGGGTCGACCGCGCGGACGCTGTGGATCGCCGCCCCGACTCGAGCCATTGGCGTCTCCTCGAGCCCATTGACCCGCTCCCCCCAGGCGTCGGCGGTGCCGTCGGAGAAGCGCAGCTGGACGCCCTCCGCCTCCTGTCCGATCCCACCGTGGAGGTAGCAGGCGTCGAGCAGTGTGATGCGGATTCCGGCCTCGCGGGCCGCTTCGATCACCGCCCTCCCCATCGCGTTCGGGTCGTCATAGCGGCTGCCCCCGGGCCCGTGATGTAGGTAGTGGAACTCGCCGACGGCCGTGATCCCGGCCAGCGCCATTTCTCCGAAGGTCGCGCGGGCCAAGGCGAAACAGGTGGCTGGTTCGATCGCCTCCGCGATTTCGTACATGCGCCGCCGCCACGTCCAGAAGTCTCCCCGCTCGGCCTGGGTGCGCCCGCGCATGGCTCGCTGGAAAGCGTGCGAGTGCGCGTTCGCCATTCCCGGGATCGTCAGACCGGGAAGCTCTCTCGCGTGCGGCGGCGGCTCGACCCCGCCGACGCTCACATCGGCGATCCGCTCGCCGTCCAGCTCGATCAGCACTCCCGCTTCGGCGCGGTCGCCGCCGAGCCAGGCGAGCTCGCACCAGAGCGCGTCGGCTCGTTCGGCGCTCACGATTCCAGCTCCTCGTTGAGCCGGCTGACCCGGCGCACGAACTCATCGCGCTGGTGGCGGTCGAACTGCTCCCAGGTGGCGAACGTCCGCGGATCGGCCCGGTCGACGAAGAGGATGCCGTCGAGGTGATCGACCTCATGCTGGAAGGTTCCGGCGGTCAGGCCGCGCTTGACCTCCTCGTGCTCCTTGCCGTGGCGATCGAGATAGCGGAAGCGGATGGCGAGGTGGCGCGGCAGGTCACCGCGCAGGTCCGGAACCGACAGACAGCCCTCGTTGATCTCGACCATCTCGTCGCCGAGCACCTCGATGGTGGGATTGATGATCACCGTGAGCGGAACCGGCGGCTTGTACGGATAGCGGGGGTTTCCCTCCTCAACCTCGACGATCGCCACCCGCACCGGCTCGCCCACCTGGTTCGCCGCGATCCCGGCCCCGTGGCGGATGCGCTTCGTCTCGATCAGATCGTCGATCAGACCCTGGATCTCCGGCGAGGCGATCTCCTCATCACTCAGCTCCCTGGCGCGTTGGCGCAGCACGGGATCGCCGATCGCAACGACCTCGCGAACGCTCACTCGCCGCCCTGCATCGGAAGCCGCACGCCGCGGTCGGCCGCAACGGCGATTGCCCGCTCGTATCCCGCATCCGCGTGTCGCATCACCCCGGTCCCCGGGTCGCTGGTCAGTACGCGCTCGAGCTTCTGCGCCGCGAGGTCCGTGCCGTCAGCGACGCAGACCATTCCCGCGTGAAGCGAGCGCCCGATGCCGACGCCGCCGCCGTCGTGGATGCTCACCCAGGAGGCGCCGGCTGCCGTGTTCACCAGCCCATTGAGGAGAGGCCAGTCGGCGATCGGGTCGGAGCCGTCGGCCATCGATTCAGTCTCGCGGTAGGGGGAGGCGACCGACCCGGAGTCGAGGTGATCCCGCCCGATCACGATGGGCGCCGAGACCTCGCCGGATCGCACCAGCTCGTTGAAACGCAGGCCGAGCCGTGCCCTTTCCCCGTATCCGGCCCAGCAGATCCGGGCGGGCAGGCCCTGATAGCTGATCCTCTCTTCCGCAAGATTGATCCACCGCCGCAGCGGCTCGTCGTCGGGGATCTCCTCGAGCACCGCGCGATCGGTGGCTTCGATGTCCGCCGGGTCGCCGGAGAGAGCCACCCAGCGGAACGGGCCCTTGCCGTCGCAGAACAGCGGGCGGATGTAAGCGGGAACGAAGCCGGGATAGGCGAAAGCCCTCTCGAACCCACCCAGCCGCGCCTCGGCGCGCAGGCTGTTGCCGTAGTCGAAGACCTCGGCGCCGGCGTCGAGGAAGCCGACCATGGCCGCACAGTGGGCGGCGATCGCGGCGCGGGAGCGGCGGACGTACTCGTCGGGGTTCTCGGCTCGCAGCCGGAGCGCCTCCTCCAGCGTCATCAGGTTGGGCACGTAGCCGTTCAACGGATCGTGTGCGCTCGTCTGATCGGTGACGACGTCCGCCTCGAAGCCCATGCGCTGGAGCTCCGGCAGCGCATCGGCCGCGTTGGCGACGAGCCCCACGCTGAGCGGGTGGCGCTCGCCTTTGGCCGCCAGGCAGCGGGCGATCGCGTCGGCGAGGTCGTCCGCCTCCTCGTCCAGGTACCCGGTCTCGATTCGACGCCCCAGGTGAGTTGGGTCGACCTCGAGGCAGAGTGCGACGCCGCCGTTCATCGTGATCGCCAGCGGCTGCGCCCCGCCCATGCCACCGAGGCCGGCCGTCAACGAGATCGTTCCCGCCAGCGATCCGTCGAAGCGACGACGGGCGATCTCCGCGAAGCACTCGTAGGTGCCCTGGACGATCCCCTGGCTGCCGATGTAGATCCACGAACCGGCGGTCATCTGGCCGTACATCGTCAGCCCCTCCGCCTCGAGGCGGCGGAACTCGTCCCAGTTGTCCCAGTCCCCGACCAAATTCGAGTTGGCGATCAGGACCCGAGGCGACCACTCGTGTGTGCGAAAGACACCGACGGGCTTCCCCGACTGGACCAGCAGGGTCTCGTCATCGGCCAGCTCGCGCAGCGACCGCACGATCGCGTCGAAGGCCTCCCACGAACGCGCCGCGCGGCCGGTGCCGCCGTAGACGACCAGCTCGTCGGGGTTCTCGGCGACCTCCGGGTCGAGGTTGTTCATCAGCATTCGCAGGGCGGCCTCCTGCTGCCAGCCCCTGGCGGAGATCTCCGCGCCGCGGGGCGCACGGACCGGGCGCGGGCCGCTCACCGGAGCTCCCCGATCGCGCCCTCGACGGCCTCCGCGAACTCGCCCGTGGCGATCAACCGCTCCGCGGCTTCGAGCTCCGGGGCGAGGTGGCGGTCCTCGCCCGGGCCCGGGATGCCCGCCGAGCGGATCGCCGCCAGGGCGGCGCCGGTCCCCGCTCCTGGTCTGAGAGGGGCGCGGAGGTCGAGCGCCCGCGCGGCGCAGACGCCCTCGACCGCGAGAATGCGACGGAGGTTGTCAAGGGCGACTCGCAGCTTTCGCGCCGCGCCCCAGCCCATCGAGACATGATCCTCCTGCATCGCGCTCGTCGGCAGCGAGTCCACCCCCGCCGGGACCGCGAGGCGGCGATTCTCGGCGACCATCGCCGCCTGCGTGTACTGGGCGATCATCAGCCCCGAATTGACGCCCGGGTCCTCTGCCAGGAAAGGCGGCAGGCCCTCGGAGCGGCTCGCGTCGAGGAGGCGGTCCGTGCGGCGCTCGGAGATCGCGCCCGCGTCGGCGATGGCCATCGCAAGCAGGTCGCAGGCCAGGCCGAGAGGAGCCCCGTGGAAGTTGCCGCAGGACTCGACCCGTCCATCCGGAAGGATCATCGGGTTGTCGATCGCCGAGCGCAGCTCCGCGTCCGCGACGCGATCGGCGTGTGCGAGCGCGTCCCTGGCGGCGCCGTTCACCTGCGGGGCGCAGCGCAGCGAGTAGGCGTCCTGGACCCGGGGATCGTTCTCGCGGTGGCTGGCGACGATCGGCGAGCCGTCGAGCAGGCGACGCAGGTTGGCGGCGCTCTCCGCCTGCCCCGGCTGCGGGCGCAGTGCGATCAGGTCCTCGGCGAAGGCGCGGTCGGTCCCGAGCAGGGCCTCGACCGACATCGCGGCCGTGACATCGGCGACGCCCAGCAGCGAGCGCAGGTCCCAGGCGGCCAGCAGCAGCATCCCGAGAATGCCGTCCGTGCCGTTGATCAGCGCCAGGCCCTCCTTCGCCCGGAGGGTCAGCGGCTCGATATCGGCCTCGGCGAGGGCCTCGGCGGCCGGGCGCCGGGCGCCGTCGTCGTCCACCTCGCCCTCGCCGATCAGAACCAGCGCGCAGTGCGCCAGGGGAGCGAGATCGCCGCTCGCCCCCAGCGAGCCATGTTCCGGGACGACCGGAGTGATGCCGGCGTTCAACAGCCGCAACATGGCCTCGGCGACCTCCGGCCTCGCCCCCGAGTACCCCATCGCGAGGGACCGGGCGCGCAGCAGCACCATCGCCCGCACGACCTCCCGCTCGACCGATTCCCCCAACCCGGCGGCGTGTGAGCGGATCAGGGCGCGCTGCAGCTGCTCGCGCTGCTCCGCCGGGATCGGCGTCGTGGCGAGTGAGCCGAACCCGGTCGAGACGCCGTATGCGGGCTCCGGCGCTGCGGCCAGCTGCTCGACGATCCTGGCGCTCTCCGCCATCGCCTGGCGCGCCTTGCCCGAGAGCTCGACCCCGGCGTCCCTCCGCGCCACGGCGACGACGTCCGCGGGAGCGAGCCCGGTGCCGGCGAGCCTGATCACTCGGGTACGGAGATGGTCTCGGACACGGCCTGACTATCCCACGAACCGCCTGCAAACCACCAACGCCCTGAGAGGATTCGAACCTGGGGACTACTCCTCACGACAAGGCTGACCCTCGGAGGAATCGGAGGTGGGCGCTTGGCTCACGCCGGATCATCTCACCCGGCGATGACCAGTGACTACGCCGGGCACCCAACGACGTGGATTCCGGCAACTGGATCCAGACCGTGCTGGACACGGGGTGGTCCGCCGTCCTACGCTGCTACAGCCCCAAGCCCTCGTTCTTCGAGACGAGCTGGCGGCCGGGCGAGATCGAGCCAACCAACGGCAAGTGAGGAGGACAGATGGCTGATCAATTGATTGAGGACGATGTGCGCGCAGCGACCGGCGGGTGGTGGCTGCTTGTGCTCGTCGGCGTGCTCAGCATCGCGGCGGGGATCACCATCCTGATCAAGCCAGGCGACAGCCTGGCGACGCTCGCGGTGATCGCCGGCATCTTCCTACTCCTAGACGGCATCCTCGAGCTGGCAGCGTCTCTCATGCACAGCACACTGAACCGCGGATCGCTGGCCCTTCTCGGGGTCCTCACCGCGATCGTGGGCGTTCTGCTCATCCGCCATCCGATCCAGGGAGTCGCGGCAGTCGCGCTGCTGATCGGGATCTGGCTGATCGCAGTCGGCGTCGTCCGGCTCATCGCCGCCTTTGATGTGGACGAGAACCGTGGCTGGGGCATCTTCGCGGGAGCGGTGGAGCTGCTCGCGGGCATCGTGATCGTCTCCGATCCGAACATCGGCTTCGCGACGCTCGCGCTGCTCGCCGGGATCGCCTTCATCCTCAACGGCGTGGGCATGTTCGCGCTCGGATGGAACTTGCACACGGTGCGGCACGAGGTCGCGGCGCCCTAGGACCAGGCCGAGCCGGCGCCGATCGCCGCCATCTCCAGAGGCCACTTCAACGAGACACGATCTGGAGTTGAGGAACTCGACAACGGTCAGCTTTGCAGGCACTTTGGCGAGATTGGAAAACGCCCCGACCAGGATTCGAACCTGGGGCCTACTCCTTAGGAGGGAGTCGCTCTATCCAGCTGAGCTATCGGGGCCGAGGGCCCAAGATAGCCCGACTCCGCCGGGAGCGGAGGTGCATGGGTCAGGCCAGTGGGACCTCCACGGCCGCGTCCACCTTCGGGTAGTACTCCTTCACCCGGTCGGCGCCGTACTTGGCGCTGAAGGCCTCGACGACGTGGTCGACGGCCGACGGGTCCTCGGTCGGTTTGGCGTCTCCGTGGAACTCCGCGCTGTCCGCCGCCAGGCCGACCGTCGGGGTCTTGCGGATGTTCCTGTACCAGTTGCTGTCGGAGCCGCTGATCGGGAGCAGGAGGAGCTTCTCGCCCTCCTCGACGAACCAGAGGGGGCGGGAGCTCTCGCGGCCCGACTTCCGGCCGGTGACGGTGAGCTCGACCTCGTTCACGTTCTGCAGAGCGCTCTTCAGCTCATCGGATCCCATTGGTGTCCTCCTGAGGAGATTTGAGATGGCTCGGGCCTAGCCTACCTCCGGGCTCTGTGCAGCTCGGCTGGGACGATCGCCGCGTAACGCCGCTCGCCCGCGGCGGACTCAGCTGCCCATGCCGGCGTTCGACAACCTGCTGATCGTCGTCGCGGTCGCCTTCTGGGGATCGTCCACATCGACGAGGCGATCTCCGTGATCTCCCTGCTCGGGCTGGCCTTCCTGCTCTCCTCGCCGGCCTTGAGATCGAGTTCGACAAGCTGCGCGGGCAGGTGCTGCGCGTGACGGTGACCGCGTTCATCGTCTCGTTTGCGATCGCCATCCTGGTCGCCCCCTTGCTCGAGGCGACGGGGCTGATCGAGACCCCGCTCCTGATCGCGATCATCCTCTGCGCTACCTCGCTCGGAGTCCTGATCCCGGTCCTGAAGGACGCCGGCGAGATCTCCTCCGCCTTCGGCCAGCTGATCGTCGCGGCGGGGACGATCGCCGACTTCGGCGCCGTGATCCTGCTCTCGATCTTCTTCTCGGGGGAGGGAGGGGTTGGCGCCACGCTGCTCCTGATCGGCAGCCTCGTGCTGCTGGCGGCGGTCGTCTTGCTGGCCGTGAAGACCGCGGAGCGCTCCAGCCTGCTCAGGCAGGATCTGGTCCGCCTCCAGGACACGACCGCCCAGATTCGAGTCCGCGGCGCAATGGTTCTGCTGGTGGGCTTCGCCGCGATCGCAGACTCGCTCGGGCTGGAATCCATCCTCGGGGCCTTCATGGCAGGAGCGATCCTCTCCCTGCTCGACAAGGACGAGCAGGTGACCCACCCGGAGTTCCGCCGCAAGCTCGAGGCCGTCGGCTTCGGGATCTTCATCCCGGTGTTCTTCGTCGCCAGCGGCGTCAAGTACGACCTCGACGCCCTGCTCTCCAGCGCCTCCAACGTGATCATGGTGCCGATCTTCCTGGCCGCCCTGCTGGCGGCACGGGGGCTCCCGGCGCTGCTCTACCGCCGCCTCCTGGACGGCCGCCACCTGGCGATCGCCGGCCTGATGCAGGCGACCTCGCTGCCGTTCATCGTCGCCGCGGTCGCGATCGGCGAGGACCTCGATCTGGTCACGGCCCGCCGAGGGCGCCGCCCTGATCGGCGCCGGACTGCTCTCGGTCCTGCTCTTCCCCGTCATCGGGCTGGGCCTGCTGAAGCGCGGCGAGGACGGCAAGCCTCGCGCCGCGGAATCCACGGAGTCCGACGTCATGATGGCCATGTAGGTCTAGGCTCCGGCCGTGCCTCGACTGCGATGCTCGGTTCTGTTCGCATCGATCCTGGGAGCGCTGGCCCTGGGTGCGTATGGATCGGCGCCGGCAAGCGCCGTCGGGAGCGAGACGGCTGTGGCGAGCGAGTCGCCCGCGCTCAGTCCCTGCGACCTGAACGCCGGCCCCCGGTACCGCTGCGGCCGGATCACCGTGCCGACGGTCCGGGGAGACCCGAGCGCCGGCGACCAGTCGATCTTCTTCGCGGTCCGCACGCGGGACCGGGCCGCGAAGCCGCCGGTCGGGACCATTGTCGCGGTCGAGGGAGGGCCGGGCTACGCGAGCACCAACTTCGATTCGGCGAAGTCCTACCGGGCGGTCTTTGGGCCGCTGCTGCGTCGTCGCGACCTGGTGCTGATCGACCAGCGCGGCACCGGACACTCGCGGGCGGTCGACTGCCCGCAGCTGCAGCGCGGGATGGTCCCGGAGCTGATTGCAGTCGGCTCCTGCGCCAACCAGCTCGGGGCTCGGTATCAGGGGTTCACCTCGGCTGAGTCCGCGGCGGACATCGAGGCCGTCCGCATCGCACTCGGCCTCGGGCCGATCACCCTCTACGGAGACTCGTACGGGACGCTCCTGGGGCAGGCGTACTCCGTCCGCTACCCGTCCAGCCTGCGCTCGATGGTGCTCTCGTCGGCCTACCCGGCCAACGATCCGTTCTGGCGGACGATCTACCCGGCGGCGATGAGAGCGCTGAAGCTGAGCTGCGCCCGGAGCTCGTCCTGCCGCGCGACGGCCGCGTCTCTCTGCGGGAAGAAGCGTCTGCGCTGTGCATGGGACGCCGAGCAGCGGTTCCGCCATGCGCTCGCTCGGATCCAGCGCACCGGCGGTCCGCTCAATGGCACGCTCGCCTACCTGCTCGAGGCAGGGACCTGGTCGCCGAACTCATATCTGGCACTGAACCGGGCGGTCACCGAGTACCTGGCGGGCAAGCCCGACCGCCTCGATCACATCGCCCGCGAGGGGCGGCCCGGCGACGGCGACTTCCACTACTTCTCCACGGGAATGGAAACGGCGGTCGAGTGCAACGACTACCAGGTGGCCTGGGACAGGACAGCCGACTTCGCCCAGCGCACGGCGCAGCTCGATCAGGCGATTGCCGCGTTCTCCCGCCGGCGACTGTTCGCGCCCCTGACGGTGAGCCAGTGGATGACCCTGCCGGCCACCGGTCTGACCGGATGCCTCGCCTGGCCGCCGCCGACGGCGGTGATGGAGCCGCCCGTGCCGGCCGGCGCCACGCAACCCGCGGGGCTGCCCGTCCTGGTGCTCTCCGGCGAGTTCGACGACATCACCACGGTCAGGGAGGCCCGCCAGGTGGCCCGCCGCTACCCCTCATCGCGACTTCGGATCGTCCCCGACCGGGGGCACGTCTCGGACCTCTACTACCCGTACCGCTCGCCGGCGGTTCGCTGGATCCGGCGCTTCGTCGCCGGACATTAGGCGCTAC
>CAVXQP010000021.1:0-32556 GCA_963763955.1 uncultured Solirubrobacterales bacterium | reverse complement strand
GCTGCTTTCCATGCAAAGCGCCGCTTCTCGTCCCAAGCGCTACTCCGACAGAGCGTTGGGTTCGACAGGGGCGCCGCTGAGTTTGGGAGATGATCTGCTCGTGCGGACGGTCACGCTCATAGAGGCGCCGACGAGCGCCGGCGCGTATGCGCCCGGTCAAGAGGAAGGTCCACGCGCGCTGCTCGACGCCGGCCTGTGCGACGGGCTGGAAGCGGCGGGCGTCACAGTGAGCATTGGCGGGCAGGCGAGCCCATTTCGCTGGCGGCCGGACCACAAGAGCCCGCGAGCCGTGAATGCCGGCGCGGTCATCGATCGCGCCGGCCAAGTCGCCTCTCTGGTCCGATCAGCTCCAGCCGGGGACATGGTTCTGGTCCTCGGCGGAGATTGCACCGTTGGTGTCGGCACCGTGGCCGGACTACTGGACCCCAGCACGCGGCTGGGGCTCGTCTACGTCGATCGGCACGCTGATCTCAACGTACCTGGCAGCACGGTCGACGGTGCCCTGGACTGGATGGGGGTGGCGCACATGCTCGACATCGACGGCGCCGTCGACGGACTCGCCGCGCTCGCCGGTCAGCGTCCGATGCTGAGCGCCGAGCAGATCAGCTTTCTTGGGCTCGGCCCGCACACGGACTTTGAGGCTGAGGTGATTGCCGACCGCAGATTGCCCGTGGTTGACGTGCGGAGGACCGCCTCTGATCCGCTGCCCAGCGCCCGCACTGCACTCTTGCCGCTCGCCGCCTGTGACAGTTTGGCCGTCCACTTCGACGTCGACCTCGTCGACTTCCTCGACGCGCCGCTGGCGGAGAACACGGATCGCGGCACGGCCCCATCGCTGAAGGCATGCGGCGAGATGCTGAGGGAGCTGCTCCGCGACAAACGTACGCGTGCACTCACGGTAACCGAGTTCAATCCGCATCACGGATCCGAGGACGGGGACACCACCCAGCGCCTCCTGCAGGTCCTGGTCGAGGTCCTCGGGGAATCCGAGTAGCGCCGTCAGCTCGAGCAGTGATCGAGGCTTTCGGACGTCCCGGCTCCTGATCGGAGGCCCCAGCCAGGCTAGGCACCGTAGGATTGCGGCCGTGCCGTTCACGCTCAGGAACCTCAAGGAGGACCTTGAGGACGTCGGGTCCAACTTCGACGGGGCGCCGGATCTGGAGTTCCGCTTGGCGACCGAGGTGCTCGAGCTCAAGCAATCGGGCCTGAGCTACCAGCGCGTCCCGCCCGGCTATCGCTTTCCGTACGGCCACACGCACAAGAAGCAGGAGGAGGTGTACGTGGTCGTGCGCGGGAGCGGGCGGATGAAGCTCGACGACGAGATCGTCAAGCTCAGGGAGTGGGACGCGGTCCGCGTCCCGCCGGGTACGTGGCGAGGCTACGAGGCCGGGCCGGAGGGCCTCGAGATCATCGTCGTCGGCGCGCCCAATCTCGGCGAGGCTCCACGCGAAGACGTCGAGGGTCAGCGCGACTGGTGGGCTGACTAGCGTCAGGTCGGAACTCCTGCACTTCCCCGCGGCTGCGCCTGCGGGCGGACCTGGCAACCGACCCCGTTGCTGGAATCACTGCGCCGCTGTGCTTGCCCCGGGTGCGGATGCGACCGATCCCGACGATTCGATCACCCAGGTCCCGGATCTCCGAGTAGTCGAGGTGGATCTCGGCGAGAGCTCATAAACCTCATCCAGCAGCTCACGGACGCCGTCGTGTCCCCGACTTACGGTCGCCGCGCCCCCGAATGAATCAGAAGCGCCGAATGCCATACCACCTCCGGGTCGAGCGTATTCAACAGCTCATCGAGGTCCCGACGGTTATACGCCTCAGTTCCCCGCTTGAACGACTCGACGTTCTCCTCCGACATCGCCTACTCCCGCAGCCCGGCGGTTTTGAGGGCTTCGGCACGGGTCCAGAAGACTTGACGCCTCGTAATCAGGCCGTCCGCGAACCAGACGATCTGCCAGGTGCGGTATTCAAACGGCACGCCGCTGCTCCTACGGCGTGCTGTGAGAACCACGGCGATGAAGACCCGGTCATCACCCACGTCCGTTATCTGCTCGATCTCGATGTGGACGCGCTCCTCCGCGTTTTCCCACATCAGCTCGATCCACTCTCGCACCCCTGTCCGCCCGCGGTAGAGCTCACCGATCCCAGGGACACCTTCCAGGGCCTCCCATACGACATCAGGGCTGAGGAAGGTCAGCAGGGCGTCGAGGTCGCCGCGGTTGAGAGCGTCGATGGCCTTGCGTGCCAGCGCTACGTTCTCCTCCGACATCGCCCACGCAGTATCCCCCGGTGCAGGAGGAGGGTGCGAGACGAGAACTGTTCGCTCAGAAGACCGCCGATTGAGCGACCGGGCGCGCCCGTGGTGAGCGCCCTACTCCGACAGCTCTGAGGACCGGGATCGAGCGTCCCCGCCACCGGGCGATACTGCGCCGGCGATGTCGCAGGAGAACGTCGAGCTCGTCAAGAAGGTCATGGGTCTTTTCAATCTCGCAGCTGGAGGCAAGCCGACTCCGGAACTTCTCGAGCTGTTTGCGCCCGACGTTGTCATCGACATGACCAGACGCGTGTTCAACCCGGACACCTACGAGGGGCACGACGGGCTGCGTCGTCTCGGCAGGGAGGTCAGTGAGGTTTGGGGACGGTTCCATGTCGAGCCAGAGAGATTCATCGACGCCGGCCGACAGGTGGTCGTGATCGAGACGCGACGAGCGCGGGGCAGGGGAAGCGAAGTAGAGGTCGGGATGAGGTCGGGTGTGATCTGGACCCTCAACGAGGGCAAGGTCGTGCGGATGGAGACAGATCTCGACCCAGCTGAGGCCCTCGAAGCCGCCGGGGTGTCGGAGTAGGGCAGGAAGGTCGGAAACCCCGGCTTTGGACGAGAAGCAGCGCTGATCCCACGGCCCCAGGCATGCCAACTCCGCGGGGCTCCAAGAGGCATCCCGTAGAGGCGCCGAGTTCCGTAAGCACCTGACAGCTTGCAAAGGCCTTTACACCGGTTCGATTCCGGTAGGCGCCTCTGGAAACCCCCGCAAATCAGGGTTCTGGCCGGTACGTGAGAATGGCTACCCCGGGTGGGATCACGGTGGCGTCGAGGAGCTCGAGGGCCATTTGCTCCGCACCGTCCTCGAAGAAGCTGCTCCCCTTGCCGAGCACGACGGGGTAGACCCAGAGTTGATACTCGTCGATGAGGTCGTGCTCCAAAAGACTCTGCTTGAGCTCGTGGGAGCCATATAGGACCAGGTCGTGACCAGGCTGTTGCTTGAGCTTGGCCACGGCCTCCGGGAGATCGCCTTCGATCAGCTGGGAGTTCTCCCACTCCACGTCCGTGAGCGTGGTTGACGCGACGTACTTCGTGATCTTGTTCATCCGGTCGGGGAACTCTCCTGAGCGCGATGGCCAAACCGCGGCGAAGAACTCGTACGTCCCGCGTCCGAGAAGAAGGCCATCGCTGTGACTCAGAAGCTCGGTCTGATGCTTGACGAACTCCTCGTCGTCGCCCGGCAGCGCCCAACCTCGCACCTCGTCCACCTTCCCGTCCAGGGTCACGCTGTTCGAGACGATCAGTTTTCTCATCTCTTTCTCCTTCTAGGTGTGTGCCCATTGAGACACCGCCGTTGGCGATAACGGAACGGTCGTTCCGTTCCGGCGCAAACTGGTGTCCTTAGGAGTGATGGCCCCGACAGGACCAACCGATGCGAGGCGCTAGTGCCGGACGACGCGCTAGGTGAGGCCACGCTCGCACGGGCACGAGCGGGAGACGAGGAGGCCTTCCGCGAGCTCACCGAACCCCACCGGTCGCGACCTGCAACTGCACTGCTACCGCATCCTCGGTTCGATGCAGGATGCGGAGGACCTGGTCCAGGAGACGCTGTTGGCGGCTTGGCGCGGGCTGGAGGCGTTCGAGGGTCGCTCGTCGGTGACCACATGGCTGTACCGGATCGCCACGAACCGCTGTCTCAATGCGCTGCGTGCCCGGTCGCACCGTCCCAGCGAGGTACAAGCCATGGCTGACGCGCTGGAGCCCACGCGCCGGGTCGATCCGATCTGGCTCGAGCCATATCCCGACGTCCTGCTCGAGGGCATCCCCGATCGCTCCCCGGGGCCGGCGGCGCGCTACGAGGCCAAGGAGTCGATCGAGCTCGCATTTATCGTTGCCCTCCAGGGGCTGCCGCCGCGCCAGCGCGCGGTGTTGGTGCTGCGCGATGTGCTCGGCTTCCGGACCGCCGAGGTAGCCGAGATGCTCGACACGGGAGAGGTCTCGGTCAAGGGCGCCCTGCAGCGCGCCCGTGTGGCCCTGAGAATGCGGCTGCCGGGCGCCGACCGCGAGCGCGCTGCGCGTCCCGACTCCGCCGGCGAGCGTCGGCTGGTCGGGCGATTCGCCGACGCCGTCGAGAGCGGCGACGTCGACGGGATGGTCGCCCTGCTCGCCGACGATGCTTGGCTCACGATGCCGCCCCTGCCGCTCGAGTACCAGGGCCACGACGCGATCGGCGCCTTCCTCCGCCAGCGGGAAGAGCTGCGTGCCAGGCCGCTGCGTGTGGTGCCCACCCGGGCCAACACGCAGCCGGCCTTCGGCTGTTACCTCCCCGACACCCAAACGGCGATCGCGCACGCCCGCGCGCTGTTCGTGCTGACCCTCGAAGGCGAGCAGGTCTCCGCCATCACCTGGTTCGGGGACACGAGCGTCTTCCCGCACTTCGGGCTGCCGCGCACGCTTCGAGACTAGGTAGGCGTGAATCGATCGGCGGCCCCGCGGCCCGGACGTCGCCGCGGGGTCGCCGTAGCATCGGCCGGTGCTCCTGATCGGCGCGATCGCGCTCGCTCTGCTGGTGCTGCCGCCCGGGTGGGGCATCGCGTTGGTGGGCGTGGCGGCCGCGATCGAGGTCGCCGAGGTCGGCTTTTGGATCCGCTTCCTGCGTCGCTACCGGGTGCGGACCGGGGTGGAGGGCCTGATCGGATCGTCAGCGGAGGTGATCGAGCCCTGTGACCCGCGGGGGAGGGTGCGGTTCCGCGGCGAGATCTGGCACGCCCGCTGCTCCTCGAGGGCCGAGGTAGGCGAGCGCGTCACGGTGACGGGAGTGAACGGCCTCACCCTGGAGGTCGAGCCGGACCTCGGTTGAGAACGGAAAAGGGCCCCGGTGAGGGGGCCCTTTGTATCCGAAAGGACGTGCCGCCGGCGAAATTCCCCTTCACCGGCCCGTCGGTCCTTCAAGTCTTACGGCTCAATGTCGGCGGATCGGAAACTCGACTTGAGCCTGTCAAGAGACACTAACACGGGCTTTCCGGAAAGGTTGCAGTTCCCGTAGTTCTCGCAAGATTCTGTGGATTTCCCGCAGCCGGCGTTCGTAAGCACTCGCTCGCAGACGCTGGCCGCTCAGCCAGGATAGGATGCGCCGCGTGCGATACCTGATCACAGGCGGCTCCGGGTACATCGGCGGCAGGCTCACCGACGAGCTCTCCGCCCGCGAGGAGACCGAGAAGATCGTCGACGTCGACCTCCGGCCGCCTCCTCGCACCTGGCAGAAGCACGAGTTCGTCAAGGCCGACATCCGCGACCGCAAGCAGATGCGCGAGCTGCTCGAGCGCCATGAGATCGACGCGCTCCTCCACTTCGCCTTCGTCCTCAATCCGATCCGCGACGAGCCGAAGATGTACGACATCGACGTCAACGGCACCCAGGCCGTGCTCCAGGCCGCCGCCGATGCCGGTGTCAAACAGGTGATCCAGACGTCGTCGGCGACCGCCTATGGAGCCTTCCCGGACAATCCCAAGCCGATCGCCGAGGACTGGCCGGTCCGGGGCGCCCCCGACTTCTCCTACGCCAAGCACAAGGCCGACTCCGACCGGATCGCACAGCTCTGGGCCCTCGAGAACCCGGACGCCGTGATGACGATCGTCCGACCGTCGATCGTCTTCGGGCCGAGCGTCGACAACTACATCGTCCGCGCCTTCGGCAACAACCCCTTCGTCCCACTCCTCGATGGAGTGGACGAGGAGTTCCAGCTCGTCCACGAGGACGACGTCGTCTCGGCGCTCATCGCTCTGCTCGACGGCAAGCACGCGGGGGCTTTCAACCTGGCCGGGGATGGTTTACTCACCTGGGGTCGCGCCGCCGAGCTGGTCGGCAAGAAGACGCGGAACATCTCGCTGAAGACGATGAAGCGCGTCAACGGCGCGATGTGGAAGCTCCACGTCCCCCGGACGGAGGCGCCCGCCGGCAACCTGGACTTCATCCGCTACCCGTGGGTCGTGTCCACGGAAAAACTCAAGTCGACCGCGGGCTGGCAGCCCAAGTACGACACGCTCGAGACCTTCAAGATCACCATGCGCGCCAGGGGCATGCTTCCCGAAGCCCCCACGACGGTCCAGGCGCCGACCGCGCCGGTGGCGTAGATGCGAGGGTGCTCCGGGGCTTAGCCGAGGAGCAACCCGTTTCCTGGGGCCCGCTAAATTTCCCAGCCCGGGGCGCTTAGCTCAGTTGGGAGAGCGCCAGCTCGACAAGCAGCGACGGGAGGCCCGCGAGAGCGGGCTTTCCCACTTTCAGAGCCAATCCCGCCGAGCACCCCTGCGACCGCGTTATGTCCAGCGCCTGGCCGCCTGGCGTAATTGCGTTGCGAGGGGCTGGCTACTGACTATTGAGGGTTCCTACCTCGGGTCGCCGGAGCATCGAAAATCGGCTTCCGTATCGACCCCGACTCCAGGGCGAGTCGCGCAGCAACCACTCGCAAACCAGGGCCAGCCCCGTGGCGAGGGCGGGGACGAAGACGAATTCGAGCCGCAGGGCTGTGTAGTTGGCCGAGACCAGAATCGTCAGCACGCCGCCCACCGCCGTAGCTCGGATCAAGGTCACGAAGGAGTCGCGCTCCTTCATCCGCATGCACATCGCAACCACCGCTGCGACCACGGGGACCAGCATGAGGAAGCTGAGGACGGGGAGCGCCGGATGGATCGGATACAGGAGGTCGTTCCCGACCGTGTACCCGAGCTCGTGCGGATACCGCGGGAGGATCGATCCCCAGCTGGTGTCGGCCGGGATCCGGTAGCTATTTGCGACATACGCGAGGTTGTCGCGGAGGGGAGCCGAGAACAGCAGCGGGGCCGGCAGCGAGGCAAGCGCTCCGGTCGCGGTCACCGCGGTCATCACCCTCGAACGCTCACGCCACGCCAGCCATCCGGTGGCGATGACCAGGACAATGGTCTCGTCACGGGTGAAGGAGAGGACGAACACAGCCGCGATCCAGACCGGCAACCAGCGAAGGCCCCGCTCGCGCACCATCAGAGCCAAGAGCAATCCGGCGACCAGCAACGTCAAACCCCAGGTATCGACGCCAGGGCCCGCTGCGAGCACGATCAGGGGAGGCAAGAGCGTGCAGAAGACACTCGCGAACACGGCCGGTCCCGCGGAGAATCGTCGGCGCAGCAGCAGGTAGAGAACGGGGGGCAGAAATGCCCAGCCGAGCAGCGAGACCTCCTCCAGGGCGCGCGTCCCGAAGAGGGGATCCAGAGCTGCAGCCATGATCGGGACCGTCCAGCGGCGACGGTAGAAGCGGGAGCTGTATCTCACCCAGCGTGGGTTGTCGACTCGCTTGAGGCGGGGCGGAAGGTTGGATTCGTACTGCTTCGCAGCCGTCGCCAGGTCGCTGCCGAAGACTTGACGGAGCGCCTCGTATCTCGGCTCGCCCTGGATCTCGCGCTTCTGAGCCTCGAGGAAGAGACCGTCGGGGTCGGTCCAGTGCACCTTTGGACCCGAATAGGGAAGGGTAAGGCAGAGCCCAAACAACAACAGTGCTCCCGCCACCAGGGAATCCCGCGGAGGACCTCTCAGCCAGCCGGCCGGCGCAGGCATAGGGCACGAAGCTACCGCATGGGGGCGACCTCAACCGCGGCTCCGTGGAGGATGTCGCGCTCGGAGACCTCGACCTCGACCTCGCCGAGGCCGAAAGCCCGCATCGCCTCGATCAGGATCACCACGCCGGAGACGATCGTCGGTGCTCGACCTGGAAGCCGAGCTAGCCGGACATCAGGGGAAGCGCCTGCCGCTCCCTGAGGATGGAGCGCACCTCGTCAGTGGTGTCCGAGCAGCCCGCGCGACATCGAGATCCCTGGACAGCGCCGACCAGCTCGCTACCAGGTAGAGAGATCCGGCTCGCCAGCACCCCCGAACGACGAAGAGCCACCCCGGAGGGAGATGGCTCCTCGCTGTGCACACTCTCTGACCCCTGGAACTTACCCCGCCAGCTCGCCATCGCCGCGTTACCTCAGCGTTACCTGCTGCCCGTTTCCATGCCTGTATTCGGGGGTCCGGTGGTCCCTCAAACCGACTGTCACACCTCGCCAGGCCCAGGTCAATAAGACCCTGACCCGGCTGGCCCAGATCCTTGGGGAGGCAGTCGAGTACGAGCTGATCGAGGCAACCCCGCGACCGGAAAGCGGCGGCGCGTGAATGCCCGGGCGCTGAGGCACGACTCCATCCAGCCGGAGCAGTTGCCCTCGCTCTTCGAAGCCGCCGACCAGTGGCTCCGACCGGTCGTCGCGACTCTGGCCGGTGCTGGTCTCCGAGTGGGCGAAGCAGTCGCGCTCCGTTGGCGGGATGTCAACCTCGCCACCGGCACGCTCCGAGTCGGGCAGTCGAAGTCTGACGCGGGCACCGGGCGCGAAGTCGATCTCCCGGCTGGTCTGGTCCAGGAGCTGGCTGAGTGAAGGCCCGCTCTCCCAAGTCCGGCCCGAGTGATCGCGTCTTTGTGACCCGCTCGTACAAAGGGCCAGCACGGACCGCAGACCAAGGACAATGTTGGTCGTCGCTTGAAGCCGACGATCCGCCGAGCAAACGTCCGGCTCTCTGAGCTGGGCATTGAGCAGATCTCAGAGAGCGTCAGCCCTCACGATCTCCGAAGATCCTTCGCTCCGATCCGGCTCGCTGCTGGGGACGATCCGTTCCGGGTCTCCGAGCAGCTAGGCCATGCCAGCACGAAGATCACGACCAGCACCTACCATCCCGCAGCGACCCGCCGAGCCAAGCTGACCGGCTCCTATGCCGAGCACCATGATCGGGCCATGGAGTGGGCTAGGATGGGCGGCGAGCTGGTAGGGGAGTGGCAGGGGGCCTCTCAGACTCCCTCCGACGATCCCCGCCAGTCAGAGAAAGTCCTGCACGGGGCGCTTAGCTCAGTTGGGAGAGCGCCAGCTCGACAAGCTGGAGGTCACTGGTTCGAGCCCAGTAGCGCCCATCAGCCCCGTGCCCGCAGCTCGGCGCCCGCCGGACAGGTTCCCTGCCAGGCGCACGGCGGCTGCACGACCGGGCCGAACGCGCTCACCGGGGAGGCGGTCCAGTTCACCACCCCGGAGTCGCAGGTCTGGCCGGAGAACGACATGGCCACGACCCGGATCGTTCCCGTTGCGCTCCCCTTCTTCGAGACGTGCCCAGTGAGCGTCTGGGTGTCGGATTCGTCGGCGCTGGGTCCGCTGGCGGCGAAGTTCCCCTTCTTGTTGACTCGCTGACCTGTGTCCCCCAGCACGTCGTAGCCTCCCGGCCCACCCAACTCGCCGAGCGCGGGTCCGCCGAAGGTCGTCGAGCCGTCCGGGCAGCGGAGCGCGAGCGCGCGCTGTGCGAAGTAGACGAGCTGGCTCGGCGCTGCGCGCCGGTGATGGACCTTCTTGAACTGGATCTTCACCCGGACCGTCGGGTCGCGGCCGTTGACGCCCTGGGTGGCCGCTGGCCCCTCGTAGGACTGTTTGCCCACGCTGCCGAACGCCGCCGAGGGCAGCAGCAGGAGAGCCAGCGCCGGCGTCAACCACGAGCATCCCCTGGACCGCACTGCTCTCCTTCGAGTCGAAAGCTGTTCGACGCTAAGCGCGCCTCCCGTCGAAGTCAAGGTCAGTAGTGAGTCTTCACCGTGCTTGGGCATCACGCCAGTAGGCGGTGACGGTCACGGCGTCGCCGGGGGTGGTGAAATCGCCGATCCGGCGGTAGCCGAGCTTCTCGTAGCGGTGGTTGTTGGCAGGGTTGCTCGATTCGAGATAGCTCGGGACGCCCTCGGCATCGAAGCGGGCGATGTTCTCGGCGAGCAGCCTCATCCCGATTCCCTTGCCGCGGTGATCGTCGTGGACGCCCAGCAGGCTCAGGTAGTAGTGCGGTGGGTCCTCCGGCTGCGCGGCGTCGAAGCGCTCGAGCAGCTCCAGCACCTCACCGCCGCGGTCGCCCAGCAGCTCGGCGAGGACCGCGGGCGTCCGTGCCTCATCCGCCGCATCGAGCTCGGCCTCGCCGGGCGGGAGCCAGAGGGCGGCTGCCTCCATGCCCTCGGTGACGAAGACCGCCGGCTGGGGGAACCTCATCGCTCCCTCGACCAGTCGGCCCCACCAGATTCCGTACTGCTCGGGGCGCTGCGATGGATCGGGAAACGCCCAGCTCCAGGTCGGATCCCCTTGGAAGGCGACCGAGAAGATCGTGGTGATGGCCCGGATTTCGCCTCGCTCGGCGACCCTGACCTTCTCCCAGGAGGGCACCCCTAGGAGTATGAGTCCCAGTAGAGGAGCTCGGGCAGCGGGTCGTAGGCGGCACCGCCGACGAACCACCCCGGCGCGGTCCAGCGCTCGAAGTGCAGGTGGCAGCCGGCGGCGTCCCCGGTGGCGCCCACCTTGCCGATCTGCTGGCCGGCGAAGACGTTGGTCCCCGCCGGGGCCCAGCTCGGTGCCTTGAGGTGCATGTAGACCGAGTCTGTGCCGGTGAGTGCCCCATGCAGGACGACGTAGTAGCCGGCGCCCCCCGCCTGGTAGGCGTTGACGCGGACCTGGCCCGTCTCGTCGACCATCTCCTTCTGCCCGCAGGCTGCGGGGATGTCCTGGCCCTGGTGGATGTGTCCCGAGCGTGGGGCCCCGAAGCGGGCATCCGGTCCGCCGAAGTTGTGTGGCCCGGGCACCGGGAAGGCGTGCAGGTGCATTCCGAACGGCTCGGTCTGACCGCCCGAGACGGAGGCTCCGCTGGTGCCGCGATCGGCGAGCTTGAGCTGGTAGGTCCCATCGGGGACGACGCCCGACGTCAGCATGCCGTTCCAGCTCACCGCCTTCGACCCGGCGCCGTCGAAGCTCACCGCCACGGAGTGGACGAGGTTGCCGGAGGCGTCGAGCACCTTCACCCTGGCCGTTCCCGCCTTGCGCGCGCTCAGGTCGAGGGCGGCGGGCACGTAGCCGGCGACGAAGTAGCTGCCGCTCACCCGGTGCTTCGCGAGCAGCTTGCTGATGCGCTTGGCGTCCTTCTTCGAAATGACGCCGTTGACCGGCCAGCCATGCTGTTCCTCGAGTGCCTTGACGCTCCTCATGGTGCCCTTGCCGAAGACCCCGTCGATCGAGGTGGCGATGCCGAGCCTGGTCAGCGCCCGCTGGAGGTAGCGGACGTCCTTGCCCTTGGCGCCGCGGCCGAGGTTGCGAGTGCCGAACGTGAACAAGTGGTGCTTGCCCTTGGGCTTCGCGGGTGCGGGTGGCGCCGGTGCGACCACCGCGATCAGCACGAGCGCGACGATGGCGCTCGTCAGGGACCTGGGTCTGCCCGTACCCATTGGCTCTCGTAACTGGTGTACGTCGGCGAAGTTGCGCATCCCTGCAAGCTGGGTGCGAACACCCACGGATAGCCTTAGCTGCGTGAGTCCGGACACCGCGGATGCCATCAAGGTCAAGCTGCCCGACGGGGCGGAGCTCGAGCTGCAGTCCGGCGCAACCGGTGCGGACGCCGCCGCCGCTATCGGAGCCGGACTGGCGAAGGCGGCGCTTGCGGTCAAGGTCGACGGCGAGCTTCGCGATCTCTCGGCGCCGCTTACCGATGGCGGCCAGATCGAGATCGTCACCGATCGCAGCCCGGAGGCACTTGAGCTGATCCGCCACGACGCGGCTCACGTGCTCGCCGAGTCCGTTCTGGATCTCTGGCCCAAGGCCAAGATCTCGATCGGTCCTCCGATCGCCAACGGCTTCTACTACGACATCGAGTTCCCTGACGGCAACCCCGGCGAGGAGGACCTGGCCCGCATCGAGAAGCGGATGGCGGAGCATGTGAAGGCGGACGAGCCCTTCGAGCGCAGGGAGCTGTCCGCGGAGGAGGCGATCGAGCTCTTTCGCGACCAGGGCCAGGACTACAAGGTGGAGCTGATCGAGGACCTGGTCCGGGATGAGGGGGCGAAGACGGTCTCCCTCTACCGGAACGGCCCCTTCGAGGACCTCTGCCGCGGGCCGCACGGCCCGTCGACCGGCCGGATCGGGGCCTTCAAGCTGACCTCGCTGGCGGGCGCCTACTGGCGCGGCGACGAGACCCGGCAGATGCTGACGCGCGTCTACGGGACCGCGTTCCTGGACCGCAAGGAGCTCGAGCAGCACCTGGAGCGCCTGGAGCAGGCGCGCGAGCGGGACCATCGCAAGCTCGGCCCGCAGCTCGACCTCTTCGAGTTTCGTCCCGAGGCGCCGGGGATGCCCTTCTGGCTGCCGCAGGGGACGGTCCTTCTGCGCCTGATCGAGGCCGAGGTGCGCAAGCAGCTCGACGCCGGGGGCTATCTGGAGATCAAGACGCCCCAGGTGCTCGACGTCGAGCTCTGGCACCGCTCCGGGCACTGGGACAACTACAAGGAGAACATGTTCTTCACTGCCCCGTCCGAGCGAGAGGGCTCCGGGGAGGAGCGCGAGTATGCGCTCAAGCCGATGAACTGCCCGGGCGCCTGCCTCGTCTTCGCCTCCGGGCGCCACTCCTACCGAGAGCTGCCGCTGCGGCTGGCCGAGTTCGGGCTCGTCTCTCGGTATGAGCGGGAGGGAGTCCTGCATGGGCTGCTCAGGGTGCGCGCCTTCACCCAAGACGACGCGCACGTCTACTGCACGCTCGATCAGGTGACCGACGAGGTCGACTCGATCTGCACGGGCATCGACGAGCTCTACGAGCGCTTCGGTTTCGATGAGGCGCGGGTCGAGCTCTCGACCCGCCCCGACAAGTCGATCGGCACCGATGAGCAGTGGCAGCGGGCCGAGCACGCTCTCCGCGAGGCGCTTGCGCGACAGGGGCGCGAGTACGACATCAGCCCCGGCGAGGGTACGTTCTACGGGCCCAAGATCGACTTCCACATCACCGACGCCCTGGGGCGCTCCTGGCAGTGCGGAACCTGCCAGCTCGACTTCCAGATGCCCGAGCGCTTCGAGCTCCACTACACCGGCGCGGACAATGCCGAGCATCGGCCCGTGATGATCCACCGGGCGCTGCTCGGCTCGATGGAGCGTTTCGCGGGGATCCTGATCGAGCACTACGGTGGCCGGTTCCCCCTCTGGCTGGCTCCGGTGCAGGCGGTCGTCCTCCCTGTCGCCGACCGGCACAACGAGCGCGCTGCTGAGGTGGCCGCCGAGCTCAAGCAGGCCGGCTTCCGCCCGCGGGTCGACGACCGCAGCGAGTCCGTGGGCAAGAAGATCCGCGACGCCGAGCTTTCCAAGGCCCCGTACATGCTGGTTGTCGGCGACAAGGAGGCGGAGGCGGGCTCGGTTTCGGTGCGCCACCACGGCGACGGCGACCTGGGCGCGATGCCGCTCGACGACCTGGTCGCCCGGATGGGGGAGGAGGCCGGTGGGTAGCTCTCATTCAGGCGAGGCCTGGTTCGATCGGGAAGGGGCGTCTATACTGGCCGCAATGCCGGGCACCCCCACCACGCCGCGCCCCTAAGCGCCCCGTGCCCGCCTCAGCGATCCGAACTTTCCCATCTTCTTGAGTCTCTACCTCATGCGCAGCTAGTGGCGGTCTCCCGCTTCGACCGCCGTCCGCCTGAGCGCGACACAACTCGTATCAACGAGCGGATCCGCGTGGCGGAGGTCCGCCTGATCGACGAGAGCGGGGAGCAGGTCGGGATCGTCCCCACCCAGGACGCGCTGGAGCGCGCCCGCGAGCGGGACCTCGACCTGGTCGAGGTCGCTCCGAACTCGAAGCCGCCGGTCACCCGCATCCTCGACTACTCGAAGTACAAGTACGAGCAGGAGCAGAAGGCGAAGGCCGCCCGCAAGCACCAGCAGCAGGTGAACGTCCGCGAGATCAAGCTGCGGCCCAAGATCGCCCAGCACGACTACGAGACCAAGCGCGGCCACGTGGAGCGCTTCCTGAAGCAGAACGACAAGGTGAAGGTGACGATCATGTTCCGTGGCCGGGAGCAGAGCCACCCGGAGAGGGGTCGCATGCTGCTCGACCGGCTGCTCCAGGACGTCTCGGAGATCGCGACGATGGAGCAGGAGCCCCTTCAGGAGGGCCGGAACATGACGATGCTCCTGGCTCCCACCCGCGCCGCGGGGCAGGAGCAGCAGGCCGCGGCGAGCTGACCCCGGTTGGGCCGCCGCGGGCGGGCGACCTCGACGTTCCCTGGGCCAGCCCGTCATCGATAGTCCCCGGGGGCCCGTGCAAGAAGTCCCTCGCATCGCAGAACCCACAGCAGGGCGTCTGCTTCAATGCAACGTCCGATGCCGAAGATGAAGACCCACTCCGGCTCCAAGAAGCGCTTTCGCAAGACCGCCAAGGGCAAGCTGCGCGGCAGGCGGGCGAACTCGAGCCACATCCTCGAGAAGAAGTCGCCCGCCCGGAAGCGGCGCTTCAGGCGGCCGTCCGAGATCTCCGGGGCCGACCGCGGCCGGGTCAAGAAGCTGCTCGTGAAGGCTGGTCGCTGATGCCGCGCGCCACCAACGCAGTTGCGCGCAAGCGGCGCAAGAAGAAGGTTCTGTCGCGCGCCAAGGGCTATTTCGGCCGCAAGCACTCGAGCTACCGGTTCGCGCATGAGCAGCTCATGCGCTCGGACGCCTACGCGTACCGGGACCGGCGCACTCGCAAGAGGGACTTCCGCCGGCTCTGGATCACGAGGATCAACGCCGCGGCCAGGCAGGAGGGTATGAGCTACTCGCAGCTGATCCATGGGCTCAACGAGGCCGGCGTCGACGTGAACCGCAAGATGCTGGCCGACATCGCCGTCAACGACCCCGATGGCTTTCGCCGATTCGTGGAACTCGCCCGGGAGGCCGCCGCCACCTAGCCGCAGGCAGCCAGAGCCAGATTCCCCGGGCGGTCCGCGAGGCGGAGCCGCCCTTTTTCTTTTTTGAGACGAATGGCAACGATCACCAGCCCACAGAACGAGAAGCTCAAGCTGATCCGCCGCCTCGGCAGGCGGCGGGCCCGGGAGCGCGAGGGACTCTTCGTCGGCGAAGGCGAGGACCTGCTCGCCGCTGCGCGGGCCGCGGGCGCAGAGCCGGTCGAGCTGCTCACGGCCGCCGGAGAGGGCCTGGGCGGAACGGAGGTGGAGCCTGCGCTCCTCGCCCGTGTCTCGAAGCTCGGCTCGGGGACGCGGGCGATCGGCGTGTGGAGGGAGCTGTGGGCCGATCAGGCGATTGCGCCCTGCGTCTACCTGCACGGCGTCTCCGATCCGGGCAACGTCGGCACGGTGATACGCACAGCGAACGCGCTGGTCGGAGGATCCGTAGTGCTCGGGCCGGACTGCGCAGACCCCTACGGAGCACACGCCGTCAGAGCCACCATGGGGGCCGTCTTCGCTCAACCGCTCTTGCGTGGCGACATCGACACGACCCCCGCTCCGCGAGCGGCGCTGGTGGCGCACGGCGGTGAGCCGCTCGAGGCACTCGATGAGGTTGCGTCCGTCTGCCTCGGCGCGGAGCGCGAGGGCCTGCCCGCGGCGACGGTCGAGCACTGCGACATGCAGGTGACCATCCCGCTGCGCGAGGGCGCGGAGTCGCTCAATGTGGCGGCGGCGGCTGCGATCGCCCTGCAGCGGATAGCGTCCGCGGCTGGTGAGCATGCCTGAGCGGATTGAGGAGATCAGGAGGGAGGCGGCCGAGGCCATCGGCTCGGCTTCGACCACCGCCGAGCTCGACGAGCTCAGGATCCGCTATCTGGGCCGCAAGGCCGAGCTCACCCAGATTCTGCGGGGGATCTCCGAGCTGCCGGCGGACCAGCGGGGTCCGGTCGGCAAGAAGGGGAACCAGGCGAGGCGCGAGCTCGAGTCGATGCTGGAGAGCAGGAGCGCCGAGCTCGACGCCAGAGAGCTCGGAGCGCAGCTGGCGGAGGACGCGATCGACGTCACCCTGCCCGGCGCGCCGCCCGTGCCCGTCGGCGCGCAGAACCCGCTGCTCCGGACGCAGCGGGAGATCGAGGACACCTTCGTCGGCCTCGGCTACCGGGTGATGGAGGGCCCAGAGGTCGAGCTCGACTACTACAACTTCACCGCTCTCAACCACCCGCCGGGCCACCCGGCGCGGATGGCGCAGGACACCTTCTACGTCGATCCCTCGACGCTGCGGACCGACCTGCGGATTCCGTCGAATGGCGACGAACTGCCGCCCGGACCGGAGGACGTGGTCCTCCGCACCCACACCTCGCCCATGCAAGTGCGGTCGATGGAGTCGCAGCCGCCGCCACTGTTCATTGTGGTCCCGGGACGCTGCTACCGCTCGGACCCCTTCGACGCCACCCACAGCCCGATCTTCCACCAGGTCGAGGGCCTCGCGGTGGGCCACGACATCACGCTCGCCGACCTGAAGGGGACGCTCGACGAGTTCGCACGAGCGATATTCGGGCCCGAGCGCGAGACCCGCTTCCGGCCGGGCTTCTTCCCGTTCACCGAGCCCAGCGTCGAGGTCGACGTCTCCTGCTTCCGTTGCGCCGGGAGCGGGCAGCTGCCGGACGGATCGCGCGACCCGCTCTGCAAGGGGATCGGCTGGATCGAGATCCTCGGGGCGGGCATGGTCGATCCGAACGTCTTCGGCTTCGTGCTGGAGAGCGGCTATGACCCCGAGGAGATCCAGGGCTTCGCCTTCGGGATGGGCATCGAGCGGATCGCGATGCTCAAGTACGGGGTGCCGGACCTACGCAAGTTCTTCGAGAACGACGTCCGCGTGCTGGAGCAGTTCCGATGAGGGCGCCGACCTCCTGGCTCCGCTCCTACTGCGATCCGCAGCTCTCCGCCGAGGAGCTCGCGGACGAGCTCGCTATGCACAGCATCGAGGTCGAACGGATCGACCACGTCGGGCCCCCGTCTTCGGACTCCTTCGTGGTGGGCAAGGTCCTCTCGGTCGAGAAGCATCCCGATGCGGACAAACTCAGCGTCTGTGAAGTGGATGCCGGAGACGGCAGGCGGACGATCGTCTGCGGCGCGCCCAATGTGGCCGCAGGCCAGACCGTGCCGGTGGCCCTGCCCGGGGCGGTGATGGCCGACGGCACAAGGCTCGGCAAGGCCAGGCTGCGGGGCGTCGAGTCCGACGGCATGATCCTCTCGGAGGCCGAGCTCGAGATCGGAGAGGACTCCGACGGGATCGCCGTCCTCGATGGGGACGGCGTCGGACCCGGGACGCCTCTCGGCGAGCTGATTCCGGTGTCGGATTCGGTGATCGAGCTGGAACCGACGTCCAACCGGGTGGACTGCTTCGGCATCTACGGGATCGCGCGCGAGGTTCACGCAATCACCGGGACGGAGCTGGCGTCTGCCCCGTGGGACAAGGACGCGGAGGCCAGCGGAGAGGGCGAGGTCACCGATTACGCCTCGGTCACCGTCGAGGTGCCGGAGCTCTGCCCGCGATTCAGCGCCCGCGTCTTCACCGACGTGAAGATCGGGCCGTCGCCGCTCTGGCTCAAGGCCCGTCTGATCGGCGCCGGGATGCGGCCGATCAACAACGTCGTGGACATCACCAACTACGTGATGCTGATGACGGCGCAACCGTTGCACGCCTTCGACCTCGACAAGGTCCCGGACGGCGCGCTGATCGTCCGCACCGCCGAGCAGGGCGAGAAGCTGACCACTCTCGACGGCGTCGAGCGCATCTTCGACGACGACGCCGTTCTGGTCTGCGACCACAACGGGCCCTCCGGGATCGCGGGGATCATGGGCGGCGAGGTCTCCGAGGTCTCGGAGACGACCACCAGGGTCCTGCTCGAGGTGGCGACCTGGAACGGCGTCAACATCCTCCGCACCTCGCGGAAGCTCGGGCTCCGGACGGACGCGTCGAACCGCTTCGAGAAGCAGCTCCACCCGGAGCTAGCGCTGCGTGCGCAGCGGATCGCCTCGGCGTTGATGGTGGAGCTCTGCGGGGCGGACCTGGTCCCGGGGACGATCGACGAGGTGGCCGAGGTCCCCGAGCCCCATCGTCTGGAGCTGCGAACGGAACGGGTGGAGGAAATCCTGGGGATGCCGATCGAGCCGAAGCTCTGCTCGGAGTATTTGAAGCGCCTCGACTTCGAGGTCTCCGGCAGAGGCAAGACGCTGACGGTGACGGTTCCGGTCCATCGCCATTACGACGTCACCCGCGAGGTCGACCTGGTCGAGGAGGTCGGCCGGATCCATGGCTACGCCGAGAACCTGCCGTCGACGCTGCCGGCGACGAGCGGCCAGGTCGGTCGTCTGACCCGGGAGCAGAGGCTGCGCCGCCGGGCGGAGGATGCGATGCGCGATCTCGGCTTCGACGCGGTCGTCAACCTCAGCCTGACCGACCCTGGAATGCCCGGGCGCTTGCGGATTCCGGACGGCGATCTCCGCGCCGAGCCGATCCGGGTCTCGAATCCGCTTTCCGCCGACCACTCCGTGGAGCGCACGGCGATGCTCGGCTCCCTGCTCGACGCGGCCGCCTACAACCGTGCCCGTGGCGCGGAGCGGGTGGCCCTGTTCGAGTCCGGCCGCGCCTACCTTCGCGAGGGGAGCCTTCCTCAGCAGGGTGTCCTGGCGGGGAAGTTCGTGGGCGAGCGGCCGCCGCCCGCCTTCGAGCCCTGGCGGATCGGGGCGCTGGCGACCGGCTCCCTCCGCCCGGGTGGATGGCGCGAGGACGCAGTTGAGGCCGACTTCTATGCGCTCAAGGGCGCTCTCGAGGGACTGGCGCGGCAGCTCGGCGCGCCGGTCGAGGTAGTGCCCGGCGATCAGCCCTTCCTCCACCCGGGCCGCAGTGGCCGCGTGCTGGTCGAAGGCGAGGACGCGGGCTGGATCGGCGAGATCCACCCGCTCGTCTGCCGCACCTGGGACCTGGAGAGCGCCGCGGGGTTCGAGATCGACCTGGCGCCGCTGGTGGCCGCCTCGCCGGTCGGGGACGAAACGTATGAGGACGTGATCTCCTATCCGGCCGTCCATCAGGATGTGGCCGTGGTCGTGGACGAAGGCGTCCCGGCCGCCCAGGTCCGAGCGGCCGTGCTCGATGGGGGCGGGGAGCTGCTGCGCTCGGCCGAGGTCTTCGATCTCTATCGGGGGGAGCAGCTCGGCGAAGGGCGCAAGAGCCTTGCCCTGCGGCTCACCTTCCGTGCCGCCGATCGGACCCTCACCGACGAGGAGGTCGCCGAGCGCAGGGTGGCGATCGAGGCCGCCGTGGCGAAGATCGGGGGGTCGCTGCGTGAATAGAGTCCTGGTGGCGGGGGCCTCCGGGTACGCTGGGGCGCTCGCGGCCGAGCTGATCCGCAGGCATCCCAGCCTCGAACTGGCGCGGGTCACCGCGCGCGCCGACGCGGGCAGGCGGCTCGACGAGCTCTACCCCCGCTACGGGGTGGACTTGGTCCTCGAGGAGCCCGCTGCGGAAGACGGCGCCGACGTCGACGCGGCGATCGTGGCGTATCCGCACGGGGCGTCTGCTCCCATAGTGGCGACCCTGCGCGAGCAGGGCACGAAGGTGGTGGACCTCTCCGCGGATTTCCGCCTGCACGACCTCGACACCTACGGGCACTGGTACGGCGAGCACGGCGCGCCGCAGCTGCTCGGCGAGGCGGTCTACGGGCTCACGGAGCTGCATCGCGAGGCGATCGCCGGTGCCGGGCTGGTGGCCAACCCGGGCTGCTATCCGACCGCGAGCATCCTGGCGCTCGCGCCGCTGGCCTCGGAGGGGCTGATCGAGGACGTCGTAATCGACGCCAAGTCCGGTGTCTCGGGCGCCGGCCGGGCCGCGGCCGAGGAGATGTCCCTCGTCAAGGAATCGGACGACACGAGGCCCTACAGGGTGACCGGGCACCGCCACACGCCCGAGATCGCACAGGAGCTCGAGGAGCTGGCCGGCACCGACACAAATCGGGTTGCTCCTCACGGAGCACCCTCGCATATGCCCCTCACCTTCGTGCCCCACCTGATGCCGTATGACCAGGGCGAGCTGGTGAGCTGCTACGTCCGCATCTCCGAGCCCCTCGACCCGGCGCGAATGCTCTCTCTGTATGAGGAGCGCTACGGAGACGAGCGCTTCGTCGAGGTGACGTCCGAGCCTCCCGGCGTCAGCGGGGTGCGGGAGACCAACCTCTGCCGGATCCACCTCGCTCTCAACGAGGCCTCCGGCCGGGTGCTGGCCTTCGCCTCGATCGACAACCTCTGGAAGGGCGCCGCCTCGCAGGCGATCCAGAACCTCAACCTGATGCTGGGGCTGCCCGAGGGAGAGGGGATCTCCTGATGGCGTCGGCGACGCAGACGTTCTTCAGCTCCCGCTGGGTGACGCCGCCCCCGGAGTTCGAGCAACTCGAGCCGGCGGAGCTTGCCCCCGGTTTTCGCGCTGCCGGAGTGGCCTGTGGCCTGAAGGTGGGCGGGGCTACGGACGTCGGCGTGCTTGCCTGCGACGCGGAGGAGGTGCGCTCGGCGCTGGCCCTGACACGGAATGCCGCGGCCGCGGCGCCGGTGCGGGTCTGCCGCGACGAATGCGACGCCGCCGGGCTTCGTGCGGTCGCCGTCAACTCGGGGAACGCGAACGCCGCCACCGGTGAACACGGCTACCGGGACGCCCTCGCGATGCGGGACGCCGCTGCCGAGGCACTCGGCTTCGACCCCCGCACGGTGGCCGTGGCCGAAACCGGCACCATCGGAGTGCCGCTCGACATCGAGTCGGTCACCACCGGCGTCCTCGAGGCCTGCCAGGGGCTGTCGAACGACGGCGGGGAGGACTTCGCCCGGGCGATCATGACCACCGACCGGGGTCCGAAGCGCTGCACGATCCGCGCCGGCGAGGTCACGGTCTCCGCGCAGGCCAAGGGCGCGGGCATGATCGAGCCGGGATTCGCGACCATGCTCTGCTTCATCCAGACCGACGCGGTCGTCGATGATCCGGACGGGACCCTGCGCTCGGCCCTTGCCGACTCGATGGAGCGGATCACCGTTGACGGTCAGATGAGCACCAACGACACCGTGATGCTCCAGGCGACGGGATCCGCCGGCGCTGTCTTGCCGAGGGGATTGCTCGAGGCCGTGGTGCTTCAGCTCGCCCTGGAGATCGTCGCCGACGGGGAGGGCGCGACCCGGGTCGGACGCGTCGCGGTGACCGGTGCGAAGGACGACGAGGAGGCCGAGCGGGTGGCGCGGGCGATCGCGAACTCGCCGCTGGTGAAGACGGCCCTCTTCGGCCGCGACTCCAACTGGGGCCGGATCGCGCAGGCCGCCGGGATGGAGCTGGCCGGAGAGGACCTCGAGGAGCTCGGCCCCGACCGGATCCAGGCCGCAGACCTCGCCTCGGATATGCCCGAGGCCGAGCTCTCCATCAACCTCGGCCGCGGCAAGGGCGCGGCCCACGTCTACTTCAGCGACTTGACTCACGACTACATCCGGATCAACGCGGAGTACACGACGTGACCTCGTCGGTCGAGACGCTGCTCGAGGCGCTGCCCTACATCAGGCAGTTCCACGGGCGCACGATCGTGATCAAGTACGGCGGCGCGGCGATGCGGGACGAGGAGCTGCGCGAGGCCTTCGCACGGGACGTCGTCCTTCTCAAGTACGTCGGCATGAACCCGGTGATCGTCCATGGAGGCGGACCCGAGATCACCCACTACATGGAGCGCATGGGGATGGAGGTGAAGTTCGTCGAGGGACTTCGGGTCTCCGACGCGGAGACCGTCGAGGTGGCGAAGATGGTCCTCCTGGGCAAGATCAACTCCGACATCCTCACCAGGCTGAACCGACATGGCCAGCCGGCGGTGGGCCTGGGCGGCGAGGACGGCTCCCTGTTCGAGGTGAAGCCGGTGGCGCAGTCAGCCGACGTCGGCTTCGTCGGCGAGATCACCACCGTCAACGTCGATGTGATCGACCACATCGCGGAGGACTACGTGCCCGTGATCGCCTCGGTGGGCACCGATCGCGACGGGGCTTCCTACAACGTCAATGCCGACGAGGCTGCCGGCAAGGTCGCCGCGGCGATGCCCGCGCACAAGGCGATCTTCCTGACAGATGTCGACGGTTGGCTGCGAGACCCGGACGATCCCGGCTCGCGCATCTCTCAGGCCACCGCAGACGAGGTCCGGGCCGCACTCGACGGGGTCGCCGGCGGGATGAGGCCGAAGCTGACCGCGTGCGTGGACGCGATCTCGGGCGGGGTGGAGGCGGCGCACATCGTCGACGGGCGGCAACCCCATTCGCTCCTGCTCGAACTCTTCACCGACGCCGGAATCGGCACGAAGATCACCGCATGAAGCTCCCCGAGCTCCAGGAGCTGGAGGCCCGGTGGGTGATGCAGACCTACGCGCGCATGCCGGTGGAGTTCGTCCGCGGGGAGGGCGCCTGGCTCTGGGATTCGGAGGGCGTGCGGTACCTGGACTTCCTCGCCGGGATCTCGGTCTGCTCCGTCGGCCACTGCCACCCGGACGTGGTCGAGGCGGTGCGGGTGCAGGTCGGCACTCTCACTCACACCTCCAATCTCTACCTGACCGAGGGCGGCGTCCGGCTCGCCGAGCGTCTCTGCGAGTCGAGCCTCGGCGGCAGGGCGTTCCTCTGCAACTCGGGGACCGAGGCCAACGAGTGCGCGATCAAGCTGGTCCGCAAGCACGCCCACGGTCGCGGCATCTCGAAGCCCGAGATCGTGGTGCTCGAGGGCGCCTTCCACGGCCGGACGATGGGCTCGCTCTCGGCCACGCCCGGGCTTACCACCGACGACAGGTTCAGGCCCTACCTCCGGGGATTCCCCGCCGTCCCGCGCGACAACGTCGATGCGCTCAGAGCTGCGGTCGGCGACCAGACGGCCGCGATCATGCTCGAGCCGATCCAGGGGGAAACCGGGGTCCACGTCATCCCCGACGAGATGATCGTCGCGGCGCGGGAGCTCTGCGACGCGACCGGGGCGCTGCTGGTCTTCGACGAGATCCAGACCGGGATGGGCCGAACCGGCTCGCTCTGGGCCTACGAGCAGCTGCCGGTGCGGCCGGACGTGATGACCACGGCCAAAGCGCTGGGGGGCGGGCTGCCGGTGGGAGCCTGCGTGACGAGCCTCGAGACGGCGGACGTACTCGAGCGCGGAGACCATGGCTCGACCTTCGCGGGTGGTCCCCTGATCGCCGCGGCCTCCCTGGCCGCCTTCGGCGTGCTCGACGACCCCGAGCTGCTGCAGCGGGTGCGGGACCTGGGGGGCAGGCTCAGCGATGGACTGGCGGGAATCGATGCCGTCGCCGAGGTCCGAGGGCACGGGCTGATGCTCGGGGTTCGGCTCCGCGGGGTGGACGCCAGGGAGGCCGCCTCGAGAGCTCTCGCGGAGGGCCTGATCGTGAACCCGATCGGGGCGGACACGCTGCGCTTCCTACCGCCACTGGTGATCGGCGAGGCCGAGGTCGACGAGGCGCTCGGGATCCTCAGCCGGGTCCTCGTCTAGCATCGCGCCCGTGAACACTCGGGCCAGGTGGACAATCAGCATTCTGGTCGCGGTCGTGATCGGGCTGGTGGTGGGCCTGATCATCGTCGTGGGGGACAACTCGAACAACAACTCGAGCACGACGGCGCCCATTGAACCGATCGCAACCACGACGCAATCGACGGTGGCCACGACGCCGACCCAGTCGACGAGCACCGCCACGACGACGCCGAACGGGGGGACTTCCGCGCCTAGTCCGTCGGGGAGCGCTACGCCCTCAGGCACTGGCGGCCTCGGGCAGCCCTAGCCTCGTTGCTGCGCTCGACGCGGTTTTGCGGGGTATGGGACGGTAAACAACCCATGGCAGCCCCTCTCGTCCTCTGCTACCACGCGGTCAGTCCGGATTGGCCGGCGGATCTCTCGGTCAATCCGGAGAACTTCAGATCACAGCTGGAGCATCTTGTGCGGCGCGGGTATCGCGGGGTCACTTTTGCGCAGGTGGCCACGGGCAACAATGCCTCGAAGGCGCTGGCGGTCACCTTCGACGACGGCTATCGCTCGGTCTACGACCATGCCTTTCCGATTCTCGAGGACCTGGGCCTCCCCGGAACCGTGTTCGTGCCGGCTGCGCACGTGGGTCAATCGCATCCGATGAGCTGGCCGGGAATCGAACGGTGGGGCGGAACGCCGTACGAGGGCGAGCTCGATTGCATGTCCTGGGATCAGCTCCGAGAGCTGGCTGACCATGGCTGGGAGGTCGGCTCTCACACCCTCTCGCACCCCAGGCTCCCGGAGCTTGACGACGCAACGCTGCAAAAGGAGCTGACCGAATCGCGCGAGATCTGTGCGGACCAGATGGGCAAGCCCTGCAGGACGCTTGCCTACCCGTACGGCGCGGACGATGAGCGTGTTCGGGCTGCCACTCGGGACGCTGGGTATGAGGCCGCCGCAGTTCTCCGGCTCGGCGAGCCATCGCGCTTCTCATGGCCTCGAGTGGGCATCTACCCGCTCGACGGAGCCGTCCGGTTCCGGTTCAAGGTCTCACCGGCGGTGCGCCGGGTGCGCTCCACGGGTTTAGGCGGGACGCTCGAGCGCGGCCGCACCATCCTGCGGCGTCACCCGAGCTGACCGATGTCGGAACCCCCGACGAGGTCGGGCACTGTGGTCGCGATCAGGGAGCTCGACCGGCTGGAGGAGGTCGAGATGGACTGGCGAGAGCTCGCCGAGTCCAGGAGCAACGCCTTCCTCACCCCGGAATGGGCTGATTGCTGGTTCAAGCACTACGGGGCGGGATTTGAGCCGCTCGTGGTTGCGGTCAGGGCCGATGGGGGTCGCGTCAGAGGGCTGCTGCCCATGGCCCTCTCCGCCTCAGGCCGCCCGCGCATCGCAACCCTCGTCGGTGCGAATCTCGGGGACAGGTTTCATCCCGTTTGCAAGCCGGGGGAAGAGCCCGAGGTCGCAGCTGCCGCTGGCGAGGCCCTGGCGGCTTGCGGCGATCCATGGAGCACGGTGATTCTCGACCACGTCGACACTGCAGGCGGTTGGGTCGACGCACTCGGGGCGGGGACCGATGTTCGCCTCGCAAGGTTGGAGCGCGTCGCAGCGGGCCTGCCCTTCATCGACCTCTCCCGCTATTCCGATTGGGACGGCTACCTGGCGGATCGAAGCTCCAACTTCCGCCAGCAGGTTCGCCGGTTTCGGCGGAACGCAGCCCGGGATCACGAGCTTCGGTTCCGACGAACGGAGTCGAGCGCCGGGCTCGACAGCGATCTGAGCACCTTCTTCGAGCTGCACGACAGGCGTTGGCAGGGCCGCGGAGGGTCGTCTCTGGCTACCGACCGCGCGCGGGCTTTTCATGCCGACTTTGCTGCCGCGGCTCTGGCCCGCGGTTGGCTGCGTCTGTGGTTCATGGAGGTGGACGGAACGCCGGCCGCCGCTTGGTACGGGTGGCGCGTCGGCGGCACCTACGCCTACTACAACGCCGGCTTCGATCCGAGCCATAGCAACTTGCGCCCGGGAATGGTGCTGATGGCCGCGGTGATCCACGCTGCCCTGGAGGAGGGAGCGGCAGAATTCGACTTCCTCCTCGGGAACGAGGCGTACAAGCACCGCTTCGCCGACGGGAACCGTGAGGTCAGCGACATCACCTTGGTCAAGAGGGCCCATCCAGCCGCGGCGGTCGCCCGCGCCGAGCAGGCGGCGCGGCGGGTGGCGCGGCTGATCCCTGCCGACACCCGTGCGCGTCTCGGACTCGGGCGGCTCGCACGTCGCTCCGCCTTCGGCGGCCGGCGTCGCTAGCGGGGCCCTCGGCTAGGATCGCCACTCTTATGAGCAGCCTTTCAGGCACCAAGGTCACTGTCGCAGGGGCGGGCGAATTCATCGGGCCCCACGGTTTTCGGCTCCACGCAAGCCCGTAGATTGGCGTCATGAGCAGCCCCTCAAAGCGCCACATCCTCGTCATCGGGGGTGCCGGCTATATCGGGTCGGTGCTTTGCCCCGCCCTACTCGATGCCGGACACCACGTTCGGGTCCTGGACAGCCTCCTCTACGACAACAGCGATTCACTCGCCACGATTGCCGATCACGAGCACTTCGCGTTCCATCACGGCGATGTCCGCTCGGCGAATGACGTAGCTGCCGCCATGGACGGGATCACGGATGTCGTGCTGCTGGCAGCCCTGGTGGGGGATCCGGTCTGCAAGCGAAATCCCGAGCTCGCCCGCGAGACCAACCTGGATGGGGCGCGAGCCGTGATCCGTGCCGCCGGGGAGGCGTCGGTCGGGCGCCTCGTGTTCGCCTCCACGTGCAGCAATTACGGACTTCGGGAGGACGACACGCCCGCTGGAGAGGAGGATGAGCTCCATCCCCTCTCGCTGTACGCCGAGACCAAGGTCCAGATGGAGCACGAGCTCCTCGGCAATGAGCATCCGTTCGACCCAACGGTGTTGCGGGTTTCGACCGCTTTCGGGGCCTCTCCCCGAATGCGCTTCGATCTGACAGTCTCGGAATTCACGCGGGAGTTGGCCCTCGGGCACGCCCTCGAGGTCTACGACGCCGATACCTGGCGTCCCTACTGCCATGTCTCTGACATTTCGAGAGCAATCCTCATGGTCTTGGCGGCGCCTGCCGATCAGGTTGGGGGTGAGGTATTCAATGTGGGAGGTGACGACAGCAACCACACCAAGCGGTCGATCGTGGATGCCGCTCTCGCAGCCCTGGGCGGAGGCGAGGTGAAATGGTCCGAGGGAGGGGTCGATGCCCGCAACTACCGGGTCTCCTTCGCGAAGATTCAGGAGCGGCTCGGCTTCTTCCCGGATCAGACGGTCGAAGGTGCGGTCAGGCAGCTGGCCAAGGCGATCCGGGCCGGGATGTTCTCCGACGTGGAGTCGCGGTCCCTGCGCTATCGGAACTACGAGCTGACAACCGCCGGCGCTGGAGAGGGGAGTGGCGGCGGCGACGCGGGGTGAGGAAATGCGGGCCGTGATCCTGGCCGGGGGCAAGGGAACCCGGCTCCGTCCCTATACCACGGTCCTGCCGAAGCCCCTCGTGCCGGTGGCCGATCGCCCGATCCTCGAGCTCGTCCTCCGGCAGCTCGCTCACCACGGCTTCACCCGGATCGACCTCTCGGTCGGACATCTCGGCGGGCTGATCAAGGCGTACCTGGACAGCATCGACCTCCCCAAGGGGCTGGAGCTTCGCTACGTCTGGGAGGACGCCCCGCTCGGGACCGCGGGCGCGCTGAAGATGATCGAAGACCTGGATGAGCCCTTCCTGGCAATGAACGGCGACGTGCTCACCACGCTCGACTTCGCCCAGCTGATGCGCTTCCACCGTGGTCACGAGGGCGGTCTCACGATCGCGACCCACCGCAAGAACGTCGACATCGACCTCGGGGTGATCGAGTCGGACGACGGCTTCGTCAAGAACTACGTCGAGAAGCCGACGATGCGCTTCGACGTCAGCATGGGTATCTACGTCTACGACCCTGATGTCGCCGAGCTGATTCCACCGCGCCACTTCGACTTCCCCGACGTGGTCAATGCGATGCTGGAGGCCGGGCGCAAGGTCGCAGTCTATACGGGACCCGGCGTCTGGTTCGACATCGGGACGGTCGGGGAGCACGAGCGCGCGACGGCCGAGATCGAGGCTCACCCGGAGATCTTCGCGGATGTCTGATTGGCGGGTTCCCCTCGCCGACGTCGAAATCGGCGAGGCGGAGATCGCGGCCGTGTCTGACACGTACCGCTCCGGCTGGCTCAGCATGGGGCCGCGAACCGAGGAACTGGAGAAACGGTTCGCCGAATATGTCGGTTCCACCCATGCGATCGCGGTCGCCAGCGGGACGGCCGCGCTCCACCTGATCTGCCTCGCGGCCGGCCTCGGGCCGGGCGACGAGGCCATAGTGCCATCTCTGACGTTTGTAGCGACGGCGAACGCCGTTCGATACACGGGAGCCACCCCTGTGTTCGCCGACATCGAGGGACTCGAGCGTCCGTGGCTCTCGGCGAAGGCCGTGGCCGCGGTGATCGGGACGAGAACCCGTGCGATCATGAACATGACCTATGGCGGCCATCCTGGCGCCAGCGCCGCACTAGCCGAGCTCGCGGCCGAGCGGGGGCTGATCTTGCTCGAAGATGCCGCCCATGGGCTCGGAGGGAGCCTCGGCGGGCAGCGTCTGGGGACCTTCGGCCTGGCGGGCGCGTACAGCTTCTTCTCGAACAAGAATCTGCCGGTCGGCGAGGGAGGGATGGTGGTGTCGGATGATGACGAGATCGCGTCCCAGGTGCGACTTCTGCGCTCTCATGGGATGACGTCGCTGACATGGGACCGCCATCGCGGTCATGCGAGCAGCTACGACGTCGTCGATCTCGGGTTCAACTACAGGATCGACGAGCCGCGAGCGGCGATGGCCTTGCAGCGCCTCTCGAGGCTCGATACGGACAACGCGCGCCGAGCGACCGCAGCCGCCGCATATCGCCGGCGGCTCAGCGGTGTTCGGGGCGTATTGACGACAATGCCGGAGGTCGCGGATGCGACCCCAGCGAACCACCTCTTCACCGTCGTGCTCGCAGAGGAGATCGATCGCGATGCTCTGCGAGCGACTCTCGCCGAGCAGGGCGTCCAGACGAGTCTGCATTACCCGCCTGTACATCGCTTCACGGCCTACGGGGTGGACGCGGACCTCCCCAAGACCGAGGAATATGCTCGCAGGTCGGTGACGCTGCCCATGTTCCCGACGATCTCCGAGGAGCAGATCGGGTGGGTGGCCGACTCCCTCGAGCGAGCGGCGGCCTTCGTCCGGGATTGATCCGTGCGGGTCCTTATCGTCAGCCAGTACTTCGCACCGGAGATGACCGCCGCCGCCAATCGGCTGCACGCATTTGCCGCCGGCTTGGTCCGACGGGGCCACGAGGTCGAGGTGGTCTGCGAGGTGCCCCACCATCCCGTCGGGGTTGTGGCCAAAGGATACGGCGGCCGGTTGGTCGATCGACGGGAGATGGACGGCGCGACGGTCCGCTATGTATGGGTTCATCTTGCTTCCTCGAAGGACTCCCGCGGTTCGCGCCTGGCCAACTACGTCTCCTTCGGGTTCACCGGCACGATCGTCGCCTGCGCCACGCGCCGTCCGGACGTGATCCTCGCATCTTCCCCGCCGCTGCCAGTGGGAGGGGTGGGCCTCGCCGTTGCGGCGCGCCAGCGCCGGCCGTGGGTCATGGACGTCCGCGATCTATGGCCGGACGCGGCGGTGGCGCTCGGACAGGTCGTGGATGGGCCACTGCTGCGCGCGGCCCAGCGGTTCGAGCGCTGTCTCTACAGATCCGCCGCCGCGATCACGGTCACTACGGTGCCCTCCGGTCGTCTGGTCGAGACCCGCGGGGGCGCCGGCAAGGTGGCGGTAGTCCCGAATGGGACCACGGCGGAATTCCTGGAGGCGGGCGCCCGGGCTCCGACGAAAGGCGTGCTGGGCGACCGTGACGACCTCTTCCGTTGGACGTACGCAGGGAACCTGGGCATGGTCGCAGGACTGGAGACTGCGATCGACGCAGCACGTGAGCTTGGTGAGGGATTTCAGTTGGTCCTGATCGGAGACGGAAGCCGGCGAAATGATCTCGAACGGTTGACCTCGGACCTGCCCAGCGACCAGGTCGTATTTCACGACGCGGTTCCGCCCACCGAGGCAGCGGAGCTGATGCGGGCCTCCGACGCCCTGCTCGCCTCGAGGGCGCCGGCACCTGAACTCGATGGGATGGTCCTCTCGAAGCTGTATGACTGCTGCGCCGTCGGGCGACCCGTAATAGTCTCGGCCGCGGGGGAGACCAGCCGGCTCGCGACTGAGGCGGCGGCCGGGCTCAGCATCCGCCCTGGGAACGCCGGCGAGTTGGCGTCCGCGGTGCGTCGCATCAGGGATGACGACGGACTCCGTGAACGGTTGGCCACTGGAGCCCGCGCGTTCGGCGAGGCGAATGCGAGAGAGGGTGGGGTCGCCGAGCTCGAGCGTGTCCTTCGCGGCGTGGTCGAGGCGCATCCGGCGCGCACCAGACGACTTCGCCAAGGGCAGGGAGCGAAGGAGGCTTGAGTCCGGCGGAGATGGGACCGGACGGCGTCACGCGACTCGCGATCTACATCGATGCCTCGTTTCGCACGGAAGGGGTGGGTGCGCACGCCCGGGTCTATCGCGGCTACGGGGATTTCGGCTTCATGATCTTTGCCTGCGCCGTGGGCGCATTTTTCGACCGCTGGGCGGTGATCGGGCGGGCCACCCCTGACGCGGCCGAGACGCCCAACCGGCTACCCGCGGGCATCGAGCTCCTGCCACTGCCCTACTACAGCAGTCTCCGTGACGTGGGAGCCGTGGCCAAAGCGATTCCTCTCACGGCGCGGGCGATGTGGAGGGCCCTCGACGGCATCGATGCCGTCTGGGTCTCTGGCGCCCACCCGATCGGCCTGCTGCTGATCTGCCTGGCGCTCCTTCGCCGCCGCCGCGTGATTCTGCTGATCCGCCAGGATACGCCGCGCTACTTCTCAAGCCGGCTGCCGGGGCGGGCATGGGCCCCGTTGTTGATTCCCATTCGGGTCGTGGACTGGATCTTCCGCATGCTCGCGCGGTGGCTACCCACCACGGTGGTGGGTCCGGAGATCGCACGCGCCTACGGGGCCCCCCGTGAAAACGTCCTGGAGATGCGGGTCAACCTGCTCTCCAAGGATCAGCTGGCCGCGAAACCCGCATCCGCCGAGTGGTCCGAACGGGTCCGACTGCTGACCGTGGGGCGGATCGAGAGCGAGAAGAACCCGAGGCTCGTGATCGAGGCGCTGGCGCAACTCGAGCAGTCACATCCCGGCCGCTACTCCCTGACCTGGGTTGGGACCGGGCATTTGGAGGCGGAGCTCCGCGCACATGCTTCGCGCCTCGGAATCGAAGGCTGCCTGCACCTACCGGGGTTCGTCCCGTTTGGGCCGAAGCTCCTCGAGCGCTACCGATCCGCCGAGGCGTTCCTGCATGTCTCCGTGACGGAGGGACTTCCGCAGGTTCTCTATGAGGCGATGGGGTCCGGCCTGCCGATCATCGCCACCGATGTCGGCGGGGTCAGGGAGGCGCTCGACGACGGGCGGGCCGGGCTGATCGTGCCGCCTCGAGACCTCCAGGCCGTCGTCGACGCCGTATTGCGGCTCGACTCCGATCCCGAGCTGCGAAGAAGGCTCGCCGGCCGTGCACTCCGGCTGAGCGAGGAGGTCACGATCGAGTCGCAGAGCGAGAGGGCCGCATCGTTCATCGGGGGAGCGCCGGTCGATTCGTCATGAGCGTCGCCTACGTCCAATCGAAAGTCCCCGCGTTCGGTGAACACGGAGCTGCGATCAGACAGCGCTGATCACCTACCAAGGCAGCCGGACGCGCGGTCCGTAGCCTTCCGCCGCCGCATCCTGGACGAGGTTGTAGTCGTGGTGCGCGTAGTCGACGAATCCCGGTTCGCCGAAACCGTTGCCTCCGGACTGGGCGTAGTTGCCGCCGCCGAATGGGGCGGGCACGCTCCAGAACCAGTTGCGGCCCGCCGAGTCCCCGGCGGCGTTGTTGCAGCAGGTGAGCACCCCGCGCGGCGTGGACACGCAGATGTTGTCGTCGAACGTGTTGCCGCCGCCGCTGCTCGCAAAGATCGCGCAGGCCTCCTGCTGTTGGTCGACGACGTTGTGGTCGAAGTGCAGGTCGGAGGAGTAGGGGTAGAACTGCAGGCCGTAGCCGACGTTGTCCCACAGCCAGTTGTCGGTCACCTGGCCCGAGGCGTTGACCGCGTAGAAGGCGTGGTCGGCCCCGGTCCCGCCGGGGTAGCTGCCCACGCCGTGGATCTTGTTCCGCGCGATCAGGACGTTCTGGACATGCGCACCCGGCCTGCCCAGGATCCAGCCTTCCCAGTCGTGTCCGTTGGTCAGCTCCCCGTCGACGAAAACGAAGTCATCAGCGTAGACCTGCATCCCCTGGCTGGTCCCACCGGCGAAGCCGGGGTTGCTGCACCCGCCTGGGTTGGGGGTGTACCCCCGGCAGTTGTTGAAGGAGACGCCGTGCCACTCCTCGCCGGCGCCGTAGGCCTCGATCCAACCCCAGACCCTGGCCTGGTAGCGGTGCAGCGCGTACACCTTCACCCCGGCGGTGTGCTGGGTCCGATGGAGCCCGTAGTCCCCGTCACCCAGGCAGACGACCGCGCCCCGGTACGCGTCGCCGTTCTCGTACGGCCCGAGGTCGGCGCCAGAGTGGAGCGTCACGTCGCAGGTAGGGTGCGCGGTCCGCGTGATCGGCGACCGCGGCGGGGCCTGCTCCTCTCCGGTCCGCAGCTGTGTGGCGACGCCCAGCCCCAGTGCGGCGGCGGCGATGGCGATGGCGATGGCGGTCCGACGCCTCATCCGTAGACCCGAGATTGAGCGACGAAACCGTGACACCTTCCCTGCCGAGCTCACGTACAGAACCCCTTCAGCGTCGCCCGTCCCCCGGATAGCTGGTTAGTGTGAACGTTC
>CAVXQP010000020.1:0-73629 GCA_963763955.1 uncultured Solirubrobacterales bacterium | reverse complement strand
CCGACCGCGAACCCCTCGGGCAGGGGAGGCGGCTGGGTGACCCGCTCCTCGCCCTCCCTGCCCGGCGCTTTGGCTTCCTCCGCGGTCGCCGCCGCAGCCGCTCCTGGCAGTTGGGGCAGAAGTAGGTCGAGCGTCCGGACGGCACGATCCTCATGATCACCGGCGGCGGTGTCGGGCGGTGCTCGCTCGCGGGTCGCAGGCATGGCTCCCCCTCGCTGGTGTGGACCAGGGACTCGTCCTGCATCGAGCCGCGCCGCCGACGTGCATCCAGATAGTCGTCGATGCTCGCCCCGCCATGATCGAGCCCGGCCTCCGAAGCCGCCACGATCCCCTCCACGAGGCCCGCGCGTGCTCGAGGTTCATCGACCCCGCGGGCGAGAGCGGATGCAACCGCGCCCGCCAGAGCGCCTCATCCGCGTAAATGTTCCCAATCCCCGCCACCCGCGTCTGCGTCAGCAGGAAGGACTTGAGCGGCGCCTTTCGGTCCTTCGCCAGCTCGAGCAGCCGCTCCGGGGTGAGCTCCCCCGAGAGGGGCTCGATCCCGAGCCGAGCCGCGAAGAAATCATCGAGCTGATCGCCGGCGTCGAGGATCACCGCCTGCCCGAACCGGCGCACATCCGTGAACAGCAGCGTCCGGCCGTCGTCGAGCTCGAACCGGGCTCGGACGTGGCTCGGCTCCGGAGCCGGCTCGTACAGCCGCGGCCCGCCCAGGCGATCGCTCTTCATCAGGTCCGCCGTCTCCCCGTGATCCGAGTCCCGCAGCAGCAGGTTGCCGGTCATCCGCAGGTGCAGCGCAAGCGTCCGGCCTCCCTCCAGGCCGATCAGCAGGTATTTGCCGCGCCGCGCGACGGCGGTCACCTCCCTGCCCGCCACCGCCCGTTCCAGCGACTGCGGCGGCTCGGGACGAGTCAGCCGCTCGTCGAGGACGGAGGCCGAGGTGATCCGCTTTCCGACCAGCTCCGGCTCGAGCTGGCGACGAACCGTCTCCACCTCGGGCAATTCCGGCATACCCGCAGGCTAGTGAGACAGATGCGCCCTCGGGTGTGCCTTGAAGTAGGCCTCCTTCAGCTCCTCGCCGGAGAGGTGGGTGTACAGCTGGGTGGTCGAGAGATCCGCATGGCCCAGCATCTCCTGGACCGACCGCAGATCGCACCCTCCGGCGAGCAGATGGGTTGCGAACGAATGCCGGAGGGTGTGCGGGCTCATTCGGTCCCCGAGACCAGCGGACTCGGCGTGCCGCAGGACGATCTTGTAGAGGCCCTGGCGGGTCAGCGACCCGCCGCGGAAGTTGAGGAACAGCTTGCGCTCGTCGTGTGAGCGGACCAACTTGGGCCGCCCGGTCCGCAGATAGACACGCACCGCGGCGATGGCCTTTCCCCCGACGGGCACCAGCCGCTCCTTGGACCCCTTGCCCCTGGCACGGACGATCCCGTGTTCGAGATCGACGTCGGAGATCTCGAGCGAGATCGTCTCGGAGGCCCGCAACCCGGACGCGTACATGAGCTCGAGCAGCGCCCGGTCCCGCAGCGTCACCTGATCGTCCCCCCGCGGTTGAGCGAGCAGTCGCTGCATCTCGGAATAGCTCAGGACCTCCGGGAGCTTCTTGCCGCGACGCGGTGTCTCCAGACGGGCGGCCGGGTCGTCCTCAATCGCTTCCTCCCGGCGCAGATGCCGGTAGAAGGAGCGCAGGCACGCCGCCTTGCGATGGACCGTCGCCGTCGAGCAGGGCGGGCGGCCGTTCCCGTCTCCCTTCGCGAGCTCCGCGAGGAAGTCCGAGAGATCGCTCGCCCCCGCGTCGGTGGCGTCGCGCTCGCGTTCGGCCAGGAACCGGCCGAATTGGAGCAGGTCCGTCCGGTAGGCCGCGAGCGTGTTGCGGGAGAGACCGCGCTCGAACTCGAGATGCGCGAGGAAGTCGAGGACCAGGCCCTCATAGCGCTCGGCTGCCTGCGTCTTCGCAGCCCCACGAGGGGGGGCCGCAATCGTCGCCATACCCAGTACTTCAGCGCCCGCCGGCGCGTCCCTGCCTCGATGCGAGGGTGCTCCGCAGGAGCAACCCGTCTCAGGAGTTCAGCTCCCTCAGCATCATCAGCCCGATCAGCGACTTGGCATCCTCGCAGCGCTCGATCGCGCCCTCGAGCTCGGCCAGCGGGATCTCCACCACCTCGATGCGCTCTCCCGGCGACGGCTGGCTGGGCACGTCGTAGAGCTCCGTCGCCAGGAAGAGCCAGACGCGCTCGTTCGTGAATCCGGGGCTGGTGAAGAAGCTCTTCAGCTCTCGCCAGTCCCCGGCCGACTTGCCGATCTCCTCCACCAGCTCGCGCTGGGCGCACTCCAGCGGGCTCTCGCCCTCTACGTCGAGCTTCCCGGCGGGCAGCTCGAGCAGCGCCGGCTCCTCGACCGCCTCGCGCGGCTGCTCGACCATGTAGAGGACACGTCCGTCGTGTGGGATCACGCAGACCGCGCCGGGGTGAACCACCACCTGCCGAGTGGCCCGGCTGCCGTCGGCGTACTGAAACGTCTCCATCCGCACGGACGCGATCGGCCCCCGATGGACGAGCTTGCCGCCGACCTTCTTGAGCGGCTCGTCGCTCATGCCGGGACCTCTGCGAGCACCGCCGCCGCGAGCGCGTCTCCCGCGGCCAGCGCGGCCGCGAAGAAGAGCCGGTCCTCGGCGAGCTCGCGGCCCATGTGCGTCGCCGGCAGACCGCTCGCCGCGTACTCCTCGACGGGAGCCTCGCGCGGCCAGAGCTCGTGCCGGTCACCGCATGTGTCGCGCAGCTCACCGAGCGGCTCATCGGCCGGGACGGGCACCCGCACCTCCCCAAGCAGCAACCGCAGGACCGTGGCGGTGTGGTGGCTCAGGCCGCGGTGCCGCGGTCTCGGGTCGGCGCTCGACATCCGCGGGGCGAGCAGGGTCTCGAGTCCGAGGGCGAGCGCGGCATGCGCCGTGCCCAGGGCGGCCATCCCCCCGTGACCCAGCTCGCTGCCCGACCCGACTATCCCGGGGCCCGGGGCGGCGATCACGGCATCCCAGCCGAGCGGCCCGGCCGCCGCCTGCAGCCCGCCGATCACGGTGAGCGCCTCCGTCTCGCCGCCGTATGCGGGCCCGGCGGTCAGATGCTCGCAGAGCAGCCCCCGCCGGCGGAGCTCGGCGACGTCCCCCGAGAGCGGACCCGGCAGCGCGCCGCCCGCAGTCTGGACGTAGCCGACTCGCATCGCCGACCCGGCGCGCGCGGTCGCCCAGGCCGCGGGGGGGAGTTGCCCGTGCAGGGAGAGCACCAGCACCGGAATCCTCCTCGCCGCCGAGCTCTCCGTGCGTGCCTCCACCGGCTCGACCGGATGCTGGAGCGAGGTGTAGTTGAGCTTCATCGCGGTCGCCCGGTCGGCGCCGGGTGCATCCAGGCCGCGCGTCAGGTTGACGTGGACGACGTCGCAGCCTCCCGAGCCGAGGCCCAGGTCACGGGCCTGGGTGTTGACGATCACCTCATCGCCCTCGCAGACCTTCCCGACCAGCCGCTCGTCCGCCCACGCAGCCCTCTCCTCGGCACCGATCCGCACCGTGATGGGATCCTCCTTCGTCACCACCCCCCGCCGCAGCTTCAGCATGACCTACCCCCCGCCCGCCGTGGCAACGACCTGCGCGGCCTCCTCGATCGCCGCCTCGCACACTCCGAGCATCTCCACGATCGCCGCCTCCGCGACCATCTCCTCCGGAGTGTGATTCGCCTCCGTCCCGTTGGCGAGCAGGACGGCCTGGTAGCCGCCGGCGACCAGTGCGTTGGCGTCGCTGCCTCCGCCTGTGGCGACCAGCTCCGGCTCGTGCCCGGTCCGCCGCAGCGCCTCCGAGGCGATCCTCACCGGCTCCGACTTGGCGTCGAGCCGGTAGCCGCGGAACAGCTCGATCACACGTGCATCGACGTCGCAGCCCTGCTCGCCGGCCGCCCAGGTGCAGGCATCGACCATCTCACCGATCGTCGCCGCGGCTCGCTCGCCGTCGACGCTCCGCGCCTCGCCGAGGATCCGGCAATGCCCCGCAACGACGTTGGAGGCCGTGCCGCCCTCGATGATCCCGACGTTCGCGGTGGTCTCCTCGTCGAGGCGCCCCAGCCTCATCCCCGCCACAGCGGCCGCTGCGGCGGCGATCGCGCTGTGACCGTCCTCCGGGTTGATCCCGGCGTGAGCCTCGTGGCCGGTGAACTCGGCGATCAGCCGCTTGTAGGTCGGCGCCGCGACGATCAGCTCGCCGATCGGCGTGGCGTGGTCGAGCACGAAGCCAAATGGCGCCCGGAGCGTCGAAGTGTCGAGCTCCCTGGCGCCCCGCAGCCCGTCCTCCTCAGCGACCGTGAATACCAGCTCCAGCCCCAGGGGCGCCGGCCGGGCGATGTGCCGAGCCGCCAGCTCCATCAGCACAGTCACCGCCGCCTTGTTGTCGGCCCCGAGGATGGTGTCCCCGCGGGCGCGAAAGGCGCCGTTCTCCCGCACGACCTCGATCGGACCCTCGTGCGGCACCGTGTCGAGGTGGGAGAAGAACGACAGCCACCCATCGCCGCGCCCGGGGACGCGGGCGATCAGGTTGCCGGCTGCAGCCTCCGCCGGGGTCGCCGAGGCGTCCTCCGCGATGTCCACCCCGAGCCCACGCAGCTCGTCCAGGACGGCATCGGCGACCTCGCGCTCCTCGCCCGTCGGGCTCGCGATCTCGCAGAGCCGGACGAAGCGATCGAGCATGCGCTCGTCTTCGGGGAGCACGAACGCGACAGGCTACGCCGCGAGAGCCGCCCGCGAAGTCCTAGGCGTCCCTGTCTACCCTGACCTCGCCCTGGTCAACGGAGGCCCGCGTCCCGGGCGTGTCGCCCGCGTCCATCGCGTTCAGGGCCTCGTCACCCTTGCGCATGTCCTCCTCGCTGTCGAAGGTCAGGATGACGACGGCCGTGCCCTGCCCCTCGTCGACGATCACCTGCACTGACTTCGCTGGCACGTCGGGCGGCGGTCCCCCCTCCTCCTCGACCCGCTTGTTGATCTCGGCGATCCGCTCCGGACCGACGTCGGTGAACCTCACCACGCGCGCATACATAGGTCTCCTCCTCCGTAGTTGTGCGGATCCTATGCCGCGCCCGCTGGGTCGTCTAGGCCTGGGCGGAGCGGCGGACGCTGACGTCCTCGGAGTCCTCCGCGGCGGCCTCTGCCTCCGCCGGGGTCTCCGCAGCAGCGGGGCGCTCCGCCGCCCGCTTCGCCGCCGCGCCGACGAAGTCGCGGAAGAGCGGCTCGGGCCGAGTCGGGCGCGAGTTGAACTCGGGGTGGAACTGGGAGGCCAGGAAGAACGGGTGGTCCGGCAGCTCGATCACCTCGACCAGCCGGTCGTCCGGAGAGGTGCCGCTCGCCACCAAGCCCTCGTCCTCGAGCCGGCGGCGGAGCATGTTGTTGACCTCATACCGGTGGCGGTGGCGCTTGTAGATCACGGCCTCGCCGAAGATCTCCCGGGCGCGTGTGTCCTCGTGGAGCTTCACCGGATCAGCGCCCAGCCTCATCGTCCCGCCGAGGTCCGAGACCTCCTTCTGCTCGGGAAGCAGGTCAACCACCGGGTAGGGCGTCTCGGGATCGAACTCGGCCGAGTTGGCACCGTCCATCCCGCCGACGTGGCGCGCGAACTCGACGACCGCGATCTGCATCCCGAGACAGATGCCGAGATACGGGATCCCCTGCTCACGCGCGATCCGGGCGGCCTCGACCTTGCCCTCGATGCCGCGCTCACCGAACCCGCCGGGGATCAGGATGCCGTCGACATCATCGAGCTTGGTGTCCTCGATGTCCTCGGCGGAGACCAGCTCGGTCTCCACCTCCACGCCGTGCGCCCAGCCGCCGTGGGTGAGCGCCTCGATCACGGACTTGTAGGCGTCCTCGAGCTGGACGTACTTGCCGACCAGCGCGATCTTCACCTTGCTTTCCCGCGAGGCGTCGGCCCGCTTGATCAGCTCCTCCCACTCCCCCAGGTCAGGCGCCGGAGCGTCCATCGCGAAGTGGTCGAGGATCAAGTCATCCGCCCCCTCGGCGCGAAGCACGAGTGGCACCTTGTAGACGTTGTCCACGTCCCGCGCCGAGACCACGGCGTCCTCGGGAAGGCTCGCGAAGAGTGCGATTTTCTTCCGGATTTCCCGGTCGAGCCCCTGCTCGGAGCGGCAGAGCAGAGCGTGGGGCTGGATCCCGATCCGGCGCAGCTCGTTGACCGAGTGCTGGGTCGGCTTGGTCTTCATCTCGCCGGCGTGGCCCACGTAGGGCACCAGGGTGAGGTGGACGAACATGCAGCGCTTCGGGCCGAGGTCGGTGTATAGCTGGCGGATCGCTTCGAGGAAGGGAAGCGACTCGATGTCGCCGACGGTCCCACCGATCTCCGTGATCACGAAGTCGACGGCCTGGGACTCAGCGACGATCAGGATCCGGTTCTTGATCTCGTCGGTGATGTGCGGGATCACCTGAACCGTGGCGCCGAGATAATCGCCCCGACGCTCCCGACGGATCACCGAGTTGTAGACGCCCCCGGCGGTGAAGTTGGACGCCCGAGAGGTGTTCTCGTCGGTGAAGCGCTCATAGTGGCCGAGGTCGAGGTCGGTCTCCGCCCCGTCCTCGGTGACGAACACCTCGCCGTGTTGGAACGGGCTCATCGTCCCCGGGTCGACGTTGATGTAGGGATCGAGCTTCTGCAGCTGCACGCGGAAGCCGCGGGAGACCAGCAGTCGACCGAGTGATGCAGAGGCGATGCCCTTGCCGAGGGACGAAACGACACCGCCGGTGACGAAGAGAAATCTGGTGTCGCCTGGCTTCGGTTGGCTCAATTGACTCTGCCGATCGAGTCTAGTCGTTCGAGGAGCGGAACCCGGCCGACCGCGGCGGAGATCGAGCGAAACTCCCCATAGAGCGCAATCGCGATCAGCGCCGCGAGCGCCAGATAGGTCGCGGGCGCCGCCAGCACGGTCACGAGGACGACGCCGATCATCCCGCCGATCAGGCTCGCGCCGCTGTCACCCAGCATCGCCCGCTCCCGCAGGGTGAACCAGGCGCCGATGGCGACCGGCGCGATCAGTGGCGCGACCGGCTCGAGCGGTTCCAGGCTCCCGGATCCGAGACAAGCGAGCATCGCCGTCAGCGCCAGTGCCTTCTCCGAACGCCCCGGCCGCGTGTCGAGCAGGTTTCCGAGGTGCGCCGAGAGCGTCAAAACGCCCGCATCGGCAGCGAGCGCCCCCCCACCCCCGGCCGACGCGTAGAACGCGAGTCCCAGCGTCCCAACCGCCTTGATCGCGCCGGTCGAGAGCCGGCCGCACGCGACCGCGCGGGCGTGTCCCCGCCAGCCACGGGGGTCGTCGTCGAGGAGGTCGTCGAGCAGCCCAAGGCAGCCGACCCCGGCGAGAAAGACCAGCAAGCGGCTCGACTCAGCGACGAGCCCCCCGAGTGACGCCGCGAGCAGGAGCGCACCGAGCGGAAAGGCCACCCGCCTGCCGCGATAGTTGACCCGGCGGGGCAACGTCCCCTAGTGGGCCGGGTAGAGGTGGCTGACGCCCCTGGCGTCGACCAGCTTCTCGCCGATCCGCAGCCGCGTCAGGAAGGTGGAGGACATCCCGCCTCGGCGGCGCTCGAGGAACTCGAGCAGGTTGAAGTGCGCCCCCACGCTGACGATCAGCGCAGCGCCCTTCTCGAAGGCAAGGAGCATGGCGACGTCCTGGCTCGTCCCCGCCGAGGGGATCACGGTGTGCGCCAACCCCAGGCGGCGGAGCCGATCGGCGCCCGGCGCCTCCCCGTCGGGATAGGCGTGGACGATCAGCTCGGCGCCGCCGCGTAACGCGGCTTCACCGGCGGAGTCCATGTCGCCCAGGATCAGGTCGGGGACGAAGCCCTCCCCGATGATGGCGTCGGCGCCGCCGTCAACCCCGACCAGGATCGGGTTGACATCCTCGATGTAGACGCGCAGAGCCCGCAGGTCGCGCACGTGGTCGGTGCCCCGCACGACGATGAGGACGTGCCGGTCGCGGAAACGGGTCCGGGTCTCCGGGAAGTCGATCGCGCCGTAGAGCAGGCCGGCCTCCTCGCGGAGGTGCGCCATCGTGTTCTCGGCGAAGTCGTGCAGCGCCAGGTCGATCCGGGCGCGCTGTACGTTCAGGTCGCGCTCGAGCTGCTCGGGGTGAAGCGGCCTCCCCTCCGCGACCGGCCTTCCCTCCGAGGAGACCCGGCCTCCGGCGATCTCGAGCCGGTCGCCGTCCTCGAGCAGGTCGAACAGCTCGGGTCCGGCGTCGATCAGCGGCACCCCGGCGCGAACGAGCGCGAGCGGTCCCGTGTTCGGGTAGGAGCCGTCCGACGAGCGCGAGGCGTTGAGGGTCGCGCGCACCCCGCAGGCGATGAGCTCCTCGGCCGCGATCCGGTCGAGGTTGCGGTGATCGATCACCGCGATGTCGGCGGGCCCGAGGCGCTTCACCAGATCCTTCGTGCGGCGCCCGAGGCGCGCGATTCCGTGGATCGCTGTGGCGGTGGCGATCGCCATCCGCGAAAGCCTATGCCGTCACGGAGAGCGGACCGCTGCGAAATCGGTGGATCAGGCCGCCTTGAGGAGCTCGCGGGCGTGCCGATCGGCGGCCTCGTCGCCATCTGAGCCGCCGAGCATCCGGACGATCTCGGCGACGAGTTCGTCACCGTCGACCTGCTCGACGGTCGCCGTCGCCTGCCCGCCGTCGACCGTCTTCTCGATCCGGAAGTGGCTCTGCGCCATCGAGGCGACCTGCGGCAGATGGGTGATGCAGAGGACCTGCCGCTCTTCGCCGAGCGCTCGCAGCCGCTCCCCCACCGCCTTGGCGGTCTTGCCCCCGACGCCGGCGTCGATCTCGTCGAAGACGTAGGTCGCCGCCCCGCCCGGCGCTCCCTGGCCCGCGAGGGCGAGCATCAGACGGGAGAGCTCGCCGCCCGAGGCGGCGTCGCGCAACGGCGAGGTCGGCATCCCCGGATTGGTTGCGACCTGGAAGGTGACCCGTTCCTGGCCGAGCGCCCCGAAGCCGCCCGGGTGCGGCTCCAAAGAGATTTCGAGCTTCGCGCCGCTCATCCCGAGCTGGTCGAGCTCCTTGGCGATCCGCGCCTCGAGCCTCTTCGCCGACTTCGCGCGGATCTCGCTCAGGCCGCCGGCGAGATCGGTGCGGAGCCTCATGGCCTCCGCATGCTCGGCCTCCAGGCGCTCGGTCGTCTCGCCGGCGCCCTCGATCCCATCGATCTCCACCCGACAGTGCTCGGCGTGGGCCAGGACCGACTCGATCGAGCCGCCGTGCTTTCGCTTCAGCCGGTCGAGCACTTCGAGCCGCTCCTCTACCTGCTCGAGCCTACCCGGCTCGCCCTCGATTCCCTCCGCGTAGGCGCGCAGCTCCCCCGCCAGCTCCTGGAGCTCCACCCGCAGCCCCCTGGCCGTCTCGGCCAGCCGGTCGAGCGCGGGATCCACGCCCTCCCGGGCGCCGAGGGCCGCTTCGGCCGAACCCATCGCCTCCGCCGCTCCACCCGCGTCGCCGTCCCCCGAAACGGCCGCGAGCGCCTCGGCGGCGGCAGCGCGCAGCGACTCGGCGTGCCGCAGCCGGTCGCGCTCCGTCGCAAGCTCGTCCTCCTCTCCGGCGTCGGGTTGCGCCTCGACGATCTCGTCGAGCTCGAAGTGGAGCAAGTCGAGGTCTCGCACACGCGCTCCCTCGCGCTCCCCGATTCGCTCGAGCTCGCGCTCCAGCCGGATCACCTCGGCGTGGGCCTCGCGGTACGCCCGCCGCCGCTCGAGGTGCCGCTCGCCGGCGAATCCGTCGACGGTCTCGAGCTGGGCGCTCGAGAGGGTCAGCTTCCGGTGCTCGTGCTGTCCGTAGAAGGCGAGCAGCCGAAAGCCGAGGGCCTGGAGGTCCGGCGCCGCGGCCGAGCGACCGCCAAGGAACGCACTGGTCCTGCCCGTCGCAGAGACCCGCCTGCCGATCACCAGGTCGGTACAGCCCTCGGGCAGCCGCTCCGCGATCTCGGCGAGCTCAGGGTCGTCGAGCAATCCCTCGGGCAACTCGATCACTCCCTCCACATAGGCCTCGTTCGCGCCGGGCCGAACGATCCCCGACCGCGCCCGGCCTCCCATCAGCAGGTCGAAGGAGTGGGCCAGGATCGTCTTGCCGGCGCCGGTCTCCCCCGTGATCGCGTTCAGGCCCGGGCCGAGCCGCAGCTCGGCACGCTCGATCAGGAGCAGGTTCTCGATCCGGAGCTCGAGCAGCATCGGCTCACCGTTCTAACGAGGGGTCCCGACGGATTCTCCTCGCGCATCGCGGTCCGCGTGCTGTGAGAGATTGGATACGTGCCGCGACCACGTCTCCTGCTCTGCCCGCAGTTCACCGAGGTCGAGTGGGCGATCGCGCCGCAGCTCTCCGAATGGGCCGAGGTCGCGACCTTCGACGCTCCCGGCGTCGGAGATGAGCCCGTTCCCGGCGACGCCCCGGAGCTGATCGATCGCGACGCGGTCGTCAGGAGAGCGGTGCGGGAGGTCGACGCTCTCGGCTGGGATTCGTACTTCGTGATCGGGGACGCCTGGGGCACGGCCACCGCGGCGCATGTGGCGGCGGCGCGAAGCGAGTCCGTCCTGGGCATCGCGCTGGGGCACGCGACGCTCGACTACCACACCGAGGGGGAGCGGCCGGCGGTGAACGGCGAGGTCGTGGCAGCGATGACGCAGCTGCTCGGCACGGACCACGACTCGTTCGTGCGCTACGGGCTCACCCAGTTCACGCAGGGCGGGTTCGACGAGGAGATGGCGGCCGAGATGGTCCGCCGGTTCCCGGCGGCGGACGTCGTCTCACGTGTCTGGGAGATGCACACCGGGCGGGTGGAGCCGATCGGCGATCTGCTTCGAGAGCTCGACAAGCCTCTGTTGATTGCGCGACACGAGGGCTGCCTGGTGTTCACGGCGGAGGGATACGAGGACGTGGCCGCCGCCTTCCCGGGCTCACAGAGGGTGAGCGTCCAAGAGCCCTCGAGTGCGAGCGAGGAGTTCGCCGAGGCGCTCCGCGAATTCTGCGAGAGGCTGGCGGGCTAAGCCGCCGCGGGCTCCCGCGCCTCCGTCCCGGCCTGCTCTGGAGGGCCATGCGGGACGAAGTCGCTCTGGCGCACCAGGGCGAGTACGGCGAGCGCTCCGCTGAAGAGGATCAGCGCTCCGATCAGGAGGATGTCGTTGAAGGCGTTCGTGAACGCGACGCCCGCCGCTTGGAATGCCTGGTCGTGGAGCTGAGGCGGGGCCTGGCTCGCCGCCTGGGTGCCGCTCGCGGCGACCCCGTCGGCAAAACCGCTCGGCGCCTGGGGCAGCAGGGTGTGGAGGGAGTCGGTGATCTTGCTCTGGAAGACAGCGCCGAGGGCTGCGATCCCGGTCGACACGCCGGCGATCCGCATCGTGTTGTTGATCCCCGAGGCCATGCCCGAGCGCGCTGCGGGAACGACCCCGAGCGCGGTCGAGGCGATCGACGGGTTGGAGAGCCCGATGCCGATGCCGCTCACGATGAACCCGGCGAGCAGGGTCGTCCACTCCGAATCGGGTTTGGCGCCGCGCATCAGCAGCAAGCCGACGCCGACCAGCGCCAGCCCGATCGTCAGCGGCACCCGTGCCGGGACCCTCGCGACCAGATTGCGGGTGACGAGCGGCACGATGAACGCGAACAGCGTCAGCGGCAGGAAGCGGACGCCCGCCTCGAGGGGCGTCATCCCGATCACGCTCTGCATGTAGATCGTGATGTAGAGGAACATCGCGAACATTCCGGCGCCGATCGCGAAGGTGCCGTAGGAGACGCCCGAGAACGCCGGCTTCCGGAACAGGCTGAGATCGAACATCGCGTGGTCCTGGCGCCACTCGAAGAGCACGAACGCCACGAGCAGGACCACCGCGGCGACCAGCGAGCCGACGATCAGGCCGCTGCCCCAGCCCTCGGCGTTACCGCGCAGCAGGCCGAAGATCAGGGCGAAGAGCCCGAGCGAGAACGTGATCAGGCCGGCCCAGTCCAGGCGCTTGGCGTCGGGATCGCGCGACTCGCCGGCCTGAGTCTGGGCGAGGAATACGGTGCCGATCCCGATCGGGACGTTGACGAAGAAGATCCACTCCCAGCCGAGCCCGTCGGTGAGCGCCCCGCCCACCAGCGGCCCGACCGCGACCGCGCCGCCGATCGTGGCCCCCCACGCGGCGATCGCGGTGCCGCGCTCGGGGCCCTGGAACTCCTGCGCGATCAGCGCCAGAGAGGTCGCGAACATCGCGGCGCCCCCGATCCCCTGGAGCCCGCGCGCTAGGTGCAGGAAGGTCGCGTTGCTCGCCAGCCCGCAGAGAAGGGATGCGAGCGTGAACAGCCCAACACCGATCACGAACAGCCGCCGCCGCCCGAAGCGGTCGGCGAGCGCCCCCATGGTCAGGGTGAAGGAGGCGAGGGTCAGTGTGTAGGCGTCGACCACCCACTGCAGCCCGGTCAGGTCGGTGTGGAGCTCCTTCTGGATGTCGGGCAGCGCGACGTTGACGACGGTGATGTCGAGCAGCAACATGAACGTCGCCAGGCAGACCGCGAGCAGGCTCCACCACTTCCGCTCCATGCCCGGGAGACTAGCTAGGCGAGCTTGCCGAACTTCTCGCGGATCCGGTGGTAGAAGCTCGAACCCGGCAGCTGCGCTAGCCGGCTGACCGACTCTTCGAAGCGGATCTCGAGCGCGTTGCCCGGCTCCAGCTCGCCCGCGGGCTCCCCGTCGAGGGAGATCTCGACCGGCTCTCGGCCGGTGGCATTCATCACCTGCAGCGCGTCGTCGGGGGCGACCACGAGCGCCCTGGCGGCCAGCGTGTGCGGGGCGATGAAGCTGACCACGTAGCCCTTCACGCCCCACGCGAGGATCGGCCCGGCGTTCGCCAGGTTGTAGCCAGTCGAGCCGGCCGGGGTCGCGGCCACCAGCCCGTCGCAGCGCACGTTCCCGACCTCCTCGTCCCCGATGGAGTACGAGAGCTCCGCGACCCGACCGTGAGGACGCCTGTTGAAGCTGAAGTCGTTCAGCGCCAGAGGTCTCTCGATGGACAGGTCGGCCCTGAGCGCCGGCATGTCCAGCGACACGAAATCGCCGCTGAAGGCCCTTCGCAGGCCGTCCTCCAAATGGTCCCGCTCCACCGCGGCCAGGAAGCCGACGGTCCCGTAGTTGATGCCGAAGACCGGCACGTCGGTTCCCGAGAAACGGCGCAGCGCATAGAGGATGCTGCCGTCTCCGCCCAGGACGATGCAGACATCGGGCCGCTCGCCGTCTTCCACCGCCTCGATCCCTGCAGCCGCATCCCCGTGCTTGCGGAGCTCGTCGGCAGTGGAGATCAACCGCACCGACGCCTCGCTCGCGGCCTTCGCCGCCGCCGCGACTGCCGCCGAGGTTGCGTCCGCGGGAGCTTCGGTGTGAGTGTGAGTGATCAGCATCGCGCGGGTCATGACTCAACCTCCAGCAGCGCGGCATCGAGATCCACCGGGTCACCGGTCCTCGAGGCCCAGACAAAGGTCTCACGATTCCCCTTCGGGCCGGGGAGTCCCGAGGAGACGATCCCGCGAACCACCAGGCCCTCCTGCTGGGCGGCCTTGGCGACCTGGCGGATCGCGTCCCGGCGATCCTCGGCCTCCCGCACCACGCCTCCCTTCCCCACCTTCTTCTTTCCCACCTCGAATTGGGGCTTCACCAGGCCGAGCAGGTCGAGCTCGTCCGCGCCGGTGGCGACGATCGACGGCAGCAGCTTCGCGAGTGAGATGAAGGAGACGTCCACGGTGATCAGCTCGGGCCGAAAGGGCAGGTGGGAATCTCCCAGGTAGCGCGCGTTCAGACGCTCCATCACCAGGACGCGGGAGTCCTGGCGCAGGCGCCAGTCGAGCTGGCCGTATCCGACGTCGACCGCGAGTACCAGCGCGGCTCCGCGCTGGAGCAGGCAGTCGGTGAACCCCCCGGTCGAGGCGCCGACGTCGAGGCAGCGACGCCCCCGGACATCGACCTGGAGCTTCGCGAGCGCGTTGTCGAGCTTGATCCCGCCGCGAGAGACGAACTCTTCGCCCTCGTCGACCACCAGGTCGGCGTTCTCGGGGAGCAGCTCGCTCGGCTTCTCGACGGTGGATCCGTCCTTGCCCAGGCGGACCCGGCCGGCACGAACGGTCGCAGCGGCTGCGGTCCGTGATGGCGCCAGCCCTCGCTCCGCGAGCAGGGTGTCGGCGCGACGACGGGGCATGAGGCGAACCGTACATAGGCCGGGTGAGGCCGACCGGGAGTCCGGTGGCACGTCGCGACTGTGACCGAGCTCACAGACCAATCGCACATACGTTCGTACCCTGGTTTCTGCGATGAGTGCCTTCAGAGCAATCCCGATCGATGTACACGCCGCCCTCGAGGTCGCGGCCGCGCCCCTTTTGATCGTGGCCCCCTTCGCCCTGGGCTTCGGCTACCTGGCGGGCGCCCTGAGCATCGCTCTCGGCATTCTCCTGATCGGCCTCGCCAGCTCGGTCTACGGCGATGCCAGTCGGGGCAGCGTGCCGCTGAGCGCCCACGCGGGTCTCGACCACATCCTGGCCGCCGCCACCATTGCGGTCGGTGTTGTCGCAGGAATCGCGGGGGACTACATCGCAACAGTCTTTTTGGTCGGGTTCGGCTCCGCGCACATGGCGCTGACCGCTTCCACGCGGTTCAGCCGTCCGCTCGGCGCCTGATACCGGCCTACCTCCCACAGACAACACACATATCTCTCCTCCCTGTAGTACCCCTAGAGAACCCCGCTTCGGCGGGGTTCTCTTTTTGTCCCTTTGCAGGCAGTTGAACGCCGGGGCGGCGGAGCAACCGATCCCAAAACAACGCCCTTCGCCTACTCGGACAGCCCGGCGGCTTCGAGAGCCTCCCGCATCGTCTGGAAGAGCGTGAGCGAGATCTGCTCGCCGTCCTGAAACGTGACCAGCCACGCGCTTCGAGCCTCTACCTCTATGCCGTCCCGACCCCGCAAGTACGCGACGTTCTCCACGATCACCCTGTCGTCCCCGACCTCCACCAGGTCAACGATCTCAAGCCGATCTTCCTCCCATGCCGCGCTGCGCTGTTGCCAGAACGCTCGGATTTCGTCGCGCCCTCGATAAACGCCCGCATCGAATCCGTGGCCGTTGGACCAGTCCCAAACGGCGTCGGGTGCCCACTCCTGCAGGGCCCCCTCGACGTCACCTCGGTTGTACTCGGCGAAACCGCGCCGCACCTTCTCGACATTCTCCTGCGACATCGCCTACTCCGACAGCCCGGCGGCTTGCAGAGCCAGATCGACCTCCACGCCGCTTCCCATGCCCGTCCCCGTCAGGTGCAACCAGACGTGGGAGGGATCGACTGCCGCGAGCCATGTCTCCTCATCGCCCTCGAAGGCGGCGATGGATCTCAGGATGAGCTCGACGTTCTCCTCCGACATCGCCCACGCAGTATCTCGCGCCTTGGCGAAAGCGCCGCTGCTCGTCCAAAGCTGCTACTGGAGTCGCAACGAACCGCTGGGCAGGCGCAGGCAGGGGATACTGGGCACTGAATGACTACCGAGAACGCCCAGATCGTCCGGGCCTATTTCGAACACCTCGATCAGCTTCTGGCCCAGTACTGGGCGAATCCCGTGCCGATCAGCGAATCTCCGCTCGTCGAGGACGCGTTCAGCGCCGTAGCTCCGGAGGCCAAATGGAAGCCGCCGTTCATGGGAGAGGCGGTTCGCGGAAGGGATGCATGGTTGGCCCTCGTTTCCGGGTGGCTCGAGGCTGCCGACGACTGGCGCATATCCATCGAAGACGTTTCGGATCTCGGTGACGATCAGGTCCTCTGCGTATCGCAGAACTCGATCCGGGGAAAGGACAGCCGCATCCCCGTGCACCAGCGCATCTTCACGCTCGTCACCGTTCAGGACGCTCAGATTGTGTCGATCAGCGACTTCACCGAGCGTCGTGAGGCCCTCACGGCGGCCGCCGGCTGAACGGCTTTCCCGCGCCCGGGCCACAGGGCCCCGGGCCCAACTGAGCGCCGCTAGGGCCCGTGCCCCCGCGGTGAGTGGCCGGCCAGAGCCGGTCGGTGGACGTGCGGCAGGTGGGCCCGCCCACCGATCAGGAAGGCAGCGATCAGGAAGCCGCCCACCGCGATCGCGGCGTCCATCGTGAATGCCGTCTGGATCCCGTCGATGAAGCCGCTACCCGACTGCGCCCGATCGCTCGCCCCGATGAAGACCGTGGTGGTCAGGCCGAGGCCTACCGAGCCGCCGGCGATCTGGAACATGTAGATGATCGCGCCGGCGAGGCTGCGCCTCGACTCGTCGCACGCCGTCACCCCCGCTGTGGTAGCGGTCGGGTAGAAGAGCCCGATCCCGAGTCCGAGGATCGCCATGCCCGGGACCAGAGCCCCGAATGTCTCCTTGTCGGCGAGCAACGCGACCAGGGCCGGGCCGACGGCGATACAGGCCGAGCCGAGAATGAGAAGCGGCTTGGCCCCGAAGCGGTTGTAGAGGTTCCCCGCCACGAAGGAGACGCCGGCGAAGGTCGCCATCATCGGCAGCATCCCGGCGCCCGCCCCGATCGCTGAGTAGCCAAGGACGTTGATCATGAACTGCGGCAGGTAGAGCATCGACGCGAAGAAGACGGCCGACATCAGCAGGATCGCCGCGCACGTGTAGGCGAAGTCCCGGTTCTTGATCACGTCGGGCGGGACCAACGCGTGCTCCCCGGCGCGGCGCTCGACGAATACGAAACTCGAGATCAGGATCACTGACAGCGCCAGCAGGGCGATGATCCGCGGGTCGCCCCAGCCCCAGTCGATCACCTGGTCGAATGCGATCAACAGCGAGACCAGGCCGACGGTCACAGTGACGATGCCGGCGTAGTCCATCCTGCGGTCCTCGACCTTGGGTCGGGGCTGGTGGATCTCACGCCAGGTGACGAAGATCGCGAAGGCAGACACCGGGACGTTCAAGAAGAAGATCCAGCGCCAGCTGAGCAGGTCGGTGAGCGCGCCGCCGATCAGCGGGCCCGCCGCGTTGCCGATCCCGGCCGCGCCGAGGATGAACCCCCCGGCCAGCCCGGCGCGCTCCTCCGGCAGGGCCGCGTAGGTCATGCCGAGGATCGCGGGCCACATCAGGGCGCCTCCGATGCCCATCAGGGCCCGCATCGCGATCAGCTCGGCCTCGGTCTGAGCCGCCCCGCCGAGCGCGGAGAAGGTCGCGAAAATCGTGGTCCCGATGAAGAAGGCCCGGCGGCGGCCGAAGATGTCCGCGAGCCGCCCGCCGGTGACGATCAGCACACCGAAGACGAGTGCGTAGGCGTTCACCACCCACTGGGCGGTCGTGACGTCCGTCTTGAAGTCGTGCTCGATCTGCGGAATCGCGACGTTGATCGCCGAGAAGTCGTTTGCGATCACGAAGACCGCGATCCCCATGGCGATCAGCGCCAGCCAGGTCCCTCTGTCGATCGGCTTCATCCGGCCATCGGCCTCTGGAATCACGGCAGCAGTTTGCCATTGACACGGGCCCCGCAGAGATGATCCAATCGCACGCGGTCCGCGAAGGACCATTCCGAGCGGCGGCACGCCGCACGTTCATGGGGAGAGGAAACGCAACGCACCCGACGTCCGCGCCGCTGTCCTTCGCGGCGATGGTCGCTTGCGTGATCGCTGGCTTTCTGGCCCTCGATCACTTCGCCACGCTGAACGAGCAGCTCCTGCTCGGCGCCGCGACGTGGATCATCCTGCTGGCCTCCGTCGCGCCCTTGAGCCGGGAGGACCGGTCGCGGGCACTGCTGGTCGTCGTGGTGGCCACCTGCGCGGAGGTGCTGGGCTCGATCGTGCTCGGCGCGTACACCTACCGGCTCGAGAACCTGCCCGCCTTCGTCCCCCCAGGGCACGGCCTCGTCTACCTGGCGGGACTCCGGATCAGCCAATCGGAGTCGATTCGCCGGCATCCCCGGGCCTTCGTCGGCGCCGTGATCGCCGTCGTCGCCGGCTGGGGAATCGCTGGACTGCTCCTGCTCGGCCGTACGGACGCGCTCGGCGCCATCACCGGTGCGCTGCTGATCTATGTCTTGCTACGCGGCAGCAAGGCGACGCTCTATGCCGGCGTCTTCGTGATGGTCGCGTTCCTCGAGATCTACGGGACCTCGATCGGCGCCTGGCACTGGGCCGCGACCGCTCCCGACACGCCCCTGCCGGCGGGAAACCCGCCCAGTGGCATCGCCAGCGTCTATGTGCTCTTCGACATCGCCGCGATTGTCCTGGCGCCTCGCGTCCTCGCGGCGCTCGAGACGATCCCCCGTCTCCCCTCGATCGCCTGCTCGTTGATTCCCGCCGCCTCCAGGGCGTCGGCGCGCTCCCAGTAGTCCTCCCAGCGGACGCCGCGCTCAGGGCGTTGGTAGATCGCCCGCACGACCTCGACGCTGGCGCTCGGCATCCCGGCGCAGCATCCCGCCGAGAACCGTGGCCGCGGCGCCGGCCCCGGGTCTCTGGATCCGCTCGAGCTCGATCGAAGAGCCGCGGCGGGCACAGCGCGGGCAGTGCCGCGGCGAGGTGAGCGGGTTGCGGTCGAACATCGTCAGGCCGCAAGTGGGACAGCTCAGATAGGACATGCAAACTCCCCTCCATCGGCTCGCGTTCTCGTGGACGAACCGTTGTCCACCGGTTCATCTGCCCTCTCCCCCCAACCCGGCGCGCTGTGCAAGGGCCATCGCCGACACCGCCCAGACTACCCGGATAGTTGATGACCGAATCGAGCCGCGCTAGCGGAAGACGGTCTCGCGGCTGCCGAGCGCGGTCAGGACCCGCTCGGCGACGGCCTCTCCGGTGAAGCCGACCTCCTCGCGCAGAAGGGCCGGCTTGCCGTGGGTGACGTAGCGGTCGGGGAGCCCGACTCGCAGCACCCGCGCCCGCTCCGAGCCGTCCGCGAACGCGTCCTCGACGTGCTCGAGCACGCCCGAGCCGAAACCACCGGACAGGACGTTCTCCTCGATGGTCACCAGCAGGTCGTGCTCGGCGGCGAGCTTCTCGATCAGCTCGACGTCGAGTGGCTTGGCGAAGCGGCCATCGGCGACGGTCGGCTCCAGTCCCGTGCCGCGCAGGATCTCCGCGGCGCGCAGCCCGACCTGAACCCCGTGGCCGTAGCCGAGCAACGCGACCCGCTCGCCCGGCAGCAGTAACTCCCCCTTGCCGATCTCGATCTCCTCCGGGACTTCCGGCATCGGCGCGCCCTCGGCGGCGCCGCGCGGGTAACGGAAGGCGATCGGGCCGTCGTCGTAGGCCAGCGCCGTGCGCAGCATGTGGACCAGCATCGCCTCGTCCCGCGGCGCCATCACCACCACGTTCGGCAGCTGGCGGAAGTAGGAGACGTCGATGAAGCCGTGGTGCGTCGGTCCGTCGTCGCCCACCAGGCCCGCGCGGTCCATCGCGAAGACCACGTTCAGCTTCTGCAGGCAGACGTCGTGGACGAGCTGATCGAAGGCGCGCTGTAGGAAGGTCGAGTAGATCGCGCAGACCGGCTTGGCGCCCTGGATCGCGAGGCCCGAGGCGAAGAGGACCGCATCCTGCTCGGCGATGCCGACGTCGTAGTACTGCTCGGGAAGCGCCTCGGCGAGCTTGTTCAGCCCCGTCCCGCCCGCCATCGCGGCGGTGATCCCGATCACGCGCGGGTCGCGCTTCGCCTCCTCCACCAGGGCGTCGGCGAAGACGGCGGTGTACTGAGGCGGCGACTTGGGCGGCGGCTTCTCGAGCTTCTCGATCTTCTCCGGCGAGTTCGATTCGCTCACCGGCACGACAGGTTTCTTCGGGGCCTCTTTGCCGTCGACGATCGAGCCGGGCTTGGCTGCGTGCCACTTCTCCATGCCCGCGAGCCCGCCCTCCTCGGCGGGCTCGAACCCCTTGCCCTTGACGGTGTGGATGTGGACCACCACCGGGCGCTCCGCGTCGAGAGCGTTCGACAGGGCCTGTCGCAGGGCGGTGACGTCGTGCCCGTCGATCACCCCGACGTAGGCCAGGTCGAGCTCCTCGAAGAAGAGCCCCGGGGCTGCATACGCCTTGATCGCGGCCTTCACCTCGGGGCCCAGCTGCTCGATGCGCCGGCCAAGGCCGAGCGGCAGCTGCGTGAGGCGCTCCTCGGTGGAGGAGCGGGCCTGGTAGAGCCGGCGGTTCAGACGGACGCGCTGGAAGTAGCGCGAGATCGCCCCGACGTTGGGCGAGATCGACATCCCGTTGTCGTTGAGGACGATCACCATCGGCGTCTGCAGCCCGCCGGCGTGATGCAGCGCCTCATAGGCGACCCCGCCGGTGAGAGCGCCATCGCCGATCACGGCGACGACCTTGCCGTCCTCGCCGATCCCTTTCAGCATCGCCTCCTTCAGGCCGACGCCGTAGCCGATCGAGGTTGAGGCGTGGCCCGCGCCCATGATGTCGTGCTCGGACTCGAACACCGAGCAGAACGGGGCCAGCCCCTCGTACTGGCGGATGGTGTCGAGCCGGTCGCGACGCCCGGTGAGAACCTTGTGCGGATAGGCCTGGTGCCCGACGTCCCAGAGGATCTTGTCGCGTGGGGAGTCCAGCAGGCTGTGCAGCGCTACCGCGAGCTCGCAGGTGCCGAGATTGGCGCCGAAGTGGCCGCCGATCTCGCCGATCGTGTTGATGACCAGCTCCCGCACCTCCTGGGCGACCTGCTGGAGCTGCCCGTCCGACAGCTTCCTCAGGTCGGCCGGCGAGTCGATCGAGTCGAGCAGCCGCTCGGGCTGCTCGCGGTCCTTGGCGTCGTCGGTCATCTAGGTGTGTCGGGTGTGGATGAAGTCCGTGATCCGAGCCAGATCGTCGGTTTTCGCGTCCGTCTCGGCGAGCGCTTCCCGTGCCTTTCGGTGCGACTCAGAGGCTAGCTCCCTGGCCCGGTCCAGACCATAGGCGCTCACGTAGGTGAGCTTGCCGTGCCTCTCATCGCTTCCGCTTGGCTTGCCCAGCTCCTCGTCCGAGCCAGTCACGTCGAGGATGTCATCGACGATCTGGAACAGGACTCCGAGCTCATCGGCGAAACGGCGGTACGGAATTGTCTCACCTTCCGGCACCTCACCCAACACCAATACGACCCCCACGCTTGCTCCGATCAACCGCCCTGTCTTGAGCGAGTGCATCTCCCTCAGGCGTGAGGCGTTGAGGTTGACCGCCGCCTCCCAGTCCCCCTTGGCCGCGGCATCGAACTCGGTGACGTCGATGTACTGGCCGCCGACCATTCCGCCGACCCCGGCAGCGGTGATCAGCTCCCGGAGCGCGGCCAGAACAGCGTCGGGCTCGCCCTCCTGGCGATCGCTCAGCAGGCCCATCGCCTCGGCGAAGAGGGCGTCGCCGGCAAGTATGGCCACGTTCTCCCCGAACTTGACGTGCGAGGTCGGCATGCCGCGGCGGAGTTCGTCGTCGTCCATCGCCGGCAGGTCATCGTGGATCAGGGAGTAGGTGTGGACGAGCTCGAGCGCGGCCGCGGCGGGAAGCACGCGCTCGGGATCGAGCCCGATCGAGCGGGCCGTTGCGAGAGCGAGCACCGGCCTGATCCGCTTGCCCCCGGCGAGCAGCGAGTAGCGCATCGCCTCCTCGAGACCCTCGGTGGGCGCCGTCGACGAGAAGCGGAGCTGCTCCAGGTAGCCCTCGACCAGCTCCCGCAGGTCGTCCGGGTAATCGCCCATCGTCTTCTTCAGTGCGACGGCGTATCCGTCGTTGCTCTCAGCGCGGCTTCGACCGCCCGCCCCGCCTCTGCTGCCGTTTCGGAGGCCTCCCGAACCAGCTCGGCGGCGCGCTCCTCGTCCGGGCCGGCCTCGAGCTCGTTCGCTATCCGCTCCAGCCGAGCGGTTATCGACTGCAGATCCGGCCCCGGGTCCTCCATCGCCGTCACGGTAGTTGATCGGGCGCGCCCATTGATCGGCCGCTCCACGCTCGAGTTCGAGCTCCGGTACGTCCGAAGTCCGTTTCGCCCGCATCGAACCCGAAATCCTCCTCCTCGTCGCTTCCGGAGGATGCAACTTCCCGGTCCCGCTTCATCGGGGTCTTAGTGCCCGAATTACGCTGGAGAACTACGGACGCCGCGAAAGCAGCTCCGGGACGTCAGCGACCGACTCGACCGTCGCGGTCGGCTCGATCCCGGATTCCTTCACCAGGTCCTCCCTGTACTTGCCCGTGCGGACCAGGATGCCCGCCAGACCCGCTTCCATCGCACCTCCCACGTCGGCCTCGACGTCGTCGCCGACCATCGCGGCCCGCTCGGCCGACAGGCCGAGCTCGCCGAGGGCGAGCTCGAAAAAGGCCGGGGAGGGCTTTCCGACCACCTCGGCCTCACGCCCGGTGGCGTACTCGAGGGCGGCGACGAAGGGGCCCGCGTCGAGCGAGAGGCCCTCGGCGGTTTCCCAGTAGCGGTTCTTCTGCAGCGCGATCAGGGCGGCGCCCTCCATCAGCTGCCGGAAGGCCCGATTGAGGACGTCGTAGTCCCACCTCTCCCCCAGGTCGCCCACGATCACCGCGTCGACCGAGTCGCCCCGCTCCTCGAGACCCTCGAGGTCCTCCCGGAGCTCGTCGAGGACGACCAGGGAGACCGACTCGTAGCCCGCTTCGGCACAGCGGCTCGCCGCCAGGGTGGCCGGGGTGAGGAGCTCGCCCGAATCGGCCTCGATCCCGAGACGCTCGAGGCGCTCCAGGATCGTGCGGCGGGGGCGCATCGTCGTGTTGGTGACGAGCCTGACCGGGATCCCGTCGGCGCGGAAGCGCTCGAGCGCCTCCGCCGCTCCCGGCACCGCCTCCTCCTGGACGTAGATCACCCCGCTGAGGTCGAGGAGGAGCCCCTCCACACCCTCGAGCGCGGCAGGCATCAGCCGGCGGCGCCTCGCTCTGACAGGGCCGCCCCGAGGATGCCGTTGACGAAGCCCGGCGCGTCGGCGCCGCAGTACTCCTTGCTCAACTCCACGGCCTCGTCGATCGCCACCTCGACCGGCACGTCGTCGCTGTGCAGCGCCTCGTAGAGCGCGGTCCGCATGATGCTCCGCTCGAGCGGCGCGATCCGGCTCAGCGCCCAGCCCTTCGAGTGCCTGGTGATCAGCTCGTCGAGCTCGGGCTTGCCGGCCTCGACGGCTTCCGCGAGCTCCCGCGAGAACGGCTTGGCGCCATCGAGCAGCTCGTCGAGCGGGCGGCCCGTCACCTCGCGCTGGTAGAGCGCGAAGACCGCGTCTCTTCTCTGGTCCGATCGGCGCATCGAACCCCAAGGCTAGTGGCCGCCTGACCTACGCCCGGGAGACATACTCGCCGCTGCGCGTGTCGACCCGAACCCTCTCACCCTCCTCGATGAAGAGCGGGACCTGGATCACGACGCCGGTCTCCAGGGTGGCGGGCTTCGTGCCGCCGCCCGAGGCGGTGTCGCCCTTCAGCCCGGGATCGGTCTGGGTGATCGCGAGATCGACGGCGCTCGGCGGCTGGGCGCCGGCGGGGCGCTCGTCGACGAAGAGCAGGTCGACGTCGGAGTTGGGCGGCACCCACTTCAGGGCGTCCCCCACGACCGACTTGGGGATCTCGACCTGGTCGTAGCTCTGGTTGTCCATGAAGACGGCCGCCTCGCCTGAGTCGTAGAGGAACTGCATCTTCCGGCTCTCGGTGCGCACGGGCCGGAACTTCTCGCCGGCCTTGAACGTCTTGTCGATCACGGCACCATCGTCGACCCGCTTCAGCTTCGAGCGCACGAAGGCCCCGCCCTTGCCGGGCTTGACGTGCTGGAACTCGACAATCCGGAAGACCCGGCCGTCGACCTCGATGTGAGTGCCGTTCTTGAACTGATTCGTTGAAATCTGCATAAACCCCACCTGTGGGTCTGAAGCTTGACGGCTACATCCGGGTGAGCCGCGTCCTTGGGCGGGAAGGGGAAGGCTACATCGCGCCAAAGGTTCAGCAGGAGGCGATCGAGCGCTACGCCGCCAATCTGGGCGGCGAGATCGTCGGCCCAGTAGCCAATACCGTCTGCGGCCGGAGGTCTCACGGTTACATTGGCACGAGGCCGCGCCCGGAACGCGTCGGGGATCTGCCGCTGGGGTGCTCGAGCCATTCGCGCAGGCGCTCGTAAACCTCGGGGTGGTTCAGCAGCGCGAGATGATGGGCGGGGCTCACGTGGTGGCCGTGCTCGACCTGGAACGGGATGCGCCGGGTGCGTCCCCGTCCGGTGGCGCTGGGCACGAGCACCAGGATGTCGCCGAGGAGGCGCCCCAAGGGATGGCGCGGGCTGCGGCTGATCGTGGCGGAGACGAAGAAGTGCGTGGCTCCCGGCAGGAGTGGCACCTCCTTGCACGCCGCCGCGCGCAGCGAATTGGGATCACGACCGCGCCAGTCCTCGTCGACCAGCGACCCGTGACGCAGGTCGCGAATGCCGGCAGAGCGCCGGCGCAAGAAGGCGCCGAACATCCGCGTCTCGGGCAGCGCGTAAAGCGCCTCGGCGGCCACGTGAGCCCCCTGCTCGAGCGGCGCGCCCAGGTGCGGCGTGCCCAGCGAGACCACATGCCGGACGCGCTCGGTCCAGCGGCGCCCGCCCTCGGAGGCCTGGTGACAGGCGCTGCGCGCCACCAGACCGCCCATCGAGTGACCCACAAGCGCGATCTCTTGCACCTCGACCGGCCAAACTCCCACCAACTCCTCGAGGCGGTCCGCAACGGACAGACCGTTCTCAGAGACGTGCAGCCCGGTGTTGTAGCGCAGGTATATGGGGGTGCAACCGAGATCCCGGGCCAGTCGCGCGCCGTAGGTATCGCCCGCATGAGCGCCACCCCAATCCCAATAAAACTCATTCCCCATCAGGCCATGCAGGAACACCACCAACCGCGCCGTGGCATCAGGGAACGCCGCGCTCACAGAGCCCGCGTCGAGTGCCACGGCCTCGCCGTCCACCCGCACCGAGGCAGGCTGGTGCAAGGCGCTACCCGAGCGCTCGAGCCGATCACCGATCAAGCCATTCAACGCAGCGACCACGGCGCTACCGCGACGCGTGGTCGACAGCACGACCTCCTCCCCGACCCCCCGCTGCTCCATGGCCCCATCGACGGCCCGTCCCAGCAGCGCCGCGCCGGCCCCGATCGCCTCATAGGCGCGGCGCGAAAGCGTGTCGTGGATGACCTGTACCGGACGGCCCGCCGGACCCACACCCCGGAACGCACGCCCAGCGATACCCAAGTGCATGTCCCGAATGCCGCCCGGAAACGCGCGCAAGTCCTCGAACACCAGCGCGCTCAGCGCCCGCAGCTCGTTCGCTTGGCGCACTCCCGACCCGGAGCCGCCACCTTCGCCAGTACCGGTCGAATCCGTGCCGAACACGAGCTCCCTCCTCCAGCTTTACGTCGATCGGCGCGAGGCTACTCCTCCAGCCGGCCCGTATCACGCCTATCCGCTTTGGAACGTCGCGGCGGAATCGTTCCGGGACGCACCGGCACCTACCGGGGACCTCAGGGATACAGGAGCTTTATGGCGTGGCTAGACGACTAGTTCAGCGACTCTCACGCCCAAGTCGACGCCTTGATCGACGCAGGCGATTGCGTCGTGCCGGGCGCGACGCTCCGCGGGCAGGGGCGCCAAAGCGGTATCCCCGCGACCTTCACCTTCTGACAGGTGTGGAGGTTTGCGAATGGCAAGGTCGTGCACGGCCAAGGGTTCGCTGATAAGGCCGAAGCCCTCGCAGCCGCCGGGGACGTCTGAGTAGCTGCTTTGGACGAGAAGCGGCGCTTTGGCGTGGAAAGCGGCGGGGCAAGGTCCCTCCTTGATCTTCCCCTTAGAACCTCCCTCCATCCTGGAACCCACGATGGAATCTCTCGAGGTCATTGTGCTGCCGGTCATCCTCGTGGGCGCCCTTCTGCTTGGCGCCATCTGGACCACCCTGGCGCTCCACTGGCTCAGGAGCACCGAGCCGCTCCAGTAGACCACCTATTTCGTCCCGGCACTCACGGGGTAGCCGCTCTCGACGATAAAAGGCTACGCGCTACTCGCCGGGCACCACTCGTCGGCGGGATTCAGCGGACCCAGCCGCGTGAGGCTAGTCGCGGCTTCGGATCAGCCAGGACGTGCCGCACTCGACACAGCCGATCCAGGTGCCGTAGCGCGTGTACTCGATCAGCCGGAGGCGCATCGGATCCGCATGCCAGTTGCGAGGGGCGGGCCAGCTGAACGGGAAGCTCCACACAAAGGCCGGGCAAAGGCCGTGCTCTCCGGTCCTACTTTCATCTGATTCTTCGGAAACCCTTCTCCGGTCTTTCAGAAACGGACGGAGGATCGCTCCGACAATCCCCGACACCCGGAGGCATCAGATGAACAGCAAGCAGACCGACCGAGATGACCGCTACCTCACCGCCCAGATCCGGCTGGATGCACATCGCGCCTGGCGGAGAGCGAGGCCACCCTTGCGGATGAGCGTGGCCAGGGGAAAGAGTCACGGCCCGGCCAGGAAAGGCGCAATCCCCCGCGGGCATCTCCCCCGGGGCGCGCTTGCCGCCTAACAGCTGACGGCCGTCACCGGCTCCTTCGCGTGAAAGCGGCCGTATCGGCCTGTCAGCCAGCCCGCCAGCTCAACCGATCGACGAAGGCCTCGACCTCGCCGAGCAGGTCTTGAACGGGCGCATCGGTGGTGAGCTGGATCTGCTGCCGGGTAGGGATCTCTTGGAGTGGCTCCAGTTCGGCTAGCTGTCGTTCGACGATCGCCATGTCGGCGTCGGAGACGCGGTCGGGCTCCGACGCCCGGGTCACGACGCGGGCGGTGAGTGTCTCGGCTGGGGCTCGACATTCGACGAACAGCATTGGGGTAGCGGGGTCACCGAGCCCCGCCCGAAACGCGTCCCGCTCGTCGCGGCGATGGAAGGTTGCGTCGACGATCACCCCGCCTCCCTGCTCGAGCACCCGGCGGGCAGACTTTCCCATCTCGCGGTAGGTGCGCTCCGTGAATTCGCTCGAGTAGTTTTCGGGGCGTGCGCGCTCCGTTGACGGCGTGCCCGCCAGCTGCTTGCGGGTGAGATCGGACGAAACGCGGGGCCAGCCGCTAGCAGCGCTGAGCTGGTCAGCGAGCGTGGTCTTGCCAGAGCCGGCCACTCCGCAGATGCTGAGTACCGATGGGACGCGCGCGCTCCAGGCGAAGCGATGGCCCAGTCGCAGAAGCTCGCGCGCCTCGCTCTCCGACCGCGCGCCCTCGGAATCGCCCTGCGATGCCTCCCGCGTCGTCAGACAGGCGACCTTCGCGCGGACCCAGGCCCGAAAGGAGGCGAAGAACGAGACCAGGGGATCACCTCCGAGGTCGCCGCCCAACCGCCGGTACTCGGCAAGCAGCCGAGAGGCGACATCATCGGCGCCGAGCCGCTCGAGGTCCATGATCAGAAAGGAAAGATCGGAGGCGACGTCGATGTAGCGGAGGTCGGGGTTGAACTCGACGCAGTCGTAGACGTAGACCTCACCGTCCACGGGCACGATCACGTGCTCAGCCCTGAGGTCGCCGTGGCACTCCCGCACGAGCCCACCTTGCGCCCGCGCCTCGAGCCGCCCCTGGTTGGCGGCCATGAACGCTTGCGTAAAGCGTCGCGCGGCATCGAGTCGGCTCGCGGGGAGGATCCCATCGCCGGCCTCTCGCAGCGTCCGCAGGTTCTCCTCCAGGCTCTCGACCAGGACACGGGTCTGCTGGAACCGCCGCGGGGCGACGGCGGCGTTGGCGTGAAACCTCGCGAGTCGGCGGGCGACTGAGTCGACGTCGCTGGGCTGAAGCAGGGCGTCGCGGATCAGCGCCTCGAGGCTGCGCTCCTCTTCGACCCGCATCATCTCGATCGCGTACTCGACCGCGCTGCTGTCGTCGTCCCCGGTGAGTACATACCGATCCCCTTCCCGCGCGATCCCCACGACCCTCAAGTAGATACGTGGGGCGAGCCGGCGATTGAGGCGAACCTCCTCGCGGCACATCTCGTGGCGACGCTCGACGGTGCCGTAGTCGAGGAAAGGGAAGCTCACCACCTTCTTCACCTTGTAAGCGAGGTCGCCGGCGAGGAAGACCCAGGAGGTGTTGGTCTCCCGGAGCTCTACCCCTTTGGGCGAATGGGGATAGAGACTCGGTTCGAGCATCGCCGAGACCAGGGCCGGCTGTTGTTCTCCGCCGTCCGTCATCACGGGTCGGTCTCAGTCGCGGTGGCGGCGAGTCCTGATCCCACCGTGCCCTCGATCACGTGGATGATCTCCGCACCGGGATCGCGACGGTCGACGGCCTCCACAGGCTGGGTGTCACCCCGATGCAAGCGCACCTGACTGAAGCCGACAGCCTTGAGCGCGGCTATGGCCTCCGCCTCGTCGGCGAAATGTGTGTGCACCCTTCCCCGCACGAACACGGAGAGAACGACTCCGAAGGCTCGCTCGGCGGGTCCTCGGTTCAAGTCGGCGAGACGCAGGTCCGACAGATAAAGGCCGTCTCGGAACTCCCCGAGCGCGGTGGCGAAGCGGCGCAAAGCTTGCGAGCACTTGCTCCCGGTCCAGGTAGGTGAGCAGGCCTTCGGTGATGATCGCCAGCCCCTCGCCGCGATCCAGCGTGTCGACGAGGCTCCGAAGGCTCCGGGGCCCGGTGTCGCGCAGTACGTCGAGATCGACGACGCGGTGGCAGCCGTTCAAGGAGCCCATCCGAGCGAGCGCGCGGCGCTTGCGCTCGGCCATCTCGGGAAGGTCGCCCTCGACGTATGTCAGCCGCTCGCCGTAGCGCTCGCTGAAGCGCCAGCCGCGAGGCGACATCCCACATGCCGGCTCGATCACCTGGCGGACCTTGCCGGCCTCGATAGCGCGCTCGAGCAGGCGGTCAATGAGGCTGTGCCGTGCCAACAGGGCGCCCTCCAGCGTGGGTCCGCCGAGCAGTCGGCTCAGCGCCATCGGCGGTTGGAGCGCCCCAAATAGCACCCGCCCCTGCCAGGTGGCGAGCTCCGGATGCGAGAGCTTGTTCCGGACCCAAGCATGACCGGTGTAATGCGCGGTGGGACTGATCGCATCCGGCCCTCGGCGAAGGCTTAGGTGAGGAGCCATCTCATTCGAATTGTTGCCCGTTTCTAGCTACGACACGAATCGGATCCGGGAACAGGCAAACCAGTCGGTTAGCGGCCCTTTTGAGGAATAGCCGCTTTGTTGGAAGCGGCGATTTCGGCCGCCCAAGGCGATTGCTGTTACTCGGCGATGCCCCACGATGCGGGATGGGTCGGCAACACCGATCCGGATGGGGATTCGCAGGGTCAGCGTGATAGGTGATCTATGGAGACCACCAGAATGAAGCCCTTCCTTCACCGCCCACCAGGGGCTCGAGCCGACGCGCCTTCGGGACACCGGGGGCCGGCGGCTCATTCGGCTTCGCCGATCCCGACGCCCGGCTCGGCTTCGCCTACGTGATGACAACCGGATTCATGTCAAAGCACCAGATTGCTCGTCAAAAAGCAGTGCCCGCTCTTGCGAGGAGTCGGCGAGCCGAGGTCCATGGGGGCGTGAGCGCCGCATACCCGTCAGCGCGACGAGGCACCATCCTGCGGGAGCATCTGGCGTTCAATGAGAAAGCTCACGGCAGTTCGATAGCCGGAACTCCATGGGCATGCCGCAAATTCAGCTAGAGGAGGTGCCTGCTGAGGAGAGGCGAGTTCATGAACGCGGCAGACCTATTGCGGCTACCGGACGGCGGAACGGTTCGGCTCCCTGTGCTCTGATTCCGCCCAGGTGAGGAGTCAACCTGACGTCCTTGGGACGCCCCGTTGGAGCGCGGTCCATACAGCTTTTCGTAGACCTCGCGCTCGACCTGCGTCTGATCGGCGCACTCCGTCGACATTCGCTTAGACCCGTGTAATGGATGCAACCGGAGCCACGCAACCACGGCGATGACAATCGCCCCAGCCAGAATCAGCGCCATGGGCATCAACTGATCAGTCCGCCTGCTCGATTTTGTAGACGGTCCATTCGCGTCGCCGCCATTCACCTTGCCGAACTCTTGCCGGTACTCAGGGCCGATCAGGACGTGCGAGAGCAGCATGCCGCCGTCGCGTTCAACGGGACCATTAACGTTCATGAAGGGACCGCCAGGGTCGGCCGCTTGGCGATATGGAGCAGCCGGTGCGCCACGCTGCCGAGCATCAGGCCGGCGATCGAGCCGTGGCCGCGCGTGCCCGTCACGATCAGATCGCCGTCGTTGCGGTCGGCGATGTCGACGATCGCGTGCGCAGGGCCCCCGACGGTGATCTCGGCCACCTCGACCTTCGTTTCGATACCGCGGTCGGATAGCTCCTTCGCTTCCTCCTGGATCTCGGCACGAACCTGATCCTCATCGACGTCTGGCAGCTCGCCGCCCTTAACGGCCAGGTACTCCGTCACGTGCGCGATGACGATCTTCGCTTTCTCCCTCTCGGCGAGCTCGGCCGCGACCGGAATTGCCTGCTTCGCTCCGTCCGACCCGTCCAGGGCCAAGACGATGGTCTTGAACATGTTCGTTTCCCTCTTACTGCTCCAGGACAGGCTCATGATCCGCCTTCCTTGCGTTCGGCCTTGGTTTGCGCGCTGCTCGTCTCGGTGTGATTACGACCGGACAGGAAGCGGTCCTGATGACCGCGGACGAAATCGCCCCGAGCAGTGCGGCGCGCACCGGGCCGTAGCCGCGCGACCCCATGACGATCAGGTCCAGTTCGATGCCCTGCTCGGTGAGGAGAGCCGCCGGATCGCCCTCCAGAAGAATCGCTTCAGCGTCCGTTCCCTTCTGCAGCTTCGAGAGTCCGTCCTCCGTGACTCGACGAAACTCCTCCCTCAGGTCCTCCACCAACTCTTCCGCGAGTGCGACCTGCATCTGGAAGGCCGTTTTGGTGGGCACGACCGTGATCACCCTGAGTCTGGCCTCCACGGACCGCGAGAGCCGTTCGGCCTCGCCCAGTGCGAGCTCGGCCTCGCGCGACCCGTCATAGCCGACTCCGATCAGGCCAAATCCGGCGTGGCTTTCCCGGGCGAAGCCGCGGGGCGCGATTGCCACGGCGCACGGCGCGCCGCGGAGCAGGCTCTCCGCGACGCTGCCGGGGAGTATCCGACCGACCTTGCCGCGATGGGAGGATCCGACGACGATGAAATCGGCGTCCTGGTCCTCCGCATACTCGTGGAGGGCCCGGGCCGCTGATCGGCCGCCGACCTCACCATCGAGGCTCGCCCGGATGAACTCCCTTCCCTCCAGCCGGCGCTCGGCCGATTCGTAGAGGCGCTCCTCCAGCTGGGCGGAGACCTGTCCGCCCGCGATCGCCTCCTCGAACGGAATCCGGGTCCGCGGCAGCACGACCGCGACATGAAGCTCAGCGGCATAGACCTGGGCGAGCGCCTGGCCGAGAACCAACGCGTCATCGGACCGTTTGCTCGCGTCGAAACCCACGATCACCTTGTTCATCTCGAAGCCACCTCGGTTGGATTCGGCGTACGGATGACAAAGTGGACGTTCTCAAGACCCTCCAGGGACAAACCCGCGGCGGCACCGGGGGCGACGTCGATCAGAAATGTGGGTCGCCCCCAGTGCTCGTACTGCTCAGTGTCGACGTAAAAGGGTGAGCCGCCGATCTCGCCGATCTTGACGTCACTTGGCGACGGGAGGAGCTCCCCCTTTTCCAGGCACATCGTGGCGCTGCCGTCGGAGCAGCCTCCTGACTGATAGAAGGAGACGGGACCGTGCTTCTCGCTCAGCTCGGCGATCAGCTCGAGCGCGGCGGGAGTCGCTTTCACCCTTCGGATCGCGAACCATGTCATCGGTCTAGAAGAAGCCGAGGGGTGGTCGGTGGCACCCGCTGGCCCCAATGAAGGTCTCGTAGGTCAACTTGCTTCGAGCACCGGTGAAGCCCCAGGTGGTGGCCGCCGAGATCACCCCACGAGATAGCTCCTGATCGGTCGCTGGCATCAGTCGCCACAGCGTTCACCAGGCAGCCGATCGGATCAGGTCGAATGCCGAGATAACGCCCTCCGGCGTCCGTCCCGCCCCCGAGGCCACCAGCACGTGGGTCGTTGCCGTGTGGGACAACATCGTCACTACCTCCCTGGCCGCCGCGCCGGGAGTCACCGACACCGCCTCTTCCGTGATCGCATCACGGATCAATGTGAGCGGAGCGTCCCGCTCGAGATGCGCCAAGAGCCCCCGGTCGGTCGCCCAGCCCAGAGGGCGGCCCGTCCTCGCGCCAGTGACCAGGATGGCGTGCGTGCGGTGCGCAACCATCGCCCGTAAGCCGTTCTCCAGTGAGGCTTCTTCCACGATCGTGGTGACGCCGGGCGTCATCAGGTCACGGGCGGTGAGCTGATTGAGTTGTCGGCTGCGAAACCGGCCTGAAAGTCGTTCCGGTATCGCCTCCTGAGGAGGGGGCGCCGCGCCGTGGCGGATTGGCCCGAGCGCCGTCTTGCCCGCTTTCGCCCTCACCCTGTTGGCCCCCCGAGGCGAACCTCGATGTCGGTGGCACTGGAGTTCGCAGCCACCGAACGGTCATCGGCCCGGTCTGATCCGCCCAATCTGATCGGCTTGGAGGATCGGAACATTGGAATGTCGAGCTGCTTGCGGCCTGCACACCTGGGACAGGCGCGCGAGCGCTCAATCCTCAGCCGACGTTCGCGCAGCGACAGGCCACACCGCGGACAGATGAGATAGATCATGGATCGCCCCCCGGCCGACCAGCACGGTCCACCGACGGTGTGGCCTCCGGCGCGCCATCCTCGGCCTCCGCTGGGCCTGGGACATGCAGGTCGGATTTGAGGATCTCCCCGACGTCGCGCTGTTCGATCGATGACCGCGACGCCGAGCTGGGAAGCACATCCTCCTCCCAACTGTCGCTGGGGCGTCTGCGACTCCAGAGGCCCAGGGCGACCAAGACGAGGATGACGTCGGCAAGGATGGCGAAGGCGATGGCGGCGAACAACATGGCGCCACGCTATTGGCGTCGAGCGTGCCCGCCATTGCGGTCCCGCACGGATTCCAATCGGGGCCGAGTACGTAGCGCTTCGCACCACCAGGCCGCGAGAATGGACGTAGGTATGAGGTTCGATGCGTTTGATCTTGTTGAGCTGACCGTTCCAGTCGCAGGCCACGCACCCGGCGACAGAGGGACCGTGATGATTGCCGGACCAGGTCACGCTCTGGTCGACTTCGCGTGGTCCGATCACCATCGGCGGAGCGAGCGCGACGTAGTCGACGTACAGAACCGCTCGCTACGACTGATCGAGCGCCGTCGAGACCTGCAGCATGCGGGGCCTAGAAGCTAGAGCCGACGGTCGCAGCCACTTACGACTCGGCGAGCCCGTGGTCGAGCGCATAGCGCACGAGCTCGGCACGTGAGCCGAACGAGATCTTCTGTTGGATGTGGGTCCGGTGCGCCTCCACCGTCCTCACGCTGATGAATAGTCTGTCCGCGATCTCATGGTTGGTGTGTCCGAGGGCGACGAGGCCGAGCACCTGGGCCTCGCGCCCGCTCAGCCCGTCTGGCGGTCCTTCGAATTCCGGCTCTCGGGCAAGCCGAACCCCGACAACAGGGTCGACGTAAGTGCCGCCGGCCGCGACCTTCCTAACTGCGTCCGCCAGAGTGTCCTTTGCCGCCTCCTTGAGGATGAATCCACTAGCCCCCTCGCGCAGCGCCGTTCGCGCATAGGCGGGATCGGACTGCATCGTCAAGACGATGATCTGGGTGTCGGGGCTGATTTTCCGCAGCTCCGAAATCGAGTCGACCGTCGGCCCGCCTGGCATCATCAGGTCGAGCACCAGGACGTCCGGCTTGAAGGCGTTCACCTTGCGGATCGTCTCCTCGGCATCGGCCGCTTCGCCGACGACTTCCATGTCGCCGTGTTCCGTGAGAACGCTGCGAAGCCCGCTGCGCACGACAGGGTGATCATCCGCGACCACGATCTCGATCGACTCGGCCTCTCCGGTCATGCTGGCTCTAGAGGGAGCCGCAACGCCACCTCGGTCCCTCGACCTGCGGCCGAGTCGATCTTGAGGTCGCCGCCGAGCAGCCGGGCTCGCTCGCGCATACCGCCGAGGCCGAGGCCCTTCTCAACGTAGGCATCGACATCAAATCCACATCCGTCGTCCCGAACAGTGGCGACGATCGAGCTATTCGATTCCATCAAGTCAATCTCGATCCTATTTGCCTCCGCGTGCTTGATTGCGTTCGTCAACGCCTCCTGCACGACGCGGTACACGGCGAGCTGGGCTTCCGGCTCCAGGCGGGGATCAGAGGCGCGGCCGTGGAAGACGATCTTCGGCTTGGGACCCAGCTTTTGCCGGTTGTTGGCCATTCCTTCCAAGGAATCTGCCAATCCCAGGTCGGCAAGCTCGTCCGGACGAAGATGCTCGGCCACCCGCCGCAGCTCACGCATCGCACCAGCGGCCTCTTCACCCAGCCGTCTCGCCCGCTCACGCGCCGTCTCGAGGCGCGCCGCCGACTCAATTTGACCAAGGCCAAAAGCGATGCCGCTCAACGCCTGCGCGATCTCGTCATGCAGATCGCGGGCGATCCGCAGCCGTTCGTGTTCCTGCGCCGAAATAGCGCGAGCGTTACGCGCTGCCTGCTCCAGGCGTCTCCGGCTAGTCACGTCCCGGATCACGGCGATGATCAGCAGCTCGTCGTCGGTTCGGGCCGGGCTTAGGCTGATCTCGACTGGAAACTCCTTTCCGTCGCTTCGCCGAGCAGATAGATCCAAGCCGATACCCATGGGGCGCCTCTTTGGGTTGGCCGTGTATCGGCGCCGGTTTTCGACGTGGATCTGCTTCAGGCGATCAGGGACCACCATCTCCACCTCGTGGCCGACCAACTCGCCTCTTGCGTAGCCGAACATCTTCTCGGCCTCGCTGTTGACGATCTGGATCCGGCCGCGCTCGTCGACAATCACGATCGCGTCAGGCGCGGATTCGAGGAGTGCCTCATACCTCGTGTCCGGCAGGCGGCTGTCTCCGGGCTCGGCCCTAGGGTGCTCGGCGTGCGTTGCCTCGTCGTCCATAGTCGACCCACCCCTGGCTTAGAACGGTAACGCGTCGGTGGCGCCCGCGATTTGTGCTCGGTCTGGCGAGGCGGCATCCGGGCTGACTACGACTGCGGCATCCGGGCTGGCCACGTAGATTGCCCAGCTCGACAGCCGTACGCTCCTTGAATGCCCGAGAGCGCCAGCTTGCCCGAGCTGCCCCAGGTGTCCTGCGCGCTGGCCGTCTTCGCCCCGTCGCCGGCCGTCACGATCACGGTCGAGTCGAGCCCGGGCGATGAGCCCGACATCCACCTGCATGCCGGCGGCCAGGGCTTCTGGGTTGCGCGCATGGCCGCGCGGCTCGGCGCCCGGGTGAGTCTCTGCGTCCCACTGGGGGGCGAAACAGGCACGGTGCTCGAGTCGCTCTTGGCGGTGGACGGGATCTCGGTCCTCTCGGTCGATACCAAAGGCGCCAACGGCGCGTACGTGCACGATCGGCGCAGTGGGGAGCGCCGGGTGATCGTCGAGACCTCGAGTCCCTCCCTGGCAAGGCATGAGCTCGATGATCTCTACGGCATCACTCTCGCCGCGGGCCTGGACTCGGACGCCGTGCTGGTCACCGGACCGCGCAACGAGGGGGTATTGCACGCGGACGTGTTCGAGCGACTCTGCCGGGATCTGCGGACCAACGGCCGCCGCGTGCTCGCCGACCTCAGCGGCGAGCCGCTGACCGCCGCGCTTCGAGGCGGCGTCGACTTCCTCAAGGTGAGCGATCAGGAGCTGCTGGACGATCGACGTCTCGAGGACCGGGGTCTGCCGGCAGCGGTCGAAGCCGCCGGCCGGCTTCATGCCGAGGGTGCGGCGAACGCGCTGGTCACCCGCTCGGCGGAATCGGCTGTGCTCCACGCAGGAGGGCATGTGTTCGCCGTCCACAGCCCACGTTTCGCGCTGGTCGACGAGCACGGCGCAGGGGATTCGCTGTTCGCCGGGATCGGCGTGGGGATCGGCGCCGGCCTGCCCGTCGAGGCCGCGGTCAAGCTCGGCGTGGCGGCGGGAGCGCTCAACGTCGCCCGTCACGGGCTCGGAACCGGCCACATGCGCGAGGTGTCGAGACTGGCCGAGGAGGTTCTGATCGATCGGCTGCGGCTCGATCAGCCGGAGGCCGATGGGGAGACGTCTGCCGCTTCAACAGCTTCCTGAACCAGCGGCAGGAGCTCGTCCACAAGGCCGGGCGTGCAGCAGATCGTGAACTCCGAGTGCGGCGTCCACGGGGCGCCGCCGTGGTCGAACGCCTCGGCCCCCGCCTCACGAGCAATCAGCACGCCCGCGGTCACGTCCCAGGGAAGGCTCGAGAGCATCACCGAGATGTCGAGGCGCCCGGCGGCAAGCCAGGCCAGATCGAGGCACTCGGAGCCGTGCACCCGGACCCGCAGGCAGCGCGGCACCAGACGCTCCATCAGCTCGCGATGAACGTCGTTCTCGACCTTCGCGCGGGGACCAACGGCGAAGTCGGCGAAGCCGACGATCGCGTCATGGAGGCCGGGCGGCTCGAGCACGTTGATCCGGCTGCCGTTCAGCCATGCGCCCGCGCCCCGGTGAGCCACATAGCGCTCGCCGAGGAGCGGCAGGTCGATGATCCCAAGGGCCGGCTCCCCGAGCTCCACCAGCGCCAGCGATATCGCGCACAGCGGGCTGCCGTTCGCGAAGTTGACTGTCCCGTCGATCGGATCGAGCACCCACATCGCCTCGCGCTGCCCCCTCGCCTCGCCCTTCCTCCTCGCCCAGGAATCCAATTCCCGGCGCGATCTCGTGAAGGGCCGCGCGGATTGTCTCCTCGATCCTGAAGTCCACCTCGGTGGCGTAGTCGCGGTCGCCCTTGCTGACCACCGAGCCGACCTGGCGCCTCCCTCGGCGCAGAAGCGCCGCGCCGGAGTCCACGGCGCGCTCGGCGGCCAGCAGCAGCGCCGGATCGAGCGTCACGCCTGGGCCGCGGCGCCCTCGCGGCGGCGCAGCAGCGATCGCCGCAGCTCGTCGGCGCCCCAGACGATGAACGGGAAGGGAAGCGTGAAGAGCAGCATGTGCGGCTCCAGCGCCGCCGTGCCGAGCAGCGACTGGAGCGGCGGCGCGTAGATGATCAGCGCCGAAAGGACGAGCTCGAAGGCGATCCCCCAGAGCAGGAGGCGGTTGGAGAACACACCGATCGAGCGCAGGGAGGCACGCTCGGTGCGAGCTGCGAATGCGGTTCCGATCTGACCCATCACCATTCCCAGAAACGTCATGGTGGTCGCCTGCTGGTAGGCGTGGTGCAGGGAATGTCCCGCTCCGGTGGGATCGCCCGGCGACCAGCCGGCACCGCCGAGCACGTAGAAGAAGCCGGCCATCGCGAGGGCGGCGCAGATCAGGCCGAGGAAGAGCCAGGCGCGAACCAGCATCGCCGGCCGGATCACGCCCTCGGACCGCTCTCGCGGAGGCCGTCTGCATCAGCCCGGCTCGGCGGGCTCGCGACCGAGCGCCAGCGCGGGCAGTGTCTCCGTCCCGACGTCGAAAGCGAGCAGCTGCAGGACGGTGAGCGGCAGCGGGATCGCCCCCCCGCCCAGCGCGAAGACGACGAACGGCGTCACCTCCGGCGTAGCGTGGGCGAACAGGTAGAAGAGGAACTTGCGGACGTTGTCGTAGACGCGTCTTCCTCCCTCGATCGCCGCAACGATCGTCGCGAAGTTGTCGTCGGTGAGGACCATCGTCGAAGCTTCCCTCGCCACGTCGGTGCCGGACTGGCCCATCGCCACGCCAATGTCGGCGCGGCGGAGCGCCGGCGCGTCGTTGACGCCGTCGCCCGTCATCGCGACGGTGCGCCCCTCCTCGCGCAGGGATTCGGCGATCCGGAGCTTCGTTTCCGGCGAGCTGCGGGCGAAGATGAGCTCGTCGCTGCCGCGCAGCAGGGAGTCGAGCTGCGGATCGGTCATCCCGTCGACCTCGGTGCCCTGAACGACGCGAGGATCATCCCCGCCGATGCCGACCCGTCTCGCGATTGCCGCCGCCGTCAGTCCGTGGTCTCCGGTGATCACGATCACCCTGAGCCCCGCTCGGTGGCAGCTCTCGACCGCGTCCGCGACTTCCGGTCTCGGTGGATCCATCATCGTGACGAGTCCCAGGAGGGTGAGGTCGGCCTCGGCCTCCTCCCGTCTTCTCCGGGACCCTGCCCCCGTCGAGGTCCCGTTCCGCGACGGCGAGCACCCTCAGCCCCTCGGCCGCGTAGCCGTCCACGACCGACTGGATCCGGGCGCGGCTCGTCGTCGCTCAGCGAGCGGTCCCCTCCGTTCGCAGCGATCGAGGTACAGCGCGGAAGCACGGCCTCGGGAGCGCCCTTCGAGTCCACCCACAGGCGCCCGCCGCGCTCGTCGATCGTCGACATCAGCCGCAGCGAGGGATCGAAGTGGAAGAGCGCGCGCCGACTCGTCCTCGCGCTCCGCCAGCGTCGATCTGCAGAGCCGAGCCGCATCGCGGCCTCCAGGATCGCCACCTCGGTCGGGTCTCCGACAGGCTCGCCGTTCTCATCCGCCGTCCGTGCGTTGTTGCAGGCGACCATGACGGCGGCCACTCTCCTGCAGGCGCTCCGCGTTCGGCCGGGCATCGGCCTGAACTTCGCCGTTCTCGAGGCCCAGGGCACCGGTCGGAGTCCAAACCGTCGTCGCCCTCATCCGGTTCTCGGTCAGGGTCCCGGTCTTGTCCGTGCAGATGACGTTGGTCGACCCGAGGGTCTCGACCGCGCTCAGCCTCTTGACCACCGCCCCCCGCCGCACCAGGTCCCTGGCACCGACCGCGAGGGCAAGCGTGATCACTGGAAGCAGTCCCTCGGGCACCAGGCCCACCAGGAGCCCGACGGCGAAGACGACGGCGTCGGAGATGGAGAGCCCGGCCACCAGCGTCGCCACAGGGATGAAGGCGATGGCCCCCGCGACCGCGATCAGGGCGATCAGCCAGGCCACCTTGCGGACCTGATTCTCGAGCGGGGAGGCCTCGCTCTCGACCCGCTGGGAGAGGGTGGCGATCCGGCCGAGCTCAGTGTGCATCCCGGTCGCGTAGACCAGGGCGCGGGCCTCGCCCTCGACGCAGCTCGTCCCCGAGAAGACCAGGTCTCTCGCCTCGAGCGGCGGGACGCCCGTGTCGGCGAACTCGGCGTCGCGATCGACGGGCGCCGACTCCCCGGTCAGCGTCGACATGTCGATCTCGAGCGATCCCTCGAGGAGCCGCGCGTCGGCGGAGATCCGCTCCCCCTCCTCGATCAGCAGCACGTCGCCCGGGACGAGCTCGGTCGTCGGGATCCGTATCTCCTCCCCGTCACGGATCACGCTTGCCTCCGAGGGCAGGTAGGCCGCAAGCGCCTCGACCGCCTTCTCCGCCTGCTCCTCCTGGACGAAGGCGAAGATCGCGTTGAGGAAGATCAGCACGACGATCGCGATCGCGACCGGGACGATCCCGGCGATCCAGGCGAGGGCCGCCGCGGCCCAGAGGAGCAGCGCCAGCGGATGGGTGAACTGGCGCCCCAGGTCGCGGAGACGGCTGCGCTCCTCCCGCCGCCGGATCTCGTTTGGTCCGTACTGCTGGAGTCTGCGCTCAGCCTGGCGCCGGCCGAGGCCGGTCGTGCGAGTCCCCAGATGCTGGAGCAGCAGATCCAGCCGCTCCTCCGGGTTCACCTGCGGCTCGTCAGCCATCCAGCCGGCTCAGATTCCGCAAGACCATGATCCCTGGGGCTGCGTGGCGCCGCTCATCTCTCCGAAACGATGATCGCTGCAGGCGGCTGCCGGCTAGGTGTTGAGCACGGATGGCGATCCGTGGCTTTGGGCGATGCCACGCATGAGTCGCGGAATAGTGTGGCTGCATGTTCGGCGGTGATCTCAAGATCGGCCGGCTCGCGGGCATTCCGATCAGCATCCATCCGCTCTGGCTGGTCATCGTCGCGCTGATCACCTGGTCGCTGGGTAGCACCTATTACCCGGACCAGGTTTCCGGCATCGCGCCCCTCGCCGCCTACGGCCTCGGCTTAGCGAGCGCTCTGCTTCTGTTCGCGAGCATCCTGCTGCACGAGCTCGGGCACGCGGTCGTCGCGCGCCGCTACGGGGTTGAGATCGAGGGCATCGAGCTCTGGCTGCTCGGCGGTGTGGCCAAGATGAAGGGAGCCGCCCATCAGGCGAGCGAGGAGCTCCGCTTCGCTCTGGCGGGACCCGCCGTTACGGTCGTGATCGCATCCGTCTTCTGGCTCGCGACCGCTGCGATGCCGGCGTCGACGCCGGATGCCGTGACCGCCCTGCTCGCCTATCAGGCCCTGATCAACACGGCGATCCTCGTCTTCAACATGTTGCCCGCGTTCCCGCTGGATGGCGGCCGCGTGCTGCGCGGCATCCTCTGGCAGCGAACGGGTGACTTCGAGCGGGCGACGACACGGGCGGCTCGGGTGGGGCGCGGTTTTGGCTTCGGCATGGTGGGGCTTGGAGTGCTTGGCGTCTTCGCCGGAGCGCCAGGGCTCCTCTGGCTCAGCCTGATCGGCCTCTTCCTGATCTTTGCGGGGAAGGCGGAGGAGAGCGCCGTCGCGCTGCAGTCGACGTTCAAAGGCCTCGGGTTGCGGCGAGTGATGGCCGTGCCGGCTGCGACGCTCGACGCGGACACCCTGGTCGCGAACGCGCTGCGCGACTCGTTTGCCCCGCTCGGATATCACGCCTTCCCGGTCGTCGATGGGCGAGTACCCGTCGGCATACTCGACATCGACCAGGTCGAGGCGCTTCCCGCCAAGGAGCGGGTAACGACCCGCGTCGGCGACCTCGCCGACCGGGATCCCTCGGTCTTCGTGGACGACGACGTGACCATCGACCAGCTGCTCGCCAACCCCGCCTTCCGGCGGCACCGGCGCGCGGTCGTTCGCGGCAAGGATGGCGAAATCGGGCTGCTCTCGGCGACGGCGATCGAGCGCGCCGTCCGGGCGAGGCGCATGCTCGACGACCACGAGCCCGCCGCGCCGATCCGAGCGAAACGGGTGGCTTGAGCTCATGGGCCTCGGTTACGACGGCAAGCTCTACATCCTTGCCTTCGACCACCGCGGATCCTTCGTCAAACGCTTCGGCGTGGAGGGAGATCCAACTCCCCAGGACCTGCAGCGCTTCGCCGACGGGAAGCATCTGATCTTCGAGGGGGTCGAGGTGGCGCTCGAGCGCGGAGCTGACCCGTCGGTGACCGGCGCGCTGGTGGATGAGCAGTTCGGGGGACCGGCGTGGGTCCCAAAGGAAGCCAAGGCTCGGGGGATCAAGCTTGCGATGCCGGTGGAGAAAAGCGGGCAGACCGAGTTCGACTTCGAGTACGGCGACGATTTCTCAGCCCACATCGAACGCTACGACCCCGATTTCTCCAAGGTGCTCGTCCGCTACAACCCCGACGGCGACGCGGAGATGAATCAGCGACAGCGCGCGCGGCTGCGGCACCTCTCGGACTGGCTGCACGAGCATGACCGCAGGCTTCTCTTCGAGCTGTTGGTACCGGCGGAGGAGGCTCAGCTCGCTGCGGTAGACGGCGACACCGATCGCTACGACGCCGAATTGCGCCCTGAGCTGATGTGCCGCACGATCGCCGAGCTCCAGGACGCGGGTATCGAGGCTGACATCTGGAAGATCGAGGGCGTCGACCGGCGCGCCGACTGCGAGCGGATCGCAGCCCAATGCCGTACCGGTGGCCGAGGCGGGGTGGCCTGCGTGGTCCTTGGCCGTGGGGCCGACGAGCCCAAGGTCGACCACTGGCTGCGCGAGGCGGCACCGGTCGAGGGCTATATCGGCTTCGCGATCGGCCGGTCGATCTGGGGTGAACCGCTGCAGGCCTTTCTCAACGGCAGCGCTTCTCGCAAAGATGCAGCCGCGAAGGTTGGCGAGAACTATCTACGCTTCATCGCCGTCTACGCCTCGACTGAAGCGGCGGTCCCCTAGCCCATGCTGGTAGCTGTTCCCGACCGCGTTTGGCCACGTGGTCAGTCCTAATCATCACCCGGACCCGTGTTCAGCACGGATGGACGGGCTCCCGTTGCACTTAAGACTCGTCGGTGCAAGTCAGGAACAACACGGAGATTGGAGGAACACAGTTGGCTACCGAGGCCAATGAGCAAGAGCAGACAGCCGTCGACTACCTCGAGCACGCGGTGGAGGACCTGAAACAGGCGGGACAGGAAGGCGGGGAGGAAGTTCGCTCGGCCATCGACTCGGCGATCAACCGCACCCGTGAGGCCCTGGAGGACCTGAGGTCCGCTGCAGAGGAACGCGCCGAGAAGATCCGCACTCGGGCCGAAGATCGCGCGGCGGAGTGGCAGCGAACGCTGGAGGACGCAACCGAGGACACCCGGCGAGAGCTCTGTATACGCGCCGTGCACGCACAGCGGTCCAGGGACGCCCTCGACGAGATGGCGGACGAAATCAAGAAACAGAAGAAAGAGCTCGGCTAGCCGGGGGAGTTCACCGAACCTTCCGGTTGAAAGGACGAACGCAATGCCATCACGCAGCCACACTCAGCTCAGCGCAAAGGCTGGCGACCGCCTGGTCGTTCGCGGTCATCATCAAGGGGAGCCCCTAAGGGATGGTGAGATCCTCAAGGTTCTGGGTGAGCAGGGAGCACCTCCCTACCTGGTCCGCTGGGAGGATGGCCACGAGGCCGAGGTGTTTCCGGGCTCGGACATGTATGTCCAGCACCTCAAGGGTGTTGAGCCCGACTGAGCCTCGGATCTGGGCCGGCGGCGACGCCGCGGCCAAAACCGTCAAATTCGGAAAGGAATCGCGTGGCGCCCGAACATCCCGACGTGGACCGGCCGATTCTGATCGCGTACGACGGCTCGGATCAGGCCAAGGCGGCGATCGCCATGGCGGGGCGCAACCTGCGAACGTCGCGCGATGCGGTGGTCGTCTCAGTGTTCGAACCGCTCGGAGCCATCCCCTTCTGGGGGGTGCCCGTCGCTCGGGTGCCTTCGCCGTTCATCCAAGCAGCTGAGGACGCCGCGAAGAAGGTCTCGGAGGAGGGCGCGGAGCTCGCCCGGAAGGCCGGGTTCAATGCAACCCCGGGGGTCATCCAGGGATCCCCGGTCTGGCACAAGATCGTCGAGGTGGCCCGGGCGGAGGGCGCCGGGATCATCGTGATCGGCTCGCACGGGCGGAGTGGAGTGCGCTACGCGGCCATGGGGAGCGTGGCGACCGCGGTCGCCCACCATGCCACCGTCCCGGTGCTGATCGCCAGAGCTGAAGAGGGCGATCCCGGCGACCGCGACACCTGACGTCATGTCAGGTGGGAGGATCGCGGTCTTCGGGCCCAGCCCGATGCTGTCCGTGACGATCGAGGCTCGCGGCGAGGGCCGTGACGACATCCATTGCCATCCTGCGGGCCAGGGCGTCTGGTTGAGCCGGATGGCGGGCGAGCTCGGCGCCTGGCCGGTGCTCTGCTCGCTGATCGGCGGCGAGACCGGGGCCGTGCTGGAGCCGCTCCTCGAGCGGCTCGGCGGGGAGCTTCGGCTCGTTCGCTCCGATTCGTCCAGCGGCTGTTATGTCACCGATCGCCGCAGCGGCGAGCGTGAGGTGCTGGCCCAGGCTTACCCCGAGGTGCCCTCGCGGCATGAGGCGGATGCGCTCGTCGCAGCAACCACCGCTGCCGCCCTGGAGAGTGACGTCCTCGCGATCTGCAACCCGTACCCCGGGAGCGCGATGCCGATCGATGCCTACGGCGCGCTCGTTGCCAATGCCAATGCGGCGGGAGTCCGGGTAATCGCGGACCTCTCCAGTCCCAGGATCGAGGCTGCCGCCGCGGAGGAGCCCGAGCTCGTAAAACTGAACGACTGGGAGTTGGCGGCTTACATCAAGGGACCGGTGGACACCCCAGGCCGCCTCCTTGGTGCCGCTCAACGGCTTCGCGACCTGGGCGCTGCGAACGTGCTCGTGACGAGGGCGGGGGACCCCGCTCTCGCGCTACTCGATGGGGAGGTCTGGGAGCTCGTCCCCCCAAAGTTCGAGGTCGGCTCTCGGGAGGGCTGCGGCGACACGATGATGGGGGCGATCTCTGCTGCCCTCGCCTTCGGGAGGGAGCTCCCTGAAGCGCTGGTCCTAGGCGCGGCCGCAGGCGCCGTCAACTTCCTCCACCACGGCCTCGGAACCGGCTCGCGCCGGGAGGTCGAGGAGCTCAGGTCCGACGTAGCTCTGCGCCGGCTCTAGGACTGGGCCGGAAATGGGGGCTCAGGGACATCGCCTCGGAGGATGGCGGCCGGTGCCTCCTCGCCGATCCACTCGAGATGCGGCCGCAGCATCTCGACCTCAGCCAGCGCGCTGATCCCCCCGGAGATGCGCAGCGGCCTTCCTCCGTGCGAGGAGTGGGCGTCGCTCGCGAGCACGTGGATCAGGCCGCGCCGCGCGAGGGCAAGCATCCCCTCGCGCACCCCTCTGCGGACGAGAAACGCAGCGGTCGCCTGGATCAAGGCGCCCCGGTCGACGAGCTCGCGGATCCGCTCGATCATGTCGCCCGAGAGGTGGCGTTCGGGGTGGGCGATCAACGCCTGGAAATCCATCCTCTGAAGGCGATCGACGGAGTCCAGCAGGGAATCTCCGAGTGGGCCGGGCCTCGGCTCGAGCAGGATCCAGCCGCCCCCACCGAGTGAGACCGCGTGGAGCTCCTCGGAAGTGAGGCCGTCAAGCGCGGTTTCCGCGACCTCGCCGCCCGTGACGACGTCAACTGGGATGCGGGCGTGGTGCAACTCCCGGTTCACCTCCTCGACCCGCCCGACGAGCTCCGGAATGCGGACATCGTGATCGTGTCGGATGTGGGGCGTCGCGGCGATCACTCTGATTCCGTCGGCGGCGGCCACGCGCGCCATCGATAGGGAGTCCGCCAGGTCAAGGGCCCCGTCGTCGATCCCGGGAAGGATGTGACAGTGAAGATCGATCATTCCGGGCGGTCAGGCAAGCAGATCCGTCCAGCGTGAGGGCTGCGGGCAGTGCCGTCCTAGGATCTCGATGTGCCGACGATCGAGACGGACGGGCTGAGCAAGTTCTATGGCGGCCACCGAGGCATCGAGGTAGGTCCAGCCGACTCGGAGGTCAGCGCTGGAAATCTGGTCGCGCCAGTTCGGGCCACTCGGAGGGCGTGGCCCTCGGGGCGACGGACCCTGCGCGGATCCCCCTTTGGAAGGCCGGCGAGCAGCTCGCGGTTTCGCGGGTCGCGAAGCTGTGCGGCGACCGTGCGTCGGGCAATCTCGATGACGCGATTTCGGTTCGCGCTTCGCATCAGGTTGGGCCCCATCGCCTCGAGGTCGTCGCCCGTGGGCTGAATGAGGACAACGTCGGCGCCGTTGGTGCGGATCTTCTTCGCCTCGCTGCCCAGGCGGCGACCGGAGGCGCGACGGAAGAAGATGGCGACGGCGTCGCGGGGGTTGAGCGCGCGGATCGGGTGCAGCGTGGAGGTCGGGTTGAGGCAGATGACGAGGTCCAAGCCCTCGTCGCGCAGCAGGTCAAGATTCGAGACCGAATAGATGCCGCCGTCGACGAAGCGACGATTCCCGATCGTCACGGGGTGGTAGATGCCGGGGATCGCGCAGGAGGCGGCGACGGCATCGGCGAGGTCGGCCCGCGGGGCATCGACGCGGCCAAAGGGGGTGCGGCGGCCGCTCTCGTAGTCGCAGGCCACGATCCACAGGTTCGGGTGGGAGCTCCAGCCGCTGGGGACGACGCGACGGATCGTCTCCTTGAGCGACTCGGTCGAGAAGACGCCGCGCCACAACCAGCCGCTGAAGACGGTTGCCGGCGTGTAGCGGCGCGGGTTGACGAGGGTGCGAAGCGCGAGCTTCCAGGAGCCGGGACCGATCGGCGGCCAGGTGCGCTCCAGCTCGAATCGCGCCCCCGCGGCACGGTCGGCCGTCGCCGCCGGACGTCCCCGGGCGTCGCGCACGCCGTCGAAGGTCTCTCCACGCGAGTGGGCGACCATGAACCAGGGTGGGACGCCGGAGGCGCAAAGCGCGCCGATCATCGAGCCGGCCGAGGTTCCGATCACGTAGTCCGCCGCCGCTGGGTCCCAACCCGTCTCCTCGGCGAGCGCGTCCAACCCCCCGGTGAGCCATGCACCTCCCTGGATCCCGCCGGCACCGAGGACGAGACCGATCTTCATCCTTGCCGGCTCGGTGCGTTCATGCGGAGACCACAGGCATCATATGGTCAGGCGAACCGTAACGCCATTTCCGGGTCCGGGACCATCGCGGCCTCCATGGCGGGGGCTGGATTCGAACCCGCGCCCTTCGGTTATGAGAAGCCGTGAAGCAGGCGAGCTGGAAAGCGCACTGGCGTCGCGCTCCAAGCCTCCGACGGGGGTGGTCATCCGGACGCGACGAACTCCCGCAGGGCCGCCCGGCCGCCGCCGATCAACGGCTCGCCGTGCGCGAATAGCAGGTTGTCGAAGTCGAGCTCGAGCAGTCGGCGAAACGACTTGCGCAGCCCAGCTCGCACCCGCGAAGGGTCATCCCCCATCAGGAAGCCGGGCATGAAGGCAAGCCGACCGCCGCGTGGGCGCGTGAGGCCATCGGCGAACGCGATCGCGCCAGTGCCAGCCTGGATGTATAGCGCCGTGTCGTCTGGGCAGATCGCTCCCACCTGGTGCGCGGTGATCCCCGGCGCCAGCTCCTCCCCGTACGCGAATCCCTCCACCTTGTGCTCGAACTCGTGCAGGCCCGCTTCGCTGCAGCGAATCGGGCAGCCGAACACCTCCGAGTAGCGCTCGCCGTCTCGGAGGTGATGGCGGTTCGTCAGGACGATCTGCTCGGGGGTCTCTCGCCGCTCGAACCAATCGAGGCCCTCGCGCGGCACCATCGGGTCGAGGAGGACCCGGGCATGCTCGATGTAGTAGGAGTCCACCGGCAGCCTGATTCGCGGATGGATCGCCGTCCAGTGATAGACGCCGGGGAGCAGCTCGCGGATCGGCCGGTGCGAGACGAGCTCGAGCATGAGCGGACAGACGAACTGCGGCCACGCCGCGCCGACGAGCTCGACGGCGTGGCCGGTGTGGCGGGTGAGACGACCCAATAGCACCGTCAATGCGCCGCCCTGACGCGCGCCGGATCGTTTGTCGCCACACCGGCGACGCCAAGATCCGGCAAAGCAACACGCTCCGCGGCCGGCTCTATATCTGCCCACCCCGCTTCTTGACTTCGTCGGCCTCGATCGCGGCTTCGACCTCGCGCTCGAGACCGCCGTGCTGCAGCTCCTCGACGACTTCGCTCGTCTCGTCCCGCGAACCGAGCGTGCCAACGATCGGCAGCTCGCGCTCGGCCGAGAGTTCGTCGAGCGCCTCTTGCATCATCATCGTGACCGCGTTGTAGACCGCCTCCTCGTGGGGCTGGGGGCCAAATCGGCGGCGCAGGTCGATCCTGGGTAGGACCTGGATCGTGATCTGGGAGGGCAGCGGGATGCGGCCCGGCAGGTCCAGCACCGTCACGCCGAAGGGAGGTGCGATTTGGATCGGCACGACCTTTAGCCGCAGCAGTCTGTCGAGGGCAAGGAGGTGAGAAAGCCGCTCGCCGCGGGTCAGGAAGAGGGCGGTCTCCTGGCCGCCGATTGCCACTACGGGGACGATCGGGACGTCAGTCGCAAGCGCGAGGCGGACGAAGCCGCTGCGATGTCCGAAGTCGATTTCTCCCGAGTGCCAAGAGGGGCGGTAGGTCTCGTGGTCCCCGCCCGGATAGACCAGAAGCGCAGCGCCCTTCCCCAGCGCCCTCATCGCGTTTTCGTGATTGGCCGGGATCGTCCCGTACCGGCGCAGCATGACGAGACCCGGCACCCGGAAGACGAGGTCGTGGGCGAGCTGGTGGAACAGCCGGTCGGGGCCGAAGTAGTTGTAGAAACCGTAGGCGAAGGCGAAGGTGTCGGCGATCAGCGTGCCGCCCGAGTGGTTGCCGACAAGAAGCACCGGCCCCTCGGCCGGGATCTGCTCTAGACCGCGCACCTTGGGACGGAAATAGAGTTGCGCCGCGCGGCTATAGGCTGGCAGGGTCTGGCGGATGAACCGCGGGTCACGCTCGGCGAGTGGGTCCTCGGCGCGGGAGCCGAGCAGGTCTCGGGCCATCACCGAGGCGGTTGCGCGGGTGGCGCCGAGCGCCTGGCTGAAGATCTCCCTCACCAGCCTCTCCTACCCGCCAATAAGGGAGAGCCTCATTGCTTCCTTCCCTTGAATCAAGTTCACGTGGACACGGTCGCATCTCGTGCTGGCGCTGCCATCCGTGTTCTCCACCGACTGCGCTCGGAGTCGGAACACGGTGCCATGCCTGCATTCACGCGATATGGGCGTGCGCGCGACCAGGATGCGTCTAGCCGTCATCAGTCCCGCGACTCAACCCGCACGCGGACCAGCGCATCGCGCCCCGGGTCCCGCGTCGCCACCGCGTGACCCCGGAGGTCCTGCCCTCGCACTAGCAGGCGAACGGGGCCACCCTCCCCCGTCAGGTTGCGCCACCAGAGCTTGCGCTCGCGCCAGCCGACCGCGATCGTCACCTCGTCGCCCTTGTCGCGGTACAGCACACAGGGATTGTGTGCTCGTCGCCACTCTTGCGGCCCGTATAGGCGATCAGCGCCAGGCGACCGCTGGTGAACCGATCGGTTCGATCATCGCACCCCTGGCCTGCCCGCTGCGAGCGGCCGCCGGCAGCGCCCGGCCCGCTTTTCATGTGATGCCGACGAGGGGATACTGCACATATGGCTTCCGCCCACGGGATGTCGAGCGCGGACGCGGCCTGGCTGCACATGGACCGGCCGACCAACCTGATGGTGATCACGTCGGCGATGTGGTGCGATGAGCCGCTCGACTGGGATGCGGTGCGAGAGGTGGTCGCGACGCGGCTCGTCGATCGCTTTCCGACCTTCCGCCGACGGATCAGGGAGAGCTGGGTACCACTGCGCGCCCCGACCTGGCAGGACGACCCCGACTTCGACCTCGACCTGCACCTGCACCGCCGGGCTCTGCCGCCGCCAGGCGACGCGGCGGCGCTGCAGGAGCTCGTCGGCGACCTGATGGCGCAACCGCTTGATCGCTCGCGTCCGCTCTGGGACTGGTACCTGATCGACGGCTATGGCAAGGGTTCGGCGATCGTCGCCCGCATGCACCACTGCATCGCTGACGGCGTCGCCCTTGCCAGGGTGCTGCTTTCGCTGACCGACAACCAAGCCGACGCGCAGATCGAGCCCGAGGAGCCCGAGCAGGGCAGGGGCGGCGGGATCGGCGGCCTGCTTGGTGACGTCGCCGGCGCCCCGCAACGCGTGGCCTCGGCCGGGCTGGACCTTGGCCGCGCAGGGGCCCACGAAGCGGTAGAGGTCGTGCGCGACCCCTCCAGGCTGATCGACCTCGCGGCGGCGGCCGGCGACGACGTCAAGGCGGTCGGCAAGTCGCTCTTCTCAGGGCCCGACGTGGGCACCGTGCTCAAAGGCGATCTTGGGGTCGGCGAGCGGGTCGCTTGGTCGGAGCCGATGCCGCTCGACGAGGTGAAGGCGGTCGGCCACGCCACCGGCACCACCGTCAACGATGTGCTGGTCACCGCGATCGCCGGCGCCTTGCGCAGCTACCTCGCCGCCCGCGACAGCCTGGTCGACGAGATGCACGCCTTCGTCCCCTTCAACCTCCGCCCCCTAGACGAGCCGTTGCCGCGGCGGCTCGGCAACCGCTTCGGGCTGGTGCTGCTGGCGGTCCCGGTGGGGATTGAGGACGCGCGGCGGCGCCTGCACGAGGTGCATCGCCGCATGGCGGAGATCAAGGATTCGCCCGAGGGCGCGGTCGGCTATGGCCTGCTCGAGGCGCTTGGGACGACCCCGAGCGAGGTGGAGCAGCGGCTACTCGAGTTCTTCAGCGCCGCCGGCTCGGCGGTGATCACCAACGTGCCCGGGCCGGCCGAGCTTGTTTACCTCGCCGGCACCCCGGTGCGCGGCGTCCTGGTCTGGGCGCCGGCCGCCGGCAGCGTCGCGATGAGTTTTTCGATCTTCAGCTACGCCGGCGAGGTGACGGTCGGCGTGATGGCCGACCGCGGCCTGGTCCCCGACCCGACCGAGATCGTCGGCGCCCTTGGGCGCGAGCTTCAGGACCTGCTGGCCGCAAGTCCGTAGCTCGCCGACTCTGGCCTTGCCCCGGACAATCGCGTCAGAGGCGACCTGCTCCATCACCCGGAGGTCGTCGCCTTCAAGAACCTCCCGGGCCGCATCGCCACGTCGATGTCATTCTCGTCGCGGTAGGAGATCGAGATCTCGGTCAGCGGCGCCGACTCGTCCCATCCGGTCGGAAAGAGAGTGGCCCCGGAGGTGAGTCAATCCTCCGCAGTCAATCGGTCGCCCTGATCCCCAGTCAGCACCTGAACGAGCCCACACCTTCACCCGTACCCATTTGAGGCATTGGGCCGCTTCTTCTGGGTATAGGGCGACGAACGCCTGTCGTGGCGAAGAAACGCATGGATTTCCAGAGCAAGAGGCAATCGGAGAATGGCATGCACTGCTGCCCGAACTGCGACTCGATCCTGGTGCAGCCCGTCAGCTGGCACGAGCAGGGCGACGGCTGGAACGTCGAACTCCGCTGCCCCGAGTGCGAGTGGTCGGCCCAGAGCAGCTACTCCCAGGACGAGGTCGACCGCTACGAGGACGAGATAGACCGCGGGGACCAGGAGCTGATGCAGGACCTTCGCGCCGTCATTCGGGCCAACATGAGCGAGGAAGCCGAGCGGTTCGTGACCGGCCTCGCTACCGACAGCATCCTCCCCGAGGACTTCAATGCTAGTGGTGGCCTAGCTTGACGCTGGCGAGCCCGAAGGTCATCCCCTCCGGCATGAACATTCCCGTCCGGCGCTTGATCTCGGCCAGTTCCTTTCGCTGGTGCTTCGTCGGAATTTCTCTTCGCATATTTCGTTGTTTCCTCAGAGGGGCGGTCCCGGTGCCGACGGGCACAACTAGCTAGCGGGGCCGCTCCTTTGTCTTTGGCATCTTCACCACCCTTCGCGTCCCGTCCTCCAACGCTGGGGCTCCAACATCTCTTCCGAAGGTGCCAGCCCTCCCACGGATCCCACCTCGCCCGGCCCTGTTCTCGCTCCAGGTAGCCCGATTCGGTCCTGGTGATCATGGGGTCTGGCTCCGGCGGTCCCGTTCGAGCCGGCGACGTCGCGCCCTTCCCGCATCTCTGGACCAGCTGGGGAGGCTTTTAGGCTTGTCCCCGTTGATCGTGATGTTCCTGATCACCTCCATCACGATGCTGCGGGAGCGGACGACAGGGACGCTCGAGCGGTTGATGACAATGCCCCTCTCAAAGCTGGACCTGCTTGTCGGATACGGGATCGCGTTCGCGCTGCTTGCGGGGCTGCAGGCGGCGGTGACAACCGGCTTCGCTTACCTGGTGCTCGATCTGACCACCGCGGGATCGGCTTTCTGGGTTGCGCTGCTGGCGATCGCGAACGGGGTGCTGGGAATGTCGCTTGGGCTGTTGGTCAGCGCGTTCGCCCGAACCGAGTTCCTGGCGGTGCAATTCATGCCCGCCTTCATCCTGCCCCAAGATCCTGCTCTGCGGGCTATTGGTGCCGCGGCGAGATTTCGGATTGGCTCGGACTCTGGTCGATCTGCTTCATCCGACATCCGGCAACGCCCGGCTGTTTGGCTTGAACAGCCGCCGCGATAGCGTCGCGATCCGCCGAAGGCAATCTTTCCGAATGACTTCGGCTGGCCTGCTCGCCGTTATCGGAGGACGGCTGTTCGAGCGGCGGGACCTCGCCGTCTGAATTGGTTCGTACTGATCACGGCGGTGAAGGCCTACTTGGGCGGCTCGTAGGGGTCGAGGGCCATCGGCTCCTCGTGCCACTCTTTGGGAAAGCCGACCTCCACGTCGATGGAGCGACGCGGCGGCTCGGGCTCCTCGTGGACCTCGCCGCGGTCGAGGTAGGGCGCCAGGTAGCGGGCGCTGATCTTGTGCGGAGGCCACCAGAGGATGTCCGGTGAGGCCTGGCCCTCGCCGCCCCCGCCCGCGAGATCGGTGCGGAGGTTGACCGACTCGTCGCCAGTCAACAACTTGCCGCGCAGCATCGGCCGGAATGGTTGTGGTTCGACGGCCGCCCCCAACCGATGGGCGATGTCCTCGGCGGCAGCATCGGCCTGCTGGGCAGCGAGGCCGCCCTGCTTGATCGGGAACGTCGTTCCGTCGCCCGCTGCGTGAACGTCTTTGACACCTCTGACTCGGGCGTGATCGTCGATCGGGATGAAGCCCTGGTCATCAGCGGGCAGGCCGTGGATCGCCGGTCCCTCCATCAGCGGCAAGGCGACCACCTCGGCCGGGCCCAGTGCCCGATCGCCGGGACTGAGCTTGATTCCAGCATCGTCGAGCTCGCGCACGGTGGAGCTCGGGAAGAACTCGATCCCACGGGCGTCGAGCAACCCTCCGACAACCGCGCTGGCCGCTGGCCCGAATATGGCCAGGGGAGCGGATTCCGGCGTCACTATCGCGATTTTGACGTCGAGCGTCCGATCGGCCGCCCAGTGCTGCGTCATCAGGGCGATCTCGTACAGCGGCAACGACCAGGTGACGCCGTACGGAACGACAAAGGCCATCCGATGATCCTTCCCTGCCGCCCGATCCAGGACTTCGTCGGCCCTGTACGGCTCACGTCCGCCCGAGGGGAAGGTGGTCGCCTGATCGAAAGCCGGCTTGTCGCGGCCCCCAACACAGACGACCAGCTGGTCGTATTCGAGTTCGGAGCCGTCGTCGAGCTCGACCAGATGCGCGTCGGTGTCGACAGCGCCGACTGTTTGGCGCACGAAGCGGGCCCCCTGCTCTTCCGCGAGCGGCCCGAGCTCGTGCCACTCCGCCGGCCCCACGCCAAACGGCTCCTCCACCAACAGAGGCTTGTATAGGAAGTCGGGTGACCGCGCGACCAGGGTGAGCTCGGCATGCTCACCGGCCAGGTCGTGCAGTGCGAGCAGCGCCTCAAGGCCTGCGACCCCACCGCCCACAATCACCACGCGACTGCCGCTGCTCCGGGGTTGGTCGTTCATTCCTTCCTCGCCTCGCTCTCCTGGCCAGTGTCAACGCTATCGCGCACGATCGGCAGGGAGTGGGCGGCTATCTGGTCCGAAGCTCGGCTGAGTGGGAGTGGCGTGCTTGGCGCGGTCGGGATGAGGACTACGATCGCGGCGAATCCTCGTCGGTCGACATCACCCGGCCACGGTGAGGCCGGCCAGGGCCAGGACCGAGGCGACGATCAGGGCGAGCGCGACGGCGGTCGCGAGCCTGTCAGCCGGCCCAAGCGCATGGGCGCCCATCAGGCTCTCGTCTTGACCAAGAGAGCGCATGAAGGGCAGCAGCACCACCAGGAGGACGGCGTTCAGCGCCTGGGAGAGAAAGAGGATCTTGATCAGCGGCGCCCCCGGGATGAGGACGACCGCGACGGCGACCAGAGCGACAGCTCCATACGAGAGGTAGAAGAGTCGAGCCTCCTGGAAGGAATCGTTGATGTCGCATGGGGCTCCGACGGCCTCTGAGACCGAGTAAGCCGTCGACAGCGGGACGATCGCGGCGGCGAGCAGTGCAGCGCCGAGGAAGCCGAGACCGAACAGCGTCGCCGCCAGACTTCCCGCGAGGGGCTCCAGGGCGCGCGCAGCGTCGCGCGCATCATTGATCGAGATTCCCTGAGGGTGGAGGGTCGCGGCGCAGGCGACCACGATGAAGAGGCCGATCACACCGGTGAGAACGGCACCGACCACGACATCGACGCGTTCGTAGCGCAGGTCCTCGACTCTGATCTTCTTGTCGACGGCATAGGACTGGATGAAGGCAAGCCCCCATGGGGCGAGCGTCGTGCCCACGGTCGCCACGGCGACCAGGACAGCGTCCCGATTCAGAGTGATGCTCGGGACCACCAGGCCCTTCGCCGCCGCGCCCCAGTCCGGGTGGGCGAGGATGCCCGAGACGATGTATGTGACGAAGATCGCGCTGAGCAGCAAGAGAACGTGCTCTACCCGCTTGAAGGACTCCCTGAGGACGAGCAGGGAGACAGCGGTCGCTGCCAGCGGGACGCTCACATAGCGGCTCATCCCCGTGAGCAGGTCCATTCCGGCGGCGACACCTGCAAACTCGGCACAGAGCGTTCCGGTGTTGGCGACGACGAGAGCGGCGAGGACGATCCCCGCCCCTCGGGCGCCATACCGGTCACGGACCAGGGCCAGCAGTCCTTTCCCGGTCACCACACCCATGCGCACGGCGAGCTCGTGAAAGACGATCAGGGCCCCGGTTGAGAGCGCCAACACCCAGAGCAACTCGTAGCCGTGGTCAGCGCCGAGGATGGAGTAGGTCGTGATCCCCGCCGGGTCGTCGTCGGAGAGCCCGGCGAGGAGCCCGGGGCCCACGACCGCAAGCAGGGCGGCCACGGATCCTCGTGCCAGGAGCACCCGCCGACGGCGGGCGACGCGCCAGTAGACATGGCGACCCGGTGTGCGGTGCGCTCGAACGGGGCTGTCTCGGCGCCGCTCGCCGGTCAAGCCCTGTCCTAGCCTGTGGAGGGATGCACGACGAGCACGTCGCAATGCGCGCCGTGCAGGATCTCGGTTGAGACGCTGCCCAGCACGGTCCGCGTGACGGCGCCGCGGGCGCGCGAGCCGGTGACGATCAGGTCGGCCCCGATGTCGTCAGCCACCGTAAGGATCCCCTTGGCTGGCGGGCCCCCGATCACCCAGCCGCCGGCCTGAAGCTCGGGATCGACCTGCTTGATGGCCCTTCTGAGATCCTCCCGGACCATCGCCCGCTTCTCCGGCTTGGCCAGGGGCGGCGCGCCCGGTGCCGGCGAGGGCACCTTGCCCGCCACTGCCTCCACGAGCGTCAAGGAGGCGCCGTCGCTTTGCGCGATCTCGGCGGCGCGAGCGAGCGCTGTGTGCGCTGTCTCGCTTCCGTCATAGGCGACTACGACGTTGCGGTACATGCGGCGGCGCAATTTACCCGGCTCGGGCCCCGTCCGCCCGGAGCATCCTCTCGATCAGCTCCATGCCGGCGAGCAGTGATTACAGCATCTCCGCAATGCCCCGGCCGCGCGCGGCGGGGGCGACCGATACCTGGGTGAGCGCCGCCAGGGCGTCCACACTAACCCGATGATTCAGCTGCTGACAGTCGTGGCCCTTGGCGCCGCGACGGCGTTGGCGACGGGGCTTGGCGCGATCCCCGTCTTCTACCTCGGCCGAGGCGCCTCGAGCTGGGAGCCGGCGCTCTGGGGGCTCGCGGCCGGCGTCATGACGGTCGCATCGATCGTGGGGCTGCTCCTGCCGGCGACCGACGAGGGCACCACAGCGGAAGTCACGGTGGGCCTCGGGGTTGGAGTTGCGTTCCTGACGATCGCCCGGCTCGCGCTGCGCGGTCGCGATATCCATGTCGGCGCGATGAGCGGGGCCGGCGTCCGGTTGTCGGTGCTCGTCTTCTTCGTGCTCTTCGTCCACAGCCTGCCGGAGGGCTTTGCGATTGGCACCGCCTATGCGTCCGACACGGCGGGGCTCAGTCTCTTCGTCATCGTGGCGATCGCCCTGCAGAACATTCCGGAAGGCACGAGCATCGCCATTCCGATGGCGGATGCTGGCTTCAGCCGGACGCAGCAGTTCTGGGCAGCGGTGCTGACGAGCGCCCCGCAGCCGCTCGGTGCGGGGATTGCGTTCGTGTTGGTCGAGAGCGTGAGGTCACTGCTGCCCGTCTCGTTTGCATTCGCCGCCGGAGCCATGCTCGCGCTGGTCGTCGCGGACCTGCTGCCCCGATCGCTGTGGCCGCTCGGCTGGCGTGGGCCGGTGGGCCTGGCGGCGGGAGCGATCGTGATGCTCGCCCTGAGCGCCGTGCTCGGCGTCTAGCTCAGTCGACCTTCGGGGGCTCGTTCGAGTCAAGCGCCATCGGCTCCTCGTGCCACTCCTTCGGCAGGGCGACCTCGACGTCGAGGGAACGCCGGGGCGGCTCGGGCTCGCCATGGACGTCGCCGTAGTGCAGCAGGGGCGCCAGGTAGCGGGAGCTGATCTTGTGGGGCGGCCACCACAGATAGTCTGCCGAGGCCACGCCCGCCCCTCCCCCGCCCGCGACGTCGGTGCTCAGGCTGAGCGACTCGTCACCAGTCAGCAGCTTGCCGCGCAGCAACGGCCTGAAGGGCTCCGGGGTCTCACTCGCGCCGAGTCGGTGCGCGATGTGCTCCGCGGCCGCGTCGGCCTGCTGGGTGCCGAGACCACCCTGCTTGATCGGGAAGTTGGTCCCGTCCCCGGCCGCATAGACGTCCTCGACCCCCTTCACCCGTCCATGCTCGTCGACCGGGATGAAGCCCTGCTCGTCCGCGGGCAGGCCATCGATCGCGGGCCCCTCCATGACCGGGAGCGCGATCGCCTCCGCCGGGCCAAGCACTCGATCCCCTGGGGTCAGGGTAATTCCGCCCTCGTCCATCTCCCGCACCCTCGAGCCCGTGAACATGTGGATTCCCCTTGCCTTGAGCAGCTCGCTGACGGCCTCACTTGCCGCTGGCCCAAAGATCGCCAGAGGGGCGGACTCCGGTGTGACGATCGCGATCTTCACGTCCAGGCCGCGCTGGACGGCGCGGCGCTGGGTCATCAGGGCCAGCTCGTAGAGCGGCAGCGACCAAACGACGCCTGAGGGGACGATGAACACCAGGCGGTGATCCTTTCCCTCGGCTCGATTGAGAATCTCGTCGGCGCTGAACGACTTGCTGCCCGATGGGAAGGTGGTCGCAGCCTCGAGCGCCGGCTTGAACCTGCCCCCGGTGCAGACGACCAGATAGTCGTATTCGAGCGTCGAGCCATCGTCGAGCTCGACGACGTGGTCCTCGGGTCGAACCGCGCTGACGGCCGACCGCACGAACCGCGCTCCCTTCTCTTCGGCGAGCGGCGCGAGCTCATGACGCTCCGCGGGCCCGAGATCGAACGGCTCCTCGACCAGCAGCGGCTTGTAGATGAAGTCGGGCTGTGGGGCGACCAGGGTCAGCGAGACCCGGTCGCCCGCCAGATCGCCCAATGCCAGCAGGGTCTCGAGCCCCGCCACACCGCCCCCGACAATGAGCACACGGGTCCGGGTGTCACTTTGCTCTTTGTTCATCGCTGACGCCGACCTCGATCTCGCACTCCGCAACGCTATCGCCACCCGCCCGCATAGAGTCGGCGGATGGATGCCGGGCTCGCGATCGCCGTCCTCCTGGCTCTGGCTTTCGCGGTCACCAACGGGTTGCACGACGCCTCGAACGCGATCGCAACCCTGGTGGCCACCCGCGCCGCGCGGCCGTCGCAGGCGATCGTCCTCGCCGCGGTCTTCAACCTCCTGGGCCCGCTGCTACTCGGCGCGGCCGTCGCCGACACGATCGGGGGAATAGTGACGGTGTCGCCGTCGGAGGCGGTTGCGGTGATCGGCTCGGGTCTGGCGGCAGCCACGGCCTGGAACGTGACGACCTGGCGACTGGGGTTGCCCTCGAGCTCAGGTCATGCCCTGGTGGGCGGTCTCGTAGGGGCCGCTGTCGTCGAAGGGGGAGTCCACGCGGTCAATTGGGGCGGGATGGACGGACTGCACCCGGTCGGGGTCTTCGGGACGCTGATCGCCCTCGCGGTCTCGCCGGTGCTTGGAGGCCTCGCCGCGCTGCTGGTGATCCGGACTCTGCGACGGGTCGCGAGGCGGGCAACCCAGCGCTGGCACGGCACCGTCCAGGGCAGCCAGTGGGTCACCTCGGCGGCGCTCTCCTTCAGCCACGGCGCCAATGACGCGCAGAAATCGGTCGGCGTAATCGCTGCACTCCTACTCGCCGACGGGCGTATCAATTCCCTCTCGGCGCCCACCTGGGTGATCGTCGCCTGTTCCGCGGCGCTGACGGCGGGGACGAGCCTGGGCGGTTGGCGCATCATTCGAACCGTGGGCCGTCGCATCTACCGCATTCATCCGCTCGAAGGGCTCTCGAGCCAGACTTCGTCGGCTGGCGTCATCCTCGGCGCCTCGCTCCTCGGGGCGCCCGTATCTACCAGTCAGGTCGTCGCATCGTCGGTGGTCGGAATCGGCGCGGGCCGTCGGCGCCTGCGCCACGTCAACTGGGAGCTGGTTCGTCAGATCGGGCTGGCCTGGCTCATAACCCTGCCCGCGTCGGCCGCGCTCGCCGCCGGCATATTCGGCCTCGTGAGCCTGCTGACATGAGCGAGCGGCGGGACCGACGCTGGTTTCTTCCCGAGACCCCTGACGTCATCGGGTTGCTTCGCCGGCAGACGGCGGTGACCCTCGACGCCCTCGAGGCACTGTCGAGGTGGGCAGACGGTGACACTGCCGCCGCCCAGACCGTTCGCGATGCCGAGCCCCGCGGCGATGCGGCCAAGCGCGACCTCATGAACGCCCTGCGCGAGGCCTTCATCCTGCAACTGGAGCCGGAGGATGTATTCACCCTCTCCCGCGGACTCGACTGGATTCTCGACCGCGGGCGCGACCTGATCGAGGAGGCGGAGGCAATGGGCTTCGTCCCCGACGAGGGAATCGCGACGATGACGAAACTGCTCGTGCAGGCAACACGGCAGATCGACGAGGCGATCGGCCACCTCGGCTCGGACGACGACCGGGCTACCGCTGCCGCGGACGCCGCGATCAAGACGGCGCGCCACCTGCAGCACGCTTACTACAGCGAGAGCGCCAGGTTGCTCGAGCTCAGGGACACCCGCGAGCGCATCTCGGGTCGCGAGCTCCACCGCCAATGCGAGCGAATGAGCGAGATCGTGATCGGCGTAGCCGAGCGAATCGTCTACGCCGTCGTCAAGGAGAGCTGAACTCCAGGGTGGCCGCTTACGGGTAGACCGTCTCTCCGGTCTCCGAGTCGATCACCTCGATCGCGAGAGCGGGACAGGCCTCGGCGGCCTTCAGGATCTCCTCGTCGGAGCCTTCGCCGATCACCTCCGCGGTCTCGCCCAGCGCGAAGACGCCGGGGGCGATGTCGACGCAGTCACCGTGCGCGCTGCAGGCGCTCTTGTCGATCTTTGGGACGTAGCTCATCGTTGCTCCTCTCTTGCTCGTGGTTCTTCCTGGTGTGCGCCCGCTCGATCTCCTTGCGGAGCCGCGCAAACGCGCGTGGGTCGTCGACAGCGAGGGCGCCAACGGGGCGGCCACGACGCGTGTAGACGACTGCAAAGCTGCGATCGGCCGGCCGGCCCTCGATGGTTGTCTCGTCTGCGAGATCGGCATGGCCGACGTATTGGATGCGCAGGCCGTACTGATCGCTCCAGAACCCGGTCAGCGGGCCTGGAGCGGGCTCCTCGCCGAGCATCGCCCGCGCCGCCGCCATTCCCCCTCTGGCTGCCGCCTCCCAGTGCTCGGTTCGGCGATGTTCTCCCACGCGGTCGTCGAAACCGCGAGCAACATCGCCGGCGGCGAAGACATGCGGGAGCTTCGTGCGGCCCGCACCGTCGGTGAGGACCCCGTCGGTCGGCAAGCCGCTTCCCTTCAGCCATTCCGAGTCCGGGACCACGCCGATTCCCACCACGACCGCATCGCAGGCCAGCTTTTCTCCCCCGCTCAGGTGAAGCTCCTCGACCACTCCGTTGCCCCGCGCTCCCTCGAGCTTCGTCGAGAGCCTCACGTCGACGCCCTCGTCGGCGTGCATCGACATCAACCAGCGGCCGATGTCCTCGCCGAGCACCGAACCGAGCGGTGCTGGCAGGGCCTCGATGATCGTCACCTCCAGTCCGGCGCGGCGTGCGGTGGAGGCGACCTCCTGGCCGATGAAGCCCGCGCCGACGATCGCCAGGCGAGCCCCGGTGCGGAAGGCCCCGCGCAGCCTCCGGGCGTCCGCCAGGGTTCGCAGGGAGTGGACATTCGAGAAGCGATCGAGTTGCGGAAGGACTCGAGGTGCGCTGCCGGTGGCGATCAGAAGGTCTTCGTAGCCGAGCTCGCTGTCGTCGTCGAGCCGGACGCCGCGGCGCTTCGCATCGATTCCCACGGCCCGGCGGAAGATGAGCTCGATGCACTGGTCCGCGTACCAGCTGGCCGGACGGAACTCGACCTCCGACTCCTCCACCTCGCCGGCGAGCATCCCCTTGGAGAGCGGCGGCCGGTCGTAGGGCAGCTCGGCCTCGGCGCAGACCATCGCGATCCGGCCCTCGTAGCCGCGCGCCCGCAGCGTCTCGATGCAGCGCTGCGAGGCCAGGCCGCCGCCGACGATCAGGGTTCCCTCGCCGGTCATGCGACCGCCGGCTCCTCGATCTCGCGCTGCCGATGCCGCGGTGGAATCTCGACATCCGGCGGAAGCTCTCGGCCTCTTTCTCGGGCGGTGTCGCGGCGGTCAGGCGCGGAGCGGGCGCGCGCGCGGCCCCTGCGGATCCCCTGGACCACCCGAGCGAGGAACAATCCGGCGACGACGGGGATGCTGGCGACCACCGGCCAGAACAGCCATGGACTCGAGGCATCCGTGCCGGCGCCGAGCGTGTGGGCCACGCCCAGGGCGTAGACGAGGATCGTCGCCTTGTGGGCCCGCCTCCAGAGGCGAGGACCGATTCGGCGGCGCACATAGAAGCTCAGGCCGAGCAGTGCCGCGAGGTAGCCGCCGGTGATCCCGAGGCCCACCCAGAAGGTCTTGTAGGCGATGGTGAAGGGAATCGCGATCCCGGCCGGCCCGGGGTTGAGCCAGGGGTCGCCGAGCAGGGTGAGGCCGTGCACGGCGATGGCCACCAGGCCGGTCATCGCAGTCTGCTCGTGGATCGCGCTCAAGACCCGCCCGGCTCCCGGCTTGCGTGAGAGCTTGCCGGCCATGGTCAGTCCGAGGAGGACGGAGATCGTCACGAGCCCGAGCGCGACGACGCCCGAGGCGCGACTCGCGAGCCACCAGACATGCTGGGTGAGGGCCTGGCTCACGCGCGGCCTCCAGCCACCGTCTCCGGCATCGACCGGAAACCCAGACTGCGCCGCCCGACGAGCTTGGCGCTCACCGGGCCGACCAGCTCCACCTCGCCGCACTCGTCGACGAGCATGCCGCCGTGCTCGGCGAGCAGCTCCCGGCCTCGGTCCCTGCCGCTGAGCAGCGCCGCCTTCGAGAGAGTCTCGGCCTCGAGGGCATCGGCACCCAGGGCGGTCGCGCCTACGAGGCCGGTCCAGGCCGGCTCGCCGGTGCTCGGGTCGAGGAGGTGGTGCGCGAAGGAGCCGTCGCTTCGGCGCCAGACACGGGTGTCGACCCCGGAGCTCGCGATCCCGCCGGTGGAGACATAGAAGATGGCCGCCGCCTCGCCGTCGATCGGGTGGCGGGCATGAATGGGAAACGGGTCGAGCTGAAGCGCGAAGCCCCCGACGCGGACGTCGCCGCCGCAGTCGACCACGTAGCGGGAATAGCCCCGCAGCCGCTCGGCCAGGAGATCGGCGGCCAGCCCCTTGCCGCTGCCGCCGGTGTCGAAGCCGAGCCCCGGCGGGCGCCGGATCGTGCCCGACTCGTCGTCGACCTCGATCAGCCGCCACGCCGCGTCGGGATGCGGTCGTGCTGGGTGGCGCTCAGGGGCGAGTGCCAGGGCGTCCGCGAGCGGAACCGGGTCAACGCCCGCTCGCGACTCCGAGTAGCCCACGGCGACGATCGCCTCGAGCAGGGTCGGATCAACGAGGCCGCCGGTGCGCTCTGCAGCCCAGACCCCCGCCCGGACGGCGCTGCGGAGAAGCGGCGAGGCGGGCACCTCGGCCCGCGGATCCTCGTTGAACGCCGTCAGCTCACTCTCCCGGCGAAAGCGCGAGAGGGCCGCCTCGAACCGCTGGATGAAGATCCGGCCGAGCTCGGCGGCGTGGTCCGCGGGAGGCGAGCCGGGAAGCGGCTCCCCGACCAGCAGGCGAACCTCGCAGCCCATCGCATCGAATGTGAGGTCGTGGAAGCTCATGACGAGGAGGTGGTCACCGGGGCCGGCGCCGCAGCCGATCCCGAGGACGAGTAGCTGGAGCTGGAGCCGCCGACCGCGCCGCCGCCCGCGGGGATCACCTTCGTGATCACGAGCTTCTTGGCCGGTCTCGTCATGGTCACGGGCGTGCTCACCGCCGACCCGGCTCCGACGGCCGGGTCTCTGCCCGAGCTGAGCTGGAAGGCCAGGAACTCGAAGGCGACGGCGAAGATCGCCAGCGCCGCGAACACCGTCGGAAGAGGCCGCGGCTTTCCCTCACGCCTGCGTGGTGTCGGCCGCTCGGGCGTCGGGGCCGGCCGCTCAGTCATCTCGTCCGCCCCCGCCGAACGCGTTCCGGGGTGCCAGTGTCTGGGAAGCCGGGGCGTTGACCACGGGGGTGCTCACCGCGCCGCTGGCACCCGTGGAGACCCGGGGCGTGCTCTGGCTCGTGTGCGCGGCGATCGCCGCGCTCGACACCTGCTGCTGCCCGGCGGGGTTCGAGCCCATCGCGAAGCCACCGAGGCCACCGAGGCCGAAGACCACCGCTGCAATTGCGATCCTGCTTCTCAAGTCCTTCACCGCATCTGCTCCTTGGTCGTGCTTGTGGAGCCATTCTGCGTAGCGACCGTCAAGCGGCCAGGGAAGGCTGGGGAAAGGTTTGGAAAAGCTTCGAGGCCCGGCGAAAAGCGGCGCTCAGTCGCCGCCCTCGTGCTCTCCGCCGCCGTCGCCTTCGCCCCCGCCACCACCAGCACCGCCGCCGCTCGAGCCGGTTGAGACGGGCGAATGACCGGAGCCGCCTCCGGAGGCGCCGCTGGTGCCGGTGTGCACCGGCCCGTGACTACCCCCACTGGAGGGACCCGAGGAGCCGCTGGTGCCGGTGCTCACCGGCCGGCTGCTGCTCGATCCCGAGTAGCCGGCGCCACTCGACCCCGTCGAGACGGGCGTGCTCGCGAGAGCGTGCCCCGCGGCAGCGTGTGAGTGACGCGTGGCCTTCGCCTTCGGCCGCTTGGCGTGAACCGTCCGGCGGATCACCTTGGTCCCCTGGGCGAGTGTTGCGGTGGTCGCCTGCGGGGTCTTGCTGGAACTGACCGCATAGCCGCCCAGGCCACCCAGGCCGAGAGCGATCGCGAAAGCGGCAATCTTCATTCTCAAGTCGCGCACTGGCACTCCTAACGTCGTGTGACGGAGAGATGCGATTCTCAGAATTGCCGGGGAAACCGCTCGGAAAGACCAGGTAAAGAGACGGGAAGGAATCCGGCGAGGAGAGGATCCGCGCCCATCGGCGGCGCTACATTGGCGCGACCATGCCCGACTCACACGCTTCGCGGCGAATCCTGTTCGTCGAAGACGAGGCGGCGATCTTCGAGCCCTTTTCCAGAGCTCTCCGGCGAAACGGCTTCGAGCCCGTGGTGGCGCGCACCGCCGCCGAGGCGCTCGAGTCCGCCGGCCGTGTCGATCCGGCACTCGTCCTGCTGGACCTGAATCTGCCCGACGGCGACGGGTCCGACGTCTGCCGGACCCTTCGCAAGGACTCGGACGTCCCGATCGTGATGCTGACGGCCCGCGGCACGGAGATGGACCGGGTACTCGGACTGGAGCTCGGCGCCGACGACTACGTCGTCAAGCCGTTCAGCTCACGCGAGCTGATCTCCCGGATCCGCGCCATCCTGAGGCGGCCGCGCGCCGATACGGCCGCGCCGGCCGAGCCCATGGTGATCGGCGAGCTGGAGGTCGATCCCGGCGCACGGACCGTGCGACTCGCCGGGGAGCCGCTGAGGCTCGCGCGAAAGGAGTTCGATCTGTTGGCCGAGCTTGCTCGGCATCGCGGGCAGGTGGTGTCGCGCGAGGACCTGATGTCACGGGTCTGGGACGTCAACTGGTTCGGCTCGACGAAGACGCTGGACGTGCACATCCGGACACTGCGCCGTAAGCTCGGGGATGACAGCGCGAATCCTCGGTTCATAGAGACCGTGCGCGGTGTCGGCTTCCGGTTGATCGCTCCGGAGGACGGTTCCCCGTAAGCCTCCGGCTTCGACTGACGATCGCGGTGGCGTACCTGCTGCTGCTGTCCCTGATCGCCTTCGGCGTGCCCCTCGCCGTCAGCCTCGGCGACCGGGTCGATTCCGAGGTGAGGGCGCAGGCGCGCGACCAGGCCGACCTGGTCGCCGCGAGCGCGCCGGAGCTCCTCGAGCACTCTCAGAGGCCGACACTGCAGCGCCTCGTCTCCGCCTCAGCGGAGAGCCAGCGCGGCCGGGTGATCGTCGTGAATCGCTCGGGTAGGGTGATCGCCGACAGCGCGGGCCCTGCCGAAATTGGGGCCAGCTATGCCTCGCGGCCCGAGATCGCCGCCGCCCTCCGCGGCCAGACCTTCCAGGGAAACCGCTCGAGCCGGACCCTCGGCACCGAGATCCTGGCGACCGCCGTGCCGATCCTCCGGAACGGCCGGCCGGTCGGCGCCGTCCGGGTCACTCAGAGCACCTCCGCCGTTCACAGCGCCACCCGGCGATCGATCCTCGGCCTGGTGGTGCTCGGAATCGTCATCCTCGTGCTCGGTGCGGTCGCGGGGGCGCTGATCGCCAGACAGACCTCTCGCCCGATCGGTCGGCTCGAGGAGGCCGCCCGCCGGGTTGAATCCGGAGATCTGACGGCGACCGCCCCCGTCGAGGGAAGCACCGAGCAACGCTCGCTGGCCCGTTCGTTCAATCGGATGACGGAGCGCCTGGGCAGGTTGCTGCGCGGACAGCAGGAGTTCGTCGGCGACGCATCCCACCAGCTCCGGACGCCGCTGACCGGGGTCCGCCTACAGCTCGAGGAGCTTCGCGAAGAGACCCCGGAGGGGCCCCGGCGAGATGAAATCGACGCGGGAATCCGGGAGGTGGATCGTCTCTCGGAGATCGTCGACGAGCTGCTGATCCTAAGTCGCGCGGGCGAGCGCGAGTCGCCGGGTGAGGAGTTCGACGTCGCGCAAGCGGCCGATCGGGCGCGGGAGCGGTGGGAGAAGACGGCCGACGACGCCGGGGTCGAACTGACCCGTGGGAGCGCCGGAGAGGCTGGGACCTGCTGGTGCGCCCCGGCGGATTTCGACCGGGCGATCGACGTGCTGATCGAGAACGCGATCAGATACTCGCCGCGCGGCTCGCAGGTGCGCATCGTCACCGAGCCGGGCCGGATCGAGGTGCTGGACGACGGACCCGGTCTGCAGGCCGGGGAGGAGGAGAAGATCTTCGAGCGGTTCCGACGCGGCAGTGCCTCCAGTGGGATCCGGGGTACCGGCCTCGGCCTGCCGATCGCGCGCGAGCTGGCGGGCGAATGGGGCGGATCCGTCAGGGTCGAGAACCGTGACGAGGGCGGCGGCGCGCGTGCTGTGATCGAGCTTCCCGGGCATGCCGAGGTGGTCGCCGTTGGAGGAGAGTCGCGATGATCCCATCCCCGCTTCGCTGGCCGCTTCTTGCCCTCATGGGACTCCTGATCGCCGCAGCGATCGCGATCCTCGCCACCCAGATGGTCAGCCAGAAGATCGGGATCTCGTCCGAGCCACTCAGTGCCGGGAAGGCGCTCGCGCCTCGACCCTCTGCCGCAAAGAAGCCGCCGGTCGCTCGGACGACCACCGTTACCTCTGCGGTCACGACCACCTCCGCGCCAGCACCAGCGCCATTGCCAGTGCCAGCGACGCCGAACGCACCGGCCGATGGCCGAGGCGAAGGGGGAGACGACTAAGCGCCAAGGCTCCGCTGGAAGTTAGGAGTCTCCCTCAACGCGCCGATAGTGGTCGCGCCAGATCAGGCGGTGCACGCCGAGGTGGCGGGGCAGGCCACGTAGACCCGGGATCACCGGGATGCAGATGAATGCCAGCGACAGCAGCAGCATCAGGGCCCAGATCTGAGCATCGGCGTTGTCCGAGGTGTTGAAAGGCGCGATCTGGTACCAAAAGGTGTAGAGCCAGAGCCAGACCTGGCCCGGATAGCTGCCGGTCTCGTTCATCATTCCCCACTGCGTGCCGAGCAGGTGCTGCGTCCTCCGCCCGGGACTCGAAATAGTCACCGCCCGAGATGAACAGCAGCGGCTTGGTGTAGTTCGTCTGGTAGAACTGCTTCGAGTTGAGCAGGGCACCGTCTAGGCCACCGGTGGCCGCCAGACCCGCGAGAGCAGCCATCATCGGCGCCACCGGCCCATAGTTGCCAGCTGGCAGCTGCGGGAATGCCGCCCGGGAATTTGGCGCCGTCGAGGGCCTTCGTGTAGGCGTCAGTCCAGGCCTTCTGCTGGGCCGGTGGCGCCGCCTGATATGTCCGAAGAGCTCGCGTGAGGATCGCATCTCCCGGAATGCTTCTCAGCGGGTTGAGCACGAAGTCCTGGGCGGTGTTGATCGGGAAGTGAACGCCCGCCGCGCTCTGCAGATTGAGCGGACCGATCTTCTGTCCGGTTCCGGGCGTGTGGGTGTAGGGGGCGCCGTAGCCGGCAACCTCGCTCGAGCCATCCAGCTCGGTGACCGCCGTGGAGACGAATCCCGACGGATCGGTGCGTGCCCACTGCTGGATCGTCACCGGCTTTTCGTCGGGAGAAGAGAACAAGACCGCTAGGAGCACAACCAATCCTGTGATCACCGCCAGCGCGATGACGAACTCCTTGACCAGGTCGTAGCGGACATACGGCCCCTCCCAGTCCGCTGACTCCAGCGGGGCCGGCCCCTCGGGGCGCCGAGGAGTCACGCCGGCTCTTTGCCGACGCATCACGAGGCGACCTTCGCTGCGTACGGTGGTACCACGCCGTGTTTGCGGACCAGCAGAACGTGCCCCACGACCAGGGCCACCACCGCCACCGGTAGCAGGATCACGTGCCAGGTGTACATCTGGCCGAAATCGATGACATTGAAGAAGGCGCCGATCCCGACCGAGTTGAGGCCGTCCTTGCCCTCGCTCGCGATCCACTGCGAGTCGAAGTTCTGCTGGGAGAGGTACCCGGTGAAGGCGGTCCCTATCGCGACCAGAAAGACGACCGCCCCCGTCACCCAGGTCCAGCTCTACCGCCGCGCCAGGCACCCATGAAGAACTTGCCCCAGAGGTGCACGACCATGGCGAAGAAGAACACCTCGACCGACCCAGAGGTGGACGCTGTTGAAGAACTTCCCGACGCCGGACTCGTGCCACCAGGCCGGGCCCTTCAGTCCAAGGATCACGCCGGAGCCGATCACCACGACCAGCGCCGCGATCGTCGCAACGCCGAATACATAGATCCACGAGGAGACATATGCGGGCTGCCGGTCGGGAAGGAGCTTTTCGGGCGGCAGCGCCCCGACGGCGCGCGTGCGGACGCGCTCGGTCCACATGCGCTTCTGCTCAGGGCTCACTCCTCGATCTCCCGCTTGGGGAAGGGCAGAAGGATCGCCAGGATGAAGACCACGATCATCAATCCGATCACGACGACGTTCGCCACCGACATCTGGAAGAAGTGCCAGTGGACGTAGTGAGCAGGCCCGTTGAGGTCAAAGACCGCCGGCAGCATTGGACCCTGCCACCGGCCCAGCCTTGTGATGTGCTTCATCGGGGTCAACGCCGGAACCCTTGCGCACGACCAAGCCCGATACCTCGGTGGTGAACACCGGGAGTTCGGTGGTGAACGCCGGGGAGTCGGTAGTTAACCACACCTCCAAGACCGGTGCCGGGCGCGGATGAAGCACGCATTGGACAGGAGTAGCTTGGAAGAACCGACCCACGCGAACCCAAAGGGGGCCGTTGATGGAAGTCTCCGCCGCTCTGCTCCGCCGTTTCGAGGACCTCTCCCGTGATGACGTCGACTACGCGGGCGGCAAGGGGGCGAACCTTGGAGAGATGACGGCGGCGGGCCTCCCGGTTCCGGGCGGTTTCGTCGTCGGCGCCCCCTCCTACGCGATCTTCTGCGACGTCGGCGGCCTCCGCGAGAGGATCGAGGAGCGCCTCTCCTCCGTCGACGTCGACGACACCGCCGAGCTCGACCGCGCGACCAAGGAGGTCCGCGTGATGATCGAGGAGGAGCCGGTCCCCGACGAGATCGAGCAGGAGATCCGGGATTCGTACCTCGAGCTCGCGGGCGACCGCGACAATCCCCCGGTGGCGGTCCGCTCCTCGGCGACCGCTGAGGACACCGAGGCGGCCTCCTTCGCCGGGATGAACGAGACCTTCCTGAACGTCCGCGGCCCCGATGAAGTCGTGGACGCCGTGCGCCGCTGCTGGTCGTCGCTGTTCGGCGCCCGCACCGTCTTCTACCGTGCCAAGCAGGGCTTCGGCCAGGCGGACATGGACATCGCCGTGGTCGTCCAGCTCCAGATCCTCTCTACCCGAGCGGGCGTCATGTTCACCATCGATCCTGCCTCAGGGGACCGCGATCGCCTGGTGATCGAGGGCTCGCTCGGCCTCGGCGAGTCGGTCGTCTCGGGTCAGGTCTCTCCCGACCGTTACGTGGTCGACAAGGAGACCCTCCACATCGAGAAGCGCGACGTGAAACGCAAGGAGCTTGTGATCGAGCCGCTCCCCGACGGAGGCACCCGCACCCGCGAGCTCTCGGGCGAGGAGTCAACGCAGCCCGTTCTCAGCGATGAGGAGGTTCGCGAGGTGGCGAAGCTCGGGATCCGCGACGAAGGTCACTACGGGACCCCGCAGGACACCGAGTGGGCCTTCGACGAGGAGGGCACTGCTTGGATGCTCCAGTCGCGGCCGGTGACCGCATCCGGCGGCGACAAGAGTGCTGAGCTCGCCGAGCACGAGGGCGAGGCCCTGGTACGCGGCCTTGGCGCCGCTCCGGGCGTCGGGCACGGCGAGGTGAGGATCATCTCCGAGCTCAGCCGAGGCAACGACCTCAAGGAGGGCGACGTCCTCGTCACCCACATGACCGCCCCCGACTGGGTGCCTCTGATGCGACGTTCGGCGGCGATCATCACCGATTCTGGCGGGATGACCTGTCACGCGGCGATCGTCTCGCGTGAGTTGGGCATCCCCTGCGTCGTCGGCGCCGCCGATGCCACCACCAAGCTCCGCGACGGCGAGCTGGTCACAGTGGACGCAACTCACGGCACCGTCTACGAGGGCGAGGTTGCCATGGTCGGCGAGGATGACGGTTCAGAGGCCTCCGCCCCCACCGCCGGCGCGGCCCCCGTCACCGCAACCCAGCTGCTGGTCAATCTCTCCGAGCCCTCACAGATCGAGCGCGCCGCGAGGCTCAACGTCGACGGCTGCGGCCTGCTTCGCGCCGAGCTGATGGTGATCGAGGCCCTCGAGGGCCGCCACCCCCGCCTGCTGCTCGAGCAGGGCAAGGGCGACGAGTTCGTCGAGCGGATGGGCAGCGCTCTGACGAAGTTCGCTGAGGGCTTCTCCCCCCGGCCGATCACCTACCGGACGATCGACTTCCGCTCCAACGAGTTCAGGGGGCTGGAGGGCGGCGACCGCTTCGAGCCCGAAGAGGCGAACCCGATGATCGGCTACCGGGGCGCGCTTCGCTACATGCTCGAGCCCGACCTCTTCCAGCTGGAGCTGGCGGCGATCCGCCAGGTCTGGGACGCCGGGCACACGAACTTCCACGTGATGCTCCCGTTCGTGCGTACGCCGCGCGAGCTCACCGCTTGCCGGGACATGATGCGCGAGGAGGGTCTGCTCGACCGGCCGGGCTTCGAGCTCTGGGTGATGGCTGAGGTCCCCTCGGTCTACTTCCACCTCGAGCGCTATGCGGAGCTCGGCGTCAAGGGCATCTCGGTCGGCTCCAACGACCTCACCCAGCTGATGCTCGGGTCCGACCGCGACTCCGGGACTCTGTCCGAGCTCTTCGACGAGCGGGACTCCGCCGTCACGGACTACCTGCGCATGCTGATCCCCCGCGCCAAGGAGCTCGGCCTGGCCACCTCGATCTGCGGCCAAGCCCCTTCGGTTCACCGCGAGTACGCCCAGCTCCTCGTCGAGGCCGGCATCGACGCGATCTCGGTCAACATCGACGCCGTCGACAAGGCCCGCCTCCTGGTCGCCTCGGCGGAGCGCCGGGTGTTGCTCGACGCAGCGCGGGCGCGGTAGGTCATGGGCGAGCAGCTCTCCGCCCTCGATGCGACCTTCCTCGAGCTGGAGGAGATCGACCAGAGCGCCCACATGCACATCGGTGGGGTCATGATCCTGGAGCCACACCCTGGCGGGGCTCCCCCGCTGGAGCAGATCCGCCGGGACGTGATCGCCAGGATGCCCGACCTGCCGCGCTACACCCAACGGCTCTCCCACCCGCATACGGGCGGCCTGCACTGGCCCACCTGGGAGGAGGACAGGGATTTCCGGGTCGAGCGCCACGTCTTCCCGGCCGGCCTGCATGCGCCGGGCGGCCGCGACGAGCTCATGGAGTGGGCCGGGGAGTATTACTCGCAGAGGCTCGATCGCACCAAGCCGCTCTGGGAGATCGCAGTCCTCGAACTCGCCGACGGCCACTGGGCTCTGGTCACCAAGACCCACCACTGCATGATCGACGGGGTCGGGTCCGTCGACCTGGCGACGATCCTGCTGGACACCGAGCGCGAGAGGCCCGAGCGGGCGGTCAACGGCAGCTCGAACGGCGGGGTCCGGCTGGGGTCCAGCGAGATCGAGACCGTCGCGGAACCCGAGCCCACGACCCTGCAGCGCGGCGTCGCTCGCCTCGCCCATCCCGCACTGCGGCTCGGGCACGCGGCCGTGCGTGCGGGCCAGTCCGGCCTGCAGGCCGCCGAGGCCGCCGTCGGCTTCGCTTCCCACCCCTCCCGCGCCCGGGACGCCTTCCGGCGCTCGAAGGCATTCGCAGAGCTGATCGTCCGCGACGAGCTGATTGCGGCGCCCTACACGAGCCTGAACGACCCGATCGGCGCGAAGCGCACCCTCTCGGTGCTCACCGTCGAGCTCGGTGAGCTGAAGCAGATCAAGCGCGCGCTCGGCGGCACGGTGAACGACGTCGTCCTCGCCTCGGCGGCCGGCGGGTTGCGTCGCCTGCTGGAGCACCGCGGCGAGGAGCCGCCCGCGGCCGGCCTGCGCGCGATGGTGCCCATGAACGTGCGCAGCGCCGGCGATCACCTGGCGATGGGAAACAAGATCTCGTCGCTGTTCGTGCACCTCCCGGTCGCTGCCTCCGACCCCGCCGAGCGCTACGTGCTCCAGGTCGAGGAGGCCGAGGCCCTGAAGGCCGGGACGCAGCACGAGGGCTCGAGCTTCCTTCTCGATCTCGGCAATCACATGCCTCCCGTCCTGCACAGCTTCGTCGCTCGCTCGCTGTTCGCGACGCGGCTCTTCAACGTCACCGTCACCAACGTCCCGGGGCCCCAAGTGCCCCTCTTCTACTTCGGGTCGCAGATCGAGGAGATCTGGCCCTTGGTCCCGATCGCCGCGTCACACGCCATCGGCTTGGCCGTGTTCAGCTACGACGGGACCCTCTATTTCTGCCTCAACGTCGACCGCGATTCCTGCCGCGACGTGGACGTTCTCATGGACGGAATCGAGAGCTCCATCGCGGAGCTGCACGAGCTGGCCGCCACGGCAAGGGCCTGAGATGTTCCAGGTGCGGATCCACGGCAGAGGCGGCCAGGGAGTCGTCACCGCGGCGGAGATGCTGTCGATCGCGGCCTTTGAGGACGGCAAGCACGCGCAGGCCTTCCCCACCTTCGGCTCGGAGAGGACGGGCGCCCCGGTCACCTCCTTCTGCCGGATCGACGACAAGGAGATCCGGGTCCGCGAGCCGATCTCGGAGCCGGACGCGCTGATCATCCAGGACCCCACGCTGCTCCACCAGGTGAAGGTCTTCAGCGGGCTCAGCGACGACGGCTACGTCCTGATCAACACCTCGCGCAGCTTCGATGAGCTGGGGTTGGGCGAGTTCGCCGCCGGCTTCGCGCCCGGGCAGCTCCTCACCGTGCCGGCCAGTGAGGTCGCGAACAAACAGCTCCGCCGCCCCATGCCCAACACCGCGCTGCTCGGCGGCTTCGCCGCGATGACCGGCGCGGTCACCCTTCAGGCGGTTGTCCGGGCTATCGCCCAGAAGTTCTCGGGCGAGATCGCCGACCGCAACATGCTTGCGGCCGACGTCGCCTACGAGTATGTCCAGCATGAGATCCAGGAGCTGACCCGTGCTTAGGCAAGAAGAGGGATCCCGCGCCGTCGCCGAGGCGGTGGCGCTCTGCCGCCCCGAGGTGATCAGCGCCTACCCGATCTCGCCCCAGACCCACATCGTCGAGCACCTCTCCGACCTGGTCAGGACCGGGGACCTCTCCCCCTGCGAGTACCTGATGGTCGAGTCCGAGTTCGGCGCGCTCTCCGCGGCGATCGGCGCATCCGCCACCGGCGCCCGCACCTATACGGCGACGGCCTCCCAGGGCATCCTCTTCATGGCCGAGGCGCTCTACAACGCGTCGGGTCTGGGATTGCCGATCGTGATGACGATCGCCAACCGGGCCATCGGAGCCCCGATCAACATCTGGAACGACCACTCCGACTCCATGTCGATGCGCGACTCCGGCTGGATCCAGCTCTATGCCGAGTCCAACCAGGAGGCGCTCGACCTGCACATCCAGGCCTTCCGGATCGCCGAGCAGATCTCGCTGCCGGTGATGGTCTGCATGGACGGCTTCATCCTCACCCACGCCTACGACGAGGTCGAGATCCCCGACCAGGAGAAGGTCGATGCGTTCGTGCCCCCGTTCGAGCCCCGGCAGCTGCTCGACCCCGCGGCCCCCATGACGATCGGGGCGATGGTCGGTCCCGAGGCCTTCTTCGAGGTCAAGTACCTCGCCCACCACAAGCAGATGCAGGCCCTCGACGTGATCCCCGAGGTCGCCCAGCGGTTCGCGGTCGACTTCGGGCGACCCTCCGGCGGCCTGGTGCGCCGCTACCGAACCGAGGGCGCGGAGACGATCATCGTGGCGCTCGGCTCCGTGCTGGGGACGATCGAGGAGGTCGTCGACGAGATGCGCGACGTCGGCGTCAGGGTGGGCGCGCTCGGCATCAAGTCCTTCCGGCCGTTCCCCCTCGAGGAGGTTCGCGAGGCTCTCTCGGGGGCTTGCCGTGTGGTGGTTCTCGAGAAGGCACTGGCCGCCGGCCGGGGCGGGATCGTCTCCACCGACGTCCACGAGGCGATGGTGGGCGGCCACGCGCGTTGCAGCACCGTGATCGCCGGTCTGGGCGGAAGGGCCATCACCCGCGAATCGCTTCACCGGCTGCTCATGCAGGCCGGGCGCGACGAGCTCGAGTCGCTGAACTTCCTCGACCTGGACACCGAACTCGTCCAGCGCGAGCTGGCCCGCGAGCACGACGGCAAGCCCCCTGGCCCGCACGCCGAGAACATGCTCCGCGACCTCGGCGTGGTCGCTGCGGAGGGCCACTGATGCCCTACCAGGACGTCAAGCTCTACCAGACGGGCACCTACGCGGTTGGGGGTCGCCTGCTCGATCCGGAGAAACGCGCGGTCCAGGCGCGGACGGAGCGCTCCAACACGCTCACCTGCGGGCACCGCGCCTGCCAGGGATGCGGCGAGGCCCTGGGTGCCCGGTTCGCGCTCGACTCCGCCATGCGGGCGACGAAGGGCAAGCTGATCGCGGCCAACGCCACGGGCTGCCTCGAGGTCTTCTCCACTCCCTATCCGGAGAGCTCCTGGCAGCTGCCCTGGATCCATTCGCTGTTCGGCAACGCGCCGGCGGTCAGCACCGGCATCGCCGCGGCGCTGAAGGCCAAGGGCCGCGAGGACATCCGCGTGGTCGGGCAGGGCGGGGACGGCGGCACCCTCGACATCGGCTTCGGATGCCTGTCGGGGATGTTCG